>JAFLEH010000013.1 GCA_017301995.1 Verrucomicrobiota bacterium | reverse complement strand
ATTTTTTCGTTCATTTTCAGGGTGGTTTTCCATGGCATTTCCGGAGACCTTCGGATCGCTCTCCGGGTTGGCAAGGTGTTACCCATGTATTGAACCTATTGTGTTACCCATGTTCTGAACCCGGACCAAGGCGCGCCATTCAAGATCAGATCAGAAATCAACAATCCTCAATCGACAACCGTCAATCCATGGCGGCGAGGATGGTGGCATGGGTGTTCTGCACGAGGCCGACCCGCCTTGGGCGACTGCTCCTCCGGCCATGTCTCCGGCAAGGGCAAAAACGGTTTCAATGGATCCTGGGATTTGGTTGGTAGCCATGGACGCGGACTAGCAGAAATCCGGCCGGGGGGCGTAGGGAAAAAGAAATGCGGAGTCGGGTTGTTTCTGCCAGAACGGGCGGATTTTGCGGCTTCCAGGCCGGAAAATGGGGGGCACTTCGCACGTAATGCGGCGAGGTTTTCAAGCGTTGGGAAGGGTACCGCAGCATGTGCGACGAGGTTTTCGAGCGTTGGGAAAGGCACCGCTGCATGCGCGGCGAGATTATTAAGCGTCGGGAAGGGCATCGCTGCAGGTGCGGCGAGGTTTTCGAGCGTTGGGGAAGGCACCGCAGCACATGCGGCGAGGTTTTTAAGAGTTTGAAAAGGCATCGCAGCAGGTGCGACGAGGTTTTTTGGCATCGGGGAGGCCATCGCAGCAGGTGTAGCGAGGTTTTTGAGCGTTGGAAAGGGCACCGCAGCAAGTGCGGTGGATCTTTTCCGGGGAGCGCACGCGCCCTCGCGTGCTGTTTCCGGCGCCCTCGCCGGAAACCGGGCCACCATGGACGGGGTAGTTTATTTGCGGAAGATCGTCGCCCGGCCTGCGGAGCCACCGGACCGCGAGGGCGCGCTCCGGAACACGCGAGGGCGCGTGTGCTCCCCTGTGCTCCGCATTTCCTCATCTTCGATCTTTTATCCCCTTGGCGATCTTCGCGGTTTGGCGGTGAATTTCCTCGCGGGAGTGAACCTGAACCGCCGGAGCGGGACGCGCCGGCGACGGACTGGGGCGGGGACGCCCCAGCCACGGGGGGCCGTGAGGGATTCGTTAGCGGAGTGGATCGCTGCCCGGTAGCTCCACCGTCGGGTGGCCGCCATCGATCATCCAAAATCACTTTCCGAACGCTCCGGAGATCTCCTTGGTGGTGGCTCGCAGGTGCTTTTTGGCCACGGCGTCGAGCACCGCCGGATCGCCGGTTAGATGGATGGTGGTCTGGGTGTGGGAGATGCTGGCTCCCGGCGCGAGTGGGGCCGCCGGGGAGGAGGTTTCCAGTTCGTAAAACGGCCCGAGCGGCGGCTTGCCGGGTTCGGGCGAGCCGTCGTTGTAGGAATTGATCGCATCGCCACCGAACGGCTTTTCCTGCACCGCCCAGGCCGAGTTCACATAATCGGTCACGCCTTCGGGCTGTTTATAGATGGTTAGAGTGAGCGCCTTGGCCTCGGGGCTATAGCTGCCCGCCACACCCGCCGAACGCAGCGGCGGCACCCCGATCTTGCTGCGGAACGTTCCGTCGCCTTTGAAATAGATCACGTTGTCTTTCACCTTCAGGCGGTCGGCCGGCACCTTGCCGAAATAGTCGTCGTTCACCTGCGGGCCGAGCTTGGCGCCATCACCTTCCTTCACCGGGATGGCCACCACCGTGCCCGGCGTGGGTTTATACATTCCCAACAACCAGATGGATAGCAGGCCGCTGTCCTTGGTCCATGTCTGGTCGCCCTTGTTGGTTAGGGTGTTGGTGGTTTCGTAGGCAACCACCCCGGCACGTGCCGCCTCCTCGCCCAGAATCCCGGCGATTTCCGCGGGCTTCAGGAGGCGAATCCCACGTTGCACCGCCACCTTGAACCCGGTCCCACTCTGGTTGGAGACCATGAAATCGCGGCTGAACACCACGCTATCCGATGTTTCCGGCGCCACTTCGAACGGCTCCGTATCCAACGGTGCGGGAGTTTTCCACGAAGCGAAATCGAACGCGGCACCCTTGGGGAAAAAGATCCCGAACTGGCCGCCTTCCGGGCCCAGCCAGAACCGTTCCTCGCCGCCGAACACATAAATGTGCTCCTCCAGTTTTCCCTTGGCGTCCGCGGGTGGCAGCACGCCTTGTTCGATCAGCTTGTAATTCAGCCAGCCGAATCCGTAGCCGCTGTTGCCGGTGGCGGTGCTGGTCATCACCCGCCCCTGATAGGCCGGCGCGATCGCCACCGCGGCGTCGCCGAGCTTCAACTCGATGATCCGGGTGTGTTTGCGCAGAAACGCGAGATCCTCCCCGTAGTTCGACGGCGGCGCGGCGGATAGGAATCCGGTGAACAACAGAAACAGCGGTGCGGTGGTTTTCATAGTGGGCTCCGGGCTTGCTTAAAGCATCCGGATGCCGCCTTGGCGAGCGGCTTTTCAAAACCAGTGAAAAAACATCCGATCCATTTTCCTCCGATCCGGCAAAACGGCCCGGCTACCGAAAAAAGAACGCCGCCCGGATGGGGCGCTTGGCAATCGACCGGAAACCCGCTGGAATCGTCCGGCGATGATCGCGCTTTCCGATGGCCAACCCCTGCCGGGGTTTTCCGAAATGGTGGGGCAGGCTTTTTCGAAGAAAGGCCTGCTCTCGAAGTCGCGCGATTTCGAATACCGTCCGCAGCAGCAGGAACTCGCGGTGGCGGTGGCGGAGACGTTGTTGGCCGGTCGGGCGCTGGTGGCGGAGGCGGGCACGGGGGTCGGAAAATCGCTGGCCTATCTGGTTCCGGCGGCGCGGTTCGCGCTCGATACGGGCCGCAAGGGGATCATTTCCACCCATACGATCAATCTGCAGGAGCAGCTCGTCCGCAAGGACATCCCCATCGTCCGCAAGATCCTGGGCGACGATCTCCCCGCGGTGTTGCTCAAAGGCCGCCAGAATTACCTCTGCCCGCAGCGCCTCCGCCGGGCGATGGAGCAAACCGACGACCTATTCACCAGCACCGAGCACGAGGAACTCCAGGCGATCCACCGATGGGCGCAAACCACCCGCGACGGCACGCTGAGCGACCTCGATTTCCAGCCGCAGATGAAAGTCTGGCTCCAGGTGTGCAGTGAGGCGCACATCTGCACCGCCCGCACCTGTGGGCCGCGCGGCAACTGTTTTTTCCAGGAAACCCGCAAGGCCGCCGCCGATGCCAAACTGGTGGTGGTCAATCACACGCTGTTCTTCGCGCTGTTGGACACCACCGAATACGCGGCGGACGATGACGACGAAGAATCCGCCGCGGCGCGCGCCAAAGCCGGGGGCTTCATTTTCCCGGGAGATTTCGGCATCCTCGACGAGGCCCACACCATCGAACAGGTGGCCGCCATCCAGCTCGGCCTGCGCCTTTCGCAGTCCGGTCTGCGGTTCGATCTCCAGCGGCTCTATCATCCGCGCACCCGCAAGGGGCTGCTCCGGCCGTTCCAGAAGGCCGAACCGCTGCGCGCGGTGGAGGAAGCCCTCGCCGCCGCGGATAGGTTTTTCGGAAACGTCGGCGAGGCCTCGAACTTCGGGAATTTTTCCAAGGAATTCCGCGTCCGCGAGCCGGAAGTGGTTCCCAACACCCTGGCGGAACCGCTCCGCCGGTTGTGGCAGGAAGTGGACGCCATCGCCGCCGACGTGGAGTCGGAAACCACCCGTTCCGAGCTTCAGGATGTCTCCCGCCGCCTGCGTGAAACCCACGGCGCGCTCGGCGTTTTCCTCGAACAGCGCGACCACGAGAGCGTCTATTGGATCGAGCGCAGCGGCCGGGACGAAACCCAATACAGCCTGCACGCCGCCCCGGTGAAAGTGGCCGACCGCCTCCGTCCGCTGTTGTTTTCCGGGCGTCGGGCGATCGTTCTGACCAGCGCGACGCTTGGCGTAGGCGACCCTTCGCTCGGGTATTTCCGCGGCCGGGTCGGCGCCGAGCAGGCCACCCCGCTTGCCATTGGCAGCCCGTTCGATTTCCAACGCCAGATGAAAGTCCGGATCTACAAGAGCATGCCGGAACCCAACACCCCGCGGTACGACGAAATGCTCGCGGAAAGCATCCGCGACGCCGTGAGCGAAAGCAACGGCCGCGCCTTCGTGCTGTTCACCAGCTACCGCACCATGCGCGACGCCGCCGAGCGCCTACGCGGGTTTTTCGGAAAACAAGGCTGGCGGCTTTTCCTCCAGGGCGACGGCATGCCGCGCCACCGCATGATCGAGGAGTTCCGCGCCGACGTCCACAGCGTCCTGTTCGGCACCGACAGCTTCTGGACCGGCGTGGATGTGCCCGGCGAGGCGCTTTCCAACGTGGTCGTCACCCGTCTGCCCTTCGCCGTGCCCGACCATCCCCTAACCGCCTCGCGGCTTGAGGCGATCGAGGCCGACGGCGGCAATCCGTTCATGGATTACTCGGTGCCCGAGGCGATCCTCAAGCTCCGCCAGGGCGTGGGCCGCCTGATCCGCACCCAGCAGGACCAGGGCCTCGTGTGCATCCTCGACAACCGCATTCTCACCAAACGCTACGGCAAGCTGTTCATGCAGGCCCTCCCCGACGCCCCGGTCGAGGTGATCGGCGGGTGAAACGACCGGGCGAAAACCCGCCCACGGGTCAAACATCCGTTTCGCAAAATATTGCACAATTTTTGATTGACGCCACCAGATATCGGACCAAACTCGCGCGGACAGCCAACTCCCCCCTCGTGTATCCGCCTCGATGCGTTGTGTTCAATGCGGCTCCTTAAACGACAAAGTCCTCGATTCCCGCTCATCGAAGGATGGGACATCCATTCGGCGACGCCGGGAGTGTCTCTCCTGCGGCTATCGCTACACGACCTACGAGCAGATCGAGCGGACCGAACTGAGGGTCGTCAAACGCAACGGCACGCGCGAGGCGCTCAACCGGGAGAAGCTCATGAGCGGCCTGGTGAAAGCCTGCGAGAAACGGCCGGTCCCGATGGACCGCCTCGACCGCGCGATCGAGGAAATCCTCACCGAGCTGCACAAGGACCACCTTTCCGAAGTCCCGTCCGCGGTGATCGGCAGCAAGGTCATGGACAAGCTGCACCAGATCGACCCGGTGGCCTACGTCCGCTACGCTTCCGTTTACCGCCAGTACGAGGACGTCAACGAGTTCATCCAGGAAATCCAGTCGCTTTCCCGCCGGGCCGCGCGCGACCCGTTCCAGCGCCGCCTTTTCAAAGACTGACCCATTCACCCAACCACCCCATTGCTGCACCCAACCCCTAACCCCATTCCGCCACCGCCAACCGCCAAGACCCACTTGTGATTTCCTACATCGGCAACCGCCCCGCGCTTCAGATCGGACGCTATCAAGTCACCGATTACGATGTGGCGTGGCTGGATGACGCCCTGCGGCGCGCCGCCAACGCGGCCGACCAGCAGGACTTTCCGTTTGTCGAGGAAATCTGCGCCGGCATCCTCCAGTACCTCGAAACGAAGTGCCCGCTGAAGCTGCTTCACCTCGACGACCTCTACGAGCGGCTCCGCAAGATGCTGGTGAAGATCGGCTGCCAGCCGATCGCCGAAAAGCTGGTGCCGGTGGCGCCGCCGGTCACGCTCTCTCTGGTGCGTCCCGCGCTTGAGGCCGGCAACGGCTTCGAGCTGGCGTTTTTCGAAATGCTGCGCGGCGAACTGTCCACCCTGCGCGGCATGGGTGCGGAGGAAGTCCGTTTCACCGGCCTGCGCTCCGCCGTGCTCATCCTCCGCGGCGTCAAACAATGGGACAAGCGCTGCGACACGATGCTCCGCGAAATCCGCGAGTTCATCACGGCATGGGACCGCGACCAGCACGCCGACAGCCGCCCGCTCAAGGTGGTCATCGAGAAAACCGCCTGAGCCCACGCTCCTTGAATGTGAGAAATCCAGGCTAACACCCAATGACCGCGGCCACGTGAAACACCACCGCGAATAGCAGCAGTTGAACGCCCGATAGCGCCAACAGTCTGTTATACGCCGGACCCGGCGGCAGCTTGGCCAACCTCGCCAGCACCAGCGGTCCTATCAGAACAACCGGGATTGCCGCCAGCGCCAGCCCGCCATAGCCGCAGGCCGCCCAGCCCGCCGCCGACACCACCGGCAGCGCGATTTCCAACCCGATGATCCCCAGCGCCGCCTTCCGGCCAAGGCGCACCGCCAGCGTCCGTTTCCCCGTGCCCGCGTCTTCCTCGCGGTCCCGGAGGTTGTTGATGGATATCAGCACCGCCGAGAGCAACCCCACCTGCCACCCTAACAACAATGCCGCGGCCGGCCAGGTTCCGGTCTGGATGAAAACCGTGCCCGCCACCGCCACCAGCCCGAAAAACATCACCACGAACAACTCGCCCAACCCCCGATAGGCCAGTGGCACCGGCCCTCCGGTGTAGCCATACGCCAAAAACAACGACGGCACGCCGATCGCGACGATCGGCCATCCGCGCGCCTGATAGAGCACCACCCCGCAACCGACCGCGACCGCCAGACAAAACGCCGCCGCCCCGTAAACCGCGGCCGGCGACATCAGCCCCGACGCCGTCACCCGCACCGGGCCCAAGCGCCGCCGGGTATCCGCCCCTTTCTTCGCGTCGATCGCATCGTTGAAAAAATTCGTCGCAATCTGGATGGCGATCGCCCCGGCCAGTGTGGCCGCCAGCAATCCGGCATCCAGCACCCCGCTCATCCGCCACGCCAGCACCCCGCCCGCCCACACCGGCACGACCGCCGCGGGAAGCGTCTTCGGCCGCGCGGCCAGCACCATCGCTTTCAGAATCTCCGACACGCCGCCGATCCAACCACATCCCGCCTCCGGACGCCATCCTAACATGCATGGCCGGAGGACGCCAGGAAGCTGCCGCCAGCTAACGGAGCGCTGGCTTTAGCCGGCGTCTATCCGAACGCACGCGCTCCAACGGTGGAATTTCCCGCCAACAGGATCTGGGCCGGTTGACGGTGGATCGAAAAACCGTTTCCGCTCCGCTTCCGTCAGGCGTTTTCCAACAGGCGGGCGATCACATCCGCGGCGGTGTAGGACTCGCGGCCCGGGAGAAGGAAGCGCGCGACTTTCGCCGCGTCGTCGCCGCCGGTTAGGAGCGGTTTTTCGAGGGTGCCGTCGGCCATGAGCTGAGGCGCTCCGTAGGTGGCCACCAGTCCGTTGCACACGCACAGCCGGCCCACGGTTTCGGCTTCCAAACCACCTTTTCGGAGATAATCGTCCACCGGCTCGCTGGGGCAGCGGTAGCCCACGGCGCCATCGGGTTTCCGATAGAGGTGGCGCAGGTACCCGAGATCGCATACGCGAGTGCGGCCTTCGCCGCAAACCGGGATGCCGGATTCGGGCGTGCCGTGGATCACCTTGAACGGAAACCCGGTGGGCGAGGCCACCGGATCAGTGTACACTCGCAATTGGTGCTCGCGGCTGGCCGCAAGGACCGCGCGTTTGATTTCCGGGTCGATGCCGGATTCCTCGCAAAACGCGAATGCCGTGCCCACCTGGATGCCCACCGCGCCGAGCGCTTCGGCGGCCGCCAGACCACCGCGTTCGCCATACGAGCCGGCCATCCAGAACGGCAGGCCGAGCGCGGCGATTTTCGGGAGATCGGGCACGTCGCGCTCGCCGTAAATCGGCTCGCCGTTGCCGTCGAGGGTCATGATTCCGCGCGGTGGCGCGTTGTGGCCGCCGGCCGTGGGGCCTTCGATCACGAAACCGTCCACCCGGCCGGAGGATTTCTTCGCCAGCGCGATGGCCAAAGTGGCTGAGGAAACGATGGCCAGAAACGCGGGGCGGATCAACGTGCCGGAGGCGGGCATGTAGGGCGCCGGATCAAATTCCGCAAAATGCTCTTCGGCGCTCTCCGCGCCCTCGACGTCGATCTTAAGCTTCGTCGCGGAGCCGACCGCGAGTTGGTCGAGGATGCCGGGGATCGCCCGTGGGATGCCGGCGCCCATCAGCACGTAATCCACCCCGGCGAGCATCGCTCCGCAAAGCGAGGGAATCGTCGGAAGCTGGATCTTTTCCAGCAGATTGATGCCCACCAACCCGGAATGTCCGTGCTTGGCGAGATCCACCTCGATGAAATTGGCCAGCACGGCCAGGTCCAGGAGGTCTCGGGGCGGCCTGAGCGAGTGCATCGGCACCAACCGGAACCGCTCGGTGTCCGCTTTGCCCCCCTTGACGAAATACTTGTTCCAAACCCGCTCCACGATTTCGGGAAACGGAAAACGCGCGGCGGATTCGGCCATGTGGCCGCCGGGATCGCCCATTTGCAAACGCCGGGCCAGCAGCATGTCGAGGGCGGTTCCGCTCACAACACCCAAATGCCCCGCCCGCGAAACCGCGCGGGCCAGCCGCCAATTCGACACTCCCACCCCCATTCCTCCTTGGATGATTCTCGGCAACACCGTCATGTGAGAGGGAACCATGGGGCCGCCACCCCGCAAAGCAAACCCTTTTCCGATCAAATCCGCTCAAATCGGAGATTTTTTTCGGTCGAGCCGCTCCACGACCCCAAAATCGGGCCTCCAATCCGAGATCCGGACCCGAGCGATTCGATCGCCCCCGGTACCGTGGTCCGCTTTCCAGATACCGGTCCCAAGGGCTTTTCCGACACGCCGCTCGGCAACAACGCTGGACGGGCCCGGTTTCCACCGCACGACCGGACCGTCCGCAAAATTATGTGTTAGATGCGCCTGATGGCGCGATCTTTGTCAAGCCTTCCGACTTACGATGCGGCGCGCTTGATCCGGCTGCGGCGGAACTTGGTGGGGGAAATCCCCGCGATCCGGGCGAAGCTGCGGTTGAACTGGGAGAGGGACTGATAGCCCACGTGGAACGCGATTTCCGAAATCCGCACCTCGGGGCGCAGCAGCTCGCGCTTCGCCCAGTCGATCCGGCAGCGGTTGACGTAGTCGGTTAGAGTGAGACCGGTGGACTCCTTGAACAGGCGGCAGAAATGCGACTCGCTCAATCCGGCCTCGCGGGCGACCTGGCCGAGCGGCAGCGGCTGGTCCACATTGGAGTGGATGAAGCGCCGGGCGCGGGCGATGGCGGAGGGCTCGGTGCCTTCCTCGATGATCGCCAGCGATTCGACGTATTGGCCGAGTTGTTCGGAGAAGGTCTGGAGCAGCACCACCATGCTTTCATAGCGCTGCGGTTCCACCGCGCGGGTGGCCATGTAGGCGTCCTTGAGCTGCCCGATGAATGTTTCTGATAGAGTGCGGCGTCCGAGGGAGCCGAGGATGTTCTCAAACTGGTCTTCGTTAGGGGGCTTGGTGAATACCTGGCCGGTTTTGAGGAACCCGATCACCGAGGCGCCCATCTTGACGGGCACGGCGGTGGCGCGCAGACCGGCGAAGCAGGAACAACTCGACGGGCCCTTGGCTTCGGCCTCGCGCATCAGCTTGCGGTTGGTGTCGCGGCAGGCGTCGCAGGCGCTTTCGCAGAGGTTGAGCGCCTCACAGAACGGGCTGCGGTTGATCGCCTGGTCGTCGAGGCTCCAGTTGTCCGGATCGGCGGAAACCATCCGCAGCGGCAGTCCGGTGGTGATCCGGAACGCGTCTTGATAGATCCTGAAACGGTCCGACTGGACCAGCCTTTCGAGCAAGGTGTTTTCGAACGCTTTGTTGGCGAAGGTGTTGGTCATCATGGGCAGTAGGTGGCTCCGGGAAGGAAAGTAGGGAAAACCGCGGAGGATTTCAACCATTCTTTGCGATTTTCTTCGCATCAATTGCGCGAAATAGGCTGGCGACGATGGAAATTGAGACGATCGAGCTGAGCGGCATGATGACCGAGGCCACCACCGGGCTCATTTTTCCGGCCATGGAAAAGGCGATGGTGGTGAGGTTGTAAACCAGGGCGAAACCGAACGCCGCACGCACCGCCACAGCCCGGCCGGAGGCGGCGCGAAGCAGGCGGGGCAGGAATCCCAGCCCCGTGCCAAGGGTGAAAAAGTCCGCCTTGGTCTCCAGCAAACTGCGGTCCACCACCGGGGTGCCGGACACCAGCGCCGCGTCGAACGCGAGCGAGTCGTTGGCACCATCGCCGAGGTAGAGTACGTCGGAGGAGCCGAGATTCCGGACGTGTTGGAGCTTTTCCTCGGGTGAAAGACCGCCGAGGGCGTTGGCGGGCGGCAGGCCGAGAGTGGCGGCCATGTGGGAGACTTTGTCCGGGTGGTCGCCGGACAGGATGTGCAGCTCGAGCCCCTGTTTTTCCAACAGCCGGACGGTTTCCACGGCACCGGGGCGCAGCGCCTCGCGGAAACGGAAGGCGGCCACCAGGTTTCCGTCGCGGCGGAGTTCGCTGCCCTCGCCAGTGGCGGCGAATCCGGCCCCGACGCCATCCCACCCGGCCTTGCCGAGCGACCAGCGCCCGTCCGGGGTGGTTAGGGTCACGCCCAGGCCGGGGTGTTCTTCGGGCGCGGCATCATCGCCGTTTTCCAACAGTTTTTGGCCGCGTCCGCCGAGCGCTTCCAACAAAGCCCGCGAAACCGGATGAAGCGAGCTGCGGGTGAGCCGTGCCAGCGCGAGGGCGGCGGTGTCGTCGAGCGCGTCCACGCTTTCCGGATTCACCAAGGCCGGGCGTTCCAGCGTGAGGGTGCCGGTTTTGTCGAAAACCACCCTGCGGATCCGCCGCAGCCGCGGCCACAACGTGGCAGTCCGCACGTAGAGCCCCAACCGCTCCATCGCCGATGCCGCCAAGTCGTCGGCCAGCGGGATGGCCACCCCCAGCGCGCACGGACAGGAAACAATGAACACCGAGATCATCGCCTGCGCTCCCGTCCACGGATGGCCCAACCAGCACCAACCGGCCAGCGCCGCCACGCCCAACACCAGCACCACGATCAGATAGACCCGCAGCAGGCGGTCGAGACCGGGAGAGCCGCGCTCGGTTAGATTGGGGGCGGTCAGTTTCGCCAGCAGCGAATCCTCCCACCGCTCGCCGGCCTCCACCGTGGCGGGCGCGCGGCTCAGCAGCACCGCCCCTGCCGGCAACCGCATCCCGGCGGCAAACCGCACCGCGTCGGACTCGCCGTGGATCCATTCCAGCGAAAACTCGGCCTCGCCCGCGGCCACCAGTCCGCTCACCGGCATCGCCTGGCCCGGCCCTAGCAAAAACCGCAGGCCCGGCGCGATTTCCTCGCGGGCCACCGGGTCCCCCGCCCCATCGGCCGGGGGCACGGCTTCCGGCACCGGCTGTTGTCTAACCAACCGCCGCCGGTTGCGGTCCACCGCCGCCGTTTGCAGGTAGCGCCCGCACAACATCAGAAACACGAAGGTCGAGACGAAGTCGAAATACATCAGCTCCTCGCGCCGCTGCACCCAACCGACGATCGACCCGGTGTAGGCCACCATTAGCCCGAGCGCGATCGGCAGGTCGATGTGCAGGCTGCCCGCCCGCAGCGACCGCCAGGCGCGGTCGATGAAATACCCGCCACCCACCAGCATTGAGAGCGTGGCGGACACGAACGCGATCAGCCGGAACAGCGCGGCGAACTCGAAATCATCCGGCATGTCCAGATAGACCGGCAGCATGAAACCCATCGTGTTGAGCGCGAAGGCCCCGCACAACCCGAGCCGCGCCGCCAGCCGCCGGCGCTCGTGGTCGCCGCTCACCGAGCCCGCCGGAGCCGCCACGTAGCCGAACCGGCAAAGTTCGCGCAAAAACGGCTCGAGGTCGCACTTTTCCGGGACCCATTCGAGGTGGAGTCGTCCGCTGTTCGGGTTGGCGATGCCGCGGATGGCTCCCGCGTGCCGCGAGAACAACCGCTCCACCAGCCACACGCAGCCCACGCAGGAGATGCCTTCCAACGCCAACTCCAACCGCGCGGCCTCGTGTTTGGAGATCGCCCGTTGCTCCGCGGCCGCCTGTTTCGCCGCCAGCCAGGAGAAATCATGCTCCTCGAACGGCCGACTCCGCGCAGGAGCCACGATCAGGTCCTGTTTCAGGTCGTAAAACCGCTCGAATCCGTTTTCCGAGATCAGCTCCGCCACAAACTCGCAGCCCCGGCAGCAATACCGGTCCTCCGCGCTCTTCGGCGCGTATTCGGTTCCGCAATGTTCGCACTTGGCCATCCGCGCGGGACCATTGCCGCATAATCTCCATCTGCCAAGCCCGGGATTCGGGTTTTTCCGGGAACCGGAATGGGACGGAAACGAAACGCGGAGCCGCGCCCGGGAAAACGTGATATCAACGGCCCACGCGGACCTGAAAGAACCGTCTCCAAGGCACCGGGGAGATTGTGGAATGCCGGTCGTCAATCAAAGACGCGCGGCCCCGGGAACCTCTGGCTCTTTCCGCCCGCTGGTTTCGGGGTCGGGTTTTCCGCTCCCATCCCCCGCATTCCTCTGAAAGTCCCGCCGTCACCCGTCCGTATCTGCGCCACCATGACCACCCCGATATCCCGCCGTCAGTTTGTCCGTGGCACGGCTTGCGCCGCCGCCCTTGCCTCCAGCCGCGCTTTCGCCGCCAGCGGCGACCGCAAGGTGCCGGTTTCGCTGCAACTCTATTCGGTCCGCAACGATTGCGCCAAGGACTTCGATGCCACCCTCGCGGCCGTCGCCAAAATGGGCTTCGACGGCGTTGAATTTGCCGGTTACCACACGTACTCCGACAAACCGAAGGAATTGAAGGCCAAACTCGACGAGTTGGGCCTCAAGGCAGCGGCAACCCACATCGGCACCGGCACGCTCCGCGGCGACGCGCTCAAGAAAACCATCGAGTTTCACCAAGCCATCGGCTGCAAATACCTCATCGTCCCCGGCGACGGCGATTTCACCAACCCGGACAAGAGCAAGGCGCTCGCCGATTTCTTCAATGAAACGGCCGAAAAGCTCAAACCCCTCGGTATGGCCTGCGGCTATCACAACCACTCGCACGAGTTCGCCAAGTCCGGAGATTCCAACCATTGGGAAATTTTCGCCGGCCGCACCAGCAAGGACGTGATCCTCCAGATCGACTTCGGCTGGAGCCAGGTCGCCGGCCAGGATGGTCCGGATCTCGTGAAACGCCACCCGGGCCGCATGGGCGTGGTCCACCTCAAACCCACCGTGGTCAACAACGAGGCCGGCAAAAAGGCGATCTTCGGCCAGGATTCGGTACCGTGGGCATCCATCATCAAGGCCTGCCGCGACCTCGGCGCCACCCAGTGGTTCACCCTCGAGCAAGAGGTCTATCCGGACGGCAAGAGCCCCCTGGAATGCGTGGAACTCTCGGTCGCGGCGCTCAAGAAGGCGCTGTAAACGGATTTCCACCCCGTTCGGATCAAGGCTAGCCGACACCCCGGCTCAGGGGGCTTGCCTTCGGACCCGCGAAGCAAGCGGGCGTGGGGTGGTTTGGGCGTAGGCGGGATTTCAGACATCCGGCTTGACACCGTTGCACCATTGCACCATGGTGTTGCGCATGCGACTGACAATCAATTTGGACGATGACCTCTACGCGATGGCTCGGACACACGCGATTTTGACGAAGACCTCTCTCAGCAGGGCGGTGGGCGACCTGTTGCGCCGCCGGGTGGCGGGCGATATGCGGTCCGGCCGGTCATCCGGCGATTCGGAACCGGATTTCCGGATCGACCCTGAGACCCTGCTGCCCGTGGTGCGGGGTTGCGGGAAACCGATCGGCAACGACGATGTCCGAATCGCATCGGAAGACGACGACGCCAGGCATCTCTCGCATTTTCCAACGACTCCCAACATTTCGCCGCCATGACCACCTACCTGCTGGATGGAAACGTCCTGGTGGCGTTGGCGATATGCGGGCACGTTCATCGGGACCGTTGCCTCAGATGGTTCCGGGCGGTCGAAAGTTTCGCGACATGCGCGGTGACCGAGGGCACTCTGCTCCGGATTCACATGATGATGGCTGCGGACAAAAGCGCCGCCGCCGCGTGGCACACCCTCAAAGCCTATCGGTCCCATCCGCGGCATCGGTTTTGGCCCGAGAGCTTTTCCTACGCGGAAATCGACCCGACGCGTCTCACCGGGCACCGCCAGATCACCGACGCCTGGCTGGCCCGGCTCGCGGTAAAAAACGGCGGCCTGCTCGCCACATTGGATGAGTCTCTCGCCACGCTGTGGCCGGACTCCACCTGCCTGATCCCCGTCTGACAGAACGGCACTTCGTTTTTACCGACCCTTTACGGACAGCCCGCGCGATCCGTGGCAGGCTGCCGCCATGACCGCGCTCAAATCCCTGTTGTTTGCCGTCGCCAGCATCGCCGCCGCCGCCATCGCATCGGCCGACGGGCTGATCATCGTCCGCCCGCCCCAAGGCCCGCATCCGTGGCCCGGCATGCCGCCGGGGCATTTTCCGTTCGCCCCGCTCGGTGTGAACTACCACCGCGTCAGCGTGGAGATCAACGACCTGACCGCCACCACCTCCATCGACCAGGAGTTCCACAATCCCAACAACGCCCGCCTGGAGGGCACATATGTTTTTCCGTTGCCTCCGGGTGCCCATATTGACAAATTCTCGATGGATATCGACGGGACGATGACCGAGGCGGAGCTGTTGCCCGCCGACAAGGCGCGCTCGCTCTACGAGGACATCGTCCGCCAGATGAAAGACCCCGCGCTGTTGGAATACACCGGCCGCGACGCGTTCAAGGTGCGGATCTTCCCGATCGAACCGCGCTCCAACAAACGGATCCGGATCACCTACACCCAGTTGCTCAAGGACGAGAACGGGCTGGTGGAGTATCTCTATCCGCTCAACACCGAGAAATTCAGCTCCACCCTCGTCAGGGACGTGTCGGTGAAGGTCTCCATCCGGTCCAAAACCCCGCTGAAAACGCTCTACTGCCCGTCCCACGACACGGAAATCTCGCGGCACGGCGAAACGGAGGCGGTTGTCGGCTTCGAAGCGCGCGACACCCGTCCGGACACGGATTTCAAGGTGGTCTTCTCCCGCACGCCCAATCCTTTGGGCATCGATCTGTTATGTTCCCGGCCGGATGGCGCGGGTGAGGGGCATTTTCTCCTGCTCGCCTCGCCCGGTCTAACCGCTCCCGGAAAGGTCCAGCCGAAAGATATCTGTTTCGTGCTGGACACCTCCGGCTCCATGGCGGGCGGCAAGCTCGAACAGGCGAAAAAGGCGCTCCGTTTCTGTCTCGCCAACCTGAATGCCGAGGATCGCTTCGAGGTGATCCGTTTCTCGACCGAGGCCGAGGGACGCTTCGGTTCCCTAACCAAGGCGGATCCGGCGAACATCGCCCGCGCCAACGAAATGGTGGACTCGCTCAAACCGATCGGCGGCACCGCCATCGGCGACGCGCTGCGACAGGCGCTGGCCCTCCGCAAACCGGACGCGGCGCGGCCCTATCTGGTGGTCTTCCTAACCGACGGACTGCCCACCGTGGGCGAAACCCGCGAGGACCCGCTGGTCGATCAGGTGGTGAAGCACAACGCCGCCGGCACGCGGATCTTCGCGTTCGGCATCGGCGACGACGTGAACACCCATCTGTTGGACCGCATCGCCGCGCAGACCAAGGCTGTCAGCCAATATGTTTCCGCCAAGGAGGACCTCGAGGTGAAACTCAGCAATTTCTACGGACGGATCAAGGAGCCGGTGTTCTGCGACCTGCGGATCTCGTTCACCAACCCGGATATCCGGGTGACCCAACTGCAACCGGGCACCTTGCCCGATCTTTTCAACGGCGACATGCTCGTCGTGTTCGGCAAATATTCGGGGTCCGGAGCCTCCGCCGCGAGGATTTCCGGTATTTTCAATGGCGAGCCGCGCGAGTTCACCGCCGATGTCAGCTTTGCCGCCAGCGCGGCGGGCAACGATTACATTCCGCAGCTTTGGGCAACGCGCAGGGTGGGCTGGCTGCTCGACGAAATCCGCCTCCGCGGGGAATCCGCCGAGCTGGTGGAGGAAACCACGCGCCTCGCCCGCCAGTATGGCATCGTCACCCCCTACACCGCCTATCTGATTCTCGAGGACGAACGCAAGCGCAACGTGCCCGTGGCCCTGCGCAACATGCGCGAGCTGGAAGGCGACGCCTCGGTGCGCGGACAAGTCAAGTCCCGCATGGATTCGCTCGACCGCGAGGCCAGGGAGGAACGCAGCCGCAGCGGCGACGTCGCCACCGCCAATGCCAAATCCCTCGGCGGACTCAAGGACCAGCGGTCGGTCCGGCAGGCTCCGGCCGCGGTCCAGCAGGAACTTGCCAAAGCCGGCAGCAAACCCGGCGCCTCCGACGGCTACCGCCTCTCCCAGACGCAGAACTACGCCACCCAGGCCCGCAACCTGAACGGCCGCGCGTTCTATCAAAACGGGACGGTCTGGACCGATTCCACCGCCCAGTCCCGCCCGAATCTGCGGCAGATCAACATCGCCTTCAACAGCGACGCCTACTTCGCGCTGCTCAGGGACCACCCCGCCGCCAGCCAATGGCTGTCGCTGGGCAACAACGTGGATCTGGTCCTCGGCGACACGCTCTATCAAATCCGCGACGGGCAGTCGTGAGGATCATGCTTCTCACAGGCACAGCCGGTGCATCCAGAGACCGGCCATGGCCGCGCGGCGGGGCTTGAGAAAAGCGGGCAGCGCCGTGGTTTTCTCAAAACAGAACCGCCGGGGCAGATCGGTGTAGATGGAAACCGGCGCGCCGCCCGCGCCACCACGTTTGAGCCGCGCGCCGCTGACCGGACTGTGATAGAAGATCTTCCGGATGCCGAGTTCGCCGACGATGAACCTAACCGCCGCGCAAAGCATGGCCTCGTCCCACCATTGGCGGGACCTGCGCAACGGACCATTCCAATAGGACAGAACGAATGCCGCGTCGAGATCGACGCCACGGTGGCGGATGGTCCGGCCGTTCTGCCGACCGAGGCGCTCCAGGCACCAGGCCACCTCGCGGATCCGGTCGTTCTGGATTTCCTCGATCAGGGCCTCGCCGCTGTCCCAATCCAGATCAATGCGCGCCCAGGCGAGGGTGCGGTGCCGGCCTTCGTGGATCGGGTGATAGGTATGCTCGAACGGGTCGTTTCCACGCTCGGGCACCTTGCGGTCCATGAACCGGGCGTCCTCACCGTTGAGATTGAGCTGCCCATCACACGGCGGATTTCCGGCCTTGCTTTCGGTGTGGGCGCGGCTAGCCTTTTCGCGGCGGCCCGCCATGGCGCGGGTGGCCGCATCCAATCCCTCAAACAACCGATTTCCCCATGTCCTTCGATCCGTTCAACATCGGCAGCGTGCCCGTCGGCGGGCCGGTTCCGTTTTTCATCCTCGGCCCCTGCGCGCTGGAGTCCGAGGCATTCGCCTGGGAAATGGCGCGCTCGCTCAAGGAGATCGCCGACCGCACCGGCATCCATTTCCTGTTCAAGGCGTCGTTCGACAAGGCCAACCGCACGTCGGTGAAGTCGTTCCGCGGCCCCGGTCCGGCCGAAGGTTGCCGGATTCTGGGGGAAATCTCCCGCGAGCTCGGCGTGCCGGTGACCACCGACATCCATACCGCCGAACAGGCCGATATCGCCGCCGAACACGTGGACCTGTTGCAGATTCCCGCGTTTCTCTGCCGCCAGACGGATTTGTTGGAAGCCGCCGCCAAAACCGGCCGCGCGGTGAACGTGAAAAAAGGCCAGTTCCTCGCGCCATGGGACACCGTGAACATCGCCGACAAGCTCCGCGCCTTCGGCTGCGAGCGGTTTCTCCTAACCGAACGAGGCACCACCTTCGGCTATAACAACCTCGTCACCGACATGCGCTCGCTCTACTGGATGCGCAAGGAGGACCTGCCGGTGGTGTTCGACGCCACCCACTCCGTGCAACGGCCGGGCGGCCTCGGCGGTACCACCGGAGGCGACGGCGAGTTGGCTCCCGTCCTGGCCCGTGCGGCGGTCGCCACCGGCGTGGACGGGCTGTTCATGGAGGTCCACTCGGACCCCGCCAACGCCCTGTCGGACGGACCCAACCAAATTCCGCTTGAATTTGCGGAGGACTTGCTCGTCAAACTGATCGCGATCCACCACGCGTCGCATTAGCCCGATTCCATCCACGCCCGTGACCGGCAAACTGACATCCCTGCTCCTGCTGGCCCCGGCCCTGCTCGCCGCCGCCGAGCCCGGTGCCGTGCCCGCGCCCAGGCCGGAAGAACCGGGACCCAGAATGGCGATCGGGGATTTGCTGGATCCCAACAGCGTCCTAACCGGCGTGATGCTCCCCAGCTACGACAAACAACTCCGCCTCACCAGCGTGCTCCGGGCGAAAACCGTCACCATCGTGAGCAAGACGGAACTGGACGCAGATGCGGTGCATGTCCGGCTCTATCAACCCGATCGCAGCGTCCGCGGCACGATCGACTTCGCCCGCGCGAGATTCGATCAGAACACGGAAACGATCCGCGCCGCCGGAGAGACCCGGCTGGTGTTCGACACCAACACCAAGAAAGCGTCCTACCGCGCGACGACCACCGCGTCCGGAATGGTTTTCAGAAGGAGCGACTCGAAAGGTTTTCTAACCGGTCCGGTCGTGACCCGCGTAGCCACCAACCCCACCATCGCCATGAATACCCGTGTTTCCCCGTTCCAGGCCATCGCCGCGCTCGGCACCGCGCTTGTCGTCCAACCGCTGGCGGCCGCCCCGGCCGCCGAACCCGCGCCAACCTCGGTCCCCGCGCCCGGAAACGATCCCGCCACGCGCGCCTCCCTGAAGGCCGCGCTGGATGCCTCGGTGGCCGCCACCAAGACCGCCGCCGAGTTTCTGGCGCAGGAGGACCTCCTCGCCCAAAACAGCCCGGCCGCCGCCGCGGAACCCCATCAGGCGAAGCCGCTCGACGTGAAACCCGGCCCGGACGACAGCGTGATCGCATGCGACGGAGGCACGTTCTTCGACGGCAAGACCGGCATCCTTACCTATCAGGAAAATGTCACCGTCAAAGATCCGCGCGGATCGATGGACGGAGCCAACAGCCTGCAGGCGTTTTTCAAAAGGAAGCCCAAACCGGCTCAAGATGCACCCAAGCCCGACCAAAAGGCGGAAGAAAAAGCCGACGACAAAAAGAACCCGCTGGCCGGGATGGTGAAGGATGAAAGTTGGGAGTTGGATAAAGTCGTCGCCACCGGAGCGGTCCATATCACGTTGAAAGGCAAACCGGGTGAAGACGACATCGAGGCGGGCGGCGCCATCTTCACCTATCACGAAACCACCCGGACCGTAACCATCACCGGCGGCCAACCGTGGGTCCGCCAGGGCGGCCTCATCAACCGCGCCAAACAGGCCAACCAGACGATCACGATCATCATGCCGGACAAGGATGACAGGAACCAGACTCCATCAGCCAGTTTCTCACCCGGCGGCACGGAGACCATCGCGCCGCTCAAGGCGATGGATGAACAACGCAAGGCGCGGGACAAAGCCAAGGGAAAGTGACCCGCGGCATGGTATTCTCCCGCTTGCTGCTGTGGATGGATCCGGTGGCCCGCCCGGGGCCCGAGGCGATGGCCGTGGACGAGTGGTTGCTGGACAACGCGGACGCTCCGGTGCTCCGGGTCTATCAATGGGCCGGCCCGTGGGCCACGATCGGGTATTTCGGCGATCTAACCGCCGCTCGCGCGGCGATTCCCGGCGTGGAATGGGTGCGCCGCTGGACCGGTGGCGGCGTGGTGGACCATCGGGCCGACTGGACCTACACCGTGGTGGCTCCGGCGGGTGAGGCGCTGACCGCCTGCAAGGGCGCGGAAAGCTATCAACGCATCCACCGGGCGCTGGAGCAGACCCTGCGGCTGGAAGGCATGGCCGCCGCGCTCAGCACCGGAGCCGGCCAGACCGGGTCCGCGCTGTGCTTTGCCAATCCCGTGCCGCACGACCTGGTCGGCGATGGTGGCTCCAAACTTGCCGGGGCCGGCCAGCGCCGGTCTCGCGCCGGACTGCTCCACCAGGGATCGGTCGCCGCGCCGGTGGCATCGCCCGAGGCATCCCAACGCCGCGCCGAACTTCTCGCAAACCGTCTCGCCGCCACCTGGGAGCCCGCCGATTTCCAACCGCCCGAAGAAACCCTCGCCCGCTTGGTGGAAATCCGATACCGCAATCCCGCATGGACCACCCGGCGGTAGCCGGATTTCCACAGTGACGGCAAGAATAGCTGATTGCGGTGGCGCGGTGCTCCCCACATCATGCTTCTGCGGACCGGCGGTGGCTCGCCACCTTTGTCGCGCGGCGGCGGGGCAGGAGGGCGAGCAGGCCAAGTCCGCCTAACATGGCGGTGGCGGGTTCGGGGATGACGGTGAGTTTGCCGAGGGTGGCGAGGCTGCCGGTGTCCCATGTTAGACCGCCGCCGAGGTCGGTGCCGGTGATGGACGTGAACGAGCCGGAGATGGTTCCCCAACCGGAAAACACGGTGATTTCATCGCCAAGGGTGGCGCTGTAGCCGGTGTTGTTGAGGTTCAGAACGCCGCCAAGGGTGAGGGTGTTGGAGCCGTCGCCCATGAGACGGTCGAACAACCCCGAACTGATGCCCGTGACCTCGAGATCCAGCGTGCCGCCAAGGCCGAGGTTGTCGTTGAATGTGAGTTCGCCGGGGCTGTTTCCGGGAGCGAGGGTTCCGGATACGGTTAGATCTCCGGTCACCGCACCGGAGCCGGAAAGCGTCTGGCCCGAACCGAGCGAGTAGCCGCCGGTGACGCCGGAAACATCGAACGTGGCGTTCGCCCCGACGATGATCGACGGGCTTGTGGCGATCGAACCGCTGCCGGAGAGTGCCAGGGTGCCGCCGGTGATGGTGGTGGTTCCTGTGTAGGTGTTGGTGTTGGTTAGGGTAAGGGTGCCGGAACCGGCTTTGGTTAGTCCGCCGTCCACGGCGGCATCGCCGCCGATGTTCGAGTGAGCCAACGCTTGTGCGATGGTGATGTCGAAGCTGTTGGTGTTGATCAAGGCTCCGCCATTGCGGACATTGGCCCGGCCGAGGGTGGCGTCGAGGCCGATTCCGGCGGTTGCGGCGTTGGCCTTGAAGGTGCCACCGTTGAAATTGAGGGTGCCGTTGGCCACGGAGCCCGAGGTGATGGTCCGGGCGGTGGCCAGGGTGCCACCCGCGTTCAGGTTGAGCGTGCCGGTGCCGACCGTGTTGCCCGACACGCCGCTTCCAATGGCGAGGACGCCGGTGGTGGTGCCGGTATCGAGAACTCCGGTGCCGGAGATCGTCATGGTGGAGGGTCCGTTGGAGGTGGCGCCGTTGTAACCGCCCGCGCCGATTCTGACGGCGCCGTTGGAGGTGACGAGCACCGAGCCGCCGCTAACCGAAATCTGCGAACCGGTGGCGGGGGTGGAGCCGAGGAAGATCGCGCTGCCCGTGGAGGAGATGGAAAGCGATCCACCGGTGATGTTGACCTGGCCGCCGTCGCCCTCGGCTCCGAGGCCGTAGAGACTGCCGGCAAACCCGTTGCCCGACCAGTTGATCACGCCGCCGGTGCCGCGGGCGGTGATTTTCCCAGCCGAAAGGGCCGTGCCCCATGACCCGGTGACGTTGAGCGCGCCGGCCCAGCATTCCAGATCCCCGGTGCCGCCGGAACCGGTTCCGGATAGGGTTAGGGTGCCGGAGCCGTATTTGTAGAGGCCGACGCTGTTGCGGGTGATGGCGCCGCCCAACTCCAGATTGTTGGTGCCGTCGATGCGGGTGTTCGCGGTGAGCACGATATTGTTGGAAAGCGCGTTGGCGCCGCTCAGGTCCGTGCCGGCCTGGATGACGGTATTGGCGGTGGTTGCGACGGTGAGGGTGCCGGTGCCGATGGCGGAGGCATTTCCGATCACAAGGGTGCCGCCATGGACGGTGGTGCCACCGCTGTGGGAGTTGGTTCCAGCCAGTGTTAGTGTGTTGGATCCGAACTTCTGGAATCCGCGCGCGCCGCCGCCGGGTCCGGTGGTGTCGGCGAGGGTGTCGTTGATGGTGAAACCGCCGGTGGCGTTGGTGGTGTCGAAGCCGAGGCTAGCTCCGGCGTTCATGCCGTTGGTTAGGCCGGTGCTGGCGGACAGGTTGGCGAGCAGGGTGGTGACATCGGAGGAGGAAAGCTCGCCGGTGCCGCCGACATTGAAGGCCAGCAGGCCGCCGTTGCGGATGTTCAGCTTGGCGGCGGTCCAATTGGCCACGGTACCTCCATAGAGCGCGGTGGCTTTGGCGATTTTCAAGGTTCCCGCCTCGATGGTGGTGGTGCCGGTGTAGGTGTTGGCATCGGCGAGGGTAAGAACGCCGGTTCCTTTTTTCGTTAGGCCGCCGTCGGTGGCCGCGTCGCCGCCGATGTTCGAGTGCTGGAGTTCCTCGCCGAGGGTGACGGCGAATCCGTTGGTGTCGATGATCGCGCCGCTGTTGCGGACATTCGCGCGTCCGGTGGTGGTGGCGGTGAGGGTGGCGCTGGTGCCGAGGGCTTTGAGGGTGCCGCCGTTGAAATTGAAGGTTCCGCTGTTAGTTTTCGACCCGAATGTGATGGCTCGGTTCAAGGCGAGGGTGCCGCCGTCGAGGTTCAGAGTGCCGGTGCCGGTGCTGGAGGCAAGGTTGCTGCCGACGCGGAAGGTGCCGGTGTTCGAGGTTCCGGTATCGACCGAACCGGTGCCGGAGATGGTCAACACGCCATTGCCACCGAAGACCGTGTTGCCGTTGTACCCGTCCGCGCCTATCCAGAGATGCTTGCCAGTGGCAACCGCCAGCGTGCCACCGGAGACGGACATGGTTCCGGTTTTGCTGGTGGCGGGTGCGATGAAGACGGCGTTGCCGTTGACGGTGGTGGTGCCGCCGGTGATGTTGAGTTGGGAATTGGTCCCCTCGACTCCGAGTCCGGCCGATCCCGCGAACACGGTGCCGGATAGATTCAGGGTGGCCGAGCTTCCGTACAACGCATCTCCGCGCGCGGTGATTTTCCCGGCCGTGGCGCTGGTGTGCAGGTTTCCGGTGATGTTGAGCGTGCCACCATAGACCTCGAAGTCGGTGCTGCCGGTGATGGTCCCGGAGAAGGTGGCGGTGCTGTTGCCCTCCTTGCGGAAGGCCCGCCCCGCCCGGGTCAGGGTGCCGGTGAAGTCGAACGCCGCGGTGCCGTTGCCCAGCACCGTGAGGGAGTCGTTTGTCAGGGTGATGTTGGAGGCGATGGTGTAATTCAGTCCCTGGGCGCCGGCCATGGCGTCGAGGTTGATCAGGGCGTTGCCGGTGTCCGAGCGATCCATGGTCCAGGTGCTGGCACTGGTGCCGAGGGTGATGCCGGCGGGACCGCCGGAGTCGGAGCCGAGCCCGCGCAGGGTGAGGGCGCGGAGGGTCAGGGTGGCGGGGACATTGGTGGTGATCAGGTTGTTTCCGCTTGCCAGGGCCGTGGTGGTATCGGCGAACAAGGCGAGGTTGTTAGCATTTCCTCCGACGAAAACACCGGTGGCGTCCCAATTGGCAGAGGCGGTCCAGTCCTGGGTGGCGGCGGAGTTTTGCGTCCAGGTGTATTCGTCGGCCAACAGGGATGGCGCGCCTGCGGCGGCGATGAGGATGGCGAACAACGGTGAGGAACCTGTGACGGCGGAGATGCGGAAATTTCGGGGATTCATGGGTTGTGGTGGGTTAGGGATCAGGGAGCGGGTTGGCCGGCGGGAACCAGCGTGTAGAACCGTTTTGCGGTGGTTAGGTTATCTTCGACGAAGGGCGAGGCCGAAACGCCGGTGGCGATGGCGGTCCCCCAGTTTTCAAGGTCGTCCGAGGCATAGACATCGACCGCTCCAGGGGCGGTGAAAGTGATGGTCGCCTTCCGCGTGCCAGGATTGGTGCCCGCGCCCATCGTGATGCCACCGACTTTGATTTCGCCGCCCTGAACGGTCACAACCGTGCCGTCCTCGGAGTGAATGGTGACGCCCGCGACATTTCCGGTGAGGACAAGCGAGCCCCCGCCTTTGGCGAGCAGTTCGTAACCGCCACCGGCGAAGTCGGCCCCGACGGTCAGGCTGCCGCCCTGGGTGTCGAGAACGAGGCGCGAAGTGCCGCCCGCGGCCCAGGAAACATGGCCTGCGATCAACTGGATTTCCGCGTCGGTGAAGTTGGCGGCTTGGAAACCGAAGCCGGCGCCGGCCGCGACGGTGACGCCCGTGCCCGCATTGGGGATGGCGGCGGGACTTCCGAGGACGAGCGCTCCGGAATTGATCCGGGTGGGGCCGGTGTAGGTGTTGGTGCCGCTCAGGACGAGCGTGCCGGAGCCTGTCTTGGTGAGGCCGCCGTCGGTGGGCGCATCGCCCACGATGTCCGAGTGCACGAGGGATTGGGCGATGGCGAAATCGAATCCGTTAGAGTCAAAAACGGCACCGCCGTCGCGGACATTGGCGCGTCCGAGGGCGGCATCGAGGATGACGGCGGCGGTTGCGGCGTTGGCGCGGAAAGTGCCGCCGTTGAAATTAAGGGTGCCGTTGGCCACGGAGCCCGAGGTGATGGTCCGGGCGGTGGCCAGGGTGCCGCCGGTATTCAGGTTGAGCACCCCGGTGCCAACCGTGTTTCCGGCGATGCCGCTACCGATCCCGAAGACGCCGGTGGTGACACCCGTGTCTAACACCCCGGTTCCCGAGACAGTTAGAGCGGAGGGTCCGTTGGAGGTGGCGCCGTTGTAACCGCCCGCGCCGATTCTGACGGCGCCGTTGGCGGTGACGAGCACCGAGCCGCCGCTAACCGAGATCTGCGAACCGGTGGCGGGGGTGGAGCCGAGGAAGATCGCGCTGCCCGTGGCGGAGATGGAAAGCGATCCACCGGTGACGTTGACCTGGCCGCCGTCGCCTTCGGCTCCGAGGCCGTAGAGACTGCCGGCATATCCGTTGCCCGACCAGTTGATCACGCCGCCGGTGCCGCGGGCGGTGATTTTTCCGGCCGATAGGGCCGTGCCCCATGACCCGGTGACGTTGAGCGCGCCGGCCCAGCATTCCAGATCCCCCGTGCCTCCGGAACCGGTTCCGGATAGAGTGAGGGTGCCGGAGCCGTATTTGTAGAGGCCGACGTTGTTGCGGGTGATGTTTCCGGTGAGGTCGATGTTTTCCGGGCCGTCGATACGGGTGTTGACGGAAAGGATCAGGTTGTTGGCCAGGGCGTTGGCGCCGCTCAGGTTGGTTCCTCCGTAGATGACCGTGTTGGCGGTGGTGGCGACGGTGAGCGGCCCGGTGCCGATGGCGGTTGGGTGGCCGATCACGAGGGTGCCGCCATTGACGGCAGTGCCGCCGGTGTAGGTGTTAAATCCGGTCAGCGTGAGAGTGTTGCCACCGAGTTTCTGGAAGCCGCGGGATCCGCCGTAGTCTCCGGCGGAGTCGGCCAGAACGTCGTTGATGGTGAAACCTCCGGTGGCGTTGGTGGTGTCGATGGCGAGGTTTGATCCGGCGACCATACCGATCTCCGGAGCGGGGCTGGCGGCCAGGTTGGTGAGGAGGGTGGTCACGTCAGCATTGGTGAACTCATCCGCTCCGCCGACCTGAATGGCCAGCGTGGCACCCATTCCGACATTCAGATTGGAACCGGTCCACTGCGTGTCGTTTCCACCGTAGAGTCCGGTGCGTTTGGGGAACTTGAGCGTGCCCGCCTCGATGACGGTGGGGCCGGTGTAGGTGTTGCCGGGCGGCAGGGTTAGGGTGCCGGTCCATTGCTTGCGCAGTCCGCCGTCGGTCGCCGCGTCGCCGGGAATGTCCGAGTGCTGGAGTTCCTCGGTTAGAGTGATGTTGAAGCCATTGGTGTTGATGATGGCGCCGCCGTCGCGGACATTGACGCGCCCGGTGGTGGTGGCGGCGATGGTGGCGCTGGTGCCGTTTGCCTTGAGGGTGCCGCCGTTGAAGTTGAATGTTCCGCTGTTAGCCTTCGTTCCGAAGACGATCCCGCGGTTCACCGCGAGAATTCCTCCGTTGAGATTCAGGGTGCCGGTGCCGTCGCTGCCGGCGCGGCTTCCGCCGAGACGGAAAGTGCCCGTGGTCGTGGTTCCGGTATCGACCAGGCCGGCGTCCGAGATGGTCAGCACGCCGAAGCCGTCGTTGTCGGTGTTTCCGTTGTAGCCGTCCGCCCCTATCCAAAGGTTTTTGCCTGCGGCCACCGAGAGCAACCCGCCGGAAACATGCATGGTGCAGGTCTGGTTCGCGTCCGGAGCGATGAAAACGGCGTTGCCTGTGACGGTGGTCGTACCGCCGGTGACATTCAACTGGCTACCAGTCCCCTCGACGCCAAGCCCGGCCGTTCCCGCGTAGGCGATTCCGCTCAGATTGACGGTGGCCCCGATTCCCCGCGATGTCACTTTGCCGGAAGTGGTGCTGGTGTGCAGGCTGCCGGGAACATTCAGGGTGCCGCCGTAGGCCTCGAAATCCGCGCTTCCGGTGATGGTTCCCGAGAGGGTTATCGCGCTGGTGCCCTCCTTGCGGAAGGCCCGGTTGTTGCGGGTGAGCGCTCCGGTGAAATCGAAAGCCGCCGTGCCGTTGCCTTGAACGGTGAGCGCGTCGCCGTTGGTAATCAGAGTGATGTTGGAGGCGATGGTGAAATCCAGCCCCTGGGTACCCGCCATTCCGTCCAGATTGATGAGGGCGTTGCCGGCATCCGACCGGTCCATGGTCCATGTGCAGGCGTTGGTACCGATGATGACGCCGGTCGGATCGCCCGAATCGCTTCCGAGTCCGCGCAGGGTCAGGGACCGCAGGGTCAGGGCGGCGGGCGCGTTGGTGGTGATGTCGATGCTTCCCGCGGACAAGGCGGTGAATGTGTCGGAAAAAAAGGCCAGGTTGTCCGTGTTGGCGCCTGTGGTCGGGACGGCCGCGTCAAGCCAGTTGGCGGAGTCGGTCCAGTCGTGGGCGGTCGCGGTGGTGCCGGTCCAGGTGAAGTCGAGCGCAAAGCTGATGTTGGAAAAGACGGCCAGGGTTGTCAGTGCCAATAGGCCGGAAAGGCGGTTGATTCCTCGGGCGGAACCAGGATGGGGTTTCATTGGTTTGGGGTTGGGTTGTGGATTGGTTTTGGGTCTCGGATTTTTGGAACTCCTCAGGGATCAAGGCCGGGCGAACACGTCGAACTCGCCGTAGAATGTGTGGTTGAGAAATTTCTTGTCAGGCACCTGGACCGGCTCGACCGCCCAGAGCAGGTAACGGAAACGTCCCAGCGATCCGGATTGGGAAAGGATCGAGCAGGCTTGCTGCGACGGCCGGTCCAGCGCGTGCCGGACGCCGAAATACTCGTCGGTGTTGACCCGTGCGATGAAGGTCCAGCCCGCCTCCGCCGGATCGCCGCCGACCGGCGGCGGGCTGTCGCCGGAGCTGCCAAAGAGCCGATACCGTTGCTGAGCGCGGAACCGGTTGTCGAGCGTCTGCTGATTCTGATGCCACGAATAGGTGTTGATCTTTTCGACCAATACCGGACAGCCCAGATCAAGCACGAGGTTGCCATCGGTGTTGTCCTCGAAAAACACCGACTCGGCGGGCATGTCCTCGCCGGATTGGCCATGGCCGTCGATCAGCCGTTCCACGGGGCCGCTGGCCCCCCATTGGCTTGTCAGCGGGCGCAGCCTGCCTTGGCCGAGGGTGATGCGGGCGCGGCCGTTCCGCGCGTCGGCATAGTCGGCGTCGGTGGGCGGCGGGATGGTGGGAAAATGGAAACCCGGTGATTCGTCTCCACGTTCGATACGCACCATGACCCGGCCTTTTCCCGGCTCGATGAGGAGTTGGTCGCCCAGGCGCAGGTGTTGGGAGGTTTCCCCACCTTCCGGATGCACCACGACCTCCCCGGAGGTGACTTCGACCGAGTTGTGGCCATCGGCGCCGACGGAGGTGACAAACTCGGTTCCCAGATCGACGATGCGCGAGAGTCGGGTGCGCAGGACGAAACCTTTCGCCGCCGGGCCATCGGCGCGGGTTCGGGCTTCGCCGAGTGTGAGAAACGCGCCGCGGGCCGACTCGACCTCCAGAATGCACGGCCCCCGCAGGGTGGTCACGGCCCCGCATTGGAACACGATTTCCGCCTGGCCGGCAGAAAGTTCGATCCGCTGGCCGCGTTTCAACGGATCGCCCGGCATCGACTGATCCTCCGCCTGCACCCACAGGCAATCGCTCATGGCACCGAAACGGGCGACCACCTCCTCCGTCCGGTGCGCCGCGGTCCACCAAACGCCCGCGAGGATGGCCACGGCCGCCGCCGCCGCCAATGGCAGCCAGCCCGGCCGCCGCCGCCGCGCGGGCGTGGAAATCGCCAGCCGCAGGACAGCCAAACCCGCGACCTCCCCGTCGTAGAGCGCCGCCGCCGATGACTCGCGCAAGTGGTCCGCCAGCGCCGAATCATCGGCCAGCCAGCGCGCCGCATGGGTGCGGGCCGCCACATCCTGGCGCAGGATTCCGTTGAGTTCCCGACGCTCGTCTTCCGTGAGGGCGCGGCTGGCATTTTCCAGCAACAACTCCTCGATCCGGGCGATCCGGCTTGATGACGGGCTTGCGGTCATGAATGGGCTTCGCGGGGCCTGAGTTTCTCGATGCAGTCGGCCAACAACCGCCGCACCCGCAGCAGCAGCACTTTCACCGCACCCGCTTTCATCCCGTGGGCCGAGGCAATCTCCGCCACCGGAGAGCCGGCCAGATAGTGGGCCGTCAGCATGCCGCGGTGGCGGTCGTTCAACCGGTCCAGGCACCGCGCCAGCGCGTGGTTGCGCGGGTCCGCCTCCAATGCCTGCTCCATGCCCGCGTCGGCCATCATTTCCGCCACATCCGCATCGAAAACCAAACGTTCGCGCTGGCGGTCACGGATCACCGCCAGCACCTCGAAACGCGCCACCGCCAGCGCCCAGCGGAGAAACGGCGTGCCCGGCTGCCAGTCGGCCGATTTCCTCCACAGCGTCACATTCGTGCTTTGCCAGGCGTCCTTCGCATCCTCCCCCGGCCCGAGCGCCGACCTGCAATACCCGCGCAAGACCGACTGACAATCGGTCAGGGCCTTGACGAAAGCATCGTCAGGGATCGCGGGTTCGGGGTTTTCGGGCATCACCCCTTGTACTCCGCGGAGGCGGACCAGGGTTACACAAAATCGGCGTGTGTCCGCGGTTTCACAACGGAATTTTTGGGAAATGAAACTCCCTCGGCTGGGGTGGACGGCGTCTAGGGATGCCCTCCGCGTTTCCCGTATTTGCCAATTCGTAAAAATCCGCGACTTGCGCGCGGCATGCGTGGAGTTGGCCGATCGATATTTCCGCCGTGCTGATGACCGTGGTCTCGCTGAGCGGGATGATTTTGTTGGGCTTCTTCCGCCGCAAGCGCCTCATCGGTTTCGCCACCGCCGTGGCAGGCGGATTGGTCTGCTACCTGGTCTGGCATCTGTGGGTTCCCTAATGCAGGCCGCCTTATGGAAGGCAATCGTCAAACAAAGGAGTTTCCGAAAATTGGCAGTCCGCCTGGCGGGCGACACCAGACCCGATGTCGCGGGCGATCATCGTGGAAATGCTACTTCGCCTTCATCCCGGCGAGGATCTGGTCGGTTAGAGCCTGGACCACTTTTTCGGCCTCGGGGTCGAGCGCGGCCCCAGCCGGAGCGCCGGGGAGGCTGCAAACGGTGCCGGGGCGGAATTCCGCGTTGTCGCACAGTTCGCATTCCTTCCAGGTGGCGCGCTTGTCGTCCATGCCGAGGGTTTTCCGCAGGGCGATGAGTTCCTTGGCCTGGCCGCCGGTGATGGTTAGAAGACGGCCGCCGTTCAGTTGGGATGCCACCCAAACGGTCTTGCAATAGGCCTCCACGTTTTCCATTTTCCAATACGCGTCCTCGATGTCCTTGCCCCAGGTGATCACACCGTGGTTGACCATCAGCACGGCCATGTGTTGGACGGCGGCGTTGCCGACGACCTCGGCGTTGGCGGGAGAGCCGGGCGTGCGGTATTCCGCCATGCCGATTTGGCCGAGGAAAACCTCCGCCTCCGGAATCATGCAGGTGGGCGGTTGCACGCCGGCCACGGCGAACGCGGTGCCATGCGGCGGATGGGCGTGGCAGCAGGCCTTGGCCTTGGGCTGGCGCTTCATGATCGCCAGATGGGTCATGCACTCGGATGTCCGCTTGTATTTTCCGGCAAGCTGCTTGCCCTCCATGTCCACCAAACACATTTGTTCGAGCGTCATGAATCCCTTGGAAACCAGCGTGGGCGTACACAACACGAGGTTGTCACCCACCCGGACGGTTAGATTGCCGCCGTTGCCGTCGGTGTATTCGCGCGCCCACATCCGTTTGCCGATATCGACCATCCGCTGTTTCACCTCGACGATGGCCGGGGAGTTGAAAAACGCCTGGATTTCCGCTGGGGTCTTCGGGTCTTTGCCGGGCGTCCAGTGATACTCGTAGTCCGGCAGGATCGGTTCGGCGGACGCGGACGCGGCGGCCGGAGCGGAGCCTAACGCATAGGACCGCCCGCCACCCACGCCATCGCGGAGCACGTCCTTGGCGGATGGGGTCAGAAGAACGTCCTTCGGCAGGTCGGCGGCGGTTTTGCCGGACTTGAGGAAGGCTTCCATATCGGCGGCGGTGAAGACTTTCTTGCTCATAAATCGCGGATGGTGTTAGGTTGGATCGGGAGGGGTGTATGTGAGGGTTTCGAAGATCGCCACCGTGATGGCGTCGATGGGAATCGGAAAATCAAACGGCGCGGTGGCCTCGGCCCCTTCCACGATGCCCACGATGTCGCCGGCGCCTGCGCCGAGATCGTCGTAGGCCACCAACGACGATTGCGCGGACAACGGCGGCGGCGTGTGGCACGCGGTGTTGAGATGCGCGGCATCGAGCGGACTGACCATCAGCCAGCGCCCGCCCTTGAAGGACGGGTCCTGGATGCTGTGGGTCACGCGACCGATGACTTGGGCGAGGCGCACTAGGGGATCTTAGTTATTAGTTATTGGGTTGAGCGGGCTCATCCACGATGCCTTGAACAAAATTACGGATGGGTGAGGAGTTGTCGTGAACGATGTGGCGGGCACCGAGACCATCGGTGGAAACGAAGACTTTTTGGTGCATGCCCGCGCCGAACAGATCGATGGCCACCATCGGAGCGCCGGCCGGGGATCCGTCGGCTCCAAGCGGCTGGCAAAGCAGCATCGTGTGCCCCTTCAGCGAAGGATGGCAGTGGCTGCTAACGGCATGGCCGACGACTTGGGCGGGAAGCATGGTGGGGTAAAATCTGAAATGCTGAAATGCTGAAATCTTATCTTCTGTCTTCTGTCTCTGCGTCTTCTGTCTTCTATCTTCTGTCTCTACGTCTTCTGTCGTCAAATAATCCGTAGATTCTCCACCAGCACACAGCGCCGGATCCGGGTGAAGGTCTTCGGGGTGGTAATGCCCTCGCCGGTGGTGGTGGCGATGGAGTAGGAAAGATAGCCCTCGCCGCCGAGGCCCAGCCCCGCGACGGACGGACCGTTTTTGACGAAGATGGTGGTGTCCATTTCCTTGGCCATGTAGGTCATGTGATCCACATCCTTGGTGTGGATGATCGCGGAATGTCGGTAGCCGTGCTCGGCGCGTTTGGCCTCCCGCACCGCGGTGGCGAAGTCGGGAACCGGCACAATCGGAATCATCGGCATCATCTGCTCCTCCTGCACGAACGCGTGATCGGCATCGGTCTCCGCAAACAGCAACTGCGTGCCGGACGGAACCGACGCGCCCGCGTGCTGGGCAAGCACCGCGGGATCGGCCCCGACAAGCGCGCGGTTGACGGCCGCGTGCGAGCACCCGCCATCGCCCGGCTTGAAGGTGAACGCGGCGGCGGTCAGTTTTTCAAGCTGCTGGGAATTCAGCCGCGCCGCACCGGCCTTTTGCAGTTTCTCGCAGAATTTGTTATACACGGAGCCCAACACGAAGACCGCCTTTTCGCCGATGCAGAGCAGGTTGTTGTCAAACGCGCCGCCTTCGATGACGTGCCGCGCGGCGGCCGCCAGATTGGCGGTTTCATCCACGACAACAGTCGGGTTTCCGGGGCCGGCGCAGATCGCGCGCTTGCCGGATTTCATCGCGGCGTTGACCACGGCGGGACCACCGGTGATGGCGAGAATCGCGACATCCGGGTTCTTGCACAGCATGTCGAAGGACTCCAGCGACGGCTGCTCGACGGTGGTGATCAGGTTCTCGATCCCGAGTTCCCGATAGATCGCCTCGTTGTAGGCGCGCACCGCCATCGCGGCGCTCCGCGCGCCACCCGGATGCGGGTTGAAAACGACCGCGTTGCCCGCCGCCACCATGCTGATCACATTGCCGGTTAGAGTGGGGACCGAGTGGGTCACCGGCAGGATCGCGCCGATCACGCCGTAGGGCGCGTATTCCTCAAGGGTGATGCCGCCATCGCCGCTGAGCGCGTAGGGACGCAGCCACTCGACACCGGGAACATTCTTGGTGATCTGCAGCTTGCCGATCTTATGGTCCACCCGGCCGATCTTCGTTTCGTCCATCTCGAAGCGGCCCCAAGCCTCGGCATTTCCGACGGCCATGGCCTTCACGATTTCAATCACCCGCGCGCGGCCGGCCACGCCAAGTTGTTTCAGTTGGAGAAACGCGTCGTTCGCCGCGGTGGCCGCCTGGTTGGCGCAACCGAAGACGCCGAATGTTCCGGACGCGCCGCGGACCGGGGCGGACTTCGCGGAACAGCCGCAATCCGCCTTGGGAGCCGGTGCCGCGCCGTTGGCCGCCAACCGTGAGACCACGGCTTCGACGATGCCTTTGATTTGGGTGGGATCGAGATTCATTGTGGGGAAAGTCTGTAGAAGCGGGACGGTGGGGTTGCTTGGAAAGTTATTTGACCACTGAGATACTGAAAGCCACTGAGATCACTGATATGGTGAATAGTTATGATAGGAGGTGGGCATTACCTGAGTCTGATGTTTCCGCCGTGCTGGCCGGGCTTGAGATTTGCGACCCTTTTGATCTGAAGGTGGGCGTGCCTGAAATTGATGATGAGCCCCACTTCGAGACCGGTGATCGCCAGATAGCCGAGTATCTGTGAGACGTGGGATTCCGAAATTGTTTCGACAACCTTGAGATCCACTATCACTTTTTCGTCAACGACAAGATCCGGACGGAGCTTTCCAACATAATGCGATTTGTAAAACACCCCATACTCTTTCTGTTGCTCGAAGGGAATCAAACACTCCGCCAACTCGATGCATACGGCCCGTTCGTAGAGCGACTCATCCAAACCCGGGCGCATTTCGTCATGAACCGCCTTTGCCGCGGCAATAATCCGCCCCGTTAAATCGGAATGCGGATACTTGTCGTCATCAAACGATTTCATAACAATCAAATCAGTGGTTTCAGTGGTCCTCAGTGTATCAGTGGTTGAATCGGGTCGCTAACATCAAGAAGTCGTTCGGATCCAAAATCATCCGCCCTTGTAGATGGTCTTTCCCAGGATCTCGACGCGGTCGATGATGCCGACGATGGCGGCGTCAACGGGGATGTTTTTGAGACCCTGGGCGTTGCGGGCGGAGCTGCCTTGGCAGAACAGGACGAGTTCACCCTCGCCGGCGCCGACCGTGTCGATGGCGACAATGGTGTTGGACCCGTCCTTGAACTTGGTGGGGTCTTTGTCGTCCACCAGTTTCGGACGCAGCATGAGCAGTTTCCTGCCCACCATCAGTTCGTCCTTCTTGGTGGCGACAACCTGTCCGATGACTTCCGCGAGGAACATGGGAGGGGGTGGAGTTAGGGCTATCGGTCAATGGATGGCAGGATGCGTGGACGGGCGGCATGCGCCGCGCCCGCGCGTTCCTTTCACATCAACCTCACTTGCGCGGGGCCCGGGCGGGTTCCTTGGGGAGCACGCCGTCGATCGCTTCGTCGGGACGGGCGATGACGTGGGCGCTTACGACTTCGCCCGCGGCTCCGGCGGCGGCGGCTCCGGCGTCGATGGCGGCCTTGACGGCGGCGACATCGCCGGAAACGGCGGCGTTGCAGAGGCCGCTGCCGACCTGTTTCATCGGTCCGACGAGTTCGACGTTGGCGGATTTGAGCATCGCGTCAACGCCCACGACAAGGCAGGCGAGGCCGCGGGTTTCGAGGAGTCCAATTGCTTGTTTGGCCATGGTGGTTTGCTGGGGTTCGTGGTTGGTTGGAAATTTTAATGTTAGAACAAATGACAATCAGGAGAGTTTTCGATAGACCTCGCGGGCGAGGACGAGTTCCTCGTTGGCGGGGATCACCAGAATGCGGGCGGCGGATGAGGTGTCCGCCAGATCGGCTTCGGTGGCGGCGCAGGCGGCATTCAGCGCGGGATCCAGGCGGATGCCAAATCCCTCAAGCCCGGCACAGACGGCGGCGCGGATGTCCGGGCCGTTCTCGCCGATGCCGGCGGTGAAGACCAGCGCGTCGAGACCGCCGAGTTCGAGCATGAACGCGCCAATCCAGTGGCGGATAGAGTGGACCAGATGATCCAGCGCGAGCCGGGCGTCCGGGTTGCCCTCGGCGGCGGCCTGTTTGACATCGCGGATGTCGTTGGAAACTCCGGATAGGCCGAGCAGTCCGGATTCCTTGGTCAACTGCCGCTCGGTTTCATCCAGAGAGATCCCCAGCGAACGCATCGCGTAGGGAATCGCTCCGGAATCGAGTTCGCCGACCCGGTTGTTTTGCGGGAGTCCGCTTTGCGGGGAAAATCCCATGCTGGTGCCGATGGCCACGCCATTCAGAATCCCGGTGACCGAGCTGGATCCGCCGAGATGACAGGAAACCACGCGGAACGGCTTGCCGGAAACGGGACGAGGCCCGTCCAGATAGAGACGCCGGGCGATTTCCGCCACGTCCTCGCGCCCGCACAGCTCCGCCGACCGTTCCGCGACAAACTTGTGGCTCGCGCCGTGGAATCCATACCGGCGGATGCCCAGATCCCGCCACACGCGAGGCACGGCATAGACCGAGGCGGCGGATGGCACCCATTGATAGAACGCGGTCTCGAACAGCGCCACCAACCGCGCCTTGGGCAGGATCCGGGCAAACTGCCGGATGCCCGCCGCGTAGGGCGGATTGTGCGCGGGTGCCACGGCGGCGAACCCTTCCAGCGCGTCGATCACCGCCTGATCCGCGATGACGCAGCCGCTGAGGTCTTTGCCTAACACGGTTTTGAATCCCACCGCGCCAATCTCATCCGGAGTGGTGATGATACCGTCGCGCCGGAGGGTTTCGATGGCATCGCCGATCACCGTGGCGTAGTCCGTGACCCGCTCGTAGCCGCCTTTCGCAACAACCTCCGCCACCGCGCCGTCCATCCGGAACAGGCGGTATTTGAAGGAGGTCGAACCAAGGTTGGCGACGAGGATGAGCATGAGATGAGACAGAAGACTCAGAGACAGAAGACGGACGACAAGAGATGATGGTGAAGCGGAAGCAGACTCGTAGAACGGAAGCGCGCGGGAATCAGTAGCTGAGATGGCATAATCTGATCTTCTGTCTTCTGTCTCCAAGTCTGCCGTCTTTTCCGTCAGGACATCCACGCGCCCAGTTTCGACAGGTCGTCGTGGGGGCGGGGAATGACTTGGACGGACGTCACGGTGCCGAGGTTCGATGCGGCGGACGCGGCGGCGTCGAGGCCGGCCTTGACCGCGGCGACATCGCCGGTGAAGAAGCCGGTGACCAGGCCGGAGCCGATCTTGTCCCAGCCGGTCATTTTGATATCCGCCGCCTTGAGTGCGGCGTCGGAGGCTTCGAGCAGGGCGATGAGGCCCTTGGTTTCGATGATGCCGATTGCTTGTTTGGCCATAAAAGTGATAGGTTGCTTGTTAAGGGTTGGAAGGGATCAGGCGATGCCGAACTGGGTCAGGAGTTCCGGATGCGGGCGGGCGATGACGTGCGAGGCGACCAGCTCGCCGACGCGGCCGGCGGCTTCGGCTCCGGCGTCCACGGCGGCCTTGACGCTGCCGACGTCGCCCTTGACCAGGACGGTTAGGAAGCCGCCGCCGATCTGGATCTGGCTGACGAGTTGTACATTCGCGGCTTTGGCCATGGCGTCGGTGGCCTCGACGCTGCCGACGTAGCCTTTGGTTTCGATCATTCCGAGTGCGGTGCTCATGATGGTGTTAGGTTGGGATGTCAGGATGCGGGGTTAGGGATTCAGGAAAGGAGTTCGCAGAGCGTGTCGGGTTTCAGGCCGCAGGCGTTGCCTTCGTCGGTGTCGATGTGGACTTCGAGTTTGAACGACGGGTCCACGCGGACCACCAGTTGGTCGAGCGTCATGCCCAGCGGGCCGTGGACTTTCAGTTTCATCACGTCGAGGTGCTTGACCCGGTAGTGGGCGGCATCATCCGGATGCATGTGGACGTGCGGTTGCGCGCGGATCACGCCGTCGTCCATCTGGAAATAACCGTGCGGGCCCATCAGCATGCAGCCGGGCGTGCCTTTGATATCGCCGGACATGCGGACGGGGACATCGAAACCGAGCGCGATGGCATCGGTGTAGGCGAGTTCCACCTGGTTGAGGTTGCGGCAGGGGCCGAGGATCCGGAGGTTGGAGATCACCCGGCTGCGGGGGCCGATCAGGGTGACGGACTCCTTGGCGGCGTATTGGCCTTCCTGGTAGAGCCATTTCATCGGCGTGAGCTGGTGACCGGGACCGAAGAGCGCCTCGACGGCGGCCTGGGTCAGGTGACAGTGACGCGCGGAAATGTTCACCAGCAACGCGTTCGGGGCCTTCGCCGCGGCAGGCAGCGGCAGCCCCAACCGCGCATAAACCTGCTCGCGAACCAGATGCTCGACGACGGCTCTCGGGGTGCTTGGATTGGGCGGGGTAGCCATGGGCGGCGGAAAAATCGACAAAAACCCCGGCACGGTCAAGCCAAAAACAGAAATTTTCCAAAAAATCCCGAGAATTTCCCAAATTTTACCAATTATCCCCTTGCCACATCCCAGCCCAACTCCTGAAATCCGTACTTTCGCGCGGATTGGAGCGTATTTGAGCCCTTTCGCATGCAGCCCGCTCTGATCCATCTCCCGATTTTCCTCGGTCTTCTGGCTTTCGGCCTGGCCGATGGCAAGGAACCAACCTCCCCATTAACCGACGCGCCGCAGCAATCCGCCGTCCCGAAGCCCGGCGATGCCGATTTTCCGAATCCGCGACCCGGTGCCCGCCATGAACAGAAGGTGGCGGCGGTGAAAAGCGGCGACTACGATCTCGTGATGGTCGGTGATTCGATCACCCAATGTCTCGGCGACTCGGGCGGCGAATGGGAACCGGTGAAAGCCGTTTGGAGCAAGTATTACGCCCACCGCAAGGCGATCAACCTGGGCTACAGCGGCTATCGGACCGAGGACATCCTCTGGAATCTCCAAAACGGCGAACTCGATTTCGCCCGACCGCCCAAGGTGTTCCGGATTCTGATAGGAACCAACAACCTGGACGACCAGCACTACAAATCCATCCACTCCGCCCAACAGGTTTTTGCCGGAACCAAGGCGATCGTCGATCTGATCCGCGGCCGTTTTCCCGATTCGAAAATCCTCGTGCTCCGCATCCTTCCATCCGGCGGCAAGAAGGACAAAACCACCTACAATCGGGTCTATTGCCGGTCGGACCAAGCGTTGGCGGCCCTGCGCGACGCGGGCATGGCGGCCTCGCGCCTGACGGATGGAAAACAGGTGTTCTGGATGGACATCAACCATGTGTTTCTCCAACCGGACGGCACGATCAACCCCAACCTGATGCCGGACCTCATCCATCCGAACGCCGCCGGGCACGAGGCGATGGCCCGGGCGATCGAACCGGAGATCGCTGGATTGTTAGGCGACAGGCCGGTGGCCGATCCCGAACCTAACACCGCGATCGTTCCCGTCCCCAAACTGGAGAACGACGGCTACGACTGGATGGCCCGCCACCAGGATGCCATCCTCACCGGAGAAACGACCGACCCAGAACTGGTTTTCGTGGGCGATTCGATCACCCACGCCTGGGGTGGCCTGCCGGCGGGCGGAGCGCGCACCACCGGCCAGAACGTACTGAAGTCGGCGTTTCCCGGCCTGCGCACGCTCAATCTCGGCTTCGGCTGGGACCGCACCCAAAACGTGCTTTGGCGCATCGACCACGGTGAATTCGACCGGATCCGACCGCGGACGGTGGTGCTTAACATCGGGACAAACAACACCTCGAAAACCGCCAACGCCCGCGACAACACCCCGGCCGAAATCGTCGCCGGCATCCGCGCCTGCGTCATCCGGATCCGCTCCAAACTGCCGGAAACGCGCATCCTGGTCATGCGGATCTTCCCCCGCGAGGAACGGCCCGACCACCCACGCCGGAAAACGATCGACGAAACCAACCGCCTGCTCGCCGCCGAACTTGGTAACGTGGACGGAGTCGCGCTGTTGGACATTGGCACCGCCCTAACCAAACCCGACGGCACCATTTCCCGCGAAATCATGCCGGATTTCTGCCACCTGACCCCGAAGGGCTATCAAATCTGGGCGGACGCGATCCGGGGCGGTATCGCAGCAAAACCCTAACGCGGAATATCCACTGGGTCTTTTGCTCCGAATTTTGGAAGCCGGGATCCGAAGGTTGAGGTAGTTTGGACACCCGGTTTGCCGCTGGGTTCGCTGAGTTACCGGTCAGGTATGGGGATTTTCGCGCCTTCCCGATGCAGGTCGAATTTTTCGATGTTGGGGGTGGTCCAACGCTTCTCTTCACTCTCGTAATTGCATGAGTTCCACCTCGAGGCGGATGTCGGGATAGGATCCGTCGCCGAACCGGGCGCAGCGGATGGCGCATGAGCGAACGGCATGATCCTCTCCGGTGTCAGGCGCGGACAAACCGTCAGCCCTGGCGCTTGCGCCGATGGCGGCGGACGCCGCGGCAATTCCGGAAGCGCTGATGAAATGGCGGCGTCTAATGGCTAGGTCGGCTGACAGATAGAGCGGAGGGACTCAGGGCCAAAACAGCCCGTCGAAGCCCTCAATTGGGACCGCTATTTTTTCTTGCCGTCTTTGGACGGTTCATCGGCCGGGGCTTTCGGAGTGGGCGCCTCCTTGCGGACGATGAGTTTGTCGAGAGTGCCCATCATCAGACCGGCGTTGCCCCCGTCGATGACGGTGCCCTGCGGATCACATATCATGATGGTGGGGATGGATGTTACGTCGAATTTGAACGCTTTCTCGAATTTGGCGGTCTTGGACACCTTGAGGAACGGCCAAGGCTGGTTGAGTTCCTTGACATATTTCTCGAGATCCTTGTCGTCGGAGTCGTGGGAGGTCAGAAAAATCTCGAAATCGGCGTTCTTGTTCTTGTTGTAGAATTCGATCAGATTGGGGGTGAATTTGTGGCAAGGACCGCACCACGACGCGGAAAAGTAAAACACGTAGTACTTCGCGGGGCGGCTCCAATCCTTGAGGCGCTCGACTTTCTTTCCGTTGAGCTTCGAGAGGCTGCCGTCGAGATAGCTATCGAATACCGACTTGCCACCCTCCGCCACCGGAGTCTCGGCGGACTTGTCGGAGGCAGGTGCCGGCGTGGCGGCGGGCGTGGCGGTGTCGAGGCGCTCGGCATCGGCTGGCGAAAGATCGGCCGCCTTGATCTGCACGGTTTTGCCGTTTTTCATGCGGAAGGTGCCGGTCTTTTCACCGGCGGAACCGGTGACGGAGACCAGCTCCAATTCCGCCTTGAGACCGGTTTTGTTGGTCCAGGTTTCGAATGCGGCCGCTGCGGGCATGGCCAGGGCGATCAGGAGAAGGGCGGAAGGGAAAAGAGTGTGGTATTTCATGGTTGTTTCGATAGGAATGGCATACGGAGGATCATCATGTTCCCCGGTTCAGATACGGATGCGCCAGGGCGGAGTAATCAAAATCCTTGAGTCCCTCGGCGCAGAGCTGAGTCATGCGGTCGGAAACGGCTTGGATCGCAGGGGTTTCAAGGCCCGCCGCCGCAGCGAGGTCGAGCGCGTAGCGGCTGTCCTTGCGCATGTTGTCCAACGAAAAATGGGTGTCGAAATCCCCCGCCGCCATGGTCGGCAGCTTGAACGAGGCCAGCGGCGATCCGCAAAAATTCCCGGCCACGGCGCGGGTGAGGCACTCGGCGGCGATGCCGCTGCGGGTGGTGATGGCGAGCGCCTCCGAGAGCGCCTGCACGGTGCACGCGGAGATCAGATTGGTGGCCAGCTTGATGATGGTCGCCGCGCCGATCTCGCCGCATGGCTGGAGGTCGCGCCCGCTGGTCCGCAGGAAACCGTCCGCCTTGGCTAACAAAGCGGGATCTCCGGCGGTGTAGTAAACCAACTGCCCGGACGCCGCTGCCAGCTTGCTGCCGGTGAATGGCACATCGAGAAACCCGCAGCCGCGTTCCGCGCAGCGCTCCGCCAGCCACTTGGTTGTCGGAAGATCGACGGTCGAGTGATTCAGAACGGTTTGGCCCGCTTCCAGGACGGGCAGAATCCGCTCCGCCACCTCCCTAACCGCCGGAGCGTCTTTCAGATAGATGGAAACCCACTCCGCTCCGACGACGGCGGCCTCCGGCGTGGCGGCCTCGTCTTCCAAGCCTTTCGGGCTACGGTTCCAACAACGCACCGGCCATCCCGCGCCCCTCAGGCGGGCGCACACCCGCGATCCGATGATTCCCAGCCCCAACACCGCAACAGGCGGCTTTTCGGTCGTGCTCATTTGGCGCGTTGCAGTGCGAGTTCGGCGAGTTCCTTGGCCTTGGCGCGGATCTCGGTGATTTGTTCCTTGGTCGGCTCCTTCCCCTCCTCAATCAACATCTCGTGGCGGAGACCGGCGAGAATGTCACGCATCTCGGTGAAATTCGCCCTATCCGAAATGGAAGGGTTCAACCCGGCCACCGACTCGGTGTAATAGTCGGCGATGTCCTCGCGCATCACTTTGCGGGCGCGCTCGACGCTGAACTGCTTGTCCACCGCCACCGTGGATACCTCCAGCGCGCGGATCCATCCGCCCAGCGAAATGAGGTGGGCCAGGTCGGAGTCCTTGAGGCGGACGAGTTCCATCTGCACGTCGTCCTGCATCGCGCTGAGTTCTTTTTTCATCTGCTCCACCTCCCCTTTTTTCGCGTGCTCCAACATCGGGGCCGCGTGGCGGTTCACGCGGTCGCCGATGGTGAGAGCCTTGCCGTAGGCGTTCATCTGGGTGGCGAGGCCCTCCACCTTGTCCATCTGGCCGGCCTGGACGATGAGAAACCCGTCGGCGATGAGAAATCCCAGCTCGATCGCGAGGTTTTCCTTTTCGATGGAAAGTTTGTCGGGCATCTTCCGCTCCACATCGGAGAGCGGGATGGGCATCAGGAATTGCAGTGTTTCGAAGAGCTTGGCGATCGACGGCGAGGTGAACTCATTGATGCCCATTTCCTCCCGGAAGTGGGCGTTTTTCAAGAGGTCCGCCGGAATAGCCGGTCGTTCAGGCTTTGCGTCAGCCTCGGCGGCCGGTGGCGGAGGCGGTGTGGGTGCCTGCGGTTCGTCCGCACAAAAGGCGGCACTCCAGCCCAAACAGGCTCCGGCGGCGATAACCAATGTTCGTTTCACGCGCGGAATATGGCATACCATCCCCAATTAGGCAACGCCGGATTCCGGTGATCGCGGGGGGCCACAATCCGCCGCGATCGCGCTCTGACCACCAGCTTGCGGGAAACCAACCACGCACTCGCCCAGGCCAGCGTGGGCCTGATCGAGGGCGCGCTCTGAAAAGGACCATCCCGCCCTGCCACTCCCGTCAGATAGCCGCACGCCGAATGAAGAATTCTTTCGGTCGCGAAATCCCCCCCCTGGAATTCCGTGCGCGAACTGGTGAGATCCACAGGTTCGGGTTTTCGGGACGGCTGAAACTCACAGCAGCGGTTCTGGCGACTCCGTGAAGGTTCTGCCCTACGCTCCCGAGACGTCATCTTTCATATTGAGCATTCTCAGAAGCGCCAAGGCGGGCCGGACCGTTTTGCACGACGGTTTCCGTATGAGCCGATTTGTCACGGTCCCGCTTGCATCGGGAGACGGGATTGGTAGGCTCGACCTGTCACCGTTCCACAGTGTCCGTTTTTCCAGGTTGTCCGGTGCGGGCTTTCCGCGCGCCGGGACCTGCGAGGGAGACGCCTACCCCAATCGACTCAGAATATGAAAAAGCTCCTAACCATATTGATAGTGCTAATTGCCGGTTGATGCGGATGATAGCAAGCAGAATAGCCAGCCTCAGGAAAAATGCTGTCGAAGAAAAATAGCTCCGGGAGAAATTCAGGATTCTTCGCCTTTATCGCAAGATTTCCTCTCCTTGGCACCTCGGTTTGGGGAATTGCGGTTTGGTTCGAATATGCTTCCATGAAGAGTTCGGTGGAATCAAGGATGGCCACGGTGGAGAGGATTTCTCCCGAGAAATGGGATCTGATTTATCGGACGCAAATCAACATTTGGCTTCACCGCAACTATTTAACCGGCGCGATTCTTATCCTCTGGCTGGTATATTTGCTGTGGCGATGGAGCGTGGCGTTTCAGAAACATCGGTAAGTTTCGAGCCGCAAACCAGGCAGCGGAGGAAACCGGTATGCTCGGCGGAACCTTTGGTATTGCTTTGGCGTGGCACTGCTCGCAGCAGCGGTCGGCTATAGGCGGAAAGCACAACCGCTTTTCAGAATGACATCAGGGCGTTTCGATATCCCAGTGGTTTCGTAAAAGGCCCGTCCTAACCGGAAAGCCCGCCTCAATCCGCGCTGAGGAACTTGTAGTCCTGAAGGTTGAGCGCCTTGGTGACGCCGGAGGCGTCGTCGTAGAGGACCACCACGTAATTGCCGGGCTCGCCGACGGGGATGGAGGGGATCTTGCCGGATTTCATCCGCAGTGGCACATACCCTTCCGGATAGAGAATCGGAGTGCGGGCGATAGCCAGGCGTTTCACGGTGACCTTGGTCCAGTTGCCCTTGGGGTCGCGGATTTCCACTTCTTGCTCGGGAGACTGGGAAACCGAAACGAAGGTCGCGGTGCGGGCGGTTTCCGGATCCATTTGCTTGAGACGCAGGATGCGGATCGTCCAGTGCGCCGGCTTGTCGTCGGTGGCGGGGACTTTTTCGGCAAACGGGATCAACGTCACGGTGCTGTCCGCCACAAGATCGATGCGGGTGGTGCCGGGTTCCACACCCTCGCGTTTGACGGTCACGTTGTGCGATCCCGGCGCGAGGCCGATGCCGCCGGTGACGTCGCCCAACTGATAGCCGTCGGGGTTCATCGACTCGCCGTCGATGAGCAATTCGAGCGGCTTGTCGCCCTGGGCGACGGTGTTGACGAGGCGCACGAAGCCGACCTTGCGTGCCGCGGGCTTGTCCTGCGCCGTGGCGGCGGCGGGCAGCAGCGAAAGCGCGCAGAGCACGGGGACCAATCGCCGGATAGAGTTAGAAAGCGCGTTCATAGGTGATGACGGGGCGGACTTGTTTGGGATCGATGGAGCCGTCCGACCGGCGGGTGCCGGGATCGGCGAAGAGGCTGAAGACGCGGCGGGTCTCCGCCAGAACCTGGGGTGCGGCCTTGGAATTGGCGGGTTGTGGGGCCAACGCCTGGCCGACGACCCACACCCGGAAATTCCGCGAGCGGACGGTGGACGCCTCATACACGCGGGCGAACGTTTCCTCGGCGGCGGAGTCGCTCCATTGGACGCGGGTGCCGGCCGGGATCTGGCCTCCGGTTTGATAGAGATCGGGATTGCCGAACACCGGCTTGCCGTCGGCGTCCTTGATATTGGCGATCTCCGACGGCGAGGCATACGGACGGGCGCGGATGATCGCGTCGGCGATGCGGTCGGCCTCGGTGGCGAAGGAGGTGGAGGCCGCGTAGAGGGTGGTGGGCGTGGCGGGCGGAGCCATCAGCGGCGCGCCGGAGTGGTTGAGGTTGTTAGGAACATGGGAAGCGAGCGGATCCTGTCCCAGCGGGCCGGCGGCGAGGGCGCGGAGAACATCGCGCGGTGCGGTGTTGAGGTTCACGTGGCCTTGGACGCGGGCTAGATTTCCCTCGCGCTCCTCCTGTTTCACGGAGCGCGGGCGGCCGCAGTGGAACAGGTCCAACAAATGGCTCGCGCGCTTGCCGGGGCGGTCGAACGCCGGGTGGTCGGGACGACCGATGCGCAGGGTGTTTCCGCCGCCGTGGTCGGTGCTGGGCGGGCTGGACAGGAGCACGTCCGGCCAGTTGAACTGCGAGGCGGGCATCAATCCGTTGCGGATCGAGTTGGTGTCCGCGGTATTGTTATAAGTGGGCTGCCACATCAGCGGGTCGAACGCGCGGCCGAGTTCGGTGGCGCTGTAAAACCGGCCGAAGTTGGAGATCCGCTGCGGGGCTTGGGCGGCGAGAGGAACAGGTAGATTCTGGAAATAGGACGGATCGGTGGGGACCATCGAATCCTCGGTGGCGATGGTCCACGTACCGACGGGTGAATCGTGGCCGCCGTCCGGCCACTCGGACGGCTGGGTCCGGCCGTAGGTCTTCGGTTTGCGGGCGGAGTCCTTGTCGTAGATGGTGGCGCGGCGGATGTTGCGGCGGTTGGGGCTGATGTTGTCCGGATAGGCGTTCTCGGCCTGGGCGGTGTCGCGCAGATAGAGGGTGATCCGCGGATCGCCGAGGTTGTCGATTTCCGATCCGTAGCTGCCGAGGGCGAGCGAGATCACGCTGGCCTTGCCGGCGAACTTCGAGGTGGCGGTGGTGGTGAATTCCAGCCCGGTTTTCTGGCGGACGATGCCGCTGGCGCGGTCCACCTGCTGGCTGTTCCACATCAGGCTGCATCCGGCGGCGCCCTCTTGTTCGGTTAGACTGAACTTCGAGGCCGGAGTGATGCTGGAGGGTCCGATGTCCAGCTTGTAGGTGACATCGGCGAAATCCTGCACGCGGTATTCGTTGGCGCGAAGGGTGAACGATTTTTCCTTCGACCAGAATTTCCCTTCGAGACGTTCCAGGTTGTGGGTCGCCTTGTTAGGATCGTTGAGAATCGAGGGATCATCGAACCGTTTCGAAGCGGTTCCTGCTCCGACGCCCTCCATCGGCAGCGCCACTTCGTAGCTCAGCCGCGCCTTGCCGGAGGTATCGACCGACGTCGGGTTCCACAGTTCCCCGAAAAGCCGGAAGCGCCAGTTGAGGATGCGGCGGTTGTTGACGGTGGTCATGCCCTTGTACTCGATCTGGAGAACGATCTCGCTGATCAGCGGAAACGCGTCAAGGCCGCGGTAGGCACCGGCGGTTAGGGTGGATTTGGAATCGGCGTCCGCGTAGTCGATGGCGTTGGCGGCTAGGGTTTTCAGATAGTCTTCCGGAAACGCGCCTTTGCGGGACTGGAATTCGGGCAGGGCCTTTTCGATGAACGCGGCCATTTCGGTGACGCCGCTGTTGCCCTTGGCGAGGAGCGCGTTGAGATTGAGCTTCGGCTCCCCGGCCACGGCGGGGTCGATGCCGGTGGCGAACGGCACGCGGGGCTGCTCGTCGTAGGGGCGCAGGCCACCGACGAGCGATTCCTCGGCGGCCCGGGCGGTTGGATTGGTTAGGTGGCCGTAGTTGTCGCGGGCGAGAGGCGGCACGGCGCCCGCGGCCGCCAGACCGGCTTCGGGCGAGATCAGCATCGCCTTGTTGCGGAGAATCGTCCCCGCCATGGGGCCGGGCTTGTCCGCGGTGGAGGCGGGGTCCACGGTGGCGAGGGACAGCAGGTCGAGCGGTTGGTCGGTGGCGGACTCCGGAAGAGGCCAAAGTCCCGGCGCTGGAAACGGCCAGACGCTGGAGTTTTCGGCGGTCTTCGTGGTGTTTTTGTTTCCGACTAGAGTGGGGTCCAACCGGCTTTGCAGATCTTCCACCCAATACGCGTAGCGGGCGACGAGCCGACCCTTTTCATCGTGGATCGGCATCCACGCCACGCGGACCGGATCGAGCCACGGCAGCGGGCTCATTTCCAACCGTTGGTTAGGCTCCTGGGTCACCAGCGGCAGTACCTCGGGGGCTTTCAGCGCGCTGGATTCCGCCGGAGCCGCGGACGCGCTGAACAGCGGCGTGTAGGTGAACGTGAACGCGTCGCCCGAGCCCTTTTTCCCCTGTGCCAGATAGAGAAACGGGGCCTTGGTCCGGCCCTGTTGGATCGGCTCGTCCAGCGTCGCCGCGAGAATCGTGTAGGTATCGGTCGCCGCACGGGATGAAAACAGACCGTTGAAGTCCTCCAGTCCGGCGCGCGCCGCGAGTTCGGCCCGCTGGAAGTCCGCGAACGACCGCGCCGTGCTGCGCTCCGTGCCCACCACCAGCAGCAGCCCGATCGCCAGAATCAGCAGCGCCGCGACGATCACCAGCACCGCCGGCAGGGCGAATCCCGGTGACGGGCGCTTGCTGGAATCGGGGTGGTCGCTTGGCATGGTTGGGGGGAAATAACGGACCGGAGCGTTCCTTTTGTCTATCAGGAAAGGGCCTCCACCGCCGCTTCGAGCGACGCGAGGTCGTCGATGGAATGTACCGTCACATCCTTGTCGATTTTTCCTAACAAACCCGCGATGACCTTGCCCGGCCCGAGTTCGAGGAAATTGCGGTGGCCCATCGAGATGAGCTTTTGGATCGATTCGGTCCAGCGCACGGATCCGGTGACCTGGCACTCCAGCGAATGGCGGATTTCGGCGGCATCGGAGACGACCGAGGCCGAGAAATTGCACACCACCGGCATGACGGGTTCGGATACCGTTGCCGCGGCGAGTTGCACGGCCAGTTTCTCCTTGGCGCTTTGCATCAGGCGCGAGTGATAGGCGCCGGCCACGTTGAGCTTGATCGCCCGCCGGATGCCGAATTCCTTGGCCTTGGCGATGGCGGTGTCGATGCCCTCCTCGGTGCCCGAAAGCACGATCTGCCCCGGCGCGTTGAAGTTCGCCACATCGACGTCCGCGGAGGCGGCCAGGTCGCGCACCTTGTCTTCGTCGCCGCCGATCAGCGCGGCCATCGAGCCCTTGGTGGCGAGGCAGGCCTCCTCCATGTATTCGCCGCGGCGCGCGACGAGCCGCAGCCCGTCTTCCAGCGTGAAGGTCCCGGCCGCAACATGGGCGGTGAACTCACCGAGCGAGAGCCCGGCGGCGGCCACCGGTTGGAGATGGGGCAGGCGCTCCCGGACCAGCGCGAGCGCCATCAGGCCGTGGAGAAACAGCGCGGGCTGGCAGCGCGAGGTCTTTGTTAGCTCCTCGTCGGGTCCCTCGAACATGATACTGGAAAGGGAAAAACCCAGCGCTTCGTCGGCTTGGGCGGCCATTTTGCGGACGGTGTCCGAAGACTCCGCCCAGTCCTTGCCCATGCCCACCTTCTGGGCGCCCTGACCGGAAAATAGAAGAACGATTTGGCTCATGTCGGCGCTGGTGTATGGGATGCGGAGAGGGAAGGAAAGGCGGAATTTCGGGGATTTTTCGCCACACTTCGCCCGCCCTCCGGGATTTTTCGGGAAACCTCCCGGCGTTCCGCGGGTTTATCCCCGTGAGCCGGGCATTTCCGGCAACCCTCCAACCCCACCACCAACGAATATGAAAATGAATCACCCGAAACTCGCCATTTGGCCGGTCCTCGCCGCCGGTTTGATCGCCTCGCCGCTTTTCGCCCAGTCGCCGGAACGCCCGGACGGCCCGCCCCGTCACGACGGCCCGCCGCCCGCCGCCCGCCAGGAAGCGCCCAATGCGGAGCCCATCAAGCACATCGTCCGCGAAATGGCCGAACTCCACAAAGCCGGCAAACACGAGGAAGCCCGCGCCCTCACCCAGCGGATCCGCGAAGTGGCCAAGGACAATCCCGAAGCCGCACGCCAGGTGTTCGAGGCCCTGCGCGAGCAACGCCAGCAGGCCGCCAAACAGGACGCACCCAAGGATGCGCCCCGCGCCCGTGAGGACCGCCAAGGCCCGAAACCCTTCGTCCGGCCCGACGCGCCCCAGCGCCCCCAAGGCCCGCAGCCGATGGTCCGGCCCAATGCTCCGCAAGGCCCGCAAGGTCCGCAGCCGATGGTCCGGCCTAACATACCCCAGCGCCCGCAGGCCGACAAACCCGGCCAACCGCAGCGTCCCAACGTCGCCGCCGCCCGCGAGCAGGTCGCCAAACTCCGCCACCTGAAGGTCGCCGCCGGCCATCTCGCCGCCGCCGGATACCCGGAATACGCCGCCAAAGCCCGCGAGGAAGCCGGCCGCATCGAGTCCGCCCTGAAACAGAAAATGTCCCAACAGCAGCGTCCGATGCTCCAGAGCCGCGAACTCCGCCAGGACCGCCCCGCGTTTCCCCGTCCGGACGCCGTTCGGGAAAAGGCCCCCAAGGCCGATAAAACGCCGGGCCGCGAAAAGGAAGAAGCCAGCCCGTTGCTCCGAGAACTGCAAAAGCTCAACAAGCAAATGGCCGACCTGAGCAACCGCGTCCGCAAGCTGGAAAAACAAGGCGACGACCGCTAACCCCCATCATCCCGGACGGCCTCCCCGTCCGATCCATCACCGCCGGTGCCGGTTTTTCCGTCACCGGCGGTTTTTTGTTGGACCGAATCACATTCTGGAGGCGGCCGCCACACCGGACAGCACCACGCCGATGATAAACAGAACATACAGCCCTATCATCACGATCATCATGATCCCCACCAGCTTCCAAAACGAGCGCTGGCGGTCCAGCGCCATCACCAGATCACTCTCCTGCCGGGTGCGAACCAGCCGGGAAATCGCGCCGGCGTATTGAACCAGTTTCACTCCCGGAAAGATATAAACAACCGCCAGCACCAGATAGACCGCGGCCAGCGCGAACCCGATCCCGGCCGGAAATGGCGACGCACTGCGGCTGCTGGCTAGCGACGACATACCGCCCATCATCGCCATGCCGAGCGCCCCGAGCACCAGAAACCCGGAGCCGATGAACATCATCACCGCGAAAAAAATCACCCACGGACGGGTCCCGACGAGTTGCTGGATCGCGGCTTGGGAAACAAGACCGCCAGCGGCATGCGGGGTTTCATAACCGGAGACGGACGGCGTGGCATAGGGATCGTTGGTCATACCGAACCTCTACACCTCCGCCTCCCCGACGCCAAGCGAAATGGGCGTAAAATCACGGAGCGCGGTGCGGGACAAGGGAGTTGGCGGCTTGCTTCAGGCAGGGACCTTTCTCCGAAAGGTCCGGTTGGCGGCGTGGCAACTTTCCGGAAGGGGCCATGATTTCTGACACCTTCACCCGCCAACAGCCGGACCGCTCGGAGAGCGTTCCCTGCCCAGAGCAACACGCCAGAACCGGCACTTTGACTTTTTAGTCCCACATCCCACGGAGCGCGCCCTCGTCAATTAGATCCCCCCCGCCGCCGCGTCTCCCCCGGCCAGGCAGCAGCGCGAGCGGCACGGTGGCCACAAGCACCCAGCCCAACACCCCGAACGCATCGCGGTACGCGGCGATTCGCGACTCGCGGCGGAGGGTGTGGTTCAGAACCGACAATCCCCTCGCGGTCGCGGTGGCGGGATCCGCGCCGGAGAGGGTGAACCGGCCGGTCAGCGCCGCCATCCGCTCCAAGGTCGCGTTTTGATAGATGCTGACGCTCTCCGAAAGCCGGGCGCGGTGGACGGCCTCGCCGGTATCGAGCCGCGTGGCGAGCAAGGCGATGCCGACGCTGCCGCCAAGGTTTCTCAGCATGTTGAACAGCGAGGATGCCGAACCGGTTTCCGCGACGGTTAGACCACGGGTGGCCAGCGAGGTCAGAGGCACGATCACCAGTGGCATGCCGATCGCGCGGATCACCTGGGTGAGCCGCAACTGGTCATGGGCGGTCAGATGGGTGAGCCTGGCATTGATGAAACAGCTCGCCGCGAAAAACAACAGCCCGGCGGCCACCAGACGCCGTCCGTCGATGTGTTTGGCGAGCACCGCCGCCACCGGCATGAGCAGCAGTTGGGGAACGCCGCTCCACATGATCGTGCGGCCGATCTGACCGGAATGATAGCCCTGGATCTCCGCCAGATAGACCGGCAGCAGATACATCACGCCATACATGCCCAGCCCGAACACCGCTCCCACCACACTGGGAAACGCGAACGCCGGCCGCGCCAACAACCGCAGATTGATGAACGGATCGCGGACCCGCAGCTCGATCCAAACACCCGCCGCCAGCGAGGCCGCGGCCGCCACACCGAGCGCCACCATTTCCCGCGACCGAAACCAGTCGTGCCGGTTGCCCTCCTCCAGCAGCGTGATGAGGCAGCCGAGCCCGGTCGCCACGGTTAGAACGCCCGCCCAGTCGCAGTGGCGGAACTTTTCCAGCCGCGCCGGCGCGCGGTCCATGCCCCAGGCCAGCGCGGCGAGCATGATCGCTCCGGGAAACAGATTCAGATAGAATATCCACGGCCATCCGTAATTTTCGGTTAGCCAACCTCCGATCGACGGCCCCACCGCCGGCGCGAAGGTGGCGGTCATGCCGAACACCGCGAAGCCCAGCGGATGATGCCGCGGCGGCAGCAGTTGGAGCACCAGCGCCAGCGCCAGCGGGATCATCGCGCCGCCGGTGAACCCCTGGATCACCCGGAATACGATCAGCGAATCGAGATTCCACGCCCACGCGCACGCCGCGGATGCGGTTAGGAACGCGGCGGTGGTGCCCAGCAGATAGCGCCGCGGCGAGAACACCTCCGCCAACCATCCGGTGAGCGGTATCACCACGATTTCCGCGACGAGATAGCTCGTGGAAACCCATGAGCCTTCGTCGAGCGTGGCGCCCAGCGAACCGAGGATGTCCTTGAGCGAGGCGTTGGTGATCTGGATGTCCAGCACGGCCATGAACGCGCCGAGCATCGAACCGAACACCGCCGCCCAGTGCCGGAGGGACACGCGCTCACCGGAATGGTTGGGGAGATTCATCGGACGGAAGGTTTCACCCGCACCCTGACCTTCGCGGACAGGCCGGGACCCAACATCGCCGGAAACGGATGGAGCGGATCGGCCGTCAGGCGGATTCTAACCGGCACACGCTGGACCACGCGGGTGAAGTTGCCCGTCGCGTTGTCGGGCGGCAGCAGCGCGAAGCGCGAGCCGGTGGCGGGCGAGACGCTCTCCACCACGCCCTGCCAATCGCGGCCGGGCAGCAGGTCGAAGCGGATGGTGGCGGCCTGTCCGGGCCGGATCTCCCCCACCTGGGTTTCCTTGAAATTCGCGGTTAGCCACAGGTCGTTTCCCACCACCGCCAGCAGCGGCTGGGAGGGAATCACCGGCTGGCCGGTTTCCACGTTGCGCCTGCCGATTTTTCCGGAAACGGGCGCGGTGATGGTGGTGTATTCGCACTGCAACTCCGCCTGCCGGTGGCTCGCCGCGGACGCCTCGCGCTTGGCCTTGGCGGACACCACGCCGGTACGCGCGGATTCCAACTTTCCGCGCGCCGCATCCAGCGCGGCCAGGGCCGTGTCCACCGCGCACTCGGCGTGTTCCAGGTCCTGCCGTGAGATCGCGCCACCCTGCTTTTCCTCCAACCGCTGGCGGCGTTCCAGATCGAGACGGGCGCTCGCAAGCTCGGCCTCGGCGAGCCGCACACCGGCCTCGGCATGCGTGACATCGGCCGCCGCCGCCGCGATCCCTGCCTCGGCCTCTGCCAGGTCGGCCGCGGTTTGGCTGCGCCGGGTCTCGGCGTCGCGCGGATCCAGCCTAACCAGCACATCGCCGGCCTTCACCGGTTGGTTTTCCTCCGCCTCCACCCGCTCCACGGTGCCGATGATCCGCGCCGCCACCGGATGCACCGGACCATCCAGATAGGCATTGTCGGTGCCCACCCAGCACCTCGACTCCCGCCACTCCCGCCAGCCGGCCGCCCCCATCCCGCACAACAGGATACCGGCGGCGATCCACCGGAAAAGCGGGCGGCGATAGATGGCGGCGGGCGTTGGCATGCCCCCATTGAACCACTTCGCCGCCCGCGCGCTCATACTTCTTTGGCTTGACATGCCATGCCGGAAAAGTATCGTCCCGCCATGGAACTACGGCATTTGCGGTATTTCGTGGCGGTGGCGGAAACCCGCAACATCACCCATGCGGCGGTCCGCCTGCGGGTGGCCCAACCCGCCCTCAGCCGGCAATTGGCGGATCTGGAAAGCGAACTCGGCCTGCGGTTGTTCGAGCGCGGACGGCAGGGCGTCACCCTAACCGCCGCGGGCGCGGAGTTCCAGCGCCGCGCCCGCGCGCTGCTGGCCGACGCCGACCGCGCGGTGGACGCGGCCCGCGTCGCCGGCGGCGCGATCGCCGGGCGGATCACGCTCGGGTTTCCCACCGCCCTCCATCTGGACCACCTCGCCCCGGTGATCGCGGAGTTTCGCAAGGAGCATCCGAAGGTCGAGTTCTCGTTCGTCCACGGCCTGCGCGAGCCCCAGATGAAGGGCCTGCGGGAAGGGCGGATCGAGGTCGGCTTCGTGAATGTTCCGGGGCCCTTGTATGGGATGGATCATGCCGTGATCTGGCGGATTCCCTTCCGGGTGGTCATGTCCTCGCGGCACCGCCTGGCAAAACGGAAGTCGCTGGAGTTCTCCGACCTAACCGACGAAGGGTTCGTGTTCTGCACCCGCGAGTCGCGGCCGGAATTCTACGACGAGTTCTTCCGGTTGTGCGCCAACGCGGGTTTCCGTCCGCGGGTGGTGCAGGAGCTGGGCGGCTACCCGAGCGTGCTGCTCGCGCTCATCGCGCAGGGCGTGGGCCTGAGCGTGCTGCCGCATTTCGAACGGGCGGAAGGCATCCGCGGCCTCGTCTGGCGGACGCTCGCACGCCCCCAATTGTGGTCGGACTTCGCCCTCGTCTGGCCACGCAAGGCCGCCTCGCCGATCGTTCAGGCATTCGTCGCGCTCGTCCGGGAACGCCTCGGCACGGAACCCGCCGCCGGCGAGTCGGTTAGGGGATTCTGAATGACCGCCGCGCACCCGCACCCGCCGTAGCCGCGCTCGTGAGAGCGTGGCCACCCCGTGGCTGGGGCGTCTCGCCCCAGTCCGTTGCCGGTGCGTCTCGCGCCGGCATTCCAGGCCCACCCCAGCCGGAATGATTCACCGCCAAGACGCCAAGGTCGCCAAGGGGATCGAAGATCGTGGATCGTGGATGAAAAAGCGCATGCCCCCTAATAACCATTAACAAATAACCCATAACCGCGGCGCAGCCGCCCCCCCGTAGCCGCGCTCGTGAGAGCGTGGCAACTTGGCGCCCGCATGCCCACCCCCGTCCACCTTCTCACGAAGGCGGCTACAACCCTCGCCCCGATAACCGATAACAAATAACCGACAACCGCGGCGCAGCCGCCCCCTCCCGCCTGATAGTCGCACGCCGGGAGAGAAAAACCTTGCAATACCAACGGAATCTGTCCACCTTCCACCCCGAGCACCCGTCGGGATATCACTTCCCGACATGCTACGAATAAACACTGTTAGTCAATATGATGAAAACAGCCACATCCCGGATTCTCATCGCACTTTTCGTGCTTCTCTCCTTATTGAATGGCCAAGAATTGATCGAGGTATGTCGCGTATCGGAAACGGGTGGACCTGACTTTCGTGAGATGCCCTATACCTATGGGGACCACAAGGTGACACTCAATGTCAGCAAGGTCCCAATCATCGTAACTGAGGATGTCGCGAGCATTTCAACCGGGAATGATCCGTTGATCGTGCACGCTGATCTATCTGCAGAAGGTCTGAAGAAGATGAAGAAGGGAACAGCAGACATGAGACGCAAGCAAATAGCCATCATAGTCGATGGCCGGGTCCAACTCGCCCCAATATTGCTGGAAGCCCCTTTGGGAGGTCGTTTCGTTACTGAATTCAGGGCCGCAGATCAAGCGAAAGCGTTCGTGGATAAGTTCAAAAAGACCGGGAAGCCGGTTAAGAACTTATCGGAAACCGGGAAGCCGGATAAGATTTCAGCGAAAGGATCAACAACAGCCGAACGCATCAGAGTTGACGGCGAGGTGGATGGCCGCGAATGGACGATAGCTCAGTTTAGCGACTTCTTTGACGAAGACATCACAATCGAGAAGGTGAAGAAGACCTTTGGACCAAAGCCGCTTATCGAATCTGATGGCGATACGGTCACCCTTAAGTATGCTCTCGGTAGCGACAAGATTTACGATAAGGGCGTAAGGATACACACCATGTCGGTCATTTTTAAGGATGGTCACTTCGTGAACGTGATGTTTGGGTTCGCTCACCTCGGCTACTAGACACAGAACGACGAATGAAGAAGCGGTATCAAATCATGGATGTCAACCGCGAATAACCGCGGCGCAGCCGCCCCCCCCGTCGCAACGCGACGCTTCATCCCAGCCCACGGTGCCAACCGTGGGTCCGCCATCCTCCCACCCACCCCGCGTGCCAACGGCACGCCTCATCGCGCGGCGTCTCCGGCGGCTATCGCGTGTGTGTCACCCTGGAAGAGAAGATGCCGGTCAGATCCCTCAAGAAACCAGAAACCAGAAACCAATGACCAATGACCAATGACCAATGACCCGGTATATCCGCTAGGGCGGCTCCCCCGGAGATCCTCCCGCCCCTCCCGCCTGATAGTCGCACGCCGGGGAAAAATCCTTGCAATATCAACGGATTCCGCCCACCTTCCACCCCGAGCACCCGTCGGGATATCACTTCCCAACATGCTACGAATAAACACCGTCCTGCAATAAATGAAGACGCGACACGACGAGCGCTATAAAGACGACGCGACACCGAGTCGCGAAGTTGCTCAGAAGTATCGTGAAGCCATTCGGGACGATGAACGTGATGTTAGCCTGGCGCTGCTGCACTACCGCGGAGGCGACGACGAGTTTCTCCTTGGTAAGGAATACAGCTTGAGTAACGATGCGGGCGATCGGGCTACAGGAGCGGATATACTGGCTCAATTGGGCTGGGGTGACCAGGCATTTCAGGACGAGAGCGTTGCGATTCTGACGGAGTTGCTGGACGATCCAGACTCCTACGTCATTTATCGTGCCGCGGTCGGGTTAGGCCATCGCGGCGCTACTTCAGCAATCCCATCTCTACTCAAGCACACCGAGCATCCTGATTCGCTCGTAAGATTTGGAGTCGTCTTCGGGCTTTCGGGACATGAAGATGATCGTGCGATTTCCGCACTTATCCGACTCACTCGCGATGAAGACCATGATGTAAGGAATTGGGCTGTTTTTGGACTTGGCAGTCAAAATGATGCAGACTCACCGGAGATTCGCGAGGCACTTCGACAGGCGTTAACCGATCCTGACCATGAGATTCGAGGAGAGGCGCTTGTCGGTCTCGCGAAGCGAAGAGACTCAACTATTATCCCTGAGTTGCTCTACGAATGGCGGGATAATGAGGTCAGTATCCTTAGCATTGAAGCTGCTGAGAAGACGCGCGATTCCCGCCTATATCACCGCTTAAAGAGTTTTACTGAGATTCTGACGCTCGATGATGACCCACGCTTTGCGGCGCAACTGGCAGATGCAATCGAAGCCTGCAAGCCAGAGGCAGAGCAGGCCGTGCATGGCAACACCCACTAGCCCCTCTGTTTTCCATGCTCCTACCTAATTTAAACCTCAACCCCGTATTACACTTCCGTCGCCGCTCCTAGCGGTGGATGTGCCCTACATTCGCAGAGGAAATGAAGATCGATCAGAACAACTTACCTCCTATGTGGGTGAAAATATTTTCAGGAATATTTTTGTTTTTCCTGGTTACTCCGCTCTTTGCGGTTTGGCAAATTCGCAACACAGGATACCAACACTGGATCACAGCATTTGGTCTCAATCTTGAGAGCGGTAGGGTTTCCTTGGTCTGGATGCTCGCTCTTGACGTCATTCTATTTTCGGGTGCTTTGACTGGCTTGTTTATCCTTACAAAGCGTGCCTTTGCGTATGGTTTCGGGGTGTTCTATTGCATCTCGGCGATTGTAGTCTCGGTGTTAGCGCATTTGTCTGTCGGCACAAGGGATGAGATCTCGTGGCAGAACATCTCCGTCCAATACCCTTTATTGATTTGCTTTCTGATTCACCTCGTTCGAAACCGGAGTCGATGGACAAAAATGAATGCGAACAAGGCTCGGCTGGAGCAACCGGCCATCAGCGATTCAATCTCATAATTCTTCCCATTTCAATTGCCGGCCGATGCCAGCGCCAAGTCGTTCTGCGGAGACAAAATGAAACCACGCCACTCAATCGTTGATGGATCACGACTTCTGGAGCCGCCTTGAGTTCGCGCTCACCGGATGGCTGGCAGGGCAAGATGAGAAGAACCTGCGTCGGTTCTGGATTGATGGATTCATTCCGGAAGGGATCAGGGACACGGAATATGGTGTGAATGTAGAAGGAAGAGCGTGGGTGGGGACAAGCGCAAGGGACCAAAGCGCCTATCAATTCGTGGCTTCGATTCCACAGTCATTGCTCACCTCGAAGAATCACACATTCCGCTTTTCGAAAGTCAACTTGGACCCTGTTACCAAGAAGCTTGAGGTCACCATCGAGAAGGACACAAAAACCGCAGAATCGGGTCCCCTGGTGTGATTGGCTTCCGGGTCCCACAACCGCGAATAACCGCCGCACAGCCGCCCCCCCCGTCGCAACGCGACGTCTCATTCCAGCCCACGGTGCCAACCGTGGGCCCGCCATCCTCCAACCCACCCAGCGTGCCAACGGCACGCCTCATCGCGCGGCGTCTCCGGCGGCTATCGCGTGTGTGTTCGCCTGGAAGAGAAGATTGAACCGCAACCGGAGCGAAGCGGAGATAGACCGCCTCGATATCCAACTGATGCGGTCAAATGGACGCCAATGGACGCGAATTTCCAAGGGAATGAAAAGATTGGATGGTCAACCCATCAGGCGAACGGCCCAGTCGTCAGAACGCGTTCGTTATCCATTCCATATTCGTGTCCAATCGCGTTCATTCGCGGTTTCCAGGGTTGGGCGATGCCGGTCAGATTCCTCAAGAGACCAGAGGTAAGAGCCAAGACGGGAGAGGCCCCGTCCGCCGGGGTTGGCGGGCGGGGCCTCATCGTTCCGCCCAATGACCGGTGACCCGGTATATCCGCTGGGCCGGTTCCACCGGAAATCCTCCCACCCCTCCCGCCTGATAGTCGCACGCCGGGAGAGAAAAACCTTGCCATCTCAACGGAATCCGCCCACCTTCCAATCCGAGCACCCGTCCGGATATCACTTCCTGACATGCTACGAATAAACACTGTTGTGCAGAAGACATGAAAACACCATTTCTAATGCTGCTACTGCAAATCGCTATGAATCAGAGTGGATTCGCTGACACACATGCGCGATTCGTTCTGGCGAAGGTGGTCGATCGCGAGACGAAAGCTCCAATTGAAGGTGCATCACTGAGTACGGAGTATAATTTGGATAAGTCAAATAGTGAGGCAAAACCACAAATCTCAACCGCGACCACAAACAAACTTGGGCAAGCGGTGCTGACCGTCTATATTATCGACATCAATAACCCCAAGGTTGATTCGGAGAAGTTCGACGAACCGCACTATCGCCTGGAGCTGCGCAATGAAGACTATCGGGAAAACTCGAGTCTATGGAGCACCCTTGCTGATAAGCTGATCAAGAGGAAAGCGGATTTTATTCCGGATGAGCCAGACGTGGTGTTCCGTGTGGAGAGTGAGAAGACCAGAGAAAGAACTAGGAGGGAGCGAATCCAGCAGGCAGCGAGAGACGAACTGCTTGCAGATAAAATTGTCAAGGAGAAGCCGGAATACTGGCCAGAAGCAGGAGACGGACTTGATGAGGTCGGACGACTTGTAATTGCAAAGAGATGGGAGCAAGCAAAAGCTTCTGGAACTGAGCGTGCCAAAGACAAAGATGAGGTTGGGCGGGTCGTGAAAAGCCACATGCGTCATGAGAATTCTGAAATTCACTCGACCAAGTTTCTAAACGCCAACACTGCCATGGTATACGCTTCATGGTATTCAGGGCCTCTCGCGGCTGCAGGATACACCTACGTCGTCGTCCGAAGGGACGATAAATGGATGGTAATACGCTCCTATCGTGAGTGGATATCGTGAAATGCCCAAGCCGTGCCTCCTAACGGGCCATAAGCCATGCAATCTCAATCTAACTTCCTTTCAAACCCGCCCGTGGGAGCACATCAATCGTTCTGCATGAAATCTCCCGCACAATCACTGGCAATGCGGATACGGGAAGCGTTTCCTCCGGTAAGTCGTCCGCCAGACGCGGAATTGACTGTGCACGGTAACGACTGCTTTCATTGCTCGGCACTTATTGACGAATTCAAGGATGAGAGAGGGGGGACATTCTCGCCAGAACATGCACGTTGGTTGGTTGGTGAGCTTTCGTTGTTATCGCCGTCAGGATTTAGGTGGGCCTTGCCTTCGTATCTTGCAGCGGTAATTGCAGATGACGCGGATCAGGATCTCGGAGAGTTTCTCGCCTACCATTTCTGTGGAGACCCTCGCGCCGATGAAGCGGCTGAAAGAGAAGCGCGCATCCGGGTGCTTTCAGAAGGCCAGATTGATTGCCTGATACAGGTCCTCCATTTGGTGCGGTCCAACCTTGGGAGTGTATACTTCTCGGATGTAGATGAGGCCATCACGTATCTCAAGCTGCGGAAGACAAGGCTTGCAGAACAAGCCGGCGCTGGGCACCCCGCTACCCGCCCTGAGCCGAAGTCGGAGGGTAGCGACAAACCACAACCAGAATCGGAGGGGCGCTCCCGGTAGCGGGTGCCAGGCCTCATCGTTCGGCAATAATCAAGACCCCCATGAATACACTTTGGACTACCTGCTTGATGGTTGGCTGGTATTGTGGGGTGGCATTCTTTGCATGGACCATCGCAGCGAATATCCGCTCTGGCGAAGCCGGGGCAAGCGGCATATCACTTACCAGAAGTGATCGCCCGATACGATTTTGGGGACGAGTTTCATGGAGCGTCCTAATCCTCATTTTCATGGCTCTCATGCCCATTTTGATTTACTGGAAGCAACAGCAATAAGAAGGGCCGAACAAGATTAGATGTCAACCGCTCAACTGCTCTTCAATCTCTCTCAATACTCCCCGCAATGACGCGGTGACATCACATCGAACGTTCTGCAAGATCATGGAAGCACTCGGACAGCTACTTTCGACCATCGCGGAGTTCATCTTTGAGGTGACGATTCATGCGGTCGTGTTCGTCTTCCACCTAGTGATGGCGCTGTTCAGTCGGCGATACCGGGGGAAGCTGCGGGAGGATTGGGACGCATCCGCTTGGAGGAGAACCTGCATTGTGCTCGGTGTCGCCATGTATTCGGCGGCCTTGATATTGGCTCTGCTTTTCTGGATTCCCGTTCTATCGAGGCACGCGACCGCGTCGGCAAATACGGAAGATAGCCCATCCGAGAAGACCGAATCAGGCGGTGACGATGTCCGGCGCATGAAGAATACCCAGGAAAACATGAGTCCTGAATCGGAGGGGCGTTCCCGATAGCCGGTTGCCAGCGCCCGACGTTCACCCCGTGAATCATCCGCTCCATGGTCTCTCATCCATTCGGCGGATCAGGGTTCGATTTTCACCGGGGTTCCCTCTTTGACCGCATCATATAACAACGGCGCGAAGTCGTGGGGGAGGCGGATGCATCCGTGGGACGCGGGTTTTCCGGGTTGCGGGATGATGCCGGCGTGCATGCCGATGCCGTAGGAGGTGAGGCGCATCCAATAGGGCATCGGCGCGGGCACATAGGTTTCTCCGGCGGGAACTTTTTCGCCGGCCTTGGCGTCGGGGTTGGTCACGTTGCCAAACTCGTCCTCGGTCCATCCGTAACGGTTGGATTGTTTGTCCACGATCTTTTCCATGATCCGGAACGCGCCGGGCCGGGTGCCGTGGCCTTCCTTTCCGGTGGCGACGTATGACCACCCGATCGGCCGGCCGCCGCGGGTGACATCGGCCACCTGGTCCCTGAGGCGGATCTTCACGGCCACCTCGCCGGGGCCTTGGTCGTCGAACCAGTCATACATGGCCAGGTTCGCCTTGGGAGGCGGCGGCGGCGGCGCGCATGACCCCAGCAGGCCGAGGCCCGCCGGGGCTAACAGTAACAGGAATCGGAAAACAACCGTGCGCATGGGAAGAGAGGGATGCCGGGCCGGAAAAATCAGGGGGGATGGTCCACGGGCGGCCCGAATGATAGGTTCGGGGGCCCCGGATCCGTCAAGGGAAAAGATGACAGGGATGCCCACACATGACTCGACACGGCCGCGGGAGTGGTTCAGCCTCGGGCACCGCCATGTTCCGTCTATCCGCCACCGTTGTCGCCGCCGCGCTGTGGGCGCAGGCCGCATCCGCGCTTGAAACCCTCGACCTCGGGGGGCGTTGGGAGGTTTCCGACGACGCCGGGGAATACCGTCTGGCCGCCACGGTGCCGGGTTGCATCCACACCGATCTGCTGGCGGCGAAGCGGATTCCGGACCCGTATTTCCGCGACAACGAGGTCAGGCAGCAGTGGATCGGCGAGCGGGCGTGGACCTATCGGCGGGAGATCACCATCCCGGCGGAGTTTCTCAAACATGAAACGGTCCTGTTGCGTTGCGAGGGCTTGGACACGCTGGCCGGAATCCGGCTCAACGGCAGGGAATTGGGAAAGACCGACAACATGTTCCGCACCTGGGAGTTCAAGCTGAACGGCATTGCCAAGGCCGGATCCAACCGGCTTGAAATCCGTTTCGATCCGGTGGGGCCCCACATGGCCAAGTTGGAGAAAGCCCGCCCGCTGCCCACATGGAACACGCCCGGCGCGTCCTATGTGCGCAAGATGCCGTGCAACTTCGGCTGGGACTGGGGACCCACGCTCGTCACCTCCGGAATCTGGCGGAAGATCTCACTCGTGGGATACGATACCACGCGCTGGGACAATGTCCAGATTCTCCAGAACCACGGCGCCGACGGATCGGTGGGGCTCGATGTCATTGCCACCGCGGGCCCCGCCTCTCTAACCGACCCGCTGCCGGTCCGCCTGACACTGCGCGATCCCTCCGGCAAGACCGTGGGGGAAACGGCGGCTCCGCTGGCCACCGGTCAACTCCGCGCGGCCATCCCGGTTCCTTCCCCGCAACTGTGGTGGCCCGCGGGCATGGGCGGCCAGCCGCTCTACACGCTCACGGCGGAGTTGCTCGACAAAAACAACCGGCCGCTCGATACGGTGGCGACGCGGATCGGTCTGCGGGTGTTGCGCGCGCTGCCGCAGTGCGGCGACCAAACGATGCGGTTCACGGCCAACGGCGTGCCGTTTTTCGCCAAGGGCGCCAACTGCATCCCGCTTGATATGTTTCCGTCGCGGGTGACTCCCGAACAGATGCGCCGCCATGTGGCGGACGCCGCGGCGGTGAATATGAATTCGCTGCGATTCTGGGGGGGCGGATGTTATGAGGACGACACGCTGTTCGACGCCTGCGACGAACTGGGCATCTGCGTGTGGATGGATTTCAAGTTCAGTTGCGCCACCTATCCGTCGTTCGATCCGGCGTTTCTGGAAAACGTCCGGCAGGAAGCGAGGGACAACGTGCTGCGGCTGCGCCACCATCCGTGCATCGCGCTGTGGTGCGGCAACAACGAGATCATGTTCTTCCGCGGCAAAGACACCTGGGAGAAGGACAAGATGAGCGAGGCGGACTATTACAAGCTGTTCCGCGACACGCTCGGCGAGGTGGTTAGAGCGCACGCGCCGCAAAGCGACTACGTGACCGGATCGCCCGATTGCGGTGACGTCCACTACTGGGGTGTCTGGCACGGCGGCAAACCGTTCGAGGCGTACGGCGAGATCCACGGATTCCTGAGCGAGTTCGGTTTCCAATCGTGGCCGGTGCCGGCCACCGTGAACGCGTTCACCGATCCGGCGGACCGCGATTCGGTCTATTCCCCGGTGATGCGGATGCACGAGCGCTCGGGGCGCGGATGGCTCGGATCGGAGGAGGACGGCACGGTCGGCACCAACCGCCTTTTCGACGTGCAGCGGATGTATTTCCGCGAGCCGAAGGACTTCGAGAGCACGCTGTGGCTCAGCCAGATCAACCAGGCCTTCGGCATCGAATACGCGGCCTCGCTGTGGCGGCGGGAGATGCCGCGCAGCATGGGCTGCGTGTTCTGGCAATACAATGATATCTGGCCGGGAACCTCGTGGTCGTCGGTGGATTCGTTAGGAAGATGGAAGGCGCTGCATTACCGCGCGAGGCATTTCTACGCGCCGGCGCTCGTCTCCGGCGTGGCCGATGAAAAGGACGGATCCCTGGCAGTCTGGGTCACCAGCGACCTGATGAAATCCACCGCCGGCAAACTCACCTGGCGGGTGACCGACGCCGCGGGCGCCGAGTTGCAGCGGGGAAACGCCGATCTAACCATCCCGCCGCGGGAAAGCCACGAAGTCCGGAAACTGGCGCTGAAGGAGCTGTTGGAGAAACACGGGGCCGGGAACGTCCTGGTGTGGCTCGGGCTCGAAACGGAGGGCGCCGCCGCCTCGCAAAGCCTCTGCCTGTTCGCCAAGCCGAAAGACCTGAACCTGAGCCCGCCGGAAATCCGGACGACAATCGAAGGAAACGACTCCCGCTGGACCGTCACTCTCGACTCCAACCGCCCGGCGCTCTGGACCTGGCTGGAAATCGAGGGGACGGACGCGGTGTTTTCCGACAATTTCTTCCATCTGGCACCGGGAGACCCGCGAAAGATCACCATCACCCTTCCCGCCCCGATGAGCGCCGACGCCTTGCGCGGCAAGCTCAGGACGCGGAGTCTGACGGATACCTATCCGAAAGCGCCGTAGCCGCGGCGGATGCGTTAGGGCTTCACCAGCATGAGGCGGGAGAACAGGCGGCCCTGCGTTTCCATGGCGCGCGGAATCTTCACCGTGATGTGGTCGGGATCGGTGCCGTTCTCGGCCACGGTCACGATCACGCCGTTGGCATCGGCGGCGGCGCTGGCGGCGCCGACGGCCGCCGTGTGCGGCCACGTGCCGAGCGAGGATCCGTATTCGATAGACTGTGTGGTGACGTCGGTTTCCGCGGCGTCCTGACGGTCGAACGAGAGTATGACATAGGTGCCGTCGATCGTTAGATCGGGAAGGATCGACGGATCACCGGCCAGCGGGTTTCCGTTCAGATAGTATTCCTCCAGATTGGAAATGCCGTCGTTGTCCGGATCCATTCCCGGCGCGTTGTTGGATTCGGTGAGTCCCTTGGTGGACGCCCATGAGGCATATCCGGCGGCCGGGGTGTAAACGGCGACCAGTTTGCTCTGGTCTCCCGTGGCCCACTTGACTTTCCAGGTGCCCGTTCCGGCGAATCCGGTGGTGTTGATCTGGATGACATTGGATCCCGGCGGGAACGCGCCGTTGGTGGTGGTGACGATGGTGAACTCCTTGGCGGATTCCGAGAAGTTGGCCATGCCGGTGAAGTCCAGATTCAGCGTGTAGCTGCCGCCGGTCCAGTCGATCTTGCGGCAAGCCAGCACGTCGTTGGAGACGCCGGGCGTGGTGCCCGCCCAATCGGCCACGCGGATGGTAAGCGCGCCTCCTGCTGAAATCATCAGGTTGTTCGCGATGGTGAGCGTGCCGGCCGTGTTGCCGCCGCCGTTGTTGCCGGGTGCGAGGTTTCCGTTGAACAGGAAGAACGAATTGTCAGCCTGGCCGGCGTACTGAAGCGTGCCCGTTCCGGTCAGCGTCCCGCCCGCCGGGAGAACCGGCAGAAACGCGGCGGACCCGTTGAGGATCACGCGGCCGCCCGACACGGTCAGGTTTCCGGTGGCGGTCGAAATGCCGGTGAGAGTGAGGTCACCGGTTCCGGCTTTTGTTAAATTCAGGGATCCAGACCCATTTGAGAGCACACCTTCGAAGACCGACGACGCGTTGCTGGCTCCGATGGTTAGGGTAGGCGAGGACGAGGCGGCGCTGACAGCCGAACCCGGCGCGCCGGACAGGCCGTTGATGGCATCGCTGGCTGCGACCTGGAATGTTCCGGTAGCGCCGAGGACCACGGACGATCCATCCGGAACGCAGTCGGAGGATCCGCCGCCGGAGCCGGCTTGGAAGATACCGCTGTCCACCTGGATGTTTCCGGAGAAGGTGTTGGCGGTGCCGCTGAGCACCACCGGACCGGAGGAGCTGGTGTCAACCACCAGCCCACCCAGACCCGACACCGCGCCGGATAGGGTGATCGCATTTCCCTGGATCACGAGGTTTCTGGAGTTCAGCTCCACCGGACCGCTAACAGTTCCGGTTCCGGAACCGCGCCGCAGGATCGCCTGGGAGGAAACGGTCGGGGTAAGCGACAGCTTCGCGGCGGTCGGCGCGGAAACGTCGAGGATGGTATCGGCGGATCCGGTGTTGAAGGTGCCGAAGCGGACGGTGGTGTCCGCGGAGAGCGCGTTGGTGGCGGCGCACCGGATGGTTCCGGCCTCGATCACGGTGTCGCCGGTGAACGAGTTGGCGGTTGAGATGGTTAGAGTTCCGCCACCCAGCTTGGTTAGCGAGGCGCCGCCGGTTAGGGTTCCGGCACCGGTGATGGATGAGGATTCCGCGTTGGCGGAGACCACGACCGGGTTGGCCACGGAAACGCCGGCGCCGAGCGTCAGGCTGGCAATATCCCCCGGCTGGGTCGCGGAGTTTCCGAAGGTGATCGTTCCCGATCCGAGCGCATTGCTCGCGGTGGCCTGCACTCCGCCCTTCGCGATCACCACCGGCCCGGTGAAGCCGGTGTTGGCGTTGGAGACCGTCACCGGATCATTGGTGGAATTCGCGATGGCCAGCATGCCGGAGCCGGTGACCGGCTTGTCCAGCACCACGGGCGATCCGGAAAGTTCCGACGGGCGGATCTCCAGGTTTCCGGCGTTGAGCGCGATTCCCGCCGATAGCGAGAGCGGCACGTTGATCACCGCGGTGCCGTTGCCGTTCTTGGTCAGCGTGGTGCCGGATACCGAACCGCCGCCGTCGTCGGTTAGCATATAATCATGCGCGCTGTCGTTGTCGAAAGTGATCGAACTGGGCTGCACCAGCGAAGCGATGTGGACGTTTCTATCCACGGCGGTGTTGTCGAAGGTGGCGCCGCTGCCGTTGGAGAACACCATCGGAGTGCCGGCGGCGGTCCAGTTTCCGGATGAAACGATGTCCCACAGCCCGTTGAGCGAGGCGCCCGTCCAGGTCAGGTTGAACGCTCCGGTGTTGAGGATCACCTTGTTGCCCACGATGGAGAACTGGGCGTTCGGGTAGCCCGGGTTCGTCAGGTGGAAATTGGCCGGCGTGGCGCTGATCGTGCCGCCGGTGGTTTCCAGCACCGTGATGTCGGACGCGGAGGAATTGGCCAAGGTTACCGCAACAACACCGCCCACCGAAACGCCGATTGTTCCGGCCGATTTGAGATGGCCCGACGCCGGATCCACTTTTACCGCGGCATTGCTTTCCAGTGCCAACGTTCCGCCAAACGTGCCGGTTCCGTCAAGGGTTCCGCCGTTCCCGCAAGTCACCACCGAAGAGGCGTTGCCAAGCGTTCCCGTTAGCTTGAGTGTTCCGCCAGCGGTCACCGAGGCCACTCCCGCAAAGTCGGTGGATGAACCCGAGAGCGTGGCCACCGCGCCATCGGTGCCGCCGATGTTGAGGTTGAGTGCGCCAGGCTGGCCTGTGACGCCAATCGTCCCGGCATACGTGAAGTTCGCGGACGGCACCAGCGAAAGCGTCGCGGAGGTCGTCGAACCATTGGTGACGGTTACGCCGTTGGTGGATTTCACCAGGCCGGCGAGAGTCTGGTTGAACCCGTTGAGGTCGAGCGTCGCGGCACCGACGCTGCCGAGTGTCAGAACCGCGTTGGTGGCGATGCCATCCGCGGCACAGGGCCGCAGCGTGCCCTGCATCAGCGTGGCCGCCTCATAGTTTCCGCCGCCGCCGAACTCCACATTGCCGTTGGCGATCAATACCGACACGGAAGAGTCGATCTCACCGGTCACGCGCAGGATGTTGGCCACGTTGCCCTGCGATGCGAAATGCCCGCCGTTGCCGGGGGTGGCCGTGATGCTCACGTCGCCGGTGACGGTCGCCGTTGATAGAGTGGTGGAGTCGCCCGGATAGCCGGAGATCACGCCCCAGGTTTGGGTTGTGGCGGTGGCGTTGGTCCGCAGGTCGGAGGACAGGACGAAGTCATTCGCCAATGTTATATTCGCGCCTATTTCGAGGTGATTCGCGATGGCCTTTATCAACGTTCCTGAGCCACCGCTTACGGTCACCGTTCCGGTTCCTCCGAAGGCCGTGTTCGAGTTCGCTCTCACGACGCCCCGATAGATATTCGTGTTTCCGGTGTAGGTGTTGTTACCTGAAACAATGATGGTTCCCGCACCATTACCAGCGCCCGGAGACCCCAGATCCAGACTGAACCCCTCGCCTTCCGGCGTGCCGCTCTCGCCAATCGAACCGCTGATCGTGGCGTTCGTGGAGATATATCCGCCAATTCGCGTGTTCCCGGCCAGGGTGATGTTTCCGCTGACGACAATGCCGGACGTATTCAGGTTGAGCGCACCGTCGCCCGATAGATTCGAGAGCCCCGGAAGGACCGCGCCCGATCCGCTCAGCGTGAGGTCCTTTGCATAGGTTCCGGATGAACCGTACAGAATCATGCCCCCGCCTGACATCGTCCCGCTCGCGGTGACCGCGCCGGTGCCCATGGCGCTCCCGCTGGACACATAGAGAGTCCCGCCCTCCACGAGCGTTCCGCCATCATAGGAATTCGCGGTGAAGAGGCGCAGAATGCCGGGCCCCGTCTTGGTGAGTTTGAACGACGAGTCTCCATCGCTAAGAGCGGTACTCAGCGCAACGTTGTTGCTCGACACCTCCGGCAAAGCCACGTTGATGGTGGTGTTACCCGCAAGCGTGTTGGTTCCTCCGAAAGTCATCCCCGCGATATTGGTGGCATGGCCGAGTGTGACGGTGCCGTCGAAGGAAGCCGGAACGGTGAACGCCGGAGCATTGGAGTTGTTGTTGGAGGACAACTGGCCGCCGTGCAGCGCGAGCGGCCCGGTGCCGAGCGCGGCGGCCGAGGAAACCATCAATTGGCCTTCGCTGAGCACCGTGCCGCCGCTGAAGGTGTTGGTGTTCGTGATGGTGAGCGAACCCGTTCCGGATTTGGTCAAACTGGCTCCGCCGCCGATCGATCCCGCTCCGGATATCGTGTAGTTCTTCGCGCTGTTGGCGAAGGCAATGCTGTTGGGAAGAACCGTGATCCCAGTGCCAATGGTCACCGCGGTTGCGGTCGCCGCGTCGGTGAACGAAACATTGTCAAGATGGTGGAAGGTGGACGCGTCCCAGTTGGCGGTGGTGAAATCCCATGCTCCGTCAGCAGCACCGGTCCATGACAGATCCGACGAATCGACCGTCAGCGTGATCGAATTCGCGCCGATCGTGACCGCGGTGCCCGCCCGGTAGTTGGCGGTGCCGCCGAGTGCCAGCGTGCCGGTTCCCGCAATTCCGCCGGTGGCTCCGAGAACGGTGACGGTGCCTTCCGTCGCCGGGCCGGTTAGATTGAGGGTGTTGGTTCCGGCCAGGCTGACGCTTCCGGCCTGGGCGTGTGCGGCGGCGGTGGGATCGAAGTGGAACGAGGCGCCAGTGGCGGTTCCGAGGGTCAGGGTTCCTCCGATCGAGGGAGCCGTTCCGTCGCCCGCGATGTTGTTGGCGTACAATGCCGCCCCGTCCGAGACGGTTAGGTTTCCGGCCAGGTTGGATGACGACCCGAGCTTTAGCCCGCCTCTGGCCACGGTGATTGTGTTGGTATAGGCGGAGGCGTTGCCATTGAGGGTGATGACGCCGGTGTGGTTGGCATTGTCCGTGCTGTTGATGGCGAGGGGAAATCCACCGGCCAGCGCGCCGTTGAGGGTGCCTGTGACACCTGAGGCGGCGCCGACGCGCGCGGCGGCGGTCAGGGTGAGCGATCCGGCGAGCGTGTTGTTCTGGAATCGGATCGCGCCGAGCTGATTGACCGCGTTGGTTTCCGCCGTGACGGGCGAGCATCCCGTTCCCGCGATGGAGAAATTGTTGGAGTAAACGGCCGAGGCGGTGCCCAGATAGATCTGGCCACCCGATGCCACGGTGACATCGCCGGTGCCAAGGGCCGACGCGTTGTTCGCGGCGATTCTGCCGGCACTCACCGTCGTGCCTCCCCGATAGGTATTGGCACCGGACAGGGTCACATAGCCCACACCCGTTTTGGTGATCGTGCGCGCCGTCCCGGTTCCATCGGAGATCAGGCCGGTGATGTTCTGGGATGGGGCGGCAGAAGCGCTGGTGTTGGTGAGAGCGTTGATGGTTAGATTGTCATCCAGCAGAATGGGGGCGCTGATGGTGTTGGCCGCCGTGTTGCCGGCGGGCGAATACTTCAGGGTCGCTCCCGATCCATTGTTGTCGAACACCAACTGGCCGCCGGTTCCCGCCGTGACGGAGTATCCCGCAAACGTCGAATTCGGATCACCGATCTCGAGCGAGCCGACCGTGCGAACTCCATCCAGCGCGACCGACCTGGAGGAGGATATGTTGAACGTGAGATTTGCCACATCACCGGCCGCGTCCGGAATCGTGCCACCCGACCAGTTCGCGGAATTGGTCCAGCTACCGGCGGTATTGACGTTCCATGTCCCCGTCGCGGCCATCGTGTGCGGTGAAATTGCGAGGGCGATCAGGGCGAGGGCGGAAGCGGACAGGAATCGGGAATGTTTCGTTTTCATGGTTGCGCGGCTCACAGGATGGGGTGGGGTCTCCACGAATCAAACTTGAACCCCTGCAAAATCTGCGCGACAATCCGCAGCAGATTTCCGCGCGCCGATGAAACCGATCCTCCGAAAAACCGTGGCCGACCAAACCCGCGAGCGTTTGCTCCAGTCGCTGGCGGACGGGTTGTGGACCGACCGGATGCCGGGGACGCGGATGTTGTGCGAGACCCTGCAGGTGAGCGCCCACACGTTGGGCAAGGCGTTGGAAGCCTTGGTTGCGGAAGGCCACCTGATTTCCGACGGTCCGAAGCGCCGCCTCCGCGTGGCTCCCCGTGCCGCTGCGCCCACAGCCCCCCGGGATGAGTCCGTGACCCCGTTGCGCGTCTTGTGCATGAGCCGCGATCCGCTTCACCAGATGCCGCGGATGGGTCTGGAATTTCTCTCCCATTTGCGAAGCTGGCTGCCACAGATGGACCTTCGCTACCACGGGGTCACCTTCGATGCCGCCCGCAAACCGCGCCGCGCTTGGGATAAGCTGCTGGACCTCGAGCGTCCGGATCACCTGCTGATCCTCGAAGGCAGCGCCGATGTGGCAAACTGGGCGGTGAAACGCGGAATCCCCGCGGTTTTCCTCGGCGGTGAAACCGGCGGGCATCCGATTCCGATGGTGGGCGGCGCGATCGGCCGGTTGTTGCTAGTGCATCGATTCGGAAGTTAGTGTGCATTTGATCTAGCTACGGATGCGCCTAGTGGCTGATTCGGCACGGTGTCTGCGACAGTTTCTGGTGATGACGGATTTAATGCGCATAAATCCAAATGCACAGTTATTACGAGAAAGATGCACTAGACACGCTGGCGGAACTGCTACGTCTCGGCCATGTCCGGATCTGCCTGCCTCTTTTCGGCCGCAACGCGGAGTTCGCCGAGGCGCTCCGGCGGCTGGCGGCCAAGGCGTTTGCCGAGGCCGGTGTACCGTTCGCGCCAACCTATCACATGCCAACGGCGGCGCGCAGCGAAGCCGATGTGATCGGGAGGGTGATGGACGGACTTGCCGCCCAGGCCATGCCCACGGCGATGATATTCCTGATGTGGGACGAGTTCATCGCCACCCAATGCTGGTTCATGGCGAGGGGACTGCGGATACCGGATGATGTGTCGGTCATTCTGATAGGTGGCGGCGGAACCACCGGTTGGTACCGCCCCAAACTCACCCACGCCGTCTATCCGGCCGCCGCAGCCGCCGAGCTGGTGGCCGGATGGATGGTAAACGGCCCGCCCGCCGGAGCTGCCAAGGTCCATTTGCAAATGGAACTCGTCAGAGGGGAAAGCGTGGCCCCGCCGCCGGGAAAATGACGCGGCCACCGCCGGAAAATATCCGAAATCCGCGGATTGATATATGATAGGTAAAATCCGCGACTACGGTTTCGGCGGCTCCGGCGCGGGTTTGGGCGGCTCGGAGGCGGGACCCGGTGGTGTCGGCGCGGGCTTGGGCTGAGGGTTCTTGCCGGAAGAAGCCGGATCGGCGGGGCGGCGTCCATATAACTGGTCCATGATGCGGTCGTAGGCCGCCTCCTCGATGACGCCGGCCTCCATCAGATCCCGGAGAAGATGCCGCGCCGATGCGAGTTCGATGTCGGTGGGCTTGGTTTCGCCTTCGGACGGAGGACGGATCTCAAGGTTGGCGATGACCTTGTCCAGGCCCGGTGAAAACGCGGGGTCGATCAGATAGGCCAGCGCCGGGCGCTGTCCCGCATGGGGTCCCGTGGGGATACCGGGCAGCTCGCCGGATCGCAGCGCAGTTAGAGTGGGGGTATCGGCCTTGAAGCCCAGCTTGATGAGGTTCACGTAGTTCCCACGCAGGCAATCGCGGACGATCTTCTGCCTAACCGGCGGATCGTCGCGGGAAGCATCGCTGTCGAAAAGCCCGCGTTTCGTCCCCATGCATCGGCTGAGCGCGTCATCCGGGGGGATTCCCAGCGAATTCGCCTCCATGATCAGGCCCACGCCCTTCACAAGGGATTTCCGGGCTTCGGCCGCGTAGAACTGGCGGTAGAACGAGTTATCCGCAGTTAGATCCTTGAGTTCCTCGATGATCGCCGCCTGCCGGCGGTTCTTCTTGTAATAACTCGACACGGTGAGTCCCACCACCAGCAGGATGATGACATATATGGATCGCGACAGGATGTAGGAAGGGCTTGGTGTGCGCATGACGGTTCAGGTCCAGATGGATTTTTGTTTGCGGGGCGGCGCCGGCGGCGCCTCAAAGTTCTTGCGTTCGCGGCTGTGGAAGATCGCCTCATCGCGGGTGATGAAACCGGCCTCCAACAAAGTCGCGATACTTTGGTCGATGGTCCGGTTGCCATCGCGGTGGCCGATTTCCATCAGCCCGACGATCTGTTCGAGCTTGCGGTCGCGGATGCAGGCGCGGATGCCGTAGCCGGGCACCAGCACTTCGGACGCCAGCACCCTGCCGTGCCCGTCGGCCCGCGGAATCAGCCGCTGGCAGACGATTCCGCCGAGCGCGGTGGCGAGCTGCGCCACAATCTGCGGTTGCTGGTCGGCGGGAAACACGTCCACCATCCGGTCGATCGTCTGTGGCGCGTCGGGCGTATGCAGGGTCGCCAGAACGAGGTGCCCGGTCTCCGCCGCGGTTAGAGCGATCCGGATGGTGTCCAGGTCGCGCATTTCCGCCACCACGATCACATCCGGATCCTGCCGCAAGGCCTGGCGCAGGGCGCGTGGAAAACTGTGGGTGTCGCCGCCGACCTCGCGTTGTTTGACGAGGCATAGGCCATGTTGGAAAATGAACTCGACCGGATCCTCCAGCGTGACAATCACGCCGCTGCGGGTTTCCGAAATGCGCTTCACCATCGAGGCAAGGGTAGTCGATTTTCCCGAACCGGTGATGCCGGTGACGAGCACCAGCCCGCTCCGCAACCCGCAAAACCCGCGTACCGCGTCGTGATGGCCCAGCCGCTCGAGTTCCGGGATTTCCTGGATAATATAACGGAACGCCGCCTCCACATTGCCGCGCGCCAGATGCACGTTGCCGCGGAACCGGCCCACACCGTCGATTTGCAGCGCGTAGTCGAGTTCCAGTTCCTGTTCAAGCGTGGCGCGCTGTGACTCGGTTAGAGTATCGAGGATCAGATGCCGGACCCGTTCGGGATCCAGCACGGTTTCGTCCAACCCGATGATCGCGCCGTTGATGCGGGCGCAGGCCGGCGCCCAGGCGCTCAAATGCAGGTCCGATCCGCCGCGGGCGACGGTGTCTCTGAGATAGTCGATGATGTCTCGTTCCATGGCGCGGGTTTTCTATCCGGATATGCCACGCATCGCGCGGTCGTAGTCCTGAGGACGCGGGCAGGCGGCGCGGGCGACCTCCGGATCGACGAAGCCCTGGCGGGTCGCCGCCACCAGATAGTCCAACAGCGAGCAGCGGTCGTCGCCGGGTGACTTGCGCAGATGGTCCTGCAGTTCGGGCAACTGGTTTTCCTGGATCCAGCGCCGGGTGGCGGCCTCGTTTTGGAGGTATTCGAGGGCGGGAAACAACCCGCCGCCCAACCGGGGAAGCAGTTGTTGGGAAATGATTCCGACGAGCTGGCTGGCTAACAAATTCAACGCGCCGGATGTTTCGCCGGCTAACAAATGGGTGAAGCGGTCGAGCGTTTCGGCCACGCTGCTGCTGTGAAGGGTGGAAATGACGAGGTGTCCGGTTTCGGCGGCATGCAGGGCGGTCACGGCCGTTTCCGCATCGCGGATTTCGCCCAAAAAAAGCACGTCCGGACTCTGCCGCAATGCCGCCCGCAGACCGGCGGAAAATCCCGCTGAATCCTGCCGGACCTCGCGTTGCGAGAAAAACGCCAGACGGTTTTCAAACAAATACTCGATCGGGTCCTCCAGCGTGACGATGTGCCGCGCCTGGTGGCGGTTGATCCAATCGAGGCACGACGCCACGGTGGTGGACTTCCCGGATCCGGTGGGGCCGGTGACCAGAATCAGCCCGTATCGGCGCTGGAGCCACGACTCCAACAAATCGGCGGGAAGCCCGAGGTCGGCAAGGCCGGGAACTTGGTTGCGGATCGGCCGCAGCACCGCCGCAAGACGGCCGAGCGTGTGATAGAGATTCACCCGAAAGCGACCGCCGCCCGGCGGTTGCCATGAAATGTCGGCCTCGCGATGGGTTTCCGGAGAAATGCCGCAGGCGGCCCAGAACTCCGCCATTTCCTCCGCTCCGACCGGCTCGGCGCGATGGACCACCACCTCGCCTTCATTCCGCACCCGCGGAAGTTCGCCCGCGACGAGAAACACGTCGGTGGCCGAGTCCGCGAATGCGTTCTGAATGATCTGCGTGAGTCCGGAGTGCATGGTTGTCCCGTGTCGGATGAACCAACCTAGCCAGCCGCGACGGGAAGGAAAGCGAAAATGTGTAAGGATTCGGTGAAGCCGCGCCTCACGCCCGCTTTGCGAGCACGGCGGCTTCGTAGGAGCGCAGATCCGCGAGCCACGCACTTCCCACGGGAACGTCGTGGCGGCGGCAGTGTTCGTCCCACACCAGACCCCACGGCAGCGCCTTGGCGTCTTCCAACAGCGCCAATCGTCCGGTTAGATCGCCGGATGCCTCCATCTCGCGGAGCATCGCGGTGGGTTCCAGCATCGCCATGAGCAGCGCCTTGAGCGTGTTGCGGGTGCCGATCACCCAAGCGCCCACCCGGTTGATGCTCGCGTCGAAATAATCGAGGCCGATGTGGGTACGGCCGAGGAAATCCCCGCGCACCAGTTCCTGCATCAGCGCGGTGGTGGGGTCATCCAGCAAAACAACGTGGTCGCTGTCCCAGCGGACGCCGCGCGAGACGTGCAGCAGGATTTCCGGCACAAACTGCAGCACCGAGGTGATCTTGTCCGCCAGGTTTTCGGTGGGATGGTAATGCCCGGCATCCAGGCAATACAGCGTGCGGTTCTTGATCGCGTAGCCCAGATAGAACTCGTGCGAACCGGCGACGTAGGATTCCGAACCGATCCCGAACAGTTTCGACTCCACCGCATCGAGATGATAGGCCGGGTCGATCTCTTCCGCGAAGATCGCGTCGAGCGACGCCTCCAACCGTTCGCGCGGTGACTTGCGGTCCACGGGGAGATCCTTCGAACCGTCCGGGATCCACACGTTGGTGACGGTGGCGGTCCCCAACTGCCGGCCCATATCCGCTCCGATGCGGCGGCAGGCTTTGCCGTGCTCGACCCAGAACCCGCGGATGCCCGCGTCCGGATGGGTTAGAGTGAGGCCGTCGTCGGCCTTCGGATGGGCGAAATAGGTGGGGTTGAAATCGAGGCCCAGGCCATGGGACTTCGCCCAGTCGATCCAGCTTTGGAAATGCGCGGTGGTGAGCGCGTCGCGGTCCGCCCTGCCGCCTCCGAAGTCGGCGTAGCAGGCGTGCAGATTGAGGCGGTGCTTGCCGGGAATCAGCGCATAGGCCTGCTCGAGGTCGGCGCGCAGTTCGGCGATGGTGCGGGCCTTGCCGGGGTAGTTTCCGGTGACGGCGAGGCCGCCGCCGAGTTCGCCACCGGTTTTCTCGAATCCGCCGACGTCATCGCCTTGCCAGCAATGCAGCGAGATCGGGGTTGCGGAGAGCCGTTGCAGCGCGGCTTCGGTATCCACGCCAAGCGCGGCGTAGGTTTCACGGGCGGTTTGATAGGACATGGTGGTGATTGAATATCGTTAGTTTATGATAGGTGGGAGATACAAGAATCAAGAAACAAGATTCAAGACGGAGATTTCTCAGCGCCCTGTCTTTGTTCATTCGGCTTGCGATTCATGCCCGCTCTTTCTTGTCTCTTGATTCTTGATTCTGGACTCTTCCGCCCTCATCTTCCCAGATAATTCCCGTAGCCGACGACGAGGGTGGATGTCACGAGGATGGCGAGGCCGAGGAAGAGGAGGCCGCGGGCCTTGGCGCTGGAGCCTTTCCACTCCTTGAGCGCGAGGCCCCAGACCGAACTGAAGATGATGATGGAGGCCATGTGCAGGGTCCAACTGGAGAACTTGTATTGTCCCATCTGGGTTTCCCCCATCGAGTAGAAGAAGAACTGGAAATACCAGGTGATTCCCGCGAGCGCGGAGAAGATATAGTTTCCTAGCAAGGGCACCGGCGTGGGGTCCTTGCGGCCGTCCACCTCGCCGCCCGCCGCGACTGGCGCGCCCTCTCCGCCGGCGGTGGCGGCATCGGAAAGCGGGGACTGTTTGCCCGGCTTCGAGGTGAAATACTGATAGCCCGTGCGGTTGCGGAGATTGAGGATGAGGCACCACACGAAGTTGGTTGTGAAACCTCCTAGCAAAACAACGATCAGCACCGGCAGCCCGGTCCACAGGGCGTGCTTGCCATGGATCGCAACCAGATCGGCGCCCGACTCGGAAACCGCCAGCGCCGTTTCCTTTTCCGCGAGCGTTCCCATCTGATGGACGATGGTGAGTTTCCGCGGATCCGCCGAGATCGCTCCAAACCGGGCAACAAACGAGGTGATTCGTTTTGCCAGCGGATCAGCGCTGGCCGCGAGTGCTGCCGCCGCGGAGGCGGCCTTGGCGTCCGCCTGCGGGATCTCCTCCTCCAGCTTGGCCAGTTCCCCGGCATCCGCGTTGGCGGCCTTGGCGTCCGCGAGCTTCTGGCGCGCCACCGACGGATTCTCGAACAATTTGACCAATCCGGCAAGCCCGGCGTCCTCCGGCTTGTCGAACAGCTTCGCGGATTCCAGCGATGCGATCAGCTTCTTGGCATCATCTTCCGCGGGTTGGGTCGCGCGGGTCACCGCTTTCCCTTCCTTGGCCGCCGAGTTGACCATGTCCACCTTGAGCGTGGTCTCGCGGATCACATCGCCGGCGCTCAGGCCGAAGGCGAAGCACGCGCTCATGATCCCGGAGAACGTGGCCACTAACAATCCTTTCTTGAAATCGAATTCCTTCACCGTATTGCGCTTGTCCTCGGCGGACATCTCGCCTTCCTTGGTGTGTCCGGCGAGCGCGGTGACGATGATGCCCAACACGCAAACTCCCAAACCCGCGAGCACCCAGCGGCCGTTGATCGGATCGATCAGCTTGGTCGCGAACTCGCCCTTGAAAATCGGCGGAATCAGCGTGCCGAAAACCGTGCAATACCCGAGCGCCACCGCCATTCCCAGCGACATCCCGAGGTAGCGCATGGTTAGACCGAAGGTCAGCCCGCCGAATCCCCACAGCATGCCGAACAGATAGGTGTAGAACCAAACCTGTCCCGGCGTTTCCTTCAGCACCGTCAGAACGTCGCTCGTTTTCAGGATCGCGAAAAACCACGGGGCGATCAGCCAGGAAAAGAAGCCTCCGACCAGCCAGTAGGTTTCCCACGACCAGCGTTTGACGCCCTTGTAAGGCACATAAAAACTCCCGGAGGCCAGGCCGCCGAGCCAGTGGAAAAACACACCAAGGATGGGATTCATCGGAAACGGATGGATGGTTTGGGTTGCGATTGGGTTTGCAGCCGACGCTCTGATTCATAGCGGTTCCCCCGCCCCTCGGCCACATCCGAAATCCCAAATTTTGCGGCATTGATTTCCGGATAATTCACGCTATTTTTGCCTCATGCCACCGAGCGACGGAACCAAAACACGAAGATCACGCCAATCAGCGGAGGGTTTTTCCCGCTACCTGCCGATCGATGACGTGCTTTTCGACAGTCCGCTCTACCTCACCGGGGTGGGCCGGGCGACGATTCCGCCGGGCGCCGACTATCCGCCACCGGGGCACCCGGATCTCTATCAATTCCAATGGTCCGAAGGCCGGACGCTGCCGGAGTTCTCCCTGCTCTGGCTGGAAGCCGGCGGTGGCGTTTGGGAAACCCGAGGTGGAGTCCATCCGATCCGTGCGGGACAGGTGGGGCAGGTTTGTTCCGGCCAATGGCACCGCTATCGGCCCGACCCGCAAACCGGATGGACCGAATGCTGGATCCAGTTCAACGGCAGGCTCGCGCATGAATTGGAGGCCGCAGGACATCTCGATCCCAAGCACCCGGTGCGCACCCCCGAGCACCCGGCGCGGTTCGCCAGGCAGTTCCGCGAGTTTCTGGACGACGCCACGCACCCGGGAATGGTCAACACCACCGCGACTGGACTTAGATTGTTAGGATTGCTCGGCATGCTGCCCGCTACGGCCGCCACCGTGGAACAACCGGCGGCGACCCTGGTCGAACAGGCACGCCAACACATCTGGAGCCACAGCCACCGGCAGTTGAACGTGTCGGAAATCGCGGAGCACCTCGGCGTCAGCCGCCGCACGCTGGAAAGAGCGTTCGCGAACTCCGGACCGGGTGGCGTGTTGGAGGAAATCACCCGCTGCCGGCTCAACCGCGCCGAACGCCTGCTCCGCGAAACGCGCCTGCCGATCCAGCACATCGCCACCCTCGCGGGCTTCGGCACCGCCGAACAGATGCGCCTCAATTTCCAATCCCGCCACGGTGCGTCGCCAGCGGCCTATCGAAAATACATCGCCGAATCGACGTGACGGAGTAGCCCGTGTAAAGAGTCAAGACGAGAGGAAGAGCAGAGGCGCGTTGGCTCCGGTTTTCCCTCTACTCTTGTGTCATCTGTCTTCATTTTCGAACCGAACTGTCTCACGGCTTGGTGGCCGGATCGATTTTCGGATCGGTGCCATGGATACCGTCTTTCTCCGGTGTCGGCAGTGGCAGGGCGGATCGTGCGGGCTCATCGCGAGCGAACCAGCGGTTGGCTTCGAAACGAAATGTGTTAGATTCGGTATCCGGTCCGATGTTGGCGGCTTCGCGGATTCTAGCGCGGTCGAAGACAATGGTGTTGCGTGCGAACGCCACATCGCCGCAGCGGGCGAAACGGGCGTCACGGGACTCCTGGAGAATGCGCAGGATCCATTTTTCCGGGCCAATGATCGTGTTGCCGGTGAACGACGCGCCGCGCACTCCGGTGAACGCGACGGCGCAATCGCCGCCGAGGATGGTGTTGTCCTCGATGCGGATCCGGGCCGCTTCGAATGCGGCGTCGGCGGGCCGGAAAAAGGCGATTCCGGTCGAGCCGCCGGCCTGGATCGGACGGCCGCCGGCATTCTCCAACCTGCAATGGTGGATCCACACGTCCGACGATCCGCCTTTGAATTGCGGCCCCGTGTGCTGGCTGAAACCGGGCTTGCCGGTGATGATGCAACGTGCGATCTCGGCGCGGTGGCAGCCCACGAAGTCGATCGCCTGCCCGCCCCAGCCGCTGATCCGGCAGCGGTCGATTTTGAGATCCTCAAGCCCGGAACATTTGATCGAGTCGAAATTGCCCTGTGGACCGGTGTTCTCAATGAAGAGATTCTCCAGCACAACATGATGGCTCGGCTTGGCGATGATTCCGCCGTCGTCGAGATTGATTCCGTTAGCCTTCTGGCCCCGGCAATGCAGCCAGCGCAGAACCAAATGACCTACCCCGCTGAAATGCCATGCCTGGTTGCCTCCCTCGAACAATGGCGGCTGGCGCGGATCCAGACCCTCTATCACAATCGGCTTGTCGGCCGTTCCATATAGGTTGTTCACGAACAACCCAGGCTGATAGGTTCCCGGCGCGATGCGCACGACCGAACCGGGCCGCAGCGTGGCAAGCGCCGATTTGAGTTGCGCGTCGTCGCGCACGACCGTGACCTTCGTGGCCTCGTTTGGCGGATCGATCTCGCGGATCCGGAGCTTGCCGAACCGGATGCGCAGGTCGTCGCCGGAGTGGAGTTGGAGGGCGATGTGGCCTCGCAGTCCAACCCGGTGGAGTTTGTGCGCCTCATCATCCAAGATGCCGGTGCCGTCGAAACGCGCCACCGGTTTTCCGTTCACCCATGTTTCGACCCGCGGCCCGCAGGCCAAGACGCGCAGGGAGTTTTCCAACAGCTCCGGCGCGCCGTCGGACAGATGATTCCAGCGCGGATCCGGCGCGCCCTGGTCCGGTTCCATCTTCCAATCGGGCAACGACGGGCAGATCCAGCGTTTGGTTTCCGCGGTCTCATCGTAGATCCATCCGCAGCGCCAAGGCGCGGGAGTGTGGATGTCGATTTGCGGACCGTGCATCCAGCCGCCGCCAGCGGCATCGGGCTGGAAACGAGAGCGGATCTGGACCCCGGAATTGCCCGTCGATTTGGCAAACGATTGGATCACGCATTCGAACTCGAAGTCGCCGAACTCCCGCTCGCTGACCAGCCAGACGTAGTCGTGTTTGCGGTCGCCCGCCGTATCGCATTCGATCATGCCGGCGGCGGCCTTCCAGAAGACTTTGGCGCGGTCGGGTTCGCGGCATTCGACCTTCCATCCGGATAGGTCCCTGCCATTGAACAGATCCTGCCACTCCGCGGCGGAGGCCGAAACGGATAGAAACGGTAGGGCGCAAAGGGCGATGCGGAGCGGATTCATGACCGACACTCTGCCACATCCGCGGAGCCGCGCAACGCGCAATCCGCCGTCACGAACCGCATCCATGCCGGCACCGGTAGAGCCCGCGCTCCGCGATGTGGGCGGCCACCGCCGGAGCGAGCCAAGGGTGATCCGTTTCTCCGGCACCGACGGCTTCGCGAATGCGGGTGGCGGACGCCGGATGTTCGCCCGGCACGAGGCGCATGCGGAATCCCTCTCGGGCTTCGATCGGTTCGCCGTCCCTTGCGATGACGATGAATTCCACGCACGCGGCGAGCCTTTCCGGGTGTGTCCATCGCGGCAGGGCGCGCCATTGGTCGCCACCCATCAACCAGAACCACGCGGTCGCGGGGGACGAACGGAAGAAATGTTCCGCCGTCTGATAGGAGTAGGAAACTTCCGCGCCACGCAGTTCGAAATCGTCGGGCACCGCCCAGGGAATCTCCGCGAGAGCCAGCCGCAACATTTCCAACCGATCCGCCGCCGGGGTGGGCGGCGTGCCGGTTTTGTGGGGCGAGAGCCGGCACGGCAGAAAGCGCACCTCGTCCAACCCCAGCGCGTCGCGGGCGGCGGCGGCCATCCACAAATGCCCGGCGTGGACCGGATCGAAGGTCCCGCCGAAAAGCGCGGATTTCCGGCGTTCAGCCATGGCGTTTCGCGTGTTCGCGGTAGGTGGCGGGCGGCATGCCGACCATCGCGCGGAATTGCCGGGTCAGCGCCGTTTGGTCGCCGTAGCCGCAGGCCAGGGCGATTTCGGCCACAGGCAGCGCGGTGGTGGCTAACAACTGCACCGCGTGTTCGATGCGGGATTTCCGGATAAACTGGGAAGTCGTGAGCTGGAACACCCGGCGCATCCGCCGGTCGAGTTGGTTGGGGGAAAGCCCGGCCATGGCCGCCAGCGCGTCGAGCCGGAGTTCGGCGTCGAGGTTCGTCTGCACGTGCCCCACAATCCGCGCCACCCCGGCGAACTCCAGGTCCTCCTCGCGGGGCGCGCCGAGGTCGCGGGAAATCGAGGCGATGCCGATCACCCGGCCCTGGGCGTCGTGGAGCGGCACTTTGGTCGCCAGATACCAGCCGAGCGAACCGTCGCGGTTGGTGACCAGCTCGAGCCGGTCGCACATTTCCCGGCCGGTTTCCAGCACCTGCAAGTCCTGTGCCCGGTAGGCCTCGGCCAAATGGGGTGGAAAAAACGCCTCGGCGGTCTTGCCCAGCAGTTTCCGCGGATCGTCGATGCCGAGACGAATGGAAAACGCCAGATTGGCGGCTTGATAGCGGCGCTCGCGGTCTTTCAGACAAAACACCACATCCGGCAAATGCGCGAAAAGCCGCTCGCAAAACCGCGGTGACGCCACCCGATCCAGAAACCTGCCGTCAGCACCCATGTTTCGCGCTCCTCCACATGCCGGATTCATGCGCCCGGAATCCCGCGCCGTCAAGCCGGACCCGCCCGCGGACACGAAAAGGCCCGGACCGCCGGAAATGGCGGACCGGGCCTCGGATTCGGAAGAAACGGCTTACTTGGCCGGAACCACCGGGGCGGGCTTGGTGACCGGAGCGGTGTTCGGGCAGCAGGAAGCGGCGAACACGGCGGTGGCGGCGGCGATCAGGGCGAGTTTGACGATTTTCATGGTTGGTTTCTAATGATTGTTGGTTGCTTGGTTGCGTGCGCCTCGCGGCGCGAATGCACGCCAGTATGACGTCCATCTGTGGGCGGGAGATAGTCCCACCCCCCGGAAAGTCAAGCAATATCTGTGCTAGACCACCCCGCCGGACGAAAATATGCCGATTTTTCCGGCATTTCCACCGAATCCCGCTCCTTTTCCATCATTCTCTTGCATCGCTCCGTCCGGCCCCGTAACCTTCCGCCGCCGTGCCCGTGAACGCCATTCTTGCCCTGGAAGACGGACGTTGTTTCGAAGGAACCGCCTTTGGCGCCCTCGGAACCACGACCGGAGAAATTTGTTTCAACACCTCCATGACCGGTTATCAGGAGGTGATCACCGACCCATCCTATCGAGGCCAGATCGTCGCCATGACCTATCCGCAGATCGGCAACTACGGGGTCAACCCGGCCGACGCCGAGTCCGCCGGGCCACACATCCGCGCGTTTGTCATCGGCGAACTCTGCGAGGTGCCGTCGAACTACCGCTCCACCGGCTCGCTCAACGACTACCTTGCCAGCCATGGCATTCTCGGCATCGAGGGCATCGACACCCGCGCGCTCACCAAGCACCTCCGTTCGCTCGGCGCGATGCGCGCCTGCGTGAGCACCGAACTCAACCGTGAAGGCGCCATCGCCGCGGCGCTCGCCTCGCCCTCCATGGCCGGCATGGACTACGTGCGCGAGGTTTCCACGGAAACCGGCTACCTTTGGGAAGCCGAATCGCGCCGCTGGCGGCAACCAAATCTATCCACCGGCGAACTCACGGATTACGCCGACCTCCCGCCCGTCCGCCACCGGATCGTGGCCTATGATTTCGGCCTCAAGTTCAACATTCTGCGCCGCCTGCGCCAAGCGGGCTTCGAGGTGGAGGTGGTGAACTCCCGCACCACCGCGGCGGAGGTTCTCGCGAAAAACCCGGACGGCGTGTTTCTATCCAACGGCCCCGGCGATCCGGCGGCCCTCGACTACATCCACCGGGAAATCCGCCAACTGTTAGGAAAAAAACCGATCTTCGGCATCTGCCTCGGCAACCAGATCCTCGGCCACGCGTTCGGCGGCACCACCTTCAAGCTCAAGTTCGGACACCGCGGCGGAAACCAGCCGGTCAAGGACCTGCGCACCGGAAAAGTCGCCATCACCTCGCAAAACCACGGTTTCGCCGTGGACCCGGATTCGCTCCCGCCGGAAATCGAAGTCACCCACATCAATCTCAACGACGGCACCGTGGAAGGCATGCGCCACAGGGAACTCCCGGTCTTCTCCGTCCAATACCACCCCGAGGCCGCCCCCGGCCCGCATGACGCGAATTACTTTTTCGGGGAATTCGCCGAACTCATTGATAGAAACAAGGGAAGCTAACCGCGAATGGACGCGAATGGACGCGAATTGATCTGCAAGGATGAGGTATTCGCCATCATCTCGTGCGCGCTTGAAATCATCAAAGGTCTCGGGCATGGGCTCCACGAGAAGCCCTACGAGAACGCCTTGTCCGTCGAGTTCCGCCACCGTCAGATTCCGTTTGAGCAACAGAAGGCTTTTCCCGTGGTGTGGCGCAACACACAAGTAGGCGAATTCAGGCCCGATCTCATCGCATACGAGATGGTTGTCATCGATACCAAAACCATCGACCGCATCACCGATGTCGAACGCGGCCAAATGCTCAACTACCTCCGCATCACCCGGCTGCCCGTAGGGCTCATCATCAATTTCAAGAAACCCAAACTGGAATGGGAACGGATTGTTCTCAGTCCTTCCACTTGCTAAAATGAAATTCGCGTCCATTCGCGTCCATTCGCGGTTCAAATTATGAATACCATCATCGTAGGCCTCCAATGGGGGGATGAAGGCAAGGGCAAGATCGTGGACTATCTGACGGAGTCCGCGGATGTTGTCGTGCGCAGCCAGGGCGGCAACAACGCCGGCCACACGGTCATCGCCGGCGGCGTCAAATACGTCCTCCACCTGCTGCCGTCCGGCATCCTGTGGGATTCCAAAACCAACGTCATCGGCAACGGTGTGGTGATCGATCCGGTGGGGCTCTGCCAGGAAATCGCCCGCATCGAGGGCCAGGGCGTGGCGATCACCCCGGACAAGCTGCTCATTTCCGACCGCGCCCACATCGTGCTGCCGCTCCACAAGGAACTCGACGCCGCCCGCGAGGCCGCGCTCGGCGAGCACAAGATCGGCACCACCAAGCGCGGCATCGGCCCGGCCTATGCGGACAAGGTGAACCGCTGCGGCTTGCGCCTGGCGGATTTCGGCGATCCCGAGTTTGTCAGAAACCGGATCGCCCACCGCGTGGCGGAGGCGAACGAGGTGTTGGCCCGCCACAATCTAACCACCTTCACCTCCGAAGCCGTGTGCGACGAGGTTTTCGCCGCCGTGGAACGCCTCCTGCCACACGTCACCAATACGATTCCCGTGCTCCACAAGGCATGGAGATCGGGCGAAACACTGCTCTTCGAAGGCGCGCAGGGTACCTTGCTGGACATCGACTTCGGTACCTATCCGTTTGTCACTTCGTCCAACACCACGGCGGGCGGAGCCTGCACCGGCACCGGGCTGCCGCCGATGGCGATCCAGCGCGTGGTCGGCGTGTGCAAGGCCTACACCACCCGCGTCGGATCCGGGCCGTTCCCCACCGGCGACGAGGGTCTATCCGACTATCTCCACGGTCTCGGCCGCGAGTTCGGGGCCACCACCGGCCGCCCGCGCGGCTGCGGCTGGCTCGATACGGTGCTGCTGCGCATGGCCTGCATGGTCAATGGCGTGACCCACCTCGCCGTCACCAACCTCGACGGCCTCGATCAATACGCCGAGCTGAAAATCTGCACCGGCTATCAGATCGACGGCATTCTCCACAAGCTGCCGCCGGCCCGCCGCGACCTTTGGGACCGCGCCACGCCGGTCTATGAGACGATGCCCGGCTGGCAAACCGACACCACCGCCTGCGCCAGCTACGCCGACCTTCCCGCCGCCGCCCGCGCCTATCTGGACCGCCTCGCCGCGCTGTGCGGCGCGCCTGTCGCCTTCGTCGGCGTGGGTCCAGACCGGGTTCAGACACTCGCCGTCTAACCGTTGCTTTTTCCCGCCGTTTTCATCCGATCCGCATCCTCCTTTCACCATCCGCCACCAGTCTCGCCCGCGCATCACAGCCGACCATGAGACTGCTCTATCCACCACTTCCCGCTCCTCGTTTCCATCCCGTGCCCGAGTATCCGACCATCCCGCGCCACATCGCCGTCATTATGGACGGCAACGGCCGTTGGGCCAAGGAACGCGGCCTGCCCCGCCGCGAGGGACACCGCGCCGGCGCGGAAGCCGTGCGCGAGGTTCTTGACGCTTGCAAGGAACTCGGCGTGGATTATCTAACCCTCTATGCGTTTTCCTCGGAAAACTGGAACCGCCCGGAAGCCGAAGTCACCGCGCTGATGGCATTGTTGGACCGGTTTCTCAAGGAAAAGGCCAAGGACCTCGACGCGAAAAACATCCGCCTCCAGGCGATCGGTCAGATCGACCGCCTCCCCGCGAAAACCCGCGACCTGCTGGACTCGATCATCGCCCGGACCGCGGACCACACCGCGATGACCCTCGTCCTCGCGCTTTCCTATGGCGCGCGCGAGGAAATCGTCTCCGCCGCCCGATCCCTCGCTACCGACGCAGCGGCCGGGCGCATCGACCCGGCGTCGGTGGACGAAGCCGCCTTCGCCAGCCGCCTCCAGACCGCCGGCATCCCCGACCCCGACCTGCTCATCCGCACCTCCGGCGAAATGCGCATCTCCAATTTCCTCCTCTGGCAGATCAGCTATGCCGAAATTGTGATAGTTAGAAAGAACTGGCCCGATTTCCGCCACGGCGACCTCCTCGAAGCCGTCAACGAATACCAACGCCGCCACCGCCGCTTCGGCGCGCTGTGATTCACATGGGGTCAGTCCTCGCATGGTAACATTTTCCATGCGAGATCCGCTGCTTTCGGTGAGTTGGGTGCCGAGAAATGTTACCATGCGAGGACTGACCCCATGTTTTGGGCGCGTTTCGGCTTGTGTGGGTGGGCGGTCTCTGATTCGCTTCGCGCCGCTATGAAAATCGTCGTCGCCTATTCGGGAGGTCTTGATACCTCTGTTTTGCTCAAGTGGCTCAAGGAGAAGTACTCTGCGGAAATTGTCGCCTATTGCGCCGATGTGGGCCAGGCGGACGAGCTCGACGGGCTTGAGCAAAAGGCCCTAACGACCGGAGCGTCGAAGTACTATCTGGGCGACCTCAAGGAGGAATTCGCCCGCGATTTCATCTTTCCGATGATCCAGGCCAACGCGATCTATGAGGGTCGCTACCTGCTGGGGACCTCCATCGCCCGTCCCTGCATCACCAAGGGTATGCTAGACGTTGCGCTCGCGGAGGGAGCCGACGCGATCGCGCACGGCGCCACCGGCAAGGGCAATGATCAGGTGCGCTTCGAGCTTTCCGCAGCCACGCTGGCTCCTAACATCAAGTGCATCGCCCCGTGGCGCGACGCCTCGTTCCGCAAGCAGTTCCCCGGCCGCGCGGAAATGATCGCGTATGCCGAGGCGAACCAAATCCCGGTGAAGGCATCGATGAAGAAGCCCTACTCGATGGACCGCAACCTGCTCCATATTTCCTTCGAAGCCGGCATGCTGGAGGAGCCGTGGTACGACGCCACCACCCCTGCCGACAAGGAGATGTATGTGCTCTCCACCTCGCCCGAGGACGCGCCTGACAAGGCGGAGTATGTCCAGATTCTGTTTGAGAAAGGAAACGCCATCGGTCTTCAGGCGGAGGGTCTGGAGGGAGTTATTGCCGGTCTGGGCGATTTCAGCGTGCTTGGCGAACGCGACGGCTACACGTTGCTCACGCCCTATGGCATCATGCGTGTGCTCAACGCTCTCGGCGGAAAGCACGGTGTGGGACGCGTGGATATCGTGGAGAACCGCTTCGTCGGGATGAAATCGCGCGGCATTTATGAAACGCCGGGCGGCACAATTCTGTTGGCCGCCCATCGCGACCTCGAAGCCCTAACCGTGGACCGCGAGGCGATGCATATCCGCGACACGCTGATTCCGAAGTACGCCCAGTTGGTTTACAACGGCTTCTGGTTCGCTCCGGAGCGTGAGGCGATCCAGGCGCTGGTCACACATACCCAGCAAACCGTGTCCGGCGAGGTCCGCGTGAAGCTTTACAAGGGCAACGTGATGAATGCCGGACGCCGCTCCCCACACAGCCTTTACTCGGAGGCCGTGGCCACCATGGAAGGCGGCCAGGAACAAGCCTACAACCAGGACGACGCAACCGGATTCATCGCGCTCAACGCCCTCAGGCTCAAGGCCAGCGCGCGGCAGAGAAAGTGATGGGCGGCGGCGTTCGGGTTATCCCAAATTGGAAAATGTAACCGCAGATTAACCCGAGATCCGAAATTGAATGGTGTCATGTGGTCCAATTTGACCGCTAAAACGCTGAGTAGCGCGGGTTTCGCTGAGTTTTGTTTGATCAAAATGCCCGCACCGAATGGTGAATCGGATTCGGTCCGGATTTTTTAGCCTCAAAATTCAGAGATCCTGATCCGGGACCTTGTTTTCCGCTCCACTGCGTTTGCAGGTCGGAAGATGGTTTGGCACGATCGGGCCAAGAAGCATCGGGCCAAGAAGCCAGAGACCAGAATCCGGAAACCAGAAAGAAAGCACCATTCATCGACGTAGCTGTAGCCGCGAGTTGTGCCAAATCATTTTCCGACCCGATCAGGATGTCTGAGCTTGCGAATGAAACGGTTTGTGGCGGCGCTCTGTAAGCATCGGAGCCTGTGGAGTGCGAGAGTCTCCGTCGTCCGCGGTGTCATTGGCTTTCCCGGCCTCGGGGCCGGAGTGCGACGGTCATAGACGCGCCGCTACAGGGAATGAGGTGCTTGTGGCGGCGCTCCGCGAGCGTCGGAGCCTGTGGAATGCGGGAGTCTTCGTCATCCGCGGTGTCATTGGCTTTCCCAGCCTCGGGGCCGGAGTGCGACGGTCATCGACGCGCCGCTACAGTTCTGACGTCCAAGATCCAAACACAACAAGGCAGGTGGGTCGCGAGACCCACCCGCCAAGGTTTAGAAACAGAATCCTTTTACACCGGACCTGCCATTAGCGGCGGCGGCGAAGCAGACCCAGCGCTCCAAGAGCACCAAGAAGGGCCGTGGAGGTTTCGGGGACGAGCGGAGCCATTTGCCAACCCTGCGTCGGTGAGGTATCGGTGTTGGCTGTCTGAACATTATTGACAACCGACCCATAAAGCACACTCGAATTGCTCGGACGGACCGTTTGGACGATCGGAGTTGCGACATTGTCATCCGACGCATTAAATGTGAAGGTAGACTTGACAACAAGGAACTGGGTCGAGTCCGCGAATGTCGAACCATTACCGGCGAACAGATACATGCTCTTTCCAGCAAATCCGGTCCCAGCAATAGTAATATTGGTCCCAGCCAACGAGAAAATACTTCTGTTGCCCGTTGTGCCGTTTTGAGCGAACGCATTCGTCGGCCCATATGCGGTGAACGCCGCGATGAAGTTATTGGCCGTGGTGAACGAACTGAAATCCTCCGTTGAGAAGATTCCAAACGCAACGGTACCCGCTCCGCCCCAAATGCCTCCACCAGTCGCGTAAGTATTCCCGATTGCAGCCGGCACATTGGTCGTTCCCGAGCGGAAAGTCCAACCGTCTTGAGTCTGGATTCCGGAGGCAGTTGCGCCAGTGCCAGCATTTAACGTATAGCTGGCAGCAAAGCTTAAACTTGCCGTGGCAGCCAATGTCACAATAGTTATTAGTTTTGTTTTCATTTGTTGTGTGGAGATGTGTGGATTTGAACAATTACTTCCCAGAGATTTTTCTATCAAAGACTACCGTACGTCGCTGGCACATTGAGCACATACGGCTTCGGACCCGAGGCGGCCTTGATGAGAAAACCACCTTCAAGCTTCAAATTCGTTGCATCTCCGCCCTGGTCATCAAACCAGCCAGTCGTTCCAGCGCCGTCATTGAAGTAATATGCGGTATACAGCGTACCGCCCTGCAAAATGTACAGCAAGTCGGTGCCCGTGAAGCTACCGTCCGAATCAGGTGCCAAATAAGCTTCCAATCCCGAAGTTCCAAGGGTTAAGCCAACCGGCGCAACCGACCCAACATAGTTGAAGCCACTCACTAGCGCTCCACCAGTCTTCGTCGTCTTGATTTCACCCGAAATGACGAGATTCAAAGGCGTGGCGGACGCACGTTTGACATAGAAACCATCAGCATAGATGATGCGCCTGTTGGCCGCTTCTCCACCCTGGTCATCGAACCAACCTGTGGTTCCGGCTCCATCGTTGAAATAATAAATGGTTTCAAAGTTACCGGCCGCGTTAAGAACCAAGACAGTGTCGGTGCCTGTGAGCGAACCATCTGTGTCGGGGGAAAGTCCGGCAGAGTTTGTTGCCCCAAAAACATCGGAAATGGTGGATGCTTTGCGCAGTTTGTAAGTCGTCGTGCCAGGAGTAATGTTGGCCGTGATATCCTCAGGAGTTGTAAGCACGCTTCCCGACCAAGCGGTTATCTCTTGTATAGTGCCGTCACCCAGCTCGAGCACATACGATGCGCCGGCAGTGAGCAACGTGCCAAAATTGACTTCGTTGTCTGTCACCGAACTGGTGCTTTCGGCATCAATCACACCTGCGGCAATGGTAGGTTGATGAACAGTAAGACCGATAAGATTGTAGTTCTGGCCAAGCGTTTGAGTCACATACCCCACCGGAGTGGTGTAGGCGGTGGTTTGGGCGGATGCGAGGCCGCATGCGAAGGCGGCTGCGAGAAGTGAATAGGTTAGTTTCATAATGGCAAACGGTTAGGTGTTTGTTGGGGATTGTGTTTCTGTTTGGATTTTGTGGTTTGTGGTGCGTTGGAGAGGCCGAGGTCCCACAGAAATGGGACACGGATGAAGCGGACGCACCTCGGCTTCGGGGGTATTCAAGCCCCGGAACCCGCGGGTCGCAAGAAAAATTTTCGAAAACCCCCATTTTTTTTCGGCCGTGAGGGGTCGGCGGCGGGCCGGTTGTTGGAGAGTCATGCAAGGCATTGGTTTTGAGTGGCTTATGAGGCAAATTGGCGCATGCGCCAAGCGCGGGATTGTGAGAAAAGGAAGGTTTGATGGTTTGGAGATGCTAAGGATTTTCAGGGGACAGAGGGGAAATCGGGGAATTTTTGGGGATTTCGGGGGTGAATGGGTGGAGAATGGAGGAGAGCTTCGCGGTCGGTTATTCTCCGGTTCATTCTCATGCGCTCTCGGCGAGAGCGCGCCACCTTTCAGAGATCCTGATCCGGGGCCTTGTTTTCCGCTCCACTGCGTTTGCCGGTCGGAAAATGGTTTGGCACCATCGGGCCAAGAAGCCAGAGACCAGAATCCGGAAACCAGAAAGAATGCACCATTCATCGACGTGGCTGTCGCCGCAAATTGTGCCATATCATTATCCGGCCGGATCAGGATCTCTTCCGTTGGAAATCAGGGAGTTCCAACGCAACGGCAAAAGGGGACTGGACTTCGGCAACAGAGGTTGACAGAGGACTCAAGGAGCGTGGGCGTCTCGCCCACCAGCGGCGGGGCGAATGGATGTGGGCAAGATGCCCACGCTCCTTGAGGGTGAGAAAAGCATCCACCATCTCCGATCCGCTTGGTGGCGGCTTTGCGGTAAGCTTTTTCCGGCTGGGGGAAGATGTGGGCAGGACGCCCACGCTCCTTGAGGGAGGCTACGGGAGGATGCGGAGGGACTCATCCACGAGGGTGAGAAAATCCCGGCGGTCGTTGGGGAGGTTGGGGCCGGAGGTTTCCCGGGCCAGGCCGGCGACGAGGGTGGAGTCGATGAGGCCCGGTTGTTCGCCCGCCAGCCATTGGGCGTAAGCACAGAGGAGCGCGCCGAAGCGGGCATCGTCGGAGGGTTCGGCGGAGTTGACGCGGGCGACCGGGATGGGTGCGACGGGACGGGAATTGACGGTCCACTCGATGGTTCCGAGGGATTCGGCGACGCCCGAGGGTTCGACTTCGATGGCGACGGTGGTGGTGGTATTGGCCGGGAGGCGCGTGGGGAGCTTGCCGGCGGGCAATCCGGCGACGGGCGCGAATCCGAGCAAGCGATAGCGCGCGACAGCGGCGGGATCGGCGGCAAAGGTGGCGGAAACCTCGCGTGCGCCATCGGCGGCGCCGCGGATGGACACGATCACGAGGACCGAAGACGGCCGCCACGGGCAAGCGAGGGTCTCGGTGGCGACGCTGACACCTTCGGCGACGGTGGCGCTGCCCGCGGGGCGGAGTTGGAAACGGTTGAGGATTTCCTCCAGGCGGACCGCATTGGCGGGCGGGGCCTTGTGCTCGGTGCGGATCGAGTGGCTGATCCAGGAAAGGCTGGCACGGCCGGCGTGGACCGGGAGCGGCTGGCGCGGTTGGTCGGCGGCGGAAACCGGTCCGCGCGGAGTGAGGGCGGGCAAGGATCCGGCGGGCGGAACCGGGGTTTGTTTGAGGCGTTCGGCGACTTTGCGGAGAAATTCGTCGCCGGTGGTGGAGAGGGCGGCATCGCGGACGGCGGCCTGTTTGGCGAGATCGCCGGATGCGGTGCCGGTGGCTTGTGAGGAGCGGGAATCGGCGGGGCCGGGAGCGGGAAGCAGGGCGATTTCGAGCGGCATTTCGCGTTCCCAGCCGGTGGGGGATTTTCCGCCGGCGGTGCTGGTGTCCTGACCGCCGGGAAGTTTCACCAAAATCAGGGTGCCCAGAGCGACGAGCGCCGCGGCGGCGACCGGGATGGCGTAGGATTTCCACCCGCGTTTTCTGGCGGATGCCAGGGTCGTGATTTTCCCCGCCTGATCCTGTTCGCGGGCGGCCCGCAGCACGGCCGACCGCTGGTGCGGGTGCAACGCGCCCTCCTCGCGGCCGAGCGTGTCGGAAAGCAAACTCTGGATGCCCTGCAACTCGCGCAGCGCCAATCCGACCGCCGGATCCGCGGCGGCGGTCCGGGCGACTTCGGCGGCTTCGTCCGCGGTCAGCTCGCCCAGCAGGTAGGCGGTGAGGCGGGGGTCATCAGGGTGGAGTTTCAAGGAGGGGTGGTGTTATTGGTTATTTGTTATGGGTTATTGGGGGAGATGGCTTGGGGCGGGTTTGGTTGGGGCGGCGGAATTTCAGATTTCAGATTTCAGATTTCAGATTTCGGATTTCGTGCTTCGTGCTTCACGCTTGGTGGCGCGCTTAGGGCTTCAGGTCGTCGGGGAGGAGTTCGCGGAGGCGTTTCAGGCCGGTGTGGATGAGGAAGCCGATGTTGCCGGAGGTGAGGCCGGTGCGGGCGGTGATTTCCTGATAGGAGAGTCCTTGTTGGAACTTGAGAAGGATCACCTCGCGCTGGTTGGCGGAGAGGCGGTCGAGGTATTTCATGACCTGGGCGACGCGTTCCTCCTGGTCGAGCTGTTGGTCGGGCTGGGGTTCGGGGCCGGCCATGCGCTGCCAGCGGATGTCGTCGATGGGCTGGAGGTTCTTGTCCTTGCGGAGTTGGTCGAGGGCGCGGTTGCGACAGACGGTGAAAAGCCAGGATTTGAGATTTTCGCGGACTTTGGGGATATCCTGTTGGCAAAGCCGGATGAACGTATCCTGAACCACGTCCCTGGCGCGGTCCAGGTCGTGGAGGATGGTGGTGGCGTAGCCGAGCAGTGGCGACTCGTATTCCGCCATGGCTTGTTCGACGAATTGTTCCATGGTTTCCGGCATCGGAGCATCGGCCCGCGGTGGCGGACCTGGCCGGGAAACGGGCGGGACGGCCGGGTTCTTAGGCGGATTTTCCGGAAAATTCGGCATGGATATGGATCGGGGCGGCGGGGCCTGGAGGAAGATCAGATGAATTTGCTATGGATTGGGATGGAATACCACGGATCTCACGGATGGGCACGGATGGCGCTGCGCGCTTCTCTTTCTCCTATCCGTGTTTATCCGTGTCAGCTGTGGTTTGAAATCTTCCGGTTAATGGTTTTTTGACCACGGATCTCACGGATGGGCACGGATGGCGCTCCGCGCTTCTCTTTCTCCTATCCGTGTACGTCCGTGTCATCCGTGGTTTTGAAATCCTTTGTTTCCTGGCGGCAGCGGGGTGGCTGCTAGAGGGCTTCCGGGGACTGGAGGAGTTCGGCGACCCGGTTGAGGAGGACGCCGGCGCCGCCGCCATCGACGACGCGGTGGTCGAAGGTGAGGACGAGCGCGGCCTCGGTGGCGGGGATGAAGGTGCCGGTTTGCTCGCTCCAGACCGGTTTTTTGACCGCCGCGCCCATGCCGAGGATGAGGGTTTCGTTAGGAAGCGGGATGGGGGTGCCTAGGGTGAGGCCGAAGGTGCCGAAGTTGGTGAAGGTGGCGATTCCGCCCTTGCAGTCGTTTTCGGTGACATTGCGGACCCTAGCTCGGCCGATCAGGTCCTCGTATTCCCCGATCAGCTCGGCGACCGGCTTTTGGTCCACCTTGCGGAGCACCGGGACCAGCACGCCGTCGCTGACCTGGACCGCCACGCCGATGTCGAAGGACCGCGGGTGGACGATTTTCTCGCCGATCAGGTAGCCCGCGTTGGCTGGGGCCTCGGCGAGGGCGAGGGCGAAGGCCCGGAGCAGATAGAGCGTGAGTCCCGGCGTAGGCGACTGGCGGCGGCGGTATTCGATCAGCCGGTCCATCAGCAGCGGCAGCCCCACGGTGGCCAGCGGGCGGGTCCAACTGCGGCGCATGGCGTCCGCCACGGCCAGGCGCATCGGCGAGGCGTGGGTGCTTGGCCAGGCTTCGAGGTAGTCGAGGAACCCCTCAAGGTCCTCCACGGTGACCCGGCCGCCGGTGCCGGTGCCGACGACCGCGGAAATATCCGCCTCGCGGAGGCCCAGATCGTCCATCCGGACCCGCATGCGGGGGGAAATGTAGTGGGCTCCCAGGGTTCCCATGGGGACCGGCAGGCCTTTCACGCTGGGCACCACGGCGGGGGCCTCCTCGTAGCCGTCGTCGTCGAGGGCGAAATGGAGGTTCGCCTCCTTGGATGCCGGGGCCGCGGCCAATGGCGGCGGGTTTCGCAGGGCTTCCAGCGCCTCCTGCGTTTCCACGCCGGTGCGGGCGACCTCTTCCGCGGTGACGTCTAGCAGGCCCAACACGGTTCCCACCGTGTAGGAAACGCCTTCTTTCGCCCGGATTTCGGTCACGGTGCCGCGGCAGAGCGTGGTGACGCTCATCACCGCCTTGTTGGTTTCCACCTCGATGATGTCCTGATCCGGCTGGACCGTGTCGCCCACGGCGGCGAGCAGCCGGACGATGGTCGCCTCGGCGATCGACTCGCCGAGCTGTGGCATGAAAATGGGCACGGTGGGCATGGGTGCGGGATTTGAGATTTGAAATTTGAATCCTCCGCAGTCAGAAGCGCAGGAGGTGGCGGAGGGCGTCGCAAATCGATTCGGGGGTGGGTCGGTGGGAGGCCCAGAGTTTGGGGTGATAGGGCACCGGGGTATCGCGGGAATTGAGGCGCTGCGGCGGCGCGTCGAGCAGATTGAACCCGTGTTCGGAAACCAGCGAGACGATTTCCGCGGTCACCCCACCCCACGGGAACGCCTCGCCCACCGCCAGCAAGCGCCCGGTGCGGGCGACCGAGGCCAGCACGGTGTCGAGATCGATCGGTTTCACGGACCGCAGATCGACCACCTCGATTTCCCAGCCGTCGTGCTGGAGGCGGTCGGCGGCGCGGATCGCCTCGTGGACCATGGCCGAGTAGGCCACGACGGTCGCGTGTTTTCCGGCCCGCGCGATGCGCGCCTGACCAATCGGGAGGTGGTCGCCATTGATGGACTTCGCCTTGAGCCAGCGGTAGAGGAACTTGTGCTCGCAGTAAACGACCGGGTCACTGATGGCCACCGAGTCGATCAGCATGTGATAGGCATCCGAAACCGTGGCCGGCGTGACCACGATCAGGCCGGGGTAGTGGGCGAAAGTCCCCTCCACGCTCTGGCTGTGGAACGGCCCGGATCCGGGGGTGCCGCCGGAAGGCAGGCGGACCGTCAGCGGCACCGGCACCCCGGTGCGGAAAAAGTGCGTGGCCGCCTGGTTGACAATCTGGTTGAAGGCGATCGAGGCGAAGTCGGCGAACTGGATTTCCACGATCGGGCGCATGCCCTCGATGGCCGCGCCGACTGCCAGGCCGATCATCGCGTCCTCGGAGATGGGCGAGTCGAACACCCGGCCCGGATAGCGTGCGGCGAGGCCTTTGGTGGCCTTGAAGGCGCCGCCGAAGGTGCCGATGTCCTGGCCGTAGATGAATACCCGTTCGTCGTCGTGCAGGAGCTTCTCCTGCGCCTCGCGGATGGCGTCGATGTAGGTCACACTCACTGGCTGATGGGGAAACGGGTGGAAATGGACGCCCAGTCCTCGCGGAAGGGGTCGGGGGGTGATTCCTGCTGGGCCTGGGCCACGGCGCGCTGGACATCATCGGTCGCCTGATCGCGCCAGGCGACGATTTCGTCCACGGTGGCGACCTGTTTTTCGACGAGTTGGCGGATGGCCACTTCCAGGCAATCGCGGCCGTAATGCCCCGCGCGGGCGGAATCCGGAACGTAAAACGCATCGTCGTGCTCGCCGTGGCCGCACAACCGGAGCATGTGCGCAACGACCATTTGCGGGCCATCACCGGCGCGGGCGAGCCGCACCGCCTCGCGCATCACCGAGGCGCAGGCCAGCAAATCGGTGCCGTCCACCGACCAACCGCGCACGCCGTAGCCCGCCGCGCGTTCCACCAGGTCGCCTGCGGCATACTGGCGGGACGTAGGCGTCGAGTAGGCAAACTGGTTGTTCGCGACCACCAGCACCAGCGGGAGTTTTTCGACCGCGGCTTGGTTGAACGCCTCGTGAAACGCGCCGGTGGAAGTGGCTCCGTCGCCCACGCAGGTGGCACCGACCGTCCCTTGCAGGCGGCCTTTCAACCGCCGCGCCAGCAGCATGCCCGCCACCAACGAAATCTGCGCGCCAAGGTGCGAAATCATCGCCGGCATGCCCTCGAGCGGCCGGCCGCGGTGGACGTTTCCATCCCGCCCGCGCATCGGCCCCTCCACCGATCCCAGATAGGTCCGCGTGCAGTCCAGAAGCGGCTCGCCGAAAGCCGTGCGTCCGGCTTGGTCGCGGATCAGCGGGCAAAACACGTCCACGCCGCGCAGCAGCGCGGTTCCGAGCGCCGCGCTCACCGCTTCCTGGCCGCGCCCGAGGTGGACGCCGCCCACGATCCGGCCGGCCTTGTAGAGGCTCGCCAGCTTGGCTTCCAACAACCTTGCCACCAACATCGAGCGGAAAGCCGACCGCAGAAAATCCCGGTCAACTGCAAACTCGGTGGCGGCGGAATGGGGGTCCACGTTTGGCACGGGCGTAGGGTAAAACCACCCGGCGGAAATCTGCAACCGCTTTCCGCATCCCGGAGGCGATTTTTGGCTCGGGTGTCAGAAAACCTATCATTGCGCCGTAGAATCCCACCGGTGACCCGCGCGACTTCATTGGTTGTCCGGATATCGGTTCGCGTTTGTGACGCGGATCCAGTTTGTTATGGACGGCGGGCCTCTCCGCCTCCAATCTCCCCGCGCCGGGCAAGCCTCCACCCATGATCGATCCCACCATCGCCGTTCGCGTGCTGGAAATGGTTCGCGAATGCGGACCAAGGGAGACGTATCGGCGGTTCATCGCGGAGAACGATCGCATGATCGCCGGCGCCGATCTCGATCACGGCCGTGATCTGGTGAGCCACCGCACCACGGTCCACACCACCCTCATCCGGGAATGGGCCGCCAACCAACAGAAACTCGCCGGATACGATCACCCGTTCGCCGTGGTCGCCCTCGGCGGCACCGGCCGAGGCGAAATCACCCCGCGCTCCGATCTGGACATCGCCTTTTTGTTTGACGACGCCATCGAAGGCAACCGGTTTCTGCTGGATCTCCAGCGGCAAACGCTCCACACCGACCGCTTCGCCGACGAGCACGGCTTCGCGTTCACCGCCTTGCCGTTCGGCCTCGACGACGTGCCCGATCTGGCCGACAAGCAGCTCAACTCATTCCTCGACATGAGTCCGCTCCACGACCCCTGCGGGCTGGCGGAAACGTTTCGCGAGCGGATCCGTCTGACGTTCGATCCCTTCGAACACTTTCTGCACGTCCGCGGATTCTGGAAACGCCACTGGGAAGCGGCGGCGGCATCCACCGAGAATCTCCATCGGTTTGATATCAAAAACGACGGACTCCGGCTGTTCCTCGGCGGCGTCTGGACTCTATCCGGCCAGAATTTCCGGCACAGCCAGGAGGTTTACGCAACGCTCAATGACCCGCGCGACCTGGAAGCCTACGAGTTTCTCCTCCGGATCCGCGCGTGGGGCCACCTCCGGCGCAAACCGGAAGCCGCCGGATTGTTAGGAAACCATGCCGAGGACGTGCTCGGGTTCGATGATTTCTGCTCGTTCGGGGAAATGTTGGGCCCGGATGCCACAGCGGGCGAGCGGTTCGAGTTCGCCACGATGGTGCGAGCCAGACTTCTGTCCGCGCGGCGCCGGGTCGCCGCCTTCGCCCGCGGTGTGATCGAGCGCGAGCTGCGGGTCGGCCGCCAGGTGCCGCCGGACGATGTGATCGTGCTCAAAACCGGTGGCCTGCAGCACAGCCGCGGCCTCCGCCTGACCCACCCGGAAAAGCGCAGCCGCGCGGCGCTCGGCATGCTCCTGGCCTCGCAGCGCTACGGCGTGCCCGTCGATTCCTCCGAGCTCCAGACGACTCTCCGCAACATGGGCGACTGGCTGGTCCGCGTGCCGGAACTCTCCGCCCTGTTCTACGAAACCCGCGGCAGCCTGGCGGACACCATCGAGTTTCTAACCCAACTCGACGGCGCGGCGGAGCGTCTGTTCCCCGGCTACGGCCGCTTCGAGGCCTCTCTGGACGAACGCGTGATGATCGAACGCAAATCGCTGCGAGGCGCGTGGGTCCGCGAAAAACTCCGCGCGCTCGACGCCTGCCTCGCCCACGGCAACGAGCGGTTGAGCGCGGCGCGCGGCGCATGGAATCCGCTCGACGCCGACCTCCGGGAAATGGTCTGCAACGAAACCGTTCTGTTGGATGCCGACCACCTGGCCGCCGTCAAACTCGCTCTCCTAACCAAACGGTTGCCGCTCACCCCGGAGGACGAGGCCGCCCGCGCCAACACCGGGTTGCCGCTCCACGAGCGGGAGGCATCGGGTTTCTCCGGCATCCCGCTGGACCGCTACTATCAACCGTTTGTCACCGAGGCCGGCTTCAGCCCGGAAACCGCGAGGGTCGCCCGGTTCCTGGTGACCCACCGGCGGGTGCTGAAACGCGCCGCGGAATCCGGCATCAACGACGACTCCGCGGTGGCGCGGCTTGTATCGGGCTGCGGCGATGAAATGACCATGCGCTCGCTGTTTGTTTTCAGTTGCATGGACAGCTTGGTCGGTGTTTCGCCCGAAACCGCGGCCCTAACCGAGTCCAACCAGCGCGAATGGTGGCTCCGCGAGTCCGATCCCGCGCGCTGGTTCAATATCCGGGAATTATATATCAAAGCGCTGGCCCGCCACCATCCTGATATGTTGCCGGACGCCGAGCAGACGCTCCGCTCCGCCGGTTACGTGGCGGAGGAACAGGAGATCCTGCGCGACTTCGGCGCTGACTTTTTCAGCGGGCTATACGGCCGCCACGCGCGGCGTTTCGGCAGCCACCTGCTCCACCTGGTGGACGAACCCGACGCCGGCCCGCGCGCGGCCCTGCTGCGCGACGGCGGCACGGTGCTGTTGGGCATCGCCGCCCGCGACTTCCGCGGTCTCGCCGCCTGCATCAGCGGCACGCTCTGGCAATGCCACCTCAATCTCCGCCAAGCCCACCTTTTCTGCGCCACCAACCACCAGCTCGCGCTCGATTTCTTCCACCTCGCCCCCGGCAGCGAATCGATCCCCGCAAACCTCCCGCGCCTCATCGAGGACGCGATCAGCCGCCAGGCCCACATCGCCGATGATGACGAGGCCCAACTTCCCGCCCTGCTCGGACAACCGGAACTGGACGCCATGCCGAGCGGAAATTTCCGCCTCCGCTACGAAACGGAGCACGACACCGCGGGCCTCGTTTATGCGCTTTCCTACAAGGTTTTCCGCCATCTCGGCGGCGGCATCCACGGCCTGAGCGCCAACACCGTCCGCGGCCGCACCTACATCACCGTGATCCACAGCCTGCCGGAAAACCTCACGCTATCCGAGGCCAGAGCCATCGTTTCCGAGCGCTTCTGAGGGCCTCAAATCCCCCGCCCCGCTCCGGAATCGCTTGCCATCCCCGCGCGGATCCGCCAACATCCCTCCCCAGCCGCCCCCGTAGTTCAATGGATAGAACGGAGGTTTCCTAAACCTTAAATGCAGGTTCGATTCCTGCCGGGGGCATTGAAGCCGAAAATCCGACTATCGCCCGGAAAATCAAGGCTCGTCACGCCAATTCCGGAACCGCGAATTCCGCGCGGTCGGGCCGGCGCGTCAGAGTGGGATCGATGCCATCGGTTAGGATGGCTCCGGTCGCCGGGTCGATGGAAAGCGCGCGCCCCAACACGAACTCGGGCTTGTCCAGCCCCCAGTCGGCGAGGTGTTTCCGATGGTCGGCGATGACACGCCGGACGGCATCGTTGGAGCCGATCGCCTCGTCGAGTACGGCAGCGTCGGCCGGTTTGCCGGATCGATGCGAAATATTGGCCAGATGGGCGATCGCGGCCGCGCGTTCGGCGGGGACCACCTTCGCGGCGATGCTGTCGCTCCGACGGGAACGCACCGCTTCGATAAAATTCTCCTGATGGCGCGCGCCACCGTCCCCGGGGAACTTGCGGATGGCTTTTTTCCCATCCGGGCCTACAGCGTAGGTGCCGCCGAGGCCTCCGCGGAGTTGCCCTCCCTCGCAATGGACCACCAGCCCGATGCGGATGCCATCGCGCACGGATGTGACTTTCCGCTTCGGAGTGAGCTGAAGGTCGTTCACTTCGATGACCACCGGCACACCGGATTTCTCATACCAAGCCACCTGCATGTTAGGGGTTTGGCCGGCGTCGTTCCAGCCGAACCTCCCGCCGACGCCGCGGATGGCGCCAGGCATGCCCCCATCTCCTAACAACCAGTTCGCCATATCGATCTCGTGAGGCGCCTGATTGCCGATCTCGCCGTTTCCGGTGTTCCAGAACCAATGCCAATCGTAGTGGAACTGGTTGCGGAACAACGGCTGGTCCGCCGCCGGGCCGAGCCAGAGGTTGTAATCCACCGAAGACGGCGGCCGAAGCGGTTCGCTCCGCTTGCCAATCCCGGTTCGGTCCTTGAAACAACATATATGAACGGCGAGAATCCTGCCCAGGTTTCCATCGCGCACGAACCTGAATCCTTCCGCAGGCCCCGGACACGACCGGCTTTGGAGTCCGGCGGCCAGAATGCGGCCGAATTTCCGCTCCGCAGCCACCAACTGACGGCCCTCCCACACGCCGTGGCTCACCGGTTTTTCCAGATAGACGTCCTTGCCCGCCTGCATCGCGTGGATCGCGTGCAGCGTGTGCCAATGGTTGGGGCTGGCCACCATCACCGCGTCGATGTCCTTCCGCTCCAGCAGTTTCCGATAATCCTGAAACTTTCCGACCTTCTCCGAGTCCACTCCGCGGGACGCCAGCCCCTTGGCGGTCGAATCCATCCGGTTGCGGTCGGCGTCCGAAAGCGCGACGATCTCCACGCCCTTGATCTTGGCGAACTGCGCGGCAAGTCCCTGCGCGCGGCTGCCGCATCCGATCACCCCCATCCGGACGGTGTTGTTGGCGCCGCCCGCCGCACGGACAATGGACGGCCCGGCCAGCGCCGCCATACCACAGAGCCGCAGCAGCCGCCTCCGGCTGACCAATGGACGGGAAATCTCGGAATTCATCGGGAACATCGCACTTCCGAATGAACGCCCCTCGTCAGTGGACTCTTTCACCCCGAACATGGGGTCAGTCCTCGCATGGTAACATTTTTTCCAGCCGCCTGACGAATTCGACGACCTCGGGGTCGGAGGATCCCTGGCGAATGAGGCGGCTGACCGAGCGGTCGTGGCCCATGTGCAGGCGTTGTGCCACCCAGAGATTTCCGACGCTTGTGCGGGACCTCACCAATGTGGCGAGCGCCACCTTTCCCGGATCTCCTTTCCGCAAGATGGGAGGATCGGTTTCCGCCATTCCGAGTGCCGCGAGCCCCTCGGCGATCAACCGCTCCGCCTCGTGTTCGCCGTGATCACCTAACACCCGGCCGCTCAGGCTGCCCTTTTCCCTCAAGCCCGAGTTGGGTTTGTCCAGCAGGTTCAACAAGCGGTCTTTGAACGTTTCGTCACCCAAATACCACCCCCTTCGCAATGCGGCCATCGCGCTTTCGGACATCCTGCCCTTGTGTTCGGAAGCCCTTGCCTCGAGGTAGTCTCCATAGGCCCGGCGTCCCCGTGGATCGGTTGAAAGATCGTGGGCCTGAAGCACGCGGTCACACGAAAGCCAAGCCGGTCCCTTGCCTTTCCGATAGCACGGCAGGCTGCTCCACTCGTAGTCCGCCAACGGCCCGTTCGTTCCGCCCGCGATGCCGGATCGGGCCGGGTTGAGGTGGATGTAATCCGCCACGGTTTTGAAATGGGCCGCATCCGCAGCTTGTCCGCCGGCAACCGGGATCGACTTGTAACGGCCTTGGAAAACATGGCCTTTCCGGTTGCGCCGGCGATTCCATGCCTGACTGAAGCCACCTAGCAACAAACGCATGCCCGATACCAGATTCGGCTCGGGCGTTTCCGCTAACAAATGAAAATGGTTGCCCATCAGCACCCACGCGTGGATGACCCATCCGCGGCTCTTGCAAACCTCGCCCAACCGGTGCAGAAACAGCAGGTGGTCGTCGCGATCCGTGAAGACCGTTTTTCCGCCATCGCCGCGCGCCATCAGGTGATAAACCGCTCCCGGATACTCGAATCTAAGGGGCCGTGCCATGGTCGGAGCCTGACCAAACGGCCGGACGGGTCAAGAAAAATGTTACCATGCGAGGACTGACCCCTTGTGAAAAGCCTTGCTTGGGGTGGGGTATGGGGGTATGGGTCCGGGCATGGCAATTGAGACCTCTCTGATTCTATTCAAGCCGGACGCCGTGGAGAAAAAGCTCGTCGGCCCGGTGCTGGCGCGCTTCCAGGGCGCGGGATTCACGATTCGCGGCATCAAGATGATGCAGTTGGGCGATGAAATCCTCCGCGAACACTACGCGCACATCGCACATCTGCCGTTTTTTCCGGAGATTGTGGCCTTCATGAGCCGCACACCGGTGGTCGCGCTGGCGCTTTCCGGCGAGAACGCGGTGGCCGCCGTGCGTGATCTGCTGGGGCCGACGGATTCCAAAGCCGCCGCACCGGGAACGATCCGCGGCGACCTTGGCGAGGACAAAATGGTCAACGTGTGCCACGCGTCGGACTCCACCGAGTCCGCGGCGGCCGAATTGAAGCGGTTTTTCCGCGACGGCGAGTTGTTCGATCTGTGACTGCCCCCGCGGAGGTCAGTCGCAGCCCGGGGCCGCTTGGTCCCGGGCGTTTTCGAGTGCCTTAACCCGATCAATGAGCTTGGGCATGCGGCGCAGTAGCGCCTGTGTTTTGAGTTCGTCGCGCAGCAATTGGGCGGGCTTGCCGGAATAGGTTTCGCCGCCGGCCAGGCTGGCGGTGACGCCGGTTCGGGCGCCTAGAACCGCCTTGTCACCGACCTTGACGTGCCCGGCGATCCCGACCTGCCCGCCGCAGACGACGTAGTCGCCGAGTTGGGTGCTGCCGGAAATCCCGGTTTGTGAAACGATGAGGCAATGTTTGCCGATGACCACGTTGTGGGCGATCTGGACGAGGTTGTCGATTTTGGTGCCCTCGCCGACCATGGTTTTGCCGAAGCGCGCGCGGTCGATGGTGGTATTGGACCCGATTTCCACATCATCCGCGATTTCGACGATGCCGACTTGGTCGATTTTCTGATGGCGCCCGTTGACGAACTCGTAGCCATAGCCATCCGAGCCGATCACGGCGCCAGGTTGGACGATCACGCGATTGCCGAGCACGCAGCGTTCGCGGATGGTGACGTTGGCCATGATGCGGCAGTTTTCACCGATCACCGCGTCCTCGGCGATCACCGCGTTGGGGCCGATTTCCGTACCGTCTCCAATCGTGACGTCGGCCATGATCACGGCTCCGGCGTGGATCCGAACTGCGGAAGCGTTGAAGCGGGCGGTTTCGCTGACCGTCGCGCGCGGATGGATTTCCGCGACAAAACGCACGTCTGCCGCGGCAAAATGCCCGACGGCGGCCGCGAATGCCAGCGAAGGGTTGTCCGCCGCGATCAGCGCGGTGGTCTCAGGGCCTTCGGTTTCATCGCGACCGACGATCACAACACCCGCTTGGGTTGTCAGAAAAACGGGCCGGTACTTGTCGTTTCCGAGGAAACTCACATCGCCCGGACCTGCGGTATCAAGCGCCGCAACGCCGGTGATCGAGCGGAGGCTTCCCTCACGGACCACCTCCCCGCCGACGAGGCGGGCGAGTTCGGAAACCGTGAGAGCCGCAGCCACGGTGGATCAAAATAGGGTTGGGACGGGGGACCGGAGGTTACTTGGCGTCGCCGCCTTCGAGCGGGCCCGGAGAGGGCGCGGGAAGTTCCGGGGCCGGATCTCCGGCGGCCGGGAGGGATTCGGCGGGAGCGTCCTTGTTGAGGTCCTTCAGAAGCACGGCGGTGATGTCCGTGGCGTCCTTGGTGTAGAGAAGGAACGGCACCTGCGAGGTGCTAAGGCCGGATTTGTCGAACACGTAGTCGAAGTTCTCCGCCTTGGCGTGTTCTTCCACGAGCTTGCGGATTTCCTCAAGGATGCCCTTCATGCGCTGCAACATCTTTTCGTTGAGCATCTGGTTGCGGCGTTGGAGGAACTCGCGGCGCTCGCGGTCGAGGGCGATGCCTTCCTGCTGCTGCATTTGCCAATCCTTGAAAAGGGCCTGCTTCTTGGAATCGGCCAGCGCGGGGTCCTCAAGCTGCTTGCCGAGCTTGCCAAGGGCGGTCTCGATGTCGCGGATCTTGGCCATACGCTCGTTGTTGTCCTTTTGGATGCGGGCGCGCTCGACATTGATCTGCTTCTGGGCCTCGTTGGTCTTGTAATACTGCTTGAAAAGTTCCTGCATGTCGACCGTCGCGATCTTGAGCTTGGCCTCTTGGGCGGAGGCGACGCAAGTCAGGGCGGCGACGAGGGTCGCGGTGAGAAGACGGCGGATCATGGTGGTGAGTTGGGGTTGGTGGTTGCTCCGGATAGCGGCTGGTTACGGTGGTTCGACGCGGAAAATGAACCGAAATCGGATCGCCGTCAACGGAGATGTGGAGGGAAACCGATTTTTCGATCCGGCATCAGCCGGCGAACGAACTGGCGGGCTCCGGCACGGGGACCACATTTTCCGTAGGATTTGCCTTGCAGGGTGGGGACCGGCGGCTAGGATGACGCCCGCGCCGCGCGGGAGTCCGCACGGAAAACAACCCCAATCCAACATCCAAAAGATATGAAATTCGCCAAGATCGTCGCCCTTGCCGCCGTTGCCACCGCTTCGCTGTTCGCCGCCTCCTGCTGCCCGAACGTTGCCGCCCCGACCAAGCCCGCCTACGTTGCCCCCGCGAAGTAAGTTTGCCGGCACGGCAGCCATCCGGGACCATTGCCCGCGCGATTTTCCGCTTGCAAGAACCCGGAATGCCTGCCAAGCCACTGCCACGCAATTCAGCCCCAAACCGCATATGATCCGTATCCTCTTTGGCACAATGGCGGCCGTAGTCGCCATGGTTTCCGTTTCCTGCTGCTGCACCGGCGAGTCGAAAGCTCCGCCGCTTCCGCCAGCACCCCAGTTCCAGGAAATCGAGGCCGCTCCGGCCCCGGCTCCGGTTGTCCATTACGAAAAGTAATACTCTTCCGGGCCCAAGCGCCTTCCAAAGCGTCCTCCGGCCCGGCCGGAGGGCGTTTTCGTCGCGTAGGACCCGGAATCACCCGTTCGCATTCCCACAATCGGCCGAATCACCCGCACCTCTCCCGGCCAAACACCCCCGCACATGAAGCGTCCGTCACACATCGATGAATCCGCTCGGTTCCGCGGTGGACTGAAACATTACCATCGGAGCGGATCGCAACCCCAGTCGTCGTGGGACCAATGGGTCGACGGAGAAAGCGAGAAAACGCCCCGCAAACCCTGGCTGAAAATCGCGGTAGTGGTGCTGGGAGTCGCCGCTCTGATCGGCATCGGCGTGGCACTTTACATCGAATTGGCCACCCATTGACCGGAAGGGTTTCCGACACCGGAAGTCGGGCCGTCTCCGCCTTTTTGTCCTATCCGGCGGTTGATGCTTTGACATTTTCCCCCGGCGGTTGCATTTTCCGCCGCCCGCCCGAGCTAACCGGCGGAACAGAAGACCATGGGAAAAAGCCTCTTTCAGAAAGTATGGGACAGTCATCGGGTGGGAACGCTGGCCGACGGCCGCACGCAACTTTTCATCGGAACCCACCTCATCCATGAAGTGACCTCGCCCCAGGCGTTCGGCATGCTGCGGGATCTGGGCCTGAAGGTGAAGTATCCTCAGCGGACGTTCGCCACCGTGGACCACATCGTCCCGACCGTGGACCAGGACGCGCCGCAGGACCCGCTCGCCGCGGAAATGATGGCCGCTCTGCGGAAAAACGCCGACGATTTCGGCATCACTTACTTCGATCTGGCATCAGGCAAGCAGGGCATCGTCCATGTGGTCGGCCCGGAACAGGGCATCACCCAGCCCGGCACCACGATCGCCTGCGGCGATTCCCACACGGCCACTCATGGCGCGTTCGGCGCGATCGCGTTCGGCATCGGCACCACCCAGGTGCGCGACGTTCTGGCCACGCAGACGCTGGCGCTGGAAGCTCTGAAAGTGCGCCGCATTGAGGTGAATGGCGACCTCCGCCCCGGAGTGTATGCCAAGGATGTGATCCTGCACATCATCCGCCTGTTAGGCGCGAAGGGCGGAATCGGCTTCGCCTACGAATACGCCGGCGACGTGTTCGACCGGATGTCGATGGAGGAACGGATGACCGTCTGCAACATGTCCATCGAAGGCGGCGCGCGCTGCGGCTATGTGAATCCGGATGCCAAGACCGTGGCCTATCTGCACGGCCGCCCCTATGTTGACATGACCGACTTCGACGCCACTGCGGCGCGCTGGTTGTCGTTCGCTTCGGACGCGGATGCGGTTTATGACGATATTGTCAGGATCGACGCCGGCGAGATCGAGCCCACGGTCACCTGGGGGATTTCCCCGGACCACGGCATCGCCATTTCCGAAACGATCCCCGATCCCGCCAAGGCCGCGTCCGCCGCGGAAAAGGCGACCATTGAGGAAGCCCTCGCCTACATGAAACTGCCGCCCGGCGCGCCTATCAAAGGCGTGAAAGTGGATGTGGCGTTCATCGGTTCCTGCACCAACGGCCGCATTTCCGATTTCCGCGAGGTGGCGAAGTTCATCGTGGGCCACAAGGTGGCGCCCGGCGTGCAGGCCATCGTGGTGCCGGGTTCCCAGATCGTCGCGATCCAGGCGGAACAGGAAGGGCTCGACAAGATCTTCACCGCGGCCGGTTTCGAATGGCGCGGCGCCGGATGCTCGATGTGCCTCGCGATGAACCCGGACAAACTGGTGGGCGACCAACTCTGCGCGTCGTCTTCCAACAGAAACTTCAAGGGCCGCCAGGGATCTCCCACCGGGCGCACCGTGCTGATGTCCCCCGTGATGGTGGCCGCCGCCGCCGTGCGCGGGGAAATCGCCGACGCACGCGAGGTGTTCCAACTCCGTTCCTAACCAAGTCTTTACCCACCCATGTCCCTCGAACCTGTCAAACAAGTCACCGGCCGCGCGGTTTTCATTCCCGGCGCGGATATCGATACCGACCGCATCATCCCGGCCCGGTTCATGAAATGCGTCACCTTCGACGGACTCGGCGAGTTCGCGTTTTACGACGTGCGATTCAATCCCGACACCGGCGAGAAAACCGACCACCCGCTGAATGATCCCCGGTTCTCCGGCGCGTCCATTTTGCTGGCCGGAGTGAATTTCGGCTGCGGATCCTCCCGCGAACACGCGCCCCAATCGCTCCGCAAATACGGATTCCGCGGGGTGATCGCCGAGTCGTTCGCCGAGATTTTCTATGGAAACTCCACCACTCTGGCCATGCCGTGCGTGATGGCCGACGTCGCGGATATCACAAAACTGCGCGACGCCGTGGAGGCCGATCCGGCGCTGGAAGTGACGATCGATGTCGAGGCCCTGGAGGTCCGAGCGTCGAATGGCATCCGGTTCGCGGTGCGGATGCCCGAGTCCGCGAGGGAGGCGCTGGTGTCCGGTCGCTGGGATCCGATCCAGGAACTGCTGGACAACAACACCGCCATCGCCGCCAAGGCGGCGGAACTCTACGCGATCTAACCAACATACCGGCCGCGGCGCCGGAAAGCCGCACATCCCATGTCCTCGCCCAGACAACCGAATCTCAACTCCGTCACCTCGATCAACGCGGACGGGTCCCGCTATTTCATTCACACCGCCGATGTGAAAGGCAAATGGACCGGAATGCGGCGCGTGGTGGCGTTCGCGCTGATCGTTTTCTATCTGGCTCTGCCATGGATCCCGATCAAGGGTCATCCGGCGGTGTTCCTCGACATCGAGACCCGCAATTTCCATGTATTCGGCCTGCATTTCGTGCCGCAGGACTTCTGGATGATGTTTTTCGCGGTGACCGGTTTGGGATTCGCGCTGTTTTTCGCGACGTCCCTGTTAGGCCGGTTGTGGTGCGGATGGGCCTGCCCGTACACCGTGTTTCTCGACCACGTTTACCGCCGGATCGAGCGCTGGGTGGAAGGTGACGCCCAGGCGCGGCGGAAACTGGACGAGGCCCCGTGGACCGCGGGCAAGATCGCCAAGCGGTTGGTGAAACACTGGCTGTACGCCGGGATCGCGGCGGTGATCGCCCATGCGTTCCTCGCCTACTTCGTCTCGCTGCCGCGGCTCTATCATTTCATGCACGAGGGGCCGCTCCAGCACGCCACCGCGTTCGGGGTGGTGCTTTTTCTAACTATCACGCTGTGGTTCTGTTTCGGCTATTTCCGCGAGCAGTTCTGCATCATCATGTGCCCCTACGGCCGCCTGCAGAGCGCCCTAACGGACGATGACACGGTCACCATCGGCTACGACGCGAACCGCGGCGAACCGCGCGGCGCGGTGGGCAAGACCGAGGGCGATTGCGTGGATTGCCGGCGTTGCGTCAACGTGTGTCCCACGGGCATCGACATCCGCAACGGCCTGCAGCTCGAGTGCATCGGCTGCGCCGCGTGCATCGACGCCTGCGACGACATCATGACCAAGCTCAACCGGCCGAAGGGGCTGGTCCGCTACGATTCTCTAACCGGTTTTTCCGGCAAGCCCCGGAGGATTCTCCGTCCCCGCATTTACGCGTATTCGGTGCTCGGCATGCTCGGATTGGCGGCCCTGGTGTTGGTTTCGTGGCTCAAGTTCAGCTCGTTCACGGCCACCATCTCGCGGGTGAGCGGCGCGGGCTACTCGGTGGATGCCGAGGGCGTGCGCAACGTTTTCCTGATGCGCGTGAAGAACAAGCGCGGCGAGGATGCGACCGTTGGCATCCGGTTGGCGCCGGACACACCCGCCGGCTATCGGTTGGCGGATGGCAACGCGAGTTTCAAAATCCCCGCCGAAGAAGAAGTGACCCGGACCTGCACCGTGATCGCGCCACGCGGCTCATATACCGGTCCGTGCATCATCCGTTTGGAAATATATGATGAAACGGGGAAGGTCCAGGTCACCAAGACCACCCGTTTCATGGGGCCCAATCCCAACACGCTCAACACCCCCGCTCCCCAACCGAAGTGATCCGTTCCCTGCTCAGTTTTCTCGCCAGGAACCCGTGGGTGTTTGTCCCGCTGGCGTTCCTGGTGCTGATCGGCGTGTGGGTGGCGTATTTCGTCCTGGCTTCCGGCGTCGATACCAGCGAGGTGCCCTACGACAAACCCGCGCTCCTGCGGAACGCAAAACCCTGATCCCGCCATGGACTCTTCACTAACCGCGATCGGAGCGCTGCTGCTGGGCATGGCCACCAGCCTGCACTGCGTCGGCATGTGCGGACCCATCGCCTGCGGGCTTGGCGGGCTCGCGAAGTCGGATGGCGAGCGTCTAACCGGCGCCGCCCTCTATCACGGCTCGCGGATGCTGTCCTACGGGCTGATTGGCGCGGTGTGCGGAGCCTTGGGCAAACAGCCGCTGAAGTGGTTTTTCGATTCGCCGGCCGTTCTGCTGCCGTGGGTGATGGTGGCGGTTCTTTTGTTAGTGGCCTCGGGATTGGACAAGCGGCTGCCGCGTCCGGCGTTTGTTGCCAGGCTCACGGCGCGGGCGCGATTCAAGGCCACGAGGTTTTCCGCCACGGGCGCGTCCGCGGCGATGGGATTTCTCTCGCCGTTGCTGCCGTGCGGGCCGCTCTACGCGGTGTTCGCACTGGCGTTGCTTTCCGGGTCCGCCGCCAAAGGAGCGGAGTTCACGCTGACCTTCGGATTGGGCACCGTGCCGCTGCTTTGGCTCGCGCAGCACCAGTTCGACCGGATCCGGATGAAACTGACGCCCCTCGCGATGAACCGGGTGCAGCGCGGCCTGGCGCTGGTCACCGCGCTGATGCTGGCGTGGCGGTTGCATGGCACCATCCCGCCGCAATGGTATGGCAAGGAACCCCCTCCGCCCGAGGAGTCCGGAAAGCTCCCGTCCTGCTGCCATTGAAAACCGCATTGCCAGCCGAACCGCCCGCGGGGATCGCCTTGTTCGATCTGGACGGAACCTTGTTGGCCTGGGATTGCCAGTTGCTGTTCCGCCATTTCATCCTGCGCCGCCAACCGTGGCGTCAGGTGTTTCTGCCGCTGTTTCTGATCGCCGCGCCATTCCATTTTCTGCTAGGCGACGCGCGGCTGAAGCGGGTGTTTCTCGCCTTCCTAACCGGCATGGACCGGGATCGACTCGCCAGCCACGCGCGGGACTTCGCCGCCGCCGTCCGGCCCGCGATCTATCCGGAAATGTCGGACCGCGTCGAACACCACCGCCGGAACGGCGACCTGCTGGTGCTCGCGTCCGCCAGTCCGGAGTTCTACGTCGCGGAAATCGGGAAATCGCTGGGCTTCGATCTGGTGCTCGGAACCATGGTGGAAACCGGCCCGAAGTTTCCGCTCTTTCCGCCGCTGGAAAACCACAAGGGCGAAGCGAAAGTCCGACGGATCCGGGAGATTCTGCCTGGCTCTTGGTTTCAGGACGGCAAATTCGCGCGTGCCCACGGCTACACCGACAGCCGGGCGGATCTGCCGATGCTCGGCCTGTGCGAGGGAGCCACCGTGGTGAACCCCTCGCCCGCGCTGGCCGCCTTGGCGGAGGAGAACGGCTGGACGATCGTCCGGCCGCGGAGACCGTGGACTTCGGCAGCCGGCCGGGTGTGGCGGACATTGGCGCTATTGTTCGGGATTGGGCGGGATCCGGGCGGACTCGGATTGCGGAATCCAAGGCTTGGCACGGGGGCTTTCTCGGTTTAGGGTTCTCCCGCCATGGCACGCCCCATCAGTCCCCGCACGATCGCCACGCTCCCGGATGTCGTGTATTTCAAACCCGCGGGAATACCGCTTCGGGAGTTGGCCGAGCGGGTTCTGCCGCTCGATGAGTTCGAAGCCATGCGGCTTGCGGATGTCGATGGCCTGCCGCAAATCGAGGCGGCCGCGCGCATGGGGATTTCCCGCCAGACATTCAGCCGGCTCCTCGGACGCGCGCGTAGGACCGTGGCCACCTGTCTTTGCGAGGGAAACGCCATCCGCATCGAGGGCGGAAAGGTCAATCTGTCTCATCCCGGAAAGGCCTGTTGCAAGCCGAAACTGACCCTCGATTGGTAGGAAACGCTCCGTTTTCCGAAATAGCGGAGATTTCGGGTTGCATGATCCAATTATGGGCTTATGCTCATTTCGTGACACACGAAAGAGCGATTGACGGGCAGTTGCTGAGATTGGCAGTGGCGGACTCCGACCGGGAATCCCTTCCCAACCTCGGGCGGGCGGTGCGTTTTGTGATATTCGACGTTCTTGACGGCATGGCACGCACGCCGTGCTACCGTGTGCGGCACCACGACCCGGCGGCGGAATGTGATGGAAACCATGAACTGATGGGGCTGTTGAGGGACTGCCAGGCCGTGATCGCCGGCGCGGCCGGAAAACGTCTGGCGGACCTGTTGCGTAGCGGGGGAATACGGGTTATCGCTACCAGCGAGAGGCGTCGGCCCACGGAAGTGGCGGCCCGCTATCTGGCGGGAACCCTGACCCGCAAGCGGATCGGCCCACCCGGAAGATGCCCGGCACCCGCGAATCCATCCATTTCCCAACATCATGAACGTTGAAATCCTCTCACGTGTCCAATTCGCCTTCACGGCGGCGTTTCACTATCTGTTTCCGCCGTTGAGCATCGGTTTGGGAATGGTGCTGGTGATGATGGAAGCCACCTGGCTGCGGACGCGCGATCCGGTCTATCACAACATGGCGCGTTTCTGGACCAAGGTGTTCGGCCTGATCTTCGGGTTGGGAGTGGCCACCGGTATTGTGCTGGAGTTCGAGTTCGGGACCAACTGGGCGACGTATTCGCGCTTTGTGGGCGATATTTTCGGCAGCGCGCTCGCGGCGGAGGGCATCTTCGCGTTCTTCCTGGAGTCGGGATTTCTCGCGATCCTGTTGTTCGGTTGGGACAAGGTTGGGCCGCGGATGCACTTTTTCGCAACCTGCATGGTGGCACTGGGCGCCCATTTCAGCGCGGTGTGGATCATCGTGGCGAACTCATGGCAGCAGACACCCGCCGGATCGCATCTGGAAATCAACGGAGTGGCCGCCGCCGCGGGGCAGGCGTTCGATCCCGCCGCGGGATCGGCCCGGATGGTGATCGATGATTTCTGGGGGGTGGTGTTCTGCCCGTCGTCGATGGACCGGCTGTCGCACACGCTGGTTGGAGCGTGGCTGGCCGGGGCGTTTCTGGTGATCAGCGTGGCCGCGTACTATCTGCTGAAACGGCGCCACACCGCGTTCGCGGCGTCATCGATCAAATTCGGTCTCGCGCTGGCGGTGGCGGCCTCGTTGCTGGCCCTCGTCACCGGCCATCATTCGGCGGCGGGTGTGGCGGAAAACCAGCCGTCGAAACTCGCGGCGATGGAAGGATTGTGGAAGTCCGGACCGGACGCGCCTCTGCATGTGTTCGGCTGGGTGGACTCGGAAAACCGGCGCACCGTGGGACCCGCCATCCCCGGAGGGCTGAGCCTGCTCGTCGGCGGATCGGCATCGCATGAAGTGCGGGGCCTCGATTCGATCCCGGAGGACCTCCGCCCGCCCATCCAGGCGACGTTCCAGTTCTTCCACCTGATGGTGGCGATCGGGATGGCGCTGATAGGCATGTCCATGTGGGGAGCCTGGCTGTGGTGGCGCGGAAAACTCGATAGCCCGGATACCGCTTCAACCCGCTGGTTCCTGCGGCTTGCGGTGCCTGCGGTGCTGCTGCCGCAGATCGCCAACCAGGCCGGTTGGTTCACGGCGGAGATCGGCCGCCAGCCATGGATCGTGTGGGGCTATCTGAAGACCAGCGAGGGGCTTTCCGCCGTGGTCAGGGCCGAGCAGGTGCTCACCTCGCTGATCGGCTTCGGAGCGATCTATCTGCTGCTTTTCGCACTGTTCCTGTTCCTCCTCAACCGCAAGATCCAGCATGGCCCGGAAACCATCGAGGAAAGCCACGACCTCCCGGAAAACTGGCGCAAACAGGCGCGGGCCTAACCTTCATCTCCCATGGACTACAATCTGCTCTGGTATATCCTCGTAGGCGTCCTTTTCACCGGATACGCGATCCTGGACGGCTTCGATCTCGGCGTGGGCGCGCTGCTGCCCTGGGTGAAGGACGACCACGACCGCCGCGTGTTTTACAACGCGATCGGTCCGGTGTGGGACGGAAACGAGGTGTGGCTGGTGACCGGTGGCGGCGCGTTGTTCGCGGCGTTTCCGGTGGTTTATGCCACGGTGTTTTCCGGATTCTATCTGGCATTCGTGCTGCTGCTTTTCGCCCTGATATTCCGCGCCGTGGCGATCGAATTCCGCAGCAAGGAACCCTGGATCTGGTGGCGGCGCGGATGGGACGTCGGGTTCTCGGCCGGCAGCACGACCGCGGCGCTGCTCATCGGTGTGGCCATGGGAAATGTGGTGTGGGGCATCCCGCTCGATGCCCGGGGCGAATTCGCGGGCACGTTTCTGGGGCTGTTGCATCCCTACGCGCTCCTCATGGGCGTGATGACCGTGGCGCTGTTCATGATGCATGGCGCCATCTACCTGCACATGAAAACCGAGGGCGCGCTGCAGAACCGGATCCGTGGCTGGATCAATCCGCTGATCATCGCGTTCATCATCTGCTTCGCGCTCGTGAGCATGGCCACGCTGCTCTACGTGCCGCGGATGGTCGCCATTCTGCGCGCCCAACCGGCGTTGTTCGGCGTGGTGGTGCTGCTGGTGCTGGCCGTGGCCAACCTTCCGCGCGAGATCCACCGCAACCGGGACACCGCCGCGTTTGTCAGCTCCTGCGCCACCATGGGGCTGCTGATGGCGCTGTTCGGACTTGGAATGTTTCCCCACATGGTCTATTCCGACCCCGAGCCGGCCCATTCGCTGACCGCCTACAATGCCTCGTCCACCCGGAAAACCCTCGAAATCATGACACTCATCGCCGCCATCGGGGTGCCCATCGTCCTCGCCTACACCGCAAGCGTCTATTATATTTTCCGCGGAAAAGTCAAAGTCGGAAAAGACAGTTACTAACCACCGTTCCCCACCCGTTTCATGAACCGACAACAGATACTCGAACTTGATTTCATCGAAGCCCGGCACAAGCTGATCGACATTGGCGCGTTTCTCGACCGGGTGCGCCGTGCCTCCGGCGAGGAGGATTTCCGGATGGTTGCCTTCCGCAAGGCGATCGGTGAACTAACCAATCCGGAGGAACGCGCGGCCGAACGGATCTTGTTGGCATTCAGCGACCCCACCACCGAACCAATCCCTTCCGCCACCACCAAGGCCGCCTGCGGCGCCTGGCCCGGCTCATGTTGATTTCAAATTTCAGATTTCAAATTTCAGATTTCCACTCCCATGCGCTACATCGAACCTCACGCCCACATGGTCAGCCGCGTCACGGACGACTACGTCGCAATGGCGGCCAGCGGCTGCGCGGCCATCTGCGAGCCCGCTTTCTGGGCCGGATTCGACCGCGGTTCCTCCGCCGGATTCCATGACTATTTCCTGCAGTTGACCGACTACGAACCGAAACGCGCCGCCAAATACGGCATCCCGCATTTCTGCTGGCTGTGCATCAATCCGAAGGAGTCCGAAGACGTCGGTCTCGCCAAGGAGGTGCTCTCGTTCATTCCGGAGTTCCTTGACCGGCCCAACGTGCTCGGGATCGGTGAGATCGGGCTTAACAAAAACAGCCGCAACGAGCTGGAGGTGTTGGAAATGCACATCGACCTCGCCGCCCGGCATGACCAATTGATCCTCGTGCATACTCCGCACCTTGAGGACAAGCTCAAGGGCACGCGGCTCACGCTGGACGCCCTGCGCAACAACCCGCGCATCCGGCCGGAACGGGTCATCATCGATCATGTGGAGGAACACACCGTCGGCATGGTGCTGGACGCGGGCTTCTGGGCCGGAATGACGCTCTATCCGGGTTCCAAATGCTCGCCGGTCCGCGCCATCGATATCATCGAGAACTATGGTCCCGAACGCCTGTGGATGAACAGCGCCTGCGACTGGGGAGTGAGCATCCCGCTTTCGATCCCCTACACCGCCCTCGAAATGCGCCGCCGCGGCCACAGCGCGGAAGCGGTGGATGATGTCATCTATCAAAATCCCCTGCGTTTCCTCAGCCAATGCGGCAAGTTCGGATTACGCTAGGAACTTCGGCGCGGTTTGATCCGGGGGATCGGCGGCATACGGATTTTCCGCTGGATCCGGCCGTTTTTCAAGATTCCGTCCCGGCCGCTCCCTCCAGCACGAGGCTAATGCCGGCGTGTACGTCCTCACACGCCTTCGGAAATTCCCGCCACATCCGGTGAACGGCCCGGACACCCGTGCAATGGCAGAACCCCATCCGCCTGGGGGCGAGCGCTCCCAGCGCGGCGATCGTCCGATCCATCCGCTCCGGGCCCGCCGCAGCCAGATGCAGGCCTCCGACAAGCGTATCGCAGGGCATCTTTCCGGTTTGGCCGATGATGTGATCGAGCGTGTTGACCGCTCCGGAGTGAGCGCAACCGAAGATCACCGAAAGTCCGCCGGGGTCTGGCAGATAGAGCGCCATGTCATCGGCGATGGGGTCCGGCTTCTCTAACGCCTCATCCAGGAAGAACGGGCCACCCGTGTCCTCGAAGCCATTGATCCGCGGCACCTCGCCGGTCGCCCAAATGCCAGGCACGATTTCCTCCGGCCGGGTCACATGGCGCACCACCCGATTGCTCCCGAAATCCGCCCGTTCCATAAAATCGGTGGAGATCCGCCGTGCTCTGCCATCCGCGCCGCGGATGAACTTCCGCTGGGTGGCGGCGGGATGGAACCAGAGGCTGGCGGCCGGTGCGGCCCGCAAGGCGTCGGGCAGTCCGGAAACATGGTCGTAATGGCCGTGGCTGAGCACGATGGCGTCCGCGCGACCCAAGTCGATGCCCAGCCGTGCGGCATTGGGCAGCAGCGCCATCCCCTGGCCGGTGTCGAACAGGACCCGGTGCGTGCCGGTATCCAGCCAGTAGGCGAGGCCGTGCTCGCCAAGCAGGCCCGCGCCGCGCACGGTGTTTTCTGATAGAACGGTGAGTGTTGTCATGTTGCTTGTCAGTGTTGGCAGGCGTGGCCATGGCCATGGTGGCCACCCTCGCAACGCGTGTTCTCCCGGTTGACCCGCGGCAGCGTGCCAGCCAGACAGGCCGCGATCAATTCGCGGGGCGATTGGTCTTCATTTCCCTGCCGCACCTCGATTCCGGCATCCGCGAGCATCAGCAACGCCCGTTCGCCAATCGCCGAAGCCACCACGGTCTCGGCCTGCTGGCCGGCCAGCCAACGGGGGAGCGATCCGGGCTCGTGCGGCGGAGCCGGAAGCAACTGCCGGGCGAGGATCTTTCCGGTCGAGGGAACTCCATCGCACAGGAGAAACTCGGTGGCAGCGCCAAAATGCGCGCAGAATCCGCCGCTGGCCAGCGGAATGGCGATGCGGACGGGAAGAGCGGAAACCGATGATGGAGCGGGGGTTGACATTCGTTAGTAGCATAAGCCCAAAATCACCGGGTGTCAAGCGCCCAAAGGAAACAGGCATCCCGGTCATCATTCCGGAGGTGAGCCGGACGGCAATCCCGCTCCCGGTCCAGTCATGAAACGGGCCGTGGCCCGGACGACCGGGACCCCACCCTGCTCGACCGTGGCCGCACAACGGAAAAGACCATGGCGGCCTGACAGAACCCTGCCTGAAACGCGGACCGGCTCCCGGAGATTGGCGGCCCGCAAATACCGCACGCTCATCTCGACCGTTACCCCGCCCAACCCCATTCCTAACAAAGCATGCAGCATCGCCCCATCGGCAAGGGCGGCCAGCACCCCGCCATGCAAACGATCGGGAAAACTCTGAAATCGTGCGGACGGCTGCCAATCGGCCGTGGCACTGCCGTCCGGGCCGATCACGAATTCCACTCCAAGGCCACATGGTTCACCTTCACCACAGACATAGCAATCCCGGTTGTGGAGGTGTTTCCGATGGTTTCCCGCCGGAGCCTGGGCGGGCACATGGAGCGAAGCGGGTGAAATTTCTGGCACGGACATGGTTTTAAGCATAAGCCCATAACAAACCGCTGTCAAACCGGGCGGCCCAAAAGGAAGCTCCCTCCCTATCGGGTTTTCTGAAAGACCCGCGGCATCGGGACGGTAGAATGGCGGTCTTCCATTTTGCCAACGTTCCCACTTTTCTCCGATGAATCCGCTGATACTCCGTGTCTCCGCTCTAACTTTCCTGACATGCTTGCCGCTCGCCGCTGCGCCGCTGCGCAAGCCTCTGTTCGAGCCGCCGTTTCCTGATTCCGGGCCTGTGGCGGCCAATCTGCTGCTGAAATGCAAGGCAACCGCTTCGGGCCATTGGTCGGACCGCAAGCCGGAATTGGCGGTGGACGGCGATTTGTCCGACCAAAACCACTGGGCCTGCGAAGGGCTGCCCGCGTGGTGGGCCGGGGAACTTCCGGCTCCGAAAACCGTGGGATCCATCCGGATCAAACCCTATCGCTCGGATGGCAGGTTCTATCAGTTCCTGATCGAGGGCTCGCTGGACGGGCTGGAGTGGTTCACGCTGGCCGACCACCGGGCGAACTCGATCACCGCGCCGGAGGAGGGAAATTGGTTCGAGTTTCCGCCGCGCGAGGTCCGGCGGATCCGGGTCACGTTCACCCACAACTCGGCCGGTGCCAAATCCGGTGCGCACATCGTGGAAATCGAGGCCTACCCGCCCGGTGCTGGCGCGGAACCGAGGCTTGAAGCGGGCTCCGTCGATGTCCGCTATGCCCCGGCAGGCGGAACTCCCGCGAACGCGCCTGCGGCGAAAGCCCGCGCCTGGCGGGGCGAGCGGGCAAACCTCCAGTTGTTAGCCACCGCCGGACGCGCGCTGCCGCAGTGCGGACATCTTTGCGCCGGACTGCGGGGACCGGGTGGCAAGACCCTGCCGGTGACGCTTTCATGGGTCCGCCACACGCTCGCCGATGGCAAGCCGGTGGCCGATATTCTCGACCCGATCGAGACGCTCGACATCGCAGCCGGCGCGCGCAGGCCGCTGTGGGTGTCGGTGGATGTGCCGCGCGACGCCGAACCGGGAAACTACGCCGGTGATGTGGTGATTCGCTCGACAAAAGGAACCGCGAAACTGCCGGTTTCGTTGGAAGTTCTTCCCGCTACCCTGCCCGCGCCGAAGGACTGGAAGATCCACGTCGATCTCTGGCAGCATCCGGACGCGGTGGCCCGCTATCACGATGTGCCGCTGTGGTCGCCGGAGCACTTCGCGCTGATGAAGCCGCTGATGAAACGTCTCGCCGATGCGGGCCAGAAGACCATCACCTGCACCCTCATCGACGAGGCGTGGGGCGGACAAACCTACGACCGGTTCACCGGCATGATCGGATGGTACCGCAAGGCCGACGGGTCCTGGCGCTATGACTACACCGTGTTCGACCGCTGGGTCGCCTTCATGATCGACGAAGTGGGGTTGGACGGACGCATCCACTGTTATACGATGATTCCGTGGTCGTTGAAATTCAGTTATATCGACGAAGCGACCGGCCTGCCGGGCGAGCTGTCGCTCAAACCGGGGAGTCCCGAATACGAAAGCCACTGGGCCGGGTTTCTCAAGGACTTCACCCGCCATCTCAGGGAAAAAGGCTGGCAGGAACGCACCCGGATCGGCATCGACGAGCGGCCCGACGCCCTGCTGCGCCCGGTGCTGGCCCTGCTTGCCAAACACGCGCCCGAACTCAAGGTGGCGTCCGCCATCAACCACCGCAGCGATCTGAACAACGGCATCGACGATGTCTCGCCGGCGATCGGGACATCCGGAGAGTTCGACCTGAAACTGTTGGATGCCCGCCGTGCCGGGGGAAAACGCACCACCTACTATGTCTGCTGCGGACCCATGGTTCCCAACACCTTCACGTTTTCGCCGCCCGCCGAATCCGAATGGCTCGGAATCTTCGCCGCCGCCCAACATTTCGACGGCTTCCTCCGCTGGGCCTATAACTCCTGGGTGGAAAACCCGTTCGTTTCCACCGACTACGTCACCTGGCCATCCGGCGATTGCTTCCTCGTCTATCCGGGCAACCGCAGCTCGATCCGTTTCGAGCGGTTGCGCGATGGGTTCGAGGACTTTGAAAAAATCCGCCTGCTGCGCGAAACCGCCGCGAAATCCGGCAAAACGGATGCCCTAACCGAACTTGAGCGGGTGCTCTCCGGATTCACCCGCGAGCGCTCCGGCAAGCCCGGAGTCCACGCCGACGACGTCCGCGCCGCCAACGACGCCATCGATCGCGCGGTGGGATTGCTGAAGCCTTGATCCCAAAATCCAAAGTTCGGGGAAGTTTGGATGCTCGATTTGCCACTGAGGGACTGAGAACCACTGAGAAAACTGATTTTTTGGAGATAAATGGGGAAGCGCCGATTGATGAACGGGATCGATTTCCCCTATCTCAAAAATCATTTCAGTGGAATCAGTGATCTTCAGTCCCTCAGTGGTAAGAATGGATGCACGGGTCCTTCCAACATCCGATTTCGGGTTGATGGCGGGCGCTGGCTGATAGGGTGTGTTACATGCCCGGAGAGGACGTTCTCGGGGATGGTTTCTCACCCGTGACCCCAGTGGCCCAATTGACCATATCGGCAAACCAACGGCCATCCGTTTCCGAATATCCCAGCCACGCGATCAGTCCACGTTTTCCCTAACCGCGCCTTTGTCGGCGGAGGTGACGTGTTGGGCGTAGATCCGCAGCGCGTTGGAAACCTTGCGCTCGCGGGCGGCGGGGCGGTAGGCGGTCTTGCCCTTGGCGGCTTCCGCTTCGGCACGGTTTGTTAGTTCGGGGTCGTCCACGCACAACCGGATCGAGCGCGTCGGGATGTCGATTTCAATGGTGTCGCCGTCCCTGACCAGCGCGATGGCTCCGCCCGCGGCGGCTTCCGGGGAAACGTGGCCGATGGATAGGCCGGAAGTGCCGCCGGAGAAGCGGCCGTCGGTGATGAGGGCGCAGGCTTTGCCGAGGTTCATCGATTTCAGATAGGACGTCGGATAGAGCATCTCCTGCATGCCGGGGCCGCCGCGCGGGCCTTCGTAGCGGATCACCACCACGTCGCCGGGTTGGATTTTTCCTTTGAGAATCGCCTCGCAGGTGGCGTCCTGCGATTCGAACACACGGGCCGGGCCGGAGAAATGGAACAACGAGGCATCCACGCCCGCGGTTTTGACGATGCAGCCGGACGGCGCCAGGTTTCCGGTTAGAACAGCGAGTCCGCCATCCGGATAATAGGCGTGGGCCACATCACGCACGCAGCCGGACGCCTTGTCGGTATCGAGTTCGCGGAACGCGGCGGACTGCGACGCGAAAACGAGGTTGCGGCCGCCGCCGGGGGCGCTTTGATAGATCGAGAGCGCCTCCGGATCGGGATCGGGCCGGGTGATGTCGTAACGGGCGGTCGCTTCGGATAGAGTGAGTCCATCGGCGCGTTTCACACTTCCGTCCAACAACCCGCCGGCTTCCAGTTCGGCGAGGATCCGGAGGATGCCGCCGGCGCGGTTGACGTCCTCGATGTGGTAGTCGGCATTGGGAGCCACTTTGCAGATGCAGGGGACGCGGCGCGAGATGGCATCGATGTCCGCCATGGTGAAGTCCACTCCCGCCTCGTGGGCGATGGCGAGGATGTGGAGCACGGTATTGGTGGAGCCGCCCATGGCGACGTCGAGCGCCATGGCGTTCATGAATGCGGCGCGGGTGGCGATCGAGCGCGGCAGCACCGAGTCGTCTCCGTCGCGGTAGTAGGCGTAAGCCATTTCCACGATGCGGGCGGCGGCTTTTTCAAACAGCCTGCGGCGGTTGGCGTGGGTGGCCACGATGGTGCCGTTTCCGGGCAGCGCGAGGCCGAGCGCCTCGTTGAGGCAGTTCATCGAGTTGGCGGTGAACATCCCGGAGCACGATCCGCAGGTGGGGCAGGCGTTTTTCTCCACCGCATCCAGCGTTTCATCGGAAACATTTTGGTCGGCGCCCATCACCATCGCATCCACCAGGTCGTATTTTTTCTTTCCGACCACACCTGCCTCCATCGGTCCGCCGGAAACGAAGATCGCCGGGATATTGAGGCGCATGGCTGCCATGAGCATGCCGGGGGTGATCTTGTCGCAGTTGGAAATGCAGATCATGGCGTCGGCCTTGTGGGCGTTGAGCATGTATTCCACGCTGTCGGCGATGACCTCGCGCGAGGGCAGCGAGTAGAGCATCCCGTCGTGGCCCATGGCGATGCCGTCGTCGATGGCGATGGTGTTGAACTCCGCCGCGAAGCAGCCGCGTTCCTCGATCAGGCCTTTGACAAACTGTCCGACGTTGTGGAGGTGGGTGTGGCCCGGCACGAACTGGGTGAACGAGTTGACGACCGCGATGATCGGTTTTCCGAAATGTTCCTCACGCATGCCATTGGCACGCCAAAGGCTGCGGGCTCCGGCCATCAGACGGCCCATCGTGGTGGTGTTGCTGCTCAGGGAAGGCATGGCCGGAGTATAGGGCGAGACGGCGGATTTGCGAATGAAAAACGCCCTTCGCCAAGCCGGGTTGGGACTCCGGAAAACCGTGGGGTGTTTTTTGATGAAAAGCCGCGGGAGGTCCGGGCGTAGCAGTCGGTTACCATCCAACCCAACTCAAAAACCACAAAACCATGAAATTCCGTAATTTCCTTTCATTTTGTGCCCTGACACCGGTGTTCGCACTCGGACTCGCCGCCACTATCCAGTACACGCAGGCGCAAACCAGCGGCACCTGGATCACCAACGGTCCGGGCAACTGGAGCAATACCGCCAACTGGTCCGGAGGCACGGTCGCCGGTGGCGCCGGTGCCACGGCCGACTTCAGCACCCTCAACATCACCGCCGACAACACGGTGACCTTGGACACCGCGGTTACCCTGGGCACCCTCAGCGTGCAGGATGCCACGACCGCCAGTAACAGCTGGACCTTTGCCGGCACCAATACCCTGACTCTCGACAACGGGGCGAGCCAGCCAGTGCTCAATATCCTGAACCGTTTTCCGGTGATCGCCGTGCCGCTCGCGGGCACCAACGGATTTTCGAAACCCGGGGCCGGACAGGTCACTCTATCCGGTGACAACTCCGGTCTGTCCGGAACGATCGACCTCCCGAACGTGACCGGGACCAACAGCGCCGGACTCAACCTGGTCAACAACACGGCCATCGGCAATGTAACAGCCATCAACATCGGCGGCACGGCGACCACCGGCCAGCACCTCGCGCTGACCGGGGAAATCACCCTCGGCCCCGCCGTTACCATCAATCTGAATTCCCAAGGTGGAAACAGCGCGCCCTCGGGCGCGATTCGCGCGGAGGGGAACGCCACCAACATCGTCACCATCCAAGGTCCTGTCAATGTGACCCTCGCCGGCAATGCCTCACGCATCGCCAACAACAGCGCCAAACGCCTCGATATCACCGGCAAGATCGACGGAGGCGCAAATGGCGTTACCTTCCGCGTCGGCAAGAACGAAGGCATCCATATCACCAATACGGCCAACACCTGGAGCGGCCAGACCGTCCATTCCCAGGAAACCCTTTGGTTCGAGCCCGGCTCCCTGCCCACCACCACCAATCTCCAGCTTTGCGCCTCTGGCGCCGGCACCGTGCAAACCAGCGGCACATTCACCCGGGCTCTTGGAAGCGCGGCCAATCAGGTGCAGTTCGCCGCCTACCAAGCCACCCCTTGGGCCCAGGGTTTTGGTGCCCGCGGCGGCGCTCTCACCCTAAACTTTGGCGGGGCGGGTGCGGACATCCTTTTCGATACCACAGCCACCGCGGCCGCCAGTCGCATCCGCGCCAACACCTTGGTCCTCAACGGCGCCACCGCCGACAGTAACATCACCCTGGTCAATCCCATTGATATCAACGGCGCGGCCCGAACGATCCAGGTCAGTTCCCAAACCGCCACCCTTCAGGGCGGCATCAAGGGCGGCACTTTCAATGTCACCAAGACCAGCACCGGAACGCTGGAAATCGCGGGCGCCAGCACCTGGTTGGGTGAGTTGATCAACAACAACGCGAAAACCGTCCGCATTTCCCATAGCCAGGCGCTGGGCGCTCCTGCCACCGCCAAGATCATCCGCATGCAGGGCCAGAACCGCAGTTCCTCGGTTCTGGAACTGGCGGGGGGCATCACCGTCGATGCGAACAAGACGCTGAACATCTCGGGAAAATCGTTCTATTCCAACGCCGAAACCGCGGTCGGCACCCAGTATTCGATGCGCAACCTATCCGGCAACAACGCGTGGCTGGGCAACATCATGATCGCGGAAACCGGAGGAGCATACGGAATCGAATGCGCCGCTGACACGCTGACCCTCGGAGCGGATCCGTCCACCACATCGGTGATCCAAAACACGGCGGCCGCATCCTCGATCCGTCCGATGTCCTTCTTCGGCTCGGGCAACTTCGTCGTGAACAGCAAGATTGCCGACAACGGAACCTATGACACCGGCATCAATCACGTTGGAAGCGGCTTGCTTTCATTAACAAGGGCTGACAATGATTTCGACCAAGTTCCCAATCTCTGGTCCGGCACCACGCAGGTCGTCAAGATGAGCGACAGCCTCGCGGCAAGCTCGCTGGGAACGGCATCAGGCATCAATCTGGGAGGGACGCTGCGATACACCGGATTAGGTGACACCTCCAATCGCTCCATCGGGCTTCTGCAGAGAGGTGCCACAATCGATTCCAGCGGCACGGGACCGCTCTCGCTCACGTCATCGTCAATGACACACCATGCGGGATCGACAACGGTGCTGTGCGCTCCATTCGCGGCTGGTGTCACCGTCCTGACCGTCGATAACGCCGCCGGAATGGTGGTCGGACAGACCGTTACCGGCACCAATATCGCAGCCGGATCAACCATCACGGCGATCGACGTTGGCACGCGCCAGGTCACGTTGAGCGCCGCGACCACCGCCGCTTCCGCAAGCGGCTATGGCACCATCCTTACCATCGGCGGCGCCGCCACCCTCAACCGCACCCTTACTCTAACCGGATCCAATACCGGCGACAACACCTTCGCCGCCAGTCTCAGCGACCCCGGCACTGGCAAACTCGCCATCACCAAAACCGGGGCCGGAAAGTGGATTCTATCCGGAGCCACCAAGACCAACACGGGAGCGCTCGACGTCCAGGAGGGCACGCTCGGCATCAGCGGGCCGATGCCCGCCGGCACCGTGACGGTCGCCGCGGCCGCCACCCTCTCGCTCGACAACACCACCCTCTCCGGCGCGCCCGCGCTTTCCATCGCCGGCACCCTCAACCTGGCGGGCCCGGTTTCTGTCAACCTATCCTCGGTGACCACACCCGGCACCTACACCGCCATGGAATACGGCGCCCTGACAGGCACCGGCACCCTAACCGCATCCTACCGCGGAGCCACCTTCGACACCACCACCAGTCCGACCAGCACCTCGCTGACCGTCGGCGCCGGCATGCCCCTGACATGGACCGGCTCCGGCACCTCGACCTGGGACGTGATGACCACCCCGAACTGGATCGACGGATCATTGAACCCGCAAAGTTTCTATTTCCTGGACTCGGTGACGTTCGATGAAACCGGCGCCCTCCAACCGATCGTGACCCTGGCGGCCGAAGTCCGCCCGCTGGGTATCACCGTCAACAACCCGACAACCGATTATACCCTCTCGGGACCCGGTTTCATCAGTGGCAGCGGCGGTCTGGTCAAGTCCGGGGCCGCCAGCCTCACTCTGGCCACCGCCAACACGTTTTCCGGAGGAATCCAACTGAACGCGGGCACCCTCAAGGTCGGCGACAGCCGGGCGCTCGGAGCGAACGGGCAGATTGTAACCATCGCCAGCGGCGCGATGCTCGATACGTCCGGCTTGCTCACCGTCAGCCGCGACTACGAGGCGGTCATTTCCGGCAAAGGCATCGGCGACATCGGAGCCATCGTCAACTCGGGCGCCGACCACCAGGCCGGCTTCAAGTCCCTCACCCTCGCGGCGGACGCGACCATTGGCGGCACCGGCCGTTGGGATGTCAGGCCGGTCACCGCCGGAACCACGAGCGTCAATCTCGACACCCACACCCTCACCAAGATCGGAACCAACATCATCGCGATGGTCGATGGCGCAATCACGGGCGACGGCTCCATCGATGTCAACGAAGGGATGCTCTCGCTGACCCGCCTGACCGTGACCGGCGGCGGATCAATCAATGTCAACTACCCCGGCATCCTGCGTTTCGAAAACAACACCAGCGGGTATTATGCCAAGGCGATCAAACTGAACGGAACCGCCACCGATGCGGCCGTCACCCAACTGACCGGGTCCAACCTAACCCTCGACGCGCCGATCACGCTCACCAACACGGGCAACATCCACGTCGCTTTCACCCGCACCTTCGTGGCCGCCCAACCGATTGATGGAACCGGCTCCCTCAAGTTCACATCGTCCGGAACCGGCGCGGTCGGCGTGCTCGCGCTCCAGGCCGAGAACACCTACGCGGGCGCCACCACCGTTGACACCGGCACCCTGCGGATTGGCAACCGCACCGCCACCGGCAGTATCAACACCCTGCCCGTGACGCTTTCCACCAACGGCAACCTCCAGATCGCCCGTTCGGACGCTTATGTGTTCCCGAATGTCATCGAGGGCACCGGAAGCGTGCTGATCGGCGCGAACGCGGCGGTCACCGCCCCGGAATACGACTCGTTGGTGACCCTAACCGGCGCAAACACCTTCAGCGGGAATGTCACCGTGTATTCCGGCGGTTTGAAAATCCAGAACATCGCCGCGCTTGGCACGGGAACGAAAACCGTCACCCTGACCAACGGCACCAACGGTCGTCCGCAGTTCTATCTGGACGGCTCCGCCGGAAACATCACCCTGTCGTCCGACTTCAGTTTTGTCACCAGCAGCCAGGACCTTACCCATCCGGCGATCGGAAACCTGGCCGGCGACAATGTGATAGAAGGCACCCTCGCCCTCACCTCAGGTGGTGGCAACACCACGGTCTCGGTACTCGGCGGCACTCTCGCCCTAAACGGTGGAATTTCCAATCCCACCACCACCAACCGTGAGCTGATCCTGGCCGGCAATGCCGGCACCACCGGCACCGTCAATGGCCTCATTTCCAACGGAGCCGATGCCTTCCGTGTCAGCAAGTCCCAGGAAGGCACCTGGAAGCTAACCGCCGCGAACACCTACACCGGCACCACGACGGTGAATGCCGGAACCTTGTTGATCAACGGCATCCAAAACCTGGCCACCGGCAACGTCACCGTCAATGGCGGCGCGCTCGGCGGCACCGGAACCATCGGCGGCAACATCACCGTGAACGCCGCGGGCACCATCGCGCCGGGCGCCTCGGTCGGCACCCTCACCACCGTCAACTCGGTCACAGTCGATGGCACCCTGTCCGTCGAGATCGACGGCACCAGCGCCGACAAGCTGATCGTCGGTTCCACGCTTGACGTCAGCGGAGCCACTCTAACCGTCTCGCCCGTCGGTGCCGGTCTCACCGAGCCGGTCTATATCATCGCCGAGGTCGGCGCGCCGATCGTCGGCGACTTCGCCACGGTCAATGTCCCCGGTTACACCGTGGAGGTCAACTACAACGGACTCAACCAGATCGCCCTCGTCGCCGGCACGCCCTATGGAAACTGGGAAACCGCCAATGGCATCGCCGGCGCGGGAGCCACGGCCGACTCCGACGGCGACGGCATCGCCAACGGCATCGAGTTCGTTATCGGCGGCGATCCCTCGGGGCCGGGCTCCGCTTCCAACGCGCTGATGCCGACCGTGACCACCGACGCGACCTATCTGAACTTCGTGTTCCGCAGGTCGGATGTTTCCGCCGAATACCATCCGTTCGTCCAATACGGCACCGACCTGACCGGCTGGACCGCGGCGCAGAACGGCACCAACGGCGTGATCATCACCGAGGAAAACGACCCGTTCCCCGGCGAACCCGGCATCGACCGCGTCACCGTGCGCATCCCGCGCGCCCTCGCCGCCCCCGGCAGCCAACTCTTCGCCCGCCTGCGGGTGGAGATTCCGTGAGAGAGGACTTATCCCGCAAACCGTCCTTGCCCGGGCGCTTCCGTTCCGGTTTGCTTTGCCCATGCGCGTTCATGGCAAGGCATACCGGACGATTTGGGAAACGGAGGACGGCGGCGGCACGGTCACGATCATCGACCAGTGCCGGCTGCCGCACGAGTTTGTCACGCTCGATCTAGCAACCTCCGGCGAGGCCGCCGCCGCGATCCGCGACATGCGGGTGCGCGGGGCGGGTCTGATCGGCGCCACCGCGTCGTACGGGGTGGCATTGGCGGCGCGGGAATCCGGCGGCAATCCGGATTTCATCGCGCGGGCGGCGGAGTCGCTTGTTGCCACGCGCCCCACGGCGGTGAACCTGGCAGGGGCGGTGAACCGGCAGTTGGAGGCGATGTCCGACGCGGCCACGGCCGGGGAAAGGATCGCCATCGCCTATCGGACGGCCCGTTCGACCGCCGACGAGGATGCGGATTGGTGCCGCCGGATCGGCGGGCACGGGTTGGAACTGATCCGCCGGATCGCGGCTGACAAAGACGGCGGACCGGTCAACATTCTAACACATTGCAACGCCGGCTGGCTGGCGTTCGTGGACCACGGCTCCGCCACCGCTCCGATCTATGCCGCCCACGATGCCGGAATCCCGGTCCACGTGTGGGTGGACGAAACGCGCCCCCGCGCCCAGGGCGCCAAGCTCACCGCGTGGGAACTCGGCTGCCACGGCGTGCCCCACACGCTGGTGGCCGACAACACCGGCGGCCATCTCATGCAGCACGGCATGGTGGACCTGGTGATCGTCGGCACCGACCGCACCACCCGCACTGGCGATGTGGCTAACAAAATCGGAACCTATCTGAAAGCCCTCGCCGCGCGGGACAACGGCGTGCCGTTTTACGTCGCGCTGCCGTCATCGTCGTTCGATTGGAACCTCCGCGACGGACTTCGGGAAATCCCGATCGAACAACGCGGCGCGGATGAGGTGAAATACGCCGAGGGCTGGCATGACGGCCGCCTAACCGAAGTGCTGCTGGCCCCCGCTTCCACCCCGGCGGCCAACTACGGGTTCGATGTCACCCCCGCGCGCCTGGTCACCGGTTTCATCACCGAACGCGGCTGCTGCGCGGCCGACCAAGCCTCCATCCTCAGTCTTTTTCCGGAGCACGCGTGAGCCGGGATGTTTGGGAAATTCCCGTCTAACGGCGGGGCTTCACTTTCGCCCAGCAACCCTTGCAATGCCCGCAGTAGTAGAGCGAGTAGTTCGCCCCGGCGGTCGCCTTGCGCCACTCGGCCTCGGAAATGGCGCCGACCGTTTTCGGGCTCGCGGGATGCGCGGATTTCCCCTGTTTGTTCAGATAGACCACGCCGGACGGCGCCAGCTTCGCGAGCGGCACCACCTCGGTGTCCACGGCGTAAACCACCGCGCCGGTTTTGGCGTCGCGCAGTTTCCAATACCGGACCTTGGCGTCGCCGCAGCACGACGGCAGCAACGCGGAAACCAAGACAATCAGAATGGCGGTGGATAACAATTTCATCGGATGGCGGATGGGCCGGGGCTGCCTTGCTCTTACAGGGAACCACACCGGCACCCGGAACAGGAAATTGGAGGCGGAGGCGAGAATCGAACTCGCTAATGATGGTTTTGCAAACCACTGCCTTACCGGTTGGCTACTCCGCCGTGCGACGTGCGCGGACCCGAGTAGGTAGCGGGTAGGTGGCGGACTGTCAACCCCACAGACGGGAAATCCCGCGGATTTTCCGGATTTTCCGGTCGGATCGGGGAAAATCGGCGGTTTCCAAAGTCCGGCGGGCCTGTTATGCCGGGGGCCGGCCTTTCAGATCGTCCGTGAATCCCAGTGTCGCCAGTGTTGATATCGTGCTGCCCCTCGAACACTCCGAGGACGAGGGCGCGCGCCGTCGGGCGGCGGCGGAGAAGCTCGGCGTGCCGCCGGAAACCGTGATGGAAACGCGGCTGCGCAAGCACTCGATTGATGCCCGGCACGCGGCGATCAAGGTGCAACTGCGGCTGGACGTGGCGGTGGGCATGCCGCTGCCGGAGGAGGAGGCGCCGCGGTGGTCGGCCCCGCCGCTGGCGGCCGGGGCGCGGCGGGTGGTGATCGTGGGCTGCGGGCCGGCGGGGATGTTCGCGGCGTTGCGGTGCCTCGAAGCGGGCGCGCGGCCGGTATTGTTGGAGCGGGGAAAGGATGCCAGCGCGCGGCGTTTCGATCTCGCCCCGCTGCTGCGCGAAGGCCGGGTGGTGGAGGATTCCAACTATTGCTTCGGCGAGGGCGGGGCGGGCACGTTTTCCGATGGCAAACTCCACACCCGCGCCACCAAGCGCGGCCCGGTGGCGCGGATTTACGAAATTCTGGTGGCCCACGGCGCGCCGGAGCGCATTCTAACCGACGCGCACCCGCACATCGGCTCCAACCTGCTGCCCAACGTGGTGAAATCCATCCGCGCTTCGATCCTCGCGGCCGGCGGCGAGGTCCGGTTCCGCGCGAAGGTGGCGGATCTGCTGATCCGTGGCGGCCGGGTCCACGGCGTGGTCACCACCACCGGTGAGGAAATCGCCGGCGATGCGGTGATTCTCGCCACCGGACATTCGGCGCGCGATATCTATCAACTCTTGGCGGACCGGAACATTCTGCTGGAAAGGAAACCGTTCGCGGTGGGGTTCCGGATCGAGCACCCGCAGGCGATCATCGACCGGGTGCAATACCATTTGCGGAGCGGTCAGGAGCGTCCGCGCCTGCTGCCCGCCGCGCGCTACCGGCTGGCCACGAAGATCCGCGACCGGGGCGTCCATTCGTTCTGCATGTGTCCCGGCGGCTGGATCGTGCCGGCGGCTACGGAGAACGACGAGGTGGTGGTCAACGGCATGTCGTTGTCCCGCCGCGACTCGCCGTTCGCCAATTCCGGGATGATCGTCACGGTGGAGCCGGAGGATTTGCAGAAATTGGTCCCCGAACACGGCGTGCTGGCCGGCATGGTTTTCCAGAAATCACTGGAACAGGCCGCGAAACAGGCGGGCGGCGGCGGCCAGACGGCACCAGCGCAACGGGTGACGGATTATCTAACCGGAAAACTCTCGTCCACGCTCCCGGAGACCAGTTATTTTCCGGGAACGCGGTCCGCGCCGCTGCACGAACTGCTGCCCGGATGGATCACCGGCCGCATGCGCGAGGGGCTCCGGCTTTTCGGAAAACAGGTGCCCGGCTACGTGTCCGACCGGGCGTTACTGTTAGGATTCGAAACCCGGACCAGCTCTCCGGTTAGAATCCCGCGCCGCGACGACACCCTTGAACACCCGCAAGTGGCCGGACTCTATCCGTGCGGAGAAGGCGCGGGTTACGCCGGCGGCATCGTCAGCGCCGCCCTCGACGGCCTCCGCTGCGCCGACGCCGCCACGGCCACCCGGTGAATCCCCGGATCAGCGGTTGCCGATGGAATAACGGCAGCCCGACATCCGATCGCCATTTGACCCGAGATTCGAAGTTGAACCGTATCATGTGGTCCCGTTTAACCGCTGAAACGCTGAGTACCACTGAAGCCGCTGAAATGGAGACTGCAAAAATCAACAGGAATATGATTCATCTTCCGGTGTTGGCTTTCCGATCAAGGAATACTCAGTGACCTCAGCGGTTCTCAGTGGTTCAGCGGAAAACCGGGCGTCCAATTCACCTTGAACTTCGGATTTCGGGCTGAAATATCGCTCACCGGGTATCTCCGGGAGCCGGCGCCGGCTGGAGGATGCGCTGGCGGATCGCGCGTTGTTTGGAGGCGGCCGCTTCCAACTGGGCGTATTGGGCCGCGCTGACCAGCGGTTTGAGGGCGGCGAGCTGGGCATCCGCGCGGGCGAGTTTCATCTCGGTCATCCGGGCGAACATCGCGCCGTTGGCGTCCGGGGCGTCCGGGCCGGTTAGGCGGGACAGTTCGATCATCGAATCCACCGGCATGCCCACGGTGCCCAGCGGCAGCACCGACGGCGACGCGAGCAGGGAAACGGTGGCCGGCAGGGAGTCCAGGTCCTCGGTGGCGGTCCGGCGCAGGGTGGTTAGAACCTGTTCCCGCTGTTCCTTGGTGAGATCGGTGGTTTCCGCGATCCGGGCGAGCGCGCTCTGGGCCTTGGACTCGACCCGGTTCTCGCGTTCCCGCTGGCGGAGTTCGGCGAATTTGGCCGCCTGTTCCGGGGTGAAAAATCCGGTGAGCGCCTTTTCCAGGGTGTCGGCCGTTTTTGTGAGATGATCGAACGTGTCCTTCGGCCCAACCGGTTTTGCCGGGTCAACGTCGGGCGATTTCCGGCAATCGTCGAGGATCTTGCGCAACTTGTCGGTCGCTTCGGCATCCAGTCCCAGCACCTCGCCGAGCCGGGCCATTTTCGCCGCATCCATGGACTCCGCCGCCGGGCCGCCGGGGAGGACGCCGGCTTGGACCGGAATGTCCGGCGGAAGCGGCTGGACGGCCGGCGGTGCGGGACGCGGCGGCGAACCATCGGGCCGGGTGGGCTTCGGAACCGTGGGCTTGGGCGATGGCGCGGGCTGGTTTTCGGCAGCCGGAGGAGCGGCGGGCGCGGGCTTGGCAATCCAGCCACCGGCAAATCCGACGGCGAGGGCGAGGACAACAAAAAGCGGGGATTTCATGATCGGTCGGATAGGAAACGCGGCGGGCGGGACGAAATGTCTGTAAAATCAATGTCAAGCGCTGCGGATGGCGGTGATCGCGGCCGCCATGTCCGGCGCGCGGAATGTGGACGAACCGGCGACCATCACATTCGCGCCGGCCTCGGCGCACAGGGCGGCGGTGGCGGCATCGATTCCGCCATCCACCTCGATGTGAAAGCCCAAACCCGCCGCGTCCCTCAGCGCGGCGGCCTCGCGGATTTTTCCGAGCACCTCGGGCATGAACGCCTGGCCGCCGAATCCCGGCACCACGGTCATGCACAGCAGCAGGTCGATGCTATCGAAAAACGGCGCCACGGCGGCAAGCGGAGTGGCGGGATTGAGCGCGAGTCCCGCGAGACCCCCCGCCTCGCGGATCCGCCGCAACGTTTCACCCACATCGTGACGAGGCTCCACATGCACGGTGATCACGTCGGCACCCGCGGCCACGAACCGCGGCAGATAGTGGTCCGGCCGGCTGATCATCAGATGGACATCCAGAAACATCCCGCTCGCCCGGTTGACCGCCTCCACCACCGGCGGACCGAACGAGATGTTGTCCACGAAATCGCCGTCCATCACATCGAGGTGCAGCCAGTCGGCACCCGCCTTTTCCGCGCGCGCGGCTTCCTCCGCGATCCGGGAGAAATCGGCGGCTAACAACGAAGGGGCGACAACTCGGTCGCGGCAGGTCGGGATCGCGCTCACGGGCGGAGTTGAACGCCTTATCCGTCCGCTGGCCATCCTTTTTTCCGGATCGTCCGGCTTTCGCTCTCCGGCCCAAATGTCCCTGCCGGGGTGGCCTCAGGCATTCTCCGGAGCGGTGGGGACCGGTTCGAATCTCAGCCCGTGCGGGACAAAGCGTTGGAAGTCCGGCAGGTTGCGGGAGGCGAGCGAATGCCCGTTGAGCATGGCACAGGCGGCGATCATGCAATCGGCATGGGATCCGCGGCGGCGGCCGGTGTAGTGGAAGAGGCGGGACGCCTGCTCGGCCTGTTGCTCGGTGAATGGCAGCACCCCACCGGAGAGCACCGCGCGCAACGCGTTCTTCTGCTCCCGGGTGTGCGGACCGTTGCAGAACTCCGACCACGCCACGGCGGAAACCGCCAATCGCTTGCCCTCCCGGAGCCAATCACGGACGGTGGCGGACTGTGCGGAACGCGCCGTCGCCAGATCCACCAGAATGTTGGTATCGAGCTGGATCATGCTTCCCACCAGTAGGTTCGGGCCTCGCGGTTGGCGGTGATTTCGGCGCGGAACCTGGCGGCATCCTCCGCCATGAGGCCACCGCCATTCTGGAGCCAATCCAGGGCTTCCAGCGGCGTGGGGGCGCGGTCTTCCTGCTCCGCCAGCTCACTGAGCTGCCGAACGGCGCGGCGAATCACCTCTGCTTTGGAGATCTGCCATTTTTCGCTCAATTTCTTGAGAGTCCCGATGGTCCAGCCATCCAGGGCCATGCTGGTGCGGGTCATTTGATAGGTGCGTCCCATGTGGTAATGATAGCGGTAATCAGCCTGGGAAACAAGTGAAACTTCGTTAATCCTGCCTGTGAGCCCGGTATGGGTTCATGTTTCCCCTGGCCCTGACGACCCGATCTGAGGCTCCGGCGGCTTGCCCATGAGCCGGTCGGTGCGCGCGGCGGCCTCGATCATGGCGATTTTCTGCCAGATTTTGCGCGACAGGCCGGTGGTGAGGTCCTCCATTCCGTCCACGGCCGCGAGGGCGACCGGATCGTCGAACCGCTGGACGTAAAGTGCGGCCAGCTTGCCGATGAGCGAGAGCATTTCCGTGCAATAATCGAGGTAGCGGGACAACTCGTACGGGGTGAGCTTGCGGGCCGGCGAGTTGGGCGTGACCGTGCCGCCCTCCAGCATGCCGTGGGGGTCCTTGGTGAGCTGGTGCATGTCGATGATATGTGCGAGGGACCGCAGTTCGTGGATCGCCTTGAGCGCGCGTCCGCGTTTGATCCGGCTTTCCAGGGTGATCAGGAAAAACAGGCCCGCACCTAGCAAAACCAGCTCGTTGATGACCGATTCGAGCACCGGGATGGCGGCCACCCAGGTCCATTCGCCGGGTGCCAGCCGCAGTTCGGCCATCGTCGCGGTGATCGCCGTGGCGATGACCACGATCACCACCCCGCACACCGCGCGCAGCAGCAGGTTCGGCCGGTCGATTTCCGCGGTGACCTTCATTGCCTGCTGGGCCACGCCGGTGACTTCGGCCGCCACTTTGGATAGCCCGGAGCCGGGAAAACGCTCCGCCACCCGCCGTTCCAACAGGCTGACGGTGTCCGTGATCCGCGTGGCGTCCAAGCTGCGATACATGCGCCCTTCTAGCCGCGGAAACACACCCTGCCAAGCCCAATCGCCCGTTCCCGTAACCAAGCTTCGGAGCGAAACCGAAACCCACGCATGACCAACGTCGTCCGCCGCCCCATCTAACACAACCACGGCGAATGGCACTCAGCGCGCCACCCGAAGCACCGTATGCGACCACGGCGGCAGCGTGTGATGCAGTTTGCCTGCGGAAACCGGGACGGTCACGGGTTTGGGTGCCACTTTTCCGGGTTCGTCGAGCGTGTTGCGGTCGTCGGGTGAGCCGGATGTCAGGACCTGTCCCGCGGCGGGTTTGGTGGAAGTCCAGCCTTTGAGCGTGACCGCGATTTCGCGCGGTTCGGGCGAGGGGTTGGCGGCGTGGAGGATCACCTCGCCGGCCTTGCGGTCGATCCCGGCCACGGCATAGACCAGCGGGCGCACGGGGCGGTTGATGTCGTGGACCAGCTTGCCATCGAGATAGCATTTGATAGATGATCCTTTCACCTCGACGCGGATGTCATACCAACGGTTGGTTTCGATTTTTCCGCGCACGGTGGGCAATTGTTCGCCGCGCAATTCGACCGCGTGGCCGGAATTCCCCCAGCCGCCGATGTTCCACCAGCAACGCTCCGGCACCTCCGCTCCCTGGGTGTGGAATAGGATCAGAAAACCTTCTTTGCCACCGGTTTTCCGGGCTTTCAGCGAGAGCGTGTAGTCTTTCCACGAGGCATCGCCCGCAAGCGCGATGGCGCCCTCGCCGTTTCCGGTCTGCCGGATGACATCCCCGGCCGCATCCCACTGGCCGGTCGGACGCTCCCAACCGTCGAGCCCCTTGCCGGAACGGAACAACTCCTTCGACCCGTCGCGCACCACGATGTCCTTGAACTCGGCCTGGGTCAGCCAGGTGCCCACGCCCACCTTGCCCGATGCGACGGGCGCGGTGGAGTTGTTGGAAAACGCCGACGGCACGATTTTGTCGGGACGGTTTCCACCATACATCGCCTGAATGTGATAGGATGGCGTGGGCATCACCCGCGTGGCGTCAAACCAGATCAGGTCGGGCGTCCACTGGACGAATCCCTCGCGTGCGAACAGCGGGGCATAGCACGACATGGTGACGATGTCCGCGTTGCGCAGCAGGCCGGTCATGAACGCCGCTTCGCACACCGCGGCATCGAGCGCGCTCGCTTTGTCGCGCCGGTGCGCCGCGAACTCGCCGGCGAACACTTTGGGCCCCTTGCGGTCGTAGGCATCGTAGCGCGCGGACTGCGCGAGAAACCACTCCAACGGACGGTAGTAGTGTTCGTCCACCACCTCGGCCGGCACACCGTTGCGGAATTGGTTCCATGCGAAATTCCAGTTGCCGTCGTCCACGCCGGGCCCCGAAGTGGTGATGTAGGTGATCTCCGGATGCTTCGCCTTCAGTGTCCGATAGAATATCTGATAGCGTTCGAAATACCGCGCGCCCCATTGTTCGTTGCCGATGCCCAGATGGGTCATGCGGAATGGCGCGGGGTGGCCCATTTCCGCCCGTAATTTGCCCCATTTGCTGGAGACCGGACCATTGGCGAACTCGATCAGGTCGAGCGCGTCCTGTACCCACGGATCGAGGTCGTTGAGCGGGACCAACTCGCCGTTTTGGAACTGGCAGGACATGCCGCAGTTGAGCACCGGCACCGGCGACGCGCCGATATCCTCGCAGAGTTGGAAAAACTCGAAAAACCCGAGTCCGTAGGTTTGTTTGTATTCCTTCACGGCCGGGTTCGCCATGACTTCCTCCCAGCGGTTCCAGTTCTGTTTGCGGGTGGCGATGTCGCCCACGGTGTCTTTCCAGCGATAGGCGTTGGGCAGGGTTTTCCCCTCCACGATGCAGCCGCCGGGAAACCGCATGAAGCCGGGCTTCGCATCGGCCAACAGTTTCACCAGATCCGCGCGCAATCCGTTTTCCCGTTCCTTCCAGGTCTTTTTCGGAAACAGCGAAATCATATCAAGATCCACGGTCCCCGCGGAGTCGGCCAGCACCACCAAACGCGCCTTGGCGGTGGTCCCGCCGCTGGCCAACATCAGCTTGTGGCGCTGCCAGCCGTTGGTGAGTTTTCCGATCCGACCCTCGGCCAGCACCTTGCCGTCCTCGCCCTCGATCCGCACCCGCAGGCCACCCTTGTAATTCGCACCGGCCCGCGCATGGACGGCGAAGCGGTATTCCTCTCCGGACACCACCGGAATGCCGCCGTAACCGAGGTTGGAAACGCCGTAGCCGTCGCCCGCGGTCTCCACTTCCAGCCGCAGAAAGCGCGGGTTGTTAGGATGGATCGGCTCCGCACCCGAAAACGCCTGCCGACCCGCCGCAGCGCCGCGCCGTTCCTCGCGCCATGCCAGCATCCCGTCGGTGTGTTCGAAGGATCGGTTCTCCACCAGCTCGGCATACAACCCGCCGTCGCCGCCGAAGTTGATGTCCTCGAAGAACACCCCGTGCATGGTCGGGCTAACCGCCGGGCCGGAGCCGGAAACATCCACGGCCCACTCGACGGGAGCCGCACCTAACATTCCGGCCGCGCCAACCGCGCCGAGGAAACACAAATGGGTCGATTTCATGGTGATAAAGGGAGTTTTCGATAGGTTCCGCCTTGGGGAACCGCCCGAATGGATACGCCAAACCGTTGCCGATTTGTATCCGGGATGTGTATTACCGTCAAGCCGGCCCCATCAGTCCTGATGAAACACCTCGCGCAGCGGCACGCAGACCGGGGAGTTGTCCGGATGGGTATCCATCAGATCGGCCATGTGATCCCACCATTCACGGACCACCGGATGGAACGGCAGGGAATCGGCCGTATTTTTCCCGGCGAGCTTCTGGACGGCGAACAGCGTCAGGGTCTCCTCGTCGAGAAAAATCGAGTAGTCCGAAACCCCGGCGGCGGTTAGAACCGCGGACAGTTCGGGCCAGATCTCATCGTGGCGTTTGCGATACTCGGCCTCGCAGCCGGGCTTGAGTTTCATCTTGAACGCGTTGCGTTTCATGGCGGATAAAAAAACGACGTATCTCAATACGAAGCGGTTGAACACCCTCTATCACCCATTGCGGCTACCGCAGCAGCGCCGCCGCGGTCCAGAGCATGGGCGCCTGGCCGTGGAAATCGCCGGTGGCGCGGGGGCGGGCGAGATAGTAGGGCTCGTCCTTGCCTTTGTTGGTGCCGACGCAGACTCCCTTCAGGTTGGCGTTCTCATCCAACAGCCCGGTTAGAGCGAGCCACGCCTTGCGCGCGGCCGGCCCATAGCTTGCCTGGTCCAGCCAACCCTGCTTGACCCCGGTCACCATGCCGAAGGCGAACATCGCGGAACCCGATGACTCGGCCCACGATTCCGGTTTGTCAACAAGCTGCCGCCACAGACCGTCGGACGTCTGATAGGTCAGCAGGCTTTTCATCATCGTCCGGTAGCCGGTTAGAATCCGTTCCCGCCGCGGGTGGGCGGCGGGCAGGTCGCGCAGCAATTCGGCCGCACCGGCCGCCATCCAGCCGTTGCCGCGACTCCAGAAAAACGGGGAGTCCGCGCCGTGATGGAACAACCCGTTCGGCTGCTGCAGGCGGTCGAGGTAGGACGCCATGGTCAGCGCGGCGCGATCCAGATAGACCGGATCGCGGGTGGCGCGGAACGCCTGGGTCTGCAATGCGGGAATCATATACATGTCATCGATCCAATAGCGGGCCTCGGTGGTGATGCCGTCCGGGGTGGTTGTCGCCCATTGGGAGTCGGCCTTGTTCTTCCCAAGTTCAAGGCAGCGCGGGTCCTTCGTCAGGATATGGATCTCCAGCGGCACGATGCCGAACACCCGGTAATCCACATGGGCGGCCGGGTTGATGTGTTTGGCTCCCTCCTCCGTGAGATAGAAATCGAACTTCCCGACGAGTTTGTCGCGCAGATCCCTGTCGTGGGCCAGATCGGCCACCGACAGCGCGCCATACCAGGTGATGACTTCCGGATAGATCACGCCGAGTTTCGCCTTGGCCGGATCCGTTTCGTAGCGGAATTTCCGCGGGAGGAAGTTCTCGATCAGGCGCTTGCCCACCACCGCCGGATCCTTGCCCTCCGGCCAGTCGGAGAAACACGCCGGCTGCGCGGCGGCGAATCCGGAGGCGGCCAGCAGAAGCGACGGGAGAAATCGGAGCGGACGGATGATATTCATATGTTTTGTTGCGATTGGATTATGGACCGGCGGTCACGGCTATTCTGATGGGAGCTGCAAGAGCTTTGGAAAACGCGGAAACATGGTCATTCCAGGCGCTTGCGGTGGTGAAATGGCCGGCCTTGTCCCAACAGAATCCGGCCCACCAGGTCACCGTTCGCTCCGAGCCGATGTCACGGATCACGAGGTGGTTCAGCTTGTCGGACGCGGATTTTGCAGCGACCCCGTTCTCGACGATCACGGCCAGCCCCTGTTGGCCGGCCTTCTTTTCCATCGGCTCCCATTTTGCGAGCCAGCCCTCTCCGAGATGATCCGCGACAACCTCGCCGCCAGACTTTTTCAATCCGATCGCCGGGGTAAGGGAAACGCTCTGTCCGGGCTTGGCGTAAACCTTATAGCGGATGTCATAACGATCGAATTGCCGGCCGCCGTCCAGCGTGACACGCTTGGTTTCCGCCACGCTGGCGCCATTCACGTCATACGGTTCGTAGGTTAGATCGAACATCACCCGGATCGGTCCGTTGGCCAGCACATTGGAGCCGGTGAAATTGCGCGAAACCCACAACCGGTCGCCCGCCCACAAGCCGCTACCGCCACAGCCCCGGCTGGGTCCGGCCGAATAGAAATCCGCGCCGTCGCCACGATCGGCGTGATAGTCGTCGGCTAGATACCAGTCGTTGACGACCATTTTCTCCGTCCGTTTCGACCAGATATCAATGGTGCTGCTGCACAGCGGTTCGCCCTCCCAGGTTTCCAATCCCCTGCCGTAGGTCCGGTGCGCGATCCGATCATTTTCCCACGCGAAGTCGTCGAACCGCTCGCGCGCGAACCGCCCGAACGCCTTGAACTGATCCTTGCGGTAAACGTTCTTCTCTCCGACCGATAGGGTGAACACCTTGGTTTCACCGGGGCCGAAATCGGACTGGAAGATGACGATGTCGGGCAGACGGAGCGGGTCACCGTCGGTGTCCACCGCCTGGCAGAGAATCTCGGCGCCTGCGGCGTCCTTCACATGGACGAGGTTGAGGTTCTTCGCACCGAGTGGCGCGAGGTGTGCGGCGGTGAGTTCGAGGGTTTCCGAGGCGCGGGCGGCTTGCAGCGGATTGACCGCCTCGACCTTCAGGGGGGCGGCATGCGCGGCGGTGGCTAACAAAGATGCGATGGCGGCGGTTTTCATGATGGCGTATCGGTTGGGATTCTCTATCAAACGCGTTCAGCCGCCTTCGTCCACATCGGTGGAGGCGCTCTTCGCGCGGCGGTAGGATGGCGCGGGAAGGTGGGTGCCGTCAACCGCGGGTCCCGTGTAATGGATGGCGAACTCGGCCAGCGCGGCGGCCTGATCGCGGCCAAAGCCGGATAGAGCGGTCAAACGGAGCAGCGTGGCGGTTGCCGGAGCAGCGAGTTTCACCGATTGCGGATGGAATCCGGATTCCAGAATGCCGGTTGATAGTTCACGCCACGCCGTGCCGTCGTCGCTGGCCTCGAGTCGGTATTCGCGGATGTCTCCCTCATGGTCGCGGTGGTTCTGGCGCGGCATGATCGTGAACCCGTCGAACGGCACGGGTTTCGGGAAACGGATTTCCAACACATGCGGATGGCGCGGGCCTTTGGCGCCTCCCGCCTGCCAGAATGTGTTAGGATCGCCGTCGATCGCCGCCGTGGCCGCGCCCGGAGCGGTGGCCTTGAGCTTGGCCATGATCCGGGTATCCGCCAGCATCGTGGTCAGTTCCTCCGGCGTGACCGCCACGGTCGGTTGAAACCGCTCGCCCGCCGTGTAGGCGAGCAGCGAATCGCGAAGCGCCCTTGCCGCGGGCGATTTCGAAAGATCGCCGGTTAGATCAACGGTGCAGACCAGCAACCGCCCGGTGCCAACCTTCGCTTCGAAGACCACGCCGAGTTTCCAATTGCGGTTCCAATCGTCCACCGGCTGGACGATCGGTCTCAACCCGGCGGGCATGCGGCCGAGGTTCACGGTGCGGGCGCGGCCGACCACATCGATCCACTGCCAGTCGGCGAAATCCGCGGTGGAAAATCCGGCCAGCGCGGGATGTTTGGCGTCCACCCACATTCCCAACATCCGGCTCCAGCCGGGATTCATCAGACGGTTCCAGAACAGCGGCAACCGGTCGAGCGGCGGTCCGTCCCAGGCGATGTCGCCCGGCTGCGGATGATAGATCACCCGGCCGCCCCCGGCCAGCGCCTTGAGGCATTCGTTGAAATCGCGGGTGACCAGCGGCGCGTTGGCGATTGGCTTGGCAGCCGCCGGATAGACCCAGAAGTTCCAGTCGTTGGAAACCCCGCCACCGCCGGAAACCACGAGCTGATAGGCGGCGGGCGCCCGCAACGCGGATAGATCGGCCGCCACCTCGCCCAACCGGAACCCGCGGCCGATAGGGACATCGGCGTGGTTGAATTTTCCGGTTAGAACATCCTTTCCGCCGGCGTCACGGATGCTCCACGCGAACACGGCGGAGCGCAAGGGCGCCGCGCCATAGTGCGCCACCTCCACCGGCACGCTCAGGCGTTCTCCGCTTTCGAAAATCCGGCGCGTCATTCGGGCCAGCGGCACGGTGGGCGCGCAGAATTTCCGGAAGTCCGCCGCGGTGGCATAGCCCTTTTCATCCCAGAACGGATCCAACAACCCCACCAGCGCGGTGCCCTGGCCCATGTAATCGTGCAGATCCAACAACTGGAAGCCGGCGATTCCACGCGACCGAAGCACGGCTTCGACCTCTTCCTTGTAACAGGCCAACTGGAGTTTGCCGGACGCCCTAACGAAATCCGCGTTCCACCGCAACACGCCGTTGGCCTTGGCCGAGTCGCGGAAGATTCCGTAGTTGCCCGGTTGGAGAAATCCGGTGAATTTGTCCATCACCCGGAAATCCGGATAGGCGCACCACTGTCCGGCCTCGTGGGTGACGATGGGCACGTCCACTCCGGCGGCGGAGGCGCTGTAGTCCCGGCCAAACCAGCCCTTGTCCCCGCGCATCAGCCGCGGACCGATGCGGTGGACGTTCAGATAGTCGATCCGGTCCGCCACCGGTTGCGGATCGTCGATCAGCGACCAACCGGTGCCGCAGGTGTAGAGCCTCCGCGGATCAGCCTTGCGGAAATGCGCCACCCATTCCGGAAGCGTTTCCTTCCAGCGCCCGGCGGGTTCGTTGGATGGCGAGCACACCACGAACGACGGATGGTTTCCGTAGGCGGCGATCATCCGTTCGGTTTCCCGATAGAGCATTTTTGTCAGATCGGATCCCTTTGAAAACGGATTCCACATTCCCGGTTCCGGTTGGAGAAACATCCCGAGTTCATCCGCGGCCGTGAACGCGGCCTCCGGCGGACACCACGAGTGGAAACGGACGTGGTTGATTCCCCATTTCTGGTAGATGCCGAGAATCCGCCGCCAGGTGTCCGCATCCATCGGCGGATGGCCGGTTAGAGGAAATCCGCCACCGTCGTGGTTGCCGCGCAGGAAAACCGGGCGACCGTTGAGCAGGAAGTCCGATCCCTTCGCCGAAAAGGTCCGCAAACCGGTGGTGAGGTCCATCCGGTGCTTCCCAGCGGGCGAATCAAGCGTCACCGCGAGCGGAAACGTCACCGGCTTGAACTCGTCCCACAACGGCGTGCCGGGCGGCAGTTTGACTAACAATTCAGCGTTTCCACCCGTGGCATCCCAGTTGGCGTTGGCCGAGGCGGATCCACAAACCACCCGGCCCGAGCCCGGTTTGCCGGTGGCGTTTCCGATCCGAACGCTCACCTTCGCGCTGCCGTTTTCGAGGCCGACGCGCACGTCATCGAGCCACACGGCGGGCGTGGACCGCAGCTCGATTTTTCCGACGATCCCGTTCCAGGTGCTGCCCATCGAGTCCGACACCGCGTGCGAGTCCGGACGATAGGGGAGGAGCATCCGGTTGTCCACCCGGACGGTTAGCTGATAGGTTCCGGCTTCCAACAAACCGAGGTCATGCGTGTGAGGCGCCACCAGGCTGTCGCACGCGCCGATTTCGCGGCCGTTGACCCACACCCGGGTCTCCCAGCGCGCGCGTTCGAGAAACAGCACCCGCCGTTCGGCGTTGGCCCCGGCCGGTAATGTTAGATCGCGCTGATACCAAGCCGCGCCGAGGTAGTGCCGCGCCGGTTGGCACAAGAACGGCACCTGGGTTTTGCCGGGCACCGCATAGGGCAGGTAGTCGGCGCGCAATTGCCACGAACGGTCGTGCAACCCGCTCACCCACGGGGTTTCAGGACCCACCGGATCGCCATAGCCCTGGGCTTGGAGGATTCCGGGAAGCTGGATGGACTTTTCCAGCTTCGTTTCAAACCACTTGCCCGCGATTCCCTCGTCGCGCGGGTCCAGGGCGAAACGCCACTTCCCCGCCAACGGAATGGCGGCCGGCTCGGCGGCGGGCGCGGCCGCGGAATGGCAAACCGCGGCCAGACAGACTAACAGAATCGCTTTCGTGGTGGCTGGCACGCCGCGTGTTACCACAATCCGCCCCGGAGCGCGATGGGAATCGAATCACCCGAACGGATTACCCCGGAAGACTCCCCGATGTGGCGGTGAGCCGCCCCCCGCATCAAAACGTTTTGCGAAAGACATCGATCTGATAGAGCCTGGTTCTCTCCCGCCGGCCGGGATCGCCGTGATTGGCGGTGACGTTGTCATAGCCGTCCAGGTCGGTTCCCTCGGGAACGTGCAGATGGGACCGCGTGACCACCAGCGCCCGATCCGCAAGCATCGGGCGCAGATCCCGCATGAAGGATCGTTCCAAATCACCGGTCAGATAGGATGGCACATTCGAAAGCGAGAGAAAATCCACCGGTTCCCGCACGATCCTTCCCGTTCCGAAAACACTGTCGTTCAGATAGGTGATCCGACAGTGGCCGAGGGACCGCTTGATCCTCTCGAAAACGAACGGATCGCATTCCGGTGGCGCCGCCTGGATATACATCAGCTTCCCGCAGAAATAGAGTTGGAGCAATAGGCTGCTCTTGGCGTCTTCTTCGGTGAATAGCGAGTAAAACACCCTGCGGAAAAAGGCATGATAGGTTTCGGATATGTTCCGCCGCATGACGGACGGGAACATCCGGAAGAACACGTCATGAACCCACGAGTGCGCGCGGATCACCCCATCCAGCCGACGGCGGGGAAACTCGGTCCAGAAGAACCGCCGTTGTTCCCCGATGTCGCGGCACTCGAAAATGCGCAACCAGTCCTTTCCCATCAACGCCCGCGCGGGCAGGGTGCCCTGGCGTAGCAAACGTTCGAACCGCCCGGTGTAGAGCATGCTTTCCCATCGGATGGCATCAAAGGCTGCTCCGAGCGCCCGACGCGACACGGGCGCGAGATCGAGGCCGTAAAACATCTCTTTCCTCCCGGCCGCCGAGAGCGGGCTGGCGCCTGGATAATCCCAGAACGAGAGATACTCCTGATAGGTGAGCCTGCGCGCCCCGGCGATCCGCAGTTCGGTGATCTGGAGTTGCTCGCGGGCGGTATCGACACATGTGATCCGACCGGGCGATTTGGCCAGAAGCGCCAACACCCGCGATCCGCTTCCCGCCACGGTCATGACGTGGTTGAGGTTTTCGGCGAGAAGATCGTGCTCGATCAAATTGTCCTCGTTTCCGAGGGTGTAATTGAGAGCCTTGAAGCGCTGGAAATGGAAGCTTCCGTTCAATTGCCGCGGTGAGGCCTTTCAGGGTTGTGGTCCGCCGGAACCGAAATCCGGATCGCCACCGGCCCGAGCGGCGAACCTCCGGCCAATCGTATCGGACAATATCTGGGAGAGGCAGACATGGTGTTTGGGGGCGCGCCACAGGATTGGGGATCTCCCCGCGGGTGCCAAGAAGAATGTCCGGGAATCCAATGCGGAATTTCCTTCTCCTTGACAAGCCCGCCCGCTTTACACGATCCTGCCCGCAACGGATTCGAATCCGCGTTCCGCTCTCCGATGTTTCCCTTACCCTGGACCCGCACGACCGTTCCCCACGGGGTGATAGAACTTACCCGCGAATGCAATCTGGCATGCCGCGCCTGCTACCGCGCCAAGGCGGCCGGATTCAAGCCCGTGGCGGACATCCTGGAGGAGGTGGCCGTCCTCGAACGCAACCAGCGCCTCCACACCGTGTCCCTGGCGGGCGGGGAACCCACTCTCCACCCCCATTTGCCGGAAATCGTCCGGTCGATCAAGCAACGCGGGTTGCGGGTTTCGCTTGTCACAAACGGACTTCTGCTGGACGATCCGTTGTTGGAAAAACTCCGTGCCGCGAAGCTCGACGTGGTGATGGTACATGTGGACGAGGGCCAGCGGCGGCCGGATCTTTCCAACGCCTCGGACCCCGCGGCGGTCAACCGCCTGCGGGAGATTCTGACCGAGCGCGTCCACTCCCATGGGATCGCCGCCGGGCTGTGTACCACGATCTATCCGGAATCCCTCCGCAATCTCCCCTCGCTTGTGGAACTCTTCCTGCGCCACCCGCATATCAATTTCCTCTTCGCAACCCACGCGGTGAGCATCGCCTCACTGATAGAACCGGGGGCCGACCGCACCGAAGCCGCCACCCGCAACGGCATGGTCATTCCGTTGCTCCGCCAGAGCTTCGGCCTGGAGCCCTTCGCCTATCTGCCCGCCGCGATCCCCACCGGAGACGGCGAACATCCGTGCATCACCTACACGGTGCCGGTGGCACACGCGGCCACCCCGGCCCACCTCGCGATGCGGCCCACCCGAATCGACCGATCACTGATCCGCCTCGCGGGGCTGGTTGCCGGACGCTTTCCGTATTTCACCCCGCACAGCACAGCCGCCGCGCTGGCACAGATCCTCTGCAACGCGATCGGGTCCGGACGACCTCTATCCACTCTGGCGTTTCTCGTCCGGGCCGTCGGCCGACCGCTGAGGATCAAGCGGATGGTGTTTGAAAACACGCCGCGCCTAACCGCGTCCGGCAGCGTCAACTGTTGCGACGCCTGCCCCAACTCCACCGTCCGAGATGGCAAGGTCGTCCCCGTTTGCCTGGCCGATCACGCCCGGCAACTCACCCCGTGATTCCCGCCCGCGGCGGGTTGCAAATCCCACAATCGCGGCTACACTCCGGCTCCCATGACATCCCTATCCCCGCTCTTCACGCCCCTAACCGTAGGTGATCTCCAACTGCCAAACCGCGTGATCATGGCTCCCCTCACCCGCTGCCGCGCCGCCGCGGGCCGGGTGCCGACGCCCCTGATGCGCGACTACTACGTCCAACGCGCGGGTGCCGGATTGATCCTCAGCGAAGCCACCGCCATTTCGCCCGGCGGCGTGGGCTATCCGGACACGCCGGGGCTGTGGTCGGACGAGCAGGTGGCCGGATGGCGGATGGTGACGGATGGTGTCCACGCCGCCGCCGGACGGATCATGGCCCAACTCTGGCACGTCGGGCGCGTTTCCGATCCCATCTATCTGGATGGCGGTCTGCCGGTGGCCCCGAGCGCGATTCCGTTGAACGGCCACATCCGCTTGGTGCGGCCGGAGCGGCCGTATGCGACACCCCGCGCGTTGGAAACCGGGGAGATTCCGGAAATCGTCGAAGCCTATCGGAAAGCGGCGGAAAACGCGCTCGCCGCCGGGTTCGACGGCGTGGAACTCCATGGCGCGAACGGCTATCTGCTAGACCAGTTTCTCCAGGATTCCACCAACCGGCGGACCGACGCATACGGTGGTCCGGTGGAGAACCGCGCGCGGCTTTTGTTGGAGGCCACCGACGCCTGCATCGGGGTGTGGGGGGCGGGCCGGGTGGGGGTTCACCTTGCGCCGCGCGGCGATTCCCATGACATGGGCGATTCCGATCCCGCGGCGACTTTCGGATATGTGGCGCGCGAATTGGGCCGCAGGGGCATCGCTTTCATCTGCGCCCGCGAAGCGGTGGGTCCGGACAGCCTCGGGCCGGCCCTCAAGCGCGAGTTCGGCGGCGTTTATATCGCGAACGAAGGGCTCGATCTCGCCGGCGCCAACGCCCTGTTGGAATCCGGTGGCGCGGACGCGGTGGCTTTCGGCAAGGCGTTCATCGCCAACCCCGACCTGCCGCGGCGCCTCGCGTTGGGCGCTCCGCTCAACACACCCGATCCCAACACGTTCTACGGAGGCGCCGAACCCGGCTACACCGACTATCCGGCGCTGAGCGAGTAGGTAGCGCGTTGGCGTGTGGGATTTTCCAATCAGGCCGAACCAAATCCGGGTCCCATGCCAGCGCGGCTTTTCAGGAAGCCAACCGAGTCGCCCGATGACCCGTCCGGCCACCGCTCCGGAAAGCGCGCCGCCATTGGCACCTTGTCCACCCATGTCGGCAAGACCCGGCACCAGCGGGATTTGCGAAATTCCGGCTTGGCGGAATGGGGTTGATGGCCCATGCTCGCCGCGCGATGCAATTTTCCGGCACTTATACCGCCCTTATCACCCCATTTCGCGATGGCGAGGTGGATGTCCCGGCCTTCCAAGCCCTGATCGAACGCCAGATCGCCGGCGGCGTGGACGGAATCGTCCCTGTCGGCACCACAGGTGAGTCCGCCACCCTCGATACCGACGAGCACATCGGGGTGATCCGCATGGCGGTCGAGTTCGCCGCGGGCCGCTGCGAGGTGGTCGCGGGCACCGGTTCCAATTCCACCGCCGAGGCGATCGAACTGACCGCCGCCGCCGAAGCGGCCGGCGCGACCGGCACCCTCCAGGTTTGCCCCTATTACAACAAGCCCTCGCAGGAAGGTCTCTATCTGCATTTCAGAACCATCGCCGAGTCCACCAAGCTCCCGGTGATGCTCTACAGCGTGCCCGGCCGCAGCGTGATCGAGCTTGCGCCCGACACCGTCGCGCGGCTGGCCGAGATCCCCAACATCACCGCGATCAAGGAAGCCGGAGGATCGGTCGATCGCGTGAACCAACTGGTCCAGGCGCTGCCCGAGGGGTTCGGCATCCTCTGCGGCGACGATCCGCTCACACTGCCGTTCATCGCGTGCGGTGCGAACGGACTGGTTTCGGTGGCATCCAACCTGATTCCGGACGTGATCGCCCGCTTGGTTAGAGCGTGCCTCAACGGCGCATTCGAGGAGGCGCTGGTCCTCCAGAAACAATACTATCCGCTGATGCGCGGGCTGATGGGGCTGGACGTGAACCCGGTGCCTATCAAATCCGCCGTGGCGATGCAGGGCCATTGCCTGCCGGAATTCCGCCTGCCGCTGGCCCCGCTCTCCGCCGCCAACTCCGCGAAACTGCGCGAGCTGTTGGAATCCTACGATCTCCTGCCCTGATCCGGCCCGGTTTCCCGGACCGGGCGCTTCATATACCCCGAACCTAACACCAACATGTCCAAACTGTACATTCCCGGTCCTATCAATGTTTCTCCCGAAACCTTCGCCGCCATGAGCCGGCCGATGATCGGCCACCGCGGCTCGGAATTCGAGGTGCTCTACGCCTCGGTCCAGCCGATGCTCAAGGAGCTTGCGGGCACCACCCGCCCGGCCTATCTGTCCACCTCCTCGGCCTGGGGCGTGATGGAGGCCTCGCTGCGCAACCTGTGCGCCAAGAAGGTCCTCAACCTCTGCTGCGGCGCGTTTTCCGACAAATGGTACGACGTGGCCCGCAGTTCGGGCCTGGCGGCGGAAAAAATCCAGGTGGAATGGGGCGAAGCGATCTGCCCGGAAACCGTCCGCGCCAAACTGGAGGAAGGCGGCTTCGATCTGGTCACCCTGATCCACAACGAAACCTCCACCGGCGTGATGAACGACCTCGCGGGCATCGCAAAGGTGGTGAAGTCCTTCCCCGGCGTGCTGCTGGTGGTGGACAGCGTTTCCTCGTTCTCCGCGGTGCCGGTGAACATGGACGAACTCGGCATCGACGTGCTGCTGGCCGGTGTCCAGAAGGCGCTGGCGCTGCCCCCCGGCATGACGGTTTTCTTCTGCTCGGAAGCCGCGCTCGAACGCGCCAAGGCCCAGCCCAACCGCGGCTACTATTTCGATTTCATCGAGTTCGCCAAAAACGCGGAAAAGAACAACACGCCGTCCACCCCGGCGATCTCGCTGATTTTCGGCCTCCAACACATCATGGAAAACGTGGCCGCCGAGGGCGTGGCCAACCGCTACGCCCGCCACAAGGCCAACAACGCGATGATCCACGCCTGGGGCGACCGCCACGGGTTCCCGAATTTCGCGCCCGCCGGCAATGAGTCGGTCTCGCTCACCTGTTTCAAGAAGCCGGACGATTTCGACCAGTCGGCCTTCATCAAGGAACTCAAGGCGCGCCACGGCTTCATCATCAACGGCGGCTACGGCAAAATCAAGGGCCTCACCTTCCGCATCTCCAACATGGGCAACGAAAACGCCGCCACCCTGCAGGCGCTCATCGACGCCATGGATGACGTGCTCGGATCATGACCATCCTCCTCGGCATCACCGGTTCCATCGCGGCCTACAAGGCGGCCGATCTCGCGTCCCAGTTGGTGAAACTGGGCCACGACGTCCACGCCATCCTCACCCGGGCGGGAGCGGAGTTCATCACTCCGCTCACCCTCCAGACCCTCACCCGCAACCCGGTGCTCAGCTCGCTGGAGGACGAGAAACAGTCATGGAAACCCGGCCACATCGACCTCGCGGACCGCGCCAGCCTGTTTGTCGTCGCCCCGGCCACCGCCAATGTGATCGGGAACCTCGCCAACGGTTTGGCGCCAGATCCGCTGTCGTCGATCTATCTGGCCCTGCCCCGCGAGACGCCGGCGCTCATCGCCCCGGCGATGAACGGGAAAATGTGGCTGCATCCGGCCACGCAGCGCAATGTGGAGCGCCTCCGGGCCGACGGCTGCCACTTCGTGGGACCCGCCTCCGGGGACCTCGCCTGCGGCTACGAAGGGATCGGCCGCTTGGCCCCGGTGGACGAAATCGTGGCGGAAATCGGGCGAATTTTGGCGAAATGATCCGGCCCCGACCGGAGAAAATTCGTTTTTTTACAATTTTGGGCTTGCACCGTCCGGTTTGGGCGGCTATCAAGCGCGCCCCGAATTATGGCAAAGAAAAGTTGGACCGCCCGCAACGCGCGCAAGCAGCAAACCGTCGATAAGTACGCTGAACTTCGTCTGAAGCTCAAAGCGGAGAAGGATTACATCGGCCTGACGATGCTTCCCCGCGATGCCAGCCCGACGCGTTTGGTCAACCGCTGCGAAGTAACCGGCCGCCGCCGTGCGTTCCTCCGCCGCTTCCGCCTGTCCCGTATTACTTTCCGCGAACTTGCGTCCGCCGGCATGATTCCCGGCGTCACCAAGTCCAGTTGGTAATCCGGTTTCCCCGGTTTCTGGCGCGGAACGGCAACCACCCGGTGCCGCGCCCTCCAAATGCCCATCTACGAATACGTCTCAGAATCCCCAGGCGATTCCGCCAAGTCGTGCCGCATCTGCTCGCGCGGCTTCGAGCTGAGGCGACCCATCGACCGCGAGCCGTTGCTCGTGTGCCCGCTGTGCAAGCATCCGGTGAAAAAGGTGATCTCCCGGATCAATACCCCCACGGTGACCAAACCGCTGTCCGTGAGCGACGCGAAAAAGGCCGGTTTCACGGTGCTGGAACGCCGTGACCAAGGCGTCTATGAGCGCCTCTGACCGATGAGTGCGTTCGCCGCCATCCTTGCCGTAGCTCCCACCGAATTTCCGCCCGGCTGGCAGATTTTCCTCTATCTGTGCGGAGTGGTGCTGTTTCTGCTGCTCAACGCGTTTTTCGTCGCCGCGGAGTTCGCCATCGTCAAGGTCCGGCCCAGCCAGGTGGAATTGGTCGCCAAGTCGAAACCCAGGCGCTCGGATGCCACGAAGCGGATCATCAAACGTCTCGATCCCTTTCTATCCGCCTGCCAGCTCGGCATCACCATCGCCTCGCTGGCCCTCGGGTTTCTCGGCGAACCGCTGGTGGAAAGCCTGGTGGGCCCCAGTCTATCGAAATTGTTTCCGGGCCTAACCGACACAACCCTCCTCGGCGTGAACATCGTTTCCGCGATCTCGTTCACCATCGCGATCGCCTCGTTCACCGTACTCCACGTGATCGTCGGCGAGCTGATTCCGAAATCGGTCGCCATCAGCAAGCCGCTCAACACCTCCCTCGAACTCGCGCGCCCGCTGCTGGCGTTTTCCACCGCCTTCGCCATCCCCATCCGGCTGATGAACGGCACCGCCAACTGGCTGCTCAAAACCATCCTCCGCATCGAACCGGTCGGCGAACACGGCCACGCCCACAGCGCCGAGGAACTCGCCTACCTCGTCGAGGAAAGCGAGCGCTCCCAACAGGTCACCGAAACCGAACGCGAAATTCTCGAAAACGCCCTCGAACTCAACGAAGTGTGGGTCCGCGACGTGATGACCCATCGAGGCGAGGTCGTCGTGATCGACGCGGGAGCTTCGTTCGATTCCATCGTCGCTCTCGTCCGCGACACCAAGCACACCCGCTTTCCGCTCGTCAACGGACACCTCGACGACGCCATCGGGTTCATCCACGTCAAGGACCTGCTGCGCCTCGTGGGCCAGCAGCAACCTAACATCACCTCGATCAAGCGCGATCTCAAGGTGGTGCCGGAAACCATGCCGCTCGATATGCTGCTCAAGTTTTTCCTCAAGGAAAAAACCTCGCTCGCTCTCGTCGCCGACGAGTTCGGCCATGCTTCCGGCATCGTGTTCCTCGACAACGTGATCGAGGAACTCGTGGGTGACATCCAGGACGAGTTCGACAACGAGCGTCCCGCGTTCACCCGCATCAGCGACTCGGAATTCGTCACCGACGGCACCACCTCCCTGGTCGATCTGGCCGATTACGAGGAGGATCTCTATCTGGAAAGCGGCGAGGTCACCACCGTTGGCGGATACATAACACAACAGTTAGGAAGATTTCCGGAAGTCGGCGAATCGGTCGTGATCAACGGATGGAACGCCAAGGTCGCCAGCACCGACGGCCGCCGCGTCGGCCAGATCCGCTTCAGCCGCCCCGCCTCAGGGGAAACGCAGTTGCCGGAATAGTCCAGGGCGGCGGTTCCCGCGGGTGGCGCCGCTCTCGCCGAGGTGGCGCGCTCTCGCCGAGAGCGCATGAGAATGAACCGGCGAATAACCGATTGCGAACGCTCCACTCATTCTCATCCCATTCTCCTGCGGCCCCGGCGGTGCCGCGCTACCTTCTCATTCTCATCCCATTCTCCTGCGGCCCCGGCGGTGCCGCGCCACCTGGCTTTGCCATTCCTTCTCCCGGATCCTTGTGGAAGCGGCCTTGACATGGCGGAGGCCGGAGTTACCCTCCGCTCGTGAAAAAGCGTATCCAGCTCCTGATCGCCGTTCTGGCCGGCACCCTGCTCCTCGATTCCTGCTCCATGGCCAACGGCCTGGTCCAGTCCGGCGGACGTTTGGTCCAAAGCGTCGGACGATCGGTGGGTATCGGCCGCTGAGCGGGTTTCCATCAATTATCCGCGATTGCAACCGCGGATTCCGGAACGCTCAGGATTGCTTGTTAGGTTCACCGGGCGGTCCGTCCAGCGGCGTTACACTGCGGGTGCCGTCCGGGTTGACGGAAAAGGCCAGCCATTTCGTCCCGGTGGGCAGCAGTTGCGGAAAGAGGTCGGCCCACTCCACCACCACCACCGCGGGTTCGTCGAGGTATTCATCCCATCCGATGGCTAACAAATCACGGGCGCGATCAAGCCGGTAACAATCGAAATGCAGCACCGGCAGCCTCCCGCCGCGGTATTCGTGGACCAGCGAAAACGTCGGACTGGTGACGTCCGCGGGGCATCCGAGCCCCGCCACCAGGCCCTTGGTCCAGTGGGTTTTCCCCGCGCCGAGCCCGCCCGTTAGAGCATAGACCGCGTGAGCCCGCGCCATGGCTGCCTCGCGGTGGCCCAGCCCGATCATCTCCCGTTCGTCGCGAATCGTCTCCCCCGCGTTCATGGCAGTTTCGCGAGCATGCGGAAACGCGGGTCGTACACGCCCTGGCTGAACTTCCGGCAGCAGGCGTAGCACGCCACATTGCGGCCTAACGGACGCACCCGGCGCAGCTCCACCTCGCAGTGCGGACACACATAAATGTAGTTGCGTTTCATCCGGCGGCGCTTGAACGGCAGCGTGTGGAACGGCTGTTCGTTGGGAATGCCCAGATCGGCGCAGGCGGCCCGCCATTCCGGCCCATGGGCGTCGGTGTGGCGGCGGCCGGCGCGCTCATAGGCCACCAAATGCGCCAGCTCGTGCTTGAGGGTGCGCCACAACTCCTCGGGCGCCAGGGATTTGAGCTTCGGATTGAGCTCGATCGCCCGGTCCGGCCACCACGCGCGGCCGGCCGTGGTCTGCATCCGCGGATTCCAGGAGACGCGGACGCGGTGCGCGAGTTCCGGCAGATTCAGCGCCCTCGACATTTCGACACACCAAGCCGTTAGAGCCTGGTCGGCGTTGCCCACGCGCTCGCGGACGGGTGGCGGAGACGCGCGGACGCGGAGCCAGGAGACCCATCTGAATTCAAGCTGCGGCAACAAGCGGCCCATACGCGCGAGTGAACTAGCAGCAATCGCCCCGGCTGGCAATCACGGTCCTCGGAAAACCGGGAAATTTTTGCCGAAAATCCACCCCGGCCCGCCCGAAACCCGGAATTTTTTACCCAACGGGCGATTTTTGGATTGCCAGCCGCGCCGGGCGGGGACATTCTCCGCCCCCCGCGAATCCAACCTCCTCACACGATGTCCAAACACAACAGCCTCAAACAGAACGCCTCGGTCGGCGGCAAGCGCTCCGTACTCAAACGCTTCGAGCGGGTGAAACTGCTCAAGGAACGCGGCGAATGGAAGGCCGGGCGCTCCCCGATCGGCCTGCCGAAGACCAAGCACGAGGGTTGATCCTAGCCCCTGACCCGCATTGTCAAAGCGCGCGGATCCACCCGGCTCCGCGCCTTTTGTATTTCCACCCCATGCCATGACCGAAGGAACCCGACTCAACAAATATCTCGCCTCCTGCGCGGTCGGATCGCGCCGGGCCTGCGACGAGCTGATCCAGTCCGGCCGGGTGGAGGTCAATGGCAGCCCGTGCACCCACCTCGCCACCCGCGTCGGCCCCGACGACCATGTGAAAGTGGACGGCCGCCGCGTGGTCCCGCGCACGCCCGTGGTCGTGGCATTTCACAAACCGCGCGGCTTTGTCTGCACCCGCGAGGACGAACTCGGCCGCGCCACCATCTTCGATATTCTCCCGAAGTCCCTCCGCAACCTCCACCACGTCGGCCGCCTCGACCTCGACTCGGAGGGCCTGCTCATCCTCACCAACGACGGCGATCTCTCGCAGAAACTGATGCACCCGTCCAAGTCGGTGGAAAAGGAATACCTCGTCACCGCCAATCAGGCGTTCGAAAGCGTCCACCTCGACCAGTTTCTAGCCGGCATCTACGCCGATGGCGCCAAGCTGCGCGCCAAGTCGATCGAGCGCCTCTCTCCGCGGCGCATCAAGGTGGTGCTGGAACATGGCGCCAAACGCCAGATCCGCGTGATGTTCGAGGCCATGGGCTATCAGGTCGTCAAGCTGCTCCGCGTCCGGATCGGCCAACTTTGGTTAGGTGATCTCGAACCCGGCGCCCACGCGATTCTCACCCCGATGGAAATCGGAATGCTGCTGGGAAAACCCGCCCCCACCCAAGGCGGACGCCCCGGGAAACCCCGCCAGTCCGCCAAACCCGCGCGCAACAACCGCAAGCCGTAGCCGCGCCCCGTAGCCGCGCTCGTGAGAGCGTGGCTCCCCGTGGCTGGGCGCGTCTCGCGGTTTCAAGAATCCCATCCATTCGCGCCCAGTCGATGCCGTCGTTGGCTGAAACGAAACGCAAAGACCCGGAGGTCGCGGAGGGGTTCGCGGAGGAATTCTCCGTAGCCGCGGCGGTGACGCCGTGGCCAGCGCCAGGGCCCGCCAATGAAGAAGCGCCTTCCCGTCTTCTGTCTTCTGTCTCAGCGTCTTCTGTCTGCCTGCGAAGCAGGTTCAATATCATCGTCAAAGTGCCTGTCCCTTTTTGTCGAAACGAAACGCAAAGACGCGGAGATCGCGGAGGTGTTCGCGGAGGAATTCTCCGAAGCCGCGGCGGTGACGCCGTGGCCAGCGCCAGAACCCGCCAATGAAGAAGCGTCTTCCCGTCTTCTGTCTTCTGTCTCAAAATCTTCTGTCTCTCGCCACCGCATGTCGGCGAGCATCAACACCGCACACCCCGCCGTTTCATCTCCCGGTGTGGTCGTCCATCGTCAAAGTGCCTGTCCCTTTTTGTCGGTCCCCGTGCGATCCGGAACCGACACACCATCCTCCGGGTATGGACTGTCAGATGCCGGGCGGGCGTTCCGGAAACGTATCGAGGAATTCCCGGCCGCACCCTTTTACCAGAAACCAGCCGTCTTTCGTCCTGGCCACGCGCACCGCGTCCGCGCGGGAAAGGATCAGAAGCGCCGCAATCAGCATCACCAACCCGCCCAAGACACTGGTTAGAACCAAGTCATCGGAGACACTGCCGGTGACCGCGGTCACGATCAGCCCGATGGACATGACAAACATGATGCCGGCCGCCGCCTTTTTTCTGATAACGGTCATCCTCGCCCGTCGGGACAGGCTGTAGGTCACCCAGCCGGATTTCCGAAGTACAATTGAGAGAATCAGGAAAACAAGCAGGTTCGCAAGCAGGGCCAAATACAGCCAGGGCGATATCCAGGAGAGGCGGACCCGCTTCCGCCAATCACCGGGTCCCGTGGGTTGGTTGCTGACGACACACACATCCGGAAGCACCGCGCCGTCGCGCACCATGAGAAGGCGTCCGGCGCGGTAGATGGTGGTCCAGTGGGTCACCTCGGGAGTGATTTGGCTGGAGGCAGGGCTGGCGTAGGGGTTGATCTCGGTATTCATGCAAGCTCGCGGTTAGGGAGGAGCGCCGCCGCCCTTCCGGGGCGTGATGCTAAGAAAAATCCCGCCGAATTCGAGAGGAATCGCGCGCGAACGAACGGGCGGCGGCATCACAACCGCGATTGCCGTTTACGGCACACATCCGGAGATTGTAGGGGATCCCTGCGAAAAATCGTCACTGTGGCGAAGCGGCGACTTGCGTTCCGGCGGGTTAGCGGCTAGTTGTCCCTCCCTCGCCGTTGGCCGGGGCCGTTTTGCGGTCTCCAAGGCACACGGTTTTGCCGAAGCCCCATCCCACTTTCCCATGAGCCAGACATCTTCCGCCGAAAGCCATCCGATCTATCCGCCGCCCGCGGATTTCTCCGCGCGCGCCCGTGTTCCGTCGATGGACGACTATCAGCGCCGCTACGACGCCTCCATCGCCGATCCCGAGGCGTTCTGGGCGGCCGAGGCGGGCGAATTGCTCTGGCGCGAGCCGTGGACCCGGGTGCTGGACTGGCAGATGCCCTTCGCCCGGTGGTTCGACGGCGGAAAAATCAACGTCTGCGAAAACTGTGTGGACCGTCACGCCAACGGCCCGCTCCGCGACAAGGCGGCGATCATCTGGGAGGGCGAGCCCGGCGACCAGCGCACCCTGACATACGGCCAGCTCCACGAGGAGGTCTGCCGCTTCGCCAACGTGCTCGAACGCAACGACCTAACCGCCGGCGACCGCGTGATCATCTACATGCCGATGGTCCCGGAGGCCGCCGTCGCCATGCTCGCCTGCGCGCGGATCGGCGCCGTCCATTCGGTCGTTTTCGGCGGGTTTTCCAGCGAGTCGATTTTTGATCGGTTGGAGGATTCCGGCGCGGTGGCCGTGATCACCGCCGACGGCGGATGGCGGCGCGGGAGCGTGGTTCCGCTCAAGCCCGCGGTGGATGAAGCGGTCGCCAAGTACGGGAAAATCAAGCGCGTGATCGTGCTGCGCCGCTGCGGAAACGAGGTGGCGATGAACCCGGCCACCGACGTTTGGTGGCACGAGGCGGCTGCCGCGGCGCCCGCCACCCACAGCCCGGCCGCATTCGATTCCGAACACCCGCTTTTCATCCTCTACACCTCCGGATCCACCGGGAAGCCCAAGGGCATCCTCCACACTTCCGGCGGCTATCTAACCGGCACCTACGCCACCTGCAAATACGTGTTCGACATGCGTCCGGAGGATGTCTATTGGTGTACCGCCGATGTCGGATGGATCACCGGGCATTCCTACATCGTCTATGGCCCGCTCGCCAACGGCGCCACCCAACTGATGTACGAAGGCGCGCCCAACCACCCGGATTTCGGCCGGTTCTGGAGCATGATCGAACGCTACCGCGTCACCATTTTCTACACCGCCCCCACCGCCATCCGCGCCTTCATCAAGGCCGGCAACCACTTCCCCGCGGGCCACGACCTGTCGTCGCTCCGCCTGCTGGGCTCGGTCGGCGAACCGATCAACCCGGAAGCCTGGACCTGGTATCACCAGCACATCGGCGGCGGGCGTTGCCCGATCGTCGATACCTGGTGGCAGACCGAGACCGGCGCGATCCTCATTTCACCCATGCCCGGTGCCACTCCCTGCATCCCCGGCACCGCCACCCGGCCGTTTTTCGGGATCGACGCCGCGATCCTCGACGACGCCGGCAACGAATGCGCGCCCAATCAGGATGGCAGGCTGGTGATCCGCAAGCCGTGGCCGTCCATGACCCGCACGATCTACAACGACCCCGAACGGTTCAAAAAGACCTACTGGTCGGATTTTCCCGGACTCTACACCGCCGGCGACGGCGCCCGGCGCGATGAGCACGGGAATTTCTGGATCATCGGCCGCCTGGATGACGTTCTCAACGTTTCCGGCCACCGGCTGGGCACGGCGGAGATCGAAAGCGCGCTGGTTTCCCATCCGGCGGTGGCCGAGGCCGCGGCGGTGGGCCGTCCCGACGACCTGAAAGGCCAGGCGGTGGCGGTTTTTGTCACGCTCAAGGCCGGATTCACCGAGTCCGAGGAACTCCGCCGCGAGCTGAGAAACCATGTGGGCCATGTGATCGGCGCCATCGCCAAGCCCGACGACATCCACTTCGCGCCCGGCCTGCCGAAGACCCGATCCGGCAAAATCATGCGCCGGATTCTCAAGGAACTGGTCTGCACCGGCCAAGTCACCGGGAATATAACCACTCTGGAGGACTATTCGGTGATTGCCACGCTGCAACAAAAGATCGCACACTGAGCGCGGCGAGGCCGTCCCGGTATTTCCGCCCTTTCCACCATGACCACCACCCGCTATTTCATCGCCCGCGTTGCCCAGGCATTCGGCATTGTCCGCCGCAGCCAGCGGATGAGCGACGCCGCCGCGGAAATGCACCTGCTCCGCGAAGCCGAGGCGTTCCTCGGCGCGGCCGTTTGGGAGAGGGTCGAGGAAATCGAAAAACTCTCCGTCGAATACTGGAATCTCCGGAAACTCATCAAGGAACGCGGCGTTGTTAGGGAAAAGCTCGCGGAATGCGAAGCCCGGCTCGACGCCGCCCATCAGGAACGCGCGGCCCTGCTGTCCGCCAATCCGACGCTCAACCCGGAACTGGCCGACCGCCGCGCAGCGATCCTGGCCGCCCTTGAGGAAAAGTCCCGGGCCCGCGACCGGATTGTCGGCCAAGCCCGGGAAATCCGGCGGATCTACGACGGCCTGAAGATGAAGCTCGAAGTGCTGACCAAAGAGGCCAACACCTCCCCGGAGAGGGCGGAAGAACTCGAAAAGGTCAAAACCCGGCTCGCCGAACTCAAGGACGAATTCGTCACCCTGAAAGAACAACGCCTGAAAATCGGTTCGGAAATCGAAGAAGGCGACCGCGAACTCGATGCCATTGACCAGGAACTCGACCAGCAGCGGAAAGAGCGCCGCGACCACGCGTCGGCCACCTTCCAAACCATCGGCGAGATCAACAAGGATCTATCCACCTATCGGGCCGAGGACGGCCTGCTGGAAACCCGGATGCGCCAGTTGCACGGCGAGATCGGCCGTTTTGTGAGCCGCCACGCCCACAACGATCCCCGCTGTGCCTCCGCCGTGCGCACCCACCGCGCCCTGGCCGACGTGATGCGCGCCCTGCGCCGTTCCATCGCCCTCAACCACAAGCTCGCGGGCACGTCCTGACGCGACGGCGGCCGGTTGGATTGTCAATCGCCCGTCAGCATGCTCCGGGAAAGCCGCCCGCCGGATAGATTGCGGGCGTCGAAGCCGTGTTGCAGCAGGATCCGGGTGGCGTAGTAGGCGCGTTGGCCGGAACGGCAGCTCACCTGGATTCCGACGTCCTTCGGCAGCTCGGACAAGCGCCCGCGCAGTTCGTTGAGCGGGATGTTCACCGCGCCGGGCACGGGTTCCTCCTCCACCTCGTCCTCGTCGCGGACGTCCAGCAGAAACGCGGGGGCTTCACCGGTCCAATGGGCGATCGGCATGTCGCCGCGCAGCACGTCGGCCGCGATCATGCCGGCGAAGTTCACCGGATCCTTGGCCCCGCCAAACTGCGGCGCATAGCACAGCTCGGACTCCTCCAGATCATAAACCGTGCCGCCGAACTGGATCGCCATCGCCAGAGCGTTGACGCGCTCGATGACGCCACGCTCGCCGACCGCCTGCGCGCCCAGCAGCAGCCCGTCGGACTTGCGGAAAAGCACCTTCATCGTGACCATTCTCGCACCCGGATAGTAGGAGGCGTTGGAATTCGGATAGAGATAGATTTTCTCGTAATCCTCGATTCCGGCGCGCTTGAGCGCCTTTTCGCTGGCACCGGTGGAGGCCACCACCAGCCCGAACACACCCACCACCGCGGTGCCCTGGGTGCCGCGGAACGCCGCTTCACGGCCCGCGATCACGTCGGCCACGATCCGGCCCTGCCGGTTGGCGGGGCCTGCCAGCGGAATGAGCGACCACTGGCCGGTGACGGTATCCTTCACCTCCACCGCGTCGCCCACCGCGAAAATGTCGGGGTCGCTGGTGCGCATTTGGGCGTCCACCCGGATGCCTCCGCGTTCGCCAAGCGCCAGTCCGGCGGCCTTGGCCAGGGCGGTTTCCGGCCGCACGCCGATGGCGAGCACGATCAGGTCCGCCGGATGCGCCGCACCGGATTGGGTGAGCACCCGCAGCGCGCCGTCCGCTTCCTCGAATCCCGCCACGCCGTCATTGAGCGCGAGCCTAACCCCGTTCTCGGTTAGATGCTGCTCCACCTTGCGGGCGACCTCGCGGTCGAGCGGCGGCATCACCTGGTCCAACATTTCCACCACGGTCACATCGAGCCCGCGGTGGACGAGGTTTTCCGCCATTTCGAGTCCGATGAATCCGCCGCCCACCACGACCGCGCGCTTCGCCTGGTGTTTCTCGATCCATCCCCGGATCTCGCGGGCGTCGGGCACCGTTCTAACCGAGAAGACCCCGGGCAGCCCGATGCCCGGCAGCGGCGGCCTAACCGGCGCGGCGCCGGGGGAGAGCACCAGCTTGTCGTAGCGTTCGGTGGTGGTCCCGCCGGTGGCATGGTTGAGGACATCCACGGTCTTTTCCGCTGGGTTGATGGAGACCACTTCGGAGCGGGTCCGGCAGTCGATGGCGAACCGCTCGCGGAAAAGCTCCTCGGTGGCCACCAACAGCTTCGATTCCTTTTCGATCACGCCACCGACGTGATAGGGGAGTCCGCAGTTGGCATAGGAAACGTAGGGTCCGCGCTCCAGCATGACGATTTCCGCGGTTTCATCCAGCCTCCGCAGCCGCGCGGCGCAGGATGCCCCTCCCGCCACTCCGCCCACGATGATGATTTTCCGTCCTGCCGTCGTTGTGTTCTGCTGTTCGCTCATGGTGTTGATTGTGGGCTATGGGATGAAATCGCGCGGATTTTATTCCACCGGTGAAAATTATCATCATTTCCGAGCCCCTCGAACGCTCCGGTGAGAGGACCCGGAATTTTCCGGCGTAATCGCTCCATCCGAACCATGAAACCCCTGATTTTCCTCGCGTTTGCCGCCGTTTCCGCCGCCGCCGACCTTCCCGGATGGAAGCTGGTGTGGTCCGATGAGTTCGACCAAGCCGGCCGCCCGAATCCCGACAAGTGGGGATATGAGGAGGGGCTCATCCGCAACAACGAGAAGCAGTTCTACACCAAGGACCGTCGCGAAAACGCCCGCGTCGAGGATGGCAAGCTGATCATCGAAGCCCGCAAGGAGGCGATGAAAGGCGGCGGGTTCACCTCCGCGAGCGTCATCTCCAAAGGCCACGGCGAGTGGTCGTCCGGGAAGTTCGAGATTCGCGCGAAACTGCCCGCCGCCCGCGGCACATGGCCCGCCATCTGGATGCTGCCCGCCGACCACGGCAAGGTCCGCTGGCCGCTTTGCGGGGAAATCGACATCATGGAACATGTGGGCCACGACGCCGGCAAGATCCACGGCACCCTCCACAGCGAGACGTTCAACCACACCAAAGGCACCCAACGCTCCGGCACGCTCATAACGCCCACCTTCGCCACCGATTTCCACACCTACGGGATGGAATGGACCGACGGCCGCATCGCCATGTCGATCGATGGCAAGACCTATGCGACCTTCAACAGAAAACCCGGCGATACCGCCAAGGAATGGCCGTTCGACAAGCCGTTCTATCTGATTCTCAACCTCGCCATCGGCGGCGCGTGGGGCGGCCAGAAGGGCATCGACGAAGCCGCGTTCCCGCAGCGCATGGAAATCGACTTCGTGCGGGTCTATCAAAAGAAGTAGCCGCCCGCGCCACGGCGTTTTCCGGCGAATTCCCGGAATTTTCACACAACCCGCATCGGTGTTTCACGCGGCGGGGATGGAATCGCGGCCGTCAACCGCATTTCCACGCCCATGAAACACATCCGACTGTTAGCCGCCACCGTCGTTCTGCTAGGATCCGCGTTCGCCGCAAAAGCCGCGTCATCCGGCGGCGCGCCCTATCTGGAGGTGCTGCCCGCCAGCGGCGAGCAAGCGGTGGAGTGCCTTCCGCTCAAGGAGTCCCGCGCCGAAGTGGCGGTGGCCGGCACCATCGCGCGGGTGCGGCTCGAACAACGGTATGCGAACACCGGCACGGTCCCGGTGGAGGCGCGTTATGTGTTTCCGTGCTCCACCCGCGCGGCGGTCCACGGGATGAAACTGACCAGCGCCGGCCGGGTGATCGCGGCCAGGATCCGCGAGTCCGCCACCGCCCGCGCCGAGTTCGAAACCGCCCGGCGCGAGAGGAAAACCGCCGCTTTGTTGGAAGAACGGCGTCCCAATGTGCTGGACATGACCGTGACCCAACTGCCGCCCGGCGAGGAAGTCAGTGTGGAGGTGGAATGGACCGAGACGCTAACCGCCACCGACGGCGTTTATGAATTCGTACTGCCGGTGGTGGTGGGTCCGCGCTATACCGGCGGCAAGAGCGAAGCGGGCGGAGGAGCCGATTGGGCCGCCAATCCGCATCTCGGGGAAGGGAAGGCCAATCCCGCCGGACTATCGGTTAGCGTGGATCTCGCGACCGGTCTTCCGCTCGCGGAAGTCACCTGCCCCGGCTATCCGGGCGTGGTGGATTTCAAGAGCCGCGACCACGCGGTGGTTAGCCTCGGCGGCGAGGCCGGACGCGCCGCGGCGAACCGCGATTTCATCCTCCGGTGGAAACTCGGCGGTGGCAAGGTGGCCGCGGGCCTTTTGCTCCATCGCGATGACAACGGCGGACATTTCCTGCTGCAAGTGGAGCCACCGGCCCAAACGCGGCCCGATCTCATCCCGCCGCGCGATTATGTGCTGGTGATGGATGTTTCCGGATCGATGACCGGCTTTCCGTTGGAAACGGCGAAGGCGCTGCTGCGCGAGCTGGTGGGCGGCCTCAAGCCGACGGATACCTTCAACGTGATGTATTTCGCTTCCGGCAGCGAGGTGTTTTCCGATAGTCCGGTGCCCGCCAGCGGCGAACGTCTGGCGGAAGCGATCTCGTTTCTCGAACGCCAGACCGCAGGCGGCGGCACCGAGTTGCAACCGGCCCTGGAGCGCGCGCTGGCCCTGCCCGGATCCGATGGCAGATCCCGCACGATCCTGCTGGTGACCGACGGCTACGTCACAGCGGAAAAGGGAGTTAGAGAACTGGTCGCGTCGCGGATCGGCGAGGCGAATCTGTTCACCTTCGGCATCGGAAGTTCGGTCAACCGCGGGCTGATAGAAAGCGTGGCCCGCGCCGGCGGCGGCGAGCCGGAGGTGGTCACCGACCCGGCGGGCGCGGCCGCCGCGGCGAAGCGCGTGCTCAAGGCGATCGCCAGTCCGGTGCTGGCCAAGGTCCGGATAGAAGCGGAGGGCTTCCGCATGAATGGCGTGATGCCGTCGCGCTGCCCGGATGTGTTCGCCTCCCGCCCGCTGGCGCTGCACGGCGCGTGGAGCGGCGAGCCTGCCGGAACCATCGTGGTTAGAGGAATCGCCGGAAACGGCGAGGCGTTCGAGCAACGGATCGACGTGGCGGAGGCCGCCGCGCGCGGCACCAATCATCCCGCCCTGCCGGTCCTGTGGGCGCGCGAACGGGTCCGCGAATTGGGCGACATCCTGCCCGCGACCAACGACTCGGTTAGAGAGATCACCGCGCTGGGATTGGCCCACTCGTTGCTCACGCCCTACACCTCGTTTGTGGCCGTGGACGAGACTCCGCGGAACACCAACAACGAACTGGTGTCGGTCCGCCAACCGCTGCCGCTGCCCGCGGGGGTAACCGCCGCTGCCGTCGGAAACGCCCCGAACTCGCCGCTGGTCCGCAACGGGTCGGTGCCCGAACCCGGATCGGCCGGCCTGATCACGCTGCTGGTGGTCACGCTCGTTTGCCAGCGCCGCCGCGCGCTGGCCCCGGTGAAACCCGACATCATCTAACACGCTTATGTCATCCGCCAATTGCGCGACTGCAGCGACCGCGAAGACCTGGTGTTCGGAAGCCGCGGGATGGCCGCCGCTGCGGTGGCTGCGCCGCGTGCCGCCATCGGCGTTGCTGGCGATCGCGCTGGCGCCGGTGTGGATCTGGTATGCTCGACGGCTCAACGACGGCAGCGACGAACCGCTGGGCCTGGCGGTTCTGCTAGGCGCCGCGCTGATGGCGTGGCGCGAGCGGCGGGCGCTTCAGGCGGGTTCGGGCGAACGGTTCGCGGGCGCTCTGTTGGTTCTGGCCTCGGTGCTGGCCATCGGGTGGCTGCCGCCGCTGGTCCGCGCGGGAATCGCGGTCGGCGGACTGGTCTGCTGGTATGGCATCGCCCGGCGGGCCGGATTGTTAGGTTTGTTCATGCTTTCCCTGCCGGTGGTGGCGTCGCTGCAATTCTATCTGGGCTATCCGATGCGTCTCGCGTCCGCCGCGGGCGCGCAGTGGTTGCTGGATTCGGCGGGGCTGGTGGTTTTCCGCCACGGCGTGGATCTGGAGATCGGAGGACTAACGGTTGGAGTGGATCCCGCGTGCGGCGGCGTGCGCATGCTGTGGCACGCGTGGCTCGCGGTGATGGCGCTGGCCGCCTTTCACCGGGTTTCATGGCGGTTTACGCTGTTAGGCTCCGCGCTGGTGCCGCCGGCCTGCGTTGCGGCCAACGCGGTGCGCTCCGCCTGGCTCGCCATGGTGGAAACCGGAAGGCTCGGCGACGCCGGGCTGGGCCATGGCGGAGTCGGGTTGCTCGTGTTCGCGGTGATGACGGTGCCGTTCGCATGGTTCATGGGGTCCCGTGCGAATCCCGCCGTGGCCGCGGGCAATCCGGCTCCGCCACGCTATTCCGAGCGGATTGTTCTGTTAGCCGCCGCGCTCCTCGCGCCGCTCCCGCACGGACCGATGGCCGTGCCCGCCAGTCCTTCTCCCGGTTCGGCTCCTCCGGCGGTGTTCACGTTCAACGGCCTGGCCCTGCCGCTGGATCCGCTGCCGCCGACACCGCAGGAACGCGCCTTCGCGGCGACGTTTTCCGGGGATATCCACACGTTCCGCTGGGGCACTTCGCAAGTCATCCTCCGCCGCGTGACCACCGCCACCCGGCGCCTCCATCCGTCCCGCGACTGCCTGCGTGCGGCCGGCTATCAAATCGGCGAGGCCGCCGTCGTGCGCTGCGCGGACGGCTCCGGATGGTCGCGCTTCACCGCCACCGCCAACGGTAGCCGCCTCATGATTCACGAACGGATTGTCAGCGAATGCGACGGCTCGTCATGGACCGACGTTCCCGCGTGGTTCTGGTCCGCCCTGCGCCACCCGCTCAACGGCCCCTGGCGCGCGGAAACGGTCATCACCGGCGAGGATGGATGACTCCATTATCTCGCGCCTTGATCCCCCCCACTTCTCCCCATCCGGAGCGCCAGGCTCTGTCGCGCAGGACGCCGATCCACCCTGCGGCGATGGAATCCCTGCCGGGAATCGCTCCGAGATACCAAGTTCTCTCTGGTCCGAAGGTCGTCCGCAGGTCGCCGAAACCCCTTCGCGATGCCTCGTGGAAAACGCAGGACAGTTTCCGGAAGTCCCTTTCCAGACCGCCACCCGGGTCCCTTCCGTAGCCCGGATGCCGCGCGGCCACCTCCGCGAGCGAACGCGGCAGGTCGGTGCCGATGTGCGCGGCCACCCCGTGTCCGGTTAGAGAACGGGGAACGACGAAATCCGCCGGATTCGCCACCTGCCATCCGTGGAACCGCCGGCCCCGCAGATCCCGCGCCAGGTCATGATAAGGCAGCCAGTGGCTCTCCCTAACCTTCGGGTCGAGGTTTCTAACATACAACGCGTGGAACGCCGCCACCTCGTCCAGCCAGAAATCCGGATGCTCCAGCCCGCCCGAACGGATTTTCCCGAGCATGCCAGCGGTCACATGATAGTAAAACACGGCGAACACCAGTGCCGGATCGCGCGTTTTCAGGAACGCCGCGCGCTGCTCCGCCAGGCTGGCTAGGGTCGATTCCGCCCGCTTCCATCGGTCGGTGCCGCGGGGATGCTTTGCCACCACCTGAGCGGGTTCCGCGCCCCATTTTTCATGACCGGAAATGGAACACGCCGCCAGCAATGCCGACGCGCAGGCCACCGCCAGCTTGCGAAGCATCCGTTTCATTCCGAAATCCGAAGGTTGAGGTAGCTCGGACGCCCGGTTTGCCACTGACGCACCTCACTCCTTTTCCATGAACCGCGTGTGCCCGTCCTTTTTGTGCACCTTGAGGGCGTCCATCAGCGTGGCCACCTTGGCGAGATCCTTGGCGAGGAACGCCTGTTCGACCTCGCAGAATGTCACATAGAGCCGACCCATCATCAGTCGGTATTCCGCGGCGGCTTTGGCCTTGGCGGCGGCGTCTTCCAGCTTGGTCACGGTTTCCGGCAGGATCGGGATCGCCTTGAGCACGGCCTCCTGGGCCGACCGCGCGGTGGCGGCGCCTTTTTCCGTATCCTGCTCGCCGCGCAGCGATTTGAACGCATGTCCCACGGACTCCATTTGCTCGCCCAGCGGCGATTCCGCACGTACCGCGGCCGGAGCCAGCAACAGCCCCGCCACACAACCTATCAGCATCATCGTTTGCTTCATACGCGCGCGATGCTGAGCGGACCCGGCCGGGGCTGTCACGGAAATTCCGCCGCCTACGGGAACATCCCGCGCGCGGCCTTGGACTCCGCCACGTTCTGGATGGCGATCGCCTGCGCGGCCATGCGGGTGGTCACGCCCTGCCGCGCGGCAAAGTCCGCCACCTTGTCCATCGCCTTGTGGAGCACGCCCTCCAGTTTGGTTAGGACCTCGGTTTCCTCCCACTGGAAGCGCTGCAGGTTCTGCACCCACTCGAAGTAGGAAACGGTAACCCCGCCCGCGTTGCAGAGAATGTCGGGGATCACGAACACGTCGCCGCGCGCGTCGAGGATGCGGTCGGCTTCGGGGGTGGTCGGACCGTTCGCCCCTTCCGCCAGAATCCGGCATTTCAGATCGCCCGCGTTGCCGCCATGGATCGCGCGGTCCAGCGCGCAGGGAGCCAGCACATCGCACGGCTGGCATAACAATTCGTCGGCATCGATCGGCTCCGCACCGGCGAATCCGACCACCGTTCCCGTTAGGGCGACATGCTCGCGCAGCGCGGCGGTGTCGAGTCCACCCGCGTTCCAGATCGCGCCGTTGACATCGGAAACCCCGGTCACTTTCACCCCGAAACGGTTGAACGTGTAGGCCGCATGCGAGCCGACGTTTCCGAAGCCCTGGATCACCGCGGTGCTGCCTTGCACGGTCATGCCGAGGTTCTCCATCGTGCGGCAGGAGCAGTAGGCCACGCCATAGCCGGTGGCCTGGGTTCGCCCGCGCGATCCTTGCAAGGCGATCGGCTTGCCGGTCACGATCGACGGCACCAGGTGTCCGGCGTGGGTCGAGTAGGTGTCCGCGATCCATCCCATTGTCTGCTCGTTGGTGCCCATGTCCGGAGCCATCACATCGGTTTCCGGATTGATAAACGGGATCATCTCCATGGTGAACCGACGTGTGAGGCGCTCCAACTCGCCGGTGGACATGGTGCGGGGATCGCAGGCGATGCCACCCTTGCCGCCGCCGTATGGCAGATCCATCAGCGCGCATTTCCAGTTCATCCACATCGCCAGCGCGGCGACCTCGCCAAGGTCCACCGACGGATGATAGCGCAGCCCGCCTTTCACCGGACCGCGGGTGAGATGGTGCTGCACCCGGTGCCCGAAAAACACCTGGGTGCTGCCGTCATCGCGCCGGATCGGCACGGTCACCGTGATCAGCCGCTTGGGCCACTTGGTGCGCTCGCGGATGTCCGCGGAGAGGTTCAAAAAATCCGCCACGATATCAAACTGCTCGACGGCCATGGCGAACACGGGGTTCTGAAGGAGTTCGTTTCTCATGACCGCGATTGTAGCGGGCGCCCGGCGTTTTGGCACGCGCGATCTCGCAAAAAACGCGGAATTTCACCGAGGACCGGGGCATTCCGTCATCGGTGCGCTTCGTTCCCGTCAACGGCGGGCGATTCACCCACGCCGACGGCGAAGCAAGGCGAATATCCCGGCCGCGCCCAGCAATGAAACACCGGGCTCGGGAATGGCACCCAGCGGCACAAGCGACACCGAACCCTGACGCACCCAGAATTTCTGTCCGCCGAGCTCCGTCGTGTACTCGCTCGCGGTCGCTCCCGCGGCGGAAAAGGCCGAAAGATCTTCCGTTGTTAGTCCGGAGAACATGTTGGTCGTGGTTCCGCTGATAATCGTGTAAACCGACGAATTGCCCCAAGTTTCGCCCGGATTCAGAAGGTCCCATGTGTTGTCGTTCATCGTCACGCTGAGTCCGAGGTTTGCGAGATTGATCGAACCGGAGGAGGTCAGGCTATCATAGGCGGACTCGCCATCGATGACAAAGCTCAGGGTGCCCGACGTCCCGGCAAGACTTCCAACCGTCAGTGAGCGGTCAACCGTTCCTCCCAACCCGGGCGCGACCGTTCCTCCGGTTAGGGAAACGCCGTTGGCAATGGAACCATCACCGCCTAGCTTCGCTCCGGACGAAACCGTGAGCGACGAGGTATTGGCGAGGGATCCGTTGACGTACAACGATCCGCCCGAAACCAAAGTGGCGCCGGTGTAGGTGCTGGTGCCGGAAAGAACCTGAATCCCCGTGCCGGTTTTCGTAAGCGCGACGGCGCCCGTCCCGTTGATGATGGCACCGGAGAACGATCCTCCGGCGTCGCCGTTTCCGACAGTCAGGGTTTTCGTTCCGCTGGTTACCGACTGGATGGTGCCTCCTCCCGAGGCTCCGTCGCTGAGGCCGTTGACGTTCAATCCGTACCTCATCCATACGTAGGCTCCCGAATTGACAAGCAGATTGCCTTTGCCGGCACCATACGGTAGCACATTGACGAGATTCAGATCCAGGGTTCCGGCGTTGACCGTCGTGTCGCCGGAATAGGTCTTGGCGTTGGTCTGGATACGAAGCTCTCCCGCTCCCGTCTTGAAAAAGCCGCCCGTCCCGCTGACGACCGAGCTCAAAGTGGTTCGATTGGAGCCGGTCCCCGCGATGGTGAATTGCGTGGCCGAGTTCGATATGGACAATTCGGCGTTAAGGGTCGCACCATAGAATGGAGCCGAGACACCGGATGCCCCTAACGCGATCATGTTGCCGTTCACGACAAAAGCCGAGGCATTGAAGGTCATGCTCGCGAATGACGTTCCGGCGGCGAAGTCGTTGTTCATGGTGCGCGTCCCCCCGCTCGTTGGAGAGTTGAAAACCAGCGCGTCGCCCGCGACGGGCGCGGTGTCGCCATTCCAGTTGTCACCGAGCGTCCAGTCCGCGCCTCCGGTACCATTTGAAGTCCAGGTCTTGGTCGCCCCGGTTGAGAACTGCGAGATACCCCCAATGAGGACGCACACGACGGCGACCGGGGAAATGCGAAGCGCTAGGCTGTCTGACGGTTTGTGTTTCATCGGGATGAGGTCTATGGTTAGGGTTTCTTGTCGGCGCAATTGGACTGAAAACCGTAGCACCACCGCCCCCCGGAGAGAATAACCCTTGAGGGTTACACGACTAACCCTCCCGGAAACCCGCTTCCCAGGGGCACTCCCCGAACCGCGCCATTGACCGCGGACGGAAACGCGCCGTAGATTGTCGCCGTGACCGGACAAGCCGAGCCCCAGCCATGGACGACGGACGGAAAGTTTTTCCGCGCCGGTGGGGAGCGCGTCTGGCTGAAGGCGGTCACCTACGGGCCGTTTCCCGGCGGGTGGCCGGAGGGTTTCACGCGGGATTTCGTGAGGATTTCCGCGGCGGGTTTCAATGCGGTCCGGCTTTACGAAATGCCGGGACGCGCGTTGCTGGATGCCGCCTGGGCCTGCGGGCTGCGGGTGATGGGTGGGCTCGAATGGAGCCAGAACACCGCGTTCACCGAGCACCCCGGTTTTCCGGCGGACGCTTGCGGAGCACTTGAAAGCGGATTGCGGGAAACGTCCGGCCACCCGGCGCTCGCGGCCGTGTTCGTCGGCAACGAAATCCCCGCCGACCTCGTCCGCTGGATGGGTCCCGACCGGGTCCGCAAAACCCTGGAACGCCTGATCGATCACGGACGCGCAATCGCCCCCGGGGTGATGTTCGCCTACGCCAACTATCCCAGCACCGAATATCTGGAACCCGCCAACGCCGATTTCACCGCGTTCAACATCTATCTGGAACGCGAACCGGACTTCCGCTCCTACCTGCGGCGGCTTCACCACATCGCGGGCGACCGGCCGCTGGTAGTCTCGGAGTTCGGCCTCGATTCCCGGCGCAATGGGTTGGAAAAGCAGGCGGAAACCCTCGCCTGGGCGGTTCGGTCCGCCCTGACCGGCGACACCGCGGGAATCGCCCTCTATGCCTGGAGCGACCGCTGGTGGAACGAGGGCGCGGAAGTGACCGATTGGGATTTTGGTCTAACAAACCGGACCGGGGTGGACAAGCCCTCCCTAATCGCCGTGCGCGCCGCATTTGCGGAACGTCCCGCTCCGGCGGCCGTTCCCCCGTTTTCGGTGATCGTCTGCACCCGCAACGGCGGTTCGCGGATCGCCAAGTGCCTCACCGCAGTCGGCATGCTCGCCGGAGGTCCCCACGAGTGCGTGGTGGTGGACGACGGCTCGACGGATGGAACCGCGGACCTGGTGGCACGCTCGTTTCCTCACGTGAAACTGATTCGCCTAACCGCATCCGGCCTGAGCGCCGCGCGCAACGCCGGCGCGGCCGCCGCCGCCGGTGAATGGCTCGCGTTCACCGATGACGATTGCGAGCCGGACCCCGAATGGCTGTTGCGTCTCCGCCCGCGATGCGCCGGCGGAGAATTCGCCGCGGTGGGCGGCCCCAATCTGCCCCCGCCGCCGCGCAATTGGCAGGAGGCCGTCGTTTGCGCCTCACCCGGCGCTCCCAGTCATGTTATGCTAACCGATGGGGAGGCCGAGCACCTTCCCGGATGCAATCTGGTGGTGTCGAAGAAGGCTTTTGACGCGGTCGGCGGCTTCGACCCGCGCTTCCGTACCGCCGGCGACGACGTGGATTTCTGTTGGAGGCTGCGGGACGCGGGGTTCCGGCTCGGGTTCGCTCCCGGCGCCTTCGTCTGGCACTGGCGGCGCCCGTCGGTTAGAGCGTTTCTCCGCCAGCAGGTCGGCTACGGACACGCCGAACGCCTCCTGCTGCGCAAGCATCCCCGCCGTTTCTCGGATGGCGGCGGCGCACGCTGGGAAGGTTTCGTTTACGGCGGTGGTCCGGTCCGGGCGGACGGCGGCTCCATCATCTATCACGGTCCGATGGGCATGGCCGGCTACCAGTCGGTTGTCAACCGCATGCTGCCGCTCCGCGATCTATCCGGGAAATACGACAACCTCGTGCCTCGGACCGTCCTGCGCCTGGTCGGTTTTCTCCAACCGTTGCTCCGCGGATGGGCGCGCAACCGGCGGCTGGCGCTTCCGCACCCCGATGCGGCGCTCGCTTCCGACGATCCGCCGTCCCGCGAACTGGCCCTCGCATCCCCGCCCGCGCCACGGCGTGATTCCGCCATCCGTATCCTGTTGGAAAACGGTTGGACTCCCGGCGGACCCACCGATCCCTGGGATCTGACGAAACACAACACCCGCGTCCAGATCGCCACCGAGCACGGACGCGGCATCCACAAAACCCTCCGCCTGCGGATCTGGGGCTCCACCTTGCCGCTGCCGGACGGGCTTGGCCCGCACCCCACATCATGATTCCGGAGCGAACAAGCATGATTCGGCCACTCGCGCGTCTTTTTCCGATGGCCATGATGATCGCATGCGCGCAACCGGCGGCGTCGGCGGTCGCGCCTAACCTAACCGGCGAAGGTGTTCTGGTCCGGTTCAAGCCGGGCGCCACCGGCTCCCACATCGCCTCCGTCCGCGATCTGCATAAACTTCAAATCATCCGCGATTTTCCGGCTCTATCAGCATCCGGGGGAGTCATTTTGCATCTGCGCTCCGCATCACATTCCGACCCGGAACTGATCGCTCTCCTGAACGGCGATCCCTCGGTGGCGGTGGCCGAGCCCAATCTGACCCGCACGCTGGCGGCCGCCCAGGCGCCGAACGATCCGTTGTTCGTCACCCAGTGGGCGCTGCGCAACACCGGCCAACCGATCAACGGCATCAGCGGAACACCGGGCGCGGACATCCGCTATCTGGACGCGCTGGGCATGGCGAAACCAAATCCGCCGGACACCGTGATCGGCATTCTCGACACCGGGATCGAACTCACCCATCTCGATCTAACACCAAATTTGTGGACCAATCCCGGCGAAGTCCCCTGGGATAATCTGGACAACGACGCCAACGGCAAAGTCGATGATGTCCACGGGTTCAATTTCTACGACAACAACGGCAACCCGTCGGACGTCGATCCCAACAACGCGCACGGCACCCATCTTGCGGGCATCATCGCGGCCGCCGCGAAAAACTCGCAAGGCATCGCGGGGGCCGCGTTCCAGACCCGATTCATGCCGCTGCGGATCACCACTTCCACCGGTGGCGTGGACGTGGCCTCGGAAATCGCCGCGATCAATTACGCGGTCATGATGAAAGGACGCGGTGTCAATATCGTCGCGCTCAACGCGTCGTTCACCGACCCTAACTACTCATCGGTCGAGGAAACCGCCATCCAGGCGGCGGGCAACGCCGGCATCGTTTACTGCTGCGCGGCGGGCAACGCGGGGCAGGACAATACCGCCAACCCGGTCTATCCGGCCAACCTCCGGCTTCCCAACATGATCGTCGTGGCCGCCACCGATTCGGACGACTCCCTGGCGAGCTATTCCAACTACGGAACCAAAGTGGACCTCGCCGCGCCGGGAACGGATATCCATTCCACCAAAACCATCTGGCCGAACCTCGCTGGCGTGGGCGCATCGGTGATCCGCGGCGGCACCACCTATCCAGCCGCTCCGGTATATTACGCCGGAACCACCACCGGACTCACCGACTCCGTTGTCGATTGCGGCCAGGGCAATCTGCCGACGGATTACCCTCCCGCGGTCAACGGACACATCGCGCTCGTGATGCGCGGCGGCGGAATATTTTCCAACAAACTTCTAACCGCGATGAAAGCCGGAGCACGCGGAGTGGTTTTTTACAACCACGATACCAGTCCAATCACTCCCACGGTCACCGACGCGAAAGCCTGGGTGCCGGCGGTTTTTCTATCCAACGCCGACGGGCTGGCGCTCAAGGCGGCGCTGCCCGCGTCCGTCACGATCACCAGCGCCCCGCTCATCACCTCCGCCGCCTACAAATACGCGTCCGGCACCTCCACCGCCACTCCGTTTGTCAGCGCCGCGGTCGCCTTCGCGGCGGCGAATTACCCGTCGGAAACCGCCGCCCAGCGGGTGGCGCGGGTGATCAACGGGACCACCCCGGTCGGCGCCCTGGCCGGACGCGTTCTCAGCGGCGGGCGGCTCGACCTAACCGGAATCATCGACGGCGACCGCGACCAGATGCCGGACTGGTGGGAGATCCAACATTTCGGCAGCACCGCCGCCACCGCGGGTGGGGATCCGGATGGCGACGGGTTCACCAATCTCCAGGAGTACCGCATCGGCACGCTTCCTAACAATCCATTCAGCCGCTTCACGATCACGCAGGCCGGAACGACGGCTGGCGGCGGGTTTTCGATCACCTTTCCCACCGCGGCCGAAGTGGTCTATCGGGTGGAGTTCAGCGAATCGCTGGCGGCGGGATCCTGGGCGGCTCTCGGCGCGGACGTGTCCGGGACGGGCGTTCCCGCCACCGTGACCGACCCCGCCGCCGCCACCCTGCATCCCCGGCGTTTCTATCGGGTCCGCATCGTTTCACCCTAACCGTCGCACCATGTCCCAGGCCATCCTGACCCGCCTGACCCGGCTGAGCGACACCAGTCTGATCGCCCATTGGTTCACCGAGGAGCACGGTCTGGTGAAGACCGCCGCCAAAGGCGCGCGGCGTCCTAACAGCCCGTTCGCCGGCAAGCTGGATTTGTTTTTCGGCGGGGAAATCACCTACGCCAAGGCCCCACGGGGCGAGCTGCACAGCCTCCGGGAGGTCGCCATCAGCGACTGGCGGGAGGGCCTGCGCCGCGACTATCCGTCCACCCTGCTGGCCGCGTATTTCTGCCAGTTGTTGGAAATGGCGGTGGAACCGGAGCACCCCGAACCGCTGTTGTTCGACCTGCTGCGCCGGGCCCTGGACCACGTCGCCACCCAGGCGCCCAGCCAGCGCGCGTTGCGGCATTTCGAACGCGAACTCGCCAGGTTGTTAGGCGTGACCCACGACCTCGCGACTCCCGACGCCTGCCTGCGCAACGCCCTGGGCTCCCTGCCCGCCGGCCGCAGCCAGGTGATCGAGCAAATCGGGCTCCGCTGAGCGGAGGTTCTGGTACGAGAGCGAGTGCCCCCGGGAACCGGGTTTGATCGTCAATTCCCAACCTGCCCGGAGAAGCGGGCGAAAGCCATCCTCCGCGGCGCGGGAGAGGAAACCGGACCGGGGGAGCGGCGTCCCAAAACGCGGGATTTTGCATTCCGGCGCGATTTCGGGGTTGCCAGCCCGCGGGTTCACGGCTAGACCGGGCCTGTTCCAATGGATACTCGCTACGAAATCCGCGAAAAAATCGCCCAAGGAGGGATGGGCTCGGTTTTCCGGGCTTACGACGCGCGGATGAACCGGGAGGTGGCTATCAAACGGATCCGCCCCGAGGGCGGCGACGCCACACACGGCGAATCCGCCGCGCAGATCCTCCAGGAGGCCGGCGCGCTCGCCTCGCTGCAGCATCCGAATATCGTCACCGTGTATGACGTAGGCTCGGACGAGGAAGGTCCCTACGTGGTGATGGAGTTTATCAACGGAAAAACGGTGGACGAGCTGATCGACCGCGCGCCGCTCACGTGGCCGGATTTCCGGGAATTGGCGATCCAGACCCAGGAGGCCCTCATCGCCGCCCAGGAGCGCAATATCGTCCACCGCGACATCAAGCCGAGCAACCTCATGCTCACTTGGTTGCCATCAGGAAAATTCCAGATCAAGGTGGTGGATTTCGGGCTCGCGAAGTTCTCGGAACCCGCCGCGTTGGACCAGATGGAGACGGCCGACTCGGTGTTCGGTTCGATCTATTTCATGTGTCCTGAGCAATTCGAGCGCGCCGAACTCGATGCCCGCGCCGATTTGTATTCGATGGGTTGCGTTTACTATCATGCCCTGACCCAAACCTATCCGTTCAACGGCAACACCACCATGGCGGTGATGACGGCTCACCTCCACCATCAGGTGACCCCGCTTCAGGAATTGCGGCCGGACTTGCCGCGCTGGGTGTGCGACTGGGTGATGTGGCACCTCAACCGCCAGCCCTCCGATCGCCCGACGACTTCCCGCGACGCGCTGAAAGTGTTTTTCCAAAACGACAACCACCCCCACCAACCCCAACCCAACCCACAACCCGCGACTCCAGCCATGAGCACCGGACCGACCAACCCCGCCCCAGACCAACCCCGGCGTCCGCGCCTGATCATCCCCGGTGCCCCGCAGCCCGCCGCCCAGGCCGCGCCTGAGCCTGTTCCGGTGACCGTGGTTCCGGAACCACCGCGCACCCAGACCGCTCCACAGCCTTTGCTCCCGCCCGCCGGCTCGCTGCCGAGCGTGCATGCGTCTCCCGAGCCGCAGCCCGAACCCGCTCCGCCGCCTCCGGCCCCCGAACCGGTGACCGCTCCTCCGCCGCCACCCGTTGTGGCCCCGCCGCCACCGCCCGCCGTTGTGGCTCCGCCGCCGCCCATTGCAGCGCC
>JAFLEH010000012.1 GCA_017301995.1 Verrucomicrobiota bacterium | reverse complement strand
GCGCCGGCTTTCCGGATCCAGGTCCCGCCGGGCCAGGTGTTGGTCGCGAAGTCGGTGAACCATTGCATCAGACCCTCGTGGTCGGAGAAACCGTCCGCGTCGGGGTCGGATAGGCTGCGGATCCAGGTGCCGGTGGCGGTGGGGCCGCCTGCCCCGCGTCCGCCGTCGAGATAATAGGCGCGGAGGAAATTGCCCTTGTGGCTGGATTGGCCGGAATTCGCCCCTAGCGATCCGGTGGTCTTCGGGTTGAGGTTCCACATTGCCGCGTCGAGGTCGGCCCATGTCAGGGCCTCGCCCGGCGGATTGACGAAACGCGCGGTCTCGTCCACCAACTGGCCGATCTGGCCGCCCGTTGCTGCGCCATCAGATGCCATCAGGGACAGGAGTTCGCGGCACCTGTTCCGGAATTCCCGCGCAAGATTCGGATGGCGGCCGATGGCCCGAATGACGTTGGGCGCTCCGGCGACGATGACGGATTGGGTGGAACCGCCGACGATCTGGTCCATGGTGCCGCCCCAGTGGTGCGCGGCGATGAACTGCATGTCGAGGTCGTAGGGAATGATCACCCAGCGGTTGTCGGTGGGACGGTGATAGAAACGGTAGTTGTCGCCGGGCCGCACGTCCACGTTTCCGGTCAGACGGTTCAGCGCGAGAAAAGTATATAAGGCGGATAGATCCACATTATCGCGATACCATTGCTCGGTGGTGCCGGTCGCGGCGAGCGTGGAACTGAACGACGACCAATCCGACGAATCCACCGGCTGGGTGGGACCCTGGTGCTTCTTGTCGCCGCCGCCACCCTCGATCGAGTAGAGATTGCCGTCGGCCAGCCCCCGCTCGTCGAGGAAGTTGCCCTCGGTGGGTTCGAGGCCCATGTAAAGCCCCCACAGGTCGCCGCTGAACTGGTCGGTGGGCGAGGTTTCCACCGCGTCGTCGATCACCCGGAAGTGGAACTGGAACGTGTTCATCGAGGCCATGCCCCCGAGTTGATAGATCCGGTTGCAGAGCGCCTCCTCGACGCCCGCCGAGCCGCGATGGACCGAGGCCCACGGGCTAGCGTTGCAGTTGACCAGCAGGTTGTTCCAGGTCTCCTTGTAGGGCCGGTTGTAGTTGTCATAGGCTTGGAAATCCCGCGACCGGTTGAAGTAGATGTTCCATTTGTTCTTGCCGCTCACCGTGGTGGAACCGATCCCGCGCACCCTGAACCGGACATGATCGTGAACAATGCCGCGATGCACCACCGTCGCGTAATAGATGGTGGTATTGCCGCTCTGGGATGTGCTTACGTCGGACGCGTTCGCAATCAGATGGAACGGCGGCTTGCTCTCCAACAGGGCGGACGAATAGGTCTGCGGTGTGGTGGCGGCAAACCCGCTGTAGGCGTAGGGACGCAGCGCGCCGGTCCATGCGGGCACGCCATTATACACGAAGTAGGCGAAGTTCGGCTGCTCGTCGTCGGCGTAGGGCACGGTCTGCGAGTTGCCGAGCGCGTCGGCGAAGGTGATCTTGTAGCGCACCAGCCGCCGGTGGACCTGCAGCGACGCGGGCAGCACCGCGGTGAAGGTCGAATCCCCGGCCACCGCGTCGCCGTTGGCGCCGTTGTCCGCCATCTCCACGGTGGTCCAGGAAGTCGAATACGCGGCGTCGGTTTTCCGGACATAACTTCCCGGCTCCACGGTCTGATAGGATAGACTGACCGCGCCCATGCCGTCGGGGTCGGTAATGCGGGCGGTGATGGTGACCGGCTGGTTGGCCGCCGGACTAACAGGACTGTGCGCCACCTGGCGGATCTGGGGTGGGATGGCGGTCGCCAAGGCCGACACTCCGTTGGTGGTGCCCGGACTCGGATTCGACGTGGCCGTGACGCTTCCGGCGGTCAGCTCGGAATTGATCGTCAGATCGCTGCTGCTTAGCGAGCTGTTGTTGACCTGGATCGCGATCACATTCGTCCCGCCAAGGAGATAGGATGACGTGTTGCTCAGGGTGAATGTTTCCCAGGCGGTCGCATCGTGGTTGTTGGCGGCGGCGTTGTAGGCGACATGTCCGGCAGGCATGTGGGTCCGCGCGACTTCCGTACCGTTGATCCAAACGATGCACCCGTCGTCAACGAGCAACCTCAGCGTGAGCGAATCGGGTATCTGGTTTGCGGGAACCGTGAACGTCTTGCGCAGATAGACGCTCCAATAATTGTTCTGCATGTCCGAAAGCGTCGTGACGTTTCCGTATTTCGAGTTATAACCCATCGGCTGCGAACCGGACAGCCACGCGTTGTCATCATAGGCCACGGCCCTCCACCCGTCCACCGGCGACGACGGTTCGGCGGTTCCTTTCAGGTATTTCCACCCGGTGGACGAAGTGGCGATAAAGGTCGTTCCGTTGTTACCGGGGTTGTAGGACGACCGCCACGACCCGCCGAGATCGTTGTCCAATCCCGGATGGATCAACTCGCACGACTGCCCCGCTCCGTCCGCGCCTGTCGGCCACGGAAACCCCGCTCCATAGCCAACCCGGTCCCTGAGGGCACCGGAAACATCCCGCAAATCGATCTTTTCGCCCGCGGACGACAGATTTCCGGACCAAGGTCCAAGGACTCCGGTGATGCCGTATTTCGTCTGCAGTACCGCCGGGTTCTGGGCGACGACCCGGTAGCCGCGAACCGGCACGGTGGTGCCCGCCGGAATCGTATATGTAATCGCATCGGTGATCGTCCACCCGGATATATCAACCGCGGTGTCGCCGGGATTGTACAACTCGATGAATTCCTCGGCGCTGGTGTCGTCCGCCGGGTGGTAGTGGATTTCGTTGATCACCACGCCGCTGGGGATCGGAGCCGTGGTGGTGAAGGAACCGCTCTCGGGAGACCATGAGGTTCCGTGGGCATTGACCGCGCGCCAACGGAAAAAATACGGGGTCGTGGCGGAAAGTCCGGAAACGAACCTCGTGAACTCGCCGCTTTGCGCGCCACAGTCCGCCGCAACCGCCCAGGAACCCGGCGTGGTGCCGCCGTCGGACGTCCCGTAAAACAGGGTGACCACCGGCGGATCGTTGCCGGTATCGGTGATTTCCCCGCGGAGGTTGGCGGTGGTCCCGGTGATGCCTTCCGGAGTCCGGCTTTCCACCGATGGAGGACCGACGTTCAATGTGGAAAACGAGAGTGATGAAGACGACCATACCCCTCCGCCCCCGTTTTCGGCATAAGCACGGAAATAATACAACGTGGAGGGCGTGAGACCGGTCACAGGAACACCCGTCGCACCCGAAACCACACCCGCTCCCACCGATCCCTGCCACGCGCCGGAAGTCGTTCCCCCATCGGTCGTGCCATAGTAAAGGGTCACCGTGGGCGCTTCGCCTCCGGTGGATGTCACGTTTGCTCCGAGCGTGGCCCCGGTCGCGGAAACACCGCTGACCGGCGTGGTGGCCACCGTCGGCGGCTGCGGCAGGGTCTCGAATTGGGCGACGGGCAAGGCCCACGTCGATCCGGCGCTGTTGGTCGCGCGGGCGGTGAAATAGTACACCGTGGCCGGGCTCAAACCCGTTAGAGAGGTCGCAAAGGCACCCACACCGTAGGTGCCGGGCAGAGTCACCGACTTGGCCCACGAACCGGGCGTGGTTCCTCCGTTCACGGGCCCCCAATAAAACGTGAGCGACGGAGCGCCGTTCCCAATATCGGACACCAAACCGTTGAGCGTCGCGGTGGTGGAGCCGATACCGGTGGCCGACAACCCCTCAACCGTCGCGGTTCCGGTCAACGCGTAAGGCTCGGTTTCCAACCGGATATTGTCGAAATGCGAACGTCCGCTGCCACCCGCGTGGAGCAGGATACGGATCGTCTGGCCCACGGCCGACGGATTGGCTGGCGTCTCAAACACCAGCGGCGCCGCATCCGCAAAACTCCCCGACGCGACGCTGGCGGCGGCGTCAAGCGATCCCGACGCGAATATCGTCCCGATGGAATCCGCGAGGTAAAACTGACTCAGATTTCCCGACTGGGTGGCGCCGGGGCGATTGCCCACCGCGACCGTAAGAGTATAACGGGTGTTGGCCTGATAGGTCACTCCCAGGTCCTGCCAGACATCATGCCCCTCCGCCATACCCAGGTGATCCGTTCCGGCACCAACAAATCCGGTGATGTATTCCTCGAATCCGTTGCCATTGTTCGGCCCGTTGGTCTCCTGCCATTCGGGACTGAGATCGTTGGTCCACTGTCCGGCGCTCAGGGTGTTGCCCTCGAACGACGGATCGCCGATTGTGATAGGGTCTGCGAACGCACTGAGGCATGTCAGCAGCGCGCAAAGGCAGGTAAGGGTCGGTTTCATGTTGGGTTTCGAGAGATCGGAAAACGAATGGCAAAGCAAAATCCGGCAAGAAGCTGCCACAGGATAGACACCCTGTAAAGCCTTCTTCCTTCATGGGTCTTGATATTTCGGGATACTCGCGGTTTGCGACAAACGACCATCGATTGATCAACGGGGCGGTCAAGGCGCGCCCGACAGCACGATGCACTGACTCATAAGCGGTGGGATTGCTGTTATGTTAGGGGCTTTGCATCGACACTTCCAACCTCAGGAACATCTCGGGATCCTTTCCGGAGCCCCCGGATAGGTTTTGCGGGAGGGTGACGGGGAGCCAGCCGTTGTCGAGGGGCGGGATGGGGTCGGCGGAGGTGTCGAAGAGCGTGGCGGGCCAACCGGTGAGGTCCGGGGAGGCGCGCACCCGGTAAACGAGGTCGGTCCGCGCGGGGTCGTAGCGGAAGCGATAGACGAAGCCGTTGCCCGCGGGAACGAGCTTGGGCAGCAGGCCGGCGGCGGAGTCGTCCGGGCCGATGCCGATGGCGTAGCGCATCAGGTTGGGCACGCCGTCGCCGGAGGGGTTGGCGTTGGGGCCGGATACGGCGTCGTTGGCGGCGTCGGCGGGATCGGCGAAGTGGAGGTTGCGCCATTGGGTGTAGAGGGTGGGTTCGCCGCCGGTGGCGATTTCCAACAGCGCCCCGGAAACCGGGCCGGAGCCGAAGTCAACGGCGCGGTCCACGATTTGCCAGGAGAGGTTGTCGGCGGGGACGGCCTCGCGGTAGGTGACGCCGCCGCGGGTGACGTTTCCGGCGGGGTCGGGGATCCATACTCTAACGGCGGAGGATGCCAGCGCCGTGGTTAGGGCTCCGGCGTCGGTGGCGAAGAAGCCGCCGGCGGAGCGGTCGCCTGGCAGGCGGGTGGCGCGGTTGAGGAAGAGTTCCACGGTTTGCGGCGCGGCGGGGAACGGCGCGGCTCCGGTGAGGCGGAGGGTTCCGTTTCCGGCGTGGCCGGTGTTGGGCAGGACGAATTCGTAGCCGGCGGCGGCGGCGCTGGTGGCGGTTAGAACGGCGGTGCCGGGAAGGACGGTCCCGGAGCCGCTGACGGGTCCCACGGTTCCCGATCCGGTTAGGGAAGCGCCCGCGGCGAGCTGGACGGGGGCGCCGGGCAGCGTTCCGGTGACCTCAAGCGTGCCCGCGGAAACGGCGATGCCGCCGGTGAACGCGGGTGATGATCCGGACAGGGAGAGGGCGCCGGGGCCGGTCTTGGTTAGAACATCGGGTCCGGTCAGGACCCCGGACAGTTCGAGGGTGTCGGCGGCCGCGGGGATGTGGGCGGCGGCGGTGCCGGAGGGCGTGACGGCGTTGGTGACGATGGCGCGGTTGGTCCCGGCGGTGTCGGGGTGATAGGATAGGGTGCCGTCCATGGCGAGGGTGCCGCCGAAGGTGTGGGTTCTCGGTCCGTAGATGTCGTTGGATGATGTGAGGCGAAGTTCGGCCCCGGATTGGACGGTGACGCCGGAGGTCTGGCCGGGGGTGGCGGGTTGGGTGATTTGCAGGACGCCTTGCCCGATCACGAGCGGGCCGGTGAAGTCCTTGCCCGCTCCGGTGAGCGAGGCGGTGCCGGGGCCTTGTTTGGTCAGGCCGCCGGGGCCGTCCCAGACGCCGCGCAGCCGCAGCGCGCCGTGGGCGGGATCGCCGGCGGTGTTGGCCACAACGAGGCGCAGGTCCGTGGCGAGGGTGGCTCCGGTGGCGGGCTCGATCTCGATCAGACCGGCGCCGGTGCCATCGGTGTCGATGAGGGCGATTTCCGCGCCGCCGTGGAAGGTGATGCCGCCGCCGGAGATGCGGTTCAGATAGGAGGTGGCTCCGTTGTGGACGCGCAGGGTGCCGACGGTGACCGGCGAGGTGATGGAAACGGCGCGGCCGGCGGTGGCTGGCGGGTTGACGATGGCGAGCGCGCCCTCGCCGTCGGGCACGGCGGCGCTGGCCCAGTTGGACGCGAGGTTCCACGATCCGTCGCCGCCGGGGAGGAATTCGGGCTGGCCGGGCAGGGCGTCGGCTTCGACGGTCAGGTTGTCAAACCGGTTGTTGCCGGCGGTGCCGCCCGCGCCCTGGGAGAAGGTGATTTTCAGCCCGAAGAGCGGGTTGTTGTCGGCGGCGGCGAGTTCGCGGAAGTCGAGGGTCATCACCGCGGGGGAGTCGTCGGCGATGGTGAAGGTGGCGAACGGGGTGTAGTCGGTGCCGTTGGCGGTGTAGGATACGGTCTGGGTCCCCGCTCCCTGACCGGAGCGGCGGGTTTCGTATTTGACGATGATGTTGGAGAACCCGGGGGTGGGGATGGCGGCGGTCACGGCGGTGCCGGGGGTGAGCGGGTTGTTGACGCGCAGGTGGGCTCCGGCGGGGTCGCCGTTGCGGGCGTTGAGCGCGGCGAAGCTCTGGCCGGTGCCGCTTTCATAGGTGCCGGCCACGGTTAGGACGCCGCCGCCGATGGTCTGGGTGGGGGTCAGCAGCGCGGCGGTGTTGTTGAAGTTCCAGTAGTGGATGAGCGCGCCGGGAGGAGCCGCGGTGGCCTCGAACTGCACGGGGTCGGACCAGTAGCTCCAGTTTCCGGTGCTGTCCTTGTGGCGGACGCGCACGCGGTAGGTTTTGCCGGGCTCGGCGATGCCGAGCGGTAGTTCGAACGCGCCGGGCGCGCCGGTCAGTTCGCCGGAGGACCAGACGGTTTCGATCTCGTATTTGCAGGGCGTTCCCGTGACGTAGCCGGGGATGCCGGGGGCCTGGATCTCGCCGATCCGCCATTCGTGGGCGGCGTAGGTGCCCGCGCCCTGGGGGTCGGAGAACGCGGAGGAGGTGAAGGCGAGCTGATGGACGGGAAAGCCGCCGGTGCCGCTGTAACTGGCGGCCGGTTTGTTGGGATAGTCGGTCCACGGGGCGATGGTGGGACTGTTGACCGAGTCGATCCATCCGCCGTAGAGGGATTCCCATTCGAGGTATTTGTAGCCGTAGCCTTTCTGGCGGTTGGGGTCGGAGTCGGTGCCGGATCCCCCGGCGGCGCCGGCTTTCCGGATCCAGGTCCCGCCGGGCCAGGTGTTGGTCGCGAAGTCGGTGAACCATTGCATCAGACCCTCGTGGTCGGAGAAACCGTCCGCGTCGGGGTCGGATAGGCTGCGGATCCAGGATCCGGTGGCGGTGGTTCCACCCAATCCGCCTCTCCCTCCGTCCAGATAGGTCGCACGCAAGAAGTTGCCCTTGTGGCTCGACTGCCCGGTATTGGCTCCGAGCGATCCGGTGGTCTTCGGGTTGAGGTTCCACATCGCGGCATCGAGGTCGGCCCATGTCAGTGCCTCTCCCGGCGGATTGACAAAGCCAGCGGTTTCACTCACCAACTGGCCGATCTGCCCCCCGGTAGCCGTTCCGTCCGATGCCATCAGGGAGATGATCTCGCGACACTTGTTCCGGAACTCGCGCGCGAGGTTGGCATGGCGGCCGATGGCGCGGATGACGTTCGGCGCCCCGGCCACCACCACACCATCCATCGATCCGCCCCAGTGGTGCGCGGCGATGAACTGCATGTCCATATCGTACGGGATGATCACCCAGCGGTTGTCGGTGGGACGGTGATAGAAACGGTAGTTGTCGCCGGGGCGCACGTCCACGTTTCCGGTCAGACGGTTCAGCGCGAGGAAGGTGTAGAGCGCGTCGAGGTCCACATTGTCGCGGTACCATTGCTCGGCGGTCCCGGAGGCGTTCACCATGCCGCTGAACGACGACCAATCCGACGAATCCACCGGCTGGGTGGGACCCTGGTGCTTCTTGTCGCCGCCGCCACCCTCGATCGAGTAGAGATTTCCGTCCGCCAGCCCCCGCTCGTCGAGGAAGTTGCCCTCGGTGGGTTCGAGGCCCATGTAAAGCCCCCACAGGTCGCCGCTGAACTGGTCGGTGGGCGAGGTTTCCACCGCGTCGTCGATCACCCGGAAGTGGAACTGGAAGGTGTTCATCGAGGCCATGCCCCCAAGTTGATAGATCCGGTTGCAGAGCGCCTCCTCGACGCCCGCCGAGCCGCGGTTGACAGAGGCCCACGGGCTGGCGTTGCAGTTGACCAGCAGGTTGTTCCAGGTCTCCTTGTAAGGACGGTTGTAATTGTCATAGGCCTGGAAATCGCGCGAGCGGTTGAAATAGATGTTCCACTTGTTCTTGCCGCTCACCGTGGTGGAGCCGATCCCGCGCACCCGGAATTGAATATGGTCATGCACGATCCCGCGGTGAACCACCGTGCCGTAGTAACGGGTGGTGTTGCCGCCCTGGGATGTGCTCACGTCGGAGGCGTTGGCCAGCAGGTGGAACGGCGGTTTGCTCTCCAACAATGTCGTTGAATACGTCTGCGCCGCGGTGGCGGAAAATCCGCTGTAGGCATAGGGACGCAGCGCTCCGGTCCACGCGGGCACGCCGTTGTAAACGAAGTAGGCGAAGTTCGGTTGCTCGTCGTCGGCGTAGGGCACGGTCTGCGAGTTGCCGAGCGCGTCGGCGAAGGTGATCTTGTAGCGCACCAGCCGCCGGTGGACCTGCAGCGATGCGGGCAGCACCGCGGTGAAGGTCGAATCCCCGGCCACCGCGTCGCCGTTGGCGCCGTTGTCCACCATCGCCACGGTGGTCCAGGAGGTTGAATACGCGGCGTCGGTTTTCCGGATATAGCTTCCGGGCTCCACGGTTTGATAGGAAAGCGTCACCGCGCCCATGCCGTCCGGGTCGGTGATGCGGGCGGTGATGGTGACCGGCTGGTTGGCCACGGGGCTGACAGGACTGTGCGCCACCTGGCGGATCTGGGGCGCGATCAGGTTGGAGGCTTTCAAAACGCCGTTGGCGTTGCCCGGGGACGGGACCGGATTGCCTCCCGTGGCGGGGACGCTCAGATCGGCGTCGAAGGTGAAGTCACGCCGATGGCTTCTACTACCGGTGAAATTCAATGTATGGATGGCAAGCACATTGGTGCCGCCCACCAGATAGGACGAAGTGTTTGAGAGATTGATGGTCGTCCACGCCGCCGTATCCACGCCGGCGCTTGCGGTGGAGTTGTATACCGGATTGCCGGCAACGTTCGTTCTGAAGACTTCCACACCATTGATCCAGGCGACGCAGCCATCATCGATCCTGAGTTTCAAAACCATCGCATCCGGAATCGACCCTGCGGGCACGGTAAAGGTCCTTCGTCCGTAAACCGTGGTATAAACGGAGGTCGAGTTGAAACCGCTCACCATGTCGGAGAGCACCGTGTTGTTGGCCACTGTGGTGCCATTGCCGATAGGAGCGGTACCGTCCAGCCATGAGCCATCGAGAGTGTAGCCGATCGTGCGCCAGTTTGAGGCGGGTTCCAAAGAATTTCCCTTCCGATATTTCCAGCCGGAAGCCGCAGGCAGAATGAACGTCTGTCCGGCGCTTCCGGCCGAGACCGAAGCCCGCCACGATCCACCGAGATCGTTGTCCAGCCCGGCATGGATCAACTCGGACGACGATCCTCCTCCGTCGGCACCGGTCGGCCATGGAAAGCCCGCGCCGTAGCTCACCCGGTCCTTGAGCGTGCCCGCCGCGTCGCGCAGGTCGATCTTTTCGCCTGCGGACGACAGATTGCCCGACCATGGCCCGAGCACGCCGGTGATGCCGTATTTCGCCTGAAGCACCGTCGGACTCTGGGAGACAACCCGGTAGCCGTGGACCGGAACCGTCGTTCCCGCGGGAAACGTATATGTGACCGCATCGGAAACCGTCCATCCGGATATATCAACCGCGGTGTCGCCCGGATTGTATAGCTCGATAAACTCCTCCGCGCTGGTGTCGTCCGAGGGATGGTAGTGGATCTCGTTGATCACCACCCCGCTGGGGACCAGCGCCGTGGTGGTGAAGGTGCCGGATTCCGCCGACCACGCCGTGCCGCCCGCGTTCACGGCGCGCCAGCGGAAATAGTGGATAGTGTTGGGTGCGAGCCCGGCAATGAAGCGCGTGAACTCGCCGCTTTGGGTGCCGCAGTTCACCGAGGTGGTCCACGATGTGGGATTCGTCCCACCGTCCACCGTGCCGTAGAACAGGGTGACCACCGGAGTGTCATTGCCCGTTTCGATGATCTCGCCGCGCAAGTTCGCGGTGGTTCCGGTGATCCCTTCCGCAGTGCGGTTCTCCACCTCGGGCGGTCCGACGGTTAGAGTCGTGAATCCCAGGCTGGAAGGCGCCCATGATCCGCCCCCGCCGTTTTCCGCGTAGGCGCGGAAATGGTATGCCGTGGACGGGAGCAATCCGCTCACCGTGGCGCTCACCGGACCGGACGCCACACCGGCGTTCACCGATCCCTGCCACGCGCCGGGGGTGGTTCCGCCGTCTGTCGTGCCGTAGTAGATGGTCACCACCGGTGTCTCGCCGCCGGTCGAGGTGACATTGGCCGCCACCACCGCGCCGGACGCGGTTAGACCGGATGCCGCCGCAGTGACCACCGCCGGAGCCAGGGGCGTGGTTTCTAACTCGGCGACCGGCAGCGCCCATGACGAGCCGGCACTATTGGTAGCCCGCGCGGTGAAATAATAGATCGCAGCGGGGTCCAGTCCGGTTAGATTGGTGGAAAAGCCACCGACTCCATAGGTTCCGGGGAGTGGCACCGAATGCGCCCATGCTCCCGGACTCGTTCCGCCGTTGACCGGTCCCCAGAAGAATGTGATGGTTGGCGCGCCGTCGCCGATGTCGGTCACGGACCCGTTGAGGGTGGCGGAGGTGGTCCCCACGGAGGCGGCTGACAATGCTCCGAGGGTGGCCGCACCGGGCACCAGCAGCGACTCGCTCTGGAGCCGGATGTTATCGAAATGCGAGCGGCCGTTGCCCCCGGAGTGCAGTAAAATCCGGATGGTCTTGCCCTCCGCCGCAGGATTGTTCGGGGTTTCGAACACCAGCGCCGTAGCGTCGGCGAACTGGCCTGCGGCCACGTTCGCGTAGGCATCGTAGGATCCGGTGGCGTAAATGGTCCCTGTGGAATCCGCCAGATAGAACTGGCTCAAATTGCCCGATTGGGTGGTCCCGGACCGGTTTCCCACGGCGACCGTGAGTGTATAACGGGTGTTCGCCTGATAGGTGACGCCCAGATCCTGCCAGACATCATAGTTGTTTTCCATCCCCAGATGGTCGGTCCCTTCGCTGGCGAATCCGGTGATATATTCCTCAAAGGCACTTCCACTGTTCGATCCGTTGGTCCCGGTCCATTCGGGTCCGATATTGTTCCCCCACCCGCCTGGGTTGAGCGCATTTCCCTCGAATGACGGATCGCCGACCGTCACGGAATCCGCGAGGATCCGAACGGCCAATACAAAGAACGAGAGCAGTATCAGGATGGGTTTCATGACAACGGGGAAGGCCTTTCGGGAAATGGCCTCCGCGGGAAGTTACCCCCCCGTTCGGGTATTGCAACCGTAATCCTGACAGTCGTTTCCGGGAATTGTAAGGATCAGATGACGCCCAATTCCCTACCGGTGGCGACGAAGGCCTCGATCCCGCGGTCGAGCTGCTCGCGGGTGTGGGCGGCGCTGATCTGGGTACGGATCCGGGCTTTTCCCTGCGGAACCACGGGGTAGAAGAACCCGATCGCGTAGATCCCGCGTTCTAACAATCCATCCGCAAAGCGCTGGGACAGCGCCGCGTCGCCGAGCATCACCGGGGAGATCGGATGGTCCTTGCCGGCGATGGTGAATCCGGTGCCGGCCATCGCGTTGCGGAAATAGGCGGTGTTTTCCTTCACGCGGTCGGCCAGCTCGGTGGAGGCGGAAAGCATCTCGAACACCTTGAGCGACGCCGCCACGATCGGCGGCGCGATGGTGTTGGAAAACAGATAGGGCCGCGACCGTTGGCGGAGCAGTTCGATGATTTCCTTTTTGCCCGAGGTGTAGCCGCCGGAGGCCCCGCCCAGCGCCTTGCCGAGCGTCCCGGTGGTTAGATCGATCTTGCCGAACAACCCGCAATGCTCGTGCGTCCCCCGGCCGCGCGCGCCGAGGAATCCGGTCGAGTGGCAGTCGTCGAAATGCACGATGGCCCCGTATTTTTCGGCCAGCTCATAGACCTTGTCGAGCTGCGCGATGATGCCGTCCATCGAAAACACACCGTCGGTGGTGACGAGTTTGAAGCGCGCGCCCGCGGCGTCGGCGGCCTGGAGCTGGGCCTCCAGATCGGCCATGTCGTTGTTCGCGTAGCGGAAACGCTTCGCCTTGCAGAGACGCACGCCGTCGATGATCGACGCATGGTTGAGCGAGTCCGAGATGACCGCGTCCTCTTCGGTTAGAAGGACCTCGAACAGCCCGCCGTTGGCGTCGAAGCACGACGGATAGAGAATGGTATCCTCGGTACCGAGAAACGCGGAAATCGTTTCCTCGAGCTGTTTGTGGAGGGTTTGGGTGCCGCAGATGAAGCGCACCGAGGCCATGCCGAACCCCCAACGCGAGGCCGCCTCGCGGGCCGCGGCGATGACTTCCGGGTGGTCGGCCAGGCCGAGATAGTTGTTGGCACACATGTTGATCACGGTGCGGCCGTCCTTGAGGCGGACGGTGGAATTCTGGGTGGAGTCGATCAGGCGCTCGCGTTTGTAGAGGCCGGCGGCGGTGATTTCGCCCAGAGTGGCGCGAAGGGAATCAAGAAACGGTTCGGAAAGCATGGCGGCGCGATCCTACACCTTGCGCGCGGCAGGGAAAACGCAAATATGCGGAAATTCGCCCGGACGATTTCCCCGCTTCCCCTCGCCGGGATTCGGTGGTAGGCTGCCGCCCTGCCATGACGCTGAGCGAAGCACGCCAAATCCTGGGACTGGGGCCGGACGAAGATCCGAGGCCCCATTTGCGGGAGTTTCGTGTCGTTCGCGATCGCCTGGCCGAAATGGTCCGCACCGCGCCCACCGAAGCGCTGGCGGAACGCTATCAGCAGGGATTGCAGGACATCGACCGCGCGCTGGCGGCGGTCCGCGAATACCTCGAAGCCATCGGCCTGAAAATGCCGGAGCCCGAGCCCGCCCCCCCCGTTTCTCCTCAGGTGCCGGAGGAACCATCCGCCCCGGCCCGGCGGCGGCGGAGCGGTCTAACCAAAGCGCTGGCGGCTTGGGCGGCCACCTTGCTCTGCCTCTCCGTCAGCGGTTGGTACTATCTGAAATGGCAGGACGAACTCCGCGTCGGACGCATGCTGGCGATCGCCCGTCTCGAACGCGAGGGTGCCAGCCACATCGACGAGCGCCGCTGGCCGGAAGCCACCGCCGCGTTCGACGAAATCGAGCGGCTGAATCCCGACTCGCCGACGGTTGCCCTCGGACGCCGCAGCATTGAGGCGGGCATGGCGGAGGAACAGCAGCAGTATGGCGGCTATTGGAACGGACAATCCCGAGCCGCCCTCGAAGCGGGGCGATGGGACGAGGCCGAATCCGCGGCCAGCAAGGTGCTGGAACGTTTTCCGAAGGATCGCGACGCGGCTATTCTGTTACGGGAGATCGCCGCCGCGCGGACCGGCGCCGCGCTCAAGGAGGCCGTGGCCCGCGCCCGCGAGCAACTCGCCCGCCGCCAGTGGGACGCCGCGATCGCCACCGTGCGGGCGGCGCTCGCCCAACACCCCGGCGATGCCGACGCGAACAATCTCCTAACGGAAGCCGCCGCCGCGAAAACCCAAGCCGCGGATGAGTTGGCGAAAGCGCGATCGCTCTATCAGAAAGCGCTCGTCCGTGACCGCGGGCAGTTCGACCAACAGGCGCTCGATTTTCTCCGTGAGGCGGCTGTCCTGGCTCCGGAGGATCCCGAAATCGCATCGTTGTTGGAAAAAATGGCGTCCTATACCCGGACCCTGCGGGTTCCGAAGGACCACCCCACCCCTGCCGAGGCTCTCGCCAACGCCCACGACCGCGACCGCATCGTGATCGGCGAGGGCACTTGGAAAGGCCCGCTGGTGGTCACCGCTGGCGTCGAAATCCAAGGCGCGGGACCTGACAAAACCATCATCGAATGCGAGGCCGGCGAGGGCTGCGTCATCACACTCGGTCCCACCGCCAAGGGCAGCCGCCTTTCCGGCATCACGTTCCGCCACAAGTCGCAAACCGGGGAAACCGAGCGGTTTTCCGCCGCTCTCATGCGCGGCGCGGCCGCCGAATGGGTCGATTGCGCGTTCGCCGACGCCTGCGGCCACGGTCTGGCGGTGATCGAAGGAGGCTCCGCGAAGGCACTCCGCTGCCGATTCACCGACAACGGCTGGAACGGGGCCTCGGCGATGGGGGAGAACTCGGCGCTTGAGATCAGGGAGTCGCGCCTAACCGGAAACTTCGAGAACGGCATCGAAGCGTGGGGCGGCGCCGCCCTGACCGCATCCGGCAACCGCTGCGAGGGCAACAGCCGCAACGGCATCCACGCCGACTGCGCCGGGCAAGCGGTGCTCATCGAGGGCAATCAGGCCAAGGGAAACCGCGAGTTCGGCATCGTCATCAGCGCCGCCGGATCGGGACAGGCCAGCGACAACATCGCCACCGCCAACCTGTTAGGCGGCATGGCACTGCGGTCGGCCGCGCGGCTGAAGGCAACCCGCAACCAGCTCCAGCGCAACGAAGGCCCCGGCCTGGTGCTCGAAAAAGGCCTGGACCCGGCCGCGTTCGAGGACAACCCGGTTTCCGGAAACACCGGCAAACAGACGCTCACCGGCTTCGTTTTCGATAGCCCGACGGAGAACGTTTCCAACAGCCGCCCGCCGGAACCGGCTCCCGACCGTTAGGGAGTCACCACCACCTTGTGGCGGACGAACACCCTCGGTTGGGTTCCGACCGTCACCGAGAACTTGTGCCGCCCTCCGGTTCCCGTGTCGGAGATGGGATGCCAGTCTTTCAAATTGTCGGACCACTCGGCCCCATAAACCACGCCATTCACATCCGGCGGTGGAGCGTAATCGGAAACCAACGCGCCTCCGGACTCCACAAACGCCGGCAGATCCAATCTGCCGTTGCCTTGCGCCGGATTGAGACCAAACGCGTATTCCACCCCGTTGGGAACGCCATCCCCATCATGATCCCCGCCGGCCCCCTCCGTCACCGCCGGATACTGGCCGGCAATCCATGTTGCATACGTCGGCATCTGCACCGTCACGGTCTTCATCGCTCCATATCCGAACCAATGGGTGCCAACATTCGGACGCACCCGCAACACATAACTCGTGCCTCCGGTTAGTGATCCGCCTGCGGTCGTGGAATCCAGCGTGAACGAGGTGGCGGTTCCAGCCAGTGTGGTCACCACCGGATCCGCCAGTTGGGTGGTTTCCGTCACCGTCACGTCATCGATGAAGAACCCGTGGTTCGATGTCACATTCTGGACCACCGAGCCGCCATTCGAGGCGAGTAGAAACCGCACCTGGATCGCCTGCCCGGCGTATGCGCCCACCGCGATGTCGCGCGCCACCCAGTCGGTATCCCAATAGGCGGAACTCAGCCCCACTCCATTGCGGGAAAACACGGTCGTCCAAGTCCCGCCGCCATCGGCGGAAACCTGCGCGGAAAGCGTTGTCGTTGTGGTCGAAAACCGGGCCCTATCGTAAAACCTCAGCCGGCTGCCAGCCGAAGCAATAACACCCCGGGTGACCGTGAACGCCTGATCGGTGAAAACCCCACTGGGAAAGGTAAGCTGAAATCCCTTGCTCCCCGTCCGGTACAAACCCGTCTGCCTCAGCGAATATCCGGGGGAAACCTCCTCCACCACCTGCGGGACGGGCGAGTCCTCGGCTCCTTCCAACCACGCCGCCTGGCTGCCCTTGGAAACTTCCACCTGATAGGATTCCGCCTGGCCGATCGCATTGAAGGTGTACGACTGCCCGGACGCGGGTAGGGTCGCCGGACCGGAAACCGTCACCGACTCGCCCAACACATCCGGATTGAACAACCGGACGGTGTACGACTTGCTGGTGGGGACTCCCGTGCCGGAAATGCCGGAAACGGTCACCACATAGGGGACGTCATCGGCCACGGAGGACGGCAGCCCCTCGGGTTCCCACACGATCGAATTGTCGCCGTAGCCGGTGTCATCGTTGGAGGTGATGGTTAGAGGAACATCAATGCCATTCTTCGTCATCGTCACATCCGCCCATGAGAAATCCGCACCCGGATAGCCCAGCGACCAGCGCGCGGGCACCAACGGCGCCGGGACGTAGCCTTCGTTAGGCCAGGCGATGAATTTCGCGGTGGCCGAGGTCTTGTAGTCCCCCATCACCCACAGCGCGTTGGCCGGGCGGTAGGTTCCTGATGTGGGGACGTCTCCGGTGCCCATCTCTTTCGCCACCGAATGCAGCACCCACCTTCGATGCCCCACCCACTCATTGCCGTCACCGTCGTCGCGCATGTAGCCATTGACGGATTCGGGTCCGTAGGTTCCCAACGCGAGATTGGATTTTCCCGCGGCTTCTTTCCCGGTGGCGGAATAATACAGCCACGATGCCGTCGGGTTATGGCTCAGCGTGTTGTTTGCTGACATCATCAGCGCCGCGGCCTGGTCCTTTTGCGACTTGGTCGTGCTGAACGTGATATCGCCGGGTTGGCCCACCATCGCCCGGTAGAAATTCACCCGCCGCCTCACATCCTCCTTGAACGCGGCCGCGGTCGTCCCGGCCTGGCCGGACCCCGTGTTTCCCGTCCACGCCATTCGGGAGGCATAGCCTTCCGACGCCTGATAGACGCATTGGTAGAACGCGAGCACATCGCGGCGGTTGGTGGTGTCCACGGAAAAACCGGAGGCCGCCGTGGGGCTTCCCGTGCCGGGTTGCCAAGCGTGGAGTGGCTGAACCGATGCCAACGCGGCCGCAAGACCGCCCAAATATCCCATCCCCGGGTGTAGGAACGTTTTCATAATGCTGGAGTGCGGCCCGAAAACCGCAACCGCCGGGAGAGGGTGAAAACTCCCGAGCGGACCGGAAACCTGCCGAAATCCTTCGCAAGGTCAAGTATTCAAGAAATCCCGCGTAATAAATCCGCATCCGTGCGGATTCCGGCTTCAGAACGCCTCCTGCTCGGTGCGCCGGATGATTTCCTGCTGGAGTTCGGGGGTCAGGTTCACGAAGTAGTCGGAGTACCCGGCCACGCGGACGATGAGATCGCGGTGCTTCTGCGGCTCCGCCAGCGCGGCCAACAGGGTTTCGCGGGTCACCACGTTGAACTGGATGTGATGGGCGTCCTTCGAGAAATAGCCGCGCACCAGATGGGTGAAATGGTCGAGCCCCTGGTCGTCGGCCAGCAGTTGCGGGGTGAGCTTCTGGTTGAGCAGCGTGCCGCCGGTCTTGATGTGGTCGAACTTGGCGGCGGAATTGAGCACCGCCGTGGGACCGCACCGGTCGGCGCCCTGCACGGGAGAGATGCCCTCGCTCACCGTCTCTCCGCGCCGTTTTCCATCCGGCAGCGCGCCGGTGACCTTGCCGAAATAGACGTGGCAGGTGGTGGGCAGCATATCCACCCGATGGGTGCCTCCGCGGGCGTTGGGCCGCCCGTCGATCATGCTCCAGAACGCCTCGAACAGCCGCGGCACGAGCGCGTCGGCGCGGTCGTCGTCGTTGCCGTACTTCGGGGTTTCCTCCAGCAGCTTGTGGTGGAGCGCCTCATGGCCCGCGAAGTCGGCGTCGAGCGCGGCGAGCATTTCGTCCCAAGGGCAATCCTGGTTCTGATAGATACGATGGAGGATGGCGGAGAAACCATCGGTGACGGTTCCGAGGCCAACGCCCTGGATGTAGGTGGTGTTGTAACGCGCCCCACCTTCGTGATAATCGCGACCGTTGGCGATGCAGTCGTCGATGAGCAGCGAGAGAAACGGCGCGGGCATGTACTTCGCGATCATCGTTTCTATCAGATTGTTGCCGCGGATCTTGATGTCCACGAAATACCGGAGCTGGCACTCGAACGCGGCGAAGAAATCGTCAAACGTCGCGAACCCGCGAGGATCGCCGGTTTGCGGGCCCAACTGTTTGCCTGTGCGGGTGTCGAGACCGTTGTGGAGCGTCAGATCGAGCACCTTCGGCAGGTTGAAATAGCCGCTGAGGAAATACGCCTCGCGGCCGAAAGCGCCGGCTTCCACGCATCCGGAACACCCGCCGCGGCGCGCGTCCTCCAGCGATTTTCCCTGCCGGATCAGCTCTTGCACCACGGCATCGGTGTTGAAAATCGACGGCTGCCCGAACCCGGTCTTCACGATCCGGCCCACCCGGCGCAACAATCGATCAGGGTTCTTTTTCGAGACCTGAACCATCGAACTCGGCTGCAGCAACCGCATCTCCTCGATCACGTCGAGGATCAGGAAGGTCAGGTCGTTCACCGCGTCCGAGCCATCGGGTTTCACGCCGCCGAGGTTGATCAGGGCGAAGTCGGTGTAGGTGCCGCTCTCCTGCGCGGTGACACCCACTTTGGGCGGAGCGGGATGGTTGTGGAACTTCACCCAGAACGCCTGAAGCAGCTCACGGGCGCCATCCTCGGTTAGATCGCCGCGCTCCAGCTCGCGTTGATAGAACGGCCACAGGTGCTGGTCCAGCCGCCCGGGGTTGAAGGAATCCCACGGGTTCAGCTCGGTGATCACACCGATGTGGACGAACCAGTAGTATTGCAGCGCCTCGTGGAAGGTCTCCGGCGCGTTGGCCGGCACCTTGCGGCAAACGGCGGCCATCGTTCTCAATTCGGCGGCGCGTCCGGCGTCGGCTTCGGATGCGGCGGCCTGGTCCAACATTTCCGCGTGGCGCTGCGCGTGCCGGATCAGCGCGTCGGCGCACAAATCCATCGCGCGGAGCTGCTCGCGTCGGTCGTAGGCCCGCGGATCGGTGGCGAAATCAAGCGCGGCGATGGCGTCGCGGATCTCCAGCTTGAGATCGAGCATCCCTTTTTGATAGATTGTCTCGCCGAGCACCGTGTGGCCGGGGCCCCGCTGCTCCTGAAACTCGGTGAACACACCGGCCTCATAGGCGTCGTGCCATTCCGGCGGCAATTCGCGGAACATCCGCTCGCGCTGGGATTGGCCGGACCAGAAGGGGCGCACATCATCGAGGTGGAGCCGCCGCGTTTCCGCATCCACGCGGTAGGGAATCTTCTCGCGCGTGTCCAGGACCTCGAAATCCTCCGCGGTGTGGACGCACACTTCCGGATAGGTTGGAACCGCGGCCGGCGCGGGACCCCGTTCGCCCACGATCAGCTCGCCTTCGCCCAGATAGAGGGATTTTTCCTCCATCAGCGCCCGGAATACCAGCGCGCGGCGCATTGGCACGGAAGCCCGCAGGTATTCCGGGGACTTTGCCGTGGCGGTGACGATCCGCGCGCGCTCGATGCTGATGCGGGGCACGGCTTCAAGCGTGGCGTTGCGGAGTGCCTGGATGCGGGGTGTCATGGGAAAATGTTATTGGTTATTTGTTATTGGTTATTGGGAGAGACCAGAAGCCAGACACCAGAGACCAGAACAGTTGGCAGATGGCAGATGGTGGAATGGGCGGGTGCCATTCGCTGCTTTCGGTCTTCTATCCGCGATCTCGTTCATCGTCCGATGTGGGGGTCGAAGCCGGCGGCGGCGAAACGGGCGCGGATTTCCTCGATCCGGTCCGGGGAGGGCGGTTCCACGCCCTCCATCCTGTTGGGAAGCCCGAGCCGCTGGTATTTGGCGGCGGCGATGCGGTGATAGGGCAGGATGGAAATCCGCCGGAAACGGGTGCCGTCCAACAACTCCATCACCGCGTCGAGGTTGCGGTCGTCGTCGTTCGCGCCGGGAATCAAGGGCAGGCGGATCCAAACCTCGGCGGGCGATTCGTCGAGCATGCGCAGGTTGTCGAGAATCCGCCGGTTATCGGCACCGGTCCATTCCGCGTGACGGGCGGGATCCATCAGCTTCAGATCGTAGAGCACCAGCCGCGCCAACCGGGCCGCGGAGGCGAGGTTTCCGGTATCCACCAGCCCGCAGGTGTCCAACGCGGCGTGCAACTCGCGCTCCCGGCACTTGCGCAACACCTCCAGCACAAACGCCGCCTGACTCAACGGCTCGCCGCCGGAAAGCGTCACCCCGCCGCCGGAACGGTCGAAATACGCCAAGTCGCGCTCCAGTTCCCTAACCAAACCATCCGCCGTGAACTCGCGCACGTTCGCGCCATCGTCCAACCCATGCAGCACGAACGCCTCCGGGTTGTGGCACCACGCGCAGCGCAGCGGGCATCCGGTTAGAAAAGCGGTCGAACGGATGCCGGGACCGTCGTGGGTCGAAAACCGCTTGATATCAAACACCCTCCCGGTCCGGAGAGACGACGGTTTTGAAACCGAGGCCCCCGGCCCGCTGGTAACGATGGATGACGTTGAAACGACCATGGGAAAGGCGGCCCCCAACATGCCCCCCAACCCGTTCCAAGTCAACAGGATATGCGGAACCGGAAGCTTTTCGGCGGGGACGGGGGAAAAAGACTCAAGACGGCAAGACCCAAGACGCAAGAGTAGAAATGGCTTCGTCAAGCGCATGATCAGGCATGTGGCGGCGGTCTACGACCGTCGAAGCCGATGAGCAAGCATCCATCGGGGTATGGGCGTCCCGCCGACCAATCGTACTACCAGATCCGGCATTCCTCACGAGAGCCGAGCTTCCCGAACACCACAAGCGCCCCCGGATTCGACCAACCGGACCCGAGCGGATACTCCGGAAACCGCGCTCATAAGAGCATGCCCGCCCAAAAACAGGCCAATGAAAGACCCGAATCTTCTTTTGTATCTGATCCTCGCTCGTCGGTGGAGAGCGAAATCCGAACGTCAAACATTTATCGATTGTCCATCGAAGCCTGATACCGGACTCTAGCCGCTTCGGCGGCGTTCGGATCGTCCTTTATCCACTCGGCGTGTATTTTCTTTAACAAATCATTCTTGGCGGCGCCGATACCACTTTCGTTGAGTACCAATTCCCACGCTTTGGCCGACTCGGTCCCTTTCCACGCTTCAACAATGCCGCGGAATGAGTTTTCCCGATAGACCGGATCTTCCTCCTTTTGAACCCATGCGATTGCAGCGTTAGGATCGCTCTCCATCCACGTTGAAATGACACTTTTAATGTAACTCGGCTGGATTGTGCCGGAGTTTTCACGGACATATTTGGCCGCTTCCAGCGGATTCCGAGACCCCCAGCTTTTCAGGGCCTGATCCCTCGCTTTCGAAACCAATGAGCGCTCGTCCGTCGGCAACATCGCCAGAAACTCCCCGAATTCCGTAGTCATATTTGCCGCGATTACCGCCAAGCCCGAGTAATCGCCACCTTTAGGCAGATTTGTCTGATAGACACGGAATGCCTCACAGGGGGAGTGCCTAGCCATAGTCGAACAATATGCATCAAGGAAGCTTTGCTTTGTCTTAATATCGGTGAGACCGTCCAAAACCGCGGAAACATCCGGGCCGCAATAGGAAAAACCCATAGTGAAGGCCAAGCGCTGCCGAATGCCTGGGTTGGGGATTTGCGCAATCCAATCCTTAGCAAGTTCGAGTTGGAGAGATTCATCCGCGCCCGCGAACAGAGTCTGAGATGCAGCAATTACCGACATCGCATAAGTGTTAAATTCTCCCCGTTCGATTATTCGGTTCAAAAAGTCCGCCAAGTCGCGCCCCCTTAGCCTATCCGCAGCCTCATTGATCAGCGCGGCTCTTCTGGCTATGAGATCGATGCCCTGAACCGATTCAGAAGATGTTGCCCATGATGACAAAAGTCGTTCCAAATCACGCTTGGAGGACTTCATACTCCCATCCCGAAGATTACCGTCACGCCGCTTTGTTCCATCCGCGGAACCGCCAGTCTTAGCACCATCGACAGTAGTGGTTTTTGTGATTTTTGACGGATCTTCCTTGAACGCGGCAGACCAAATTGCCGCAGCGAGTCCAGAAAAGATCACAACCAGAATAAATATGTATTTCTTCACGAAGGAACGGCGGGGTTCGGAGAATTCAAACGGAGGCGTCATAACGGGGTGTTTTAGTGGTTACGACATTACGAATGACACAGGGGGAGAGGGGGGAAGTCAACTCCAATTCTTTGGTTCTGGTAGATTTTCTAAGGTATCACCCGACGGAATGCAACGGGCTTGAAACCGCAGCCCCCAACATGTCCCCCAACCAGTTCCAAGTCAACAGGATATGCGGACTGACAGGAACACTTCGCCCTTCATCCGCCATCCGCCATCATTGATCCCCTTGGCGAACTTCGCGTCTTGGCGGTGAGAATTTCCGGCAGGGACGCGCCTGGGAGGCCACGTTCTCACGAGCGCGGCTACGGGGAAGACGCAAGACGGCAAGACCCAAGATCCAAGACAAGAAAGCTTCGCGCAATCTATCGGCCCCGACGCTCGCAGAGCGCCGCTACATGCACCTCGTTTTCTGTGGCGGCGCGTCTATGACCGTCGCACTCCGGCCCCGAGGCCGAAACGCCAACGGGAAAGCCAAAGAACACAAGTCCCCCATCCCATCGGCTCCGACGCTCGCAGAGCGCCGCTACATGCCTGTTCATGAGAATGATCAGGCCATTTCTTCTCTTGCGTCTTGTGTCTTGCCGTCTTGAGTCTTCTCTCGAATATCCCAAAACCCACACCCCGAATTTCATCCGCGATTTGGAGGTTGCGGTTTCCTGCCCGGCGTCTATCTTCCTCCTTACATTCCGCCTATGAACAAAAACCTCCTCCTCGCCCTCGCCGCCGTGGTTTCGTCCGCGGTGCTTTCGTCCTGCCTGCCACTGGCCGCCGGTGCCGCCGCCGGATACGTGGCCCACAAGGAAGGCTACCGTGTCCAAAGCCCGATCAAGAAGGAAAAGAAGGACGAGGATTGAACCGTCCGGCCGATTTGGTTCCGCAGCGCGAATACAACCTCGTTTGCCGGGCTGCACACCAACCACCCAACGCCCCACCCCATGAAACTCGGGTTCGTTTCCGCCATCCTGCCTGACCTCCCCCTAACCGACGTGCTCGCCATCGCCGCCGCGGAGGGATACGCCTGCGTGGAAGCCATGTGCTGGCCCGCCGGGCGCGCCGAACGCCGGTTCGCCGGGGTCACCCACATCGAGGTCGATGGTCTGACCCAGGCCGGGGCGGACGACATCAACGCGCTCTGTGCCAGGCATGGCGTAACGCTGAGCGCGCTCGGTTACTATCCGAATCCGCTCGACCCCGATCCGGAAGCTGCCGGACGGTGCCAAGACCATTTGCGGAAGGTGATCGCCGCCGCCCGCCTGTTGGGCTTGGAAACGGTGAACACCTTCGCCGGGCGCGACTGGCGGCTGAGCGCGGACGACAACTGGCCGCGGTTTCTCGAAATCTGGCGGCCGATGGTCCGTTTCGCCGCCGACCACGGCGTGCGGATCGGCATCGAGAACTGTCCGATGTTTTTCTCCGGCGACGAGTGGCCGGGCGGCAAGAATCTTCTAACCACCCCCGCGCTCTGGCGGCGGGCGTTCCATGATATTCCATCCGAAAATTTCGGGCTGAACTTCGATCCCTCGCATTTCGCGCTGCAGTTCATCGATCCGGCGAGCGCGCTGGCGGAGTTCAGGGACAAGCTGTTCCACCTCCACGCCAAGGACATCGTGATCGACCGCGCGGCGCTCAACGATGTGGGGATTTTCGCCATTCCGAAACTCTGGCACGCACCGCGCCTTCCCGGTGCCGGGGTGATCGGCTGGCCCGCGTTCATGGACGCGCTGCGCGCCACCGGCTACGACGGCCCGGTCTGTATCGAGGTGGAGGATGACACCTACGGCCAAACCCTCGAAGGCCGCCAACGGGCGCTCGCCGACGGCCGGAAATTCCTCGCGCCGCTGTTGGGTTAGAACCGAAATCCCGGACTTTTGGTTAGATCATCTCACCGGAACACGGTCAGATAGATCACCAGCACCACCCCGGCACCGAAACCGAAGGCGTAGCCCTGGAGACTGCCGGACTGGACGCGGCGGAACACGTTGCCAAGGCTGGCGGCACCGCGGCTGAGACCGTCCACCAACAGGCCGTTGATGAGGAATTCGTCGAAGAAATGGACCACTCCCGCGAACACGTTCTGCCCGTAGCGGACGAGGATATTGTCGTAGAGCCAGTCAATGCGGAACCGCTCGCGCAGCAGCGGGATGTTCACCGGATCCTTGTCGCGGTTGCGGTAAAGAAGGAATCCGGCGCCGGAACCGACAACCAGCGCGGTTAGGGAAACGAAAAACACCATGCCGAGATGGAACTCCGCGTGATAGGGCGGCGCGGGGGAGAATTTGGCGAGGAATCCGTAGCCCGATAGAAGGGCGAGGCCCCCGAGAACCGCCAGCGGAACCCACATCAGCGGACCCACCTCGTGGGCGTGATCGGCTCCGTGGTCGCGCGGTTTGCCCAGAAAGGCCACCACGAACAACCGGGTCATGTAGAACGGAGTGAGCACCGCCACCAGCGCGGCCAACCAGAATAGCAGATAGTTTTTCTCATGCAGCGCGGCATCCAGAATGAGTTCCTTCGAGAAGAATCCGGACGTGAACGGCACCGCGATCAGCGCCGCGTAGCCTGCGGCGAACGCGAGCGTGGTGATGGGCATTTTTTTCGCCAGACCGCCCATTTTCCAGATGTCCTGCTCGTGATGGCAGGCATAGATCACCGCGCCGGAACCGAGGAACAGCAGCGCCTTGAACCATGCGTGGGTGAACAGATGGAACATCCCCGCCTCACCGGCGTTCAACCCCACGGCCATCACCATGTAGCCGAGCTGCGAGAGCGTGGAATAGGCCAGCACCCGCTTGATGTCGTCCTGCTGGGTGGCCATCAGCGCGGCCAGGAGCGCGGTGATGCCGCCGGTCCACGCGATCACCTCCCCGGCGGGAAGCTGATGGAAAATCTCATGGGTGAAGGTGAATTGCACCCGGAACAACATATAGACACCCGCCGCCACCATCGTCGCGGCATGGATCAGCGCGGACACCGGCGTGGGGCCCTCCATCGCGTCCGGCAGCCACACGTGCAGCGGAAACTGCGCGGACTTGCCCACAGCGCCGCAGAACAGGCAGAGCACCGCCGCGGACAACACGCCCACCCAGATCGCCGGGTTCGCTTCGATGAATTTGTCGAGACCGGGCTTCATCGCGTCGAACGACAACGCGCCGGTGATCCCCCACACCATCAGAATGCCGATCATGAACCCGAAATCCCCCACCCGGTTGGTGATGAACGCCTTTTTCGCCGCGTCCGCCGCGCTTTCCTTCTGATACCAGTGGCCGATCAGCAGATACGAACTGAATCCCACCAGTTCCCAGAAAATGAAGGTCATCGCCAGGTTGTTCGCCAGCACGATGCCGGTCATCGAGAACATGAAAAACGACAACCCGGTGAAATAGCGCGCCTTGGCCTCGTCCTCCTTCATGTAGGCCAGCGAAAACACATGCACCAACAAGCCCACACCCGTCACCACGAGCATCATGCCGGTGGAAAGCGCGTCCAGCTTGATCCCGATGTCCAGATGGAAGGTGCCGATGGTGGCCCAATGCAACGGCGCGGGTGAGGTTTCACTGCCCCACAGCATCAGGGCCAGCGCGAAAGTGACCGCCGCCGAGGCGACCGAAACCAGCGGGGCAACGCCGGTCTTTTTCAAAGCCAGTTGATTGACCGCCGCGACGGCGAGCGGAAGAAACAGCAGAAGCCAGGGAGTCATGGGAGCGGAAATGGAAGCGGATCAGGGATGCCCCGCCGGACGCGCCCGGCAGGCTCCGGCCCCAAGTGTGCCCGCCCCCCCACGGGCCGTCAACGCATTTGAGATATCCATTTTTGCCCGGGCGGATGTCCAGTCGCACATCGGAAACGAGGTCCGGGAGGTGGATTGGCAACTCAGTTGGACCTACGGGTATTGGATTGAATTTGTGAGTGAGAAGCAGATGGCGGATGGACACCGGATGCCCTACTACGCCGATTGGTATGCCTTTCCATGGAGAGAAGTCAGGGCCAAGGCCTTGTAGATATTGCGGATCGCCACACGGCTTCCGATTGCCCGCCAGTCGGCCAGCCGCCACTAGCCGCCAAGTCATGGCAGCCAAAGAAGCCGCCCGCAAAATCCGACTACGCCCTCCGGCACCGACAAATCTGCAAGGGACGGAAATTCTGGACACTCGTGCCGCAGCCGTGCTCAAGTTTCCCCACCATGAGCCACCTTCCCAAGCTCACCGTGGCGAACTACCGGGAGTTCAAAGACCACTCCAAGATCGAGGTGGCGGTCTTGCGCATCCTTTCCCGACAGCGCTCCGTTTCCCCCATCGAGGTTTTCGTTAAAATGGGACTTCTAACGACTGCCGATCTGGCACGATGGGAAAAAGGGCATATTCCAGCTCTCGAACGCGTGATCCGCTGCAACCTCACCCGCGCCAGCCGCATCCTGAGCCTGCTGCGTTTCCATGTCCACGACCTGAACCTCAAGCCATCCACCACCGCCTATCAGCACCACGGTCAGCGCCTGCGTTTTTCCCTGAGCGGCGAACCGAACATTGAAGAAGCCTGGTCGCGCCAGTTCGTGGTTGTCGGCAAGCGGAATCCTTTCGCCGCGCCCGAGTCCGATGGCTTGTAAGAATCCGTTGTTAAACAGCCCCCCTTCATGGCAAGGGCGCGTTAGGCTTCAGCCCGCCCGTGACCGTATTGGAAAGCATCGTCTTGCCCGCACCGCCGAGCCTCTTGCGCAGGCCGTTCACGACCATAACCCCGTCATTCATTGCCTCCCGGATCCCGCTTGTCATGTCAGGAAATTCACGATTTCAAAAGACCCGAAGCCCTTGAAGTCCCGTTCGTTGTTGGTAATCAGCCGTTTCATTCCGGCCCGTTGGAAAGTCGCCGCCAGCAGGAGGTCCAGCAACCGCTTGGGATCGGTGACAATGTGGATGAACTCCGCCAGCGTCTGCGGAGCCACCGCCAGATCATGGCCGTCCGCCAGCAAGGCCTGGAGCAACGCATCCGCCAGACGGTGATACGGGTGATCCCGGATCTCCGCCGCGGCCAGAAAATCCGTGTCAATCCCGTGTGTCATCGAGCATTTCCCCTAAAATCTCGTCTCGAAAAAACCGTTGCGCAACCGTTTTGCATCCGTTACTTTCCCCGTGCCATGAACCCCGCGCTCCCGGTCACTCTCACCCTGAAAAATGTGTCGCCTCTGCTCCATCGCAAGCTGAAGGCTCAGGCGAAGCGTCACAAGCGCTCGCTCAACCAGGAAGCGATCCTCTGCTTGGAACGCGCGGTCTCCGCCGCTGCCTCCGCCCCATCATTGGCCGATCCTCCGCCTCCGGTCTCCGTCGGTGCCATCCTCCGCCCCTTTACCACCCGCACCGACATGCTCGAAGATTTCTTCGACCGCGATTCAAACGGCTGAATTCCGGCGCGAAGCCCCCCAATAACCAATACCCTCTTCATCCGTGATCGGCATCGACACCAGTTTCCTCGTCGCGTGGGCGGTGCCGGAGCACCCGCAGCACCGCGAATGCCGCGCTTTGGCTGCCGAAACCGCCCAGCGGGGTGGCACCTTCGGCCTCACTGCGGGAATTCTCGCCGAGTTTGTCCATGTGGTCACCGACCCCCGCCGCTTTGCCCACCCCCTCGACATGGAGCGCGCCATGGCTCTTGCCGGATTCTGGGCTGCCGCCGCCGAAGTCGTCCATCTGCCCCATGGTCCCGAGGTGACCGCCCTCTGGTTGGACTGGCTGAACCACCACCGCCTCGGGCGAAAGCGCCTGCTCGACACCCTCATCGCCGCCACATGGTACCACGCCGGAATCCAAGAGGTTTTCACCCTCAATCCGGCAGATTTCAATATCTTCGACGCCTTCACCTTCCGCCCTCAACCCTCCGGATCACCATGACCTTCCGCACCGATTTTCGCAGTCACAATGCCTACGGGGCGGCAATCGCCGCGATCCTCCGCCATGACAGCCTCCGCCGCGCATTCGATCCTTCGCCGGCCCACCCCCTCCACGGGAGCCATCTCCGGGCGTTTCCTTCCGTTTGCCTAGCTGCTTCAAGCTGAAATGCGGCAGAGTCCATAGAGTTTCAGATTGGCGGCTGACGGATGGTCCAGCGGGCGGCAGAACCACGGGCTCCGGTGACATTTTCGATGACTTTGGTGGGTTGGGCGGGTTGTAGGTGAGGGTGCGGTGGTATGGGTTGTCAAAGCCACGCTTGCGGATGTGCTGGGCCTGGCCGCCGGTGCTGGGGTGACCAAGCGGTGACCACCGCCGGTTTTCCGATTGCACGCCGGTCCGCCAGCCGCCAGCATCCACTCCGCCATGCCAGCCAAGAAAGCCGCCCGGAAAAAGCCGAAATCCGCCACCATCCCGCTGCCGTCCGCGGGCGATTGGCGCAGCACCGACGAGCAGGAGATCCTCCGCCGCATCCAGCGGGCCATCGACGAAAAACACTCGGTCACCCCGCTCGATGACGCCCACCCGGTATTCTCCCGCTTCGCCGTGAAATCCCCGAGCGGCATGAGCTATCAGGTGGAAATCCGCGGAATCGCCGACCGCGCGTTTTCCTGCACCTGCCCGGATTTCCGCACCGCGGGCCTCGGCACCTGCAAGCACACCGAGGCCACCCTCATCTGGTTGAAACGCCGCCGCAACGCGGATTTCCCCGCCGCCGAACGGTCGGGTTCGCCCATGATCGACATCGTTCCCGCAGGCGACACCCTCCGGATAGAGCGCAACCTATCCAAACTCCCGGCCCAACTGCGACCGCTGTTCGATGCCGCCGGCACCCTCGTCGCCGATCCCGCGGAAGCGCTGCCGAAACTCCGTCGTTCGGAAAAAATCCGGATATCCCAGGATGTGGAGCCGTTTCTCGAAAATCTCCGCCGCGCCGCCGAACGCCGCGCCCTGCGCCGCGACTACGAAACCGGCGTGGTCGAAGGCCGCCACCCGGAACACGTCACCCTGCACCCGCTCTATCCCTATCAGCGAGAGGGCATGCTCCACCTGGCCTTCGGCGAACGCGCCCTCCTCGCCGACGAAATGGGCCTCGGCAAAACCATCCAGGCCGTGGCCGCCTGCGCGCTGCTCCACCACCTCGGCAAGGCAAAACGCGTCCTCGTCGTCACCCCGGCCTCGCTCAAGACCGAATGGGAGGAGCAGATCCGGAAATTCACCACCCACGGCCACCGGCTGGTCTTCGGCCCGCGCTCGGCCCGCGTGAAATACTACGCCGATAGCAGTCCGCCCCTGTTCACCATCGTCAACTACGAGCAGGTCGTCACGGACTCCCTCGACATCAACAACCACCTGCGCCCGGACATCGTCGTGCTTGACGAGGCCCAGCGCATCAAGAACTGGGCCACCAAGACCGCCCAGGCGGTCAAACGCCTGCAATCCCGCTACGCCTTTGTCCTAACCGGAACGCCCATCGAAAACCGGATCGACGAACTCTACTCGATCGTCGATTTCCTCAATCCGGCGCTGCTGGGCCCGCTGTTCCGCTTCAACCGCGAGTTCTATCAGCTCGACGAACGCGGCCGCCCGCAGGACTATCAGAATCTCCCCGCCCTGCGCGAGCGGGTCCGCCCGGTACTGCTGCGCCGCCGCAAGCATCACGTCGAAACCGAGCTGCCGGACCGCACCGACCGCAACCACTTCGTCCGCCTCACCACCGCGATGCAGTTGGAGTATGACGACTACAAGCAGCTCGCTTCCAAACTCATCCAGCTATCCCTCAAGCGGCCGCTCACCAAGGAGGAGTCCGAGAAACTCATGATCTATCTGGGCATCATGCGGATGATCTGCGACTCGCCCTCCATCATCAAAGGCCACGATTGCGACGACTGCCCCAAGCTCGACGAACTCACCGGCATCCTCGACGAGGCTCTATCCGATCCGGATGTGAAAATCATCGTCTTTTCCGAGTGGGAGGGCATGCTGCGCAAAGTCCGCGCCCACGCCGACAAATACGGCATCGGCTACGCCTGGCACACCGGCAGCGTGCCCCAGCAGAAGCGCCGCGGCGAGATCCTCGCCTTCCGCAACGATCCCGCCTGCCGCCTTTTCCTCAGCACCGATTCCGGCGGCGTGGGCCTCAACCTCCAGAACGCCAGCGTCGTCGTCAACTGCGACCTGCCATGGAACCCGGCGCGCCTCGAACAACGCATCGCCCGCGCCTGGCGCAAACACCAGACCCGACCGGTCACCGTCATCAACCTCGTCGCGGAAAACACCATCGAGCACATGATGCTCGCCACCCTGGCTAACAAAACCAATCTGTCGGAGGGCGTCCTCGACGGATCCGACGAGTCACTCGCCAACACCAAACTCCGCAGCGGCCGCGACGCCAATCTCGCCCGCCTCCAACAATTCCTCGCCATCCCATCCGGCGCCAAGCCCGCGGAAACCCAACCCGCTCCATCCGATCCGGCGCTGCACTTCGCCGCCCGCGCCCAACAATCCCTAGGCTCCGCGCTGGTCCATTGCCAGGAAGCCATGCTCCCGGGTGACACCACCCCGGTTGTCCTAACCGTCCTGCGCGACCCGGCCCGCGCCGCCGCCGTCGCCGCCCTGTTCCAGAAAACCGACTGGTGCGGGAACCCGCCGCGCCTCCAGGTGATCGACCCCGCCACGTGGATGGCCCTCCAACAGCTCGCTGAGTCCGGCCTGATTTCCTTCAATACCCGCGCCACCCGCCACCTCGCCGGCGAGCCGCCACCCGCGCCGAAACCACCCGTTCTAACCGAGGAGCAGTTGCAACGCATCGCCGACCTCCGGGCCTTCGCCGCCAAGAAGCGGAAAGTCGCCCAACTTCTAGCCGATTCCGATCTCCCCGATGAAGCCGAACCCCACCGGGAAGCCGCCGAAAAGGCCCTGGCCGAAGCGGATTCCATCGAAGCCGGCGGGAAGGCGTAAGCGGGATGCATCGCCACCCGGAAATTCGCTGGCATCCGATGCCCCAACCGATCTATCGGCGAGCCGTCTCTCAGGAAAATGTCACGATCCTGCGTTTCCGGTCATATCCCCGGCCTTGACACATCCGCATTTGCCGCGCTTAATTTCCCCATGAAATCGCTTGCTCCGCATCGGGAGTTCAAGAATCCCGGGGATTGCAGCGGGCTTCCGGATGTGCATGTGCACCGGCCCGTAGGGCCCAGAGCCAAGCCGTTGCCTGGTGTCAAACACCTGCGTTGCCCCAAAGGCATCAACCCGGGGCTGTTTGGTTCCACGCTGGATTACGGCCGACCGATGTTTCCCCGCCTGGCATGGGTGTTAGGGTGGGTTTCGCTGCTGATCGCCGTGGTATTCATGGCCGCTTTGTGGATTTCCACCGTGGGTTCGGTCTGGTGGCCGATGGCTCCGCCGGTCGTGTGGGCGCGGGAAGTCGCGACCTTCTCGCCTATCGGCTTTTTTTCGGTGCCCGGATTGACGCTGGTGGCTCAGGCAAGCTGCAATTGGCAGGACCGACCCAGCGGTATCGCGATGCTGATCCTCTACGTCGGCGGCGTGTTTCTCTTCATGATGTCCATGGAATTCATGCTTGCCCGGGAAATGTTCGATTGGGCCCGGCAGTGGTTGGGATGGTGAAGCCTCGCGGCCCCTCCCCCGCCCCCCCCTCCGATCCGGCCTTGCAATGCGCCCCGTTTGCCTGTGTGATCGCGCGCATGGATCACTTGGCCCGCGCGCGCGCTGTCATCGAACTCGAAACCGAAGGCCTCCGGCGCATGTCGGAGAGCTTGGACGGCAATTTCATCAAAGCCATCGAACTCCTGCACCAAACCCTCGACCGCAAAGGCAAAATCGTGGTCGTCGGCGTCGGAAAATCGGGAAACGTCGGCCACAAGATCGCCGCCACCCTCAATTCCACCGGTTCCACCGCCGTGGTGCTCAACTCCCAAAACGCCCTCCACGGCGATCTGGGCCTGCTCTCCGATGGCGATGCGGTGCTCGCGCTTTCCTACTCCGGCGAAACCCGCGAGTTGCTGGACTTGTTGCCCTTTATCAAACGGTTCGATGTCGGTGTGATTTCGCTCACCGGCAAGCGGGATTCCACCCTCGCCCGCCTCAGCGATGTCACGCTCGATACCTCGGTGGAACGCGAGGCCTGCCCGCTCAACCTCGCCCCGACCAGCTCATCCACCGCCATGCTGGTGATGGGCGATGCCCTGGCGATGGTTTTGTTGGAGGATCGCGGATTCACCGAGGAGGACTTCGCGCGCTTCCATCCGGGTGGTTCGTTAGGCCGTGCATTGCTCACCCGGGTCTCGGAAATCATGCGCGCCGACGCCGCCCTGCCCACGGTGAACGAAGCCGCCACCGTCACTGACGCGCTCCGCGCGATGTCCGCGGCACGCGCGGGCGCCTGCCTCATCCTAACACCCGAAGGCCGCCTGGCCGGCATTTTCACCCACGGCGACTTCGCGCGATCCTTCCAACGCGACCCGATGTTGGGCGACAAGCCGGTTGCCGGACTGATGACCCGCAACCCGATCACCGTCCGCGCCGAGTCGCTCGCCGCCGAGGCGATCAAGTCGATCGGCCAGAACCGGATCGACGATGTCGTCGTGCTGGATGCCAACGGCGTGCCGGTGGGCCTGATCGACACCCAGGATCTGGCGAGGCTGAAGTTGGTCTAACCTATCCGAACCTGTGCCGCCCACGGAATCCATCGAACTGGCGGTGATCGGCGGCGGCCCCGCCGGGCTGCGCGCGGCGGAAATCGCGGCCTCCGCGGGTGTTTCCGTCACACTTTTTGACGCAATGCCATCCGTCGGCAGAAAATTGCTCGTCGCTGGAAAAGGCGGACTCAACCTAACCCACGGCGAACCCGCCGATGCCTTCGCCTCCCGCTACCAAGGACCGGGCATGCCGGACGGACTCTGGCGCGAACTATTGGCGGACTTCGACACCAACGCGTTGCGCGGGTGGGCGGAAGGCCTTGGCGTGGAGACCTTCCAGGCCTCCAGCGGGCGGATCTATCCGGTCTCGATGAAGGCCGCACCGCTGCTGCGCCGGTGGATCTCCCGGCTCAAGTCGCTGGGCATACGGTTTGCCACGCGACACAAATGGACTTCCCTAACACCCGTCCGGCCGCACCGTATCGGGTTCGCGAATGGAACGCAGGCGGATGCCCACGCCGTCATCTTCGCCCTAGGCGGCGGCTCGTGGCCACAGACCGGGTCCGATGGATCCTGGCTACCGGTTTTCGCGGATCTCGGCGTCCGCTGCCACTCACTCGAACCGGCCAATTGCGGGTGGGAATGCCCGTGGCCCAATGAGGTGTTGGAAAATGCCGAAGGCAAACCCCTGAAAAACATCCGCGTGGAGGCCGATGGCATCCGGGTGGAGGGAGAACTCCTCATCACACGCTACGGCATCGAAGGCGGAGCGATCTATCGGCTGGGACATATCCTCCGCACGATGGAACTCCCGCAGATCACCATCGACTTCAAACCCGCGCACACCGCGGAACAACTTGCCGCCAAACTGGGCGACACGCGCCGCAATCTTCTAACCACAGCCCGTTCCGCATGGAAGCTCGGCGATGCCGCCCACGCGATCCTCTCCACCCGACCCTGGCCGGACGCGGCCACTCTCGCCCGCGCGGCCAAACGGTTTCCGCTCCACCTAACCAAGCCGCGCCCCCTGCCGGAGGCAATCTCATCCGCCGGAGGCATCCGCTGGGACGAATTCGACGCCAACCTCATGCTAACCAAATTGCCCGGCATCTTCGCCGCCGGCGAAATGATCGACTGGGAGGCCCCCACCGGCGGCTACCTCATCCACGGCTGCCTCGTCACCGCCACCAAGGCCGCCAGCGGGGCGGTTGGGTGGTTGCGCGCCAACCCATAGCATGATTTGCAATGGAGCGCCGACTTCAGTCGGCGTGTTAGTTCTTCCCGTCGCCAGAAGCCAACCGATCCTCGCGTTCCATCATCGCCATTTTCAAACGATCCGCAACCCTCTCCACCGGCACCAGTTCTTGCTCGAACCTCCCCTTTACGCCTCCCTCACGATATCGAAGCAACGCCTCCCGCACATCCTTCATGGTTTCCGAGTTGATCAAGCGGTCCAGCATCCGCAGTTCCCGGTCGTCAAGCACGGGAGTTCCCGCAGTGGAATCCGGCTCCATCATCAGCGGGACAAATGCCCGGCCGCAGCGCTCGCGCAGGTAGCGCAAAATGTCAAAACCGGCGGCATCCGTGTCGCCGAAGTGAAGGAAATCCATATCCGCCGGCAGCATTCCAAGCAGCCGCCTAACCGCCGATCCGGCGTATCCGGCGCGGATCACCAGGACGCCGGGATTGCGCTTCACAAGCTCCAGAAACACCGCTTCGTTTTCAACGGTTAGACAAATCCGCGCGTCCACACGCACGCCGGCCACCGCGTCGAGATTCCGTTCCGAAAGCCCCACCGCGCCCGGTAATCGCGCGAAGTCGCAATGCCCGCCATCCTCCAACAGAATCTCAATCGGGCCGTGAAACCAAACCTCCCTCGGCTTCTCGACGATCCCGAAATGTTCCAGACCAACATCTTCACCGACGATGGACGAAATCGCCCGGAGCAAGCGGTTTTCCAACGATTTCAACCGCTTCGAGTCGCCGCAAATCACCGCGCTCGCAAAGGGCAGCAGCGATTCACCCTGCCAATTGAACACACCGGCCAGCGCTTCCATCAACCCTGAATTCCCGGCATCATCACCGCGCCGGAATGGATCAACACCGCCACCGGACCGCGCCGCATCCGCCAATCGGGATAACCACACCCGCCACCTCTCCATATAACAATCCGGAACACGACATTCGGCGGACTTCATGAAAAAATCGGAAAGCGCCACGCGCTCGGCCACAGGCGACGGAAGCCCGATCCGCGAAAACAACCATGCCTCGCCACCATCCTTTGAAAGCCGGATATTTCCCGGAATTCCGGACCTCGCATGGCGTTCGATCACTAACATCCCTCCGGACTCGGCCGCAGCGCGTTCGAGTTCGGCCACCGCCAGCTCGCGCAAATCGCCGTCACGGGCACCTGCGATTCCGAGCAGATCCTCGAAGTCGATCAGAAAGTCTCGCCCGCCTCCCGTCCGCCCGGCGGCGGAGGTGGTGTAGCGTTGGGCGAGGGTTTCGAGAATGGACGGCATGGCAGTCACAATGGAGCGCGGACCTCAGTCCGCCTTGATAGATATCGGCACGGAAGGGGATGTTCGCGGATCATAGACCTTTCATTTCATGTGGCGGACTGAAGTCCGCGCTCCGTGGAGTCATCGTCCCCGCCTTTCTCAATCCATGCCCGACCCTCGGGCGTATCCCGGAACAGCACCACCGGGATATTGCGGATGCCCACGCGGCTTCCGCGCCGCTCTTCTTTCCGCGAGATCACCACGAGTTCGTCGCATTGGCTGAACGCATACGGGATGTTGCCGCTGGACATGGAAAACACACCCTGCAAATCCAGCTCCGCCATCGCCTGAAGGCAGTTCTGGATCCGTTCGCCCGAAAGTTTCGAAAACGCCTCGTCAATCGGCACAAGGGCGAGCGAAGGCTCCTTGCGGCGCGTCTCGTGGCGGTTGTAGGCGTGAAGATAACTCGCGAGAATCGCCACAAAGTAGGGACTCTGGTTCTCGCCGCCGCTCATCTTGCCGCTCTGTTTGTCCACACTCACCGGCTTTCCATCGGGGTCACGGATGTCGTTCACCAACAGATCGTAATCGAAATACTGCCGATAATCCAACAACCTAGCCGCTTCCGGGCTGTTGGCCTGTTTCACCAGCGTGCGGAGGAAGTTCTCCAGCGCATCCTTCATTTCGGCGTTGAGGCTCGCGAAGAACAGGCTGTCATCATGGCAGGTGGCGTTCAGATCGATCAATTCCCGATAGATACGAAAGTCCGGATTCGGTCGGCGCTCAATGCGGTATCGGTCGTGTCCGATGGGCCGCTTGAGCTGGTGGTTCAGCAGGGAGATGATATTTTCGACCTGCTTGAGCGCCTGCTGCATCCGGTTGAGCACATTCACGCGGAAAAGATGCTCCCAGCGTTTCCGCTCGCCGGCGGATTTCTTCTCGTAGTCGGGAATGTTCGCATCCTCGATCACCGCGAGCCGCTTTTCATAGGGCGACGCATCCGTGCCGTCATCCGGGAGATCGTCGAACTTCGGTTGAAAGGTCTTCTTGAACTCGATCATCGCCGCCTTGAGGTCTCCGGTTGTCTGGATCGCCAGCTTGTCAGCGGAATCGGCGGCTTTCGCGAATTCGCGCGCCCGGACATCGTTGGGCGGATAGAGATCGGCCATCTCTTGCTTCCATCCGCGATAGCGGTCGTGATGGCGGACGATGTCCACCCGCAGTTTGATCCGCGAAAACTCATCCTCGCGCCGCGACGCCTCGCCGCGGCGGGACTCCAACAACTTCTCGGCCTGTTGGATCTCATGATGGCCGCCTTTGCGCAGGATCGCGTTCTTTTCCCGTTCGAATCCGTCGATCTGTTCCTTGAGTTCCTGAATCCGGTCCTCCAGCGATTCGAACTCCTCGTTGGCAATGCCGCGGATCTGTTCGCCGATGCCTTCGAGTTCGCGTTCTTTCGCGGGGAGTTCCTCGATTCGGACCAACTCACGGGAAATATCCGCATGGTCCGGAATGTCGCTGGCACGGGCGGCGATCAGACGCTCCACTTCGCGTTCCACGGGTTCGAGCCGGCGTAGCGCGGCATCGAGTTCACCTTGCCGGGCGAGTTTGATCTCAAGCTGCCGTTTCAGTCCGTTTTCACCGATGTAGGGTTCGCCGTTATAGGGCTGTGGTCTAACCATCTCAGCGCCGTTCTTGAGCGTGCCATCCGGAAGAATCGCGGCATCGTGTTTTTCCAACTCCGCAACCGTGGCAACCCTGGCCACCGTGCCGAAGCGGAAATTGATATAGGCTTCGGCCGCCGGATCGGAGCAACGGAACACCTCGGCCAGCGAGTGCTTCACGGACTTCGGCTTGTTAGAAACGACTTTTCCGGAATCGATCAACCGTTGCGGGCCGGAGCGGGTGAGGTCCATGTCCGGGAGTCCGCGCAGGATCTCAACGGCCCGGTCATGATGGCGCGAACCTATCAATACGGCGAATTTCTCCGCAAGCGCGGTCTCCGCGGCCGGTCTCCAGCCTTCGTCGGTCACCTCGCACAGCTCGCGCAGCGCACGCGGCGGCGGTTCGCCCGGCAGCACCGGCAAGGCTTCGCGCAGCGCGTGAAGCAGCGGTTGCGGAACCGGCGGCAGTCCCCGCCGCAAGGCGTCGATCTGGGCGTCAAGGTCCGCCTTTTCCGCGCGGAGTTTCCGCAACTCCGCGGCATCGTGGGCGAATCGCTCGCGCAATTGCCGGCACAACTGATCGGCCGCGGTCGCGAGGTGGGCCAGCGTGTTGGATGTCTCCGATCGTTCGCAGCTATCGAGAAATCCAAGCGCCTCATCCATCCGCGAGACATCCACAAACGGATGCAACGGGGCTTTGGCCACCTCCTGCATCCATCGGCGGGCCGACTTGATCCGGTGGGCCAGCCCACCTTCGATCTTGTGCGCCAGAGCGCGGATTTTTTCGATCTCCGCTTCAAGCTTTCGGCCCTGCTCAATCAAATTCCGATAGAGCCGTCCCTCGGTGGACTCATTGAGCACGCCCATAAGCTGCTCGCGGCGGACCCGCGCTTCCTCAGTTAGGTCGGCGAGTTCGGCCAGACGGGCTTCGTCCTCGGCGTGATCCTCGCGCAGTCTGGCAAGCCGTTGTTCCATTGAGGTGACATCGCCCGCGGCGTGTTCCCACGCGTGTTCCGCCGCCAGATAGGACGCCACTTCGTGGTCGCGCCGTGCTTCGCGCAGGGTTTTCGCCAAATCACGGATTCTAACCAATCGATCCAACTGCGCCCGCAGATCGCGCAGCTCCCGCTCGTAGGATTCGAAGTCCCGGAAAGAGGAAATCACATCGTCCACCGGCACCGCCTCGCCGGGAAGAACGAACTGCCGGCAGAAGTCATCGAAGCTCTTGAGATTGGTGAAGGACATCGCGCTAGGCAGCAGTCGCTCCAGCACATCCTTGTTGAAATTCAGGTGTCCGGGATTGGCCATGTCCCGCAGATACTCGCGCGTGGAAGCGTAAACGCGTCCATGGTGCCCGTCAATCAGCGCCTTGAACTCGGCCATCGAACGGGTCCGCGCCTTGCCATCCTCGGGTGTCACGGATAGAAAATCCGCGCGCTCCAGCGGAGCCGGGCAATAGAACGGAGTGATGAGTCCGTCGTTCTCCGAGGTATTGCGAAACTCGATCCTCAATCCCCAGGTCTCTACTTTTCCGCCATCCGGCCAGGTGAACTCGGCGGCGATATAGGTGGTCACGCCTTTGTCGTGGAAATACTGGGTTTGGCCGTTTTCCTCGCGCTTGGTATCCAGCAGACAATAGCCCTTGATCGTGCGGTCGCTACGGCTGCCGGTGGCGCTGCGGTTGAAGTGATGCCGCGCCCGTTCCGGCCCGACCAGCACCAGCATCAGCAGATCCATCAGAATGGATTTGCCGGATCCCGTGACGCCCGCGAGCACCAGATTTCCCCGCACCGGCAGGGTGTCGCGGTAACCATACCAGTTGAGCGCGTGGATTTTCGTTAGCTTGATGGCCCGGCTCATGGCGTCACCTCCGTTTCATCCGCTTCCGCGACGGCTTCCGTATCCGCCTTCCGGAATGCCGCCGAATCCTCCGACCACTGCGCCAGATCGCGGAATGGAATGATCCGGCGGATCGCGGGAAGAACCTCAATCCCCGATTCCTCAAAAGGATCGGCCGATTCAAACCGAATCAGGTTGAAGCGCTCCGCCTGCCGCAGGATATCCCGCAAGCGACCGCGTGAAAACTGGCCAGCCGCATCCGGCAGCAGTTGGTCCTGGATCAGCCCCAACAATTCGGACACGGTTAGGAACGCCTGATCCTGGCCGTCGTCGCGCCAGCGGACATCGCCGGCATACCAAAGGGCCAACCACACCAGCGTGGCATCCTGCCGGAGCTTCAGCCGCATCGCGGCAAACTGCGGCACCGCCTGGATCAACCGCTCCTCATGCAGCAGCGCCACCTCCAGCCCCACCATTGCCGCCGCCTCGCGCAGCCAGTCGAAATACTGCCGGCACCAATGATAGATTCCCGATTTCGCGGTTTCCATCCCGTTGATTGATCCGGCCGCGAGGAGTTCCCGCAATGCTTCACCGAGCCGCTGGCGGTCGCCGTCGGATAGATTGAGCAATCCGGGTGGCGGAGGCGTTTCAATGTCGGTGTGTGGTTCGTCGGTCATTTCTTCACAATTTTGAATCGTTCCACCGCGCATCCGTCCAGCGCGTCAACTGGCGGTGGAGAATCCTCGTCGGCAACGCGGTTGGCCTCGATGCGGTAGCGGGCTTCGGCCGACTCCGCGTGGAGCAGCAGCGAAATCAGGTCGGTTAGTCCGCGTTCGCCGGCCACCGGCAAGTCGGCGCTGCAAACCGTGTCGCCCTTGCGGCCGGGAAGGGACCTGACAAAAGCGTTGGCCCGCCCAACAGAGAGTGACTCGCGTAAGGCGCGCTCCATGCCGCGCAGTCCCTCGTCGCGATCGTCGTCGTTCGCGGAATCATCGAATGCCTCCTGCTCGGTTGGAGCGCGGCGCACCGGCGGCGCGTAGAGCGAATCCAAGCCGCCCGGAATTTTCACCGACGGCACGCGGAGATCCGGCAGATCGGGCAATTCGCTGAGCGACACCCTCTTTCCGGCTAGCAACCGGTTGGCGGTTTCGAAAAACGCCTTCATCTCGGTGCGACGCTCGCCGGTCACATCCTGCAAATACCGGAATCTCGCCAGCGAGCGCCGGGTGAAGTCGGCGGTGCGGCGGTCGATTTCATCGGCCATCGGCAGGACGCGTTCTAACAATGAAGCCAGTTCGTCAAGCGCCTCGCGCACCCTGGCCCGGGCGGTTTCCGCGGCAATGTTGGGGTTGCGGCGCAGTACCTCGGTCTGCATCTCCGCCATCGCGCCGGCATCGGCCGAAAGGCGGTCATGGATCCGCCGCGCGGCCTCGGGCAGCCGCAGCGGCAGCCGCGCCCTAACAAGCTCGGCGTAGCAAGCGTGCGACATCTGCTCGCTGTAGTCATCGAACACCATGGCGAGGTTGCCGCGCAGGGTGTCCTCCTCGAGCTGGCGGCGGGTCAGTCGCTGCACGGTCTTCTGCATCGAGCGCAATTCGTTGAGCCCTTCGCGCACGCTCGACAGGCAGTTCTCCACGGTCTGCCAGGGACGCGCGGCAAGTTCCACCTCATCGGCCAGCATCGCGCAGACCGCGATCAGTTTGTCGGTGAACACCGCCGCATCCGGATGCGCGATCTTGCGCAACGCAGCCATCAGCGTGCCGCCGTGGGCGTCGAAATGGATCGTGCGGCGCCAGTCGCGCCGCGGCGGCTCGTCGAGCCAGCGGCATTTCAGCAATTGATCCAACAACAGCCGCGCCTTGTCGCGAACGGTGGTGGCCAGCGTCGCATCCGGAAGCTCCGGATCGGCCTCGAACTCGAACCCCGGATGGCTTTCCAACACCTCGGCGATGATCGCAATCACTTCCTCGCGGGCCATGCCGTTGGGGCGCTCGGCGGACTCGGTCTCCAGCACATCCAGCACATCCACATAGAACGCCGCGTTCCGCCCAGCCAGCACCCGGAAAAAGCCGGTCCCGCGGGTCTCGCGGAAAAGGGCAGTGGAGAGATGGTCGAGGGGCATGGGGGGGGATGATATCTAATGGACCGCCGACTTCAGTCGGCGTTAGGTGCATTGACGGGACTAAACTCGCCAACTGAAATCGGCGCTCCATCAGATGGCCCTCCATCGGGGTTCCATCCGGCGCCTGCCGATGAAAACGGCCAGTCTTCCGGCTTTTCGCACAGTCCCGCCTTCACCGGATTGTTCCGGATATAGGCGCGGCAAGTGTCCAGGTGCTCCTGGTCCCGGATCAGGCGGTCAAAATAATCCGCCATCCATACGGTTCCGGCACGCTCCAATCTCCGGTTGATCCCGACCGCGCTTGCGCCTTTCCATGTGCGCACCACCTCACCCAGGGATGATGGCTCCGCGAGCTTGAACAACACATGCACATGGGTGGGCATGACACACCATTCGATCAGACGGTAATGCCCGGGATGGCCGACTAGCAACTGTCGTTGGACCATGTCCGCGATTTCCGGTTGCAGCAGAATCGCCTCGCCAAAGCCGGTGTCCTCAAAGCGCGCGATACGCCGGTGAAGCTCCGATTGCCGCGATGCCTTGTCAGGGACGACGGCCAACTCCGCCCTCCATCCGGCGATGACCTTGGCGGGAACGGAGTCCGCCAAACGAAAGGTCACGGCCTGCAGCGAATTGCAGAAGTCCCAGTGGGGCAGGTACCCTCGCGAATGGACGCCCTTGTTCATCGCAATGGAGCGCGGACTTTAGTCCGCGACAGTCGCATCAGGTTTACTTGAGTCGTCATCGGGATTTGCGGCGGACTGAAGTCCGCGCTCCGTGTCGTCATCCCCATCCGGGATCACGATGGACACATCCTGCAGTTTCTCGCCATCCTTGAGTGTTAGGAGTTTCACGCCCTGGGCCACGCGGCCGGTCTCACGGATTTCATTAACCCGGATGCGGATGCTTTGGCCGGTGGAGGTCATCAGCATGAGTTCGTCCTGATCGGTCACGGTGACCGCACCCACCACGGAGCCGGTCTTGTCGGTGACATTCATCGTTTTGATACCGATACCGCCGCGGGATTGGAGGCGGTAGTCGTCGAACGGCGTGCGCTTGCCAAGGCCGTTCTCCGACGCCACTAGCAAAGTCGATCCCTGGGTCACCTTGGCGAGTCCCACGACGAAGTCGCCTTCGCGCGGGCGGATGCCCATCACGCCCATCGAAGCGCGACCTTGATCACGGGTGTCGTCCTCGTGGAAACGCAGGCTCATGCCCTCGTGGGTGACGAGCACGATCTCGTCGGAGCCGGATGTGAGGCGAACGCCTATCAGTTCGTTGTTTTCCTCGAGAATGATGGCGATGATGCCATCCTTGCGGTAATTGCGGAAATCATTGAGGGCGGTCTTCTTCACCTTGCCGGAGCGGGTGGCGAAGAACACGAAGCCCGCGTCCTCGCGGAAGGTGATATCATTGCCATTGTCGTCGGTTGCGCGTTCAAGGCGCAACAGGGCGGCGATCTTCTCTTCCGGTTTCAGGTTCAGCACATTGCGGATCGAGCGTCCGGTTGAGGTGCGGGAGCCTTCCGGCAATTCGAACACGCGCTCCACATAGACGCGGCCGGTGTTGGTGAAGAACATCAGGTAATCGTGCGCCTGCACGGAGAAAAGGTGCTCCACGAAATCATCCGGTTCGTCCTTGGCGGTGGCCTTGGTTTCCATGCCCTTGAGACCTTTGCCGCCGCGGCCTTGAAGGCGGTATTCGCTGGCGGGGGTGCGCTTCACATAACCGCGGTGGGAAAGCGTCACGATCATCGCGTCGTTGGCAATGAGGTCCTCCATCGCCACCTCGCCGGCTTCAGCCACGATCGGGCACTTGCGCGGCGTGGCATACTTGTCGCGGATCGCGCGGAGTTCGTCCTTGATGATGGTTAGGACGCGGACCTCGCGGGAGAGGATGTCCAGCAGATCCTTGATTTCGGCCAGGATATGGTCGTATTCGCCCTTGACCTTGTCCTGCTCCATCCCGGTGAGCTGATAGAGCCGGAGTTCGAGAATGGCGTTGACCTGGCGTTCGGAGAACCGGTAGCGGTCGCCCTGGATGGCAGGCTGTGAGCGGATCAGGATACCGAGGGATTCGGCGGTCCCGACCGGAAAATCGTAGGCCACAAGGCGCTCGCGGGCTTCTTCGCGGTTCTTCGAGTCGCGGATGATCTTGATGAAATCGTCCAGATGGCCCAGCGCAAGCAGGAACGCTTCGAGGATCTCGGCGCGTTCCTCGGCTTTTCCCAACAAATACTTCGTCCGCCGAATCACCACTTCGCGGCGGTGTTCGATATAGGCGTCGATCACCTCCTTGAGCGAAAGCTGTTTCGGGCGATTCTGGTGGATCGCCAGCATGTTGACGGCGAACGAGGTTTCCAGCGAGGTCAGCTTGAAGAGTTGGTTCACCACCACCTGCGGGCGGGCGTCCCGTTTCAGCTCGATCTCGATGCGGGTCTCCTCGTCGGATAGGTCGCGCATGCCGGAGATGCCCAGCAGCGTCTTTTCGTTCACCAGTTCGGCGATGCGTTCCTGCAGGACCGCGCGGTTCACGCCATAGGGAACCTCGCGGATCACGATGATCGACTTGCCGTTTTCGTTTTCCTCGATTTCCACCTTGCCGCGCAGGCGCATCGAGCCACGGCCGGTGCGGAAGTATTCCTCAATGCCACGGATGCCGCGGATCTCGCAGGCCACGGGGAAATCCGGGCCTTTGATAAACTGCATCAGCTCCGGCAGGGTGATCGCCGGATTGTCGATCTGCGCGCAAATCCCATCCACCACCTCGCCGAGATTGTGTGGGGCGAGGTTGGTCGCCATACCCACGGCAATCCCGGTTCCGCCGTTGACCAAAAAGTTGGGAAACGCCGACGGCATGACGGTCGGCTCCTCCTGCGATCCGTCGTAGTTCGGTTGGAAATCGACCGTGTCTTTGTCGAGATCCTCCATCATCGCCAGGCCGAGATGATGCAGCCTGGCCTCGGTGTATCGCATGGACGCCGCGGCGTCGCCTTCCACCGATCCGAAGTTCCCCTGTCCGTCCACCAGCAACTCCCGCATCGACCACGGCTGGCCCATGTTCACCAGGGTCGAGTAGATCGACTGGTCGCCGTGCGGATGGAAGTTACCCATCGTTTCCCCGACGATCTTGGCACATTTCACATGGGCCTTTCCCGGCGTGACCCCGAGCTGGCGCATGGCGTAAAGCACGCGGCGCTGCGAAGGCTTGAGCCCGTCGCGCACATCCGGCAGCGCGCGGGAGATGATGACAGACATCGAGTATTCCAGGAAGGACTGGGATAACTCTTCGGCGACGTTGATAGGTTTGATCTGGTCTTGAGACATGATGGGGAAATGGGTAGACTAGTTAACTAGTTAACTGGTGGACTTGTTGTCAGGAGGGGACGCGATGGGGGCGGATTTGCCGATGGTGCGGATGTAGGCGTTCAGTCTCTTCTTATAGGTGTTAAGATCGCGGTATAGCGTTCTGGCAGTGGATTTGTCAATCAGTCCCCGATTTGCCGCTTTTTCGATCCATGTCTGGGTCTCCTCGGCGGACCCCCGCGAATAGTGATAGAAGTGGATGCTTTCTTTGAAAAAGTGGCGCCCGTATCCTTCCGAAAGATTGGCCGCTATCGAATCCGCGGAACGCACAAACTGCTTTCCAATCGTGTCCCTGGCAAAGTAGTCCCATCCGGCGACGTGATCCCATACCACTTCACCGAGACGCATTGCCTCCCGGTATATCTCCAAATCATTGATGCTATTCTTCATATTCTTTGCCAGTTAACCAGTCAACCAATCAACCAGTTAGCCATCACACATCCAAATTCCTCACATTCAGCGCGTTGTCTTCGATGAACCGTTTGCGGGGTTCCACCACATCTCCCATGAGGACATCGAACATTTTGTCGGCCTCGACGGCGTTGTCTTCGTCGAGGCGGACGCGGAGGAACTGGCGGGTGCCGGGGTCCATGGTGGTTTCGAAGAGCTGTTTGGCGTTCATTTCGCCGAGGCCCTTGAAGCGTTTGATCTGCACGCCCTTGCTGGAGATTTCCAGAACGCGGGAGAGGATCTCCTGGATGCTGAAGAGCGCGGTGGAATGCGCTTTCTCGCCGTCGCCTTCGATGAGCGTAAACAACGGGATGTCGTCGGAATGGCAAAGCTTTGTATCGATGCCCGCCTCGTTGAGCCGGGAGAACAGGCGGGCGATGGCGTGGCTTTCGTGGAGTTCGTGAAGGACGGCGCGGCGCGAGGGGCCGGTGTAGGCGGCAAGCTCCTCGTCGGTTAGAATCTCGTCAAACAGGCGGAGGTCCCGGTTTTCGGACGCGTAGGTCCGGAGCGCCTCCTCGTCGGCGAAGTAAAGCACGCTTTCGTCATTGCCCTCGCGGATGCGGATCATGAACTCCGGCAGATGGCCGTCGGCGCGGCGGGCGGCCAGGTAGTTGCGGAAATTGCCGCCGTTGCCTTCGATCGAGCGGGTGTAACGCGAGAGCGATGACAGGGTTTCGAGGACGCCGCGGAGTTCGTCGGCGGTGTAGCTACGAGATCCGTCGTAGGTTTTGAGGGTGACTTCGCCGGCTCCGAGGTCGATCAGGATGCGGTTGAGCTGGTCGTTATCCTGGACATATTCCGAGCGTTTCTTGCGGGTGACCAGATAGAGCGGCGGCTGGGCAATATAGAGGTAGCCGCGTTTGACGAGTTCCGGCATGTGGCGGCAGAAAAATGTCAGGAGCAGCGTGCGGATGTGGGAGCCGTCCACATCGGCGTCGGTCATGATCACGATCTTGTGATAGCGGACCTTTTCGACGCTGAAGGATCCCTCCTGTTCGCCGTCGCCGATGCCCGCGCCGATGGCGGTGATCAGGTTTTGGATTTCCTTGTTCTGGAGCGCCTTGTGGAGGCGGGCTTTCTCTACATTGATGAGCTTGCCGCGCAGCGGGAGGATCGCCTGGGTGCGGCGGTCGCGGCCCTGTTTGGCGGAGCCGCCCGCCGAGTCACCTTCGACGATGTAGAGTTCGCACTTCGAGGGATCGCGCTCCGAGCAATCGGCGAGTTTTCCGGGCAGTCCGCCGCCGGATAGTGCGGATTTCCGGACGGTTTCGCGGGCCTTGCGCGCGGCTTCGCGGGCGCGGGCCGCGTTGACGGATTTCTCGATGATCTTGCGGGCGAGCGCCGGGTTTTCATCGAAGTACTGCATGATGCCCTCATAGACGATGGAGGAAACCACGCCTTCGATCTCGGTATTGACCAGTTTGTCCTTGGTTTGCGAGGAGAACCGCGGGTTGGGCATTTTCACCGAGATCACGCAGACGAGGCCCTCGCGGACATCATCGCCGGATAGGGACGGATCCTTGTCCTTGAAGATCTTGTTAGCCTTGGCATATTGGTTGATGCCGCGGGTGAGCGCGGTGCGGAAGCCGGTGAGGTGGGTGCCGCCGTCGCCGTTGGGGATCGAGTTGGCGAAACAGAGGATCTGGTCGTTGTAGGAATCGTTGTATTGGAAAACGACATCGACGAACACATCATCGGTGGTTTGTTTGCCGTCGTAGTCGAGTTCCACCTGGCGCTTGCCGTTGAGCTTCACCGGCTGGTCGTGGATGACGGTTTTGTTTTCGCCGAGCTGGATGACGAACTCCTCGATGCCCTTGGCGTAGAAAAACGATCCCTTGCGGGCGGACTCGGGGCGCTCGTCCTCGAGGTCGATGGTTAGACCGGGATTGAGGAACGCCAGCTCGCGCAGGCGGGTGGCGAGCCGGTCGAATTTGAACTCGATGGTATCGACGAAAATCGTGGCGTCCGGGAAGAAGGTGATGGTGGTGCCGGTCTTGCCGGGATCGACTTCGCCGACGATGTGGAGCGGTTCCACGGTTTTGCCGCGCTCGAAAGCGATGCGATGGATCTTGCCGTTGCGCATGATGTCCGCCCGGAACCAATCGGCGAGGGCGTTGACGCACTTGGCGCCGACGCCGTGGAGGCCGCCGGAATACTTGTAGGCGCCTTGGCCGAATTTGCCGCCGGCGTGCAGGTTGGTTAGAACGAGTTCCACCGCAGGCATGCCGAATTTCGGGTGCATATCGACCGGGATGCCGCGGCCGTTGTCGGCGATGGAAACCGAGCCATCCACATGGATGGAGACCTTGATCCGCTGGCAATAACCGGCGAGGTGCTCGTCGATCGAGTTGTCGAGAACCTCGAACACGCAATGGTGAAGCCCGCGCTCGTCCGGGTCGCCGATGTACATGCCGGGGCGCTTTCTAACAGCCTCAAGACCCTCCAGTTTGTCAATCTGGGCGGCGTCATATTGCTGTTGGGCGGCTACCTGGGTTTCGGCTTTCAGGGGCTCGTTGGGGGACTCGGTCATAAGGCGGGGAAAGTGTGGGGTTTTTCGCTTTATTAGACAAGGACGGATCCCCAAAATAAGCGGGAATTTCCGCTATGATCCCCGGATGCCGAACCGGGCGGCCCTCCCCCTCCGAACAGCTACTGGGAGCCCCAGCTTGCCATCAGGTGAAACACCACCGCGCAGAGTCCCGCGGCGATTACGAACACGCCCAAAACCAAGAGCGTCCGGCTCGTTTCGCGCCGCTCAAGGTGCTTGGAATCAACGGTTAGATCAGCCATCAGGCGTTTCCGATTTTTCGTCCGGTGCGGGTACTCCGGAGCGCTCTTTGCGGTGGCGGGAGCGGAACGAACCGGGGATTGGGGGACAGTGGCCGGACTCACAAGCGCTCCCACCGGAAAACGATTGGTGGCGGGAGGCTGGGGAGCGGGAGAGGCGATCGGAGTGATCACCGTCTGTCGGCTGGGAAACAATGGCAAGGAAAGGCCCGTGCCGCACAGCGGGCAATACCTCAATCCGGACACCTCTCCGGGCGGCGTGGGGATACGACAGCGGCAACGCGGGCACGCCCGGTTCATTTCGGGTATCCCGTTCCCGGCTTCCGGCACCGGTGCCACAGGCATTGGACTCACACGCAGCATGCCACCCTTCGCTTTTCCTCTCGGCGTCAACAATGCCTGCGAAAATCAGGCGTGCAAGCCCAAAACGTCCCTCTGCCAGCCCAGCAAGACCTTCGCAGGCGCGCATTCACCCGCGGCGATCAACTCGATCACCGCCCGTGAAACAATCAGGGAGCCTTCGATATCCAGCTCCGAGGCCGCCTTGTCCCTGCGTTTGATCCAGTCATCCACCAACTGCTCAAAATTCCGGTCCCTTTTCCGCCGCGCGGAGCGGACTCTTTCCGGCCATTCCGATTCGGGAAGATTCTCCAACTCCTCCTCCATCTGGCGGAAACGCTTCACGCGATCCGGCCGGAAGTGCCTGGGCAGCTCGATTTTCCTCCCTTGGGCGAGATCCACGCTCCAATCCACAAGCTGGCGGTTGGTCGCCACCATGAACGTGGGGCGATCCCATTTCTCCGCTTCCGCGTCACGCCAATGCCACAGCGCGCGCAAGCTGGCGAGGGTCTTGCCGTCGAACTTCCCGGATCCTTGGATCCTCCAGACATCCTCCCGCGCTTCGTCCCCCCGTTCGAGCACCTTCAGGCGAGATGCCTCACAGCTTTCCACAAACCACCCGTATCGCCCCTTTTCGCGCAAACGGGTGACAATCAAATCCGACATCGGAAGGAGGTAACGCACATCGTTCAGGGCGTATTCCACCATTTTCGGGGTGAGCGGACGTTTGCCCCAATCCGCCTTTTGCGAGGATTTGGAGAGTTCCACTTCGAAGAATAGCTTGACCAGGTCGGCGAGGCCGAAACGGCGGACTCCTAACAAACGAGCTCCGATCTGGGTGTCGAAAACCGCCGTGGGAAGGCTGCCGAACTGGCGTTTCAGCATCGTCATGTCGTAGTCCGCGCCATGCATCCAAACGACGGCCCTTGCGAGGAAACCGCCCAGCGCGGAAAGATCCCCGATCTTCAGCGGATCCATCAGCAGGCAATCGTCACCCGCCGCGAACTGCACCAGACAAAGCGACTCACGATATCGGTGCAGGCTATCGGCCTCGGTATCAACCGCGCAAACCGGAGTCGGCACTCCGAACCGTTCCGCCGACAAATACCCGACGAGATCCTCGGTTGTCTCAATCAAAGTCGGCGGCATGAACTGGCATCAGGGAGTCCTTGGGTCCGGGAAAATTTTTCCAACCGGCATTCGGCGGCCGCCCGGTCACAGGACCGCAGACCGCCGGAATCCGGACTATTCCACAACTTCGGGCGCGGGCTCGGGCAGTGTGGTTTCTTTTACCCGCAGGAATCCTTTGCCTGTCAGGGTTTCGTGACGGCTGCGAATCTGGATCTCCTCCTCGGTCTCGATCACAGCCCAGTCCGGATTGTCGGGTCCGACCACCGACCAATTTTGCAGGTCGGTGCTGAATTCGTATTGGTACTGGATCGGCGGCCATGCATTCACCGTTTTCTGGTGTTTGGTTTCCCAGTAGCCGGAAGCGGCCGAATCCGTCGAACGCAGCGAGCGGCCTTGGACGAAGGCGAGCGCGGGTGCGGGCGGCCAGGGAGCGGCGGCATTCATCGGATTGGTATTGGCCGTCCATTCGCGGGAGTTGATGAAACCGTCCTTGTCGGGATCGGCAGTCGGAGCACGGAGCGCGGCCGAAGTCCCGGGCGGAAAACGGACCGCTGCCCACCCCTCGTAGGTGTTCACGAATGTGATCGGCAGCTCGTAGGTACGTCCCGAAGTGTCATACGAGATACCCCCGGAAGGCATATTCCGCACCAGTGCCAGGCGCAACATCCCTTCACCGGCCGGGGGGGTTCCCACAGGCCCGACGATCGGGATCATGCCCGGAGGAATCACCGCTGAGTTAACCAGCGGGTTCTGGAGCAGCACACGGGAGGTACCCGGGGCGACAAAACCCGGATAGTAGGTCTGGGCGGTCGCATCAATGGGGCGTGTCGGATCACCGGCGGGTGCGGCGACCAAGCGGGACATGGAGAGGAACAACTGGTCCGTTCCCGGGAAGATATTGTCGTAGCTGTTGCCCTCCCATTCGAAGGTGTTTGGCAACCGGGGATCCATTCGGACGAACCCCCCCTGCCACACCAATCCCTGGCCATTCAGTTTCTTGAAATAGTGGCCCTGCCACACGTTGTTGCGCTTGAGCCGGCCCTCGGGAATCGGATAGTACTCCACCGGGATGACGACCTTGGTTTCGGGATCACCCAGTCGCGGATAGGAAAAGCGATAGGTTCCCGTGACCACCTGCGCATCCATCTCCCCGCGGGTGGTGTAGGGCCGCTCGTAAACATAGTCGGTAAGCCGATACTCGGTCACCGCTTCGGTTTGGATGTTGTAGTACATCGTATCGGTCAGGTCCGTGAAAGCGCCGATCGGACGCGGCAATTCGGACGGCGGGGCGCTATACAGGGAGCAGAGGTCGGCACGATTCGGGGCGATGTAGAAGGCGGGCACCACATCGATCACCGACCAATAGGTGAAGTCGTCCCGGTTGCCATCGTTGTCCGCGTCACCGCCCACCAGGTAGCCGGTCGCGCCGAGGGGGCACGGCGGCAGCGGGTTGGACGGAGGATAATAGGCCGCGGAACCGTTGAGCGGGCAACCGGCGTCATAGGTCCAGTTCCCGTCAAACAGGCGGATCCGGAAAGACCCCTCACGGTAGTTCACGGCATCCGGTGCCTGCCGATAGATCCGGTTGGTGGTGAAGCCCATGTAAAGGTCCGCATGCCCGAGGGTGGTGCTAGCCACTAGAGCTGAGACGACAGCGAAAAGGTTTTTGCGACGGTTCACGGCGGGGAATATGGGGGTGCGGGGGGGGACTGGCAAGGGATTTTCGAAAATTTACCGAAATTTTACCGGGCGGGGTTAGGGCGCTTGCGCAACCTGGAATCCGGCGGCCTGTTCCGGGGTCAGATCGCTCCATTTCCACGGCAGCCCGTGAACATTCAGGTCCGCCATAAAGCCATCAGGATCAAGCTGTTCCATATTCCAGACCCCCGCCTTGCGCCAGTCGCCGGAGAGCATTTGTTTGGCACCGATCATGGCCGGGACGCCGGTGGTGTAGGAGATCGCTTGGGAGCCGACCTCGGCGAAGCAGGCCTCGTGATCGCACACATTGTAAATATACCCGGCCTTCGGTTGGCCGTCCTTGGTGCCGGTGAAGACGTTTCCGATGCAGGTTTTTCCCTTGGTGGTTTTTCCGAGGTCGCCGGGGTCGGGAAGGACCGCCTTGAGGAACTGCAGCGGGATGATGTCCACGCCCTGGAAACGGACCGGGTCGATGCGGGTCATGCCCACGTTTTGCAGCACTTCGAGGTGTTTCAGATAGTTGGGCGAGAACGACATCCAGAACTGCGCGCGGCGGATCGAGGGGAAATGTTTCACCAGCGACTCGAGTTCCTCGTGGTACATCCGGTAGATCTCGTAGGTTCCGACGCCATCCGGGCAGGTGAACGGCTGGTGGAGCGACATCGCGCCGGTTTCCACGAATCCGCCGTTTTCGTAGTGCCGGCACGGCGCGGTGACCTCGCGGATGTTGATTTCCGGGTTGAAATTGGTGGCAAAGGCCTTGCCGTGGTTGCCTCCGTTCACGTCGATGATGTCGAGCGTGTGGATCTCGTCGAAGTGGTGCTTCATCGCCCAGGCGGTGAACACGTTGGTCACGCCGGGATCGAAACCGGAGCCCAGAAGGGCCGCCAGGCCGGCTTTGGCGAAGCGGTCCTGATAGGCCCACTGCCACGAATACTCGAACTTCGCCACGTCCTTCGGTTCGTAGTTCGCCGTGTCCATGTAATCGCATCCGGCCTCCAGGCAGGCGTCCATGATCGCCAGATCCTGATAGGGCAGCGCCACGTTGATGACCAGCCTGGCACCCGTCTTGCGGATCAGCGCGGCGGTTTGCGCCGAGTCGTCGGCATCCACCTGGGCGGTGGCGATTTCCCGTCCGGTCCGGGATTTCACTTCGGCGGCGATGGCGTCGCACTTGGCCTTGGTGCGCGAAGCCAGGGTGATTTCGCCGAAAACCTCCGGCACCATGGCGCACTTGTGGGCCACCACGCTGCCAACTCCGCCCGCTCCGATCAATAGGACTTTATTCATAATTTCGTGGCGGCGAGTGGTGGACCAAACCACCCGCCCGTGCAAGCCTTTTCGGAGGGCTTGGCCGACCGGCATCCGTCGCCGGCGTCCAAAAACCCGCACTTGAGGACCGGCGGAAAGGATGGCATCCTGCAGCTGCCATGAGCGCACCGGAGACCGTCGAGGAACCGCCCCGTATGCCCGCACCGCCCGAATTGATCGAGCGGGCGGAGGAGTTGGTCCGCAAATACGGCTCCCAATGCTTCTGGTTTTGGCACCCGGATGCCAAGGTCCGCTATCTGGATGATGTCGGGTTGGTGATCCTCCACTTGAGGGAATACGGCAACCACAGCGCTTGGAAAGCCGCACAAGAACTGCACAAATGCCTTTAACCCATTTTCAGCGCGAGGTTCTGGCCGTGATCGTGGCCAGTGGCGAGGGGGTCTCCTCACCGTCTCCGTGCCATTGAGCGATAAGGTCCTCAGCGCCCCTGCCTTCCAACATCGTCCGATGTCCCTTCCACACCATCCGGACCCACACTGAAAATTTCCGGTTCTTCCGGGACGTCGCCTCCCGGATATCGGTATCGGTACTCGTTCCCCCATGGATCGAGCGGAACCTTGGCGGAGAGGCGGGTCCACCTACGGGGAACGGGGTTGGAACTGGGTTTGTCCACCAGCGCCCTGAGTCCCTGCTGGGTGGTGGGATAGGTGCCAGCGTTCAGCTTGTACATGCTGAGTGAGGTAGCGAGTGTGGCGCAGTCGCTTTTAGCCTGTTGGAGTTTGGCCTGATCTCCGACGCCGCGCATCGCGGCGATCGCGCCTGCGGCAAGGATCATGAATATCGCAACAATCATCGAAACATAGCCCACCACCAAACCGGCGATCGCCAGGCCTCTCCCGCCCATGACATTTGGGGCCCGTTTGATCCTGGCCAGGCTGACGTGCCCGAAAATCACTCCAAGAAGGCCGGTCGTCCCAATCGTCAGAAAACCGAGAATCCCACATACGAGACTCGCCACCGCCAAACCGGACACCACAGGCGCGGGGCTGACTCCCGAAACGTCGTCATTCGAACTCATGTGCGCGACCCTGGGTCCACCGATCCGCCCAGACAAGAAAAAATCAGACTAAATCCGCACGGAGATGGCTCAGTTGTCAGAATTGAAAATGCTCACAAGAACACATTTTCTTGCGATCTTGACGAATCCCCCCTTACGATAAGTTTCCGCCGACAACTTTTCGGTGGCGCGGCGTTTCCATCCGTGAAAGGCTCACGCCGCCCACTCCAACCACCATTGCCATGAAACTATCCCGCCAACCCCGCAAACGCCGCCGCCAGGCCGGCTTCACCCTGCTCGAAATGGTCATCGTGCTCGGCATCATCGCCATGATCATGGGCGGTGCCATCTTCGCCATGCGCGGCATCGGCGATGGCGCCAAACTCCAACAGGTGAGAAACGATTGCGCCACGCTGACCAACGCGCTCAGCATGTACAAATTGAACGCCGGCACCTATCCCACCACCCAGCAGGGCCTCCGCGCCCTGGTGGACAAGCCCAGCTCCAACCCGGTGCCCCGCATGTGGACCCGCATCTCCGACAAAGTCCCCCTTGACCCCTGGGGATCGGAATACCTCTATCGCTTCCCCGGCAAGAAGAACGCCACGGAATTCGAAATCATCAGCAAGGGCAAAGACGGTCAGGAAGGCAGCGCCGATGACATCAGCAGCCAGGACATGTAAGCCATCCTCCGGTTTCACCCTGCTTGAAATCGTGATGGTGCTCGCCATCGCCGCGATGCTGCTCGGCGGCGCGGTGACGATGATGGTTTACAATTCCGACGAACGGGAATTGCGCAACGCGTCCGGCGAGGTCGAACTGCTCGCCAAGCGCGCCCGCACCATCGCGATTCTCCGCCAAACCCCCTACGCCATCGAGTTCCGCCCCGGCAGTGTGCGCCTGCTGCCGCTCGCCGAGGCCGGGCAGGACGAAACCCAAACCGCCCTCGGCCAGACCGTCGGCGGCGAGGTGGTCCAAACCAATTCCGAAAACGGCCCGGTCCGCGACCGGATCAATCTGAACGGATCCATGACCTCCTTCGTCCGCCGTTGGAACACCGACGAATGGCTGCCGATGAGCGACCGCTTCGTCCACGTCTGGCGCTTCGACCCCGATGGCCTGTGCGAACCGCTCGGAGTGCGCCTCAATATCGGCCAAAACTACATCGAAACGATCTATCATCCGCTGACCGCCACGGTTTGCGATACCTCCATGGAAATCAAATGAACGTTCCCGTCCGCCAGCGCCGCCGTTTCCGGGGATTCCTCCTGCTGGAGGTGATCCTGGCGTTGGCCGTGTTCGCGGCGGCGGGGGTGAGCTTCGCGGTGATTTTCAGTCAGATGGGCAAATCCGCCGCGCTCACCCAAGCCGAGCTGCGCATGACCCGCGTTCTCGACAGCGCGCTCGACGAGACGCTTTCCCTGCCGACGCTGGAAGAGGGCGAGTGGTCCACCACCACGGACGACGGCGTCGAGTTGGTCACCATCGTCGAAATTCTGGACGAAATGGAAGCGGAGGACGGGCAGATTCTCCAGGACATGTATAAAATCACCGTCAGGGCCCGGTGGTTTGAAATGGGCGAGGCCAAGGAACGCGCCGTGGAAACCTGGCGATACGGCCGCATGTACCAGCCATCATGAGAGTTTCCCCGATCCAACGCCGCTCCGGGTTCACCCTCCTTGAGGTGGTGCTCGCCGTCGGCCTGATCGCCATGCTCATCGGCATGGTGTTCACGCTGACCCGCGCCTCGCTCGCGTTGGGCCAGACGGTGGTCGATACCCAGAACGAGGAGATGCTCCAGCAGGCGTTTTTCGAATTGTTGGGAAAACGGTTCTCCTCGCTGCCCGGCAACGCCCGCTTCGATCTCCACTACCAACAAAGCGGCGGCCAGGTGATTTCCGACCTCACCATCCAGAAAGTCCCGCTCAGTTTCACCTGGGGCGGCCAGCCGCGCGTCGCCAAAGCGGTCCAGCTTTCCACCGTCCGGCGGCGGTCGGGTTTCCTATCCGTCGTGCTCCGGTATTACGAAAACGAGATTCTGGAAGACTCCGAGGCCCCGACGAACGGCACCACCACCCTGAGCACCGAACCCTTCGCGGAAATCGAGCTGCTCAGCGATCTGGCCTACTTCGAATGGCGGGTGCTCGACGGTCGCGATCCCTCGGAGTGGCTCAACGAATGGGACATTCAGGGCCGGATGCCGCTCCAAATCGAACTGCTCATGGCCTTCGGCGCCCGCGGCGGCGAAATCCGGCACGTTTTCTGGATTTCGCCGAAGCAAAATCCGGAAGTCGTCCTCCGCCAGAATCTCCAGAACCAGACCAACCAAGGCACCACCACGATCCCGGGCGGCGGCGTTGGCGGCGGCGGCACGGGTGGGGGCGGTCAAGGTGGCGGCGGTGGCGGAGGGCGTCCCGGCGGCGGCGGCAATATCAACATTCCAATCGGCCCCGTCACTCCGGGTGGCGGCGGCTCACGACCCGGCAGATGAATTCCCCGACCCGACATGCCAGCCACCGCCCCGGCATCGCGATGATCGCCGTGCTCTGGCTCATCGCGATTCTGGGCATGGCCTCCATGGTGGCCCTGCGCGTGATCTCGTTCGACATGCAGATCGCATCTTCCAAAGTCCACGGCTCCCGCGCCCGGCAGTTCGCGGAAATGGGCATCGCCGTGGGCTGCAATCCGGTCGTGAAACGCACCGAACCGGTTCTGCTCCACCAGTTCGACGAAGCGGCCGGCGGCGGATTCGACGTGCGCATCATTTCGGAAGGGTCGCGCTTCAATATCAACGCCATCCTGCTCGGCAACGACAAGGATTTCATCCGCGACATTTTCATCGGTTGGGGCCTCGAACTCGACGCCGCCCAAGCGGTCACCGACGCCCTCGCCGACTGGGTGGACGCCGATGACGAGGCCAACCTCAACGGCGCCGAAAAATCCTGGTATGAAGACCTCGGCCGCCTCAACCAGCCTTTCAACCATCCGTTTTACAATCTCGACGAAGTGAACCTCGTCCGCGGCATGGAAATGGTGGAGGCCGTCCGTCCGGATTGGCGGAACTGGTTCACCATCTGGAGCGGCGGCAAGCTCGACCTCAACGACGCGCCCGCCGAGCTGATCGCCGCGGCCACCGGATGCCAACTCGAGTTGGCCCAGCTCATCCCGGAAACCGTCTGCGGCCCGGACGGTGTCCGCGACACCGAGGACGACGCGCCGTTCACCGATGTCAACGCGGCGCTTGACCTGATCGGATTAAACACCAACATGGCGCCCCAACTCGCCGGACGCCTAACCGTCAACGACACCACCACCCGCATCGAAAGCACCGGCTATACCGAAGGCGCCAAGCGCCGCATCACCGTCATCGTCCGCAACCGCAGCGGCAACCCCGCCCTTCTCGAACGCATCGAAGAAATCATCCCGTGAGCAAACCCTCCAACAAAATCCTCCTCGTCCCCGGCAGCGCCGGTTGGGAAATCTGGACCGGCCAGGCCGATTCGGGCTTCGCGCTCCATGAAGCCACCAACATCACCCGCGCCGGCGACCTAACCACCCTGCCCGCCGGCGATGTGAGCCTGCTTTTCCCGGTGAAAAGCATCACCGCCGTCCCGCTCAAGGTGACCACCGAGGACGAATCGCTGTTTCCCGAGCTGGCCTCGATGCATGCGGAACGCCTCGGCCTCCGCCCGGACCCGATGGCCGGCCAGCTCACGGACACCTTCGTGATCGCCCGCGAGGGTGAGTCCACCGCGCTGCTCGCCATCCACCTCCGCCCGCCCGCCGAGGGCGATCTGCCCACCCGCAGCCCCAAGGAGTTCGATGTTTCCGCCCGCGCCTTCCCCACCACCGGCGAGTGCCTCACCATCTGGCAGGAGTTCGGTCGCTGGGTCTTCGCCTTCCACCATCAGGGGAAAACCGTCTATTGCCAGGCCACCTCGGTTTCCACCCCGGACCCCGGTGACGAACTGGTCCGCGAAATCCGCCTCGCCCAGATCCAGCTTTCTCTTCAGGGCATGGAACTCGAGCCCACCACGATCTATGTGTGGGCGTCGGAGGCACCTGACACCACCGCGATTTCGTCGGCCTTCCGCTGCCGGATCCATGCGGACCCGCGCCCCGCTCCGGTGCTACCCACCCCGCGCAGCAAGCTGCTCCCGGCCGACGTCCGCGCCGCCCGCCGCGCCGCCCAGAAGCGCCGCACCATCATCGCCACCGCCGCCGCCATCGCCCTGGCCTATCTCGGCGTCATCGGCTATTTCGCACAGGGTCTCTGGAAAACCAGCCAGCAGACCAAGCAATACCTCCAGCGCGCCAAGCAACTCGCGCCGGACGCCGAGGAATACCAAACGTTCCTCGGCCGCTGGAACGAACTCTCCCACGCGGTGGAAACCCAGTATTCCCCCATCGAAACGCTCTATCTGATCCACAAGTGCATCCCGAAGGCCGGCGGACTCCGCCTGAAATCCGCGGAAATCACTGCCGATGAGGTCACGCTCGTCGGCGAGGCCCAACAACAGTCGGCGGTCAGCAATTTCAGCCTGGCCCTCACCCGCAGCAAGGATCTTTCCCGCTACAAGTGGCAGGTTCCCGCCGCCAGCCAGAGCAAAGGCGGCTGGGAATTCACCTACAACGCCGCCCCGCCCAAAAACTGATCCAACCCGGCGACAAATCGCCGTTCCGGCGGTTTTACTCACACGCATCCCCTTCCCACTCCTCACACCGTGTCACCTCGCGAGAAAAATCTCTTGATCCTGTTCGCCCTCGGGGGATTCGCCATCCTCAACCTGCTGGGCTTCAAGTACTACGCCGGCCAGAAAGCCGCGATCGAAGGTGCCAACGCCCAGGCGAAGAACAAACTCAAGGCGGCCGAGATGATCAGCTCCAGCCGCGAGGAAGTCGCCCCGGCCATGGAGTGGATCAATGCCCGGAAGATCGGCCCCAGCGATTTCCAAATCGTCCAGAGCACGCTGCAGGAATTCGCCGAAAAAGAGGCCACCGGAGCCGGACTCACGGTCAAGAGCCAGAAGGGCTTTGAACCGGATACCACCGGACCCAACTACCACCGGGTGAAATACCAGTTCGTCATCACCGGTACCGAGCAGGCACTCTACCGTTGGTTCGACCGCCTCAACGACATCGAAAAATTCCGCGCCGTCACCTTCATCCGCCTTTCACCGAACAAGGAAGACGACACCAAGATCGACTGCACCGCCATCGTCGAACAGTGGTTCGTCCCCGCCAGCCCCGAATCCTAACCGCCATGAATGCCAGCCTCACGCTCGCGGCCGCTTTCCTCGCCGCCCTCACCACCCTCGCCTCCGCCATCGAGGTGCCGAAAAAGGTCCCGCAAACGCGTTACTCTCCGCTCTGGAACGAGTCGCCGTTCACCACCAAACCTATCACTGAAGTTCCCATCCCGGAAAAGAACCCCTTCGAGGACATGGCCCTGCGCGGCATCTCACCGCTCGCCGGGGGCGGCTACCTCATCACGGTCGTCACCGATAAAAAGCACCCCGAGGAGACCGAAATCATCAACACCGCCCGCTCCACCGAATACAAGGTGGAAAAAGTCGAGCGCGACCCCATCAACCGGCTCGGCACCGTGGTCCACATCAAAAAAGGCAGCGTGGCCGGCACCATCACCTACGACGAGAAAATCTCCTCGGCTCCGAAAACTCCCCAGCCGCAGAAGCAGCAGCAACCCGGTGCCCAGCCGCAGCAAATCCCCGGCCAGCCGACGATTCCCGGCCAACCCGGCACCCCGGACGGCATCCGCCAACCCCGCCAGCGGGTTGTGACTCCCGGTGTTCCCGGAGCCACCCCCGGCGCGATTCCCCTCCCCTCCTCCTCCACTGGCGGCAACCGCGGGTTCCCCGGCAGCCGACCGGGAAGTTCCTCCTCCCGCCCCGACAGCCGGGGCTCCAGCAACCGGGGCCGCCCGCCCGGCCGGTAATCCGATCTAATATAAACACTCCCGGTTCCCCTCCTTTCTTCCAGTCTCCATCCAACCGCCTCCATGTCCCTATTCAGCCGCCTGCTCCCGCTCCCCGTGGTTCTATCGCTCGCCGCCGCCCAAGCGCCGGTCCCCGCTCCGACACCCACGCCAACACCGACTCCACCCCCCGCTCCAGCGGCCCCCACTCCTACACCCACAGTGCCGAATCCGCCGGTTCCCACACCAACCGTGCCCGGCGGCATCCCCGGACGCCCAACGACGCCCGGGGCTGTGCCTCCCGGAACGCTCCCAGGCGGCGCCAACCGCCCACCCGTGAACCCGGTCGTTGTTCCCGCCGCAAAACCCGGCATCCCCATCGGTGAAAACGTCATCACGGAACCCATCGAGTACCCCACCCTCAACGGCACCGAACTCGCCGCCCTTTACCGCAGTTTCACCGGGAAGCGGATCATCGTCGTCGCCGCCGCATCCGCCGCCGAGTTCTCGTTCGTGCAGGATGCCAGCAAGGAAGATCCCCTCACCTACTCGCAAGCCGCCAAGCTGCTCCGCAAAGCCGCCAACCTCGAAGGCTTTGTCTTCGTGCAGGACGCCGAAGATCCCAAACTGGAAATCCTCGACGTGAAACGCCCCCAAGGCGACGGCTATGACGTGTACAACGAGGCCAGCGAACTCCCGGAAGGCGACAAGGTCATTTCCTACGTGATGACCTTCAAGCACATCAAGCCGGAGACCGCCGCCCAGGCGTTCACCCAGATCATCGGGCAGTTCGGCACCTACGGTTCCATCGCCCCAATGAACGGATCGGTCATCATCACCGAAAACACCTCCCTCATCCGCCGTCTCATCAAACTGAAAGCGGAAATCGACAAGCCGGACGACCAGATCGCCACGCGCTTCATCTCGGTGAAATACGCCGACGTCACCGAGCTTTCCACCACCCTCAACGAGCTGCTCAACAGCCAGCAGCAGGCCCAGCGGTCCACATCCGTCCAGCGCGCGGGGTCCCCCACCCCAACCCCGGTGCCAGGCGCTCCCCAACCCGCAACCAACGTCGCCATCGCCGGCGGTGCCGCCACCACTGTGGACACCCCCGTCCAGATCGTCCCGGAACCCCGGACCAACCGGGTTTTCGCCATGGGGCGGCCGGTCGATATCCTCTTCGTCGAAGGCCTCGTCCGTGAGTTCGACATCGAAACCTCCGAGAAAACCTTCCTCCGCCGGAAACTCCGCTTCCTCGCTGTAGCGGACTTCCTACCCGTCGCCGAAAACGCCCTCACCCGCGCCTTCACCGGCACCGGCGAAGGTGCCACAGGTGGCGGCGCCACCGGCCAACCCGGGCAGTCCCAATCCAGCCGCAACTCCTCGACCAGCAGCCGAACCTCCGGCTCCCGCACATCCGGCTCGTCCAGCCGCAACTCGAGCTTCGGCAACACCTCCATGGGCAACAATTCCTTCGGCGGCGGCGGCCAATCGTCCTTCGGCGGCGGCGGCGGCATGGCTGGCGGCACCTCCCTAGGCGACCCGAATGTTTCCACCGCACCCGAATCCCGCCTCGTCGGCCGCACCCTCCTCGTCGCCGACAACATCACCAACTCGATCGTCGTCCAAGGACCGCCCTCCGGCCTCGAAATCGTCGAACGCCTGCTCGACCAAATCGACGTGAAAGCCGACCAAGTGATGATTTCCACCGTCATCGGCCAGCTCAATCTGACCGACAACATGGAGTATGGCATGGACTACCTCTTCCTCGGTGGCGACCTGCTCACCCGCGGCGGCGGCGGCTTCGGCCCGATCATCCCGATCGACCCGCAGAACACCACGACCGGCACCACCACCACGACCACCACCTTCAACCGCGGCACCCTCGGAGGCGGCGGCGGTCTGCGCCTCTACGGCAAGATCGGCGAAGACCTCCACGTTTACATGAAGGCCCTCCAGGACAAGGGAGACTTCACCGTCCTCGCCCGCCCCAGCATTTTCACCGCCAACAACCAGAAGGGCATCATTTCCTCGGGCGAGCGCATCGCCATTCCCACCAACTCGAACAGCTACTACCAAGGCGGCGGAAGCACCCAGATCCAATACCAGGACGTCGTCCTGCGCCTGGAGGTGATCCCGCTGATCAATTCGGAGCACGAAATCACCCTGCAAATCTCGCTGCTCAGCGACGAAGTCAACGGCGACCAAACCGTTGCCGGCGCCGGTGCCAACGGAACCGACCTCGTGGTGCCCCGCATCACCACCCGCGAGGTCCTAACCACCGTCACCATCCCCAACAACGAGACCATCGTCCTCGGCGGCCTCATCACCGCCCGCAACGGCGAAGGGGAATCCGGCATCCCACTGCTCAGCTCCATCCCGGTCCTCGGCAAACTATTCTCCACCACCACCAAAGAAGACACCCGAGCCGAGTTGCTCGTCTTCCTCCAACCGAGCATCGTCAACAGCCGCAACTCGCTCGACTACGTCCAACGCGACGCCGACGACCGCTACAAGCTGTCTTCCGACACCCGCCGCTTCGCCGACGGCCGGGACGTTCTCCCGCCGATCGATCCCGCTCCGGTGAACGACAAGGCGGCCTCCAAGCCCGCCCCGGTCATACCCGCCCAACCCAGCGCAACCCCGGCCGGTCCCATGAAGAAATCCATCCGCCCCAGCCAGGTCCGGTAGGAGGCGAAAAAAATCTTCAATTTCTTTGAACGATTCCATGACACCGCTGTCCAAGCCATTGAAGACCGCACGCAAGTTCGTGTTTTCATGTAAGGGTGAACAGCAATGTCAGCCTCAATAAACTCCGGTTCATTGATGTTGATAACCTTGGCCGCCGGGGGTGGGTGCCCCCGGCGGCTCCTTTTTGTCCCGGTCGCAAATAAGGGCATAACCCGTGCATCCATTTTTTCCACTGAGTGATTTGGGGGAAATCCTTCCCATTCATCAATCGGTGCTTTCCCATGTTTCACCAAAAATCAGTTTCCTCAGTGGTTCCCAGTCTCTCAGTGGTAAATCGAGCGTCCAAACTACCCTGAACTTCGGATTTCGGGTTCATACTAATTGCAAATCACCGCACCGCAAACGCGCCGGGACATCATCCCGGTCTCTGACCCTAGCGTCAGATCTCGCCGCGGTCGTCTTTCTCCAACTGGATCCGGTCGGCCAAATTGCGGGCCTTGACCCGGTTGTTGCGTTTGGCCCAGCGCTCCACCGCCATCTGGCGCTTCTCCATCCGTTTCCGCAGCCGGGCGATCTCGCTCTCGAGGTTCAGGAAACTCTCGTAGCGCGCGGGGTCGATCCCACCCCGCTCCATCGCGCCGCGGACCGCGCAACCGGCGTCCTTGCGGTGCCGGCAATCGGCGAACCGGCAACCGGCGGTTAGAACCTCGATGTCAGCGAAACTCTCGCGCAGCGTGGTTTCGTCGGTCCACATTTGGATCTCCCGCATGCCGGGATTGTCGATGAGCATGGCGCCGCCGGGCAGCGGCACGAGTTCGCGCGAAGTGGTGGTGTGGCGGCCTTTGCCGGTGGTCTCGTTGACCTCGCCGGTCCACTGCCATTCCTCGCCGTAGAGCTGGTTGACGAGGGTGGACTTGCCGGTGCCGCTGGAACCGACGATGCACATGGTGGTTCCTTTGGTTAGGTAGGATTTGAGCACCTTCAGCCCGCGGTTGTTGATGGCGCTGGTGACGTGGACCGCCGCCTCGCTCCAAAGCGCGCCGATTTCGGCGGCAGCCTCGCGGCACTCGGCGGGGGAAAACAGATCGGATTTGTTGACCAGTACGACCGCTTTGGCTCCGCTGCGCCCGATGAGGGTGAAATAGCGTTCCATCCGCCTGAGGTTGAAATCCGGTCCGGCGTCGGTGACCACGGTGACGACGTCCACATTGGCGCCTATCACCTGGGCCTGGCTGCTGTTGCCGGGCATTTTCCGACAAAAACAAGTGCGCCGCGGCAGGAGTTCGCGGATCACGTGGTCGTGGTTTTCGTTTCCAAGCTCCACCGCCACCCAATCGCCCACGGCCGGGAGATCGGCGTCACACGATGCCGTGTGCCACAATCGGCCGCTCAGAATGACATCGACCTCCTCGCCGTCCCCGAGAAACGCGGAGTAATTGATCGGCGTCTCGCGGATCAAACGCGCCGGAACCCAGCCTTTCGCCTGATAGGGGGCGAAGGCCTTTTCAAAATCCGTGTTCCATCCGAGCGAAACCAAATCCATGAGCGGAAACGAAGCGTAACCGGCCAATCCACCGCTGTCGAGGCGAGAGTCAAGGAACGCCCAATGACCCATGCGGCACGACCCGCAAAATCCGCGCTCCAGAACATTTGCTGATAGCTCCGGGCCGGAATCGGAGTATCATCGCGGCACCTTCCTTTTGATCCCATGTTTTCCCGTCGCCAAGCCATCAAGTCCATCGCCGCACTCGCCACCGTGCAGATCGTCCCCAGCCGCGTGCTGGGACTCGCCGGGCAAACGCCGCCATCCGATATCATCACCCGCGGGATCGTCGGCTGCGGCGGCATTTCCGCCTCCCACCTGACCATGCCCGGCAAACTGCTCGCCCTGTGCGACGTGGATGCCGGCCACCTGGCCAACCGGATGAAAGACGCCAACGCCGAAGCCAACGGCATCAAGGGCTACCACGATTTCCGCGAACTCATCGCCCGCCCCGACATCGACATCGTCCACGTGGCCACCCCGCCGCACTGGCACGCGCTCATTTCCATCGCCGCCGCCAAGGCGGGCAAGGACATCTGGTGCGAGAAACCGATGAGCCGCACGATCGGCGAGGGCATCGCCATGGTGAAGGCCGTGGAAAAACACAACCGGATCTTCCGCCTCAACACCTGGTTCCGCTTCCAGAGCGGACTCTATGGCATGCGCGCGCCCGCCATCATGATCAAAAAGGCGGTGATGAACGACCTGCTCGGCTGGCCGATCAAATGCACGGTTTCCGCCAGCACCGGCTTCGACTGGAAATTCGGCTGGTCGGGCCGCAAGAACCTAACACCCCAACCGGTGCCGGAGGGCTTCGACTACGATTTCTGGCTTGGCCCCGCGCCCAAGAAACCCTATCACCCGCACCGCACCCACGGCACCTTCCGTGGCTACTGGGACTACGATGGCGGCGGTCTCGGCGATATGGGCCAGCATTACCTCGATCCGGTCCAATATATCCTCAATAAGGACGACCAGGCCCCGATCTCGGTGGAAATCGACGCCGACCCGCAGGACGCGGACGCCATCGGCAGCTTCCGCCGCATCGAGTTCACCTACGCCGACGGCTGCAAGATCATCCTCGACGGCGAGAACAAAGACAAGGACGCCGCCTTCATGCAGGGTCCCAAAGGCCGCATCGACATCGGGTTCAAATCCGACATCCCGGACCTGCGCAAGAAAATCGACGCGCTGCCGGACCCGCCGCCGATGATCACCGACTTCCACGAAAGCGTCCGCACCCGGAAGAAATTCGCGCTCAACGAACGCAACGGCTTCTGGTCCTGCACCCTCGTCAACATGGGCATCTGCGCCCACCGGCTCAACAAGAGCCTCAAGTTCGACTCGAAGACCCTGCGCTTCGACGACCCCGCCGCCAACGCGCTGATCGACCAGCCGATGCGCGCGCCTTGGAAAATCGAGATCTAACACACATCAGGCATGTCCGCACCCCTAACTGACCGTCTCGCCGTCTGCAGTTGGTCGCTGCAACCCGCCACCCCCGCCGAATTGTTGGACCGCCTCGCGGAGATCGGCATCCGCCGCGTCCAACTCGCGCTCGATCCGCTGCGTGAGTCGCCCGAAGTATGGGGCGGCATCGGCGATCTCTGCCGCGAACGGGGAATCACCATCGTTTCCGGCATGTTCGGCACCCTCGGTGAGGATTACACGACCCTCGAAACCATCCGCCTGACCGGCGGCGTGGTGCCGGACGCCACCTGGGAGACCAATCTAACCAAAATCACCGCCGCCGCCGGGATCGCCGGCTCGCTGGGGCTCCGGCTGGTGAGTTTCCACGCCGGCTTCCTGCCCCACGAGGAGAGCGATCCGGACTATCACAAGCTGCGCGACCGCCTGGTGAAACTCGCCGGGATTTTCGACCGGTTGGGCATCCATCTGGTGCTGGAAACCGGCCAGGAAACCGCCGCCACCCTGCGGGAGTTTCTGGACGGACTCGGCTGCGCGAACGTGGGCGTGAACTTCGATCCCGCCAACATGGTTCTTTACGGAAAAGGCGATCCGATCGAGGCGATGCGCACCCTCGGCCCGTGGATCCGCCAGGTCCATCTGAAAGACGCCAAAGCCGCCAACGTTCCCGGAACCTGGGGCGAGGAAGTCCCCGCGGGCAGCGGCGAGGTCGATTGGCCGGCATTCTTCGCCACGCTCGATGAACTCGGCTTCGCCGGTGATATCTGCATCGAACGCGAAGCCGGCAACCAGCGGACCGCCGACATCCTGACCGCGAAACGCATGGTCGGATCGCTTTCTATCTGAAATATTTCACACTCCAATTTGATATGAAATCCTCCTCCCCCACCTCCAAGGTGAACGTCGCCGTCGTCGGCCTCGGGTTCATGGGTGTCACCCATCTCAAGGCCTATCAACAGATCAAGGGCGCGCGGATTGTCGCCGTGTGCGATGCCGTGCGCGCGCCGGTGAACGGCATCCTTCCCGGCGTGGATGGCAACATCAGCGGCTCCGGCGCGCTCGACCTGGGCCGCAAGCTCCGCGTCTATCAACAACTCGACGCCTTGCTCGCCGATCCGGAAGTCGATCTGGTGGACTTGTGCGTGCCCACGCCGCTGCACGTGCCGCTGGCCGTGGCCGCGCTCAAGGCGGGCAAGCACGTGGTCTGCGAGAAACCGCTGGCCCGCACCGCGGCCGAGGCCCGCAAACTGGTCAACACCGCCCGCGCCGCGAAAGGTTTCCTGCTGCCCGCCATGTGCATCCGCTTCTGGCCGGAATGGGCCTGGCTCAAGGCCGCCGCCGACGAAGGCCGCTACGGGAAACTGCTGGCCGCCAGGTTCCGCCGGGTTTCCGAAACCCCCGGTTGGAGCCGCGACAGTTATTTCAACGGCGCGCAATCCGGCGGCGCATTGTTGGACCTTCACATCCACGACACCGACTTCGTCCAGTTCCTCTGCGGCCTGCCGGTCAGCGTGTTTTCCAGCGGCATCTCGCGGTTCAGCGGGGCCATCGACCACGTGGTGACGCAATATCAAGTGCCCGGCGGCGCGGTGGTCTCCGCCGAAGGCACCTGGCTGATGACCGGTGGTCACGGATTCAACATGTGCTACACCGCAAACTTCGAAAAAGCCACGGTGGACTACGATCTGAGCCGCGGTGCCGACGCCCTCAAACTGTTCGAGGACGGCCGCAAACCGCGGGTGATCCGCTGCAAGGGACCCGACGGCTACACCGGCGAACTCCGCCACATGATCGAATCCATCCAAACCGGCAAGGCACCCACCCTCGTCACCCCCGAAGACGCCCTCAACGCCGTCCGCATCTGCGAGGCCGAGGAGAAATCCATCAAAACCGGCCGGCCGGTGAAACTCTGATAGGCCCGCCGATCACGGAGAGCCTGCACAGAAACGGGCACCCGATGATTTGCCAACATCCGGCCGCAGCATGAGAGACATCCTTCGCATTGGTTCGATTGCCGCGATCGTCGCGGGACTCCTCCTTGCTTGGGTGGCACATGGACGCGCCAAGGATAGCGGAAAGGAGGGAGGCACCATCGTGGTGGGACTGATGCTCGGCATCGCCGGAGCCGGGTTGCTCGGATTGACCGTGTCCAGTTTGGGCGGTGGAGATGGCGGCAGGCAACGCCAAAAGGCGTCCACCACTGGCCCGCCGCCCCTGCCCGGCCAGGGAAGGCCTTCGCATGTCCCGGTGCCTGATGCTCCCGACTGGTTGCACAATGCCATGGGGCCAACGCCGCGGGATTGCACGTTATCGGAAACCCTCGGGTTGTGGCTGAGAGTCAAGCTGCCATTCATGTTCCGCGACGAGCTGACGCTGTGGCGGGCCGTGATGCACCGCCATGGAACCACCGCCTGGGCGGTTAGAATCAAGGCAAACCGGAGGGTGTATGACCCTGCCGCTCATGAATCCCACTTTTTCGGGATGGTCCTGCTTGCGCCGGACCTACCCGCTTCCACCACCACACTCCCGCTCCTTATCCCAATCGCGGAATGGATCTGGCAACACCGGGGGGGATTTTCCGAGACTTGGAGCAGGGAAGTTCGGGATTTCATGCGCTGGGTGGATAACGATCTCATGAGCGGATTCGAGGAAAGGACCATACCATCTGAGATTTCCAGAGGATTGCGCTGCGTCGTGACCACGACGGTATTCTTCAAAAAGGACATGCCGGGGGGAGCCATGGCCATAACGACCATCCCAGTGCTCTACCGGCGGGAAGATCAGGCAGCCACCTTGGTGCCACCGGGCTGCTGGCCTCCATCATACCGCCACCAATGGCTGGAAGAGTTGAGGGTGAATGCAAGGCAAGAGGAGTCCGGACAGGACGATTCCGACGCGCATGTCGCATTCGAGGTGACGAATCTTCCGCCTGATGTGCTTGATGTGATGGAGGGTTGGATTCTGGAACAGTGCGAAAATCGCGGCATTGAGTGTCGGTTTCTCAACACGGGCTACATCCGGGATCCCAAGGGCGGTTCGAAGCCGTTCTCCGGCGAACTCCAGTTCGAGGGAAGCTTTGCCCAATGGGATTCCATCCTACGTTGTCTGAACGAAGCTATTGCCATGCATGTGCCTGCCGAGTTGCGGCAATCGGTCGAGATCCGCACGGGCGGAGCCGATGGATTCTCGGACCCTGACATATCATAACAGGGACGGTCACGTCTTACCCTTCATCCATACCCCTGCAGTGATCCTCGAGAGCGCTTTCTCCGCATGGGGTGGCCGCAAGCGAACGAAGTGGGAATGAATGGAGCATCCGGATTCGGCTGTTCTCCACCCCGCTCTCCTGCGCTCTCGGCGAGAGCGCGCCACCGGCGGGCTCGTTCCGGAGCCGCCCGGTCTGACAGAACTTTGCCGGACTTGCGTATGGTTGCCATGATCACACGGGGACTTCTTGCAGCCGTCGGCACCGCGTATTGCGGGTGGCTTCCGGTCTCGGCCACCAGCGTGGGCACGGAGCTGATCTGCCAGCCGACCTATCTCGGGAGTGCGTCCCGGCCTGACCGCATCCCCCTGTCACCGGTCATCTACAATGCGAACCATGGCTACGGATCCCACTCCGTCATTTTTGAATCCCGTCCGTGCTTCCACGGACACTTCATCACGGACACCCGGCCGGAATACGAACAGAACCTCGCGGTGCTCTTTGGCATCTCGTGCAAACTGAGCGATGAAACCCAGATGGTCGGTTGCGTGGCCACATTTTCCGTCCGCAAGGCGCTGCCGCCAAAGAACGCTCCCTACACCCAAGAGCAGGTCCTCGCCGCCTCGCTGCAAACCCTTCTCATGCATTCGCACCACATGAGCAAGGCCCGGCCGCTCACCGTGGAAATCAAAGGTGACGGAATCCCGCAACCAAAGTGGGCGGCCAAGTATGCGAAGCGGTATTTCTATACGGATGATGAACTCGCAAGTGACCGTAAGGGTGAAATCCTACTGAAGCCACTGCCCGTCCCTGGCATACGGATTGACGATACCAGCACTCCCGGCGCGATCTATCTGGTGTTTGAAGGCGAAAAGTCCGATCCCAAAATCACCGTGGCAAATCCGGTGTTTGTCCCGTTCATGCCGGAGGGAGAGGGAGATTCGGGCATGATATATCTTGTTCCCATGTGGCCGGGAAACAGTTGGAGTGAGCCACTCGGGGTGCTGACGCGCCCTGATCTTCCCTATTACGAAAAATGGGGTTCGGGGGATGGCACTTTCGGGGAACACGATGCCAAACCCAACCAATCCGCTTCGAATCCTATGTTTGATTCTGGCTCGCTGACGGTGATTGAGAAGGAATCCTCGAGTATCGTCCGGATTGCGAATGGCGAAGCGACTCCCGAGCAATTTGCCACATTCGTTTTCTGCTGTCTCGCCACCGTGCGTCCCACGGTGGCGCGTCCGCTGGAACTGACCGTTTCCAATGTCGCGCTTGGAGACGAATATCTCAAGCGCCTCAGTAAAAATCCGGAGTGGAAGGATGGCATAAGCTGCAGGTTCGCGCTGGATCCCAAATCAATGAAACTCCTTGGGGGAAGCGTTCCCGGATACCATATGGAATGGGATGGCTGGCGCATCCGGGTCGCAACGAGTCTTCCCGATCCGGACGAAACCGGAGAGAAACCGCACTGAGAGGAACGGAGATTCATCCCATGGTTCCTTCTTTCCATTCTCCCGCGCTCCCGGCGGGAGCGCACCACAGGTGGCTCCCAAGCGGGCAGAGTTGGATCCCGATGGGCGGCCTCGATCCGGGACGATTCGAATTCTCGTGTTTTCCCGCACCCAACGGAACCATCCAATCGCTCACCCCCTCATCACGGTTAGAACCTGGATCCTTTTGAATCCGGCGGCCTTGAGCGCGGCCGCGCACGACTCGACGGTGGATCCCGTGGTTAGAACATCATCCACCAGAATCACCCCGCCGACCCGCGTCATCCACGTTTTTCCCGTCCGGGAAACGGCAAACGCACCGGCCAGATTGCGCAACCGTTCGCCGCGGGAAAGCCGCGTTTGGGTGTCGGTCCGCCGGATCCGGCGCAGCGCGGACACCACCGGTAGACCGCTCACCCGGCCGACGACGCGGGCGATCTCGGCCGATTGGTTGAAATGGCGGTGCAACAGGCGGGAGCGGTGGAGCGGCACCGGAACCAGCGGCCATGCGCCGGTTAGAGCATCGGCAAACCGCGGGTCCCGCAGGGCTTCCGCGGCAAGCCGCCCGAGTTCCTCCGCCAGATGGATTTCGCGGTCGTATTTCAGCCGATGGATCAGTTGGCGGGTCTCCTCGTCCCACTTGAGCGCCGGGCGGGCGAATTCGAATGCGAACCGCAGTTTTCCGCAGTTCGGGCAGTCGAAAACCCCGCCGATTTCTCCCTCGAACGGCTCCCCGCAGCGCTGACAGAACGGCGCGGCCAATCTCGGCAGGCCCGCCCCGCATTCGTCGCACAGGCCACGCCCGTCCCGGAGCCGCACCCCACAGCAGCCGCAACTCGGCGGATAGACCAGATCCAGCAACCGGCCGAACAGAAAACCCACCCGCGATGGATCACCCTTCGCCATGATCGGGCTCCGCCGCGGGAGTCATGAAATGAAGGACGATTCCCGCCAAGGCCACCGCCAGCAGCGGAATCAACCCGTCGCGCAGCGTGGCGCCCACGAGCACCCGGGCGATCGGATCCGGCTGGTTGAGCGGCAGCGCCACCGCAAGAAACATCCCGTTGGCGAATAGCCATCCCGCGTGCAATCCCACCGGCAGCCACAGCGAGCGGGTCCGCCAGCGGGCGAATCCGAGCACCCCGCCAAACGCGAGCCACGGCAGCAGCACTCCCACGATGATCCACGGATCCGACAGACGCACGATCTGCCCGGCCAGCACCTCAAAACCAACCTGTGACCCCTCGGGATTTCCCACCAGCAACCCCGGTGACGGCACCAGACAGCCGACAACCGCATACAGCAATGCCGCCGCCAGAATCGCCGCTCCCGGCCGCATGGTCCGCAGAAACACCCCAAGCGCGAACCCGCGGAACAGCACCTCCTGCAGCACGGCCATCGCCAGCGAAACCGGCAGCAGCTTCCACAACGACGAAAACGCCGAAGCCCCAACCCCACGCCAACCGAACGCTCCCGCCTGGATCAGCGCGATCCCTAGCAAAACCACCAGCGCCATCGTCACCGCGGCGCCTTTCAGCCCGTCGCGGAAATCGCCGCGCCGCAGCACCAGTTCCTGGCCGCCATCGCCCCGCGCGCCGCCGCCGGGCAACCGCACCGACCATGGCGCGCGTCTCCCACCGCCGCCCGGTCCCACCTTCAGCCACATCACCCACACCGGAAAAAGCACCACCGCCGAACCAATCCACGACCATTTGAAAAACCACTCGACACCCTCTTTCCGGCACCACACGGCCAGCCACTCAACCACGCCGTTCGTTTGCTTTCCCGCCGTGACCTCCGCCAGCGCCTTGCCGATGTTGTACACCCACGGTGTCACCACCGCGCCCAGCGCCAGCGTGGCCGCCAAATACAGCCACACTTTCACAAAGTCGCGGATCGCCTCGTTGCGCATGGCCCGCATTTTACCGATTCCGGATGGAATTGCCATAGAAATCGTGGCGCGCCCCGCGTGCCGACGTCTGATCCCGGTTTCCTTCCGGCACGGAATTTTCGGATGGCAAAGTGGTGGCGGAATGTCCATTGTGGCCGGGCCATGAAGATCCAATCCGCCAAATTCCAGACCAGCGCGCCCTCGCTCGACCATTGCCCGGGCTGGATGCGCCGCGAGTTCGCGTTTGTCGGACGCTCCAACGTGGGAAAGTCGTCGATGATCAACCTTCTAACCAACCGCAACGGGCTGGCCAAGGTTTCCGCGCTGCCGGGAAAAACCCAGATGATCAATTTCTTCGTGATCAACGACGATTGGAGCCTGGTGGACTTGCCGGGCTACGGATTCGCGAAAGTGACCAAGGACCGGAAATTCGGCTTCAGCGAGCTGATCCGCGACTACATCGAACGCCGGGAGAACCTGGCGGGGGTGTTTGTATTAGTCGACTCGCGTCTCCCGCCGCAACGGATCGACCTGGAATTCCTCGAATGGCTGGACGGTTGCGGCGTGCGCCATGTGCTGGTTTACACCAAGGCGGACAAGGTCACGCCCGCGAAGGTCCGGGCGACGGTGGACCTGATGCTGGCGGAGATCGCCAAATGGCGGCCCGAACCGCCGGAGGTGATTGTCACCTCCAGCAAGTCCGGAAACGGCCGCGTCGATGTGCTGCGGTCGATTTCCCGCCTCCTGCAAAGCTGACCCCGCAAACACGGGACATTCCGGGCGCAGGCCGGTGAAAGGCGCGGCCCGAGCGGTTCGTAAAGCCGCCCACCGTGAATACCATGATCCCGATCCGTTCCACCTTGATTTCGTTCGCCCTCTGCGGCGCTTCGTTCGCCGCCGAATCCTGGACCCCGCTGTTCAACGGCACCAATCTCGACGGTTGGGTCAAACGGGGCGGCAACGCCGCCTATTCGGTTGAAGACGGCTGCATCGTAGGCACCTCCACCCTCAACACGGCCAACACGTTTCTCTGCACGCCGCGCGACTACGCCGATTTCATCCTCGAATACGAGTTCAAGGTGGACCCCAAGCTGAACTCCGGCGTGCAGATCCGCAGCCAGGCATTCGACAAGGCCACCGAGTTCGTCTGGGCCGGAAAAACCGTCAAGGTGCCCGCCGGCAGGGTGCATGGCTATCAGATCGAGATCGACCCCAACCCGACCCAGAACCGTTGGTGGAGCGCGGGCATCTACGAGGAAGCCGGCCGCGCCTGGCTCTATCCGGGAATTCTGGGTGGCGAAGGGAAAGCGTTCACCGAACAGGGCCGAAAGCTGTTCAAACAAAACGATTGGAACAGGGTGCGCGTCGAAGCCATCGGCGATTCCATCCGGACCATTTTCAACGGCACGCCGTGTGCGGCGGTCATCGACTCGCGCGTGCCCGCCGGATTCATCGGCTTGCAGGTCCACGGCATCGGCAATGACAAATCGAAAGACGGCACCCAGGTCCGTTGGCGCAACCTGCGCATCGCCGAGATCGCGGCTCCCGCGCCTAACACCCTGAGCGCCGCCGAGCAGGCCGACGGATGGAAGCTGCTGTGGGACGGCAAAACCAACACCGGCTGGCGCAGCGCGCGCGGCAATGATTTTCCCAAGTCAGGTTGGTCGATGAAAAACGGCGAACTGATCGTCAACGAAACCGGTGGCGGCGAAGCGGCGGCCGGTGGCGACATCATCACCCACGGGAAATACGCCGACTTCGAATTGGTCGTGGACTTCAAGATCACACCGGGCGCCAACAGCGGCATCAAGATTTTCGTGGATCCCACACTCAACAAGGCCGCGGGTTCGTCCATCGGGCCGGAATTCCAGATTCTCGACGACGCAAAGCACCCGGACGCCAAACTCGGCCGCGACGGCAACCGCACCATCGGCTCGCTCTACGACCTCATCCCCGCGCCAGCCGACAAAAAGGTGTCGCCCGTCGGCGAGTGGAACCGCGCGCGGATCCGCTCCGTCGGAAACCATGTGACCTATTGGCTCAACGGCGTGAAAACCGTGGAATTCGAGCGCGGCTCCAAGGCCTGGCGCGATGTGGTCGCCACCAGCAAGTTCAAGCCGATCGCCGGCTTCGGCGAAGCGAAGGAAGGCCACATCCTGCTCCAGGACCACGGCAACCAGGTCCATTTCCGCAACCTCAAGATCAAGGTGCCCGCGGCCAAACCCTAACAGTATTTGCGGTCCGACACATCGACCCGCATGGCATGGAAGGCGACAATTCGGGATGATCCGCCGGAAGAAGGTCCGCCGGATCCCGTGTGGTCGCCTTCCGCTCCGGTCGCGGCGGTTGGATTGTTAGGGTGGATCGCGCTGACCTTCTGCGCACCCGCCCTGGGGTTCTTCACGCCACCCGGCGAAGGGTATGAAATGTTGGAAAAGCCCGCATGGAACCCGCCGGCATGGGTATTCGGTCCGGTGTGGACCGTTCTCTATCTGCTGATGGCGGTGGCCGCATGGCTGGTCTGGAAACACGGCGGCTGGAGCGCGAACCGCAGACCGCTCGGCTTCTATCTGACCCAACTCACCCTCAACGCCGCATGGACGCCGGCATTTTTCGGCCTCCAAAACCCCGGCCTCGCGCTGGCGGTGATCGTCCTCCTGCTGGCCGCCATCGTGGCCACCCTCAAGACGTTTTCGGCCGTCCACCGCACCGCCGCCGGACTACTCGTTCCCTACCTGCTCTGGGTGAATTTCGCCACCGTGCTCAACCTGACCCTCTGGTTCATGAACCGCTGAAACCGGGAAAATCCACGGATTTCGAAAATTTCCGCCGATTTTCCTTGCGCGACGCCCCTCCGCCTGCTCGAATCCCCGCCCCGCGCCGCAAGGCGCATGGTTCCAACCGCGGGATGGAGCAGCCAGGTAGCTCGTCAGGCTCATAACCTGAAGGTCGTAGGTTCAAATCCTACTCCCGCAACTCCCATAAAGCCCTGATTCCGAAAGGATTCGGGGCTTTTCCTTTGGTTAGTCGGAGTGCCTTGGAAACCTTCGAAATGCACCGAAATGCGGGTTTTTGCCAGTCCTATTGCACGGTTCGTTGCACGGTATTTTTTTGAGGTGATGGTGCCTGGGATCGTTCACTTTTGCGAAAGACTTTGCGCTGGCATCTGGACCGGGGGCACTCACGGCGGAATTTTTCCACGCATGCCCGATGTTACACGCCCCACGCGCGGCTGCGAGCGCGCGATCCCCACACCCCTCCGGAAGGGGGGATTTCCGCCCCTGGCAAACCCAGCGAGAACTCGAAACGGTGTGCGCGAGTCGGGGCAACCTTGCCACGGCTGCGGGGAGTCGCTATCTTCTCCGCATGGATCTTCGTCGCCAAAGAGTTCTGCAACGCCTCCGCCAAGGTGCCACCTTGCGCATGGCGGCCGGCGATGCGGGAATCTCAAGAATGACCCTGCACCGCTGGCGGCAGCGCGATAAGGAGTTCGCCCGCGAGGTGGACAACGCCTACGAGGCCGCCAACCGGCTCCGGGAATACTATTGCTGGATCCGCCACCCACGGCGCGGACTCCGGCCACCCACGGGGAAGGGGCGCGGCGAAACTCCACGGTTCAGGGCGTGAGGTTCTGCGGACCGTCAGCGCGTCACACGCAGGCGCATGAAACGGCTGCTGCCAGTTCCAATCGGCACGCTGTCGCGAACGGTGACCAACCAGTGATCCCCCTGATCCACTTGGGACACGACGACCGACGCCGGTTCCCATGTTTCCGGACCAAGCGAGTCCCCGGCTTCGGCCTGATAGGTGACATCGGTAGCCAACTTGCTCTTGCGGAAAGTGAGAGTGAGGTAGGCAGCGGGGCCATCGGATACCCTTCCGCCATATGCAATGGCAATGCTGCCGCTCCCTTTCGGTGGGACGCCCGCCGCGTATTTGAGCAGGTTCGGAGTGCCATCGTTGGCCGGTGTTGCGGATGGGCCACTCACGGTGGCATTGGATTGGTCGTCTGGATCGGTAAAATGCGTGGCCACCCAGACTTGATAGGGGTCTTGGACTGCGGGCGTGGCGACAAGGGCCAGAACATGGCTGGCGCTCGATCCTGTGGCAAGACCACAGAAACGCGCCCCGGCTCCAAGGGTGGAGGTGCTTACCGCGACCGGAACCGGACTTGCTGTCGTGGTGCCGGTCCCCAGCTGTCCATTGTTGTTCGATCCCCATGCGGCCAACGTGCCGTCAGAGCAGAGGGACAGGCTGTGGGCGTTGCTGCCGCCGGAGAGCACAGGCGTTCTCCCGGCCAATGCGCCCGATGTGACCACCGCCACCGGATACCAGGAATCCGCCGTGGAGTTATTGCCCAACTGCCCGTTGTTATTGCGTCCGAATGTGGCGAGGGTGCCGTCAGAGCAGGCGGCCACACCATGCCAACCTCCCGCCGCCACGGATGAAACCACTTTGCCCGCCAATGCATCCGACATGTCCACCGAAAGCGGAACGCCGCTGTTGGTAGTCCCCCCGTTGCCAAGCTGCCCATAGTTGTTCCTGCCCCAAGCGAGCAACGCGCCATCCAAGCAAACCGCGAGGCTGTGGTCGCTACCGGCCGCAAAGCCAATGGCGGTGCGCCCCGCAAGATCACCGGATGTGCTGATGTTGACCGCCACGTTGCTGTTGGCCGTGGAGTTGTTGCCAAGCTGGCCGTAGGCGTTGTTTCCCCAGGCAACCACCGTACCATCCGAGCAAAGCGCGAGGCTGTGGTTGGCACCTGCGGCGATACCCACCACGGATTTGCCGGCAAGCGCGGTGCCGGTTGTTTTGACGGCCACCGGGGTGCTTGAATTGCTGGTGGAAGCATTCCCAAGCTGGCCCGAACTATTGAAACCCCATGCAGCCACCGAACCATCGGAACAAAGAGCCAGACTGTGGTTGTAACCAGCGGCCACCGCTACGACCCTCTTATTACCATTGAGGACCCCGGTTTGAACGACGGCGGCGGGCGTGGACTGGTTCTCAGTGGTGCCGTTCCCAAGCTGGCCGTAAATATTAGCCCCCCACGCGCAAACGCTTCCATCGCCGCAGAGTGAGAGGCTGTGCGATGCCCCGACCGCCGTTGAGAGGATGACTTTCCCCTGAAGCGGCCCGGAGACGGAGACCGCCAGCGGAAGACCGGAGTTTGCGCTCGTGCCATCGCCAAGCTGCCCGAAACCGTTGGCCCCCCACGCGTAAGCCTTGGAGTCGGCCGATTGCAGGACCAGATCGTTGCCCGACCCTCCATAGTAGTTGGCCACAAACCGAAACATCTGGCCGCCGTATGCCATCGTGATGATTTGCCCTTGGGCGAGATTGAGAAACCGGGTATTGAAGAAACCCAATCCGGTATTTTTCACCAGAGTCAGGCTGGCACCAATATGCGGAGCGAATCCGAGGCTCAGCAACACGCGCTTGTCGGTGGCGTTATAGGAGGAGGCGGTCGCGGGGATGGTGCCCGCGCTTGTGAAGCTCGCCACCAGATCCATTTGCCGTGTGACGGTGATCGTGTAGGTCTTGGTTGTCACTCCATCCTGGGCGGTGACGAATATCGTGATGGCGTTGCTCCCCACGGCCAGCGGAACCGATACTCCGGAACCGCCGGATGCCACCGCAACGCCATTGACGGTCATGGTGGCCGTGGCTGCTGTTAGCGTGGGGACTACTTGGACCGAAGATGCGACATTGGCGACACTCGCCGTGTAGGACAGGGTGCCGGATGCGAAGGTTGGACTCAGCGTCCCGGCGCTCAATGAAACCGAGGATAACGTGCAAACGGCGGATGGACGGAAAACCGTCAGCGTGTAAGTGGTGGCAAAGGCTGGATCCTCCGCCTTTACCCGCACCGCGATAGTGTTGGCTCCGGTGAGCAGACTGACTACTCTTCCGCTTCCAGAAACCGTGTTGATGCCATTGACGGTAATGGAGGCCCTCGGGTGGTTGGAGGTCGGGGTGACGGTAATGGCGCTGGTGGACGAACCGACGCTGGCATGATAGTAGGTCGTGTCGCACGCAAACGCTGGTGTAAGAGTTCCGGTATTGACCGTCAGGTTCGACAACGCGGAATCGTTGGATTGCCAAACTACTCCAACAGTGTAGGTCTTAGTCGTTCCGTCTTCGGCGGTGACCTGAACTGTTACAGTGCAATCGTCGCCCGCGAGCGGAATACTCTGACTGGCGGACCCTGAGGTAACTGTCGCTCCATTCACCTTTATGGAGGATTTTGAATCAGTTGCTGTGGGTGAAATCGAGAGCGAGTTGGTGGCATGTGGCACGCTGGCCGTGTAGGTGGAAGTACCGAATGCGAAGGCTGGGCTAAGCGTTCCGGTGTCCAACGATAAAGCGGATAGAGTGCAGGTGGAGGACAGGGGCTGCGCAGCCAGAGCGCGATTACACAACTCTCCGGTGGCGATGGCCCCAAAAGTTCTTCCGAAAAGCACTCCCGTGTTGGTAACCGCCACCGGCACACTGCTGTTCGTCGTGGTGCCATTGCCAAGCTGACCATAATCGTTGCGGCCCCACGCTACCACCGCGCCATCCGAACAAAGCGCTAGACTATAGCCAGAGCCTCCGTCAATTGCCACAACTGTTCTTCCGGAAAGCGCTCCGGTCTGGTTCACCAGCACGGGAACGCTACTGTCAGATGTGCCGCCGTTGCCAAGCTGACCATAATCGTTGCGGCCCCACGCCGCCACCGTGCCATCCGAACACAGCGCGAAGCTGTGCATATATGTCCCGGCGACGCCCACAACGGTTTTCCCGGAAAGTGCTCCGGTCTGGTTCACCAGCACGGGAACGCTACTGTCAGATGTGCCGCCGTTGCCAAGCTGACCATAATCGTTGCGGCCCCACGCCGCCACCGTGCCATCGGCGCAAAGCGCGAGGCTGTGATTGGCTCCTGCGACAATTGCCACAACTGTTTTTCCGGAAAGTACTCCGGTCTGATTTACCAGCACGGGAACGCTGCTGTGTTTTGGGCCGCCGTCGCCTAGCTCCCCATGACTGTTGCAACCCCACGCTGCCACTGTGCCGTCCGCACAAAGCGCGAGGCTGTGGCAGCCTCCTGCCACAATAGCCATAATGGTATTTCCGGAAAGCACTCCAGCCTGGTTCACCAGCACGGGAACGCTGCTGTCAGATGCGCTGCCGTTTCCAAGCTGACCATAATCGTTGCGGCCCCACGCCGCCGCCGTGCCATCGGCGCAAAGCGCGAGGCTGTAGCCAGAGGCCCCTCCGTCAATTGCCACAACGGTTTTTCCGGAAAGTACTCCGGTCTGGTCCACCAGTACGGGAACGTTGCTGTTATTTGCGCCACCATTGCCAAGCGCGCCATTTGTGTTGGAGCCCCACGCTGCCACCGTGCCATCCGAACACAGCGCGAGGCCGTGCCCACCCGTCCCGTCAATTGCCACAACAGTTTTTCCGGAAAGCACTCCGGTCTGGTTCACCAGGACGGGAACACTGCTTCGAGTATTGGTGCCGTTGCCAAGCTGACCATAATCATTAGAACCCCACGACACTGGCTGGCGATACGCCCACTCCAGCACCAGATCATTTCCGGTGCCGCCATAGTAGTTGGCGAAGAATGGATAGGTGATGCCATTGTGGGTGAGGCTCACCGTCTGCCCGTGGGCAAGGTTGGTGAACTGGCCGGAAATGAAAGCCAGGCCCGTGTTCTTGACGATGGTGAGACTGGTTCCGGTGGGAGGGGCGAAACCAATGCTGATGGCCACATCGTTTCCCGCAGCCGAATAACCGGCGGAGGTGACCGGCACGGTGGAAGGTGACGCGAAGTGCGCCTCCACCGTGGTCGCGTCTGCCATCGGGCAACAAATGCCCCACGATGCGGCAATTGCCGCAATGACCCGTGCCGGAAAGAAAGATTTGGCATTCATGTTTTGTTAGGTCTTCCATTTGTCATTCCAACGGCAAATCCATCTGCTCAGAATCCGGCCCCTTCGGAGCTTCGTCTCTGAACACGGCTTTGCTCCGCTCCAACCAGTCGAGGAAATCCGCTTGGAGGGTATCGCTCGGAAAGCTGACCGTCAGTTCCTTGCCTTGAACTTTGACTGCTTCGGGCGAGCGGCTTTTCCAATACTCGGCGATCTTGTTGAAGACATTGATCTTGAGCAGGAGTTCCATCTTCTTTCTCCGCTCGGAACCGAGAAAGCCGAAGGCTCCCTGGGTCGTGATTTCGAGAATCCGGGCCGCGGTCAGCGTGATGGATTCGCCCACATTCACCCGGTGGAGTTCGCACAGCAGCGTGGCAATGGCTTGGTTCTGAATGACGCGCCGGTAGTAGCCGCGCCGCTCGTCGACAGGACAGTCCTCGTCGGAATAGACCAACAACAGAGGTGACGGGTCCGTCGCTTCCGCGAGGTTCTCCATGATCGCAATGCGGGGGACTTTGATTTCAAGCGCGTCCCGGGATGCATAATCGAGGTGATAGTGGATCGCCGTGCCGCTCGCGGAAAGGCCGTCCACAGCCGAATCCCCTGGGTCCAATGACGCCGTCCGCAGTTGGTCTGTTAGCTCGGAGAGGCAGGCTCTCATGGCATCCGTTGTCTCATCAGGAACCAGATAGATCAGCAGCGCCCGTTCAAGAGGCGCATTCACTTCTGCAAAGGCGGGACCGACTGCCACAAGATGGCCCCGCGCTTGAGAGCTGGCCGAACTGGCAACACCAAAGGAGTTTTTCTTGGCCTCGAAATAGAGGGCGGAATGGTCCCGGCTCCGCTTGAGAACAAGTTCCGGCTCAGGGTGAGGATGAATCCGAAAATCCTCCGTTTCGTTGATCTGCTCAATCCGCTTTGCTGTTTCGACGGGAAAGCGGAAGGGTTGCTCAATCGCCATCCATTCAAATCCAGCCGCATGGAAAACCGGACGCACGCAATACGCTTCCTCCGGCTGCTCCTTGGACATCCAAACAAGCAGGTTCAACTGAAAAACCGGATCGCGGATCCAATCATCTGGTTTCATCGCTGAAGTCATGGGTGTGACGGTCGGATAGAAAGGACTCCAGCGAACGCGACCCGATCCAGGCATCAATCTTCGGGCTGATGTAGCGCTGGATGTTGGCCACGAGGCGGTGGAATGTATTGCCGCAGGTGCCGCGCGGAAGAATGGCAACAAGCTGCCGCTCGGTCATTTCCAGATTGATGGGCTGCCAGAGATGGCGGTCCGCCCCATAGACATGAATCTTGGTCGGTCCAAGGCGCAGGGGGTCCCCCCAAAGTTTGAAAACATTGCGCTTTTGGAACGCCTTGGTCACCCAGTTGTCAAAGGTTGTCTGGCTGAGGGCCTCGTCAAACCGGACGATGAGTGGCACGCCATTCCAGCCGACGGGCTTTTCCTTGGCGGCGGGGTCGCCCCAGGCACACTCTTCGGTTTCCGAAAGAACGCCATCATACAGCCGCCACAGGTAGCGGGCGTGGTTGCGGTGATCCTCGAAGCTGTCGGAGCGGTTGGTAATCTGCCCATCCTGAAAGAGGTCGTGCCCACCCCTTCCCGCCATGGAGGGGATGCGCACCGAATACAGGGCGTGGAGGGGTGGATAGCTCCGGCGCAGTCCATCGAGCGACTTGCGGAGTCTCCCAACCGAGTCGCCCATTTCGGAGCGGAACTTGCGGCGTTCGGGTTCCGGGCCGCCGTCATCGGCCTCATCTTCCTGGTCCTCGCCCGGAGTGTCCGCAGAATCCTCCGGCATCTCGAAAACGCTCTCATGGCGGAACACCAGCTTGCCGAAGCGATGATCACCCCGGTGAACGATGTCTTTATCCCATAGATGTTTGAGCAAGGGGCTGCTAAACCAACTGGCGTCAAGATCAGGTGAAGTGCCAATCCAATTGCGAACGCGGCGTTTCGCTTCCTGACTGCCTTCGACAGTGTAGTAAGCGAAAAACCTCGGGCTGTATTGTTCAATGTATCCGGTGACGACCTGCCGCTGCTTCTTGGTGTCCGGATCCTCGGCAAAATCGGTGACCGAATGGAACGATTCGTCGATGGGCGCGAGAATGGCGGCATGCCGCTTCCAGATTTCGCCCAAGGGTTTGACCCGTTGGGTTCCGCGGTCGGAGACATGCTCCAGAAGGAAGGTCTTTACCAGCGGAACGCGGGTCTTGGCCGAATCCAGCCCGGCTTTGCCTTCCTCCGACATGCCATTGAAGATCCGATAGACCTCGAAGCGGTCTTTCGGACTAGCAGGAAGGCTGGCCAGCGAGAAGGGCATGGCGAGTCAATACGCCCGGAGCGGCGCAAAACCAACACAAAACCTGCTTCCAAAACGAATTCCTCCGCTCCAGGCAAAAAAATACCGCAGATTCGCCAGGCTGGCTCTGCGGGGACCTTGATAAATTCATCAGCCACTGGCTGCGAACTCGGCGGAAAAGTAGCCCGCAGCAACGGCAGCGCAAGTAATTTGTGTGTGAGAATTGAAATATTTGGTCTCTGGACTCGGTGAAATTCCTCGCCAATGTCGCCTGATCGACTGTTTATCAATCGCTGGTCCCAGCCCGAAGGCATCACCGGGAATCACGGTAAAGAGCTCCGGTGGCGGACACTCCCGGCTTGCGCCGTGTGCTAACCACGATTTCGTGCTGGCGCACGAGGAGGAAGCCCAGAAGGTGGTGGAATTCGCCCGCCTGCCGGAGGCACCGGTGCTGAAGCTGGCGTGATCGCGGCACCTGCGGCCTATCTTCTCCAATTCCGTCCTTCGTCATTGCAAATCCGCGCCGCGGACCATACGATGCGTCTTTCACCATGAACCCACCCCCCACTCCGAAGGTCTCCCGTGCGCGTGTCTGCGCTATGTTCCTATTCGCCGCCGTCGCCGGAGCCGCATTGTCGGATGCCGCGCCGAAACCAAACATCGTGGTCATTCTATCCGACGACGCGGGCTACAACGAGTTCTCGCTGAACGGATCGAAGACCATCCAGACGCCGCGGATCGACTCGATCGCCAGGTCCGGCGTCCGTTTTACGAACGGCTATGTCTCCGGGACGGTATGCAGTCCCAGTCGCGCCGGACTGCTCACCGGACGCTATCAGCAGCGGTTCGGCCACGAGTTCAACATCCCGCCCGCCTACAGCGAAACCAATGGACTCCCCCTATCCGAAACATTGCTGCCCGCCGTGCTCAAGCCGGCCGGCTACCGCACCATCGCCCTCGGCAAGTGGCACCTCGGCTACGCTCCCAAGTTCCACCCCATGGAACGCGGATTCACCGACTACTACGGTTTCCTCCAGGGATCCCGCAGCTATTTTCCGCTTCCGAACCCCACCCGCCTCAACCGTCTTCTGCTAGACCGGGAACCCGTCGCCAAGGAGGAGTTCGATTACATGACCGACCACCTCGCCGCAAAAACCTCGGAATATATCACGAAACACAAAGCGGAGCCATTCTTTATCTATCTGGCCTTCAACGCCACCCACGGTCCGAGCCACGCCACCAAGGCCGATCTCGAAAAGGCCGGCGGCAACCGGATCAAGGCGATGACCCTCGCACTCGACCGCGCGGTTGGCACCGTACTCGATTCGCTCAAACAGAACGGTATCATTGAAAACACGCTGGTTTTCTTCATCAACGACAACGGCGGAGCCACCGGCCACAACAACGCGCCCCTCCGCGGGCACAAGGGCCAAACTTGGGAAGGCGGCATCCGCATACCCTTCGCCGTCCAGTGGCCCGCCGCCATCCCCGCCGGCAAAACCTCCGACTCCCCGGTCATCGCGCTCGACATCTTCCCCACCGCCATGGCCGCCGCCGGGATCGAAAAATCCCCCGGAAAGCCGCTCGACGGCGTGAATCTGCTTCCTTATCTAACCGGGAGGTCCGGCTCGCTTCCCAATCGGCCCCTGTTCTGGAAAAGCGGATCGGCATGGGCGATCCGCGATGGAGATATGATACTCGTCGGCGGCAACACCGACCAAAAGAACACGCAGCCCGCGCTGTTTGATCTGGCGAAGGACATATCGGAATCCTCCGACCTCGCGGCCACCCGGCCGGAGGAGGTGAAACGCCTCCAGGCGATCTATCAAACATGGGCCGCCACCCACCAGCCGACCCCATGGCGCGGCCGGGGCCAAAATGACGAATCCGACGAAGGCGACGGCGAAAACCCGCCCGCCAAAAAGCCCGCCGCCAAACGCAAGGCCAAGCAAGATGCCTAGGATCCGCGATTTCGCATTCTCCCCCGCTCTCATGAAACCGATCGCCTTGTTGCTTGTTCTGGCGGCTGCCGCCCTTGCGGAGCCTCCCAATGTGGTCATCATCCTCGGCGACGACATCGGATACGGCGATTTCGGATGCTATGGTTCCGCCAAAATCGAAACTCCCAACATTGACGCCTTGGCCGCGGGAGGCATGCGTTTCACCAACGGCTACGCCACCGCCTCCACCTGCACGCCCACGCGATACGCCCTCCTAACCGGCAAGTACGCCTGGAGGCAGAAAGGCACGGGCATTCTATCCGGCATCGCCCCCGCCCTGATCCGGGATGGCACCCCGACCATCGCCTCGGTAGCGAAACAGGCGGGCTACGCGACCGGTGTCGTCGGCAAGTGGCACCTCGGACTCGGCCGCGAAGGCCCCACCGACTACAACCGGAGGATCGACTCCGGACCCAACACCATCGGCTTCGACCACTCGTTCATCATCCCCGCCACCGGCGACCGCGTGCCTTGCGTCTATCTTGAGAACCATGCGGTGGTGAATTACGACCCCGCCGATCCCATCCGCATCAGTTATGGAAAGAACACCGTGGGCGCTCCGACGTGGGAAACCCATCCACAGTTGGTTCGACCGTCCCACCGCGATCCCGTTCAGGAAATCCGCGCCGGATCCGTGGTCAACGGGATCTGCCGGATCGGCTTCATGACCGGCGGCAACGCGGCGCTCTGGCAGGACGATTCGATCGCCGACACGCTGGTCTGGCAAGCCCGCTCCTTCATCCGGACTAACAAGGACAAGCCGTTCCTGCTCTATCTGGCCACCCATGATGTCCATGCTCCCATCGCGCCGAACCCGCGGTTTCTTGGCACCAGCGGCACCGGCCGGCGCGGCGACACGATCCGGCAATTCGACTGGTGTGTCGGCGAGATCACGCGGACCCTCAGGGATCTCGGCATCGAGAACAACACACTCGTGCTGGTTTCCTCCGACAACGGCGGCTGCGGTGTCTATCAGGAGCAGGAAAGACAGTACGGCCAGAAGCTCAATGGTCCGCTGCGCGGGTATAAGGTCACTCCCTACGAAGGGGGCGTCCGCGAGCCATTCATCATCCGCTGGCCCGCGAAGGTGAAACCCGGGTCCGTCAACCACCAGATCGTCGCGCTGGTGGACTGCCTCGCCACCGTCGCCGCGGCAACCGGCCAACCTCTATCCGAAGCCGCGGGCCCCGACAGTTTCAACCTTCTTCCGACGCTTCTCGATCCTACGAAGCCGGTTCGCGACCATGTGATCACCCAAAGCGGCGTGGCCAGCCATCCGGCCTGCGCCCGGGCCATTCGCTCCGGCAAATGGAAACTGCTCACCCAACAGGAAAACCCGAAACACAAACCCGAACTCTACGACCTCGATGCGGACGTCGCGGAAACCACCAATCTCGCCGGAAGCCATCCGGAAATCGTCGCCGAACTAAACGAATATCTCGCCGAGGCCACCCGGACCGGCCGGACCCGTTAGAATCGGGTGATCCGGCCCGGATTACGGTTCGCCGGACTGACGAAGGCTGGCGTTCCCGCCTGCCACGAAGGACGGCCAAACCGGCTTTGGGGCGGATGGTGAGGTGCCGGAATCTGCCGGTGCCGCGTCCCGTCCCGGTGGAGATCCCGGGTCTCCCGGCCGCTGGGAGGAACAAAGACGACCCTGTGAGGGTTTCCCATTATGTGATAGATCGGGAAATATCGGATCGGGAAGTGAAAGACCGCTGCCCGTTGCTATGTATTCCAGACGCGTTTGCGAGCGGATTGGCAACCGGGCCAACCGTCGGCGCACCCAGATAATAACAACATGAACTTGGAATTCCAGTGCCCGCATTGCCAGCTGAACATGACCTGCGATTCCGAACACGCGGGAAAAATCGTCGCGTGTCCGGGATGTAACGGGCGGTTTACCGTTCCGGTCCCGAAGAATCCGGCTCCGGCGGGAGTCGCGGCGTGGCCCGGCACCGGAGCACCCCAATCTGCCGCCCAGCGCGGAGGCTGGCAGGAGGAGGATCACGCGAATATCAATTTCGGCGTCAGCCTGGGCATGGGAGCCCTGATCACCCTCGCTTTCCTGATGGTTCTGGTGCCGTTCAAGGGGAAGTACTTCTCCGATCTGTTTCTTCTGCGCGGATGGGTCAACTATGCCGAAGTGTTCCTTTTCGTCTGGGGCTGCGTCATTCTGGTGATGAAAAGCAAAAAAGCGAAACGCCAGGAGCAGGCGATGCTGCTCGACGTGCTCCCCGCCCGCCTCGGCGGCGAGATCAACGCGGACACCGTGGCCATGTTCATCGAACATATCTACAAACTCCCCGCCCGCCTGCGCGACAGCCTGATGGTCAACCGCATCCGCAAGGGGCTCGAACTGTTCGAAAAACGCAACGACAACGGCGAGGTCGCCGCCATCCTCAACGCGCAGTCCGACATCGATGCGAACCGGATTTCCGGCTCCTATACCCTGCTCAAGGTTTTCCTATGGGCGATACCCATCCTAGGCTTCATCGGCACCGTGCAGGGGCTTTCCGTGGCGGTCAGCTCGCTTTCGGCGGGATCCACCGATCCGGAGTCGCTGAAGAACTCGATCAACAATCTAACCGGAGGCCTCGGCATCGCGTTCGACACCACTTTGTTGGGCTTGGTGCTCTCGCTGATCATGTCGTTTCCGATGGCCGCGATGCAGAAACGGGAGGAGGAGGTCCTCACGCTGATCGACGCCTTCTGCAACGAAAAGCTGTTGCCGAAGCTCAACGATTCCGCGCACGCGGCGGACGCGGGCAACAAGCTGCTGGCCGGCGCGGAGAGCCTGCCGGCCTTCGCCGCCTCACTGGCGGATGCGCATGCGAAATTCCTCGAACGGCTCGACGAGGCGACCACCCTCCTCATGTCCACCGCCGAGAATGTCGGCACCCGCGCCGACGACCAACGCAAGGTCGTGGAAACCACTTTCACAGAAGCGGTGCAGCGACTGGCGCAGGCCACCACGGACTCGTTTACCAAGCCCACCCAACAGCTCAACGAATACTTCGCCTCTCTCAACAAGGGGGTGGAATCCCTCAACGCCACCCTCAAACAGTTGGGGGGCGAAACGATTACCATCAAGAAGCGCGGTCTGTTCTCCTAACCACCATCGGAATCCGATATGTCGCGCAGAGCATCCAATGCCGGCGGAGGGGGAGTCTCGCTCTTCCCGTTCCTGAGCATTCTGGCTTGCCTGATAGGAATCCTCACCCTGCTGATCCGGATTATCAGCGACGTCAAGGCTCAGGAACACCGCCAGCGCGACAAGGGAGAACTCGCCCGAGCCGAACGGATGATGTCGATCCGCTCCGAGCTGGACAAGGTGCGCCGCGAAACCGCGTCCGTGAAGAAATCCCTCGCCCAGCGCAACGCGGCGGCGGCCGAACTCGAGGAACTCGATGAACGGCGGATCGTGCTGCGCAAGAAGCTCGCCGAGATCGAATCCCAAGCCCCCAAGGACGGCGACCGCGCGATGCAAAAGGAACTCGAGCGGCTCATCGCGCAGATCGCGAGTCTGAAAAAGGAACGCCCGGCCCTCGAACGGCGTCTCGCCGAACTCCGGGCGGAACTGGAGCGCCGCAAGGTCAAACCGAGCGACAAACCTCCGCCGGTGGTAATCCAGCCCGGCGGCAGCGGACTCTATCGGAACGCCAAGGTGTTCTTCGTGGAATGTGACTCCAGCGGCATCACCTTGTTGGAACTCGGAGGCAAGAAAACCCCGGTTTCGCTCGCCACCATCGACACCGACCGCAACTATTCGGCCATGCTCAACCAGGCCAAATCGCACCCTAACGGATATGTGCTTTTCCTGATCCGCAGTTCCGGCCAGGACGCGTGGAGGACCGCCGCCGCCCTTGCCGAATCCCAATACGGCGTCGTCACCGGCAAGCTGCCGGTGCCCACCAACGGCGAGATCGATCTCGGACGTTTCAAATGACAATCTGACATGGCACGCCGCAACCGATCCGCCGACGCCGAAGGGCTGAACCTCGACTCCCTGATGGACGCGCTCACCAACGTGGTCGCGGTGCTCATCCTGATCCTCATTCTGTTACAGGTCGATGTGGGCCAGACGGTGGACCGCATCCTCGGCAATCTGAAGCCCGCCACCGAGCGGGAAATCGCCGCCGCCAGCAGCGATCTGGCCAAAGCCAGAAAAGACCTCGCCCGCCAGCGCGAGGCCCTCGAGGCCCCGCCTCCCACACCCGAACAAATCGCGAAAATCCGGGCGGACCTGGCGTTGCTCGACAAAGACACCGCCACGAAACAGGCCAAGCTGCTCGAACACGGGAAGCTCGTGGATATATATAACAAGACCAAAGCCGAGGCCGATGCGGAGTTGGCAAAGACCAACAAACTGCTGGAGGAAATCAAGAAACTGACCGCCCTGCTTGACCAAACTCCGGTGCCGAAAGCGCCGGCCGCGACCGTGGTCCGCATCCCGGACAGCCGCGACATCCCGCAGGACGCGAACATCTACTACTGTGTGATCCGCGATGACATCGCCCATCTGGTGGACCTGCCGACCGCCAAGGCGGAGGTGATGCGGGAGTTCGACCGCCGCCAGCGCGAGCTGTTCCGCGAACTGGTGAAGGTCAAGGGCAAATCCGACCGCCGGATCTACGATCAGGACAAGGTGGTGAAGCACTTCGCCGCGCTCAACCTCAATGTCCGCAACCAGAAGGTCACCGTTCCCTACAACCGTCCGTGGACCCGGCTCAACGTGCGCATCGACATCGATCCGAAGAAAGGCGACGCCACCCGCCAGGACATCGAAACCGACAAGGGCCGCTTCCACGCGATCTGCAACAAGGTCAGCTCCTATCCGCGGCGCGTGCTGATCTTCAAGGTCCATCCCAACAGCTTCGCGGCTTACCTGAAAGCCCGCGAGATCGCGGATCAATACCGCATCCCCTGCGGCTGGGAGATCGATGCCAACACCGCGTTTTCACTTCCGCTCGACTTCGAGGTCAACCGCCTTGAGGAACCCCCGAAGCCCCAGCCGGGTGCGGCTCCGCCAAAGCCGGGACCCAAACGCAAGCTGGATTGATCGGGCGCACACCCGTTCCGCGGCGGTTTCCAACGGAAAGCATCGGTTCACACGATTTCCGCAAATTTTGCGTTTGCAATTCCGGGCGATGTGATCTTGATTCCGCCCCCCTCGACACACAATCCGAACACAACACACATGAACACCTCATTGATCAATACCGAGATCCTGCCCTTCAAAGCCACCGCCTTTCACGCCGGAAAATTCGTCGAATTGACCGAAGCCTCGCTCAAAGGCAAATGGTCGGTGGTGTTTTTCTATCCGGCCGATTTCACCTTCGTGTGCCCCACCGAACTCGGCGACCTGGCGGACAACTACGCGGAGTTCCGGAAACTGGGCGTGGAGATCCACGCGGTGTCCACCGACACCCATTTCACCCACAAGGCGTGGCATTCTTCCTCGGAGACGATCGGCAAAATCAACTATCCGATGATCGGCGACCCGACCGGCACGATCACCCGCAACTTCGGCGTGATGATCGAGGAAGCCGGCCTCGCCGAGCGCGGCACCTTCGTGATTGATCCGCAGGGACGCATCCAGATCATCGAGATCAACGCCGGCGGTATCGGCCGCGACGCGCGCGAACTGCTGCGCAAGGTGAAAGCCGCCCAATACGTCGCCTCCCATCCGGGCGAAGTCTGCCCGGCCAAGTGGCAGGAAGGCGCCGCCACGCTCGCGCCGTCGCTCGATCTGGTGGGCAAGATCTGATTTCCACCGCGTTTTCCCCGCATTGCCCGTTCCGCCCGCGGTGATTCGCCGCAGGGGATGCCGCAGGCGTTTTCCGATCTCCAACCGTCCCACATCATGTTAGACTCCGCCATCAAGACCCAGCTCGCCGCCTATCTGGAAAAGCTCCGGGCGCCTATCGAACTCATTGCCTCGCTTGATGGCGGCGATGCGTCGGCGCAAATGCGGGAGCTGTTGCTGGAGATCGCCGAGCTTTCCCCTCTGGTCACGGTGCGTGAGGATGGAGACGAAGCGCGCCGTCCGTCGTTCGCCGTCGCTCGGGCGGGCGAGGCACCGCGGATCCGATTCGCCGGAATTCCGTTGGGGCACGAATTCACCTCGCTGGTGCTGGCGCTGCTGCAGACCGGCGGGCATCCGCCGAAAGTGGACGACGCGGTTGTCGGCCAGATCCGCGACCTCAAGGGAGCATTCCGTTTCGAAACCTATATCTCCCTATCCTGCCACAACTGCCCGGATGTGGTCCAGGCGCTCAACCTGATGGCCGTGCTCAATCCCGGCGTGGAAAGCGTGATGATCGATGGCGCGCTCTATCAGGATGAAGTCGCCGCCCGGCAGGTCATGGCGGTGCCCACCGTGTTGCTCGATGGCGAGCCGTTCGGCCAAGGCCGGATGACGCTTGAGGAGATTCTGGCAAAGGTGGATACCGGCGCCGCCGCGCGCGAGGCGGAGGTGCTCGACACCCGTGATCCCTACGACGTGCTGGTGGTCGGAGGCGGTCCGGCCGGTGCCGCCGCGGCCATCTACGCCGCGCGCAAGGGCATCCGCACCGGCCTCGTGGCGGAACGCTTCGGCGGCCAGGTGCTGGACACCATGGCGATCGAGAATTTCATTTCGGTTAGACAAACCGAGGGACCCAAACTCGCCGCGGCGCTCGAACAACATGTCCGCGAGTATCCGGTGGAAATCATCAACCTCCAGCGCGCGGTCGCCCTGAAATCCGCGGACGGCATGCATCGTCTGGAACTGGCCGGCGGAGCCACCCTCAAGGCGCGCAGCGTGATCCTGGCCCCCGGCGCGCGGTGGCGCGAAATGGGCGTGCCCGGAGAACGCGAATACAAGGCCAAGGGCGTGTGCTTCTGCCCGCATTGCGACGGACCGCTGTTCAAGGGCAAGCGCGTGGCGGTCATCGGCGGCGGCAATTCCGGCGTCGAGGCGGCCATCGATCTGGCGGGCATCGTGGAACACGTCACGCTGTTGGAGTTCGACGCCCACCTGCGCGCCGACTCCGTTTTGCAGACCAAACTGCGATCGCTTCCCAACGTGAACGTGGTGCTTGCCGCGAAGACCACCGAAGTCACCGGCGCGGACGGCAAGGTCAACGGCCTGATCTATCAGGACCGCAGCGGCGGCGCCAGCCACACGCTGCCACTGGAGGGAATCTTCGTGCAGATCGGCCTGCTGCCCAACACCGATTGGCTCAGGGGTGCCGTCGATCTCACTCCCCGTGGCGAGATCATCGTGGACGCCCGCGGCGAAACATCGGTGCCCGGCGTGTTCGCCGCCGGCGACGCCACCACCGCGCCCTACAAACAGATCATCATCGCCATGGGCGACGGCGCGAAGGCCAGCCTATCCGCCTTTGACCACCTGATCCGCCACTCGGTGGCCGCCGTTTCCGCCTGATAGGAGCGGCAGGCCAATCAGCCGCCCCTCACCCTATCCCGGCTTCATACGGCACACGGATCGCGCGCTTTCCGTCTCCGGGATCAATCCCGAGGGTGATCTCCGGCTTGTGAATCTTCCGGCGTCATGGCAATTGGACTCCTTTCTTTGGCACAACGTCAAAGTGATGGCGAACCCACTGGAGGCGGCCATCGTTGATCGGGGGGCGAGGGTCGCGGAGAATCATCGGAACAGGGCGGCTGGCAGGGGGTGTCATTGCGCGGCTTGTTGGGTTCTCTTATTCTTCTTCCAAGCAAAGGAAACCACAAACACTCCCATCGCTGACAGGGCACCTATCGCGTGCCCTTTCAGAATCTGTCGGTTCCGTCTCCTCGCGTGGTAAAAATCGGTTGATGATTGATCCCAGGAATTGATGTCGTCCCGGTCTTGGCCCTTCGAGTTGGAAATGCCGTCCTCGCCATCGAGATAGAATCCGAATCCGTCAGGACTCGCGGATGTGAGGACGAGGTGTGGCGCAGAGTTCCATAAGTGCAGGTTATCCTTGATTGCCTTCTCCATTATGAAGTTCAAATGCCACGCAATGTCATCAGCGCCAACCTCGATTGGAGCATGATCACGCCCCAGAGCCCACCGTTCCCTCAATAAGGCGTTAAAGCCCTCTATGTCCGGCAAACCTCCATATTCTTCCGAATAATCCTTGGTCATCCGGTGCAGGTGTTCCAGCGCGACCTGCGCTCTAAAATACTCGTGACCACCTCGATAACCGCTCATGGAGAAGCGGTATCCAAAAATACCAAGTCCGTAGGAGGCGATCATTACCAGAATTAGCGCGAGTTTCGGCATATTTCCTACCGTCAAAGATGAGCCATGGAGGCAAATGGCGCGAGCCCTGCCCCAGCAGGGATCGTGACATTCACCGGAATTGGCTCCGTCTCATTGTTAGAGTCGGTTTTCATCCTGTCTTTATCTTTTTCGTGCGCAATATGACATCTGCCGCCTCATTTCGTTTATCCGGCGGCACCAGTATCCTATACGGCAAAGGGTAATTTGCTCCGTCTGTGTAAGCGGAGATTCCGGCCCTTGATAGCGCGCGCTTTACTTTCCATACTTCATGCGGCGTAACCGAACCTGCTTCGACGTAGCCTATCGGCGCAGTAGCAACCCTTGGCGGGGAGTGCGAAGCGCACCCGGGAAACAGCCCAAGAGCCAGAATCAGCGCAAGGTATCGAGTTTTCATATTTCTGCCTAACGATGAGCGCATGCACCACTACCAGCGGCGGCGAGCGTCGATCACGGGGTTGAGGTTGAAACTACGGGTGAACATGAATACAGGGCGGCTGATAGGGGTTGCTGTGTCTCGTCTTAGCTGGGATGCTTCTCAAGATCGATCCAATAAATCAGGATCAACTCATCGTCATCGTCGTTGAACGACTCGCGGTCAAAGACGCCTCCCGCGCATTCGATCATTCTTTTGGAAACCAGATTGGATTTGGCGCAGGTCACCATGGCGGTTGCTACGCCCAGACCCTTCAAGTGATCCAGGCCAGCGTGAAAAAGCCGGGTGCCGTATCCGCTCCCCCGGAACCGCGGTGCAACCGCATAGCCGATGTGTCCGCCACGCAATCGAAGTCTATCATTCAAGCGATGCCGCACGCTGCAGCGCCCGATGACGATTCCGCCGAGAAAGCCGTAAAGCATCGTATGAGGAACCTTGCCTTCCTCCATGTTCTCTCCCCTGAACTGGTTCTCCAGGATGCGAATGTGATCGGCATGAGTCATGCCGGGCTGCCAAACAAAAGAATGCCAAGCCGGATCCTCACCCGCCCATTCGCGAACGCCGGCCAGAAAAGCGGCTTCGTCGTTCGGAGTTAACTGTCGTATAACGAGGTTTTTCATATGCACAACGTCGAGTCCTCCTAGGCCTGACCGGGGGCGAGGGTGGAACACGGGGTTGAGGTTGTAGCGGTCATGACGGCTGGAACTGGAGGCGGGTCAGGCGTTAGGAGGGATGTCTTGTTCGCGTTGGTCAATTACGAGAGCATAGACTTCATGGTCAAACCACTCATCATAAACACGTTCAGCACGACGGAGAGTGCCTTCATGGCTGAAGCCCAGTCTCTCTGGAATGGCCCTGCTTCTCGAATTGCCGGTCGCACAGCGGATATCGACCTTCTGCAACGAATAATAGCTCCGCCCGATCTCAATCAGATCACGGACAACAGTGGTCATGATCCCCCGGCCTGTGAAATCCTCACCGAGCCAGTAGCCGATGTATCCAATCCCATTGATCCGGTCCAGCGAGTTGAATCCAGCCACTCCGGCTATCGAATCATCTGAAAATATGGTCACGTGCAGACTCTCGCCGCGTGCGAACCTTTGAACTTGAAGCGCCAAGAACTGTCTCGTGTCATCAGGAGTCATAGTGCCGTCAAGCCACGGAAGCCACCGTCTGAGAAATAGGCGATTACGATCCGTGAGCGCGAATAGCTCATCCGCATACTGGGGTATCGAAAGACTGATCCTAAGCGAATCTGTGAGCACTCGTGAGAACATGATTTCTTGGGCTAACGTCGAGTCCTCCTACGCCTTACCGGGGGCGAGGCTTCGACTGTGGGTTGAGAGTTGAATGATCATGGCGGATTTAACTCGCGGCGGGGCAGGTGTTGAGAGCGACGCCTTGTCGTGCTTCCTCATGCTGTCGGGCTTGCGTTCCAGTGACCATCGGCGTCCTCTCGCCAGAATTCGACAGCACTGCCGGGTGGAAACACCTTGTCGTCAGGTCGGTGCTTGCGGATACGGACAAACCCATCGTGGGTATCTACCTGCCACTTCTCGTTGGGATCTTTACCACCCCTCGCAGCCAGAATCTCAAAAATCGGGCCGTGGTAGGTTCTGTCGACGATCACAATCCCCTGTGCTTTCAGAACGTGCTCCGACAATTCGTCGTGGACGAGTTTGCCGTCCGTATAGCCATCAAACCTGATTGCCGGCTGCCACTCGAATTCGTCTTGGTGGATTCGATATGGGGTGCTCGACTTCCAGAGGTGGCGAAAATAGTGATAATCTCCGTCTGAACCGTAATACCAAAGTGTGCTCAATGAGCCACCCCCCTCGAACCGTGAGAGTCGCTCAGCAGTAACGACTCGCCCATTTGGGCTTGCGCAAGACGCTGCCATGATAGCAGCGGTAAGAATGGCAAGTTGGCGGGTCATCTTTTTAGCAGAACAGTGGAATTAGCACCTGAGATCACACACGCTTAATGCGTGCGCGCGCGGGGGCGCGGGCATTATCCGGCCGCGATGGCGGGTTCCGGCTTCGGCTTGGCGCGTTTTCATGGGCTCGTGCTATCAGGCTGGCCGCCCGGCGGCAAGCCGGAAGATTCCGGAAGTTTCCGCCCCCGTCCCGCCGGTGTCTCTCTCCCCTCCCCACTCTCCTCTTGATTCCGGTCTCTGGTCTCTGGTCTCTCACCACGGCCGGGGGAGTTCGGTTGCGGAGTGGATCGTCGCCCGGCCTGCGGAGCGACTGGACCGCGAGGGCGCGTTCCGGGACACGCGGGGGCGCGTGTGCTCCCCTGCCTCCGTGCGCCATTTCATCCGCAATCCAAGATCCCCCCGGTCGCCCCCGCCGCCCACCGGATCAACAATCGGCTATGGTCAATCTGTGCCCGAGTGGGGTGCCCGCACAGGCGACGCACTCCGAAGCGGGGGAGCGGCGCGGATTTGACGATCGAACGGGCTGCCCGGCATCGTACTCGGGAAGTCCGGATTTTGGAAACTCCGGCCCGTCGTCTGCCCGCCATGGATGTTTTTGTTCTTTTGTTATTGATCGGTTATGCCCTCGCGTCGCTGCCACTGTCGTTGGGCATCGCGGGAGCGTTCATGTACCGCAGGTGGGGCAGACTTTCGGGGATCATCATCGGGACGTTGCTCGCCGCCTCGGCAGTGAGTCTGGCCGGACTCTTCAAATGGCCGGTTTTGGAAATACCCTGTGGAGCGCTGCTTCTTTCCGGAAGTGTCGTTTGCTCGGCGGTCGGGCTTGGAGCCTGGCTTGGGAGACTCAGCCCGGTGCCGGTTGTTCTCACAATCGTGGTGATCGGCGCCACCGAACTGGCTTTCTGGGCATGGGTGGATTTTCGTTTCCGGATTGTGATCGCGGATAAGAACGGAGCACCTGTCGAAGTCGCGGACGGCTGGATTTCCTTGCGCCATCCGCCGGAAGGTATTTTCCAGAGTTATTGCCAGGCCGATGGCATCCGCCTGGGAAAGGGGACGATCTACTTCGGATTCCTGCGATGGCTCCAATGGAAGGACAGGTGGACGTTTTCGGGGCATTTCTGCGATCCCAATGGGCACCGTTTGGGCGATCTCGGATGGAAGCTTGCGACATGGTCCGAGTGGCCCAAGTATGTCACCGCAGAGTGAATCGAACCCGGGATTTCTATCCGACAGAGAACCGATCCGCAACGAAGTTTGGCCGGAGACTGATCGCCGCCATCCGCCATCTCCGACAAACGCTCCCCTGGGCGGACCTGGCGTCTTGGCGGTGGGGTTTCCCGAAACGGTTGGACCTGGATTGCCGGCGCGAGACGCACCGGCAACGGACTGGCGCGAGACGCGCCAGCCACAGAGGCCACGCTCTGACGAGCACGGCTACGGGAGACCGGAGCGGCGATTTCCGGAACCGGCGTGAAAACTGATACACCCGCGCGGGTTTCCCCGTACATCCGGGGATCATGAACAACCACGATGACAAAGCCGCGGTGGAGCGACTCCACGCCACCTATGGAGTGATGAAAGAGCAGATTGCCCGAGTGATCGTGGGGCAACAGGATGTCGTCGAGCAGGTGCTGATGGCGGTGTTTTGCAAGGGCCACGCGCTGCTGGTGGGGGTGCCGGGATTGGCCAAGACCCTGCTGGTTTCCACGCTGGCGCGCGCTCTGGACCTGAGTTTCCGGCGGATCCAGTTCACCCCGGACCTGATGCCCGCCGACATCACCGGCACCGACGTTCTGGAAGTGGATCCCGAAACCGGCCGCCGGGGGTTCCGCTTCGTCCACGGGCCGATTTTCACCAACCTGCTGCTGGCCGACGAAATCAACCGGACCCCTCCGAAAACCCAGGCGGCCTTGCTGGAGGCGATGCAGGAGCGCCATGTGACGGTGGGCGAGCGGACGATGGACTTGCCCGCGCCGTTCTTCGTGCTCGCCACGCAGAACCCGATCGAACAGGAAGGAACCTATCCGCTGCCGGAAGCGCAGCTCGACCGGTTCCTGTTCAATATCGTGGTCGATTACCCGGACGCGAACGAGGAGCGCGAGATCATCCGGCGGGTGACCGCACCGGGCGAGGCGAAACTCTCGCCGTCGATGAGCGCCGCCGATATCATCCAGCTTCAGGAAATCGTCAAACGCGTGCCGGTGGGCGACCATGTGATTGACTTCGCGGCCAATCTGGCCCGGGCGACGCGGCCGAAGGATCCCGCCTCGCCGGATTTTGTCAGGGAAATGGTCGCCTGGGGCGCCGGCCCGCGTGCGGGGATCGGTCTGATTTCCGCGGCCAAGGCCCACGCGGTGTTGCGCGGGCGATTCCACGCGACGACCCGCGATGTGGCGGACGTTGCCGCGCCGGTGCTGCGCCACCGGGTGCTCACCACCTTCAACGCGGAAGCCGCGGGAGTGACCAGCGACGAGATCATCCGCCGGTTGGTGACCAAGTTCGCCCCGAAAGAAGACCTGAAGGTGTGAGGAGGGGGGGAGGTTATTGGTTATTGGTTATTTGTTATTGGTTATTGGGTTTTAGAATTCACAATTTCATCCTTTCCGCCTATGTCATCGCTTTCGTTGCCGCCTTGCATGAGATTGCTCCCGGACGAGACGATGGGGGTATTGCGGCGGATGGAATGGCTGGCGCGGAAACGGATGCAGGGAACCCTAACCGGAAAACACACCAGTCCGGACAAGGGAATCTCGGTGGAGTTCGCCGAGCACCGGCCCTACGCGCCCGGCGACGATCCGCGCACGCTCGATTGGCGGGTCATCGCCCGCAGCGACCGCAACGTGGTCCGCCAATACATCGAGGAAACCAATCTCCGCGCCACGCTCGCCGTGGATATCAGCGGATCGATGGCCTATACCGGAGACGCCGCCGCCAAACTCGACGGCAAACCGCTTTCCAAGCTCGAATACGCCAAGCACCTCGCCGCCGCACTGGCCTATCTGCATATCAAACAGGGCGATGCCGCGGGATTGGTCACCTTCGACCGCAAGACCCGCCACTACAGCCGCGCCGCCAGCAGGCCGAGCCAGGTGCGGCGGATTCTCGAAACGCTGGACACCGCCAAACCCGGCGCCGATACCGACGCCGCCGCCGTCCTGCACGATGTGGCCGAACGCATCCCGCGCCGCGGACTGGTGCTGCTCATCAGCGATCTGTTCGACGATCCCGCGCGGATCATCGAAGCGCTGCACCACTTCGACTACCGCCAGCACGAACTGGTGGTGTTCCATGTGATGGCCGACGAGGAGCTGACTTTCCCGTTTTCCGGCTATCAGCAATTCCGCGACCTCGAACGGATGGCTCCCAACCTCCGCATCGATCCCCACGCGGTGCGCGCGACCTATCTGGAACGCGTCCGCGGCTTCGTGAAGGCCCTGGAAACCGCCTGCGGCAACCTGCGCGCCAGCTACATCCCCGTCAACACCCGCCATCCCCTCCGCCACACCCTTCTCCGGCATCTGGGGGGGAGGAATCGTTATTAGTTATTGGTTATTAGTTATTAGTTATTGGTTATCAGTTCATGAACGGCTCAATCGCATTCTTTATGGCATTTTTGGAGATTTGACATGATCTTTCTCAATCCATGGCTGCTGCTGGCTTTGGCCGGGGTTTCGATCCCGGTGGTCATCCATTTGGTGCGGCGGCAGGCGGCCAAGCCGGTGCTGTGGGGGGCAATGCGGTTTTTGTTGGATACTCTGTCGGAACGGCGGCGGCGGATCGAATGGGAGGACCTGCTGCTGATGGCGGCGCGCTGTTTGCTGCTGGCGCTGGCGGCGCTGGCGATCGCCCGGCCGTTTGTCCCGCCGGACGCTTCCGCCGCGTGGTCGTTCGTGCTGCCTGCATCGCTGGTGGGGCTGGCGTTGTTCGGCGGGTCGTTTGTGTTAGGCAGGGCGCGCACCCGGTTGCTGGTGCGCGGACTCGCGCTGGCGCTGGTCTGCATCGCCGCCGGAATGGTGGTGATGGAACACTGGCTCAACCTCCGCCGTTTCGAAACCAGCGGGCGCCGCGAGGTGGCGCTGGTGATCGACACCTCCACATCGATGACCCGCCGCAGTGGTTCGGGCAGCCTGTTTGACGCCGCGCTGGAGGAAGCGCGGAAAATCGTCCGCGACGCGCCGAGGGGCACGTCGTTTGTGGTGATCGACGGCGGACCCGCGCCGCGTTCGCTATCGGCCACGCCGGTTTCCCATCGCGCGGATGTGCTGGCGCAGTTGGAAGGCCTGCGTCCGGCGGGCGGCGTGTTCCGCGCCCATGAGGCGCTCGGAGTCGCCACCCTTGCGCTGGCGGAGGGCGAGCGCCCCAACAAGGAAATCATCGTGCTAACCGACGCGCAGCGGCACGGTTGGCGGTTTGAAAACGCCGGGGCATGGCAAACCCTGCAACGCGCGTGGCAGGCGCTTCCCGCGCCGCCGAAGCTGCTGCTGCGCCAGTTGGACGTTCCCGCCACCACCCGCAACGCGGGCATCGCCGCGCTGCGCACCAGCCGCGCTCTAACCGGAACCGACCGCCCGACCGTGGTTAGGGTGGAGGTGGAGAACACCGGCACCGAACCGGTCACCGCCGGATCGGTCACGCTGGAGGTGGATGGGAAACCCGCCGGCCGCGAGGCGCTGGGTTTGCTCTCACCGGGGCAGTCGGAGTCCGCCGAGTTCCGGCATCGTTTCGCGACCGCCGGCCCGCACGTGGTGACCGCGCGCCTAACCGGAAATGACGATCTCCCCGGCGACGATCGCGCGGATCTGGTGGTGACCGCGCGGAAATCGTTGGGCGTTCTGCTGGTGGACGGCAATCCGGCGGGATCGTTTTTCCAGCGCGCCGCGGGGCACACCGCGCTCGCGCTGGCGCCCGCGTCCGGAGTGGTGCGCGGCCGGGGAATCGGCGACGATTCCGCGTTTCTGATGGACCCGACGGTGGTGCCCGCGCCGGAACTCACGCCGGACCATCTGGCCGCCGCGGAAGTGGTGGTGCTGGCGGATGTCGCCCGCCTGCCTGCCGGCCTCGCGGCCGCCTTGGCCGATCAGGTGGCGTCGGGCTGCGGACTGCTGGTACTTGCCGGTCCGCGCTCCGATCCGGGATTCTATAACAGTTGGGAGGGAATCGATGGCGCGGTGCTGCCCTTGCGGATCGGCGAGGAAACCACCTCGGAAAAGGGAGTTTCACCGAAGTCCTCCACGTTCCGCCATGAAGCGCTGGCGTGGGCCGCGGACGAACGGCGGTCCGATCTATCCGCCGCGGTGATCCGCCGCTGGAGGAAATCCGCTCTAACCGAAGTCGCGGGCGTGCTGGCCGCCGCTTTCGCGAATGGTGATCCGTTTCTGGCAAGCCGGACTTTCGGGTTCGGCCGCTGCATGGCGGCAACCTGCGCGTTCGACGCACGGGCCGGAAATCTGCCCGCACGGGCGGCGTTTGTCCCGCTCGTTCACGAACTGGTCGCCTGGGCCGCGGGCGGTGGCACGGATTGGAACGCTTCCGCGGCGTGGAGCCCGTCGGTGGTGCTCGACGACCGGCCGTCCGGCGGCCTATCAGCCGTGTTTCGCCGCACCGAGGACCGGAAGGGAAAGGTTCTGTTGGAGCGCACCGACCCGGCGATCGATTTCGATTGGGGAAACGAGGCACCCGTCCGCGGTCTGCCGAACGACCGGTTTTCCGTCGATTGGACTGGCAGGCTGCTTCCTCCGCTGGACGGCGAGTATTTGATAGAGGCCGACGCGGACGACCGGATGACGGTGACGATTGGAGGCAAGGAAGTGCTGGAGCAGAAGCGTGACGAACCGCGGCGGCAGGCGCGCGTGCGGCTCAAGGCGGGCAACCCGGTGCCGGCGCAGGTCCATTTCGAGGAAGATTGGGGCGAGGCCCGCGCCAAACTGTGGTGGACGCCGCCCGGTGGAACCCGACAGATCATCCCGCCCTCGGCATGGCTGCCGGGAGGCGACGGCGTGGTGGCCCGCCTGGAGGCCGTGGATCCCTTCGGCCAGCCGCGCGGCGCCACGGTGACCCACGGCCGGCGCGGCAGGGAACTCCGGATAGAAGGCGTGGCGGTGCCGGGACTCTATCAGGCCAGCGTGCCGGCGGAGCTTGCCGCCACGATCCGGCCGCTGGGCAAAGCGGAGAAACTGCCGGTGGCGGTCCGCGGTGACATCGCGGAAAGCCGTTCGGATCTGATAGGCCCGGCGGACCTGGATCAGCTCCGCGCGCGCATCGACATCCTGCGGCCCGGTTCCGCCGCGGACGTGCTGGCGGTGCTCAGCGGGCGGGGATTCGGCAGGGAAATCACCCGCACGGTGGCGGTTGCGGCGCTGTTGCTGTTAGTTTTGGAAACGGCGCTGGCCCGCTGGGTTTCCCGATCCCGGAAAATCGGTGACGACCTGCGGGTCGAATTCGCCGGCGAAGAACCCGTGGCATTTGGAAAAGGAGGCAGGCGATGAACCGGTGGCGAGAGATTCTGGTTTGGGTTAGGCTTCCGGCTCTGGCGCTGGCTGCCGGTGGTTTGCTCGCCTTCGCCGGCCAATGGCTGCGGTTTTCCCCGCTCTTGCCGACGGCGGTGTTCGCCTTGCTGATCGCCGGTGCCGCGGAGCTGCTGATCCGTCTCTATCGGCTCGAAACGCGCGCCGCAGGACCGCGCCGCGCCCGCCGCTTGCTGGCGCTGCGCCTAACCGCCCTGGCGATGGTGGCGTGGATTCTGTTGGAGCCGACCTGGGTCCGCAAAGTCCGCCGCGACCAGGATCGCGAGGTGGTCGTGCTCTGGGATGAATCGGCGTCGATGAAACTGCGCGACGACGGAGCCGCGGACACCCGCGCCGCGCTGGCTCGCGCGGCGGTGGCGGATTCGGGGATCCTCAAACAATTGGGTGAGCGATTGAAGGTCCGTGAAATGGCGTTCGCGCGGGGCGCGGAATCCGGCGATGGCGTTCGCGACAGCGGTTGGACCCAGGCCACCGACATCGCCGCGGCGCTCGACACGGTACTCGAACAGGTTGCGCCGGACCGTCTGGCGGGGGCGATTCTGGTCACGGACGGCAGGCACAACCGCCCGTCGCGGGTGGAGGATGGCGCGCGGAGATTCGGCGTGCTCGACGCGCCGTTGGGCATTCTGGCGGTTGGAAATCCCGAGCCGCCGAAGGACGCTGCGGTGCTCTCGGTTTCATCGCCGGACGCGATCCATCTGGGCGACCGGATGCGCGTGACCGCCGATCTGAAATTCGACGGATTCAAGGGCACGAAGGCGAAGGTGACGCTTTCCCGCAACAAGGAAACCATCGAGGAGCGGGAAATCCTGATTCCGGACGATCGCCACCGCGAGGAGGTTAGATTCACCCATATCCCGGAACAGGGCGGCACCGACGGCTATCAGATCACCATCGCCGATCTGCCGGACGAGCGGTTCTATGATAACAATTCGTGGTCGTTTGAAACCTCGATCACCGAAGCCCGGACGCACGTTCTTTTGATAGACAGTCACCCCCGCTGGGAATTCCGCTACCTGCGCAACCTGTTCCACGGCCGCGACAAGTCGGTCCATCTGCAATGGGTGCTGCTCCATCCGGACACGGTGGACGGCCAAACCCCGCCGGACATCGCCGCTTCCGCCAACCGCCCCTTCGGCGAATCCGCGGCGAGCCGCCTGCCGGACTCCGAGGCCGAATGGCGCAAGTTCGACGTGATCATCCTCGGGGACCTCGCGCCCGAGGCGATATCGGCGGCGGAGTGGGAAGTTGTCCGGCGTTGCGTTTCCGAACGCGGCGCGATGCTGGTGTTCGTGGCGGGGCCGCAATCGATGCCGCATGCGCTGCCCGCGGGCCCGGCGCGGGATCTGCTGCCGGTGGAGGTCGAGTGGGGCCACCGCACGTACTTCGGCGAGGGCGGCGAGCCGTTCCGCCTTTCTCTAACCGCCGAGGGGCGGTCGCATCCGGTCACGCGCAACGGAATCACCGGTGGCATCGAGTGGGGGAACCTTCCGGTGATCGGCTGGCGTCATCCGGTCACATCCGTGAAAGAGGGAGCCGAGGTTTTGCTAACAGCCGCGAGCGATGGCAATGCCACGGTGGTGGCGGACGATGCCTCGCTGGGCGGAGCCCTCACCGGTTTGGCGGAACGCCGCGCCCGCGAGGCCAAGGCGGCCGTATTGGTGACCCGCCAGACCGGGCACGGGAAAGTGGCGTGTCTTCTAACCGACAGAACCTGGCGGCTGCGCGAGGGAGCGGGCGATACCCACCACCACCGGTTCTGGAGCAGTCTCGTGCGTTGGGGCGCGGGACCGCAGTTGCGCGGTGGCACACCCCAGGCGGGCATCGGCACCGACCAACTGACCTACACGGTGGACGATCCGGTCTATCTAACCGCAAGACTGCGGGACGCCAGCCTCAATCCGGTATTCGATCCCTCCCTGCGTGCCGAGATCATCCGCGATGGCCAGCCGGTGGCCACCGTCTCGCTCGCGCCGGTTGCGGACTCCAACGGTCTGCATGAAGGATCGGCCGGGAAGATGCGGATAGCCGGAAACTATCAGGTCAAAATCACCGGCGACCGCCTCGCCGAACTGAACGCGGCCTCCGGAGTGGAAACCCGTTTCCGCGTGATCGGCACGCGAGGCCCGGTGGAATTGGCCGACACCACACCCGACCGCGCCCTGCTGACCGAGGCTGCGGCGGCATCCGGCGGCAAGTTGGTCGAATTGGCCGGCGTTTCGTCGCTCGCACCGCTTTTCCTAACCGACAAAGAAGCCCGCGAGGAAATCCGCGAAACACCATTGTGGGACAATCCGCTGGTGTTCCTGCTGCTTGCCATCGCTCTAACCGCCGAGTGGTGGTTCCGCCGTTCCGCCGGTCTTCCCTGAACCTCCATCAGAAACCAATCATCATGAACTCAACCGCAAAACCGAATTTCCATCCGGAGCTTGAGCCGGTTCTGCGCCGTCTGCGCGGTCGCGTCCGGCGGGTTCAATCCGCCCGCGGCGCATTGGTCACGCTGGTCGCCGCGCTGACGGTGCTGGCGGCCCTGATCGCCGTCGATGTCCGGCTCTCGCCGCTTCCCCTTGCGGCGCGCTGGATTCTAACGATAACCTGGTTCGCCACCGTGTTCGGCGTGGCGCTGGTGGCGTGGTTCCTTCCGATGCGGAAGCCGTTGGAATTGCTCCGCATCGCGCGCTGGCTGGAGGTGAAGCACCCGGAACTCGACGAGCGGGTCAGCACCGCCCTCGAACTTTCCGGCACCGATGGCAGCGGCGTGTCCGGGGCATTGCTCGAAGAACTCTCCCGCGCGGCCGTGGCGGATCTCGCGGCAATCGACCCGCGGACCGAGATCAGCATGCGCCGCGCGAAACGCTGGCTGGCTCCGGCGCTTGGTCTGTTAGCCGGTTGGACCGCGCTCTTCGTGTGGGCGCCGCAGTGGACCGCCCGGCATGTCGTCCGCGCGCTGGTGCCCAACTCCCGGCTCGGCAATGTGGCGGACGGGTTTGTCGTGGAACCGGGGTCGGTGGAACTGATCGAAGGCGACGCGCTGACGGTTTCCGTGCGCTGCCCGGCGGCGCCCGCCGTTCCGCCGGAGATCGTGTTGTCGCTGCCGGACGGCAAGTCGTTGGTCGAGCCGCTTCGCGAGGAGAACGGCGCGTTTGTCTATCAGCTTGATAGGGTGATGGCGGGATTCGACTATGAGATCCGCGCGGGCCGGGCCAACAGCGACCGCTTCCGGGTGCTGGTCTGGCCGAAACCGAGGCTGGCGGACGCCAGGCTGCGCCTGGAATTTCCCGCCTACACCGGCCTTGCGGCGCGCGAACAGTCGGCGGCCGATGTTCTAACCGCCGTGGCCGGAACGCGGGGGGCGCTGCACGCAAACCTGAACACGCCGGTTGCCGCCGCGAAGTTCGAGCTGGATGGCCGGCCATCGGGACCGGTGCGCCTGGAACATTCGGCGGCCGGTGGATCGCTCGATTGCGGATGGACGCTGGACCGGCCGGGCCGCGCGGGCGCGCTGCTCACGCTCAGCCATCGGTTGGGAAGGGATTTCGAGGGCGCGCGCTTCGAGGTGGAGACGCTGGAGGACGCCGTTCCCGAGGTGAAATGGACCCGTCCCACGGCGCTGGAGCTGAAGGTTCGACCCGATGAGGTGTTGGATCTGGTCTATCAGGCAAGCGATGATTTCGGACTCGGTGAGGTCGCGATGGAGGTCAAGCCCGGGGATGCTCCGGAAACCGCGCTGCCCCAACCGCCGCCAGAGTTGATAGGGAGAACCGATCCCCCCGCGTGGCGCGGCGAAATCCGACAACCGTTAGGTGATCTTCGCGATCGCTGGCCTGGTGTTTCCGTGTTCAAACTCCGGATGCGTGTGGCTGACGCCCGGCCTCCGGAATTGGGTGGCCCCAACAAAGCCGTCGGCGGATGGATCACCGTCCGCATCGACCGCGGTGCTGAACCGCTCGCGCGGCAGGAGTTGTTTGCCGCCCACAATGACGCCCGCGAGACACTGGAAAAGGCGCGCCGCGATGTGGAGGAAGCCCGCTGGAAGATCGAATCAAAACGCGACGAACTGAAGAAAGGCGACGTGAAGGAAGCCTCGCAAAACGAGTTGGCGAAGACCCGCGAGCAACTGGCCAAGGCCAGCGAGCGGCTGGAGGAACTCGCCGCGCGGATGGAGGAGACCCCGCACGCGCCAAAGGCCGAGGCGATGCGCGAGGCGGCCGCCAAAGCCGAACAGGCGCGCGAGAAGCTGGAAAACACGCCGCTGCAGGACAGCGAGCAGGCACGCGAGCAGATGGCCGCCGCCGCGCGCGAAGATGCCGCCGCCGCGGAACAGCAGTTGCGGGATTTGTTGGAGAAAGTCCAACAGGACGAATCGCGCTTGCACGATCTCGCGCGCTTGCAGGAACTCGCGCAACGGCAGAACGAACTTGCGCGCCAGGCCGAGCAGGCAAGCGCCAACGAGCCATCCGACAAAACCAAGGCGGACGCCGATTGGCAACAACGGCAGGCCCAGGCATCGTGGGAGATGCGCGATCTGGCGGCCCAACATCCCCAGTCCAAGGCCGAGGCGCTGGCGAAAGAGGCCGCCGAGGCGCGCGAACTCGCGGCCGAAGCGCGCGAACAAGCCGCCGCCCAGGAGGCGCTCAAGGATCAGGCGGCGGAATCCAATCAGGGGAAACCATCGGCCGATGACCTGCGGCAGGAACTGGCCAAGGAACAGGCCGCGATCCGCGATGATGCTAACAAACAGGTGGAGGCCGCTACCGAACGCGGTGATCGCGAGGCGGCCAACACCCTCCCGGAAGCCGCGGATGCCGCCGCCAAGGCGGCCGAGGCGCTGGCAAAACCCGATTCCGCCGCCGGTGTGGAGGCGACCTCCGAAGCCGCCAAAGAAATGGCTGCCGCCGCCGAGGCGGCGAAGGCCCAAAGTGACGCGCAGGGCGAGAAGCAACCCGGCGGTGAGAACCCCCAGGGCGAACAACCTAACGGAAGTCCCCAACAGGCCGCCGCCGCCCAGGCTGCGGCGGAACTGGGAGATCTGGCCGAACGCCAACAGCAGGTCGCCGAGGCCGCGAAAGAGTTGGCCGCCGGAAATGAGGACGCGGCCCGTCAGCAACTCGCCAAAATGCGTGCCGAACAAGCCGCGGAACTGGCGAAGGAAATCCGCGAGGCCCCGCAGGTGGGTGATACTCCGGGAGCCATGCAACAGGCGGCCGATGCGGCGAACCAGGCGGCCGGACACGCGGCGAATGCCGCCCAACAGGCGCAGGCCGCCCAAGCGGCGACACCCCATGGCGAAGCCGCCGAACGATTGCAACAGGCCGCCGCCAGTCTCGACCAGGCGGCCGCCGAGTTATCGAACCAAGCCGCCCAGGCAGCCGGCCAGCAAGCGCCTAACAATCAGGCGCCGATGCCCGGCAAATCGCTGGCCGACGCGTTTCATGAGTCCGCCGAGGCATCCCACTCCCCGCCGGGCGCCGAGTCCGCCACCCACGCCCGCGCCGCGGCAGATGCGCTCAACCGCGCAGCCCGCGACACCCGCAACGCGATGCGGCAGGGCCAAGGTCCGCCCAAACCGGGCGCGGGCGACCAACCCGGCCAACCGTCCGATCCAAACGCGGATCCCGGCACCAAACCCGACGAAAACTCGCGCCAGCGCCAGGCTGATCCGGGGGTCCCTCCGGAACTCGCCAAGCTCGGCATCAGCGCGGAGGATTGGGAGCAGATCAAGTCCTCGCTCAAGGCGGAATCCGGCGGCAACGGCGCGGTGCCGATGCCGGAGGAATACCGCGACTTGGTTAGAAAATACTTCGAGCAGATGACGAAAGGAGGCAAGGATGACTGATCCGCGCGCGGTGTGGCGGTTAGAGAGACCCGGGAATGGGCTTCCGGCCCGTCTTGGAAGGCGGCCATCCCGCCTGACGGCATGGTTCCTCGCGGCCGCCGCTTTCCTAACATTCGAAGCCGCGTCCGTCTCAGCCGCCGAGCCCGGAGTCGATCCGGTGTTTTCCACCTGGCGGGCCAAGGCCGATCCCGCGGTGGAGAGCGCGCTGGCCTGGCTGCGCCGCGTCCAGCAGGAGGACGGCTCCTATCCGGACGCCTACGGCGATTCCACCGGCGTTCCCGCGCTCGCCGGGATGGCTTTTCTATCAAAGGGACACTTGCCCACGGAAGGCCCCTACACGGTTCCGCTCAACCGCTGCATCGACTTCATCCTCGCCAACCAGAAGCCCAACGGTCTATTTGAAAAAGGCAACGCCGGATCCGGCCCGATGTATGCCCACAACATCGCCACCCTGTTTCTCGCCGAGGTCAGCGGCATGGTCGATCCGGTCCGCCAGGCGAAGATCGACGCCGCGCTGCCCAAGGCGCTCGCGCTCATCCTGCGCGCGCAGTCGGTCAAAAAGGACGACCGCGACCAGGGCGGCTGGCGCTATCATCCGGGATCCAACGATTCCGACACCTCCTGTTCGGGTTGGGCGCTGATGGCGCTGCGCTCCGCGAAGCTCAATGGCGCGGCTGTTCCCGATCAGGCGATCCGCGACGCGGTTTCCTATCTGCACCGCCATCAGAACGCGAAAACCGGGTGCTTCGGCTATTCCAACCAGGAGGACCACTGCCGGTCCCTAACCGGCATGGGATTGCTCTGCCTCGAACTCTGCGGCGAGCACGGCAGCGACCGCACCAAGCTCGCCGCAGAGTGGGTTCTGCGGAATTTCCGCGAGCTTCCCGGAGACCAATTCGAATTCTATGGCAACTACTACAACGCGCAGGCGATGTTCCAGATCGGCGGCCGCCATTGGCAGGAATACGCCGACTGGATGTACGCCACCTATCTTCCCAAACAGGAGTCCGACGGCTCCTGGAAATCCCGCGAGGCCGGCAGCGTTTACGGCACCACCATGATGGTGCTCGCCTTCACCGTACCATGGCGGCAGCTTCCGATCTATCAGCGCGACGAAACCGTGGACGAGGAGAACTGACCGGACAATGAAGCGATTCGGACTCAGAACCTATCCGCTACTGGCCGCGCTCGTGATCGCATGCCTGGCGCTGATGCTGCCGCCGCAGTCGTCGCGCGCCGCTGATGCCGGCGGCGATCTCCCGGATAGGCAACAGACCGAGGAAAGCGCGCGGACCTGGATCCGCCTGCAAATGGAGCGCGGCGAATACGAGTCGGCCGCGGAAGCGGCCCGGAACTACATCGATGACCGCGTGAACCAAAACACCAGGCGACTTCCCGAGGTATGCCTGTGGCTGGCGGAATCCTACGACAAGCGTGGCCTCCGGGACGATGCCATCGCCACCTATGTCAAAGTCTGGGCCGCATATATGGGATCGGTGGGCATTTCAGCCCCCGCGATCAAGCGCTACATGGAACTCGGCTGGGAGCGGAACCTGCCGGAACGGACGGATGATTCCGGGAGGCGGTGTGTGTCGGACCGGCAGAGTGCGTACAACGCCGGTGCGAGATTCATCGAAGCCACCGACAGGCCGGAGTTCAGGGACCAGATGACCGCCGGTGAGTTGGAAAAATGGGATGCGGTGAGGCGTCTGGTCGCAACCTACGCCGCCGATCCCGGAATCAAGACCCTGGAGGCACAGCGAATGGCAAGCGCCGAGCAAGGCGGAAAGAAACTGGATATCGGACTGGGGTGGATTGTCGCGGTCGGTCTAACATTCGCGGCATTCGTCGCGATGGTCGTGTGGAGTTGGCGGCGGAACTGCTTGTCCCCGAGAATCCGTGAAAGCGGGGAACAGGGTGCCAAGGAATACACCGTCGGCGATCCGGACGACTGATTGCGAAATCCGATGTTGGCGGAACTTCGGATCTCGGGATGATGGATGCGGTCGAATCCGGTTAGACCATCGCCGTTTCCGCGAGACCCGAGCGGATGAGGAGCGGTTCGAGGCTCGGCGGGCGGCCCATGAATTGCTGATAGAGCACATCCGGAGGCGCGGAATTTCCCTGCGAGAGAATGTTGGCACGGAACGCGCGGCCGGTTTCCGGATTGAGCACGCCCTCGGCCTCGAAGCGCGTGAAGGCATCGGCGTCCAGCACCTCCGCCCACTTGTAGGAGTAGTAGCCCGCCGCATAGCCGGTGGGTTCGCTGAAAAGGTGGTTGAATCGGCGGATCATCGACGGCGTCTCGGTGGCCAGCGGCGCGCGGTAGTCGGCGAGGATCTCGCGATCCACTTCGTCGAGATCGCGCCCGCTCCAGGCATCAGGGCGGGTGTGCAGTTCGAGGTCGAGCTTGGCGAACGAGATCTGCCGCATGAACGCGCAGGCGCTGTGGTAGTTGCGGGCGGCATACATCCGGTTGAAGAGATCCTCCGGAATCGGCTCGCCGGTTTCGTGGTGGCGGGCGAAGAGGGCGAGCGCCTCGCGGTTCCAACAGAAATTCTCCATGATCTGCGAGGGAAGCTCGACGAAATCCCACGGCACGTTGGTCCCGGAAAGCGATTTGACCGGCACCTCGCTGAGCAGCCCGTGCAGCAGGTGGCCGAACTCATGGAAGATCGTTTCCACTTCGGAATGCGTGAGCAGCGCGGGTTTGCCATCCACCGGCGGACTCATGTTGCCGCAGATCAGCCCCAGATGCGGCTCGCCGGGCCCTCCGGTTTGCAGGCTGTTCATCCACGCGCCGCCGCGTTTCGGTTCGCGCGGGTGCCAGTCGGCATGGAACGATCCCATATGTTTTCCGCTTTCGGAATCGTGGATTTCATATAGGGAGCATTCCGGATGCCAGAGTTCGGGAAGCGCGTTTCCGGAGGGAGCTTCGCCAGGCGGGACGTATTGTGCGTCGATCCGCCGGATGGATATACCGAAGATCCGCGATGCCAACTCGAACATGCCGCTCATCACGCCGTCCACCGGGAAATACGGCCGCAGGGATTCTTCGTCGAAATCGTAGTTCTCCTTGCGTTGGAGTTCCGCCCAATAGGCGAAATCCCACGGCTCCAGCGGTGCTTCCGGTTGGCCGGTTTTGGCCGCCTTGTAGTGTTGGAGTTCGCGGTGCTCGGCGAGAAACGCCGGGCGCACGCGGGTGTGGAGACCCTCGATGAAATCGAGCGCTCCACTGCCGGATTTGGCCATACGCCGCTGGAGTGTTAGATCGGCGAAGTGCCCGTGGCCGAGGATCGCGGCCTTCTCCTGGCGGAGTCCGAGGATTTTCCAAACGAGTTCGGTGTTGTCGTGCTCGCCACGGGATCCGACGGCGGTGAATGCCTCCCAAATCCGGCGGCGGATTCCGGAATCGTGCAGATGCTGCATCACCGGGATCATCGACGGCGCGTGGAGGGTAAAGCGCCACGCGGGTGCCTCATGTCCCTTCGCCCTCGCTCCCGCGGCCGCGGCGGCCATCGCGGATTCGGGTAGGCCCGCCAACCGGGCCTCGTCCGTGATCACCAGCTCCCAGGCATTGGTGGAGTCGAGCACATGCTCGGCGTAGCGCTGGGTGAGTTGGGAGAGTTCCGCGTCGATCGCCGCGACCCGTTGTTTCTGCTCGTCCGGCAGATCGGCACCCGCCTGGCGGAAATCGGCCAGCGTTTCCTCGACGAACCGGCGCCGCACCGGCCCGAGATCGCGGGTTTCCAGGCGTTCGGCCGCAGCCTTGAGCACGTTCCACAACCGCTCGTTGAGGGGGATGGACGAAAAGAACTCCGAGACTTCCGGCAGCATCGCGTTGAGCGCCTCGCGCTGGGTGGGATGATCGTTCACCGAATCCAGATGCTGCAGCCGGCCCCAACCACGGCCAAGGATTTCGGTGGCCTTTTCCAACGCCAAGAACGCGCTTTCATACGTGGCGGACGCCGGGTCCTGCGCGCAAATCGCGTCAATCGCCTCCCGCGCCAGCCCAAGGGCGTGACGCAGATCCGGCACGATGCGCTCGGCGGTTAGAGTGGACCAGCGGGGGTGGAAATCGTCGGCTAGAAACGGATGCATGCGCCGAGCGTCCATGGCCGGGGCCGTCAGGGCAAGCCCGGAAGTTCAGGACCGTTACAAAATCCGCAGTGAATTCCCATAGCGCCACCCGGCGGAAATGGTATTCTATCTGCCTAACCAACCACCGAACCGTATGGAACACCCCACCGCAATCGAAGCCAACATCCCCACCGCCGAAACCCGCGAACTGCCGGATCCGCGCCAATTCAACACCCTGGGCGAAGCCATGGGCGCGGCCCGCAGCGACGCCCGCAAGCTCGCGTCCGAAGCGGCCCCGAAACTGAAACAATCGCTGCGCACCGTGGCGTTCGACGTCGCCTACGGCGCGGCGTTCGGCGCCTGTTTCGTGGCCGCGTTCGCCCGCGAGGTCGCGCCAGACGCACTCAAGGACGGCCTCGCCCGGGGCGCGCGGGCGGGACGCGACGCCGCCGCCAGGGCGAAAAAGATCCTCACCGTCCCCGCCACACCGCAACCGGAAACCCCGGCCACCTGCGAGTGCCCGGATCCGGTTCCCGCGTAAACCGTCCGTCCTATCCGGATTGATCCGCCCGACCGCGGATGAAACCGGATGGACACTGGGTTTGTCCGTAGCCAGGTGGGTTCGTCTGACTCCGGTACGATTCAGTGTCTATCCGCATTCATCCGGGTTGTGAGAGCGGCCTTGCGGTCCACGCAGGCAGGGATCACGCGGATCCGCACATCCGCGCCCAGCGATGCCGTCGTTGGTTGAAACGAAACGCGGAGACGCGGAGGTCGCGGCGGTGTTCGCGGAGGAATTCTCCGTAGCCGCGGCGGTGACCCCGTGGCCAGCGCCGGAACCAGCCAATGAACTCGCGCCTTCCCGTCTTCTGTCTTCTGTCTCAAAATCTTCTGTCTGCCTGCGAAGCAGGTTCAGAACCCCATTCACCCTCTCCTCCCATTCCCCTTCCGTCAACTCCCCAGGCTTCGGGGAAGATATGAAGGCGAGGAACCCATTGACCTAGCAACATCAACCGCCGGAATCCTAACACAACTGCCGCGGACCCGGCTGGCGGACATCTGTTTCGGAAGCGTGGCGGGCATGACCGAATCTGGCACCCTCACGATCCGAGTCAATCCGAATGTTAGCCCGGGAGACCTTCATTTGGTACCCGGCCGATTCCTCCCCTGGGCCGCCCTTGCGCAGGTCCGGCCTCGCGCCCGCTTCCCCCACCAGTCGCCGGGTGGCGGTTTCGGGAATCCCGTCCACACGAGCCCAACCCATGCCATCCCGCTGTAGCGTCGGCTTTTCACCTGCGGAGAGAAGTCGCTGGTTTCCATCGACTGACCATTGGCTTCCCCATTTTGCTGGAAAAGTGCGACGGTCATAGACGCGCCGCCACAGTCCGCCGCATGTCGGTCGGCATCATCCTTGCGGCGCGCGAAAGACGCCGAGCGCCGCCTTGGCCGGGATCTTCTGGTTGCGCGCGTAGGCGGCGCCCGCGGCCTGCCGGATCTCCGCGCCACTGCCGCCTTTCGCCCAGACGGGGAGGGCGTCGCGCAGCAGAAAGGCTCCGGGATACATCAGTTGGGTGGTCGTCAGCACCGGGCGCGCGCCGATTTCCGTTAGTCGGCGGTTGAAATACGCGTCGCTCATGCAACAGAGCACAATCGCGTCGCAGGGCTTCGCGGCCTTGGCGGCCGGCGGGTCGATCGCGCCATCCATCAGCACGTTGTGGCCCACAAACGCGCACAGATCGTGTTTTCCGGACACGAGTGCGGTTTCGAATGCCCGGAGGCACGCCTTGATCTCCGATCCGCGCCAAGCCTCGGCCGTGATTTCCACCGAACCGCTGCGATGCAGATAGACCAGCCGCTCCATTACCTTGGGCGCCGCGCCTTCCGGAACCTGGCGGCTTTGCAGTTTCCAGTCCTTGCTCGCCTTGAAACACGACGCGAATCCGTCGTCGCATCCCCAGTAGAGATTCTCGGCCGGTTTGTTTCCGTCGCCGATCCTCGCCGGCACCGGAGCGATCCCTTGGGTGGCGTTGTCGCACAACGCCACGAACACCGCCACCCGTTTGGGAGCGGCTTCTAACACACAAGCCAAAGCGAGCCACAGCGTCAACCATCCGCGCATGATCCGGAGGGTCCGCGCGGGGCGGGCGCTTGTCAAACGAATTGCCGCCGGAGCTTGCCAAGCCGCCCGGACCGGTGCATGGTGCGGTTCGGGTCGCGCCACCCGCCCGTCTTTGCCGTTATGTTAGCTTTTTCGACATGTTGGAACAACAGCCGCCACACCGATGGCGAGCCGATGATCGCGGAAATCGTGGAACTCGGTTTCCGCAACATCGAGCTGTCCCACGGTATGACCGTGGCCAAGCTGCCGGGCATCCGCAAGGCGTTCCAGGCGGGCCTGTTCACCTGCGCGGGCGTCCACAATTATTTTCCCTCGCCGGTGGAGGTGATGATCGACGCCCCGGACGCCTACGAGTTCACCTCCCACCGCCCCTTCGACCGCCAGCGGGCGATGGACATGACCCTCAAAACCCTGGACATCGCCGCCGAATTCAAGGCAACCTATCTGGTCCTGCACATGGGATCCGTCCCGCTGCCGACCGCCAAGTGGACCAAACGCCTCACCAAAATGGTGTCCGACGGTCTCTCCCGCGATCCGGATTACACCAAGGCCAAGCTCGATTTTGTCAGAAAACGCGAGAAACTGGGACCGCTCTACTATCAGCGCGCGATCGATGCCCTAACCACCATCGCCGGCAAGGCGGCGGAACTGGGCGTGAAGCTCGCCATCGAGTCCCGCTCGCGTTTCGAGGACATGCCCACCGAGCGCGAAATGGTCCGCCTCCAGGAGCACTTCGCCGACAATCCGTGGGTCGGCTACTGGCATGACTTCGGCCACGTCCAGCTCAAGCACAATCTCGGTTTGCTGGACCATACCGAATGGCTCTCGCGCATCGCCCCGCACCTGATGGGCGGCCACGTCCACGACGTCGAGTGGCCCGCGCGCGACCACCGCACGCCCTTCGCCGGCACCCTCGACTACGCCGCCATCCTGGAGTTTTTCCCGCCCGGCTGCCCGCTGACCTGGGAACTGAGCCCCACCCGCGACGCCGCCGAAATCCGCGACGCGCTGCAAATCTGGAAAGCCAAGTTCCCGGAGCGAGCCGAGTGAGCCCGAAGCCCGAAGTTCATGCTGGATTGGTGAGGCAGTTCACCACTGAAACCGAAATCCGAAGTTCAAGAAAGTTCGGACCCTCGGATTACCGCTGAACCACTGAGAACCACTGATTTCGCTGAGTTTTGTTGGGTCGGAAAAACAACACCGGATGATGAATCGGCGTCCGGATGAGTTTTACGGTCCATCACAGCGGTTTCAGCGCTTCGGCGGTTCATCGGGGCCACGATTTATCCTTCAACTCCGGAATCGGGCTGAAGGCCGGATGGCTTGTTCTTTCGCTCCGACGCTCGCAGAGCGCCGCTACAAGCTTGGGCTTTCGCTCCAACGCTCGCAGAGTGCCGCTACAAGCTTGGGCTTTCGCTCCGACTACGTGCCCGGGAGGGGGGAGTCACTTGATCGTGAAGATCCGGCCGCGGCCGGTGTCCCAGGCGTTGCGGACGCTGCCGAACAGGGCGCCAAGTTCCTCGGCGGAACCCACGCGGTATTCGATGGTCTTGGCGTAGAGACCTTCGGGGTATTTTTTCGTCACACCCTTGTGGACGTCGGTTCCCACGCGCTGGCCGCCGTAGTCCAGCAGTTCCTTGGCGCGGTTGTTCAGATTGGTCACCGCGTTGTTGTTCACGCCGTCGGTGATCGGCCGCACGAAGTAAAAACGGGCCACGGTTTGTCCGATGGTGTCGATCACCACCTCATCCACCAGCATTCCGGCTTCGACGACCGCGTAGGAGTGGCGGCTGATCGAGGTGATCTTGTCGAGCGCCACCACATAACTGCCTCCGGGCAGATTGCCCTGCCAGAAGCGGCGGTGGCCATCGGCCTCGCGGTCGGTGGTCTTTTGGTTGTTGGCGGTGTTTCCGGACGGGTCCGGGGTGGGGGTGTTTTGGGAATAACCGGTGGCGGCCAGCAAACCCACGAGCGCGGAAACGAGCAGAGCTTTCATAACGGGCCTCACCCTACCACCGGAATCCGCCGATGGCGAGCGAAGAAATCGGAAATCGCCGCTGAAAGATCCCGGTCGCCCGCGGCGTATCGCGGCGGCTTATTTTGTCACAACCATGATATCCCCGATTGTTTCCAGATCCTTGTTGGGCGCTGCCGCCCTTGTCGCCCCGCTTTTCGCCGCCGATACTCCGGCAGACAATCCGGTGCTTGCCGAACGCCATGAGACCGCCGCGCAGCACGACGCGCGCATGGCTTGGTTCCGGGACGCGCGCTTCGGGATGTTCATCCACTGGGGGCTCTACGCGCAGGCTGCGGGCGAGTGGGACGGCAAACCCGCCCCTGCGATCAACGGTTGTCAGGAATGGATCATGTGCGCGCTTAAGATCCAACGGGAGTCCTATGCCAAGCTGGCCACCCGGTTCAATCCGGTGAACTACGATGCCGACACCTGGGTGCGCATCGCCAAGGACGCGGGAATGAAATATATCATTATCACCTCCAAACACCACGAGGGTTTCGCGATGTTCAAAAGCAAGGCGAGCCCGTATAACATCGTGGACGCCACTCCCTACAAGAAGGATCCGCTCAAGGATCTCGCCGCCGCATGCCGGAAACACGGGATGAAACTCGGGTTCTACTACTCGCAGAACCTCGATTGGTACCATCCCGGCGGTGGCAGCGGGGAATGGGATCCCAGCCACAAGGGCGATCCGGAAACCTATGTGAACGAAATCGCCATCCCGCAGATCCGCGAGATCCTGACCAACTACGGCGACATCGCGGTGCTGTGGTTCGATATCCCCGGCGGCGTGATCAACAAGGAGCGCGCCGACCGCATCCAGAAGCTGTTGATTTCCTGCAACCCCAACATCATCGTGAACAACCGCCTCGGAGGAGGCTATCACGGCGACACCGAAACGCCCGAGCAGCATATACCGGCCACCGGATTTCCAGGACGCGACTGGGAAACCTGCATGACCATGAACGGCACCTGGGGCTATGGCCGCAACGATCACAACTGGAAATCGGCCACCTCGCTGATCCACAACCTGTGCGATATCGCCAGCAAGGGCGGCAACTATCTGCTCAACGTGGGCCCCACCGACAAAGGCGAGATCCCCGCTCCATCGGTCGAGCGGCTGGCGCAGATCGGCGCGTGGCTCAAGACCAACGGCGAGGCGATCTACGGCACCCGCGCGGCGGTGTTTCCTCAAGCGCCCGCATGGGGACGTTTCACCACCAAACGCTTGCCCGGCGGCGACACGGTGATTCACGCGATCGTTTTCGAAGCGCCCGCCGACGGCACCCTGCGGCTTCCCGGCCTAACCAACAAGGTGGCCGGCGCCACCGTGCTGGGGAATGGCGCGACGGTTCAGGCCGCCAACAGCGAATCCGGCGTCACGGTCACGCTGCCCGAGACGCTGCGCACCGCGAAGGACTTCGTGGTGGTCGTGAAAATCAAGGGCGCTCCGGTGTTGGACACCGCTGTCCGGGCGGACGACAAGGGCGCGTTCGCTCTTCTGCCGCGCCAGGCCGAAACCACCGGGTCCATCAAAGTCCAGATCCCCGGATCGGCCGGACTGCAAACCGCCGGCAAAGAAAATCTCGGCTGTTGGACCGACTCGAAATCCACCGCAAGCTGGACCGTGAAATGCTCCAAGGCCACGGGATTCACGGTGCAGGCGGTTGTCAGTTCCGAGGCACCCGGCGGCAGTGTGGTGGAAGTGGTGTGCGGCGGCCAAACCCTCGCACTAACCATCCCGGCCACCGGCGGATGGAACGACTACCGCGATGTCACCGCCGACGGCACCCTCAAGCTCCCGGCCGGGGTGAACACCATCCAACTGCGGGTCAAATCCCTCAAAGGCATCGCCCCATGCAATCTGGCAAGCATCCGGCTGGTGCCGACGCCCTAACCTCGTGAGCCTCCCCTCCCCTTTCCAAAGCCGCGGTCTTCGTAGCCGCGCTCGTGAGAGCGTGGCACCCCCAATAACAAACATCCAATAACCAATAACCCTCCTCCCACCTCCCGCGAGCCGCCTTTCTCCCGCTTTCCATGAAACCGCACCACCTCATCCTCGCCGCATTATGCACGCTATCGCTCCGCGCCCAGGTCATCCCCTTGCCGGCCGACGACCGACCGCGCCAAGGTGAGTTCCAACTGCTGCCGGACGCCTGGATGGCGATCCCGGCGGCCAATCCGGAAAACCTGCCGGACTACGTGGGTCTCATCAACGCCGCGGGAGCCAAGGTCCGCTTCGCGCCGCAGGATGTCGCCTGTGCGATCCAGCTTCTATCCGCCAATATCCTCCCCGACAACTATCCGATCCCGTCCGGCGAGGGCTATGTGATCCGCATCACCCCGCAGGTCATCAATATCCACGCCGCCACCGCGGTCGGACATTACTATGGCGTCCAAACCCTGGCCCGCTTGATCGAGGATGCCCCGAAACAACCCAACCAACCGATCCGTCTCGCCTGCCGGGACATCGTGGACGCCCCGCGCTTCGCCTGGCGCGGCTACATGCTCGACGAATCCCGCCATTTCTCCGGTCCGGCGGCCGTCAAACGTCTGCTCGACGCCATGGCGCGCTACAAACTCAACCGGCTCCACTGGCACCTGACCGACTCGCCGGCCTGGCGGATCGAGATCAAGAAATACCCCGAACTCACCCGCACCGGCGGCCGCGGCAGCGAGACCGACCGCCGCCCGGACGCGCCGGCCGCCTTCTACACGCAGGAACAGATCCGCGGGATCGTCGCCTACGCCCGCCAGCGAGGGATCACCATCATCCCGGAAATCGACATGCCCGGCCACGCCGACGCCGCGGTCGCGGCCTATCCGGAACACGATGGCGGCGGGTTTCTCGCCAAGGGATCCACGGACAAATGGCCGCGTTTCACCTTCAACCCCGCGAAACCGGCGACGCTTTCGTTCCTCGATGATATACTAACCGAAGTCGCCGCGCTGTTTCCGGACGCCGGCGTGATCCACTTCGGCGGCGACGAGGTGCATTTCGGTTGGAAAAAATGGACCGAACTTCCGGAGGTCCGCGATCTGATGAAACGCGAGAACCTCAAGGACCTCGCCGCCGTGGAGGCGTGGTTCAACCGCCGCATGGCGGGAACGATCAACCGGCTGGGCTTCAAAACCGGCGGTTGGGACGAAATCGCCGCCCGCGGTCTGCCCAAGGACAAAACCGTCATCTGGTGGTGGCGCCACGACAAACCGCAGGTCCTCCGCGACTCGCTCAAGGCCGGCTACCCGGTCATCCTCTGCCCGCGCCGACCCTGCTATCTGGACTTCGTGCAACACGAAAGCCATCAGGCCGGCCGGCGCTGGGGCGGCTTCAACCCGCTCCGGGACACCTACGATTTTCCGGCCCCGCTCGATCTATCAGCCGCTGACGAAAAGCAGATCCTCGGCATCCAGGCCTGCCTCTGGACCGAGACGACGATCACCCGGCAGCGCCGGGATTTCATGACCTGGCCGCGCCTCGTGGCCCTCGCCGAGGCCGCATGGACCCCCGCCGCGAAGAAGGATTTCACCTCGTTTGAGACCCGCCTCAAACCCGAACTCGCCTGGCTCAAGGCCCACGGGATTTCGGCCTACGATCCCTTCGCCAACTCGCCGGAAATCACCGACAAAGGCGCGAAAACCGAATACCTCGATACCCCGGAATAGCCCCGCGACCTATCGGAATCCGGCGTTTTCGATCGCCGCTTTCCCTACAGCCATAAGGGTTTTAGAATAAAATGTTCAAAAGAACACTTTTTTCTTGCAGGCCGGGCGGATTTGGGTAATCTGATGTTTGTCAACCAACCAAACATCATGAACGACACCCTAACCGACACCCCCGCCAGCGACCGCACCGCCACCAGTTTCGACCGGTTGCCGGAACACTCGATCTACAAACCGAACAGCCGCGGCAACGGTGGCGTGTTCCGTTTCAGTCTCAATCCCGCCAAAGGCTCGCTGTTCCTCGAAGCCGCCTCGCAGTCCGGCGAAAAGCAGTTCGACTGGGAGAACAAGATCATCATGAAATGGACCCTGCCCGACCTCGGCCAGGCGCTCGCCGTCCTTCAAGGCCGCCAACCCCAGGCCAAGCTCTTCCATCAGTCGGAAAAGGCCAACAGCACCTTCGAACTCACCCTCCGCGACGACCCCGCCAAGGCCCCCTATCTGATGGTGGTGTCCCGCCAGCTCAACGCCGACAAAACCGTCCGCAAAGTGGGCATCCCGATTTCCCATGCCGAGGCGGCCGTCCTCGAAACCGCGTTCCGCGCCGCAACCACCCGTATCCTCGGATGGTGATCCGATAGCGCGGCACGGCAAGAGCCCGAAGGTGGCGTGGCACCGCCGGGACCGCAGGCGGACGAGATGGGAATGAAAGGCGCGTCCGCAGTCGGACATTCTCCACTCCGCTCACATGCGCTCTCGACGAGAGCGCTCCGCCGGAGTGAGCGAGCCCACCGGCAGGCAGGCAAATGCCACGCCCGGTAGCGCAAGCGCTCTTCCCGGATTCCACCCGAACCAAGCGGGAAAGCTCCTACCACCGACCTCGGAACATTCGCACCTGGTCCCTACCGCAAGAGGTGGAATGAACACCGAGATCAATCCCTACGCCAGCCTCGGCGCCACCGAGTTGACAGCCGAAGCCGGCGACGACCTCGTGGGCTATCGCCACGGACGCCTCTTTATGGTGCGCGACGGCGCGGTGCTTCCGGACACCCGTTGACAAGTGCGGTTTATCTGAAGCATCCTCGCTCCACGGAATCGCAGTTCTTCCGGCCCGCGATCTTCCGGATTCCAAAACTCACCCCCGCATTATCACCCACCCATGGACCGCCCAAAGCCAGAGTCCGCGCCCAAAACCGCCTCGCCGCCGGCTTCTCCCGCGTGCGGCACACGGCTGGAAGAACCATCTCCCGGGCCTGACGTCACCGGAAACCGCGGCGGTTTGATCCATTTGCTAACCGAAACGGCATCCCGTTTCATCCATCTTCCGCTGTCAGAGGTCAGGTCCGCGATCGAGACTTCGATGGCCGAATTGGCCCACCATTTGGACGCCGACCGGGTTTACGTGTTCGCATACGATTTGGAGAACCGAACCTGCTCTAACACATTCGAATGGTGTGCGCCGGGCATCCGCGCGTGCATCGGCGAATTGCAGAACGTGCCGATAGACGCGTTTCCGGAGTGGTGGGAACGCCATTTCGCGGGGCAGGACGTTTATTATCCGGATGTGTCCGCGCTGCCGGAAGGGCCGTTGAAAGACGTCATTGCCGGGCAATCGATCAAAAGTCTGGTCGCGGTGCCCCTGATCGGCTCGGCAGGGTGTACCGGCTTCATTGGATTCGACTCGGTGCGCTCGCAACGGACCTACGCGGTTGGAGAACTGCAGCTCCTTCACTTGTTCGCGCGGATGCTGGTGAGCATTCAGGAGCGGCAACGCGCGGAGGAGGCGCTCTCCGACGCGCGCCGGCAGATCGAGAACTTCTTCGAGGTTTCCATCGACCTCCTTTGCATCGTCGATCAGCTCGGAAGGTTTGTTAGAGTGAGCCGGGCATGGGAAGATCTCCTCGGCCATCCGGCGGAGAAGCTGGCTGGAATGGAATTCATGCGGTTTGTCCATCCGGATGACCATGTGCCGACCCGTGAGGAATTTGCCAGGGTTCGCGACGGGCATCCCACCCTGTCATTCGTCAACCGCTACCGGATGGACTCAGGCGCCTACCGTTTCATCGAGTGGCGGGCAAAACGGATCGGCGGCATGATTTTCGCGTCGGCACGGGACATCACCGATCTCAAGGACACGGAATTGGCTCTGGCACGCGCGCTGGATGAGGAACGCCAGGCTGCGGCGCTCAAATCCAATCTTGTCTCCGTGGCGTCCCACGAGTTCCGGACCCCATTGGCTTCGATCCGGCTTGCCGCCGAGTTGCTGAGATCACGATCGGTCCCGCTCACCACCGCCGAAGCCGACCAATTGTTGGATACCGTGCTGAAGACGACCGACCACTTGACGGAGATTGTGGGGGATGTGCTCGATTTCAACTCGCTTCAGCGTCACCTACCTCCTGGCGGAGTGATTCGGATCGATCCGGCGGAGTGGCTTGAAGACCTCGCCTCCACCTACCGCAACGCCCACGGCGTCAGAAACCCTTTGCGGATTCACAGGCCCAAGAACCCGCTTCCCGATCTAACGACCAACCCATCGCTACTGCGGCGCGCCCTGATCAATTTGTTGGAGAACGCGGCGAAATATTCACCCGCCGACAGCCCGGTGGCCCTTCGTGTCATCCGTTCCGGAGATCGGCTGGTTTTCCGGATCGAGGACAAGGGTATCGGCATTCCCGCGGAGTCGGAGCCCTATTTGTTCGATTTGTTTTACCGCGGCCCGAATTCCAAGTTCAACCGGGGAACCGGCCTCGGGCTGCCAATCGTCCGGGAAGCGGTCGCGCGGCTCGGCGGAGAGGTGTTCTATCAGCGCCCAACCGGTCCAGGGAGCGTTTTCGAAGTCCATGTTCCTCTGGCCCCTGGTCCCGCCCACGACCCACCATGAACCGGTGAGCCGCCCCATCCGAATGGGGCGAAACGGGCCTTCGCCGGGTGCGATCTTCGGACCTTTCCTCAGGACGCGCCCGATCCCGGCACGAAAAGAGCCGCATGCCGGACCAACTCGGACCCGGACATGCCCATTTTCCGGGAAATCGTCTTGCGGTGGGATTCAACCGTCCGCTGGGAAATGAACAGCCTTGCCGCGATTTGCTTGTTAGGAAGCCCCTCTCCTACCAGCCTGAAGATCTCCAGTTCGCGCCGGGTCAGCGAAGTTTCCGGGTGGACGTCCGTCCGGGCCTGGGGATCACGCTCCCGAATGAATGCCTCGATCTCCGCCCGCAGGCTGTCCAACGACCCCACCTTGTCCACCACCGCCCGAATCCTGCCTGCCTCAGCGATCGCCTGCTGGGGAAGCAACGACTGGATATGCGCGGTGAGCATCACCACCACCGTATTGGGGCTGGACCTACCCAGTTCCCGAGCCAGATCCAGTCCGGATCCGTCAGGCAGCATGTAATCGAGGATCGCGATGTCGTAGCGTTCCTGGCGAAGCGCCTCGCTCGCCTCCGCGAACGTCCGCGCGGTCCTACAGATCTCGAGCCGGGGAATCCCCCTCAGCGCGATCAGGAGCAGGTCGAGAAACATCACCTGATCTTCAACAATCAAACATCGGAACTTCATGGCGCTATTGATGGGCTCGGGCTTTTCACGATTCGCAGGCAAATGTGCCCATACACGCCGAAACGGGTTTGAAACGCGTCCGATCGCCTCCCGACTTCACCAAACCTCCGAGTGGCGTCCCCCCACCCATGCGGCGGGGCGATTCGGCGGAGCACCCCCGAACCGCAGGCGGAACCCTCCGCCCGGTCCGCCTCACCGGGTAACCCGAGGTATCTGGCCTTTTCCGATTTCATGCTCGTCGATTCGAATCCGATGCCATTATACGCAAGAGGTCCGTACTTCTTGCAATCCATCCGACCCGTTTCGAGACGCCATGCCGGATTCAACGACCACCGACATGGGCGGATCCGCCCAGCGAGGGGGCATCCAACTCCCCCCGGAATTGATTAGATCCCCCCCGCTGGGCTCTTGCGGCCCGAACCTTCCGGCTGCTGCCCGTTTGGGGCCATGCCGGATGGAAAGCAGTTGATCTCGCGACCCCTGCTAGCCACAGGTCGACGCTACAGAGGTCAGCGTGCCACCGACAATACCCACAACAGGGTATTTTTGAGGCCGAATAATACCCACTTGTGGGTATTGCCCGGTGCACCCGGAGCGGTCCAATATAGCGGCGGGTTGATTCGCCTGCGGCCAATCACGGCAACCGGAACGACTGTCGTTTACCCCGCTCTTTGGAACATCAATGAACACCTCCCACCTCCGATCCTGCCTCAGCGTGGCGCGGTTCTACCAACTGAACCTCACCCAGACCGAAGCCCTGTGCGTCGTTTCGGAACACCGCAATCTGACGGTTGGCTCCCTCGCCTCCCATCTGGGAGTCACCACGGCGGCCATCACCCATGTCGCCGACACACTCGTCCGCCTCGGGTTCGTCGAACGCCGCAACGGCATATCGGACCGCCGGCATATCTGGCTGGATATCACGCAATTGGGGCAGGAGGTTCTCAACAATATCCTGCGACGGACCGCCATTCAGACCGAGCAGGTCGCGAATGCCCTTCCCCAAAGAAAAGCGGCCGCCGCGGTCTGACAATCCAGTCATGCCGCTATCCCGGCATCCTACATGCGCCGTCCACGCCTGCGCCGCAGCAGAACCAGCGAAATCCCCAGATAGAAGGCCGATGACATCTCCGGAACCAGTCCCGCCTTCGAGTAGTCAACGGCGTAGCCGAGGTCGTCGATGGAGCCAAGCGTGGTGCGGCTCACGAAAAACAGGTCGGTGGCCCAGCCGGTCATGAGTTCGTCCCGCAGGTCTTTGCCGCCGGGATCGAGAATGCCGGTGAGGGCATTGCCGCCGTCCACCTCGTCCCAATGGCCGTCCGCGGTGCCCGCGCCGCCGCCGAGTTCCACCGGAACAAACGCGGCGCCGGGTTGGCTGAACTCCGCCCGCCATTCCCTCAGGGCGTTGGGACCGGTGTATTGGCCGCTTCCGGCAACATATAAATCGTAGTCGGTGTTGTTGACATCATTGTTATATTCCCACAGGGTCCCGAAGCCAAGCACGTGGGCCATTTCGTGCAGCACCACGCCATAGAAGCTCCCGTCGCCGATCATCCAGTCCACGTCCGCGCTGTCGAACTGCATGCTGCCCGTGTCGGCATACCATAGCGCGTGGGTCGGCTGCCCCAGAGGGTTGTCGTCGTAGTAGGCCGCGGTGTCCGGACCGGCGGACCCGAGAACGCCGCCCACACCGTCGATCACCGGCACGGAAACGGTGATCTGCAGGGAATGCGGGGTTTCCACGCCATAGCCGTCGTAGATCAGATCGTAACCGGTGATCACCGAGTTCCAATAGCCGGCGGCGCGCACGAAGGTTTCCTGCTGGGGCGGAGTGATGCCGCCGGTGAAATTGAGATTGATCAGCGCGGCCCTTGCCGATGGCAGGGCAAACGCGGCGGACAGGAGAACGGCTATCGTTTTCATGGATGGGTGAGGCCGACCGGCGGAAATCGGGAAAACCCGGACCGATTTCCGCGCTTTGCCAGCGGGGAAGGGCCACCCTCGCACAGCATCCCGATCCCCGCAATCCCGGATTGTGGGGAAATGCGGCCGCGCCACCGAACCGGCCCACACGGCACGCATGTTAGAAAATCCGCCGGAAAATCGACTTCACGCTGCGTTTCCGGAACAGCAGCGCGCCCACGCAGATGCCGATCGCCAGGGTGAACAGCAGCGACGCGGTGAGCACAAAATAGTGCGCGGTCACCGGCAGGACGTCGGGGTCTTTCTTGACCATTTCGAGGTTGGTGATCCGGATGCAGCCTAACATGGCACGGTAGGCGTAGAGTCCGGGAATCATGGTGATGCAAGCGGGCATGGTGAACACCACCGGCGGCGTGTGGACCCGGTGGGCCAGAAAAATCCCGGCCAACCCGATGAATACCGCCCCCGCCAGCGTGGCGGGTACGATGGCGATCTGCTGCTGGAGCAGCAGAAATCGCAGACCGTGGCCCAGTCCGCCTAGCAAACCCGCCACCCAGATCACCCGGCGCGGTGTGTTGAACAGCAACCCGAATCCCGCCGCCACCACAAAGGACAGCAGCAGATCGCGGAAAAGGGGAACGAGAAAGTCCATGGCGGGTCAGAAGTTATGGATTCCTAGCAGGATGATGCTGAGCGACATGCCCACCGAGATGCAGAGCAGGATGAATCCGCCATACACGCCGCGGGCGATGGCGGTCGGGATATGCCCTTCTATCAGGTCGATCGCGCAGTTGATCAGCGGCACGCCGGGAATCAGATAGAGCACGGCGGTGGCCAGGGTTTTCTCCGGGGACGCGCCGAACTGATAGAGCATGTCCAACCCGGCGATCAGGGTGGTGGTGAAAGACGCCAGCATGAAGGCGATCATCGGGTTGAAGCGTTTCCGGAGCACTTCCTGCCGGACAAACATGCCGCAGACGGCCGCCACCAGGGCGACGCCCGCATTGCGCCAATCGCCCCCGGCCAGCAGACACAGGCAGGCGCAGGCGACGCCCACGCCTCCCAGCACGGCCCACCGCGGATGGTGGGGCATGCGGCGGATTTCCGCCCAGCGATCCTCCACTTCGTCGATCCCGAGGTTCTCCTCCACCACCCGCCAGGTGAGCAGGCTCGCTTCGGTTAGGATGCCGAAATGCACGCCATGCAGCGGCGCGCGGCGGAACCGGGCCACGCGCTCGCTAGGGTCGGCCTCGTTTTTGATGGAAACCATCAGGCCGGTGAAGGTGATGAAAATCTCCAGACCATATCCCCAGGCCCGAGCCACGCGCTCGATATTGCGGGTCACCCGGCCGGAATGGGCTCCGGAAACCAGCAGAACCGTGCCAATGTCCAACAGCAGATCCGCCACCCGGCAGGCGGAGGCGCTGGCATGCTCATCGCTGATCTGTAATGGAATGGCTTCGTTGCGCATGGTTGTTCACGCCCGGCCGCGCCGGCGGGCTGGCGGAACATCGTGGAAAATCCGCCGTCCGGCAACCCGGATTTCGGCTCCGAGGCATCATTGGGCCATCGCGGGGCCCAGGGGACGCGATCCCATGATACCCGCCGAGCATCGTCACCGACGATTGCGGCTGCAATCGATGTCCCATTCATCTTCCCGATTGCCAACCCCGCCGGGGAGGCCCACACTTTCCCCGTGGAAGCCGAGGCCGATGCGATGATCCGCTACCTGGCGACCGAGCGGGGGCTGTCCGAAGCCTACCAGCTTTCGGTCCGCCAGACGCTCGACGCGCTGGCCGGTTGGCTGAAGCGGCGCGGCGGCACCCTGCGCGATCTGGGCACCGAGGATCTCGCCGCGTTTCTCGGCCAGCGCAAGCGCGACGGCCTGAAAGCCGCGTCCCTGCGCATCACCACCGTCCACCTGAAAATCTTCTTCCGCTGGCTGGCCGCGAAGGGACGGCTCGAAATGGACCCCGCCGAGCCGTTGCTCGCCCCCCGCCCGGAAAAGGACCTGCCGGAAACCCTCCACGCGGTGGAGATTGATAGATTGTTGGAGTCCATCGACCCCGCAAAGCCGCTCGGCCGCCGCGATCTGGCGATTCTCGAGCTTTTCTACGGTTCCGGGCTCCGCCTGTCCGAACTTTGCCAGGCCCGGCTGGAAATGATGGATTTCACCGGCGGATTCCTCCGCGTCACCGGAAAGGGTGGCAAAACCCGCATCGTCCGCGTCGGCAGCAAGGCGCTCGCCGCGATCGACGGCTACCTCCGCAACGAACGCCCGAGCCTTGTGACCCGGCGCACCTCGTCGCACCTTTTCATCAGCGTCCGCGGCACCGCGCTTTCGCCGGACCGCGTCCGCCAGTTGGTCAAGGAGCGCGCCGCCGCGGCCGGGATCGAGTCGCGGATGTATCCGCATCTGCTCCGCCATTCGTTCGCCACGCATTTGTTGGAAGGCGGCGCTGACCTCCGGGTGATCCAGGAGTTGCTAGGCCATGCGGACATTTCCACCACCCAGATCTACACCCATGTGGACCGGCAGCGGCTCAAGTCGGTCCATCACAAGTTCCACCCTCGGGCCTAACCAACAGATCAATCCGGGAACACGATCGCCCGCGCGCCGTCGATGATGGTACGGTCGTGGACATGATACCGGATGCCGCGCGCGATCGCCACCCGCTCGCAATTCCGTCCCAGCCGCACCAGATCGGCGGGAGTGTGGAAATGGTGGACCCGCTCGACCTCCTGTTCGATGATCGGACCGGCATCGAGTTCCGGCGTCACGTAGTGGCAGGTGGCCCCAATCAGTTTCACGCCGCGGGCGTATGCCTGCTGATAGGGATTCGCGCCGATGAACGCCGGAAGGAAACTGTGGTGGATGTTGATCACGCGTCCGGCGTAGTCGCGGCAGAAATCGTCCGGCAGAATCTGCATGAACCGCGCCAGCACGATCAGTTCCACATCCTGCGCTTCGATCAGTTCCCGGATTTCCGCGAACCCCTCCAGCCGCCGCGGCCCATCCATATCGATCCGATGAAACGGCAGCCCCGACCGCTCGGCGATGCCCCGGCAGTTGTCACGGTTGCCGATCACCGCCGTGATTTCCAGCGGCAGTTCCCCAAGCTCGGTGCGCCAGAGGATCTCGTTGAGGCAATGGTCGGTCTTGGTCACCAACAGCGCCGCCCGCATCCGATACGGCAACCGGCGGAAATGCCAAGTCGCCTGAAGCGAACGCCCCAGCGTGCCGAATCCATCGATGAAATCCTCCACCTCCACATCGAGGTCCGACGTTTCAATCTCCATCCGCGCGAAAAACCGTCCGCCCAATTGGTCGGAAAACTGGTTGAACTCGATCACGTTCCCCCGGTGGCCGGCGGCATAGCCGGCCACTTTGGCGACGATGCCCGGTTGATCGGGGCAACTGAGTTTCAGAATGAGTCCGGGACGTGACATGGGCCGCCAGCATGGCGATTCGCCCGGCTGATGTCAATACGGAGGTGCATCCGGATGAGGATGGGAGACGGCTGCGGCAATGCCCGATAAGGATCGGTCATATGTCGTTGGAAACACATCCATATTTGCACCCGTTCTCTGTCCTATCCCGGAGAAATACCTCAAATGGAAGTTTGGAAATGCCAAAATTCTTGAAGGGATTCAGGGTAAAGTAGCTTCTGAATACCAAAATCTTATCGGGCGTACATGAAGCGATTCCAACCCGCACGGTCTCCCCCCAGTCCATCTTTCCCCATATCTCGCGGCTGCCCGCGGGGATATCGACTGGCAGGGTTTCTCCCTGCCCAATCCTAGCAACGAGAACGCCATCGACGAGGATCCGGAGTGTACGGATCATCCCATAATAGCCGGGTTTACGCTCAATCAGGATCTGCCTCGCGTCCGATTGTCTCACATTCACGCGCGGGACTCTAGAGAACGGAGACCCGTGCGTCAAGCCGATTTCACGACAGCGGTTATGCGATAGTGCCAAAAGAACCAAAGAAAAGCCCACCGCCATCGGACTCACCCCACGAACCTCACTCCACTCTTCCAGCGCGGTTGGGAGGGAACACGATCCATACCGCCCGGCCGATCAGGTTCTTTTCGGGGACATGTCCCCAATAGCGGCTGTCCAGCGAATTGGCGGTGTTGTCGCCCAATACGAAATATCCGTCCTCGGGAACCGCATACTCCCCGTTGTGATCCAATGCCGTCATGATTCCGGGGTGACGCTGGGGTAGCTGATAAACAATCTCCGGTATGCCATCCTGCTTTCCAAGCATCCGGCCGTTTGCCCAGACTTTGCCATCACGGATCGCGATCCGCTCGCCGGGCAACCCGACGACTCTGAAAACGAAGGTGCCGGATTGTTGGAACGTGCCGACGCCCCGCCTCCGGAACACCACCACCTCCCCGCGCCGCGGCTTGCCGAACAGATAGGTGAGCCGCTCGACCAACACCCGGTCCCTCATCCCCCCGTCCCGTCCGCCTTGCAGCGTGGGATGCATGGATCCTCCCTGGATGCGGAACTGCCGGCATCCTAGCAAGAACGCCACGGAAAACAGCAGGCCCAACGCGCAGCCCAACCCGAAAAACCACCACGAGGTCCTCCGGAAACGACCCGGACGCGCGCAATCCACCAGCATCAGAACCGTGACAACCACCGCAAGTCCCCATGCAGCGACGACCGGCGCCCATTCCATGTCTCTCAACAACGGCAGCACCATCGCACCGGCCCACAACAATGCCACGGTCACGAACCACACCGTTCCGCGCCAAAGCCGCCCTGCCCAAACCAGACCGAATCCCGGCACGATCAAGCTCAGCAAGACCCCGGCCATCCGTGAGCCATCGTTCACCGAATCCGTCGCAGTCCGTTCCATGCCGGAATCCTGCGCCTTCCGGCTCCATTTGACAAGCCGATCATGTCGCGGATCCTGTCGGATGGGAAATGCCGGATCGGACTGCTCGCGCCGCTGGTGCTCTTGGTGGGCATGCTTGTGAGTAGCGCGGCGATTTCACTGCTTGGGGGCGATTTGTGAACTCCGCTATGGGGACCGCAGCTCAGGTCTTGAAATCCCGGCTCTGGAAGGCCGCCCAGCCAAGAGTGAGAAATGTCAGATTGAGGCCGATGAGAAACGCATAGGACTCGATCAGTTTGGGCCAGGAAAGATGCGGCTCCATCAGAAACACCCAGGCGCTCATCCGCCAGGTGATGAACCAGGTTTCGTAGGGTTTGAAGAACGGAAATCCCTGCAGGATCATATCCACGAACAGGATCGTCAGGGTCAGAATCGTGGCTGCGGCGGGCTTGATTTTCAGGCAGGAAAACATGAAGGCCATCGATGAAAGGGTGATCATGCTGATGCCGATGCCCGCGGCGGATAGAGCGAGCCGACTGGCACCCTCCAGCCACTCCGGATAGGCGGCAAACACTTTCATCCGCGGCTCAAGCACGAATAGGCCCCCTTTCCATCCGACCGCCATGACGGCCATCAGATAGCCGGTCACGCCCACGAAAAACACGAAACTGAACGTATAGATGCACACGGCTCCGTATTTGATGAGCAGCAGCCGCAGTCGGCTCACCGGCCGGGCGAAAACCAATCGCAGATTGCCGTCCTCGTTCTCCTTGGCCACAATATCGCCGGCCACCAGAGCGAAGAACACCGAACCCAACAAAAACATGCTGAGCAACATGATCGTGAACGTGATTGTCAGCGAGCTGTAGAAGTCCCCGAATTCCAGGTTGTTGCGCTCGATGAGATCCCGCATGTGGCGCTGGCTGCCCTCCCTCCGGTACACCCAGAGAATGAGCGCCTCCATGGCCACGAATGCGGCGTAGCCCATCCAGGTTCGGGGACGGGCGTAGAGCTTGCGGAGTTCGCCACGGAGTTGTTGGAGGAAAAGCATGGCGTCGTGACCTAGTGTTTCGCCGGATCGCGGCGGAGTTCCATATATAAATCCTCGAGCGACCGGCGCACCGGCGCGAGGGCGCGGATGCGGATGCCGGCGGCCACCAGCGCGTCCACCACCGCGGCGGGATCCAGGCCGTTGGGAAGTCGGACCTTGCCGTCGGAAGAAAGCTCGCCGCCATGCGCGGCCACGACTCTTGCTGCGGCTTGCCAGGGTTCGAAGTCCGCCTCGAACATCTGCGCGTCGTCCTGCAGGCCGCCGATCGCGCCCTCGAACACCAGTTTTCCCTCGCGCAGAATGGCCACGCGGTCGCACATCTGTTCGACTTCCGCCAGCAGGTGGGAGTTGAAAAGCACCGTCATGCCCCGCTCGCGCCGGAGGGTCAGGATGAAATCGCGAAACCACTTGATGCCTTCCGGATCGAGACCGTCGGTGGGTTCGTCCAACAGCATCACCTCCGGTTCGGGCAGCAGCGCCTGCGCCAGCGCCAGCCGCTGCCTCATGCCGTGGCTGTAGGTGCGGACCTTCGACCGGATTCTATCGGAAAGCCCCACCATCTCCACCGTCGCCCGCGCCGCGGCGGGGTCGAAGCCGCCGGAATAGCCCATCAGCAGCCGCAGGTTCTCCCATCCGCTGAGGTATTCGTAAAACGCGGGTGATTCGAAAATGGCGCCGACCTTCCGCAAGGCGCGGCCCCGGTGCGCGCGGACCGAAACGCCGTCCACCGTGACGTCGCCCGCGTCCGGATAGACCATGCCGAGAATGATCCCCAGCGTGGTGCTTTTTCCCGCGCCGTTGTGGCCTAACAGACCGAAGATTTCCCCCGGGGCGATTTTGAACGACACGCCGTCGAGGGCCGGACGGCCACCGAAGGATTTGCGCAAGCCATGGACTTCGAGCATCGGCGTTCGTGTTAGGGTTGCCTCCTCGGGCCGAATCCGGCCCCGTTCATGCCCTGGAGCGCCTCGTTGACCGCATCCGCCAATGGCGCGAGCTGGAGTTTCAGCCGCGGGCCCGCCATTTTCAGCATCATCCGCAGTTGGGAGACGTCCGCTTTCTCCATCAGCTTCACCGCCTGCCCCATCGCCGGGTTTGGGGAACCGCCGGAGTCCTCCGACATTTCACGGATTCCCTGTTCGATGAAACGCTTCCGCTGCCGCGCGGGCAGCGATTCCATCGAATCCAACAGACTTTCAAGACCGGGCATCACCGTGAGATCCACGAACAACGCCTGCTCCGGCGGCGTCAGGCGGTCAAACAGGCTCGCCGAAGTGCCCAAGCGCCGATGCTCCGCGCGCTCCAGATAGTCGAGCCGTTCGATCATCCCCGCGATTTTCCGCAGTTTCGCTTCGCGTTCGGCACCGCCGGGCGGGAGTGCCGCGAATTTGGCGGATTCGCGCTCGATCCGCTCCGCGGTGATCCGGAACGATCCCGCCACGGAGCGCAGCGCCCACACCGCACCCCAGACGAGCGCGAGCACGACCAAGGCTCTAACCATCACCGGGGCTCGCATGTCAATTCGGATGGATGCGGCGGATCAGAGGCACAATCGCCGGAACAGCACGTCCAGCGGAAGCTGCATGCCGATGTAGAAGTCCCCGAAGTCCGCATAGCGCGCGGAAACCTCGTCGAAGCGCATTTCGTAAACGATCGCCTTCACGTCGAAGGTGTCCTTGGCCAGCAGGGTGACGCCCCACTCGTATTCGTCGAGACCGGTCGATCCGGTGATCATCTGGAGGATCCGTCCGGCGTAGGTGCGGCCCACGCGGGCGTGGCCTTCCATCAGCTTCCGGCGTTCGACAAACGGCAGCGAATACCAATTGTCGTTGCCGCTGCGGCGTTTCGACATCGGATAGAAACAGATCACCGGCCAATCCGGCAGCGCCGGATAGAGGCGGAACTTCGTGTAATGTGCCATCCGGGTGTCGAACTCCTTGAGCGCGGTCTCGAACTCCGGGCTGCCTTCCGCCAGACCTTTCTGGCCGATCAGCACCTCGGCCGCGTGCTCCTCGCGGGTCGGAGTGTATTCCGAACGTTCAGTGATCGAGAGATAGGAGTACACCGGATTCAGAATATCCGGGCCTAACGAAAGAGTGATCTGTTTCTCGTAGGCATTGGCGGTTTGCAAATCGGGCGTGAGCAGGATAAATCCGAGATCCGACTTGGGAGAGGCCATCGCCAGCAGCAGCAACTGGGTGTCCGGCGTGGCGCGGATCTCGCTCACCAACTCGGTCAGGCCGACCTTCGCCTGCCGTTTTTCCTCATCGGTCAGGCAGGCCCACTGGGCGTGGTCGATTTGATAGAACAAATGCAGCACGTGCCAGCCCTCGCGGGGTGCCAGCACGGGAATATCGGACGGATTCGGGACGGGAGCGGGGGTGTCGGACATGGCGGATGAATGAATGAATCGGAAACTGCGGTTCCTGGGACTAACGGAGATTGGGGCTGATCCGGGCCTTCGCCAGATCCTTGAAATCGGCGCCGGACGCGCCCGCCGAGGGAGCCTCGGCAACGCGAACCGACCAGGGCTTGGTCAGACCGGCCTGATAGGCGGCATGGGCGGAAATGTCCTCGAAACCCACCGTGGCGGGTATCACCAGGGTGGATTCGCCGTCCACAGCGCGCACCATCGGATCGCCGACGTCGTTGCCCTTGTCGTCGCTGAACAGCAAGCGGACCGCACCTTTGCCGGAGACGGAAACCTCCACCACCGGGATGAGAACCACGCCACGCCGCACGATTTCGCGATTGTCGCCGGTGGTGACCGGAGCGCGCCAAAAGGTTTCAACCTTGCTGATTTTCACATGCGAACCGGCAACCGGCAGTTCCGTGTCGGTCTTCCTGCTTCCCGAATCCAACTTGCTAACCGTACTGCGGTAGGCCCACACCCCACCCACCAAAAGCACAAGCATCAGGCAGGCCATACCAATCTTCTCGATCCCGTTCAGCACGAGCTTCGGGCGTTCGGTCACATGGGCGGCGCCCGAAACCGACCTGGGCGAGAATTCGTCCATCCTGTCATCGCCAGCCACTGCGGCGGGTTCGGGCTCCTCCGATGTCCGGAGCGGAGGCAGATCCTCCTGCTCCACGACAACCTCGTTCCCGATCATCTCGGCAGGCGCGGCAGTAACACCCGCATCATCCACGCTTTCGGACAACTCGTCGAACACCTCCTCAATGGGACCGGAAATCCCCGCACTAACCGAATCGTCCCAATCCTCCAGCTCATCAAACGTGGTTTCCACCCGGTCAACCGAGGGCACCACGGGACGGGCGCCGGGTTCATTTCCTGCTCCGGCCGGCCCCGCCAACGGATTGCGGCCACGGTCGGCCTTGGATACCCTCCGCATTACGCTCGACCTGCCCCCGAGCACGGGAATGTTGGAGGCCGCTTTGGGCTCGGCGGGCTTCGCCGGAACCGCCCTCGGCTCGGGAGCGACTGGCACCCGGTTGCGCCGAATCGGCTCGATGGACGCCTGCGGGGGACCATCGGAGTCACTGATCACCAGATCATCCAAATCCCACAGATCCCGCTCGGTGGTGTCCTTGGCGAGATTGTCCGCCGTGGGGCGGTGGCGGGGCGGCAACTGCTGCCCATCGGGTGTGGATGGCGGCTCGGGTGTCATGCGAGGTGGGACTGGTAGCCGCGATTCCCCGTTTTGGCCAGCCCGAATCGCGATTTTGCCGCTCCGCTGCCGAAAAATCATCGCGTCCGTATTAAAATCCTTGCCATTCCGCCCGGAACCGCGCAAGCAGGGCGCGCAAACTCCAACCTTACCACCATGGCAGACAGAGACGACAGAAACAGCTCCAACGTTCCCGGAAAATTCTACGTGGACAGCCAGTGCATCGATTGCGACCTGTGCCGCGAGACCGCTCCTAACAATTTCTCCCGCGCCGAAGACGAAGGCTATTCCTACGTCACCAAGCAGCCCGAAAACGACGAGGAACTCGCCCAATGCCGCGAGGCGATCGAAGGTTGCCCGGTTGAGGCGATCGGCGAAGACGGCGAAGATTGATCGCCGCACGTCCCATGAGCCGCAAATCGCGTGCCCAGGTTTTCCGCGAGGAAGTCCTGCGTGAGTGGCGCGGCTACGACGAAGCGCAGGACCCGGAGGCCGGTATCCGCCACGCCTCGGATTTCGTTGCCGCCATCATGCGAGGCCTGCGCGCGGCGGGCATGGCCGACGGACTCGATGAAACGGAGGTCCGCAACACCTGGAAAGAGTTGGCCGGCGAATTCATCGCCCGCCATTCCCAACCATCGTCCGTGAGGGATGGCATCCTCGTTCTCCAGGTCACCCAGCCCGCGATGAAATTCCACCTCGAGCAGATGAAGCCGATGCTGCTGGAACGCGTCCGCGAAAAACTCGGCCGGGACCGCATCAAGGCGATCCGTTTCACCCACGGGTAACCACCATTTTCCATGTTCGACAACATCATTTTCGATTGGTCCGGCACTCTGGTTGACGATCTGGGCCCGGTGATCGAGGCGACCAACGCCGTTCTTTCCCGCTACGGCATCGCCGCACTGGACCGCGAGGGGTTCCGGCGGAAATTCCGGCTGCCCTACCGCGAATTCTACGCCGAAATGCTGCCGGATGTGCCTCTGGCCGAGCTGGAGGAGCATTTCCGCGCCGCCTTCGCCGCCGCGAAAAGCCCCGTGACCGTCCTGCCCCACGCCCGGGAAAAACTGGAGTGGTGCGCCGCGTCCGGGATCCGCGCCTTCGTTCTAACATCAATGGACGAGAACGCCTTCCTCGGTCAACTCCGCGATTTCGGGTTCGAGCGGTTTTTCGAAGCCACCTACGCGGGCGTGCTCGACAAACGCGAGGTCATCCACCGCATCCTGGAAACCCACGGCCTGGATCCCGCGGCCACCGTGTTCGTGGGGGACATGACCCACGACGTGGAAACCGCGCGCCACGGCGGGATCGCTTCGGTCGCCGTCCTGACCGGCTACCAGCACTCGGAAGTGCTCGCCGCCGTGCGTCCCGATCTAACCGTCCCGGATCTCAAGGTCCTGCGCGAACTGCTGGGCCGCAGCCCAAGCCCGCGACGCGGCGCCGTCCGGCCAATGGACGCGATCGAAATCCGCCGGCTTTCCCTAACCGTCCAAATCGGCGTACCCGACGAGGAACGCGCCATCCCCCAACAGGTCCATGCCACCATCCGCATGATCCCGCGCCGCGGTTTCGGAAACCTCGGGGACGACATCGCACGCACCGTGGACTACCACCGTGTGGTCACCGAGATCGAGACCCTCGCGGTATCCCGTCCGCGCCACCTCATCGAGACCCTCGCGGAGGAGATCGCGGATTTTCTCCTAGCCAACCATCCGCTGGAATCCGTGGCCATCTCCATCGAAAAACGCATCCTGCCCCAATCCGAATGCGTCGCCGTCCACCTCGAGCGGTTCAACCGCGGGTGAGCTACGGTTTTCGGGTGTCCAAGCCGGAATTCGGGAATCCGAGGACGTGTTGCCTCCGCCCGGCTATCGCGGGGCATCCGGTTCAACGGAATGATCAGGGCGGCACTGTGGCACCACCCGACACTTACAGCCGCGCGGACCAAAAATTGCAAATTGGTTGGCGTGTGGGTTCATTGCGATGGCACGCGAGTTCATTTCATCGTCCTATCGAGGAGTACCTTAAACCTGTTAATTGCAAAAAGCTGACAGTCTTTCTTACTCGTCATGTTCCCAGTGGGCGCATCACCTAATCCAATTCCAGAAGGAAAAATAAGATTTGCATTCCTAAGGGCCTTATCAAGCACCATGGTGATCCTACTGCCATTGAGCCCTCCGTCAAGAAACACATAAAATCTATCTGTCACGAGATCATACTCAATATCTGGAGGGTATTCTTTGTTGAAATATTCTTCACGGTACTCGAAGGATTCAAGAAAAAGCTCCGCACGAGAGACTATTCGGTCTCTAGTTGCTATTATTTGCGTATCCCTTGATTCGGCGGCTAACGCGTTATTGAAGCGGCCAGACCCAACAGTTGGGGATGAGCATGGGGCCCCAACCTTCGTCGAATCCAACTCCGATAGATTCTGATTCGTTGGGGAACTTAGAATTTTCATCAATTCCTCCTTGGGTCTGCCATTTGTAAAGTACATATCGACAATCGCCTTGAACCTGGTAATTTCCAAAAGCTCACAGATGTCCCAAAGCGTGTCCCTTGTAGGCGGGTCGCCTATTAGAATTCGGCTTTTTTCAATTCGGTTTTCAAGACGGATAGTCCCTTTCTCGGCAGAATCATCAAATATCATCTCGATTACATCATTAGGTTCCCCCCTTTCTACAAAAACATGGTACCTTCTGACAATCAGATCGTAGTATATTGCGGGAGGGTATTCTTCAGCGAAATAGGCGCTACATTCCGCTTTGTTGAAGGAATCAAGGAAAATTTTCGCGAGTGAGATTATCCGCTTCTTGGTTGCTATGATCTGCGTGTGACTTGGCTCTCGAGACAATACGTTCACCTTGGGCCGACCAGAGTCAAGAGGTGGGGATGAGCGCACGGAACCGATCATCCCTGGATCCAACTCTGTCGCGTTTGCGTTCGTTCGAATTCGGCTGCAAGCTATCAAACCTAGAGGCAGCGCCGCCAAGCACATGATCGTCATGAAGGGTTTCATACCTATTAAGCGTCTCATAATTAGAGGGACATACGGAAATGACAAATCCGTGCGTCAAAACACCGAGAATGCCTGATCCATTGCTGTCGAAGTTGTCATTTAGGTTGGATAGTAGCGGACGGATGTGCCGACGTCAACCATGGAAGGCAAGCCGCCGACGCCGCCGGCACCCTGCATGGATCCGGACAGATCGAGGCCCCAGGCGAAGGTGTCCTGAAGGACTCCGGCTCCGTCGTATCCGGCGATGCGGTTCCATCTGTCATAGCGGTAGTAGGTTGTGGATGTGGGCGAGACGCCCCACGCTCCTTGAGGAAACCAGACGGCTTCGCCGCCCGCGGGGACGGGGCGGCCCTGGAGATCGGCGATGTCGGTGGCGGTGGCGACGGTTCCGGCAGTCCCCCTTCGGGGCCGCCGCTTTGCGCCAGTCGATCTCGCATTCGCCCGGTTCAGCGGTAATCCGGGCGTCCAAACCGACTTGGACTTCGGATTTCAGAAAAGGCTCTCCCCCATGTAGGGAGCCTGCCGGATATCGTTTGGGAATTCCTGAATAATAAGATTGACTTATAAAACGACTCCGTTTAGAGGGTCGTCCGTTCCGGAGCGGCCCCCAATGTTCAACTCCCCGTTATCAAAGCGCATTTTGTCAGTCCTGCCACTGCTATGGCCGGTGGGGGAACGGTGTGCGGCAACGGAGATCCACTGGTTCAGCGCCGCGAACCAGACCAACCTGACAGGCGGAGGCGCCGCGATGGACTCCGGATTCCGGTTCGAACTCGGGGTGTTTGCCAACGGATTCGTTCCCACCCAGGCGAATGTGGCGGATTGGGTGGCGAACTGGCGGCCGGCCACGGACAGCGGCGGGCAAACCGCCCGCGCGGTCTATCATTCCGGATTCCGTCGGTATGAGGGGGTTTTCACCGTGGAATCGAACGCCGCTCCGTTCACGGTCGGCGCGACGGCGTATGTGTGGGGATTCCGGGGCGAAGTGGGACCATCGGAGTGGGTTCTGTTCCGCCACACGGCGTGGACCTGGCCGACGGCCTCATCCGGAGGACCACCGGGTTTTCCGCTGGAATGGGAGGCCAAGGACGCGTCCGCCGTGTTAGGAACGATCCATTCTTCGGGATCGCCGTTTCTGATCCAATCCGCCGCCGTCACCTTGGTCTCCCCGCCGACCACATGGGAGCAATGGAAGGCGGAAGAACTGTCCGGCGAAGCCCAAAACGGTCCGGACGACGACCCTGATGGCGACGGAATTTCAAATTTGTTGGAATATGTTTTTGGTCTGCGACCGAAACAGACCGGGCCGCCGCCGAACACTCCCGTGGCCCTGGTGGACGGATATCTCCGGCTGACGGTGCCACGGCGCGCCGATCATCCGTCCGCGGTGTTGGCCGTTGAAGTTTCGCAGGACCTTGTGAACTGGTATTCCGGCGCCGGGCATACGGTGGTGGTTTCCGACACGGCGACGGCGCTGGTGGTTCGCGACGCAACCGCGGCTGCGACGCCGGGAAAACGCTTCATGCGACTTCGGGTGACCCTCCCCTGATCCGATGAACGATATTTCCGACATGCCGATTCGCGATCTGGGGTTCAAGATCGTGCTGGTGGCGCTCGCGCTGGCGGCGGCCGGCATCAGCGGACATCTGGCATGGGCGCATTTCGAGGGAGGCTCCGTGGCAGGCTGCGGCGGCGGCGACTGCGGGTCGGTGATCGCTTCGAGGTGGTCGGTCCTGTTCGGAGTGGTGCCCGTGGCCGCTTGCGGAATTGCCGCTTGGCTTGCTTTGTTATATTATGTGCTTGGGGGGCGGTGGCGCAGGGTGGCGGCTTTGGCCGGCGCGATTGCCGGAGCCGCGGCGTGGTTTGTTTTCGTCCAGGCGGTTTTGTTGGAAAAATTCTGTCCGTGGTGCATGGCGGCGCACGGAATCGCGCTGACGGCGGCGGTCCCCGCGATCCGGCGGGCGGCCCGCGATGAAACGTCCGGCACTGTCCTGCGGCGCTTCGGCATGTGGGCGTGGGGAACGATACTGGCAATCGGCTTGTGCCAGATTTATGGTCCAATTCCGGCCTCCCACCAAGTGGAGGAGATCGGAAACGCCGATTCCGCGCCGGTTCACGAGCGCGGCAAAGGCCCCAAAGCCAGCTTTGCAAACGGAACGAAGACCTACGACGTGGCCTCTTTGCCCCACCTCGGCCCCCACGCCGCACGCCACGTCATGGTCGAGTATTTCGACTACACCTGCGATGCCTGCCGGACGATGCACGGGTTCATCGAATCCCTTAGGGCAAGGTACCCGGACACCATTTGCGTGATCGTTTTACCGGTGCCGCTTTCCCGCGAATGCAACACCTCCATGAACCAGGGCGACCGAGAGCACCCGGAAGCCTGCGAGATCGCGCGCGTGGCATTGGCCCTCTGGCGGGCCGATCCCGCGGCCTATCAAAAATCGCACGGGCGGTTGATGGCGGCATCATCAGCCGCCGCCGCGCGGGAGGTCGTGCTGGAGAATCTGAACTCCAAAACGTTGGAAAAGTTCATGGCTGACCCTTGGATCGGAGAATTGATCGCCGCGAACACGCGCGATTGGAGGATGTTCTCGGGCAAGACCAACGCGCTGCCGAAGCTGCTGGTGACGGACCGACGGATCGTTCACGGGCTGCCGTCGAGCGAGGAGGATTTCATTCGCGTGATGGAGCGGGAACTGGGGCTTTGACCGGCGCGGGCAGAAACGGCCGCGTGCGCTCCGCGAGCAGCTTGTAGCCCGCGTCGTTTAGGTGGAGTCCGTCCGCAATGAACAATTCGGGACGCGGCTTGCCGTCGCCACCCACTGTCATGTCCTCGCAATCCACATATCCTAGCAGTTTGTCCTTTGCGGCATGTTCTTTAATCAGCCGGTTCAGGGTGTTGCCTTGGGGAACCTGGTTGATTCGGGCGATCGTCGGGCAAAGGCCGAGATAAATGATCCGGGTCTCCGGCAGCTTGGCGCGAACGGTGGCGACGAAATCCAGATAGTCCCTGAACACCCGCTCGGGCGATTTCCCGGCATTGATGTCGTTGCCGCCGGAGCGGAGGAAGATCACGCCGGGGGCGCAGGGAAACACGATCCTCGCGGCAAAATGGGTTGCGTCGGTGATTTCCGATCCGCCAAAACCATGGTTGATCACCTTGTGCCCGGGAAAATCCGCGGCCAACGATTTCCACATCCGGATGGTGGAGGACCCGATGAACAATACCCCGCCGGTCCCCGGCGGATTCGCCTTGTCCCGCGCTTCGATGGCGGCAATCTCGCGCTCCCACTTGGCGTGGGGATCGGCGGACTCCTTCGCCAGACCCGCGGATGGCAGACACAAGACGGCGACGCACGAAATAAGTCGGATGAATCGGATCATGAAGGTTTTGATTGGGCGTTAGATCGATGGGGCGATGGTGTGCTTACGCGGCCACCACAAACCGTCTTTCGATGGATTCACTCCCCGGGTTTCGCCGCCAGCGTGTGCTTCTCGATGAACCCAACCATCAGGGCGCGGGCCTCGTCGTCGGTGAACCGCGGCCCACCGTGCCCCTGCCCCGGATAGATTTTCAGCACGCACGGCACGCCCGCCGATTTGAGCGCATTGGCGAACGACTCGCTCTGCTGCAAAGGCACCAGTGGATCTTTGTCGCCATGCATGACGAGGGTCGGCGCGCCGCTTGGTCCCACCCAACTGATAGGACTGCCTTTCCTCGCAAGCTCCCGGTTTTGCGATACCGGGCCGCCGAACAACTTCGCGATCACATCGTCCTTGTTCTCCACCCGTATGGCGGACCCATCACCCCAGTTGAGAAAATCGGTGGGACCAAACCAGTCCACCACACAGGACACCGCGCTCGACTGCTCGAGATTCCGTCCGACATCGAACTCACGGGTTTTTCCCGTAACACCCAGCAAAGCCGCAAGATGCCCGCCGGCGCTGGCTCCCCAGACGGCCACCCGCTTGGGATCGATGTGAAAGTCCTTCGCCCCCGCCCGCAAAAACCGGATCGCCGCCTTGCAATCCTCGATTTGGGCGGGAAACACGGCGTGCTGGCTGAAACGGTAGTTGAGGCTCGCAACCACCCAACCTTTCTCGCACATGCCGACCGCGGGGCAGTTTGCCTTGCTGCCTTCCTTCCAAGCACCCCCGTGGATCCATACCAGCAGCGGCGCCTCCTGTTGGACGTTTGGTGGAACAAACAGATCGAGTTTCTGCCGGTCATGGCCGCCCGGAACATACGGCAGGTCTCGGACCACCACGGGGGTCGGCTGGCCGGCCGCGGATTTGGTCACGGACATTGTCAAGAGCATCAATGGCAGGAACAACCTTCTCATGGCCGGGACGGTGTTCCCCGCCATCGCACTTGTCACGGAAAAACCGTCCGCGGAATTCCGAAATTGACGGAATGCGTTCGCTGGCACACGCTGACTCCGCTCGCCATGATCATCCCAAAACTCACGATCATCGTCTTCGGCATCCTCCTCGCATCCTGCGGCGGGTTGTATGTTAGGGAATTTGAGAGGACGGTGACAGCAACGAAAGTTCCCGCTGCCAACGCGTGCGGTCCATGGAAAGGCGCCTGGAAAAGCGAAGTCAACGGACATACCGGCCCACTCTGGTGCCTGATCCGCCCGGATGACGATCAGGCGGACCGCTTTCATTTCCGATACCGGGCGGGATGGGGTTGGTTCCGGTTTGGCGACTATGATCACGCGGTCGAAGGCCGGATGGATGCAAAGGGAACGCTGCGTCTGCGTGGCGGGATGGAGTTACCCGGCGGGTTGGGCGTCTATCATGTTGACGGAGCCGTCACGCGCTCCGCGTTCGTCGCGAAATACCAGTCAGCCCATGACCGTGGCTCCATCATACTTTCGCGTCCCGAACCGAATTGATCCTACGTCGAATCCGCATGAAAACCATCGCAACCATCCTTCCTATCCTTCTCGGATTTGCGGTTTCGCAGGAACCCGCCTCACGGAGCATCCCAAGGCTGCGGGTCAGCGACAACCACCGCTATCTGGTCACGGAGAACGGCGAGCGGTTTTTCTATCTGGCCGACACCGCGTGGGAACTGCTGCACCGCCTGAAACGCGAGGAGATCTCGCACTATCTCGATGACAGGAAAGCGAAGGGATTCAACGTTTTCCAAACCGTGATCCTCGCGGAGTTCGATGGAATTCGCGTTCCAAACGCATACGGCCACCTGCCGCTGTCCAACGAAGATCCTTCGAAGCCGTTGATCAAAGACGGCCCCGACAACGATTACTGGGACCATGTGGACCACACCGTCCGCGAGGCCAACCAACGCGGCATTTATGTGGCGCTGTTGCCAACATGGGGTGACAAATGGAACCGCAAGTGGGGCAAAGGACCCGAGATCTTCACACCGGACAACGCAGCTTCGTTCGGACGATGGCTTGGCAAGCGATACCGCAATAATGGCGTCATCTGGGTGCTGGGCGGCGATCGCCCTATCGAAAACGACCGGCATCGGGACATCATCAGGGCCATGGCAACCGGCCTGCGCGAAGGCGACGGCGGCACCCATCTCATCACATTCCACCCAACCGGCGGTCGGGGATCGGCGGAGAATTTCCATCAGGAGCCATGGCTGGATTTCAACATGCGCCAGAACGGCCACTCGCCGGACTTCTCACGCTACGCGAAGACCCGTGATGACTATCGCCACGACCCTATCAAACCGATTGTCGATGGCGAGCCGATCTATGAAGATCATCCGGTGGATTTCAAAGGCGACGAACTCGGCACATCGATTGCCGCGGATGTCAGGCGGGCGCTCTATTGGGATCTGCTAGGTGGGGCGTTCGGCCACACCTACGGGAACCACGCGGTTTGGCAGATGTTTGTTCCCGGAAAAACCGAACCGATCAACCGCCCGGTGATGCCATGGACCAAGGCACTGAACCAACCCGGCGCCGCCCAAATGCGTTACGGAATTGACCTGCTACGGGCCCGCAACTCAGAGAACCTTATACCCGATGACTCCATGCTCGTCCGTTCTGGCGACAACCCAGTCGTGCCGGGCGCGGCCCGATACCGGATTGTCGCGGCACGCGACGAGGCGGGTGCGTTTGCGCTGGTTTACACACCCGTGGGGCGGGAGTTTTCGCTGGATCTGAAAAACCTCAGGTGTGATCGCCTAAACTGCGCCTGGTATGATCCGCGAACCGGCAAATCCACCCGGATTGGCTCGTTCGACAACCGCGCCCCCCTGGCATTCACCCCGCCATCACCCTGCGAATTCCTGGATTGGGTCTTGATTGCCGACAATGCCGAAAAAGCGACGCCCCTGCCCGGAAAATCCATCCCAAAATGAACGGATTGCGGCATTTGGACGCATTGTTACCATGGTAACCTAGGGAGCTAGCGCGCATTCACAAAGGATCCGGTAAACTCTCCCCGCCGCGAAGGAACATGTCTATTCAAAACCCCATCCTAACAGGATTTTATCCCGACCCGTCGATCTGCCGGGTGGGGGGGAATTTCTATCTGGTGAACTCGACCTTCGAGTGGTTTCCCGGCGTGCCTGTGCATCACTCCAGGGATCTACGCAACTGGCGACTCATCGGACACATCCTAACCGAAAAACGCCTGCTCGATTTGCGCGGGGTGGCTGACTCCGCCGGAGTGTGGGCTCCATCACTCAGTTATGCCGACGGAAAATTCTGGCTGATCTATACCAACATCCACAACACCGGATCAGGCCGTCCATTCAAGGATATCCGCATTTGCCTGACGACCGCAACAGACATCCTCGGTCCATGGAGCGATCCGATCAAACTGGATTCCATCGGCTTTGATCCCTCGCTGTTCCACGACACCAACGGTCGGAAATATCTGCTCAATATCGAGTGGGATTTCCGCAAGGACCACTACCGGTTCGCGGGAATTGTCATCCAGGAATACGATCCCGCTGCGGGACGGTTGACGGGTGAGCGGCACAAGATCCTCCGCAAGCCGGACAACCTGACCGAGGGTCCCAATCTCTATCAAAAAGACGGGTGGTATTTCCTCATGCTCGCGGAAGGCGGCACAGGATGGAACCACGGCATCTCCGCCGCGAGGTCGCGCAGCGTCCTTGGTCCGTATGAACTTGATCCGCAGGCATCGGTTCTAACCACCCGTGACACCCCGGACTGGTGGCTGCAGAAGGCGGGTCATGGAGAACTGGTGGAAACCGCCGCCGGAGAGTGGTATCTGGCGCATTTGGGCAGCCGCCCCGTTGGAGACCGTCGATGCGTGTTAGGGCGGGAAACCTGTCTCCAGCGTGTGGTATGGGAGGACGGTTGGCTTCGCCTCGCGCACGGTGGCACGCTGCCGGAACGCGAGCTTCCCAATCCAACAGGAATTCCCGAACATCCCTGGGCCGCGGCACCCGACCGGGACGACTTCGACACTCCGTCACTCGACCCCTCATGGAGTTCGCTGCGTGTGCCGGCGGATCGGTCATGGGTATCCCTAACCGCGCTTCCGGGCTGGCTCCGGCTCACCGGACGCGATTCCCTGCATTCGTATTTCGAGCAGAGCCTGCTGGCGAAGCGTCTGACGCATTTCCGTGCCACGGCCACCACCCGGATGCGATTCGCGCCAAGCCACTTCACCCAAATGGCGGGCCTTGTTTGCTATTACGACACCCGCACCCACTACTATCTCAGGGTGACGCACCATGAGGAGCATGGAATAGTGATCGGCGTTGTTCTAACCGACGATACGACTCCTGATGAAACCGGCGACATTTCCGTAGGCGATTGGACGGAATTTCACCTTAGGGCGGTGATAGACCGAACGGAACTGCAATTCGAAGCATCTCCCGATGGGGTGTCGTGGCGCGGGGTTGGTCCCCGGCTGGATTTCACCAAACTCTCCGACGATTACGGCACGATCCTCCATTTCACCGGCGCGATGGTTGGAATCTGCGTTCAGGATCTCGGTGGTACCGGGATCACCGCCGATTTCGATTATTTCGAGATGACAACAAGCCCATGATTACCGCCTACGATTACATCATCATCGCGTTCTACCTCGTCCTCATGCTGGCGATCGGACTGGTCTTCCGCAAGATGAGCAAAAACACCTCGGACTACTTCCGCGCCGGTGGCGCAATGCCGTGGTGGCTAACCGGGGCCTCGGCGTGGATATTCAGCTTCTCGGCGTGGACCTTCACCGGCGCGGCCGGCAAGGTGTATGAAACCGGCACGCTGGTATTGGTGGTATTCTATTCAACGATATTCGGGCTGCTGATCGCGATGAAATGGACCTGCGTGCGCTTCCGCCGGATGCGGGTCATCACCTGGATGGAAGCCGTGCGGATCCGCTTCGGACCGTTCAACGAACAGTTCTACACCTGGATCAAACTGCCGCTGCTGCTCTTTTTCGCGGGATTGGGGCTGAATGCCATCGGCGTGTTCATGTCCGCTGTTTTCAAAATGGATATGAATACGATGTTGGTGGTTCTCGGCATCGTGGTGACGCTTGTGGCATTCGCCGGCGGATCATGGGCTGTATTGGCGAGCGACTTCGTGCAGGCGTTCCTGATCATGACGATCACCATCAGCGCGGCCATTATGGTCCTCGCGCGCCCGGAAATCGGCGGTCTGGCGGGCCTGATCGACAAGGCTCCATCGGCGCACTTCTGCTGGACCGATCTCGCCCGACCGCAGTTGATCGCGATCTGGGCAATCGGGACTCTTTGGCTGAAATTTTCCGATGAAAACAACATGGAACGCTCAACCATGTATCTGATGACCCGAAGTGATTCGGATGCCCGCAAGATGGTGCTGATCCCCTTGATCGGAACGCTGGTGGGGCCGTTGATCTGGTTCATTCCGTCGATGGCGGCGACGATCATGCACCCCAACCTGGCAGCGGAGTTTCCGGCACTGAAGCAGCCGCACGAGGCAGCTTTCGTCTCGGTGGCGATGGATGTGATGCCACGGGGCCTGTTGGGTCTGCTCCTGTCGGCGATGCTCGGTGCCACAGTGACCAGCATGGACGCCGGATTGAACAAAAATGTCGGAATCGCAATCCGCAGTTTCTACAAACCGCTGTTCCGTCCGAACGCATCGGAAAAGCACCTTTTGGTGGCGGGAAAACTCTGCACGCTGCTCTTCGGTGCGATCATCATTCTGTTCGCGCTCTATATCAATCGCATCCGGGACACGAATCTGTTCGACTTCGTCAACCAACTGGCGGCCTATCTGATTATGCCGCTGGCCCTACCGCTGATTCTCGGGCTATTCTACAAGCGCACGCCGGGTTGGTCGGCATGGAGCACCGCATTGGTCGCCGGCGGAACTTCGTGGTGGTTGGGAAAACACTGCGATCCCGAATGGTTCCAATCGCTGATGGGCTGGAAAACGGCTCTCAATGGCGATGAAACAACCTATCTGAAACTGGCTGTCACGACCCTCGGTGGCACCGTGATTGTCGGGAACGCATGGTTTTTCATGACGAGCCTGTTTTACAGGGGCGTTCCGGATGACGAACGCGCACGAGTGGACCAATTTTTCGTGAATCTCGACAGGCCGGTGGACAAGCACGGCGTCGGGGGAGTACAGACTTCGGTTTATCGTCTGTTAAGTTCACTCTGCCTGGTATATGGGGCGTTCATCCTGCTTTTGATGGCGATTCCAAACTCCGCAACCGGCCGACTTGCGTTCCTGTTCGTGGGCGGGACGTTCTGTTCGGTCGGCTGGATTTTGCGGAGAACGGGCCGTTCCCAACCCACACCATGACGCCCAATGATCATCGGTTCATCAGAGTTTTCCAATGAAACCCCGATGCCGGTTTGGAATCCGCTCCGTTTCCGCCAAACTTCCGTCCGCTCCGCCACCCGGCCACGCGCCTTTCAGCAACATCCCCTCTCATGATCACAACTTCCGTTTCCACTGATTTACTGCGCGACGCGCTCGGCGTTTTCATCGCGAAAACGCGCTCCAACCTGGCGGACATGCCCGCGCGCCCGACGACTTGGTCGTTCGCGCCGGACGGAGATTACACGAAATGGCCGGAGGGATTCTTCGAGATCGGAAATTGGACCAACGGCTTTTTCGCCGGTATGGGAGTGCTAGCGCTGAAATCCACCTCGGACACCGGGTTTCTCGACCTGTTGGACGGCCTCAAACCGCTGTTCGGCGCCAAGGTCGAAGGCGAGCACGCGCGGAACACCATGCACGATCTCGGCTTTCTCTATTCGCCGTATGCGGTGGCGATCTACCAACACACCGGCGAAGCCGCGTATCGGGATCTCGCGCTCAAGGCGGCTCGCACTCTCGCCGGACGATACATCTCCAACGGCGGATATTTCCGCGCGTGGGGCCGCATGGATGAGATCGGGAGCGAATACGACGGACTGGCGATCATCGATTGCCTGATGAACATGCCTTTGCTCCACTGGGCAAGCCGCGAGACGGGTGATTCCGCATTCCGGAAAATGGCCCTGCGGCATACGGACAACACCATGCGCCACTTCATCCGTCCGGACGATTCGGTCTATCACAGCTTCCGGTTCGACCGCAATACCGGAGCCGCCGCGGGGCCGGACAACTACTGCGGCCACGCCGTGGAATCGCATTGGGCGCGTGGAAATTCGTGGGCGATGTACGGCTTCGCGCTCGCCTACAAACATGGCGGAAACGAAGCGCATCTTGACGCCTCGCTGAGGGTGTCGAGAAAGTTCGCGGCCTCCCTCGATGATGGAGCCGTGCCGCTTTGGGACTTTCGCCTGACACCAGGGTATCCGCCCCTGCGCGACAGCTCGGCCGCGGCGGTTGCGGTCTGCGCCATTCAGGAACTTGAATCGCTCGGCGTGTCCGACAACCTCTTATCCGATGCCAAACAGGCGATGCTGGCCACGCTGCTGTCGCCCAAATATTTCGACTCGGATCCGGCCGTCCGCGGGGTTCTTCGCAAAGGCGAGGTTGGCGACGGAGCCGATCCCGAGCGCCGCCTTTACAATGCCAAATACGCCTACACCAGTTGGGGCGACTATTTCCTCATGGAGGCCATCAGCCGCGAACTCGGCCAACCGGTCACCTGGTGGTGACAAACACGGATTCAGCGCATTTTCCCACGACCATGAAGTACATTACGATCTATCACGCCAATCTCAACTACGCCTATCTGCCGGAGCGGAGATACGAATTCGTCATCCGCAACAGCTACGAGCTGATTTTCGACACCTATCGGGAGTCGTTGCCCGATGACAAATATGTGTTCGAGGCGTCCGGGTACACCATTGAGCAGATGGCCGTCAAGACGCCTGATGTATTGGAGAAGCTCAAGGCCGCGATCGCCAGCGGACAGTGCGAGTTCATGGGATCGCCCTACGCCCATCCGATGTTGCCGAACTTTCCCGAGGAGGACGGCCGTTGGTCGATCAGGTTCGCCAACGACGCCTACCGGAAATATCTTGGAATCCAGCCGCGCAGTTTCTGGAATCCCGAATGCGGCTGGCGCGGCTATGTGAAGAACCAGGTCGCGGACAACGGCTACCGCAATCTTCTGCAGGAATTCGAGCAATACAGCAGGTCGGTCGATTCGGATGGAAATCCCCTGCGTCCGGAGATACACGCCGTGGAGAAGATCGACAATTCGCAATTCTACAACTTCGATTTCAAATACGACCTTCCCGGCACCGAGAAGGCGCTGCATTTTCCGTTCAAGAACCTCGAAGGCATGGATCCCGATACCTTGCGGGTGTTTCTGCGCACCGATCGCGTGGCGGTGTTTGGCGTCCGGTATTTCATGAGCCATCCGGGGCATTCGTTGGAGAACTATGTGGAACTCATCCGGAAATTTTCCCAACAGAATCCCGGCGAACCGGAAGGTGCGATGCTCATTTACGCCGACGACGCGGAATATGTCGGCACCAACGCGTGGTACAACCTGAAATACTGCAACGATCCCGACCAGATCTTCGAGCGCATGCCCGACGCGCGGGAGAAACTGGTCTCCATGGTCAACGCGGTCCGCAAATTGGGCGGATTCATCACCTTCGACGAAGCGTGCAACAACCTGCCGGCATTGGAAGACAAGATCACCTTCAATGACAACATGGCGTGGCACGGTGGCCAGGCATCGAACTGGTCCGGCACGCCAATGGCCCGACTGCTCCGTCCGTGGCAGCGGATCGTCCGTGAAAAGCTCAAGAGCGTCGAGTCCACCCTGCCGCCCGCGGTATTGGAGCGGGTGTGGTTCCATCTGACGAATTCCTACAACTCCGACGGCCAATGGCCGCCCACCACCAAGGCCTCGCCGCATATCATCTATCCGTTCAACTACAAATACAACTTCGAGAACCTGCTGGCGGCGGAGTTGTTGCTCGGTGGCGTTGACCGTTCGAGGATCGATGCTTGTCCGCTGGAGACCATGAAGGCGATTTTCACCATGCAACAGGATCTGGTCCTTGAAAAGGCAGACGAACTCCTCGTAAACGGCAGTGCCGCCGAGAAGGAGAAGGCTTCGCTCGCAAGAGAGCTGATCTTCCGTTCCCGCGACACCACCAGCGTGCCGCCGGGCACCAGGGTGCTCTATCCATCGGAATACGAGGTGCGCGCCGACGCCCTGATCCTTGCCCGCCAATTGGTCGGCGGCGTGGTCGTGGCGGGCGACAAATGACGATCCGCCGATGAACCGCGACAAGCCCTATCTCGGAATTTGGTTCGGCAATTTTTTCGAGCCGTTCTATAGCGACTTCGAAGCCACGCGAAAAGGAATCGCCGATGTGGCCGATCTGGGCTTTAACAGCATCAACCTCGATTCAAAACCATGGGAGGACTTTTTCGCGCGCTATCGTGGTGACGAGGCGAGCCAATATGTGGCAATGCACGAGTTCATGATGGATGAAATGGCGCGGCATGGATTGGACCACACCCACCTCGCGCTTTACCTGAACGGCGACAACCTCTATCCGAACATCCGCAGCGTGCCGCCGGTCCGCGGAGAAGAGGCGATCCTTCCCGACGGAAGCCCGATGGGCACCTACAACTACCGATCGCCGAGGGCACGGGCCACCAAGCTGGAGCATGTCAGGGGGTTGCTCGCCCTATATGGCGACCGAATCCGCCGCAAACCCGACGGAAGGCGCATCATGATGACCATGTGGGAGCCGATCCCCAAGCCCAGTTTCGATGGGGAAGGAAGGCGTCATTACCTCCAATGGCTCGAGCGGCGCTACGGGGGAGATGTTTCCCGTATCAACCGCAAATATGGCCTGGCCGCTCCGTCGTTCGACGGCTTGGAGCCGGATGAATTCTGGCTGCGACCCATGGAACTCAACTGGGTGGGATGCGCACGCCCTTCATTGGACGATTTCGCACTCCGCACGCCGGATTTCTGGCGCTGGGTGGACAACCAAACCTATCTGGGGGAGATGTTGGAGGGATACCTTGGTGATATGCTCCGTCAATGGCGCGAACTCGATCCCAGCCTGTTCGTGGAACCCCAACTCCACCAGTGGGGATATTTTTTCCACCCGCCCGGCCAACGGGACTGGCAAACCGGCCAGCGCGCGCTCGATGTCTATCGTTGTGCGAAACATGTGGATGGGGTTCTCTATGTTTCCTTTCCGTTGAACTCCGAGAACCGTGCGGACGCCTCGGCACTAAGCGTGGAAGGGTCGATCCTGCGCAATGCGAACGATCATCGGCCGTTCACCGGCGGCTTGTTTTTGGGCCGTCATGTGAATGCGGACATCTATCAAACCATCCCGCCAGCGGAGGCGATCGCCACCCTGATCGCCAACGGTGCCAAGGGAATCTACGCCTACGGCTACAGCGGATTGGACGACGGAGGCACTCTCGCCCGCATGGACTCCGGTTTCCGTGAATCGCTCCGTGCCGGCAATCGCTGGGCAATTGAGGTGATCCCTCTTCTTTCGGGTCCCCGCGAACGCGAGGTCGCGTTGCTCTTCCCCGCGGAGACAAGCTTCTACGAACCGTTGGAAGTGGATATCGGCGGTCGCCACCGGATGGATTTGTTGGGCTGGTATCGGCAATTCACCGACCTCGGATGGCATGTGGACATCCTGCATCCCGACCAAGTCGCCGCCGGAGCGCTTGCGGGCTACCGTTTTCTGGTGGTCCCGGCAAACCCCCTCTACGATCTGGGCGACAACGGCGGCCTTGAGAGCGCGGTTAGAGAGTTTGTCGAGTCAGGTGGCGTGCTTTTTCACGGTCCTGCCTGCGTATTGGCGGAACGCGTGTTCGGGATTTCCGGGCGTGAGGTGGGATTCGATTGCATCAAATGGCGGGAGGAAATCATACCTCACGGTTGGTCCACGGTGGCATTCGACGGTGGCGAGTCCTTGGCCACCTACATCGGATCGGGCGATGCCGCGATCGCGCGCACCGCGGCCGGGGAGGGCCATATTGTTTCGGTAGGTTTCGAATACGGATACAGCTATGCGCGGGATACCATGCCGATCGTTCCTCCGGGTTACGGCAAGCGCGAGATGCACCCGGTCATTTTGCTAGAGACCACTCCGGTGGCCGCGCTGGCGGGAATATCGCCGCTGCCGCCAATTTTGCCGCGCAAAGGGGTCGAGTTCGCGCGATTCGGAAAACACTGGATCATCGTCAACCATCGGTCGGAACCCATCGATATTTCAGCGATTCCCCGTGAACGCGATTATCCGCTTGTCGTTACCGCCCCTGGATGGTTGGCGGCGCATTCGGCAGTCGTGTTGGAGACGAAGGGTTAGCTTCGCCTGAGAGTTGCCAGGGAAGCACGCTGCCTCCGCCGCTGGTCAACGGGTTACTCCTCTGACTCGGTCAGCCGGATGTTTCTGAAATGGATCTCCGCGCCTTCCGACTGGAGCCCTATCGGGCCCGCGAGTACATCGAGGCCGGAGACCTGATTGACTAACTCGCCATTGATCTTCAGTTCCAGGTTTCCTCCGGAGACCTTGATTTCGTAGTGATTCCACTCACCCGGCGGCTTCTCCGCGGGTTTGATTTTCCTGTAGCCCTTGAAATCGCCGAGCGATTCGTTGCCCTTCACTTCCTGAAAACGATCGGCCGGGCCATCGACTTTGGCACCGAAGAATCCCCAGATGTCGCCGGCGCTTTCGTGTTTGAGCTGCGCTTCGACGCACTTCGGCATGAACGTGGCGGGTTTGCCCGCGATGCGGAGCAGCACGCCGCTGTTTCCCGGTGTTCCACCCGGAGCCCATCGCCAGTCGAAACCCAGGGTGTAGTTCTGATAGGAACCATTGGTGAACAGATACCCGAGCGGCTCGCCTTTGCATACGATCGCTCCATCCTTCACGGTCCAGACGTCCTCCTTTTTCGCTCCGTCACCCACCAGAACGTGGGACCATCCGTCAAGGTTGGCGCCATTGAAGAGTTCGACGGGAACGGTTGGGCCTTTTGCGGTGGTTTCTTGCTTTTCGGAACAGGCCACGATGAGGACCGAAGCGGCGAAGGCGGTTAGAAGGAAGGGCGTTTTCATGATTCGTGATTGCGGGCTTGGATGCGTCAATGTCCGGATACGGATGAAACGTCCGGATCTTCCAGACCGGGTCCAATTGCTTCCTTAGGTCGTGGCGCTGCCACAAGCGGGCGTTGGCCCGCGGATTGGCGCTTGATCCCGGCCCGCAATCCGGCCATTTTCGGCCAGAGCAATGAAAGAACTGATTGCGGAACTCGAACGCTGGGGATCCGACGTGATTTTCGGGAGAGCCCGGGGATTCCGTGCGGCGCTGACGCGTTGGGTGATGTGGACGCTTTCGGGCGTGTACCGCCTTCTCGTCCAAGCCCGGCTCGCTCTGTTTCGGTCCGGCTGGAAGCGCCAGCACCACCTCGGGACGCTCGTCGTTTCCATCGGAAACATCACGGTCGGCGGCACGGGAAAGACCCCCGTGGTGGAGCTTCTCGCGCGTTCCCTGCATCAGCGCGGCCGCCGGGTGGCCATCCTTTCCCGCGGTTACAAGAGCCGTCGCCTCGAAAAGCATCAGGACTGGCCGGGACCGGACGGCAGGCCGCTGCCCGAGGAAATGATGCCCAAAGTCGTGTCAGCGGGCGGCAAGGTTCTGTTGGATTCCAAGTTCGCGGGCGACGAGCCCTACATGCTGGCGCGCAACCTCGACGGGGTGGCGGTCATCGTGGACCGCGATCGGGTGAAGGGCGGGCGCTTCGCGGTGAGCCAGCTCGGCGCGGACACGCTGCTGTTGGATGACGGCATGCAATACCTCAGTCTCGCCCACGCGGTGGACATCGTGCTTGTGGACTCCCGCGAACCGTTCGGGACCGAGGCCCTGCTGCCAAGGGGCACCTTGCGCGAGCCACCGGCCAACCTGCGGCGCGCCAGCTACATTCTCATCACCAAATGTGACGGACGCTCCAACGAGACCCTGGTCTCCCGGCTCCGCCAATACAACCGCACCGCAGGCATCATCGAATGTACCCACGGGCCGATCCATCTGCAAAATCCCTTCACCGGAGAGATCCAGCCGCTGGATTTTCTCAAGGACAAATGGGTGGCCGCGGTCAGCGGCATCGCTGTTCCTGAAAACTTCGAGCGGCTCGTCGAGAAACTCGGTGCGCGGGTGGAAGTCCGGAAACGCTTCCCCGACCATCACCGTTTTGGCCGCAGGGAGATCGAGAAGTTCATGCAGCGCTGCGTCGAGCGGGACATGGAACTCATCGTCACCACGGAAAAGGACGCCGTCCGTTTCCCGAAACCCAAGCATCCCGACGTGCCGGTTTATTTCCTCCGCATCGAAGTCACCCTGCTGAAAGGTGCGGAAATTTGGGAGAACATGATCGAACGCCTGAGCCACCCGCCCCTCACCAAGGAACATCTGATCCGCCATCGCGACGCCTATCGCCCGTAAACGCCGCTTGCCTACGCACGTTTCCGGTGGTTCAATCTCCCTACAGTCCACTTCGTCCCCATGAAACCCGCCCTCACGTTGATTCTTTCCGCCATCGTCTGCGCTTGGGCGGCCGCGGATCCGGTGATTTCCGAATTCTGCGCCTCAAACCAAAGCGGACTTCAGGACGAGAACGGCGATCGCTCGGACTGGATCGAAATCCACAACCCGGATGCCACAGCGGCCGACCTGACCGGCTGGCACCTCACGGACTCGGTGACCAACCTCGCCAAGTGGCGCTTCCCCGCGACGACGATTCCGGCCAAAGGCTACCTCGTTGTTTTCGCATCCTCCAAAAACCGTGCCGTGGCCGGACAGCCGCTCCACACCAATTTCAGCCTCTCCGCGAACGGGGAATTCCTCGCCCTCGTGAAATCGGATGGCGTCACCACCACCTCGCTCTTTTCGCCGTCGTTCCCGATCCAATACCCTAACATTTCCTACGGCGCTCCCAACAACACCATCACCTCCACGCCAATCGCGCCTTCCTCCACCTGCCGTTGGATCGTCCCAACCAGCGCGACCAATCCGGATTTCTCCAGTTGGCGGGCCGTGTCGTTCGCGGATTCCTCCTGGAACCCGGCCACGCAGGGCATCGGATTCGACCGCAACACGGCCGGGGTCAACTATCTGACCGAAATCGGCTCCGGCGGCAACACCGAGTCCGCGATGTATGGCATCCGCGCCACCGCCTATCTCCGGATTCCTTTCACCATGGCCAACCCGGCGTCGGTCACCAAGCTCACGTTGCGGGTGAAATACGATGACGGATTCGCGGCCTATCTGAACGGCAGCCCCCTGCTCGCAAGCGGCGTCCACCTCACCCGAAACGCTCCGTCCACTCTCGCTTGGAACAGCCTGGCCACCTCGACACACGATGATTCCGCATCAATCGCCTACGTTGATTTCGATGTGACGGAAAACAAGTCGGCTCTGCTGAGCGGAAACAACCTTCTCGCTTTTCATGTCCTCAATCAAAGCACGACCAGCAGCGACCTCCTTTTCCGAACCGAACTGATCGCGGAATCCACCGGCGGGGGAGGCACTCTGCCTCCGGGCTATTTCGCCACCCCCACCCCAGGATCCTCCAACGGCGGCCCCGCCACCATGGTGATTCCGCAAAACGTCACGTTCTCGACCCCGGCGGGAACCTTCTCCAACAATTTCAGCCTCACCCTGTCCGGTACCATCAGCGGCCAGGTGATCCGCTACACAACCGACGGAACGGTCCCAACCGGCGCCTCAGCGCTGTATTCCTCACCAATCACGGTTTCCGGGACCACTCTCGTCCGCGCGCGCATCTTCGACGCCACCACCGGCGCACCCGGGCTAACATGCGGTTGCCACTATGAGAAACTGGACTCCACGCTAACCAGCTACGCATCCAGCGGTCAGCCGTTCAAATCGTCACTGCCGATCCTTCTGCTCAACAACCGCGGCGGCGGCGAAATCGCAAACGACAACATCTATCGGGACATCCGCCTTCATGTGATCGACCGGGCAGGCACCGGGTACTCCACCATCACATCCCCGACCGCCCTTTCCATCCCCGCCGCCGCGAAAATCCGCGGTTCATCTTCGGCGAACTTCGCAAAGAAGTCGTATGGCATCGAATTCCGCGACGAATCCGGCGAAAACCGCTCCCACCCATTGCTGGGCATGCCCGCCAGCGACGACTGGGCGCTTATCAGTTGCTACGACTACGACCGCGCGTTCATGCGCAACGCGTGGATCTACGAAATGGCGAGACAAGCCGGCGGCTGGTCACCCCGGACGCGGTTCGTGGAGGTCTATTTCAATCAGGACGGAGACAATCTCGAATACGCGGACTACCGGGGTGTCTATCTTCTGTGTGAAAACGTCCGCTCCGGCACCGACCGCGCCGACATCACGGCCATCGAACCAGGCGATCTAACCCAACCCGACATCAGCGGCGGTTATATTTTCAAAGTGGACCGCTATGATACCGACGAATACCACTGGCAGACCACCCGAGGCCTGCCAAACGCATCGGTGGGCGGTGTCCTCTGCGTTCACCGCCCGAAACTCGCCGAACTGCCGACCGCGCAATCCAACTATCTGGTCCAGTATTTCCAACAGTTCGAGGACGCGCTCTATACCGACGCGGCAGCCGGGTTCTCCACCCGGAATTACCGGAACTACATTGATTCGGCTTCTTGGGCGGATCACAATATCTTCAATATGTTCGGCAAGAACGTGGACGCGTTGCGGCTTAGCGCCTATTTCCTGAAAGACCGGGGACGGAGAATCACAGGCGGACCCCTGTGGGATTTCGACCGCTCCGCCAATTCCACCGACGGCCGCGACGACGCCTACAACACCTGGGTCGGAACCGGCGATGGCACGAATTATTTCACCTATGCCTGGTGGGCGAACCTCTTCGCGGATGTCGAGTTCCGCCAAACCTATGTGGACCGGTGGCAGGCTCTCCGCCGCGGACCGCTCGTCACCTCCAATTTCCAGTCCCTTCTGGATTCCTATCTGGCGGAGTTCCGCGTCAGCGATACGGACAATCCCTCCACCCGCGACTACGCGCGATGGTATGGATTACCCACTTCCAACAATCTGACCACGGAAACCAACAACCTCAAGACCTGGCTGGCCAACCGTGCCACGTGGGTTGACAGCCAGTTCTGCACCGCGCCCACCACAAATCCGGCGGCAGGGCCCGTGCCGACCGGGCAATCCATAACATTATCCATACCTTCGGGCACCACGGTGTACTACACCACAGACGGCAGCGATCCGCGGGCGGTTGGCGGCGGATTGGGCTCGACCGCCATCGCCTACACGGGCGTCCCGATCACCCTGACCTCCACCAAAGTGGTCACGGCGCGGGCCTTCCGCAGCGGCACCTACACCACGCCGGCCACCAACTGGAGCGGTCCCGTGACCTCACTCTACACGATCAACGAACCCTATGCCAGCGCCTCATCGCTGCGGGTGACCGCCATCAATTACAACCCGCTGGCTCCCGATGCCGCCGAGACCGCCGCCGTTCCCGACCTCGCCGCCTCGGATTTCGAGTGGATCGAACTCACGAACATCTCCGGCTCCACCATCAATCTCGACGGCATCCAGTTGGCGAAGGGCTCCCCCGTTTCCGCCGTCACTCTAACACCACGCTCACTCGCGCCCGGAGAAAGCGCCCTGATCGCCAAACACCGCGCCGCATTCACGCTGCGCTACGGCGCCACCGCCGCCCAGCGCATCGCCGCCGAATGGACCGGCGACCAAAGCCTCGACAACGGCGGCGAAACCATCTGGATCGCCGACCGCGGCGGCAATACCATCGCCTACTTCGCCTACGACGACGACGGAATCTGGCCCGGGCGCGCCGATGGCCTAGGGTCGGCGCTGGAATACACCGGATCCAGTCAGGAAACGATAGACTATCAGAACGGCAACCTGTGGCGCTCCAGCCCGCGCGTTCACGGCACACCGGGCGAAGCTCCTTCCGCCCTGCCTTCGGGGGTGGTCTTCAATGAAATCCTGGCAACCGCCATTTCGCCCGGCCTCGCGGCGATCGAGTTTGTGAACACCTCGTCCCTAACCGTCGATCTCGGCGGTTGGTATCTCAGCGACACCCCGGAACCACCCACCGCCGACGGCTTCCGCAAATACCGTTTTCCGGCGGGAACCCTGATCGCGCCCGGCGGCCACCTTGTTCTAACCGAACAAGCGTTCAATCCCAACGGATCCTGGAACCCGAACGCTGGGACGCCCGCAGAAACCGAGTTCCCGCTGGACGGCTACCGCGGCGGTACCCTGTGGCTGGTTTCCGGACAATCCGCCACCAGCCAATTGATCAACTTTGAGGACAAACTGGAATACACACCCACTCTGGCGGGAGTTTCACACGGAAGATACCCGGATGGCACGGGCGACTTCGTCCCGCTCGCGGAAATCACATCGGGAGAACCGAACGGAAATCCGAGAATCGGGGAGGTCCAGGTTTCCGAAATCATGTACCATCCCGCCGGCACCCCGGAGTATCTCGAAATCGTCAATACCAGCGGCTCGGCCCTGACGTTCGATCAATGGACCGTGCGCGGGACCGTGGACTTCGACTTCCTTCCAGGGACCACCCTCGATCCCGGTGAAACCGCGCTGATTGTCGCGTTCGATCCCGTATTGAATCCGTCCCAAGCCACCGCGTTCAGGACGACCTACGGCGTGCCGGCTACCGTGGGATTGCTAGGCCCATGGCTGGCTCCCGGCACCCTCGGCGATACGACCGGCACCGTGCGCCTGCGCCGCCGGGTACCCGCGCCCGCCGAAGATCCGGTCTTCGTGGGCCTCATGCTGGAGGACGAGGTCATCTATCAAAACAGCGCCCCCTGGCCCACCGGTGCGTCGGGAACCGGCGCGGCCATCCACCGTCTGGGTATCCGCCGCTGGGGCAACGATCCCACCGCATGGACGGCCACCACCCCTAACCCAGGTTCCGATGCAGGCGGCTACCAGGGCTGGCAGCGGACCGCATTCCCATCCGGATCCGTTGCCACCGCCCCGAACGACGATCCCGATGGAGACGGATTGCCCAACGCGATCGAGTATCTGCTAGGTACCACCCCGGACAATTGGAACAACCTGCTCACCGGAACCGCCGTGGCTTCCGGAAACCTGCCCGCACGTCTCTATCTGAACTACACCCGCCGGCTGGATCGGGATGATTACATCCTCACCGCCCGCCAATCCGGAGACCTTGCGGACTGGGAGCCCGCGGTGCATGACGAGATTGCCGGAATGTCGGATTTGACCGAACACCACCAAGCGTGGATCCCGCTTTCCGACGCCCGCGGCTTCCTCCGCCTGGAGGCGGTTCCCGCCGAATAATTTGGTTAGGTCGTTTTTCGTATCCAATTCCGAAATGGGAGCCTTTTCCCGAATCTATCAAGAGTTGACATCATCCGGGCGGCCTCCCATACCAACCGCGCCGATGCCCCCCGCTTTCCCGAATCCGCCGATTCACGTGATCGACTCCCATACCGGAGGCGAACCCACCCGCGTGGTGGCTTCGGGCGCGCCGGACCTCGGTAGCGGCCCGCTGGCCGCGCGGGTCGGGATTTTCCGCGATTTCCACGACGCTTTCCGCCGCGCGGTGATTCTGGAGCCCCGAGGATCGGATGTCCTCGTCGGCGCGTTGCTATGCGAACCCCATGAGCCCGATTGCGCGGCCGGGGTGATCTTTTTCAATAACGTCGGTTATCTCGGAATGTGCGGGCACGGTTTGATCGGCTTGGTCACCACGCTCTCCCATTTGGGACGCGTCGGTACCGGGACGCACCGGATAGACACACCGGTCGGTGTGGTGGAGGCCGTCCTCCATCCGTCCGGCGGGGTTTCCCTAACCAACGTGCCGAGCCGACGCACCGTGAAGGATCTAACCATCGTGGTTCCCGGCATCGGCGAGGTCCGCGGCGATGTGGCATGGGGAGGCAATTGGTTTTTCCTGGTCACCTCGCCCAAGCCGCCGCTCGATTTCGGCAATATCCACCGCCTAACCGCCATGGCGCGTGACATCCGCGCGGAACTCAACGCGGGACCCCATCCGGAAATCGACCACATCGAACTGTTCGGCCCCGGACGCGCCGGCGGCCATTCGCGGAATTTCGTGCTTTGCCCCGGACTCGCCTACGACCGCTCCCCCTGCGGCACCGGGACCAGCGCGAAACTCGCCTGCCTCGCCGCCGACGGCGCGCTTGCCGAAGGAGAGGAATGGATTCAGGAGAGCATCGTCGGATCGGACTTCCGCGGCCGTTTCCGCTGGATCGACCGCGAGTCCGGCGAAATCTCCCCAATCATCACCGGGAAGGCGTTTGTAACCGCCGATACCCGGCTGTTCTTCGATCAGGCTGATCCGTTTGCCGCGGGAATCGCGCCGGAAGCCATAATCTAACTTACATTCATGTCACGGCAGCACATTGTGATTCTGGGTGGCGGCGTGAGCGGTCTGGCGGTGGCGGAATCCTGCGCCCGCCGCGGCCACCGGGTCACGCTCATCGAACGTCTTGGCCATAACCGCACCGGATGCTCGTTCGGCAACGCGGGCATGGTGGTGCCAAGCCATTTCGTGCCGATGGCCGCCCCCGGGATGGTGGCGCTCGGTCTCAAGTGGATGTGGAATCCGGAGTCGCCCTTTTATATAAAACCCCGGATCGATACCGAACTCGCCCGCTGGGGACGGATCTTCATCAAATCCGCCACCAAAGCCCATGTGGACCGCTGCGCTCCGATCCTCCGCGACCTGCACCTCGCGGCGCGCGATGCCTATCAGGAATTCGTCCGCGAGGGCGACTCCGGCATCGGCCTAACGACGAAGGGACTGATGATGTTGTGCCGGGAAGCCCACACGCTCGAGGAGGAGGCGGCGATGGCCGAACGCGCGATTGCGCTCGGTGTTCCCGCAGCCGTTCTGGACGCGAAGGACGCGGCCCAACTCGATCCGGGCATCACCATGAATATCGCGGGGGCCGTCCACTATCCGCTCGATTGCCATCTCTCGCCCGAACTCTATCTGGCCGAACTCGAACGCCGGGCGAAGTCGCAAGGCGCCGAGTTTCTCTGGAACACCTCGGTCAAATCGCTCGTTCGGGAAGGCGCGGCGATCCGGGCGGTCGTGACGTCATCCGGCGAGATCTCCGGCGATGCCTTCGTGTTGTGCGGTGGCATCTGGTCCGCCTCGCTGATGCGCCCGCTTGGCGTCCGTCTGCCGATGCAGGCGGGCAAGGGATACAGCGTCACCCTGACAAATCCGGTCGAACGCCCCGCGTTGTGCTCTATCCTAACCGAAGCGCGGGTGGCGGTCACTCCGATGGGTTCCTCGCTGCGGTTCGGCGGCACCATGGAAATGGCCGGGCTCGATGAAAACGTCACCCGCCGCCGCGTGGAAGGCATCCTGCGCGCGGCGTCCGCCTATTTTCCGAAGTTCGAGCGGCGGCACTTCGACGGTATCGAACCCTGGCACGGTCTCCGGCCATGTCCGCCCGACGGCATGCCCTATCTGGGCCGCACGTCGGCGGCGAAAAACCTGATCGTCGCCACGGGACACGCGATGATGGGGCTGAGTCTCGGACCGGTCACCGGCCTGGTCACCGCGAGGCTGTTGGAAAACGAAGATCCGGGATTTGATCTGACTCCGCTCGATCCGGACCGGTTCGCCTGATCGGCGTACGATCAGATCGCCAGCGCCTCTTTGATCGAGGTGCAGAGATACTCCATGTTGCGGGAGGTGATTCCGGCCACATTGATCCGGCCGCCACCCACGATGTAGATGCTCTTGCTGTCGCGCAGGAACTTCACCTGCGCATCGCTCAGGCCGCTGAAGGAGAACATGCCCTTCTGCCGCGCGATGAACGAATAATCCCCCGGCACGCCGTGCTCGCCGAGCGCGGTGACGAATCGCGTGCGGATCGCGGCGATGTGTTCGCGCATCCCGTCAAGCTCGCCCACCCATTGCTGTCGAAGCGTCTCGTTGGTTAGAATCGTCTTGACGATCAGCCCGCCATGGGCCGGAGGGTTCGAGTAGTTCACGCGGATCGCGATTTCCACATTGCTGAACGCGGCCGCCGCTTCGGATGCGTTGGCCGCAACCAGCGTGATCGCACCGGTCCGGTCCTGATAGAGGCCGAAGTTCTTCGAAAACGAACTCGCGATGATGAACTCCGGGCAGGTCGCGGCAAGCGCGAGAACCCCGGCACGATCCTGCTCGATACCGTCACCATATCCCTGATAGGCGAAATCGAGAAACGGGAGCCAACCGCAGCGCGACGCGATTTGCGCCACCGTTTGCCACTGGGCGGCATCCAGATCCACACCACTCGGGTTGTGGCAGCACGCGTGCAGCAGCACGATATCGCCCGCGGGTACCGTTTCCAGCACCTCGCACATGCGATCAAACGCCAGTCCCTTTCCGGCGGCATCATAATACGGATAGTCCGCGCACTTGAATCCGGCGGCACCGAACACTCCCTTGTGATTCGCCCAGGTCGGGGAGCTCATCCACACGGTGGCGTCCGGCAGAACCTTCTTCAGAAAATCCGCACCCACACGCAACGCGGCGGTACCACCCGGGGTGTGCGCCGTCCGCGCGCGGCCTTCCGCAACCACCGGATGTCCCGCACCAAACACCATTTCCTGCACACATATCCCATATTCGGGCGCTCCGGAGATCGGCATATACGATTTGGTCGTCGCACTCTGAAGGATCAGAGCCTCCGCCGCTTTCACCGAAGGCAGGATCGGCGTATTGCCGGCATCGTCTTTGAACACACCCACTCCCAGGTTCACCTTGAGAGGATTGGGATCGTTCTTCCATGCGTCGGTCAGACCGAGGATGGCATCGGGCGGGGCGGGAAGGATGGATTGGAACATGGCGGAGGCGTGCTTAAGCGAAGATCCGATTATGTAAAGAGGAAACCTGCACAAAAAACGAGCGGGGGGCCCGAGGACCCCCCGCCTGTCATGAAACACCGTGAGAACCGGACCGGCGGGCACACCCTTGCGGGCTAACTCACCGATCCAGGTTCACCGGCATTTGCCTTAGGCCTTCTTGGCGGCTTTCTTAGCGGCTTTCTTCGCGACCTTCTTGGCCGGAGCGGCTTTCTTCGCCGGAGCGGCTTTCTTGGCGGGAGCGGCCTTCTTCGCCGGAGCAGCCTTCTTGGCTACGACCTTCTTGGCGGCCTTCTTCGCGGGGGCCTTCTTGGCGCTCTTGGCAACCTTCTTCACGGCTTTCTTGGCGGCCTTCTTGGCAACCTTCTTGGCCGGAGCGGCTTTCTTCGCCGGGGCGGCCTTCTTCGCGGGAGCGGCTTTCTTCACAGGAGCCTTCTTCGCGGCGGCTTTCTTGGCGACCTTCTTCGTTGCTTTCTTGGCAGGCATGGTTCTTAGTTGTGTTAGTTGTTGTTGTATTGTTGTTTTCTCTTCCGGCGTCAGTCCGCCGGCGGAGAGGATTGCGAGAACCGCCTCATCGAGACGTCCTCCGAAAACGTTCGCGACGAAATCCGCCGCCGCCCGCGCCACGATCGCACCCCGCTCGCACACCGCCTCGAACACGTGGGCCTTGCCCAGCGCGACATGCCTAACCAGCTTCTTCGACTCCAGATTCCGCAACACGGTCAGCATCGTCGTATAGGCTCGGGTCGCATCTCCCGGAAACGCATCCAACACCTCGCCCACCGTGGACGGCCCATGGCTCCACAAAACCGTTAGGGCTTGGAGTTCGAGGTTCGTCGGTTGGAGGGTGGCACTGCGCATGTGCGGTTGCTTGTCATCCAATAGACTCTAACATGACATGGGCGTCAAGAGGGAATGCGGGGAACCGCAATAAAAATTTATCGCGCGGATTTTTAAAAATTTCCAAACCTACTACCTGAGTCGTAGGTTTACGGCTCGGGAGTTTCCGCGCCGCCTTCAAGCGACGGACGGCGGATCGCCGGATTGATAGCCGCCAGCGCGGACCACAGTTCACCTTCCGCGGGATCACCATTGAAGCGCACCTCACCGGATGCGGTTAGCAGCACCATCGTGGGATATCCCCGCACCTTGAACAGGCGCTGCAGCGGATCTTCCCTATCATCGACAATCCAAGCTCCGGGCGGCTTTGCGCCGATACTCTTGATAGATTCCGCCGCATCCTTCAGCAGCTTCGGGGAATGTCCCGCCACCACCGACGCCACCGCCACGCCACCGGACTCTAGCGATCTCGCCGTTGCGGTGAAGTCGGGCATGCCCGCTTCCGATCCATCGCTCCACGGCGACCAGAAGTGCAGCAACAGGGCTTTCCGCTCGCCCATGATTTTTTTGAGAGATTGGGCTTCGCCACCGATGTTAGTTTTGAACTCCCTTGCGAAGTCGATTTTGAGAGCGCGCATCGCGTCGTCCAATCGCAGCTTTTCGATGTGCGGCGCGAAGGCGGCGCCCTGCTGCGGACTCAGCCAGAACGCTTCGGTGATGTGGCGTTTGAACGCATCCTTTTCGCCTTGTCTGAGAGCGACGAGCGCTTTGATATATTCGCCCACCGCCTGCCAATCCTCGCGTGTCGCGAAGACTCCCGAATCGGATAGTTTGAAACCGGCATCGAGTTTGTTGAAGTCCGGCAACAGCGCGGCGATGCCACCGTCATCGCGCCTGTCCACCAGAAACAGAAAGCGCGCCTCGAAGACCGCCTGCTCGCCCACGCCCGCGTCACGGGCCTTGATGATGGCGCGCCGCAACGCTTCGGGTGATTCGCGTTCCGCCAGCAGCGCCTCGAGCGCTTCCTCGCGTTTCGTTTCGTCAGGTTGGGTGGCGGCGGGAGTCTCCGGATCCGCAGGTGCCAAGGGCGACAAGGGAAACACGAGCAGGATCGAGCAAGCGGCGAGGTGGCGCATGGCGGTATGAAAAAGCCGCCGGAAGCGGATTGCTCCCGGCGGCGGTTGAAGATGGTTAGTGAGCGGGAATGATGAGCTTCTTGCCAAGCACCACGGTGTCCTTGGTCATGTTGTTGGCCTTCTTGATCGAAGCCATCGGCACTTTGTACTTTGAGGCGATGCCCGACAGCGTGTCGCCTTTGACAACCACATGAGTGGTTCCGCCGGTTGCCGCTGCTGCCGGAACATTGGCGGCCGACGCGGCGGGCACGGTGGCAGTGGGATCCACCGCGGGCGCGGCGCCTGCGTCTTCATACGCGGCCGGCGTGTCATAAGTGGGATTCGCCGGCTCCGCGGGTTGATAGGGAGCGTTTACCGACGCGGCGCCGGCATCGGGCGTACCGTAGGGATTGGCCGTGTCGTAATCGCCGGACTTCGGCGCGCAGGAAACGATGGCGATGGCGAGCGCCGGAACGGCGAGGTGTCGGATGGCTTTCATGATTTCGGTTAGTCTGGGGTGGGCATGACCGCACGCTGTTGTCCGCGCGTGCCAGCCATGTGTCATTGAAACGGAGTGACAGGGGGAGTTTATTCAATTCCCGCCGGATGCAAATCGAAAAAATCCCCGAGCCGCGGCATCGGTGTGTGCGGCGAGATCGGAAAGAGATTCCCCGCGTTCCCCAGCGATCCTCGCGGCGGTGAGGCTCACGAATGACGGTTCGTTGCGTTGGCCGCGATGCGGATCCGGGGCGAGATACGGCGAATCGGTTTCCAACATAAAGGATTCCGCGGGACAACGTCTGATGGTTTCCCGAACTTCACGGGCACTCTTGAAGGTGCAAACACCGCCGAAGGATAGCATTCCTCCCAAGCCAATCACCCGCTCCGCGTTTTCCCAAGGACCGATGAAGCAGTGGAACACGGCGCGTACCGAGACGTGGAACTCCCGATAGACCGCCAGCGCGTCCTCGAACGATGCGTGCCCCGATCGGTCGCGCGTGTGGATCACCACGTTGAGTCCCGACCTGGCACCCAACTCAAAATGCTGCCGCAGCATCATCCGCTGGCGGTCGCGGAAAGCGATCTCTTCCCAACCCTCGGGCGCGGGATGATAGTAATCCAGCCCGGTTTCACCAATCGCGCACACGCGCGGATCGGCGACATGTGTCTCCAGCCGCGCGACCGCGTCGTCGGGCGCGTGATGAACATCGCAGGGATGAATGCCCACGCAGGCATGCACGCCCGGGGTCCCGGCAAGCGCGAGATTCACCGGCACATCATCGAGCGAGGTGGACAGAGTCACCAACCTTGTCACTCCGGCCTGCCGGGCACGTTGAAGCAACTCCGGTATTTCATCGGACCTAAAACGGTGCGACGCAAGATGGCAGTGGGTGTCAGTGAGATCGGGCATGTTCAATGGTCATTGTTCATTGGCGGAGGCATTGGGGAAGTGGGCGCGGTATCGGGCTTCAGGCAGCCGATCAACCGCCGCACTTTTTCCATGTCCTTCACGCCGGGCGAATGCTCGGCTCCCGAGGCGATGTCGAGCGCGGCCGGCCTAACGAACTTCGCGGCGTCGGCGGCATTCTTCGGGACGATTCCGCCGGCGAGGATCAACGGCAGGTCCGGGTGGTTTCGTTTGAAATCCACCGCCACCGCCCAATCGAACACCTTGCCGGTTCCACCGTAAACACCGGGTGCGTGCGCGTCCAGCAACACGGCCGCGGCACCATAGTCCCCCGCTCGTTCCGAATCGTCCGCGGTCCTGACGCCGAACGCCTTGATGAAGGGCACGCCCGCATCGCGGAACGCCGCGGCATCCTCCGGCGTTTCATCCCCGTGCAGTTGGATCAGATCGATGAGACCATCCCGATAGAGCCGCAATGGAAGCGCGGAGGGCGCGTTGACAAAAACCCCCACCCGGGCGATACGACCCGCGAAACCCGCGAGCCATCCGGCCTCCTCGGGCGCGAGATAGCGTTTCGATCCCGGCCAGAAATTCACACCCAGCGCGTCCACGCCAAGCGCCACCAGATCCGTCGCATCATCCTCACGGATGATGCCACAGATCTTCAACGATACATTCGCGGGATCGAGAAAGCGTGCGAGCGGTGTCACGGCGGCGGATCATACCGCGGAAATCGGCGTTGGGAATCACGAAGTTTCAGGAACGGTTCCAACCAGTCACTCGCTCATCCGGACCGGTGCGATTCCGCCGTCGGAGAGGTGTTTCAGGATATCCACGGCGACCTGACGGGATCCGTGATAGGGGCCGTCGCCGGCCACGTTTTCCCAGCGGTGATAGAAGATCAGCCAGATGCCGGTGGCGGGATTGCGGACGATCGAGTGGTGGCCGGGCCCCTTGCGGGTCGAGTCGCTGGTGAGGATCGGGCCGCGGTAGGTCCACGGTCCGGTAGGTGACTTCGCGGTGGCGTGATGCACCGAATAGCCTGATGTCTGCCATCCGCCATGACTGTATGTTAGGTGATAGATGCCCTCGCGGAAATGCATGAATGCGCCCTCGGTGAACTTCGGAGGTGTGGCAACCTCCAGTTCCTTGCCCAATTCGGCCATGTTGGATTTCAGCTCGAACACCCGCAGCTTGGCACCGGCGCTGCCTCCCGCGTAGAGCAGCCAGCGATTGGAAGCAGGATCACGGAAAACCATAGGATCGATCGCCTCGAATCCGTCCCCCCCGGTTAGAAGCGGCTTTCCGGAATCCTTGAACGGCCCGGCGGGCGAATTCCCGCGGGCGACGCCGATATGGGCCGGAAAACCGGCGCTCTGCGGTCCCACGGAGTAGTAGAGATAATAGCGGCCCTTGTTTTCCGCGATGCATGGCGCCCAAGCCTGGGCCGAGCGGCGACCGTCGGCCCTGATCCAGGGGATGTCCCGGAAGTCCAGAATCGGCCCGCGGCGTTCCCAGGTTTTAAGATCCTTGGACGAGTAAGCGGACAAGCGCGAGCCTCCGCCAGTCGGATAGATCCAGTAGGTGCCTCCGATCAGCTCACAATGCGGATCCGCGCCGGGGAACAGCGGATTTCCCTCGCGAACCGGCATCGGCTCCGCGGCGGACGAAGCGACGCAGAGAGCGAGAACGGCAAAGGCGGATTTCATCAGTGAAGGAAAACGACCGAGAAACCCGCTGTCTGTCAACCCAATCGGGGGTGGTCTGCGGGGGACGCGAGCGAGATCGGGTTGTCAAGTTGCCGCCGGTGGCGCGCTCTCGCCGAGAGCGCATGAGAATGAACCCGAGAATAACCGATTGCGGGCGCTCCATCCATGCTCACCTCATTTTCATGCGGCCCCGGCGGCGCCGCGCCACCTTTGCGACGGACCCCGCGATGTCCTAACCGCATGATAGACTCACTCCCACTCGATGCTTGCGGGCGGTTTGGTGGAGATATCGTAGAGCACGCGGTTGATGCCTTTCACCTCATTGAGAATGCGGTGGCTGGTTTCGCGGAGGATCGAGTAAGGCAATTCCACCCAGTCGGCGGTCATCGCGTCCTCGGAAATCACGGCACGCAGGGAGACGGCCCATTCGTAGCTGCGCTCGTCGCCTTTCACACCCACGGTTTTCACCGGAACGAGCGCCGCGTAGGCCTGCCAGACCCGGTCGTACCAACCGTGAACCTTGAGTCGGGAAATGAAGATCGCGTCGCATTCGCGGATGATCCGGAGTTTGTCCTCGCGGACCTCGCCGGGGCAGCGGACGGCGAGGCCCGGGCCCGGAAACGGATGGCGCTGGAGAATGTCATGCGGAATCCCTAACGAAGTACCAAGGGCGCGGACCTCGTCCTTGAACAACTCCGCGAGCGGCTCAAGCACCTTGCCCTGCGCCTGCAATTCGAGGATCCGGTCCACCCGGTTGTGATGGGTCTTGATTTTCGACGCCTTGGACTTGGCGTTGGACGCGCTTTCGATCACATCCGGATAGAGCGTGCCCTGCGCGAGCATTTCCGCATCGCCGACGGCATCCCAGAACACGTCCACGAACAGATTGCCGATGATGACCCGCTTTTTCTCCGGGTCCTCGACGCCCGCCAAGGCGGTTAGAAAGCGCTCCGAGCAATCGACCGTCTCGATGGGAACGCCCATGCGGTGGAAGTTGCTGCGGACCTCGTCGCCCTCGTCCTTGCGCATCAGTCCGTGGTCCACGAAGATCGCGCGGACGTTTGCGCCGGCCTCGTGCAGCAGCACGGCGAGCACGGTGCTGTCCACGCCGCCGGACACGCCGCAAACGATCTGTTTCCCGGCCACGCGTTCGCGGATGCCGTCGATGATCTCGCGTTTGAAATCGTCGATACGGAACGGTTGGAGATCGCCCGCCTGGAGGAGAAAATTGTGGAGAATGCGGAGTCCCTCGTGGCTGTGGGTCACTTCCGGATGAAACTGGATGCCGAAAAACCGCTCGTTCCATTGCAGCGAAACGGGCGTGCCGTGCTGGTTGGTGGCGATGATTTTCGCACCGTCGGGGATGACTTTCACTGTGTCCGAGTGGCTCATCCACACCTGCGAGGAAGGCGAGATTCCTTCATAAAGGCCCGCGCATTCGGAGGGGAAAAGGTCCGCCGGGCCATACTCGCGGCGGTTGCTGGATGCCACCGTGCCTCCGAACTTGATGTTGAGCAACTGCATGCCGTAGCAAACGCCCAACACCGGCACCCCGAAGGCCTGGAGCGCGGTGAAATCGAGATCCGGCGCGTCCGGTTCGCCGGTGCTTCGCGGGCCTCCGGATAGAATGATCGCGCCGGGTTTTCCGATGTTGGGAAAATCCTCGAGCGCGTAGAGACGGGCGAAAAATCCGAGTTCGCGGACCCGGCGGACGATCAGTTGGGTGTATTGCGAGCCGAAATCGAGTACGGCCACGTGGCGTTCGTCATGCATGATGGAATTAGCTGATAGGCTGATAGTTGGTGGGCTCCTCGGTCATCACGATATCGTGGACGTGGCTTTCGCGCAGACCGCCGGCGGTGATGCGGACGTAGGTGGCTCGCTCGCGCAGGTCGGTTAGAGTGGAGGCGCCCAGATAGCCCATGCCGGACTTGAGCCCGCCCATGAGCTGGAAAATCACGTCGGATAGAGGCCCCTTGTAGGGCACGCGGCCTTCGACGCCTTCGGGGACGAGTTTTCCGGAGCTGTTCTGGCCATAGCGGTCGCCCGCGCCTTTTTTCATGGCTCCGATCGAACCCATACCGCGGTACGCCTTGAACCGGCGTCCCTGCGACTGGACCATCTGGCCGGGGCTCTCGCGGGTGCCCGCGAGCAGCGAGCCTAACATCACCAGATCCGCTCCGGCGGCCAGCGCCTTCACGATGTCTCCGGAATAACGGATTCCGCCGTCGGCGATGACTTTCACGCCATGTTCGCGGCAATAGTCGGCCACATTGCGGATGGCGGTGAACTGCGGCATGCCAACCCCGGCGATCACGCGGGTGGTGCAGATCGATCCCGGTCCCACACCCACTTTCACCGCATTGGCTCCGGCGGCGACCAGGTCGCGCGCGCCGGCCTCGGTGACCACGTTGCCTGCGACGACCGGACGATCGGATAGAGCGCGCAGTTTGGCGATCACATCCATCACGTGGCGGGTATGACCGGTGGCCGCGTCGATAAACAGCGCGTCCGCCCCGGCGGCGATGAGCGCCTGGGCGCGGTCGATGCAATCCGGCCCCACTCCCACCGCGCCTGCGCAGCGGAGGCGGCCGTTGGCGTCTTTGGCGGCGTTGGTGAACGTGATGCGCTTCTCGATATCAGAGCCCGTGATCAGCCCGGCCAACCGGCCTTCGGCGTCCACCAGCGGAAGCTTTTCGATGCGGTTTTGATAGAGAACGCGGCGGGCCTCCTCGAGTGAGGTGTTAGGTGGCGCGGTGACCAGGCGTTCGCGCGGGGTCATCACATCGGCCACGGTGACATCGGGACGGTCGAGATAGCGGACGTCGCGGCCGGTGACCATGCCCTCCAGCATGCCATCGGCGGAAACCACCGGGAACCCGGAAAATCCGTTCTCCTCCATCAGCCGCAGCACCGCGTTGACCGAATCCTCCTTGCGGACGGTCAGGGGCTTCTGGATCACCGCGTTTTCGGAACGTTTCACGCGCGAAACCATCGCCGCCTGTTCTTCGACGCCGCAAGCGCGGTGGATCACGCCCATGCCGCCTTCGCGGGCCAGGGCGATCGCCAGTTCGTGTTCGGAGACCGTGTCCATGGCCGCCGAGACCACGGGAATGTGTAGCGGAATGTCCGCCGTAACGTGGGTCGAAAGATCGGCTTCACCGGGCAGCACGGCACTCAGTGCCGGCACCAGAAGCACGTCGTCGAATGAAAGACCGAGAGGAATATCCGCCATGAGCAAGGCAATAGCGGATGCCCCCGCTTGGCAAGCGGGAATTTTGGAAATGCGGCAGGAAATTTGAGACGACAGTGACCGGTTCAAGAGACCAGAGGCCAGAAACCAGGAGACCAGAAACCCTTCGTGGCAGCCACTCTGCCCGCCGTCCGTGGCGCAGCGCAAACGCGGAGGCTTGCAAGGGGCCGCTGAGGGGGTTGCCCCCGCTCAGGACGCGGCGGTATCGGCAAGGGGCGATGGAATGACGACCACTTTCATGCCGGCGCGTTGGGCGGCGAGGATACCGGCCGGGGCATCCTCGAGCACGAGGCATTTCTCCGGCGGCACACCCAACAACTCAGCGGCGCGGAGGAACACGTCCGGCGCGGGTTTTCCCTCTTTCACATCCTCGGAGCTGACCACTTCATCGAACCAATCGTTGATTCCCACGGCCTGAAGGGTTTTTTCGACGACCATGCGGTTGCTGCCGGTGGCAATCGCCATGGGAACCCGGCCGCGCAGGGACTCGGCAAATTCGGCGACCTCCTCGATCAGGGTGATGGATTTTAACCGCTTCAGAAACGCCTCCCGTTTGGCGATGGCGATGCTCTCCGGATTGAGCTTGAGGTCGTATTCGCTGTTGAGTTCCTCCACGATGTCGGTGGACGGGCGCCCGCCCATCGCGAAAAACACGTCTTCGCGGAACACCCCGCCGGCTCCGTGCAGAGCAAGCGCCTGGCACCACGCTTCGAAATGCGCGGGCATGGAATCGACGAGCGTGCCGTCGCAATCGAAGATCACGGCGTCAAAGCCGTTCACTGGGAAGGAAATCGGGCCGACAGTTGCCATAGCGGCGCTGCCAGTAAACACACGGCACCCATAAGGCAAGGACAACCGAAAATTATTCCCAAATTTTTTCCGGTATCCGCCGATTTCGCCTCATCCATTGGATCCATGAGAAAATGGCGATTCCCACAAAGTCCGCGGCGAGGTCCGCGAGGTCGAAATTTCGGTTGGGAAACGCCAATTGGGTAAGTTCCTCGCCTGCCGCGATCACCAGGGCGAGAACCGACCCAAGCGGCAGAACCAGCGGCCTGCCGACGAGGAGCCGATAGCGGAGCGAACGGTTGAACAACCACGCCAGCGTCCCGAAGAGGATCAGATGGCCGAGCTTGTCACCTAACGGAATCCACTTTACCAAACTGAAAAACACCGAGGGCCGCGAGGTGTCCGCGAGGAACACGATCCAAGCGAGAAACGCGGCGAATGCGGCAGTCGGGAGGTGTTTGAATAGCAAGGTCACCGTGAAAAAGAAAAACGGGGCGGAGACATGAAATCCCCACCCCGTTTGTTAGATACGGTTGATCGCCTTAGCCCGATTACGGAGGCGGCAATACCGTCGCATCAGGCGTCGGCGGAATCACCGGCTTGACCTCATTGCTGCGCAGCGGGCGACCGGTGGCGTCAATGATTTGTGCGGTCACGAACACGATCAGATTGCTCTTGATGTGGTTTTCAGCCTTGGACTGGAACAGACGGCCGATGAGCGGGATGTCGCCGAAGATCGGCACGCTGTCCTCGACGTTCTGCACGTCCTCGCGGATGAGTCCGCCGACCGCGACGGTGTAGCCGTCGTAGATCGAGAGCGAGGAGTTGACACGGCGGGTCGAGAACACCGGCATCTCGATGCGGTTTTCCGTGATAACCACGGTGACCGGGTTACCGAAGATATCGGTGGACGGCGATTGGATCGGGCTGCCGTAGTTGATGAAGCCTTCGAACTCGACGATTTCCGGAACGAAGCGGAGGTCGATCACGTAGTCGTTGTCGGTGATGTTCGGCTCGATTTCGAGGGTAACACCGCAGTTGCGGGTATCCCACGCGGAGGGAGTCGCCGGAGTGACCGGGAAGCTGCCGCCGCCGCCGCCGCCAACGAGGCCGCCGTTATTGCCACCGAAGCCGTTGCCGCCGACGGAGTTGGGAAGTTCCGGGGGTTCGTATTCGGTAGCGTAGATGAATTCGCGGATGATCTCGATGGTCGCTTTTTGGGCGGACTTGGCCATGACGGACGGAGCGGTCATGAGGTCGGTCCCCTTCTTCTGCTGGAGGCCGCGCATGATAAGCTGGACCTGGCCGTCGGAGAACAGACCGGTGAGAGCGGCGATGCCAGGAGCCACGTTGGAGTCGTTGCCGGTGCGGAGCGGGTTGTTGAGGATGGCGTCGATGCTGTTGCGGTTGATGGCGCCGTCACCCGAGCGGAGACCCGCGGTGGTGATGTTGGAAACCGGGGTAACCGGATTGGCGGGGATGCCCGGAATGGACACGCCGTTGACCGGGTTGATGAAATCGCCGCTTTGGCGGGCCATGCCGTTGCCGACCGTGCCGCCGCTGCCGAAGAGCGTGTTCTTGCTGAGACCGAACGGAGTGACGATCCAGTCGAAGCTGAGTTCGTCGCTGTTTTCCTGGGTGATCTCGACGAACTTGGTGGTGATCTTGACCTGCTTGGGCTGCTGGATCAACATGCTGCTGACGAGCGTCTCGATCTTATCGAGTTCGGCGGCGGTGTTGGTAACCAACAGACCGCCCGGAGTCAGGGTGGCGGAAGCGCCTTCGCCGAAGACAATACCGGACTTCTTGAGCAGGTCGAGAATCGGCGGCCTGGCCGTGATACCCGGCTTGGCAGCACCCGCGTCCGCGAAGGGATCCGCTTCAGGAGCGGCACCGCCCGCTCCACCGGAGGCGAGGGTATCATGGAAGCCAGGCGGCACCCGGAACGTGCGGGTGAACGTCTCGTTGCTGGTATCGGCGGCGGGAACCAAGGTCACCGCGAAATCGTCCACCTTGTAGCGGAGCTTGGCGTTGTCGCAGATGTATTTGAGCACCTGGCCGAGGGGCATGTTGGTCAGGCGGAGCGACTTGATCTTGATCGAAGCGATGTTCGCCGCTGCGGCGGGACCGGCGGCACCCGCGGCATCAAGTCCGGCATCACCACCGGCGGCTCCGCCGGTGCTGCCCTTGATGAGGAAGTTCACCCCCTTGCGGCCCTGATCCACCTCGGTGGTGTCCAGTTCCTGAGCACGCTGGCGAAGGAAATCCACCGCTTCTTCCACCGTGATGTCCTCGAAATTGACATTCGGGATCATGATGCGGCGGAGCTTCTCGTTGATGTAAGCGATGCCGGAGCTGATCTCGGGGCCACCGGTGCCGATCGTCGAATCAATCGGTCCAACGGCGGGCAGGGCCATTTCCCACGCCTTATCGACTTCCATCAGAAGCTCGGCGCGGGTTTGGTCGTAAGCGGCCCGGTAGTAGGCCGACTTGGCGGAAGCGATCATCTCCAAACCGCGACGGGCGGCGGAGTTGTAGGGGTCCACGCGGAGGACATCCTCGTATTCCTTCTTGGCCTGGTCGTACTTGCCAAGGTTGTAGGCGCCTTCGGCGGTGTAGAGACCGCGGCGGACCTTGTCGATGTTCTGGGTGTGGGCGTAGTCGAGGGCCGGGTTGGTGCGGATCGGGTCGTCCAGATAGGCCAACTCCTTCTTCGCGATAGCGTTGTTGGGGTCGGCGTTGAGCGCGTCTTCCAGCAGGGCGCGGGCGTCATCGTAATTGCCCTTGCCTCCCTTGGCGGGGTCCTTGCCACCCTGGCGGACGAACTGTTGGGCGAGAGCGACGTTGGCGCGGGTCAGGTGATCGGTGATCGCGGCGCGGCGGTCGGCCAGCATCGGAGCGTCGGGCAGGGTGGTGCGGGCTTCGCTGAACTTGTCCACAGCCTGTTGGAAGTCGCCTTTTTCATAGGCGGTACGACCTTCGGCTAGAAGGCGGTCGGCTTGGGCGACGGCTTCCTGACGGCGGATCATCTCACGTTCCGCGAGCGAGCTCATCCGGGAGGAGCCTTCGCCCGCGTTGGCGATGGTGATGGTGGCTGGCAGGGTGGAAGCGACCGCCATCAAGGCGATGGCGGCACGACTGTGGCGATGCATGGACGGTTTTTGCATGATTTGCTGGCGGTTTCTGACGGTATTTGTGGGGTTTGAAAAGAAGAAATTCATAAAAATCTCAGGGTTTTTTGGTCGGGAAGGAGCCTTTTTCGATGGTGACGGTGGTTTTCTCGCCGGTCTTGGGATCGGTGTATTCCACTTCCACCTGAGTCGGGGTGACCTTTTTCAGCAGGTAATTCTTTTCCTTCGAGTCGAACGGAAGGCCGAATTTGGTGTTTTCCGGGACGGTTTGGATCTTGCCTTCGTGACCGGCGGCTTCGAGGGAGAAATCCGCGCTGCGGTCGTGCTGGCTCAGGTCCCAGATGCGGCTCTCCTGCAACGGGGCCGGGATTCGGTAGATTTTGCCCTTTTTGTTGGCGCGCTGGTCTTCGATTTCCACGTAAGTCACTCTTTCCCGGGTCTTCGTGCGGGGGTTTTCCTCTTCGACCGTCTCATTGCGCAGATACTTGAACCGGCCCTTGCCTGGGTCAGTGAGAAAGAACACGTCTCCGGGTTTCACATCCTGCCCCATCTGATTCTTGTTCTTTGGATTAAGAGGCATGTCCTTCTCGTAATATTTGAAAGACAAGCTCCCATCCGTGTTTGCAAACCCCGGTCTCAGGGACCACTCGATGCTTTCGGCGGCCAAGTCGATGAATTTCAGCTTGTCGAGGAGCGAGGGATGGTCCTTCGGATCGATCGGGCTGGTTTTCGCGGCGAACTCCTCCAGATTCGAATAGCCGTCGCTGTCCGCGTCGCGCTGGGGCGAGTCGGCGTAGCCGGGGTCGAGCCGGTATTCGATCCACCACTTGTTGGGGATGGGCGGATGGACCGGAGGCGCGGTGTAGAGGTTGATGATGACGTTCGGGTTGTCGCGATGGATGAAAAGCGGGACCCCGGTGAGGATATCCACCGGCTGGCCTTCGACATCCCGTTCGGGCACTTCGAGCTTGCGGGAATTCGAAGAGATCGCCTTGGTGACGAGACCGGCGTCCTTGACGGCGGTTTCACTCGGTCCGGATCCGGCGATCGGGACATTGAAATCCTCCGGGACACCGGACACTTTCAGATAGCCGAGCGCGGCGAAACCGAGCGCGGCGATTGCGGCACCGCCAACAGCGGCTTTTTCGTAGTTTTTTTCTAACCAGGACATGGGTGGCTGGTGGAGTTTGGGATTATTTCGGAACGGCGGGCAATTCCCTGATCGGCAGGAAACGCATCACGTCGAGGCGGATGAAAACCTGGATTTCCTCGTCGCCGAGCACCTGCTGGAGGATGCGGCTGGAGTCCGCCTTGGCACCGGCGGGGGCGGGAGCGCCGGGAGCGCCCGGAGTGCCGGCCGGGCCTGGGGTACCGGCGGGCTTGGGAGCGGGCGCGGGAGCCGGGGTTGCCGGAGCTGGGGTTGCCGGAGCCGGGGTGGGCGTGGCGGGTTTTGCGGGCGGAGTGCCGGCCCCCGGAGCGGGAGCGGGCGCAGGGGTCGCGGGCTTGGCGGGAGGATCTTCCGGGAGAACGAAGCCACCGAAGGGATCGCCGCCGGGAGCGGCGGGTTTCACGCCGCCAGCCGGAGCCGGGATGTCGAACTTGGCGTCGTTTTTGTTGGGGGCCTTGCCGTGCTTCTCGTTGATCGCGCGGATGGTCCGGATCGTGTAGTAGTGCTTCTCGGAGGAAGCGAGAGCGGTCAGGAACGCGCGCAGGCCTTTCTTGGTGGTTTTGAAGGTGACTTCCACCGGGAAGGCGCGGGCGGTGTCGGTTTCGCCGGGCATGTACTTCGCGCCCTCCTCCTCCACCAATTTCGGGCGGTGGAGATTCTGGAGTTGGGACGGTCCGGTCTGGGCGAGGGAGATGAGCATTTCCTCGATCGCGCCGAGCTGATAGGAGAGAACTCCGGTGGCTTCCTCGTTGGCGAGCGAAGCGGTGTAAGCCTCGAAACCAAGGAAGAAACCCTCGGGCAACGCGGTTTTCTTTTCCTTGAACGCGGTGGTTACCTTATCCGTGGCCGCCTTCGCCTGGTCGGCGAAGGCCTGCCCGGGAACATTGACGAGTTCCTTGGGACGATATTTTTCGAAAACCGCCTGCAGGGAAGTGATCTCGGTGCGATAGGCGTTGAGTGATTTGCGCTTGCCGGCGCGGTTTTCGTCCGTGGGATAGAGCGGCAGTTGCTCGAACTCCTCGACCTGGGTGGCGGCGTCCTGATATTCCTGATGCGCCTGGGTGTATTTGGTGCGGTAGGTCATGCCGAGGTAGCCGATCACGACGGCACCGAGGACGGTGGCTCCCCCGAGCACGGCGACAAACTTGTTTTCCTGGATCCAACTCATATATTTGGGTGGTGGCGGAGATCTATTAGGTTAAATTACTTTACGCGAACCGGACGGGTGAGCGGCAGGGTGATTTCGAAGGGCCAGGCGAGTTCGCCGTCCTTGTCGTTGGCAATGGTGACCTTGAGGATATTCTCATCCTTGATGGGGGTCGGTTTCCCATCCTTGCCGGTCATGGTGAACGTGAACGCCTCCGGTTTTTCCTTCAGCTTCTTGAGCAGCTTGGAAACCACGTTCTGGTTGTCGGGATTTCCGAGCCAGAATCCGCGGATGCGGACGGCATTGGCGTATTCGGCCGGAGCGGCGGACTTGCCCTTCTTGTTATCCTCGTCAACGGAAACCGTCCTCGTTTCGTTGAGGCTGGACTGGCCATACGGAGTGGCGAAGAAGTCGGGCTTGACGGCGGACCGCACGGCGGACGCCGTATCGGTGGTCGTCGGAGCGGCACTCCCGGCCGCCGTCGGTTTCGCCGGGGCGACGTTCGGATCGTAGCCGATGATCGGATCGAAGTCGGTTAGCCAGACCAAGTCGCTGGCGAACGCGCCACTCAGCTCATTGATCAGATCAACCCACTGCGAGTGGTCGCTTTCCGCGTCGGTGAAGGTGGTGGCGATGGCCTTCAGATCGCCTTCCGCCTTGAGGAGTTTGGTGATATCTTCCGCGAGCGGCTCAAGCGAATCGCGGGCCTCGATGCGGGTCTTGGCCTCCTCTTTCGCCTTGCCGGCGGCGACCATCTGCAGGCCGGACCAAGCGGCGACGCCGGCGAGGAACACCGCGGCGGCTCCGATGAGGAACGGCTTGCGGCGGTCGGCGGCGCGGATCTGTTGGACCGCTTCCGGAACGAGGTCGATATTGATCGAGGATTTCCCGATGCCGCGGAGGCCAAGGCCGATGAGTTCGCCCATCAGGTGGGCTTCCCGCTGGAGGGTGGTGGTGTCCACACCCTTGCCAATGGAGACGGCCTTGAGCGGGTTGAAGAACTCCACCGGCAGGTTGAGTTTCTCCTCGAAGAACTCCAGCGTGTAGGGCAGGTTGGCGCCGCCGCCGCAGAGGTAGATCCGGCGCGGGGCCGTGCCGCCGTGCTGGCTGCGGTAGTAGTTGGTGGTGCGGGCGATTTCCGATGGCAGGCGGGTGAGCGCGTTGCGGATGACCATGGCCAGCGCCGCGACCGACTCGTCGAGCTGCTCGGTGTGGCCGGCTCCGAGCGCCACAAGACCGTGGGCAATCTTCTGGTGCTCTGCCTCCATGAAGGAAACGTTATACTCCTTGGCGATGGCGGCGGTGATGGCCGCGCCACCCACCGGGATGTTGCGGGTGAAGAAGCGCTTGCCTTCCAGATAGAGCAGGTTGCTGGTCTTGGCGCCGACGTCGATGATGAGCACCGGTTCCTGCGGCGCGCCGTGGCTGGCGATGAACGAATTGTAGAGCGCCATCGGGGCGACATCCACCTCGGCGGTGGCCATACCGCTCTCGTTGACCGCTCCGTTGATTTCGTCAAGGGCGTCGCCCTTGATCGCGACGATCACCACTTCCTTTTCCGCTCCACCCTCGATCATTTCGTAGTCCCAAATGACCTCGTCGATCGGGAAGGGAACGTGCTGCTGGGCTTCCAGGCGGACGAGTTCCTCGATGTTCTCGACCTGGATCGGCGGCAGTTTCACGAAGCGGGTGAAGACCGATTGGCCGGCGATGGCGTAGCGGACTTTCGACTTGGTGACCTTGAGGCGCTGCGCGAGGTCGCCGACGGCGACGCGGATCTGGCCGATGCGGGAGGCTTCGAGCGCGGGATCGGCGACGATGGTTTCCGAGGCGAAATTCTTGAGCAACAGGCTGCCGTTTTTCGCGGTTTCGAAAACGGCCATGCCGATTCGTTGCGAACCGATGTTGAGTGCGACGGTAGTCAGGGTGTCAGCCATGGTGCGGGGCGATGGAAGTGGGATTGGAGGGGAAAGACGGGGAAACGAAACGGCTTAACGGGAGCCCGTGGCGGGCTTTTCCTCGGCGTAGCGGTCCCACCAACAGGCGGCGAAGGGAGTCTCCGCTTTGCTCTGGAGCGGCACGGTGGTGCTGTCCGAAATCTTGTCGGAAGCCATGGTCCACCATTTGTCCTTGCCGATCGCCTCGGAGGCGACGACGGCGCCGTCGGCGAGCACTTCGATGCCGACGAATTTGACGCAGCCCTTGCCGGCGCGATCGCTGCCGGTGAGACGGCGGATCGAGGCGGGTGAAAGAAAGACGCAGGAGTGAACGTCTTCGCCTAGCGGGAGATTCACGTGCTGGACTTCCTTGGTTAGCTTGAGGAAGGTGGATGCCTTTTCCGGATTCTCAACGGCGACGTACCACTTCACGGTGAGCGTTTCGCAGGTTTTCGACTTGGGCTCCGGGGCTTGCTCGATCTTGAGTTTGCACTCGATTTTGAGCCAATCCTTGGGGGACCATGACTCGCCCTTGACCCCTGCGAATTGCGGAGACGGAATGTTATCGAACTTCGGTTTTTCCAATTCCACTTTGGTTGCGCCAAACGCGGCAAATGGCAAAAGCGACAACATGGCAGCGGCGGCTGCCAACAACACGGGTTTGTGGTTCGGAGCTTTCATTGGGTTGCGATTTCCTGAGAACTAGGGGGGCACCCCCCCCGCTGGCGAGTCAAAAGACCGATTTTCCGAAAAAATTTCGGAGCTGTAAATACACCGGCGTGATTTCGTGAGGCGGCGGGGATTGACGGAGCGGCCGGATGAGGGCAAGAGTGGGCCATGTCACGCGAGCGAGTGTCGTTTTCAGAGGGCAAACGGTGGGTTGTGGGGAGCATCGGCAGCGCTGCGGCGCTGGCGGAGGCGCGTCCCACAGCCGTTCCGACCGCGTGCGATCTCCTGGAAATCCGGCTGGACGCGCTGGCGGCGGGAGGCACCGCCGTGGACCGGGCCGCATGGGCGCATTTGGCGGACGTTCCGCTGCTTTTCACCGCAAGGCGGCGCGATGAGGGAGGCGCGGGAGATCTGGACGCGACCACCCGGGCAGAGCTGCTGCGTCAAGCGCTCCGCGATGCGGCGGTGATGGATGTGGAACTGGCCAGTACGGCCGAAATGGAGGGCATTTTACAGAAAATCCCGGACGCCGGAATCCCTTGGGTGGCCTCGTTTCATGACTTCGAGCGGCTTCCGGCCGACGAAGTACTGGCGGCAGCCGCCAAACGGGCCCGGGATGCCGGCGCGGCGGTTTTCAAGCTGGCCGCACGGATCCACGGACCGGACGATCTGGCGAGGCTGGCGCGGTTCCAGGCGTCGGATCCGGGCCTGCCGCTTGCCGTCATGGGCATGGGGCCGCTGGCACCGGTTTCCAGGCTGTTATGCGCCCAATACGGCAGCGCGCTGAACTACGGCTATCTGGGAGAAACGCCAACCGCTCCCGGCCAATGGGACTGCGCCACGCTCAAACGGGCGATCGGGATGTTAGATAAAATCGGATAGACGGAAACATCCCAACCGCAGCCGTTTCACGGAACCGCATCCTACGGCCCCATCCCAAACATTGGTTCAGCCCGAAATCCGAAGTTTGAGGCAGTTTGGATGCTCGATTTGCCACTGAGAGACTGGGATCCACTGAGGAAACTGATTTTTTGGAGATAAATGGGGAAGCACCGATTGATGAATGGGAAGGATTTCCCAAAAATCAAAAATCACTTCAGTGGAATCAGTGATTTTCAGTTCCTCAGTGGAAAAAATGGATGCACGGGTTATGCCAACTCCCGATTTCGGGTTCCGTGAAATCAGTGGCTCTCAGTCCATCAGCGGATGAACCAGCCCGCGCGGATCCTTCCGACTTCCGAATCCGGGTTCGGCCGGACCAACGCCCGAAAAAACCGTGAATCCGCATTGCGGGGCGCATCGGGCTAACATCACTCCCTCACTCGCATTCGGAGCGGACCTTCTGGAGAATCTTGTCGAGTTCGTCAATCACCCGCAGCGCGTGGTGGACGTCTGTCGTTAGATTGGCGAGATACTGGTCCTCAAAGTCGGCGGCTTTCTGGTCGCGCCACTTGGTGCGGGTGTCCGCCCAGCGCGCCTGAAGCTGGCGGGTGGCGTCGAGGAGCATGGATTTGCTGCCGGAAGCACTCATGGGAAAGCGGAAATACGGAATGTCAGGATGACGGCGGCGGGGCGGATTTTTCGGCGTATTGCTGGAGCGCCTTGATCAGTTCGCCGAGCGTGTGCGCGGCTTTCGGGAGCTGTTGGCTCACTTGGGCGAACATCGGTTCGAGCTGTTGGATCAGCGGGCCGGTGCGGTTGTCATAGACCTGCCGCCAGCGTTTGATGACGTGGAGTTTGGCCTCGATTTCGGCGATGGCGCGCTCGGCGCGGGCGACGGCGAGTTTCTGGAGGGCGTTGCTGGCGTGCGGGTTGGTTAGGTTGGCGCTATAAAGCTCCTGTTCCGCCTGATGGAGTTTCTTGAGGGCGCGCTTGTGCAGGCCGGTCCAGTATTGGGTGCGGTCGAAATCCAGCCAGGTGCGGGTGCGGCGGGCGTCGCCGGTCATATCCTCAAGGGCGATGCGCGCGGTCTCGATGTAGCGGATCAGCTCCGAGCGGAAACTTTCCAGCGCATCGACCGATGTGATGTTGGCCTGGATGGACATGGCCGTGGGATCAGCGTTGGTCGAGGTATTGCTGGATGCGTTCCGCCTTGCGCAGCAGATAGGGCGTGTGGCGCTCGGAGAGTTCGAGGAAGGTCTTGAGGGTTTTCATGAGCTGGACGAACTCCGCGGCGAATTTTTCCTGTTCCTGGTCCTGCCAGGTATCGCCCAGCGAGGTGAAGCGGGCCATGAGCGCGTTGGTGCGCTCGCGCAGGTCGCCGTTGAAACGTTTCAGCTCCGCGGCAAAGCGGCGCACTTGTTCGGGGTCGATGATGGCTTGGGACATGGCGTTTTCAAGGTGGCGGGTTCACCGTGTTCTCTACGGGGAAAAGTAAAGCCGTTTCCCCGCCGGCTGCCAACCGGAATCTGAGGAAGGCGGGAGTTCACCCGCATGGGTTACTTCTCCGGTTGAGAAATCCCGCCGCCAGGCGCCGTATGATCCGGACCAACCCCGAAAAACCATCATGAACCGCCGCCAACTGCTGCACCAAGGGTCGCTCGCCGGCCTCGGATTGATCGCCGCCCGCACCGTGCCCACCGCGCTGGGCCAAACCCGCGCCGCCGGAGCCAACGACCGAATCCGGATCGGCATCGTCGGGTTTTCCGACCGCTTGAGATCAGCCCTGCTGCCCGCGTTTCTGCCCCAGGCGGAGGAGTTCAACTGCGAAATCGTCGGGGTTTCCGACCTGTGGAGCCGCCGGAGAAAGGATGCCGAGGAATATTTCGCCAAGAAAACCGGCAAGACCGTTCCGACCTACCGCAACAACGAGGAACTCTATGAAAAGGCCAAACCGGACGCGGTGATCATTTCCACGGCCGATTTCCAGCACGCGCTGCACCTCGTGGAAGCGCTCGGCGCGGGCTGCGACGCCTATTGCGAGAAACCGTTCGCGGAAACCATGCAGGACGCCCGCGCCGCGCTCAAGGCCGCCAAAGCGGCGAACCAAGTGATCCAGATCGGCTCGCAGCGGCGGTCCGGCGCCACCTATCACGCGGCCTACGATTTTCTCAAGAGCGGCAAGTTCGGCCCGATCGTGGCGGCGGAAATGACCTGGAACGTGAACCAACCCGGCCGCTGGCGCCGGCCCGATCTGGTGGCCAAACTGAAACAGGAGGACACCGACTGGAAACGCTTCCTGCTGAACCGCCCGGAAGCCGACTGGGATCCGCGGAAATACCTCGAATACCGCTTGTTCTGGCCGTATTCGTCCGGGATTCCCGGCCAATGGATGTGCCATCAGATCGATACGATCCATTGGTTCACCGGACTCCCCCACCCTCGCTCGGTGGCGGCCAACGGCGGGATCTATCAATGGAAGGACGGCCGCACCAATTTCGACACGCTCACGGCGGTGTTCGACTACGGTCCGCTGGATGATCCGTCGAGCGGGTTCCAGGTGACCTACAGCTCGCGTTTCAGCAACTCGGCCGGCGGCACCAAGGAAATCTACTACTCCAACGGCGGCGAGCTGAACCTCGACACCGGCGAAGTCACACCCAAGGGCGGCCTAACCGCCAATGAGGCCGGGGAAATGAAACTGCCGGCCAATCTGGTGGAAAAAACCAAGCTCAAGGGCGACGGCCCGGCCTCCACCGCCGCCAACACCGGCTCCGACCCGCTGACCAGCGCCCACATGCGCAACTGGCTCGAGTGCCTGCGCTCGCGCAAGGCCACCCACGCGCCCGTCGAGGCCGGATACCAGCACTGCATCGCCACCATCATGGCCAACGCCGCCGCCCGCACCGGCCAGCGCGTGACCTTCGACGACGCCACCCAGGAGGTCATGGCCGGAGGAAAAGTGTGGCACCTGGGATAAAACCCGGCACCCGACCATTCTAACCAAGACACCACCATGAAATCCACCACCCGCGGAGTTTCCCGGCGGGCCGTGCTCCGGACCGGGGCGATGGCCGCCGCTGGCCTGCCGTTTCTAACCAACCTACGCGTGATGGCCGAAGAAGCGAAAAAACCGTTGTTTTCCGCGATGGGAATCGCCGCGGGGCTGGGTCGAGCGGAGTTCATGAAAACGGCCGGCGCGCAGTTTCTAACCGAGAGCACCGGCGATTTTCTGGTCCCGGACAAAAGCGACGACGCGTTCGCGAAAAACCTGGAGAAGCTCGCCGCCTCGCCGCTGCCGGTCCTGGCCTGCAACGGGTTTATCCGGCCCGCCAACCTGCGCTGCGTGGGCAAGGAAGCGAACCACGACGAGGTGCTGGTCTGGGCGGAAGCCGCATTCCGCCGGCTGGCCAAGGCGAAAGGAAAATTCATCGTGTTCGGCAGTTCGGGCGCCCGCTCGGTCCGCGACGGCTGGCCGATGGAAAAGGCGGAGGAACAATTCGTGGCCCTGCTGAAACGGATGGGGCCGCTGGCGGAAAAACACGGCGTCACCGTGGTGGTGGAACAGCTCCAGGCATCCGAATGCAACTTCATCAACCGCATCGGCGAGGCGGCCAAGCTCATCCGCGCGGCCGGCCACCCCAACATCCGGGTGCTGGCCGATCTCTATCACATGATGAAGGGCGGCGACACCCCGCAAGACCTCAAGGCCGCGATGGACGTGGTGGTCCACATCGAGATCGCGGAGAAGGAAAAACGCAGCGTACCCGGCGTGGCGGGCGACGACTTCCGCCCGTTTTTCCGCGTCCTGCGGGAGACCGGCTACAACGGCGCGATCAGCATCGAGGGCAAAGGCACCAACGAGCAAATGGCTCCGGCATTCGCCACCATCGCCAGACAGGCGGGGGAGGTGTGACCGCTGAAACACGCTCCCGCGCCCGCGCTCGTGTAAGCGTGGCCACCCCGTGGCTGGGGTGTCTCGCCCCAGTCCGTTGCAGGTGCGTCCCGCACCGGCATTCCAGGCCCACCCCAGCCGGAATAATCCACCGCCAAGACGCCAAGTCAGCCAAGGGGATTGAAGATCGTGGATCGTGGATGAAAAAGTGCATCGCCCCCTAATAACCATTAACAAAATAAGGGCATTTGTCCGGTGGGTGGTGTGTGTCCTGTGACGGCTGTGGACGAGCGGATCATGGGGTGACGGGGTTAGTGTGGCTGGGGTTGGTGCATCGGTCGAGTGTTTTGATGATGTCCTCC
>JAFLEH010000011.1 GCA_017301995.1 Verrucomicrobiota bacterium | reverse complement strand
GCGAATACAATAAGACGTGCGGCCCGTTTGTCTGGACGAAAGGTCCAGAGAAACTGCGGCGCATCGTCCAGTTGACTCAATCATATCAAAAACAAATGCACACGAACTAATGGAACGTTGCACTAGCGCAACCCCGGAACACTTCGATACCGGTGGAAGCAACGGTTGGCGGGATCACCATTGCGGCGAGATTGGCGCAGCCAAAAAACGCCCGGCTTCCAATATAGGTCACACCGTCAGGGATGATTAGAGATCTCAATACGGAACATCCCCAGAAGGCATCCCATTCAATCGTCCGAACGGACGCTGGAATGGATAGGGTGGACAAACTCGCGCATTCCGCGAACATGCTGCCCGAAATCCTGTCCAAACCTTGGGGAAGCGATGCCGTAATAAGCGAAGTGCAACGTTGGAACACGGATTCCTCTAGGGTTTTGACGCTTGGAGGAATCATCACGACCGTCAGCCGGGAACAGCCGTAAAACGCGCTTTTCCCTATGTAGGTTACATTCGGGGGAATCGTGATTGCCACCAGTCCCGAACAGCGGTTGAACGCGCTGGCTTGAATCGTGGTCACACCCTCGGGAATGAGAATCCCCTCAAGGCTTTCGCATCCGACAAAGGCTCCGGGGCCGATGGTGGTCACAGTGTCGGGAATCACGATGTCTGTTAGTGACGCGCACCCTCCGAAAACTCCCCCCGGGAGTTCCGCCAAGCCGCCCGGAAGAACAACCGTCGCCAGCTTGGAGCAGCCGTTGAACGCCGAATGGCCCAGGCTCGTGACGCTCGCGGGGATCAAGACCGCAAGGAGGTTTGAACAGTCTTTGAAAGCGCTTTCTTCGATCTTTGCCAGACTTGCGGGAAGATCCACGGAAGTCAGGCTCGAACAATAGGCGAACGCCTCCTTGCCGAGTTCCGTTAGTTCGGCGTTAAATGAGATGCATTGCAGTTCTGAGCATCTCGAAAACGCCTGGGGGGCGATGCGGGTCACGCCGCCAGGGATGGAATAGGCCCCGGAGTATCCTCCGGGGCACCGGATGATCGTATCCAGCGCCCTGTTGAACAACAGTCCGTCCTGGCTGGCAAAGGTGGTGCTCCCCGGATCAACCGTGTATCCGGTTAGGGAAGGACAGTCGTCAAAGGTGTAGGCCCCGATACTGGAAACATTGCGAGGGATAGCCACCATCGTGAGGGAGTGGCACCCCGAGAACGCGGATTCGCCGATTTTCGTGGCGCTCTCCGGAAAGGCGATCCCGCCCAGTAAGGAACACCCGCGAAAGGCGTAATCGCCAATCGTTTCCAGAGAGTCCGGCAGGTCAACTGACACAAGCTGGGTGCACAAAGCGAAGGCCCAATTGGAAATATGTTTCACACCGCCGGGTATGGAAAGGGTCGCGATGGCATCGCAACCACCAAAGGCATGTTCGCCAATGGCGGTCAGCGATGGGGGCAGGAAGATTCCGGTCATGCCGGTTTGATTCAGGAATGCCCTGAATCCGACAGCGGTGACCGGCAATCCCACAATCTCGGACGGTATCGTTATGCTTCCGGACAGCCATTGGGCAGGCCCGGTGACGGTGACACCCGTGTCGGAACAGTTGTATCTCAAGGTGCCTGCAACCCGAGTGGTCACAAAAGTCCGGTCAAACCCGTGACCGGTGCCGGCCGCGTTGGTCGCTGTGAGGCGATAGTGAAAAACGGTTCCCTGTGCCAGTGTTCCCATGTCAAGTGCGACGCTTTGGGGTGTGGCCGCACCGGAAGCGGGCAGGGTTACGGACTTTGTGCTGCCGTATGCCGTGGTGGTGCCGTATTCAAACCAGACGGTGGTGGTGAGACCGTTGGGGTTCACGATGCCCGTAAGGGTCGTGGTTACACTCGTGAGCCATTGGGCCGGGCCGGTCGAGACGGACGGAGTTTGGGCGCTCACGCGGAATGCGGATAGAATCAGCAACAGAATCGCTAGGAACGATTTAAGGGTGGCTGCCGTGCAGCGGTTGGCATGGCCTATGCGACAGCTTCCGGATTCGCCATACGCTGGCAATCCCGTTCGCCGATAGGTGACACTGAGTTCGTTCATTCTTCCGAGTATCTGGACTCTTTGTGATCCATACGGAACCGGTTGGCAAGTAGATTAGCTCCGAGGGAAGATTATCTTTGACAGAAAGATGTCTCCATTGGAGTGATTCGGAGTATTCGCACCGCAGAGGAGCCTGTGCTCCCTGTGCACCTGCGGCGACCGCCGCGGGCTATGCGCGCTCCGCGGCCCGCTGGACCGGCCTGTCTGTCACCCGTGGATGGGCAAAAGAAACCAACAACCGTTAGTATGTCAGAATCGAATTGACCGTATGCGGGGCGAGTTTCGAGCGGCCGGCGAGAAACGAGAGTTCGATGAGGAAGGAAATGCCCGCGAAGTCGGCGCCGAGTTCGTCGAGCAATTTCACGGCGGCGGCGGCGGTGCCTCCGGTGGCGAGGAGGTCGTCCACCAGCAGCACGGTTTCGCCGGGTTTCACCGCATCCTCGTGGAGTTCGACGATGGCCTCGCCGTATTCGAGCGCGTAGGCGGTCTGGCGGGTTTTCCACGGCAGCTTGCCCTTCTTTCTAACCGGAACAAAGCCGCAGCCGAGGCGGTCGGCCACGGCGCTGGCGAAGATGAAGCCGCGGGCGTCGATGCCCACGACCTTGTCGATCTTGCGGCCGCCGGTGGTTTCGCAGAGCAGATCGATCGCGCGGCGGAAGAGCGGGCCATTGGCGAGGATCGGCGTGATGTCCTTGAACACGATTCCCGGCTTGGGGAAATCGACGACATCGCGGATGGCGGAGCGGAGGGAGTCGGGCATGGCTGAATGAATGTTGGGAAGTTAGATAACTGGCGCGCCCTTGGTGGCGGCGATGAGCGGCTTTACGAAGGCGGCGACGGCCGCGGCGGGAGAGTCTTGGTTGAGTTCCACCTGTTTGACGATGGCGGAGCCGACGATCACACCGTCCGCCGCGGCGGCCACCATGGCGGCTTGTTCGGGAGTGGAAATGCCAAAGCCGACGCAGACCGGGACGGCGGTGTGTTGTTTGATGTTGGAGACCAGGGTGGCGATGTTGGCCGATGGTCCGCCGTGGGCACCGGTGACGCCGGTGCGCGACAACGCGTAGATGAAGCCCTCCGCCGACGACGCTAACAAACCGACGCGCTCCGGAGGCGTGGTGGGGGCGATCAGGCGCACCTGTTTCAACCCATCGGTGGCGAATCCGCCATCGGCCGCCGCTTCGTCGGGCGGCAGATCCAACAGCAGGATGCCATCGGCCCCGGCCTCGGCGGCGTCGCGGTGAAACTCGGCGAACCCGTAGGTGAACACCGGATTCAGATAGGTGAAGAGCACCAATGGCGTGTCGTGTTTCTCGCGGAAACCGCGGATCAGATCCAACACCCGCGCGGTGGTCATGCCCGCCTTGAGCGCGCGATCGGCCGCCATCTGGTTGACGATGCCGTCGGCAAGCGGATCGGAAAACGGGAGTCCCAGCTCGATGATGTCGGCCCCGGCCTCGGCGAGCGCGGCCATGACTTCCAGCGAGCGGTCGAAGTCGGGGTCTCCGGCAGCCACGTAGGCGACGAAGGCTTTCTGCTGCTGTTCCCGCAAGCGGGCGAAGGTGCGGTCGATGCGGTTGGTCATGGGTGGGATATAGGTCGTGCGGGCCTCAGCGTTGCTGTTTCGCGAACTCCTCGCAAGCCTTGATGTCGAGTTTGCCGGACGCGAGCACCGGAATTTCCGGGACGAACATGATCTGGCGCGGACACCACAGCGAGGGCAGCCCCTCATCCAACAGGCGATAGCGCAGATCAATGCATTCCTGCTCGACGGCGGGTCCGGCGATGGTCGAGAGCAGGATGATCGCCTCGCCCTTTTGTTCGTCCGGCACGCCGACCACGGCGACCTTCCGCTCGGCTTCCGAATCGAGGCCGAGCACCTTGTTGATGGCGGCTTCCACGGTTTCGTGGGGCACCATTTCGCCGGCGATTTTCGAGAACCGGGAAATGCGGCCTTCGATGTAGAGGAATCCGTCCTCGTCCATGCGTCCCACGTCGCCGGTGCGGAACCAGCCCTCCTTGAGCACCGCTTCGCTGAGTTTCGGATTGCCCAGATATCCGTTGAAAACGTTGGGGCCCTTGAACCAGATGATGCCCTGTTTGTTGAGCGGCACCACCTTGTCGGTCGCCGGATCGGTTAGACGCAGGGCGATGCCCTGCAACATCTGTCCCACCGATCCGCCGCGGGCGGAAGGGATCATCACCGCGCCCGGTTCCGGATGCGGGTCCGGCAGGTTGACGTTGGTGGCGGGCGATGTTTCGGTTAGTCCGTAGCCCTCCTGCGGAAGGATGCGGAATTTCTCCTCGAACGCCTTGGCCAGCGAGCGCGGCAGTTTCTCGGCGCCGGTCACCACCAGCTTGAGCGACGCGAGCTGCGCGGGGTCGATCCGTTTCATATATCCGCGCAGGAAAGTGGGTGTGGCCAGCAGAATGTTGATCTGATGGAGCGCGATGAGTTCCGAGTTGCGCTTGGTGTCCACCGGATTCGGATAGGTCACCAGATTGAGCCCCTCCAGCACCGGAAACCACAGCGTCACGGTGCAGCCGAACGAATGGAAAAGCGGCAGCGAGCCGAGAATCGACGAGCCGAACGGCACTTCCAGCCGGGTGGCGAACTGGCAGACGTTGGAAAGCACGTTGCGGTGCGTGAGCGGCACGCCTTTCGGCTCGCCCGAGGATCCGGAGGTGAACAGCAGCAGCGCCTCGTCGTCGCCCTTGCGGCGGTGCAGCCCCAACCACCAGCCGATCAGGCGCGGCGGCAGAATCTTGGTTAGGATCGACCACTTGACGATCTGTTTCTTCAGCGCGGGCAACTCGCGTTCGACGAGGATCAGCTCGCGGTTGGGCGGCCAGGGGAAACCCGACACTTTCCTAACAAACGGATCCGCCGTGATGAAGCGGTCCACGCCGGACTGGCGCACGGTGGACTTGATCGCGTCGTGGCTGGCGGTGAAATTGAGGTTCACCGGGGTTTTTCCGGCGAACAGCACGGCGAGGTTGGCGATGAAACCGGCCTTGCCGGGCGGCAGCACGATCGCCACGCGCGGTTTTTCGGTTTCCTGCCGGATCACTTTCGAAAACGCGATGGCGATGGCCATCACGCGGTCGTAGGACATCTCGGTGTCGTCGGCGCCATCGATGATGCGGTTTTTCGCGCCGTGTTTGCGCAGCCCTTCCAGCAGCGCCATCGCCAGCGAGCCTTTGAAAAGCGCGCGGGTGGAATACGCCTCCTCGGCCGCCTCGAACAGATGCTGTTGGAAAGCCGCCACGCTGGATTCCTTGGCGGGCACCGGATTGGCCACCACCATCACCGCGTGCGGCAGCGAGGCCACGCGCTCGATACTTAGGGCGGAGGTCCGGGGGAAATCCACGGCGATCGGCAGCAGCGGAAGCCCGAACGCGCACAACACTTTCAAGTGGGCGGCCGGAATGTGGCAGGCGGTTCCGTTTCTCACCGTAACCCGCCCCGGCACGTGGATCAGCACGCCGCCGTTGGCCAGGTATTCCTGCAAGTGCTTGCCCGCCAACTCCGGCGCGGCGTCCTGGCACGAGTAGGCCGCACCGGAACCGGACTGCTCCAAATGCCCGCGGATCGCGGGATCGTAGTCGGCGTGCTCCTCCACCAACCAGGTAACCCGGCGGCCGGCGAAGAGCTTCTCAAGGTGCAGCAGCAGCGAAAAATCGAGTTGCCCCGGCACCACCAGCACCCCGGACTGGGGCAGGCGCTCGTGGTGCAGAATCTGGATGGAGGAAGTGGACATGGGAAAATGGCGCGCGGAATCCCACCGGCGACCCGCCAATGGCTCCCGCGCGCAGTATCGGATATTTTACGCAAAGTGACACGCAAAATCTCAAAAATCGGGGCAATTTGTTAAAATTTCCTGATTTTTTGGATATCTTCACCGATTATCGTTTCAAATACCCCCGGATCCCCTCGGCCAGGTAGTTGCGGAAACCGTCGGGGTCGTCCAACAGATCCCAGATTTTTTCCATGGCACGCCACTCGGTTTCCTTGCCGTCCACCCGATGGCACAGGACGACCATTTTCTCCGTGAGCTGATAGTCCTTGACAAAATGGGCCTGGCCCGGCGCGCCGGTGTCCACCACCCGGAAAACCACCCGTTTCGCGGCTTCGTCCGCGGCGAACTCGCGTGCCACGGTTTCCTGGGCCAACGCCTCGATCTTCCTGCAGTTTTCGCAACGTTCGCCGCTGATGAAATAGGTCATCACCACCTGATGGCCGGGCACAGCGGCCGGATCATCGGTCTTCGGGCCTCCCAATCCGGCCCCTTGGGATTTCCGATAGGCGGAGTTCGCCCAAATGGCGAGCGCTCCGAGAGCTACGACGAGCAATATGGCCCGGATGATTTGTTTCGCGATCATGATCGGTGGATTCCAGCGGTTGCGTTGCGAGGCGAGTGTGGCATACGGCGATGCCGAAAGCAAGATCCGCTCGATTTCACTGACCGACATCCCGCCGAGTCGCCCGTTTCCGCATTTCCTGCCTTTCATTCCCCGGATTCTGCGACTTTGGCGGGTTGGGCTTGATCTGGCCCGGTCCGGATCGCTAGCCTCGGGCGGGTCGCAGTCTGCGGCACATCCGATTTCGCTTCCGTTCTCCATCCCACCATGAATGCCATCACATCCTGCCTAACCGCGATCTGGACCTCGTCGATCGGGAAAAAACTGATCGTCGCCATCACCGGAGCCTTTCTCGTCCTCTTCCTGGCCGGCCATCTGGTGGGGAATCTGGTTGTTTTCATGGGGGCCGAACCGTTCAACGCCTACGCCTACTTCCTGCATCACATGCTCCACGGCGCGGGCATCTGGCTGTTCCGCCTGGTGATGATCGCGGCGCTGGGCCTGCACATCGCCGCCACCGTGGCGCTCACCCTGCAGAACCGTGCGGCGCGCAAGCAATACGAGTGCAAGTCCACCATCCAGGCCACGCTCTCCTCCCGGGTGATGATCGTTTCCGGGCTGACCATCCTGGTGTTCTTCATCTACCACATGCTGCACTTCACCGTGCGGGCCGGGGCGGCAGCCGGCTATGATACCGCCGAACGCTACCAGAACTTCAAGCTCCCCGGCGCCGAACACGGCGTCCACAACGCCTGGCTGATGGTGATCGACGGTTTCTCCGTCTGGTATGTTTCCGCTTTCTATATCCTCGGCATGCTGCTGCTCTGCTCCCATCTTTCCCATGGCGTTCAGTCGATCTTCCAGACCCTCGGCCTGCGCTCCAAGAAAGCCACGGCGCTGCTCAAGCTGGTTTCGGTCGCCTACAGCGTGTTCATTTTCGTCGGCTTCGTCTCCATCCCCATCGCCATTCTCGTCTTCGGTTTCGGCCGCTGATTTCCAATTCTCCAATTCCTAACCACCCGCAGCCATGATCCTCGACAGCAAAATCCCGTCCGGCCCGCTTGAACAGAAATGGTCCAAGCACAAGATGGACTCCAAGCTCATCAATCCGGCCAACAAACGGAAATTCACCGTCATCGTCGTAGGCTCCGGCCTGGCCGGCGGTGCCGCCGCCGCCTCGCTCGCGGAAATGGGCTATCAGGTGAAATGCTTCTGCTATCAGGACAGCCCGCGCCGCGCCCACTCGATCGCCGCCCAGGGCGGGATCAACGCGGCCAAGAACTATCAGAACGACGGCGACTCGGTGCGCCGCCTGTTCTACGACACCATCAAGGGCGGCGACTTCCGCGCCCGTGAGGCCAATGTCCACCGCCTCGCCGAAGTGGCCAACTCGATCATCGACCAATGCGTCGCGCAGGGTGTGCCGTTCGCCCGCGAATACGGTGGTTTGCTCGACAACCGCTCGTTCGGCGGCTCGCAGGTGTCGCGCACGTTCTACGCCCGCGGCCAAACCGGCCAGCAGCTCCTGATCGGCTGCTATCAGGCGCTTTCCAAGGAAGTCCAGAAGGGCGGCGTCAAAATGTATCCCCGCACCGAAATGCTGGACATGGTTCTGGTGGACGGTCACGCGAAGGGCATCGTCGTTAGAGATCTGACCACCGGCAAGATCACCACCCACGCCGGCGACGCGGTGATCCTCGCGACGGGCGGTTACGGCAACGTGTTCTTCCTTTCCACCAATGCGATGGGTTGCAACGTCACCGCCGCGTGGCGCGCCGCGAAACGCGGCGCGCTCTTTGCCAATCCCTGCTTCACCCAGATCCACCCGACCTGCATCCCGGTGAGTGGCGACTATCAATCGAAACTCACCCTGATGTCCGAGTCGCTCCGCAACGACGGCCGCATCTGGGTGCCCAAGTCGAAGGAAATCGCCCAGAAGCTCCAGAAGAAGCAGATGAGCCCCAACGACGTGCCGGAAGACCAGCGCGACTATTATCTGGAGCGCAAATACCCGTCGTTCGGAAATCTTTCCCCGCGCGACATTTCCTCCCGCGCCGCCAAGGAAGCCTGCGACGACGGACGCGGCATCGCCCCGACCGGCCTCGGCGTCTATCTGGATTTCCGCGACGCCACCAAGCGCCTCGGCGAACCGGTGATCCGCTCCCGCTACGGCAACCTGTTCCAGATGTATGAGAAAATCGCCGGCGAGGATCCCTATCAGGTGCCGATGATGATCTATCCGGCGGTCCACTACACGATGGGCGGTCTTTGGGTGGACTACAACCTGATGTCCAACGTCCCCGGTCTCCATGTTCTGGGCGAAGCGAACTTCTCCGACCACGGAGCCAACCGCCTCGGCGCGTCCGCCCTGATGCAGGGTCTGGCCGACGGCTATTTCGTGATCCCGGCCACCATCGCGAACTACCTGGTTTCCCAGAAACCCGGCACCATCACCACCGCCGCGCCGGAGTTCAAGGCCGCCGAGGACGAATGCCGCGAACGCGTTTCCAAGCTGCTCTCCATCCAGGGCAAGCGCTCGGTGGATTCGTTCCACCGCGAACTGGGCCTAACCATGTGGGACAACTGCGGCATGGCCCGCTCCCGCGAGGGTCTAACCCAAGCGCTGGCGAAGATCCCCGCCATCCGCGATGAGTTCTGGCAAAACGTCCGCATCCCCGGAAGCGGCGAGTTCGCCAATATGGAACTCGAGAAAGCCACCCGCGTGGCCGACTTCCTCGAATTCGCCGAAGTCATGTGCTACGACGCCCGCGAGCGCGAGGAATCCTGCGGCGGCCACTTCCGGACCGAGCACCAGTTCTTCGACAGCGATCCGGAAGTCAAGGACGGCAGCACCCAACCGGGCGAGGCCAAACGCGATGACGCCAATTTCGCCCACGTCGCCTGCTGGGAATACACCGGAGTGGGCAACAAGCCCAATCTCCACAAGGAAGCGCTCACCTTCGAAAACGTGAAGGTCTCAATCCGCAGTTACGCCTAAGGTGTGTCAGATGGCGCGGTACCGCCGGAGCCGCATAGAATGAACTGAGAATGAACCGTGCCTCCGCAGCCGGTCGTTCCCCATACATTCTCCCCCGCTCTGGGCAACGGCGCGCCACCGGAAACAGCAAATGACGGAAGAACCGAGGGATCCGGTTGCGTATCGTCGCCATGCGCCAGGTCCATTGTCTCGCCGCCTTGTTGTTCACCACCGTTTCGGCATTCGCCGCGCCGAAGGAACGCTGGGTCTATCTGCCCGCGAATTTCCAAGTGGATGCCGAAGCCGATCGGGTCATCGGATTGATGAAACGCGCCAAATCGGCGGGATACACCCACGCGCTGCTTGCCGACAGCAAGTTCTCACGCCTCGGCGATGTGATACCGCGCTATTTCACCAACGCCGAACGCGTCCGCGAAGAGGCCAACCGACTCAAGATCGGGATCATCCCCGCGGTCTTTCCGATCGGCTATTCGAACTCCCTGCTGTTTCACGATCCGAATCTCGCCGAGGGACTTCCGGTTAGGAACTCGGTGTTCGAGGTCCGCGACGGCATCGCCCGTCATGTGCCGGATGGCGTCCGGCTAACCGACGGAACGATGTCCGACCGCAAGGCGTGGGCGTTCGTGGACGACAACCTGACCGAAGACAACGGCGCGATGCGTTCCGGCCCCACCAACGCAAACTCCCGGCTCGCCCACAAGCTCGCTCTAACACCATTCCGCCAGTATCATGTCTCGGTCCGCGTCAAAACCGCCAAATTCACCGGATCGTCCGCCGAAATCAAGGTGCTTGCCGCGGACGGCACCAACCTCCAATGGACCAACTCCGGCGTGAAACCCGATCAGGAATGGACCACCCACCATGTCACCTTCAACTCGCTATCCAACACCTCGGCCACCCTCTATTTCGGCGTCTGGGGCGGCCATCAGGGCGATATCTGGTGGGACGACGCCTCAATCCGCGAATGCGGACCGGTGAACCTCCTGCGCCGACCGGGCACACCTCTTGCCGTGCGCATCGCAAACGGGCGCGAGCTGAAGGAAGGCACCGACTTTGAACCGCTCAAGGATCCCCTGCTCGGAATCCATCCTTGGCCAGGCGAATACACGGCGTGGCACGAACCGCCATCCCTAAAAACCCGCGGAATCCCCGACGGCACACGGTTGCTGGTGTCCTATTTCCATCCGCATATCATCTATGACGGACAGGTCTGCGTTTGTCCGTCCGAACCGGCCACGATGCGATTGCTGGAAGACCAGGCGAACCGAATCGGAAAACTGTGGGGCGCCCAAACCCACATGATGAGCCACGACGAATGGCGCGTGCTCGGCTGGGACGACGCCTGCAAGTCACGCCACCTAACACCCGGCCAAATCGCGGCGGCCGATGCCCGCGCATGCGCCTCCATCCTCAAGCGCACGGCTCCCGGCGCCCGCATCGCGGTGTGGAGCGACATGTTCGACCCGTTCCACAACGCCACGGACCGTTACTATCTGGTCAACGGCACACTATCGGAAAGTTGGAACGGCCTCGACCCGTCCGTCCTGATCGTCAATTGGAACAGCGGCAAAGCCGCGGAAAGTCTGGGATTCTTCGCAAAACGCGGGCACCGCCAGATTCTGGCCGGATATTATGATTCCGGCCCGGCGTCCATCCGCCCGTGGCTGGCGGCGGCGAAGCGACACGATGGCGTGATCGGCGTGATGTACACCACCTGGCGCAACAACTACAACGATCTGGAAGCCTTCGCCCGCGAACTGGAGCAGGCCGGTTTCTAGCAGATCATTCCAGCAATCCGCCGAATCCGCTGAACAGCGGCGAGTCATCCGGCGGCAGGACCGGAAGCGGCTCGGACGACGCCAATTGGTCGCGGCAGATCGCGTGGAATTCATCCGGTGTCACACAGCGGCGGAGCGCGTGCTCGAATCCGTTGCCCAAACCATGGCAGATATAGACCACCGTGCGTTTCATCCGCTGCACGTGGCCCTTCGGACAGAACGTCACGGTTTCCGCCGCAACCGCGTCATACAGTTCGTTGATATATTCCAACAAATCGAAATGGCTTGGAACAGGACTCGCGGCGCCGGAGAACGCCGCATCGACTTGGGAGAAGATCCACGGGTTGCGGATCGCGCCCCTGCCGACCATCAGCCCGGACGCGCCGGTTAGGCGATGGTAGGCCAGCGCGGTGGCGGCGTCCACAATGTTGCCGTTGGCGATGACCGGACACCGCATCACCCGCGCGGCGAGTGCCACCAACGTGGTATCAACCGGTCCCTTGTAGCACTGTTTCACCGTGCGGGCATGAATCGTAAGGCCATCCAGTCCCACTCCGGAAAAGCACTCCAACAATTCCGGGAACTCCTCCGGCAAGGCATAACCGATCCGGGTCTTCGCGGTGAACCGGCCGGGGACCGCGGCGCGCAGTCCATCTAGCAGAACGCGAAGTTCATCCGGTCTGCGGAGCAGTCCGCCACCCGCGTTCTTCCGGCAAACAATCGGCGCCGGGCACCCCAGATTGATATCGATTCCGGCAATGGAAAACCGTTCAAGCGCCCGCGCGGTCCGGACCAACGATGGCAGGTCATCCCCGATCAACTGCGCGAAAACCGGCTTCCCGGTGTCGTTTCCGGTGATCGCCCGGACAATGTGCCGCTCGGGTTTGGAATTCGGATGTACCCGGAAATACTCGGTGACAAACCAGTCGGGCGCCGACCGCCGGGCCAGCACCCGCATGAACGCAAGGTGCGTGATGTCCTGCATGGGAGCGAGGACCAGAGCGGGTCGGTGGCTGGGAAGCAGGTCTCGCATGAGAATGAATCGGAAACTCGGCGCGGCGCATCCTCTCCGATGGGCGGCCGCAAGTCAATGCGCCGACGATTTTCAATGCCGGTTCGGCTTGCCAACGGTGCCGCGCTCACGCAGGTTGGCGCGGTGCGGGTGTTTCGGTTATGGTTGTGGTTCGCGGTTGCGGCAGGCATGGTTTCATGCGGCCGCAAGGAGAGCCATTCCCAGGCTGGAAAGAGTCCGGCAGCCGAGCCGGTCATGTCGAAATCCGCCGATTGCCGCATCTGTCATGTCCAGGCGCACGACATCTGGCAGAATTCCCACCATGCCAAGGCCCATCGCAAGATCGGCTCCGTGGAGGATTCGTGGGCGTTTGTGGACAACTCCCTGAAAGCGGGAACCAACGAATGGACCTTTTCCGGCGGCCAGAAGTTCCCGCAGGTTGATTGGAAAAGTTCCAGCGGGGGCAACCCGATTTCCGTCAAACCGGTGATGGCCATCGGCCATCGTCCCCTGATCCAATATGTGCTGGACTTCGGCAACGGCCGCTATCAGGTGCCGGATGCGTCGTGGGATCCGCTCAAAAAGGAATGGTTCAGCATGTTCGGCGATGACCAGCGCCAACCGCACGAATGGGGGCATTGGTCGCAACGGGGCATGAACTGGAACAGCCAATGCGCCTACTGCCATTTCTCGGGATATCGGAAAAACTACGACGAATCCACCGACGGCTACCGCACCGGTTGGCTGGAGGAAGGAATTGGCTGCGCCCAATGCCACGGACCTAACCGCGAAGGCCGCGCGTCCAACGAATGCCTGGTGGATCCGAAGAAAAAATTCACTCCGAAACAATGGATGCACTCCTGTGCCACCTGCCACGCGCGGCGGGAGGAGTTCGACGAGAAATTCCAAATCGGCGACGACTTCTACGACCACTACAGTCCCGCCCTTCCCAGCCAGCCCGGACTCTATCATCCCGATGGCCAGCAGATCGACGAGGATTACAATTTCACCTCGCTGCTGTTGTCCCGCATGGGCCACAAAGGGATCTCCTGTGTCGATTGCCACGATGCCCACGCCGCCACACCGAAGGGCGGAAAAGCGGCGGTGGACAACAACTCGCTCTGTCTCCAGTGCCACGCCACCGGCCAGCGCGAGGCGAAGATCATCGATCCCGTCGCCCATTCATTCCACAAGCCCGGCACCGCCGGGAACCGCTGCGTGGAGTGCCACATGCCCAAGAAACCCTACATGGCGCGCGATCCCCGCAGCGATCACCGGTTCCCAAGCCCCGATCCCGTTCTGACCAAGGAACTCGGCGTGCCCAACGCCTGCAACAACTGCCATGCCGACAAGGGCATCGACTGGCAGATCGAGTGGACCGAGAAATGGTACGGCCCGCGCGAGCGCCCCTTCGACCGCGACCGGACCCGCGCGATGGCCGCCGGTCTCGCCAATCGCCCGGATGCGATCGGCGGACTGCTCAACGCGTTCGACCGCGAGGACAACGCCGCCTGGCAGGCCACCCTCCTGCGCCTGATGATGTCGTGGCCAGGCGACAGCCGCGTGCTTGATAGAGCGACCAGGGCCGCCAACCACCCGGACCCGGTGGTTCGAACCGCGGCGGCCGGCCTGCTAGGGCGTTGGCCTCAATCCACCGACGCATGGTCCCGGCTGATCCGGGATCCCGTCCGGTCGGTCCGTTTCGAAGCCGGTTGGTCCGGATTGGCCCGACTCGGCGCGAATGATCCGCTGATGGGCGAACTTGCCGAGGTCGCCAACCACCAGGCCGACCAACCTGCCGGACGGATGCGGCGCGCGCAATTGGCGGCACACCGCAGGGATGTTGACGCCGCGGTGGCCGACATGCGGGCGGCCGCGGATTGGGACCAGGGAACTGCGGCTCCTCTGCGGGACCTCGCGGTGTTTCTCGCGGAAAACGGCAAAACCAAGGATAGCCTAACCGCATTGGAAACCGCGGCAAAGCGCGCCCCGACCGACCCGGAGATCCCCTACCTAACCGCCCTCGCGCTCTCGGAACTGGGCGACCCCAAAGGTACCGAGGCAAAACTGCGAGAGGCCATCCGCCTCAACCCGCGCTATTCGCGCGCCTACTACAATCTCGGCCTGCTTCTATCCGGCCAAGGCCAGCGGGAAGCCGCCATCATTTCTCTCCGAAACGCCAGCGACACCGACACCGCCGACCCCGGACCGCCCTACGCGCTGGCGACGATTTACCTCCAACTCGGCCAGCGCGAGGCCGCAGCCACCGCGGCCCGCGAGGCGTTGCGGCGGAATCCGTCCCATCAGGATGCCGCGAGATTGCTGAAGGGGTTGGGGCTCTGACCCACAATCAGGCCAACAGGATGATGCCGGTGATGATCGCCGCCACACAGACGGCTTTGGCACCTATCTGGCGCTCCTTGAACAACAGAATACCCAACAGAAACGAAACGGCCACCGAAGCCCGGCGCACCGGGGAGATCAGCGCGATCAGCGCCCCCGGTTGGGCGATGGCGGTGAAATACAGGATGTCCGCTCCCAACAAGGTGAGTCCGATCACGGGAATGGACCAATGCCAGTGCCACGGATGACGGTTTGCCTTCCGGGACCATGCAAGCACCGCAGGCGCCAGCATCAGCGCCATGTAGATGGTGAACCAAGCCTGCACCTGACAGGGTCCCAGCCGCGCGTGCTGCAGCAGGTATTTGTCATACAGCGACGATGACGCACCTAACAACGTCGCCGCGATCATGAACCACACCCCGGTATGCCGGTGAAAATGGATACCCTCCCGTTTTCCAACAAACGTGAAGGCGAAAAACGCTCCTAACACGATTACCACGCCCGCCCACTGTTTCAAAGTCGGAGCCTCACCGAAAAGAACCACCGCGAACGCGATGGTCCACAACGGCCCCGTGGCCCGGATCGGCGAGGCGATCGAAAGCGGCAACAGACGGATCCCGCAATACCCGAACCACCAGGAAGCACCGACCAGAACCGCCTTCGCGGCCAGCAGCAGATGCCCGTTGGCGGGCACTTCGCCGACGGCGCGCACCACGGGAGGGAGCTGGTCGGGCGCGAGCCAAGCCCACAGCGCCATCGGCAACCAAACCGCGGCCCCGGCCGCGACGCTGCCAAAAAGGACCGGCATCACCGCGTTTCCGCGCAATGCCAGCTTCTTGAAATAGTCGTACAGCCCGAGCAACAGCGCGGACAGAATGGTGAGGACCAGCCAGGACACGCGCCGGGTTTAGCCGGGATCGCCGGATTGTGAAGCACAATCGGACCTATGCCAGCGGACGGAACTTCGCCTGGAAGAACCGCAGGCAGTCCGGCTCGTAGTACATCTCCAATCCTTTTGGCTTGTCCGGATTCTCGTAAACCGCCCGCACGCTCTCCGCCACCACATCGATGTGGGCCTGGGTGTAAACGCGACGGGGAATCGTCAGGCGTACCAATTCGAGTTTCGGATAGTGGTGATCGCCGGTCTCCATGTTGCGTCCGGCTGAAACGATGCCGCGCTCCATGGCCCGGACTCCGGAATCCAGATAGAGTTCGGCCGCCAGCGTCTGGGCCGGGAAGCTGGTCTGTGGCATGTCCGGATAGAAACGGCGCGCGTCCAGATAGACCGCATGGCCGCCCACCGGCAGCACGATCGGAACACCCCACGTTTGCAGCAATTCACCGAGGTACTCGACCTGCCCCACCCGCGCGCGGATGTGATCATCCTGCACCGACTCCACGATACCGCGGGCCATCGCCTCCATATCGCGTCCGGCCATGCCGCCGTAGGTGTGCAGCCCTTCATAGACCACAACCATATTGCGGGCCTTCTCGGCGATCGCGTCGTCATTCACGCTCAGCCAGCCGCCGATATTCACCAGCGGATCTTTCTTTCCGCTCATGGTCGCGCCATCGGTGTAGGACATGAACTCCCGCAGGATATCGGCCACGGGTTTCCCGGCGTAACCTTCCTCGCGTTCCTTGATGAACCACGCGTTCTCGACCGCGCGGGTGGCGTCGGACATCACCGGCACGTTGAAACGGGCGCACAGTTCCTTCACGGCACGCGCGTTGGCCATGCTGACCGGCTGCCCGCCGGCCATGTTCACCGTGGCGGCGAGACAGACATACGGCACCTTTCCGGGATTTTCCGTTAGAACGCGCTCCAGCTTCGCCAGATCGACGTTGCCTTTGAACGGAACCACCACCGAAGAGTCATGCGCCTCGTCGATAATCACGTCCACAAACCGCGCGCCCGCATGCTCCTGATGATAGCGGGTGGTGGTGAAATACATGTTGCCCGGCACCACGTCGCCCGGCTTGATCATGATCTGGCTGAGCAAATGCTCCGCGCCCCGCCCCTGATGGGTCGGGATCACATGGCGGTGCGTGTAGTGGCTGCGGACAACCTCCTCGAGGTGATAGAAATTCTTCGATCCCGCATAGGCCTCGTCGCCGAGCATCATCCCGGCCCACTGCCAATCGCTCATCGCGCTGGTGCCGGAGTCGGTCAGGAGATCGATGTACACGTCCTCGCTGCGCAGCAGAAACGTGTTGTAGCCGGCCTCGTTGAGTGCCGCCTGGCGTTGTTCCAGGGTGGTCATCCGGATCGGCTCGACCATCTTGATCTTGTACGGCTCCGCCCATGAACGGCGGCGATATTGCATCCCCATGGTTTGCACGGCATTGTCCGCGCCCGGCTGGCTTGAGTGAGTGTCTTTCATGGCGGGAGCAAACACCCCCACCCCCCCGGCTGGCAAGCGCGGACTGGCCAAAAATCCCCGGCCGCGCACTTCGACCCTACCCCAAGACAACCGGGAACCCCTAATGGACACCGGATTTTGACTCTTTTTTAACGCTTTGGACGGATACATTTATTAGGCGGCCACCGCCTTCAATGCCATCCTTCCGGTGGTTGCGCCACTTCGACCTACCGCCATGCAAGACATCCTCCTCATCGCCGTTTCCCTCGCGTTCTTCCTGATTGGATCCGCATACGCCACCTATTGCGACAAACTCTAACCTAAATCAACCACATGGACTACCTCCTTACAGGCGCCATCGCCATCCTGCTCACCGGCTACCTCACCGTGGCCATGCTCTATCCGGAAAAATTCTGAACCACGACCATGAACACGAACGATTGGCTGCAACTGGCCTTGTTTATCGGCCTCCTCGCCCTGATCACCAAACCTCTGGGGATCTATCTTACGAAAGTTCTCGATCCGGCCGGCAAGACGCCGCTCGATCGGGTGCTCCGGCCTGTTGAGCGACTCTCCTACCGCCTCATGGGCGTGGATCCGTCCAGGGAGCAGGGGTGGAAAAGCTACACCGTCGCGATGCTGGTGTTCAGCGCCGTGGGTGTGCTGTTCACCTACGCCATCCTCCGCCTGCAACACCTGTTGCCGCTCAATCCCCAGGGGCTTCCCGGACTTGCTCCGGCGCTTGCCTTCAACACGGCGGTAAGTTTCACCACCAACACCAACTGGCAGAGCTATGGCGGCGAAGGCACAATGTCCTACTTCTCCCAAATGGTGGGACTAGCCATCCATAACTTCACCTCCGCGGCGGTCGGCATTTCCATCGCCGCCGCCTTGGTCCGCGGCATCGCCCGCCATTCGGCGTCCACGTTGGGGAACTTCTGGGTCGATGTGACGCGCACCACGCTCTATCTGCTTCTGCCGGTTTGCCTGATCTTCGCCGTGTTTCTCGTTTCGCAAGGCATGATCCAGAACTTCAAGCCCTATGAAACGGCGAAGCTCGTGGAAGCCATCACGGTTCCCGGTCAGGACCCGGTGACGGAACAAACCATCGCGCAAGGCCCGATGGCCTCGCAAATCGCCATCAAAATGCTCGGCACCAACGGTGGCGGCTTCACGAACGCGAACGCCGCGCAGCCATTCGAGAACCCGACACCTCTCTCGAATTTCATCCAGATGCTCTCGATCTTCGCAATCGGCAGCGCTTTGACCTACTATCTCGGACGCATGACCAGAAACCAAGGCCACGGCTGGACCGTGTGGTCGGCGATGATGCTGATGTTTGTAGCCGCCGTGCTCACCTGCTGGTGGGCGGAAGCCCATGGCAACCCGGTCCACCATGCGCTGGGTGTCTCTGTCGCGGATGGCAATATGGAGGGCAAGGAAGTGCGCTTCGGCATCTTCAACTCCTCGCTCTTCGCCACCACCACCACCGCGGCCTCCTGCGGTGCGGTAAACTCGATGCACGATTCGTTCACCGCGTTCGGCGGATTGGTCCCGTTGTTCCTGATGGAGCTCGGCGAAGTCGTCATCGGCGGTGTCGGCGCTGGGCTTTATGGCATGATCGTCTTCGTGGTGCTCGCGGTGTTCATCGCCGGTTTGATGGTCGGCCGCACGCCGGAATACCTCGGCAAGAAAATCCAGGCCTACGATGTGAAGATGTGCATGCTTGCGCTGCTGGTTCTAACCGCGAGCATTCTCGGCTTCACCGCCTGGGCCGCGGTCAGCGCCTGGGGTCAGGCAGGCCTTAACAATGGCGGACCGCATGGATTCAGCGAAATCCTCTATGCCTACAGCTCCGCCACGGGAAACAACGGCAGCGCCTTCGCAGGCCTCACCGCCACTCCCGCTGATGGCGACATGCATTACAACGTCACGCTCGGTATCGCGATGTTGATCGGCCGCTTTCTCATGATCATTCCCATCATGGCGCTGGCCGGATCGATGTTGAAAAAGAAGGTCTCACCGCCAAGCGCGGGCACCTTTCCGGTCTCCGGAGTCACCTTCACCGTCCTGCTGATTGGAACCGTCCTGCTCATCGGCGCGCTCAACTTCCTGCCCGCGCTGGCGCTCGGCCCCATCGTTGAGCACTTCCTGATGCTCAATGGCCAACTCTTCTAACCTCCACTCCTTCGAATCATGTCTCATAAGAATCCATCCCTGTTTGACAAGAGCATCCTCGCTCCCGCGGTCGGCGACTCGTTCCGCAAGCTCGATCCCCGGCTCATGGTCAAGAATCCCGTGATGTTCGTCACCCTCATCGGCGCGGTGCTCACCACCGTCGCCATATTCACCAGCCCCGGAGAACGAGGCTTCGTCCTCCAGCTTGCCATCTGGCTGTGGTTCACCGTGTTGTTCGCGAACTTCGCGGAGGCTGTCGCCGAGGGCCGCGGCAAGGCTCAGGCCGATAGCCTGCGCAAGGCCCGCAAGGACTCGCTCGCCCGCCGCCTCAAGGGTGGCAACGAAGAAACGGTGGCCGCGACGATGTTAGAGAAGGGCGACACCGTCGTCTGTGAGTCCGGAGACATCATCCCCGCCGACGGTGAGGTGATCGAAGGCATTGCCAGCGTCGATGAGGCCGCCATCACCGGCGAGTCCGCCCCCGTTATCCGTGAAAGCGGTGGCGACCGGAGCGCCGTCACCGGAGGCACACGGGTCATCAGTGACCGTATCGTAATCAAGGTCACCTCAGAGCAAGGCAGCACCTTCCTCGACCGTATGATCGCCATGGTGGAGGGTGCCAAACGCCAGAAAACGCCCAACGAAATCGCGCTGACCATCCTGCTTTCCGCCATGACCCTGATATTTCTGCTGGTCGTCATGACGCTTAAGCCCTTCGGGTCCTATGCGGGAATCGATTTCACCACCCCGGTTCTGGTTTCTCTGTTAGTCTGCCTGATTCCGACAACCATCGGCGGCCTGCTCAGCGCGATCGGAATAAGCGGAATCGACCGCCTCATTCGTCGCAACGTCATGGCCACCAGCGGTCGTGCGGTGGAGGCCGCCGGCGATATTGACGTATTGTTGCTGGACAAGACCGGCACCATCACGATCGGCAACCGCATGGCCTCGGATTTCCGACCCGCGCCAAACATCTCCGAGTTGGAACTCGCCGATGCCGCCCAACTCGCATCGCTGGCGGACGAGACCCCCGAAGGCCGCAGCATCGTGGTGTTGGCCAAGGAGAAGTTCAACCTCCGCGGGCGCGATTTGAGACACCCGCAAGCCATCTTCGTGCCGTTCACCGCCCAAACCCGGATGAGCGGCGTGAATCTCAACGGGCGCGGCATCCGCAAAGGAGCCGCCGAATCCATCAGAAATTGGGTGGAGCAACAGGGTGGACACTATCCAACCGAGGTGGAGACCGCCGTTGAGGCCGCCGCCCGCACAGGTCGAACGCCGCTTGTGGTCGCCGACGGCCCGAAGGTGCTGGGCATTGTGGAACTCAAGGACATCGTCAAAGGCGGCATCAAGGAACGCTTCATCCAGCTCCGCAAAATGGGTATCCGCACCGTCATGATCACCGGGGACAACCCGATGACCGCAGCCGCCATTGCCGCTGAGGCCGGAGTTGACGATTTCATGGCCCAGGCAACGCCCGAGGATAAACTCAAGCGCATCCGTGCCGAGCAGGCCGCCGGGCACCTCGTCGCGATGACCGGTGACGGCACCAACGACGCTCCCGCGCTTGCCCAGGCGGATGTCGGAGTCGCCATGAATACCGGCACCCAAGCCGCCCGCGAGGCCGGAAACATGGTGGATCTCGATAGCAACCCGACCAAGCTCATCGAGATCGTGGAAATCGGCAAACAATTGCTGATGACCCGCGGTTCCCTAACCACATTCTCGATCGCCAATGACGTCGCCAAATATTTCGCGATCATACCCGCCATGCTGATGGTGACATTTCCAGCCATGGCATCGCTGAACATCATGAAACTGGGGTCGCCGCAGAGTGCGATCCTCAGCGCCATCATTTTCAACGCGCTGGTCATCATCGCGCTTATCCCGCTCGCACTGAGAGGCGTGCCTTACAAACCGATGGGTGCGATTGCCGTACTTCGCCGCAATCTGCTCGTTTACGGCCTCGGCGGACTTATCGTTCCCTTCGTCGGTATCAAGTTCATCGACGTCATTGTCACCACCCTCAACCTCGCCTGATATGAAATCCGCATTATCCCAAATTCGACCCGCCATTGTGTCCACTCTTGTTTTTGCCGTGATCTGCTGCGGCCTCTATCCGCTCGCTGTCACCGGTATCGCCAGGACCGCCTTTGCAAAACAGGCCGACGGCAGCCTGATCACCGACAAGCATGGCACTGTTATCGGATCCTCACTGCTGGGTCAGAACTTCTGTGGTGACCGCTATTTCCACCCGCGACCCTCAGCGGCGGGTGCGAACGGCTACGACGCCGCAAGCTCCGGCGGCAGCAACCTGGGCCCGACCTCGCGCAAGCTCGCGGACCAGATCAAAGAGCGGGTGGCCGCCTATCGCTCCATCAACGGACTTGCCGAAAACCAACCCGTTCCGGCGGACGCGGTGACCGCGTCCGGCAGCGGACTTGATCCTCACATCAGTCCCGCCAATGCGATGCTTCAGGCGTCCAGGGTGGCCAAGGCGCGGGGACTTGCTCTCCCGACGGTGGAGTCTCTCATTGTCCGCAACACCGATAAAGCCGCATTCGGCTTGATCGGGGAGGACGGTGTGAATGTTCTGAAACTCAATCTCGCATTGGACTCACTCTCCACGGATGGCCGCTAGTGCCCGCCCCCAGGGGAATTTGTTCCCTATCTCCCATTTCCGTGCTAGTGTCCCCCCACCCATCCCACCTGTCGTCATGACCGATGATTCCCGCCCCGACCCCGACATGCTCCTCGCCCGGATACGGCAAGAGGAACCGCGGGAACGACGCGGCCGGTTGTCAGTTTTGCTAGGGATGTGTCCGGGTGTTGGCAAGACCTACGCCATGCTGCTGCTTGCCCGTCAAAGGCAACAGGAAGGGCGGAATGTACTCGTTGGGGTGGTGGAAACCCACGGCAGGTGCGAGACCGCCGAATTGCTCGCGGGACTGCCCGCTCTCCCGCTCCGTTTGATGGAGCACAGGGGCCATGCGATTCCGGAGTTCGACCTGGATGGTGCCATCCAGCGGCGGCCGGACCTCCTTCTTGTTGACGAACTGGCGCACGCGAATGCTCCCGGCAGCCGTCATCTCAAACGGTATCAGGACGTGCTCGAGTTGCTGGACTGCGGGATCAATGTGGTGACCACGCTGAATGTCCAGCATATCGAGAGTCAGGTTGATGTGGTTCGGCAGATCACCGGAGTTGCGGTACGCGAAACCGTGCCCGACTCGATGCTGGACCGCGCCGACGACATCCAACTGGTTGATCTGAGCGTGGAGAAGCTCATTGCGCGCCTGGCAGAGGGCAAGGTCTATCTCGGAGAACGTGCGGAAGCCGCCGCCGCCAGTTTCTTCCGCGAGACCAATCTAACAGCACTGCGGGAGCTGGCGCTGCGTTTCACCGCCGAACGCGTGGATCGAGACCTCGAGGGCATGCGCAAGGCCAAACGTGTCACCACTCCCTGGAACGCATCGGCACGGCTGTTGGTCGGAGTCGGTCCGAGTCCGTATTCGGAGAGCCTGATCCGCTGGACGCGTCGGGCATCAAGCCGCCACGGATGCCCCTGGCTTGCGGTGTGGGTGGAAACAACCCGCTCCCTCTCGGCGATCGAGCAGGACTATCTCTCTCGGGGGCTCGGGCTGGCGCGCAAACTCGGCGCGGAAGTGGTTCACGCTACCGGTGACGACATCGCGGTAGCGCTATTGGAGGTGGCCCGCGACCGCAACGTCTCACAGATTGTGGTTGGCAAGCCTTCCAGGCGCCGCTGGTGGAAGGCTACCCTCTCCGACCGAATCATCTCGGCCAGCGGTGACATCGACGTGTGCGCCGTTCGGCCTGTCATCGGAACCCATTCGAACCGCGCCGATTCCTCCGGCGCGTCCGGCTCCGGGAGGAACATCCTATCGGAGTACGCGATCGGCTCCGGCATTGTGGTGGTCCTAACCGGAATCTGTTGGTGGCTGGAGTCCGTGGCCGGATATATGGTTCCCGCCCTTATCTATCTGTTTGCGATTCTTCTGTCCGCGTTCCGTCTCCGCCGCGGTCCTATTGTGGCCATGGCCGCTCTTTGCGCGTTGGCATGGAATTTCTTCTTCATTTCACCGCGCTTCACCCTCTATGTCCAGGAACCGCAGGACATTATCCTTCTTCTGCTGTTCTTTGCCGTCGCGCTTTGTATGGGCCACCTCACATCCCGCCTGCGAACCCGGGAAATCGCGGAGCGCCGGCGTCAACTGGAGACCGATGCCTTGCTGCGCGTCACCCAAAGCGCGGCGCTGAATCCGGAATCCGCCAAAGGACTCGCGGACGCTCTGGCAGTGATCAACAGTGTCGTCCGGGCACAGACCGCGCTTGTCGTTAGAAGTCTCGATCATACCCTGCCGGCCGTGGTCCACCCCGCGAGCGTCTGGCAGCCGTCGCCGGAAGAGTTTGGCGTGGCGGCATGGTGTTTTTCCAACAAACGGGCGGCCGGACGATTCACGGACACCTTGCCGCTGTCCGCAGGCACGTGGTTTCCCCTTCAGACGGCGACTTCGGTAATGGGAGTCCTGGGAATCAGGCTCGCGGAGAATGGAGACTCACTTGATTTCTCCCGCCGTATGGCCGTCGAGGCATTCGCCGTCCAACTCGCGTTGGTTTTGGAAAAGGAACATTTCATCAATGCGGTGGGCCAAGCCGAAATGATGGAGCGTTCGGAGCGATTGCGCAGCAATTTGCTCAACAGTGTCTCGCATGAACTGAAAACCCCGCTGGCCGTTATCCGGGCGTCGATCGAAGGTATGGGCGAGCTTGCCAACAATCCATTTGTCATGGAAATCGATACCGCATCAAGAAGGCTCCAACGCCTGGTTGACGGGTTGTTGCAAATGACCCGGCTGGAGGCCAAAGTGGTTGAGCCAAATTTGACTTGGTGCGACGTACACGAAATCGTCAGCGAGGCGGTTGAAGCGATGTCAGACGCCCTCGCCGGCCATCCGGTGGCGGTTGAGATTGCCGGAGATCTTCCTATTGTTAGAACCGATCACACCCTCCTTGCGCAGGCTCTGGCGAACATTCTGCACAATGCGGCGGTCTATTCCCCCGGCGGGAGCCCGATCCAGATCGAAGGTCGGCATTCCGAACAGGGGCTAAGGCTCACCGTGCGCGATCACGGCCCGGGGTTGACCGAGGGCGACGAGAATCGGGTGTTCGGCAAGTTCTACCGCAGCGCGGGTTCTCCGGCGGGAGGCACCGGACTCGGTCTATCCATCACCCGCGGGTTCGCGCAAGCACTGGGGGGCGATGTCACGGCCTGGAACCATCCGCATGGGGGTGCCGTTTTCGAAATTCTGGTGCCTGTCGTCACGCTAATCCCCGATCCCGAGGATTATCCTTCGGGTGAAGCCTCCTGCGCTCCACAACATCCCATGTCATGATCGCTCTCATCATCGACGACGAGGTTCAGATCCGCCGCTTGCTGCGGCTTGCCCTCGAATCGCGGGGTTATACCGTCCGCGAGGCCGAGTCCGGTCGCCTAGGACTGCAGGCCGTCGCCATTCACCGTCCGGATGTGGTGCTGCTGGATCTCGGGCTGCCTGACATGGACGGGCTCGATGTCCTCGCCTCGCTGCGCGAATGGAACCCGGTTCCCGTTCTGGTTTTGTCAGTCAAAGACCAGGAGCATATCAAGGTTGCCGCTCTCGATGCCGGAGCGGACGATTATGTGACCAAACCATTCGGCACGGCCGAACTATTATCACGGCTTGCCGCATTGCGGCGGCGGAATCAGAATAGCGAGTCCCCCACCATCACGGCCGGTCCTCTAACCATGCATCTCGACCGCCACGAGGCATTTCTCGCCGGAGAAGCCTTGAAAATGACACCCACGGAGTTCGCATTCCTGCGGACGCTGGCCAAGCATGCGGGGCGGATCGTCACGCAGAACCACCTTCTCAGTGAGGTTTGGGGTCCGCAGGGCGCCGGCCAAACCCATTACCTGAGGGTTTACGCCAACCACCTCCGGAAAAAACTGGGAGACCAGGTGATCCTCCGCAACGAGGCGGGAATCGGCTATCGGTTGATCGTTCCTTGATACCCATGCTTCGTCCGCCGCCACCGCGCCGCCATGGGACCACTCCGCGCCAATGCCTTCATGGTGGTCCTCAATTTCCTCCGCAGCGGCGACCTAGCTTCCGGCTTCCTCCGCCTCCGCTGCCCGGATTGCGGCGACGAGCACCTCCTCGCCTTCACCTGCTGAAACTGAAAACATGTAAACTTGAAACTCCCCCCCCGATTTTCCTCGGGTTGGGAAGGGGAAACCGTATTCTCGCTCTTGAGGATTTCACACCATTCCACCCATTTCCGCGCCGATGAACCCAAAAAGACGCGCCTCCGACCTGCCGTTCGGGTGCCCGAGAGGCGTTTTCCTCCCCTCCTTTCCCCGCAACCCCTTTTCTCCCGGTCTCGGAACCGCTCTTTAGCCCCTCATGCACACCAACCGTGAAAGCAATTTCCTAGCAATCGTGTCCTAGCGAAGTTGGCGCTTGACGTTGGCGTGGGTGCTGAATACGACAGCGGCATGAGCCGCACAGCTTTGTTCCATCTTCTGCTGGTTTTCGCGCTGGCCCGGACACCGGTTTTTGGGGATGGCGCAGGCACGTCGGTAGTTCCCGCCAAGCCTGTTGCTCGGGAGTGGACAAGCTCCGACGGAAAAAAGCTGGTCGCCGAATACCTCGGAGTGCTGGACGGCAGTGTCTATCTCGGGCTGACCTCAGGCAAGACCGTGCCGGTGGCGTTGGCTAAACTATCATCTGGAGATCAGTCGTTCATCGCGGCCAATCCGAGGGAATTCCACCGCACCTGGTCCGGATGGCCGGGCGAGTTGTCCGCCACACTGTCAAACCAAACCGTGAGCGAAGCTGCGGGGACTGGCGGAAAATTCGTCTATACCACCCGGCATTTCCGGTTTGAGACGGACGTCAATCTGGGCAGGGAACTGACCAAAGATCTCGCCTGCCTGTTTGAGGCGACCCACGCTCTGAACAGCAGTTCCCCGTTCGGCATCCTAGCCGATCCGGACGACGGCTATTTCCGGGCTGAGTTGTTCGGCACACTGGATGCTTACCGTCAGAACGGCGGTCCCGTCAACACCGCCGGTGTCTATAAAATCCCCCAAAAGCGTTTTCTGGCCCCGCTGGAGCTGATGGGCTTGGTGAAAGGCTCCGACGGCTGGCGCACGGCCTCGCGCAAGGCGGCGGACACCACCACCATCATCCATGAGCTGACCCACATGCTCTCCCACGACATGCTGCAGCCGATGCCACTGTGGTTCTCCGAGGGATATGCTGAGTATTTGTCGAACATTCCGGTTGAGAACAACACCTTCCGAACGGGGAGCAAGGCCATTTCCAGTGAGGTGCTGAAACTCATGGCTCAGGAGTATTTCATCAAGGATGGCATTCCGCGGACGACGGCGGACATCGGATTTGGCGGCGGCGGTTCGTCCAAAAACAGCCAGCAAACAAGCCCGAAAAAGCTCAAATACCAGATGCGATCCGTCTCGGAAATGTTGGAAATGGCGGATAGCGGATGGTGTATTTCCGGCGGAAATCCCACCTTTCCGGGCGTGGAGGCCATCCGCCGCTTGCGTTACTACCGCACCGCGCACCTCATCGTGTTCTATTTTATCGAGATCGAGGGTGAGCGTGGCCTGGCGAAGCTCCGTGCCATGCTGGATTGCAATCGGCTGGCCTTGGCCAAATACAATGCCTATGTCGCGGATATGGAGCGATATCGGGCGGCGATGGACTTGTTCAAGCAGCAGCCCGGCGTCAAACAACTGCCGGATGGCCGGGTTGAATACCCAACAACCCTGACGCCTCCCGCGCCGCCGCTCGAGAAGCCTGCGGTTGATCCCAAACATCTGAAGCAGGAGGGGGTCAAGGCACTCCTGAACGGCGAATCCGCAGCCGTGGTCGGGGAGCGGATCGAAAACGCCCTCCGCAGCCACTTTGGAGTGTCGATTGATTTCACGGCCAAGTGAGGGAGGCACGCCCAATACTGTCCATTTTAGCAAGAAATCGGGTGGTACAGACAACTTGCAACAAGATTTCCACTGAGGGCACTGAGGTCCACTGGAAACACCGATTTTTCAATTATTTACAGGGCGAACCGCTCTTTAGCCCCTCATGCGCACCAACCGTGAAAAGCAATTTCCTAGCAATCACGGCTTGTTCACCACCGGATCTCCCGCAAACGGACCCGGGTCGATCACCGGATTTCCATCCTGGCTAACACCCTCGCAGTTTTCGATCCAGATCACCGAACTGCTAGAAATTCCGTAAGCCGCGCCAGTGTCGTTGGGTTTGGAGTGGTGAGGCCTGACGAAACGGTTGCCGCGGACGACCACGCCGCGGGCGGAGCTGATCACCAACCCCGGGCCCACGCCATCCTCGAACACGTTGTCCTCGATCCGGACGTTCGCGAAAACCCCCGCGGGTCCCAGCGTGCGCGGCCCCGCGGTTGCCGTGATCGACAAAGCCCCGGCCTGGCTCGACCATGGCGCGGGACAGAACCAACCCGCCCGCCGGATGGTGTTGCGGCGGATAACCAACCCCTCGATGCCCGCGGCCGCGCCGCCGGGAAGCTCGGGACAAACCACCAACGCGTGGGGGGTGTCCAACAGATTGTCCTCGATCACCCCGGCCGCCTTCACCAGAACCCTTCCCGCACTGCGGATCCGGTTGTTGGAGAAACGAAATCCATTCCCCATCCGGTCGGCCGAGAACACCGATTCGCCTTCCCTAACCGGAAGATCGCGGTCAATCACCAATTCCAGCCATTTCGGCGAGACCTTCCACAGCGACCACGCGGCGGCACCGTCCAATTTTGATAGAACATCCGGAGAGACTCCCGCTTCACCTCGCTTGACTTCCCTCCGGGAAACAATCATCGCGAAATCCCCGCCCAAACGGGTCCCCAGCCTATCACCGGTTAACACGCCCACGGTGTACTCATCCCGACACGCGACCACCAGCTTTGTCCCGGCGGCCCGCAGCACCATGAAATCGGCGGATTGCACGCTCCACGAATCATCTCCCGCGTCGCGGATCTCACAACCGTCCACGACCGGTCCCCGCCGGATCGTCTTCGACTGGATCGCATCCCACGAGGTGCTGAGGAGTCGCTCCTGCTTGGCACCTCCGGGCATCGGGCCGGGCACCACCCTGCAACCTAACATCCTTGTGCCGCCTTCGCCGTCGCACTCGATGATGCCCATCCCCGGCGCGCTATGGACCGTGACGTGATCCAACACAACCGCCGCACACCGGTCCAGCGAGATCCCGTGCGGGATGCCATCGGGCGCGGGTCCGGTACTGAGCGAAACCAAGTCGCCCGGCACGGCGGCCGCGCCGATTCCCTCGCGGCTCACCCTAACCAACCCATCCCCGCGTATTTCCGCCATGGTTCCCCACAGAAACGGCATCCCCCGTTTCCGATAGCGGGTCGCGGGATCCACCACGTCGATGCGCGCGTAGGGCTTCCGCGGATAACCGGCGTGCAGCTTCACCTCGATCCATCCGCGGTCCCCGGCCACCGTGACCACCTCGCCCTGGGTGAACGGCAAGGGATCGTAATCCACGACAAGTCCGCGCAGGGTCAACCGCTCGCAGTCTCCGATCTCCACCGCCCTCGTCAGTTTGGCGGATAGAAGCGTCACCCCGTCGGCGATAATCTCGGTATCGCGGACGTTCGCGATCCGCCACACCGACTTCGTTCCCTGATCCGGCTCCAACCGATAGATCCCTGGCGGGATCACGATCCGCTTTTCGCCACGCGCCAGCGCGTCCGCCACCATCGGCCGGAAATCCTCCGCGCCAGCCGCAAAGGTCCACGCGGATAACGCGAGCGCGACGGCGGTTCTCATCCGATTGGAAACACAATACCGTTAGAGCGGTTTGATCCGCACTTTCCGATAGCTCACGTTGGAGCCGTGATCCTGGAAACCGATATGCCCCTCGCGCTTCCAGTCCTTGAGCGCCCGCTTGAATTTGTTGGGCGAGCCGTCCGGGTTTTTGCCGGCCTCGGTCCATTTGTCGAGGTCCATCTCCGCGATTTTCTCGCCATTGAGCTTCACCGCGATCTTCGGGCCCTTGACGGCGATCTCCAGCCGGTTCCACTCGTTCGCCTTGGCGGCGTTTTTCGACGGGGCCACCAGATCATAGATCGCACCCACGCTGTGGCGGTCGGGGTCGCGCGGATTGTCCACCTGGATTTCGATGCCGGTCTGAACGGGGTCTTTCGGATTGTCGGTGCGGAAGAACACGCCGCTGTTGCCGGTGGTTTTGAATTCGAGTTCGAGGATGAAATCTCCGTACCGCGCCTTGGTCCACACATCCCCACTGCCCTGTTTTCCGGACATCGCGCCATCCGCTGCCTCCCATTTTGTGGGTCCGCCATCGCGGTTGGTCCAGCCGTCGAGATTCTTGCCGTCGAATAGGACGATCCAATCGCCCGCCTTGGGCGCGGGCGTCTGGGCGGAAACGGCGGGACACGCGACGAGAGCGATTGCGGAAAAAACCCGGATGATGTTTTTCATGGCGTTGACGAATGTTGTGGTGGGAGCGCTAAACCCTTGATCACTCCGACCCAACCTTACGAGCGCCGCGCCGACATCCTTGCATTCCACCGAAATTCTCCGGGCCACCCGAAAGGACCGATTCCAAATTTCCCCACCGATTCGACTCAGAATCCCCTTGACACCCCCGTCCCGGTTTCTAACCTAGCAGACAGTTGCCGGCAGAGCGGTTCCCGGGTCAGCCCCATCCGCATCCGCCGGCACACCCCGACAACAACAACCGATCGCTTCCATGAACGCATCCAACACCGCGCGCTTTGCCCGTTTCGCCGGACTGTTTCGTCGCCCCGCAGCAGCTTTTGCCGTTTCGCTGCTCATGTGCTCCCAACCCAAAGCCGCGGAATCGGCCGATTCGGGAGTTGCGTCGGCCATCGAGGTCATGATGGAGGCGCAGATGGAGGAAGCGCAGCGCCCCCTCAGGGATCTCGACACGAAATATCGCGAGGCATTGGAAAAGAAGCGGGTCGCAGCACAGAACGCCGGCAACCTGGAGATCCTCGTCGCGGTCGCATCCGAGTTGGAGTCGCTGGCCGAGGGACTGGATTCCGCCCCTCCTCCCAAGCATCCGGATCTCGCGAAAATGCGCCAGATCTATATTGATCAGAAGGCAAAGATCACCCCTCAGGTCGAAAGAACGGCGCTGGCCGTGGAACGATCCTACATCAAGGAGATGAACCAACTCGTGGTCGATCTGACAAAGTCCGGCAAGGCGGCCGAAGCGCTGAAGGTTAGAGAACGGCTTGAGGAGTATGTCAGGGAACGCGATGCCGCGCGCAAGGAAGCCGCCGAGGCGAAATCCACCGATCCGGCGGTGGTCGCCAACCGCAAGGATAAGGAAACCGCCAAGACCAAAAAGGGACTCGAAAAACTGCTGACGGAGAACTCATGGTCATGGCACCTGGACGACAACGAGAACCCGGCATTCACCATCCGTTTCCTCGAGGGCGGCAAAATTTCGGGTCCCTCATGGTTGACCGCATGGGAAGTGCTCGACGGAGAGACCGTCAAGATCACCCAAATGACCACCGAGAGATACTGGACCATGCGGTTCTCAAAGGACCGCGAAACGGCGAAGGCGGTTATCGCCGAAAGCACGATCCGGGATAACAAGTCGATCAAGAAGGTGAAAAAATAGCCGGTGGGAAGTTTTCCCGATTGTGATTGGCTCTTGTCACGCGGCCCTCGACGTGATGGGGTTCGCGCTGATGATTCTTCCCAGCTACGCCCAGATTTCCCGTTATCCCGGCCTCGTCGAGTGGCTGGAAGACTGGAATTCGGACGAAGATGGAAAATCCGAGGAACCCGGAGGCATCCAGGTCGTGGAAGCACAGTTCGTGGAAACCGGGCCATACGACGAGTGCGACATTCTGCTCGCCGCCAAGGTCAGGCACACCAATGGCCGTCAGTATCGGGTCCGGGTTTCACTGTTTACGGACGAATGGGACATGCCGGGCGATTTTCAGGATGGCTGGACGTCAGAATGCGGATGCGATGAGTTCATCGATTGTCCGCATGGCGAGGCGGTGATCCACGCCCTGAAACGGGTGGTGACAGCCAACGCGGGTGAAACGCCCGGCGTTCCCAAAGCGCGGGTTTCCTACAAAATCACGGAGTGGATATCGAACCTGAGGGTGGTCCAACAAATCGCGGCCGCCAAGGCCGTGGAAGCTTCCAAGCCCGCCAAACCCTACGCGAAATTCCTCGCGTATTGCATCGAGCGCGAAGGCGGAACACCGGAGAATCCGCGATTCAAGCTGGCCCTCCGAGCCGGAACCCACAACAAATCGGGCATCTCGGTGGACCGTAGCGTGGCCACCGCGGATCCTCTCAAGCCCACGAAGTACATGGCGCCCGAGGACATTCCGATATGCACCGCGTTGCACGCCCGTGGCCGGCGGATGGGAACCTGGGGATCGCAGGCCTGGCTGGAGGGCGAAGGCTGGGAGGATATCCTCTTTCCCGCTCTGGAAACCGGGCGGATGGTTTTCGTCGAGAACAAATCCGCCAGCATCTATTCCGCAAACAAGATCTGCCATGGAATCAAGGCGGGACCCGGCTTGCGGGCATCCATGGGGTGGCGGCAACTCCCTAACGGAAACAGCAGGCCCGTCGTGAATCTCGACCCCCAGGACGACACGGCGCAACGGATCCTTCTTCCCACCGTGCCTGCCGCCTATCTTGACCTGAAGAACCGTTTGATGGGGCCGGTGGAGACAGGAGATGATCCCCCGGAGTTTATCATCGCCTGGGCCAACGGCCCCGAAGTGCCGGCGGAGGAGAACATGGGAGTCTGCGAACGCCTGGCCGCACTGACCCCGGACAATCCGCCACCCCTGCCCACGGTGGGTGAAACGGAAACGTTGCGCGACCTGACACCCGAGGCGGTTCTCCGCATCACCGAGGTCCGCACCGGGGTCTATCTGAAACGCCACATCGCCGCCCTGCCGGAATTCCGCTATCCGGGATTCAAACCGCTGCCTCCCCTGTTGGGCGGAGCCGCACCGGTAGCCGCGTGGTTCGACGGCACCCGCAGACTGGAACTCATCCGAAACACCGCCGCCGAAGCCGCACCCACCGCCGCGCTCGCCAAGTCGGGACTGGTCCCCGCCACCGACATTTTCCGCGCGTACGATCTCAACGAAACCGCACGCGGATCGTGGTTCATCGACGACCCGGACGCCGGCCCCGGCGAATGGATCGACTACGTGGCCGGCGAGGCCGCCGCCGATCTAACCGCCGCAGGCTGGCGCATCGAGACCGACCCCAAGCTCGGTCTAACCATCCACGACCTGCACGATTTTTTCCCCGCGATCGAAGCCGACCCCGATCACGGGATCGACTGGTTCCGCTTTGATGTCACCGGTGAGTTCGAGGGCAAGCGCGTGAGCCTGATCCCACAAATCGCCAAGGCGATCCGGAGCGATCTGTTGGAAAAGTACAAGGATCCGGAAAACCGTCCGGAGTTCCTGCTAATCCCGTGCGACAACCCGGCGGACGGCCACATCCGTTTTCCCGCCAACCGGTTTCTGGAAATGGTCGAGCAGGTGCGCCATCTGTTCCACTCTCGGTCGGGCGATGGCATGATCCGCCTCGACCGCCTCGGCGCCGCCGGGGTGGCGGATCGGCTGGAGATCGAGTCCAGCGAAACCACGCGGGCGCTCGCCGCGCTGGGGCGCGGGCTGCGCGAAATCAACGGTCTGCCCGAAGCCCCCGTGCCGGACACCGTCAGCGCGGAGTTGCGTCCCTATCAAACCGAAGGCTACCGGTGGCTGCGGTTTCTCGCCGCCCACGGGCTCCACGGCATTCTGGCCGACGACATGGGGCTGGGCAAAACCCTCCAGACGATCGCGCACCTTGCCGCGGCGGCGGCCGCGCAACCGGGCTCGCCCTCGCTGGTCGTGGCTCCCACCTCGGTGGTGCCAAACTGGAAGGGGGAGTTTGAAAAATTCGCGCCCGCTCTCAAGGTTCTGGTGCTGCACGGCAATGACCGCTCGGATCATTTCCAATTCGCCGCGGAGGCCGATGTCGTGGTCACTTCCTATCCGCTGCTCACCCGCGACTTCGCGGAGCTATCGAAACTCCGTTGGCACATCCTCGTGCTCGATGAGGCGCAATATATCAAAAACCCGAAATCCGCCACCGCGAAAAACGCCTGCGAGATCAAGGCGGCCCACCGGGTTTGTCTATCGGGAACGCCGATGGAGAACCACCTCGGCGAGCTGTGGAGCCTCATGCGTTTCCTGATGCCCGGCTTCCTGGCGGATGAAAAGACCTTCTCCACCGTGTTCCGCAAGCCGATCGAGCGCGACCGCTCGTCCGCCGCCCAGATCGCGCTGAACCGCCGTGTGGCCCCTCTCATTCTGCGCCGCACCAAGGATCAGGTTGCCGCCGAACTGCCGGAAAAAACCCACATCATCCACGGTATCGATCTCACTCCGAAGCAGGCCGACATCTACGAATCGGTGCGCGCGGCGATGGACAAACGCGTGCGCGACGCGCTTGCCGCCAAGGGGCTGGCCAAGTCCCACATCATCGTCCTGGACGCCCTGCTCAAGCTGCGCCAGATCTGCTGCCATCCGCAATTGTTGGACAATCCGGCCGCACAGAGGATCACCGAATCCGCCAAGCTTGACTACCTGACCGAAGAACTTCTTCCCACGCTGATCGAGGAAGGCCGGCGCATTCTGCTGTTCTCGCAATTCACGTCGATGCTGGCGCTCATCGAGGAGCATCTGGAAACCGCGGATATCCCCTATCTGAAACTAACCGGCCAGACCCGCGAGCGGGCGAAGCTGGTGAAGGATTTCCAGAGCGGTGCCTATCCGGTTTTTCTCATCTCGCTCAAGGCGGGAGGAACCGGCCTCAACCTAACCGCCGCCGACACCGTGATCCACTACGATCCGTGGTGGAACCCGGCGGCCGAAAACCAGGCGACCGACCGCGCCCACCGCATCGGACAGACCAAGCCGGTGTTCGTTCACAAACTGGTGTGCCGCGGCACCATCGAGGACCGTATTCTGGACCTCCAGCGCCACAAATCCGCGCTGGTGGAAGCGCTGCTCTGCGAAGACACCGCCAAACTGCGGATCGACGAGGAAACGCTGTCGCACTTGCTCGCGCCGGTCGATGTCCCGGACTGACAAAGGCGCAACCCCGGTTAGATCGGTTTGATGCCCTTGCATTCCGGATAGGCCGAGCTGCCCCGCAAATCGCCGCGCGCCGATTTGCGGAGGCGCATGGAGGCACCGCATTCGGGACATTCGGGCCCGTTCGCGCGCTATTCCTCGCGGGCGGCAAGACGCCGGGCGGTCAGGCGCTCGCCGAAGCCTCCTTGTTTGTCAAAGAGGCCGCTCATACCGTCAATCACGTCAACGAGGTCAACAAGGCCATTGCCTCAGACCTTCCAAAGCTGGAGGATCTTCAGATAGTTCGCGCGCTCATAGACGCTGGGGTCGGGGCAGTTGGAGAGGCCCATGGAACCCCGCATCTGCTCGACGCTTTCGTATTCGTGTTCTTCCATCCAACGGTCCAGCTTGGTGACGATCTCGCCGATGTAGTCCGGGCCGTGTTTGAGCAGGGCGGAGACCACCTGCACGGTTTTGGCGCCCACCATGATGCCTTTGATGACATCCTCATAGGTGTGCGCGCCGCCGCTCAGTGAGATATCGGCCTTGATGTGGCTGTGGATGATGGCGATCCAGCGCAGGCGCTGGCGGAGTTCAACCGAGTTGGAAAGCTCCAGCTTGTGGGAGGCTTCCAGTTCCTCGATGTTGATATCCGGCTGATAGAACCGGTTGAACATGACCAGACCGGCCGCACCGCGGGCGTCGAGCGCCTTGGCGAAATTGCCGGGCGACGAATAATAGGGCGAGATCTTGAGCGCGATCGGGATGGTGACTTCCTTCTTCACTTCCTCAAGGATATTGAACGTCCGCATCTGCACCTCCATGCCGGTTTCGTCCGGATTGGTGGCCACGTAATAGACATTCAGCTCCAGCGCGTCGGCGCCGGCCTCCTGGATCAGCTTGGCATGACGGGTCCATCCGCCCAGGCTGGTGCCGTTGAGCGATCCGATCACGGGAATGTCCACCATCTCCTTGATCTTGCGGATCTGGTCGAGATAGCGGTCGGGTCCTAACACATAATCCTCCATGCGGGGGAAGTAGGAACCCGCTTCCGAGGACGAATCCGCGGAAAACTCGGTGTGGGCGAACTCCGCGAGCTGCTGCGAGGTGATCTGCTCCTCGAAGAGCGAGTGCATCACGATCGCGGCCGCTCCGGAATCCTCCAGCCGGCGGACGTTGTCGAGCTTGTCAACCAGCGGCGACGCTCCGGAAATGACCGGGTTTTTCAGTTTGAGGCCCAGATAGGTTGTGGTGAGGTCCATGGTGTGTCGCGGTTGGTGTTAGGCTTGCGGTTTTTCGGACTCGGCGGCCGGTTCGGTGGCGGCGGCGAGCTGTTGATAGAAGGAGAACCGCTCCTTGACCGAGCGGGCGGCCATTTCCATCAGTTCGGCGGAACGTTCCGGATTGATGCGCGCGAGCATCTGGAAGCGGGTTTCGTTGCGGGTGAAATCGGCGAGGCTGGCCTTGGGAGGCGGGCTATCGAGTTTCATCGGGTTCTCCCCGGCCTCGGCGCGGCGCGGGTCGAAGCGGAACAACGGCCAGTAGCCGCAATTGACGGCGCGCTTCTGTTGTTCGAGTCCTTGCGAGAGACTGTAGCCGTGCGCAACGCAATGGCTGTAGGCGATGATCAGCGAGGGACCGTTGTAGCTTTCCGCCTCGCGGAATGCGGTGACCGTGTGGGCGTCCCTGGCACCGAAGGCCACCCGGGCGACGTAAACCGTGCCGTAGGTGGCCGCGATCAGACCCAGGTCCTTCTTCGGAACGGCCTTGCCGCCCATCGAGAACTTGGCAACGGCACCCAGCGGCGTGGCTTTGGATTGCTGGCCACCGGTGTTGGAATAAACCTCGGTGTCCATCACCAGGATGTTCACGTTGCGGCCGGAGGCGATCACATGGTCGAGACCGCCGAAGCCGATGTCGTAGGCCCATCCGTCGCCGCCGAGGATCCACACGCTCTTGTCCACCAGATAGTCGGCGAGCTGCGTAAGCGTCAGCGCCTCTTTGGTCGGCTTGCCCGCGAGGGCCGCGCGGAGGGCGGCGACCCGTTCGCGCTGGGCGTTGATGCCCGTCTCCGTCGATTGATCGGCGGTTAGAATGGCGCTGACCAAATCGTCGCCCAACACGCCGGCCTGGCCTTGCAGCAGGACATTGGCATAGGCGCGGGTCTGGTCGAGGCTGGCGCGGAAACCGAGACCGAATTCCGCGTTGTCCTCAAAGAGCGAGTTGGCCCACGCCGGACCACGGCCGCACGGGTCGGTGGTGTAGGGCGTGGTCGGCAGGTTGCCGCCGTAGATCGACGAGCAACCGGTGGCGTTGGCGATCATCAGGCGGTCGCCGAACAACTGGGTGAGCAGCTTGACGTAGGGCGTTTCGCCGCAACCCGCGCAGGCGCCGGAGTATTCGAACAACGGACGCATGAACTGCGAGGTCTTGACGTCGTCGCGCAGCATTTCGCGATCCGGATCGGGCAGGTTGAGGAAGAAACTGTAGTTCTCGCGCTCGGCCTCGCGCAGCGGGAGCTGCGGTTTCATGTTGATCGCCTTGCGGCTCGGGTTGCTCTTGTCCTTGGCCGGGCAAACCGCGACGCAGACGTTGCAGCCGGTGCAGTCTTCCACGGCGACCTGGAGCGTGTAGAGCATGCCGGGATATTCACGCACCTTGAACTCGGTGGACTTGAAGGTTTCCGGAGCGCCGCCGAGTTTGTCGGGGGTGTAAACCTTCGGCCGGATGGCGGCGTGCGGGCATACCAGCGCGCACTTGTTGCACTGGATGCAAATGTCCGGCTCCCAGACCGGGACTTCCTCGCCGACGTTGCGTTTTTCCCACTGGGTGGTGCCGGTGGGCCACACGCCGTCGATCGGGAACGCGCTGACCGGAAGCAGATCGCCCTTGCCGGCCATCATCATCGCCGTGATGCGCTGGACGAAATCCGGCGCTTCCGGCGGAACGATGGGTGCCTTGATCACGTTGGAATCGGCCACCTTCGGATACTCGATCTTGATCAGGTTCTCGAGCGTGCTGTCCACGGCCGCGAAGTTCTGCTGGACCACCGCGTCGCCACGTTTGCCGTAGGTTTTTTTGATAGCATATTTGATGGCGGAGATGGCTTCGTCCTTCGGCAGCACGCCGGAGATGGCGAAGTAGCAGGTCTGCATGATGGTGTTCACGCGGCCCGCCATGCCACAGTTGCGGGCCACGGTGGAGGCGTCAATGCCATAGAGCGAGAGGTTCTTGTCGATGATCTGCTGCTGGAGTTCGCGCGGCAGGCGGTCCCAGCATTCGTTCGGATCGCCGGGCGAGTTGATCAGGAAAATGCCGTTCGGTTTGGCGTAGTCGATCATGTTCACCTGATTGAGCAGGTCGAACCGGTGGCAGGCGACGAACTCGGCCTGGCGGATCAGATAGGTCGAGCGGATCGGCTTGGGACCGAAACGTAAGTGCGAAACGGTCATCGCGCCGGATTTCTTCGAGTCATAAACGAAGTATCCCTGCGCGTAGTTCGGGGTGTCCTCGCCGATGATCTTGATCGAGTTCTTGTTAGCTCCGACCGTTCCATCCGAGCCGAGGCCGAAGAAGATCGATTGTTTCACATCGGGCGAGATCACTTCGAACTCCGGATCGTAGTCGAGCGAAAGTCCGGTGACGTCGTCGTTGATGCCCACGGTGAAGACCGACTTGGGAGCGGGTTTGGCGAGGTCGTCGAACACCGCCTTGGCCATCGCCGGGGTGAACTCTTTGGAACCGAGGCCGTAGCGGCCGCCGGTCACGCGGATCGCGCTGGTGTTGGTGAGAAAACCGGAAACCTCCGCGGTGCGCAGGGCGGCGCAGACATCGAGGAACAGCGGCTCGCCGATCGCTCCAGGCTCTTTGGTGCGGTCGAGCACGGCGATCGATTTCACCGTCTTCGGCAGCGTGGCGGCGAAATCCTCCACCGAGAACGGACGATAGAGACGGACTTTCATAATGCCGACCTTTTCACCCTTGGCGGCGAGGTATTCCACGGTTTCACCGACGGCTTCGGCGCCGGATCCCATCATCACGATCACACGCTCGGCATCCGGCGCGCCTTCGTAGTCGAACGGTTTGTAGTGGCGCCCGGTTTGTTTGCCGAAGGCGTCCATCGCCTCCCTAACGAGCGCGGGCACGGCGTCGTAGAACGAGTTGCAGCCTTCGCGGGCCTGGAAGAACGCGTCGGGGTTCTGGGCGGTGCCGCGGATGATCGGGCGGTCCGGTGTGAGCGAGCGGTCTCGGACGGCGCTGATGCTTTCCTCGTCCAACAGCGCGCGGAGATCCTCATCGCCGATGAGGGTGATTTTGGAAACCTCATGCGAGGTGCGGAATCCATCGAAGAAATGCAGGAACGGCACCCGCGAGCGGAGTGTCACCATCTGCGAGATCACCGCGGTGTCCATCGCTTCCTGCACCGATCCGCCGCAGAGCATCGCGAACCCGGTCTGGCGGCAGGCCATCACGTCCGAATGGTCGCCGAAAATCGACAGCGCGTGCGTCGCCAGCGCGCGGGCGGTCACGTGCAGGCAGAACGGCATCAACTCGCCCGCGATCTTGTACATGTTGGGGATGAAAAGCAGCAGACCCTGGGATGCCGTGAACGAGGCGCTCAGCGAACCGGCCATCAGCGCGCCGTGGACCGCGCCGGCGGCACCGCCCTCGGACTGCATTTCCACCACGCTCGGGATCGCGCCCCACAGGTTCTTGCGGCCGCCGGCCGACCATTCGTCCGCGAACTCCGCCATCGGCGACGACGGCGTGATCGGATAGATCGCGAAAAACTCATTCATCCGGTAGGCCACGGAGGCCACCGCTTCGTTGGCGTCCATGGTGCCCATGACGCAAGGTGTTGTCGAAGTCGTGCTCACGGGTCGATTTCACGAATTCCCGGCCGGACGGTCCACCAAATAGCAGAAATTGAGGCGATAATGGCGGCAAATGCGGAATTTACGATAAGGGATGCGTAAATGGCGGCGAAACCACGCGTTCCCCCTCCCCCGGATGTGGCGGCTACCCGGTTTTCCGCGACAGCACCGCATACACCGCCGGCACCACAAACAGGGTGAGCAGACCGGAAAAAACCAGGCCGCCAACCACCGCGATGCCCATCGACTGGCGGGAGCCGCCGGACGAACCGACGGACAGTGCGATCGGCAGGATCCCGAAAACCGTCGCCAGGCTGGTCATCAGAATCGGCCGGAAGCGGGCAAGCGCGGCGTCCAGCACCGCCTCCACCTTGCCGAGTCCCGCGGCCTTGCGCTGGTTGGCGAACTCCACGATCAGGATGCCGTTCTTGGTCACGATCCCAATCAGCATGATGATCCCGATCTGGCTGAACACGTTGAGCGTCTGTCCGGTCAGCTTGAGCGATAGCAGCGCGCCGGCCACCGACATCGGGACGGTTAGAATGATGATGAACGGATCGCGGAAGCTCTCGAACTGCGCCGCCAAAACCAGATAGATCAGGACCAGCGCCAGCGCGAAGGCGAACCACAGCGACGACGAACTCTCCGCGAAATCGCGCGACTGCCCGGAAAGCGCGGTGCGGAAATTCTCCGGCAGCACCCGCTTCGCGATGCGGTCGAGTTCCCCGATGCCGTCTCCCAGCGTCTTGCCGGGCGCGGGTGTGCCCTGGATGGTCGCGGAAACCGCCCGGTTGAATCGGAAGATCGCCGACGGGCTCGCGGACTCGGAAAACGTGACCAGATTGTCCAGCGAAACCATCGCCCCGGCGGCGGTCTTGACGAAGAGTTTCTTCAGGTCTCCCGGATCGTTCCGGTCCTCGCGCCGCATCTGGCCGATGATCTGGTATTGGCGGCCGTTTTTCAGGAAATAACCGAACCGCCGTCCCGAGTAGGCAAGCTCCAGGGTGCGGGCGATCTCCTCCGCGGAGATTCCCAGTTCGGCGGCCTTGCGGCGGTTGATGGAGATCACCCCCTCCGGCCGGTTGACCTTGAGGTCCACATCCACCTGGCGCAGCACCGGGCTTTTCCCCGCCTCGGTTAGGAAATCCGGCAGCACCTTGACCAGCGACTCGAAATCCGGGGCCTGCAACACATACGATAGCGGCTGGCCGGCCCGCCGGTCGCCGATCGTGGGCGGCTGCGTGGCGATCGCCCGCACGCCGGTGAATTCCTGCATGTCGCGGGTGATCTGCTCGGCGATTTTCGCCTGGCTGCGCCCGCGCTCCGCCGGGACGGTTAGATAGAGGTTCTGCGCCCCGGAATTGGCGTCCGAGCGCCCGCCGCCGCCCACGATGCTGAATGATCGGGAATGCTCCGGCACATGGTCCTCCACATAGGCCGCGATCTTGTCGAGCCAGCTTTCGGTGTATTCGGCGGTGGCTCCCTCGGGCGCGGTCACGCTGATCCGGATGTTCTCGCGGTCCTCCAGCGGCGCGAGTTCGCGCGGAATGCCGCGCCCCAGCAGATAGATCATCGCCCCGCTGCCCAACAAAACCGGCAATGCCAGCCAGCGCCACCTCAGAAACGGCGCGAGGCAGGCGCGGTAACCCGCCGCCATCATCCGGAACAGCGGCTCCGTGGCGCGGTGCAGCCGGTTCTCCCCCACCCCGTGCCGCCTCAGCAGAAACCGGCACATCATCGGCGAAAGCGTGAGCGCCACAAACGCGGAAACCAGCACGCACCCCGCCAGCGTGATCCCGAACTCCCGGAACAGCCTCCCCGTTAGCCCGGATAGAAATACCACCGGCAGAAACACCGCCGCCAGCGAAATCGTGGTCACGATCACCGCAAAATAGATCTCCCGCGAACCGGCGAGCGCGGCCTCCAGCGGCGACATCCCGTCCTCGATTTTCCGATAGATGTTCTCCAGCACCACGATCGCGTCGTCGCACACCAGACCGATCGCCAGCACGATCGCCACCAGGGTGAGCACGTTGATCGAATAACCGGCCACATACATGATGAAGAACCCGGACACGATGCTAACCGGAATCGCGATCACCGGTATCAGCGTGGATCGCCAGTCGCGCAGGAACAGGAAGATGATCAGCGCCACCAGGCCGAAGGCGATCGCCAGCGTTTCCTTCACCTCCGCCACGGATCTCCGCACAAACCGGGTGAAATCATAGCCGATCTCCACCCTGACATCCTCGGGCACTTCCTTTTTCACCTGTTCGAGGCGCCGGTGGAACTCGTCGGCGATGGCGATCGCGTTGGTGTTGGGCTGCGGGATCACCGCCACTCCGATCCGGTAAACGCCGTCGCTCTTGAACCCGTTGCGGAGGTTCTCCGCTCCCAGTTCGGCATAGCCGATGTCGCTGAACAGAATCTGCCGGCCGTTCTCACGCTTGACGATCAGGTTGTCGAAGTCCGCGGGCGTGGCCAGCCTCCCGAGCGTGCGCAGCGAAAGCTCGTTGTTGGATCCTTCCAGCCGGCCGCTCGGCAAGTCGATGTTCTGGGCCTTGAGCGCCGCCTGCACCTCGGCGGGAGTCACTCCGTGGACCGCCAGTTTCACCGGGTCCATCCACAGCCGCATCGCATAGCGTTTCTCACCGAATATTCTAACCGACGAAACGCCCGGAATCGTTTCCATCCGCTCGCGGACCAGCCGGTCGGCCAGATCCGAAACCTCGAGGACCCCCCTGCGGTCGCTCTCCATGGATAGAAACAGGATCGGCGAGGAATCCGCGTCCGCCTTGGTCACCACGGGCGGATCCGCGTCCACCGGCAGCGACCGCGCGGCGCGCGCCACACGGTCCCTCACGTCATTGGCGGCCGCGTCCAGATCGGAGTCCAGGGTGAACTCCACGGTGATGCTGCTGCGTTCCTCGCGCGACTCCGACGAAAGCGTGCGGATCCCCGCGATCCCGTTGATCACCTGCTCCAACGGTTCGGTGATCTGTGAGGCGACCACCTCGGGGTTCGCGCCGGGGTAGTTGGTCTGCACCGTGACGATCGGCGGATCGACGGCCGGATACTCGCGCACGGCGAGAAACCAGAACCCCGCCAGGCCGAAGATCACGATGATGAGCGACATCACGATCGCCAGGACCGGCCGCCGGATGCTGACTTCGGACAGACTCATGGGGATGTCGTCACGCTAACCGCCACGCCGGGGCGGATCCGCGGCAGGTTGGTGACCGCCACCGCCTCGCCTTCGTTCAATCCCCGGAGCACCTGCACCCGGTCGTCCGTGCGGACACCGATTTCCACGGTTTGCAGGCGCGCCTTGCCGTCCGCGATCACATAGACCGCCTGACCGCGCGGCGAGGGCACCAGCGCCTGGCTGGGAACCATGAAACCGGAAGCCTCACCATCCAGAACCAGCGTCACTTCCGCAAACCCGCCGGGCAGCAGTCCGCGCGGCTCCGAACACACGCCACGCACCAACAAGCTCCGCGTCGTCGCGTCGATCGCCGGTTCGATCACCGCCACCGCGCCCTCGAAGACCCGCGCGTTTCCCGCCACCGTGAAGGTGAATTTCTGACCGTTCCGGATTTCGCCCGCGTAGCGTTCCGGCAGCGGGAAATCCACCTTGATGCGGGAAACATCCTGCAGAGTGATCAGCGGTGTGGCCGGGGTGACCAGCGCGCCCTCGCTCACCTGCCGGACGCCCACCCTCCCGGCGAAGGGCGCGCGGATCTCGGTCTTGGCGATCTGCACCGCCTTGGTTCTCCGCTGGGCCTCCAACAGATTGAGTTCGTTCTTCGAAATATCGATCTCCTGCTGGCTGATCGCGCTGCGCGTTACCAGATTGTCCACGCGTTTTTTGTTCGCCCGCGCCAATTCCATCCGGACGTCGATCTCGCCGAGTTCCGCCGCCAGATCGCTGTCGTCCAGTTTGAATAGCAACTCCCCGGCCGCCACCTCGCCGCCCTCGGTAACGTGGATCTTCTCAAGCCGGCGGGAAAGCTCGGATGCCACCTGGACGGTTTCGTTTGCCCGCAGCGTGCCCACCGTGGAGACCGTCTGCCGGAACGCCTCGCGCTTCACCACATGGACCTCCGCCTTCAGCGCCGCGTCAGGCGCCTTCGGCCCATCCTGCGCGCCTCCCGCCACCGCGAGCAGCGGCAGAAGCAGAATCGGGATTCCGGAACGGAGCGTCATCAGGTGGCGGAACACGCCTCCCGCAACGCCGGAAATCACCCGGTTCTTTCAGCCCAGCCCACCCCCGTCCGAAGAAATCCGCCGCCAAGGGGATCGAAGATCGAAGATCGGGAATCGGAGATCGGGAATCGGAGATCGGGAATCGGAGATCGTGGATGGAAGATCGTGGATTGTGGATGAAAAAGAGCACCGCTCCCTTATAACCAATAACAAATAACCAATAACCCCATCGTAGCCGCGCTCGTGAGAGCGTGGCCTCCCAGGCCCCCGTCAACCGGGAAAATTCACCGCCAAGACGCCAAGTCCGCGAAGGTGATAGAAGATCGGAGATTGTGGAAGCTCCTCTCGGAGCGCGGACTTCAGTCGGCGTCTAACGGAGCGCGGACTTCAGTCCGCCAGCCTGCAAGATCAAGCTCACCCCAGCCGATAATATTCACCGCCAAGCCGCCAAGCCCGCCAAGGGGATTGGAGATCGAAAATCGCGGCTGAAGAAGCGCAGTGCCCCAAAATAACCAATAACAAATAACACAAAACCGCGGCACCACCGCCCCGCCGACCACCCGCGCCCCATGCGATCCGCCCCGCCAATTCCTTCGGAAACACCCGCGCGAGTGCGTATATCCGCCAGGGCAGCCCAACCGGAAACCGTCCCCCCCCCTGATAGTCGCACCATTTCTCGGAAAAACCTTGCAATACCAACGGATTCCGCCCACCTTCCCTCCCGAGCAACCGTCCGGATATCACTTCCCGACATGCCGCAAATCACCACTGTTAGGACGAAGGAATGAAAAAGCTCACCTCAGCAGCAACGTTTTTCCTAAAGAGAGTCTTCCCGGTGCTCTCAGGTGGATTTGCGGGCCTGATAACTTCACTGACCCTAAGCCAAAGTATTTCAGTGGTTTTGGCGATTCCGATTGGATTTGCCATCGGCTTGCTCGTGGCTCACTTCGCAAAAGGACATGCTGAATACGTGGACAAAGTAACCGATGCGGGCGATCGATTGTTGGTTGTGAATCGTGGTCTTGAGGAATCGATTGAGCTAATCGACATACGAGTGGTTACTTCGACCATAATTGCGCCAGCGGGAGTATGTCTGCATCTTCGGCGGGACTCCGCTTTTGGCAGGCGCATCATGTTCCTGCCGAGTTCCTCTCTTTTTGGATTCTCCAAGCTGGCGAAGTCCCTGAACAACAGAATACAACAGGCGAACAAATCGTGGCGCGCCCACCGGCCATAAGCACTTCAATTTCCTTTCAACATCCCTTCAACCGCGCCGGCTGGCGCGCATCATCCTTGCACCAAAGAAATGAGTCTTGAAATAACATCAAATCCCAATCCAGGGGACGAGGCGCGGATAATCGAGGGAACCCGGGGATTCAATCCCAAGCACATGCCGGAGGACGTCAGACCTCTCTTCGTCTTTGATCGCCTGGCTGGTGGCGAAATCATAGCCGGCCTGACGGGAAAGACCTATTGGAATTACCTGGACATCGCATTCCTTTGGGTTGCCGATTCCTACCGGAACCAAGGCCGGGCAACCGCTGTTTTGCGGGCCGCGGAGAGTGAGGCGGTCCAAAGGGGGTGCCAGTATGCCCTTCTCGACACATATAGCTTTCAAGCCCTGGGATTTTACCTGAAGCACGGCTATACGGAATTCGGAACACTCGATCACTTCACGGGCGGTCACGCAAGGCACTATTTGCACAAGCGGCTACAACCAACGTCAGGTGAACACGCCGCGTCGTGACACCCCCTACAAGCCACCCATTTTCGATGAGATCTCGCGACCACATTCCAAACCCAATGATCGACGTTCGGCAGTTGAAGATGACCGGCAAGACATTCACGGCAGTCCTCTGCGCCGCCTGCGGATTTGCGCTGGGGTATGTAACGGGCCTATTCAGCATTGCCGGACGCGGCAAGGACGACTCGGCTCCCCGCCCGGTCGTTCAGCCTGTGGGGACAACACCCATCACCGGGTGGTTGCGCGATTCCCGTGCCGTGATGGTATCATACTCAATCGGCGAACGCGGGCCCTCCGGGATCACATTCGGGCTGTCGCAATCGGATGCCAGGAGATTGGGCGACGCGCTTGCCGCAGACCTGCCATCCTGCTCGAACGAGGGGCGTTTGCTGTTCGCAGATCACTTCGATTTGGTGTTTCTCGGCGGAAGCGGGCTTACGAAGCTCAGGTACGACGTTACTGCCGGAGCCGCCCGTATTTCTTCCGAAGGCTACGGGCCGATGACGGTTCGCGACACATCCTTCCTGCGTGAGCTTCTTCCACTCATTCATCAAGCCGAACATGCCGCTACCCTCCCCGAGTCGAAGTTGGAGGACAGCGACAAACCCCAATCCGAGAAGCACTCCAGGTAGCGGCTTGCCAGGCCACGCCAGGAAATATCACCGCCAAGCCCGCCAAGGGGATTGGAGATCGAAAATCGCGGCTGAAGAAGCGCAGTGCCCCCAAATAACCAATAACAAATAACACAAAACCGCGGCACCACCGCCCCGCCGACCACCCGCGCCCCATGCGATCCGCCCTGCCAATTTCTCCGGAAAAACCCGCGCGAGTGCGTATATCCGCCAGGGCAGCCCACCCGGAAACCGTCCGGCTTCCCCGCCTGATATACGCACGCCGGACGGAAAAATCCTTGCAATGTCAACGGATTCCGCCCACCCTCCAACCCGAGCACCCGTCCGGATATCACTTCCCGACATGCTACGAATAAATACGTTAGCCAAAGAATATGGACATCAACATTTTGATCGCCGCCCTGCCTTCGGTAAACTCGTGGATCGACGGCTATATTGCCAAACACGCGAATTCGAAAGTCCGCCTATCCGACGCCGGATTTTCGCGGTTGCCTGGCTACTTTTCCTCCCAGCTTCTTGAGAGTTCATACTACGTGTTGGTTCCGCGGATCGAATCTCCTCCCTTGAGTGACCTTGGCCTCGGGGCGCTTAGCTTCTTCGAGGGTGGGAATTATGGTGGGATCACATACAAGGATACCTTTTTCGCGACGAGCAGGAATGAGTCGCTTCACTTCCATGAGATGATCCATATAATTCAGTGGAATGAATTAGGACCAGAGAAGTTTCTTTTAGCCTATGGAGTAGGTTTGGTCCGTTTCGGGTATCGTAACTCACCCCTTGAACAGATTGCCTACTCCATGCAGGCGCAATTTGACGCTCGACAGCAGCTAGAAGACGTTGAGTCAATCGTGCGCAAACACTGCCGAGAAGTAATTCAAACAATCGGCTAACAAGACGCTCCATCCAACGGCGGGCAACGCTCAAGTTTGAATTCGGGCTTCCTTCCCCGCCGTGGATGAGCTAGACGTTCTGCAAGAAATGGATCCTGCACATGAGGCAAAGCTTTTTCAGAGAGGGTGTCTCGGAGTCTTTCTGTTGCTGATCACTCTGGGTGCATTGGCATGTTTCGTGGATCGAGCCTTCCTCTTTGGAGTTGGAGGGGTGGTTGCTTTCTGGGCAGCCGTATGCATCGTTCACTCAAGGAAAGAGAAGGCGCGCTTAATGGTCGCTTTCAGAGCAGCATTCACAGATCTCGATTATCCCGAACCAATCCTGAAGACGGGATCGAGCTACGGCTATCCCACTTTCACGATTACGTTTGCGACTGAGGATGACATGAAGACCGCTCAGGCGGATGGTCTTCTCGGGATTTTCAAGCGGTCGATCTCCGAGCTCTATGGTCATTGCGGCAGTGAGAGCAACCCGTTCGACGCCTCTCGTGCAGTTTGGGCGACTTACATTGGATGGGAGGCTGACTTCAAGGAGTCACTGCAGCGAGATCCATCCGGTAACTCGTGGATTGCAGAGAAAAATCAAGGAGCAACAAGCCGCGCGGGTGGCAACGGCAAACAAGCTCGCTAGTTCGCTACGCTCTAGATGCTCGACACCGCCGTGCCACACTTCAAACGTTATGCCACAATTCCTGAAATCGTTGGGAAAGGTCCTCGTTACAATTGGCGCCAACATTGGCGCAGCCTGTCTCGGACTATGGCTATGCGTTAACGTCCTTGATGATCGCGGGAAGTGCCCATCCAATTCCTCATTCTTTTTGTGCTTCATTATTTGCTGCCTGACTGTGATCCCCCTGGCATTGGTTCTTCGATCGAGCTGGAGAGAGACAGTATCTCCGATTCCGATTCCCATTGCGATTGCGTATATATTCCACAATTACGAGGAGGCTGCGCTTCTTGTTTTCCTAACGTTTGGCTCCCCAATCCTTATCGCTGCTGTGGCTGCCAACTTTTTCCATAATCGAGGCAAAAGACATGGCGCGAAACATCCCGCACAATCGGCTCCCCGGGAGTAGTTGGCTCCCGGATCCCAAACCACCCTGCGTACGGCTTTGACTCCGCCGCGCTGCTTCGGCACCGCACCTGCTGCGGTGCCCTCCCCGACGCTCAAAAACCTTGCCGCAAAGATGCGAAGCCCGCGAAGGAGATGGAAGATCGCGGATGGTGGATGGCGGATCGAAGATGAAAATGCGCGAAGCGAAGGGGAGCACACGCGCCCTCGCGTGTTCCGGAGCGCGCCCTCGCGGTCCGGTGGCTCCGCAGGCCGGGCGACGTTCCTTCCACTTGCGAAACTCCCCCGTCCATGGTGACCCGGTTTCCGGCGAGGGCGCCGGAAACAGCACGCGAGGGCGCGTGCGCTCCCCTGAAAAACTTGCATCGCCGCCCCAATAACCAATAATCCATCCTCCCGGATCAGACGCCCGCCCGACCGACCCTGCGGAAATCCCGCGGCAGTCCTGCTTGACGGGCGATCTCCGCATCCCTACAACCATCCCCATGAGAAAGCGGCAACGGCAACGCAATGGAAATGGCATGCCATTCTTGCTCACTGTTGCCCCTGATAGACGGCCAACCGGCGGTCGCCTCCGGATCCTCCGGCCGGGAGAACGGACCCCCTCAACCTGAAATGAAAACCTATTATACCATCGCGATCGCCGCATTCGGGGGATTGTTGCTCTGCGCGCAAGACGACCCCAAAACAACCCCGCCCAAGGAGACTCAGTCCGACTTGATCGGCCACTGGACCTCCATCGTCGAGTTAGGCAGGCCCGGCCCGGCTCAGATCACAACCATCACTATCAACCGGGATGGGACCTATCATCGGCTGGAAATTGATATTTCTTCGGGAAAAAATTATGTTGAGGATCATCCGGAATCCTACTCACCGGATGGCGCGGAGCTTCGCCATTCCACCGGATGGATCAATCTCAAGACCGGGAAGGAACGCGTCTCGGATGCCGACCGAAAGCTATCGTTGGAGTCGGTCACCTGGACCGTCAAAAACGACGAACTCCACCAAACGGTGGATTTGGGCAACATGGGCGGCGAGAGTATGACCTATAGCCGTGTGGAATGAAGCCGGTCCCGCCTCCGGTCATCCGGAGGAAGTCCGCCGCCCCCCGTGGCTGTGGCGTCCCCGCCCCGGTCCGTCGCCGGTGCGTCCCGCTCCGGCGGTTCTGGCTCACCGCCGCCGGAAATTTCACCGCCAAGCCGCCAAGGTCGCCAAGTCCGCCATCGAGATCGAAAATCGCGGCTGAAGAAGCGCAGTGCCCTCAAATAACCAATAACAAATAACACAAAACCGCGGCACCACTGCCCCGCCGACCACCCGCCGCCCCATGCGATCCGCCCCGCCAATTCCTTCGGAAACACCCGCCCAAGTGCGTATATCCGCCAGGGCAGCCCACCCGGAAACCGCCCGGCTTCCCCGCCTGATATACGCACGCCGGGACGGAAAAAACCTTGCAATACCAACGGATTCCGCCGACCTTCCAACCCGAGCACCCGTCCGGATATCACTTCCCGACATGCTACGAATAAACACTGTTCGAGGAAGAATTCAGATGAGCATATTTCGCATCCGCCAAATGACACCTGCTCAAGTGAGCCGATGGGAGCGAACCCGCAAGAAGGGCCGGGCTAGATATGTTTTGGTCAATGGCATGCTTTGCTGGGGAGGATTCATGACAGTTGGCATGACCGCTATCCAACGCCTTTTACACCCGGAGATCTTCGATATTGTTCGCAACCTTGGAGTGAATGCGATGGTCTTCGCAATTGGTGGAGTCCTTTTTGGACTTTGGACATGGCATACGACTGAAAGAGCCTATGCGATCACATTGCACTAAACAGAAGACGAAGATCTCGAACAAGGCGTGGGATGCAACCCGGCAGAGCGGATCAGTCCTTTTCCGGTTTGCAGAGTCTCACCACCATCGGTCCCCCGTGATATGCGGGGGGCCGGTTGCATCCACTCTAACGTTCGCTTCAAACATGCCCACCCTCCAACTGACACGCGACTCTGGGTTTGCTGATCTCCTACGAGCCTACAAGGTGCTTATCGACGGGGAAGATGTTGGCGTCATTAGGAACGGCCAATGTAGGGAATTCGAGGTTTCTGCCGGATCTCATGCTCTTGAGGTTCGGATCGACTGGTGCACGACCGGAGAACAGCAATTTACAGCCCATGATTCCCCAGAGGTTTTCAGAGTCTTTAGCAAGTTGCGTGGTTGGAGATTTCTATTCTCTGGAGGAGCGATGTTTAATCCGAATGGTTGGATTGGACTTGAGCGCTCGGAAACCAACATAACGCCAAGCGAACAAGCCCCGCCGTGACAACCACTACCAGCCGCTCAGTTTCGATGATTTTCCGTGAACACAACCCCAACCCCGTGATCGACGCGCGCCCTCGCTGGTAGTGGTGCACGCGCTCATCGTTCGCCAAACTAAGTGCGCCATGCCAGACTATCCAAGCAAGCTGCCCGGTTTCACATTCCGAGAGCCAGACGATGCTGGAGACGAGAAGTTGCTCGGAGACGTTCGCGAACATGGCTGGCATGTGGTCAGCGTGCCAGACGACCACGAGGGGCCGGGGTTCTGCTTCACAGTGGGCATCTATCTCAGGACTCTTCAACCGGAGATTCTTATGATGGTTATTCCTATTGACCCGACTCATCGAGTTCTGAACGCCATCGCAGAGCATCTGATGGCTGGTGGCACGATTACGCCTTATACGAGATACCCTGACTTCGTAGATGGCCGGGAGGTTTTCTTTCGTCCGATCCACCAGACCCAGTTTCACGAATATCTCGGATGTGCGAACTGGTTCTATCGTCGCTCGGGCATCCAATTCCCAGCGCTCCAGTGTGTTTGGCCCGACACGCACGGTAGATTTCCTCACGAGGTTGGATTTGACTCCCGTTTTGAGGGCCGACAGCTTGATTTATCCTTACCGCTGCCATGAGCATCCACCAAAACCAACCAAGGGCGAACAAGACGTGCATGGCAACACCCACTAGCCCCTCTGTTTTCGATGTTTCCCTCTGATTTCAACATCAACCCCGCGATCAACGTTGGCCCCCGCTAGTGGGTGCGCCATCACTTTGACGTTCGGTCTGGATATTGAGATCGGTTTTGTGTGGGGTTGGGGCGGCTTGATCGTCGGCCCGGAGAGCGATGACTTGTTTCCGGTCGCGCTGGGGTTCTCAGCGAGAGCGGGTGATTTGATTCTGTTGGTTTGTTGCCGTGATCCGCGAGATGGATGTGCCGCGCCGGGAATTTTGACCACGGATTTCACGGATTGACACGGATAAGAGGAAGGTTGGCGCGAAGCACCATCCGTGTATATCCGTGTGATCCGTGGTTAAGATTCTTTTGACTTCGTCGGGGTCGCAGTGCGGCCGGTTCGCGGGACGAGGCGATATTTTCCGGTGTTTTGGAAGATTCCGCTTGTGCCTCCGGGCCGTATTGGTAGAGTCCGGTCGTTCGGCACCGGTGGCGATCCGCTGCGTTATCCAAGGACCGAACAAGGCATGGGATGCAACCCGGCAGAGCGGGTTAATCCCCACAGGTTCGCGGAGCCCCATCCGCACCGATCCCAAGTGATATGCCGGGGCCGGTTGCATCCACATCAAACGTTCGGCCAAAAACTCTGTGCGCCATGAGATACTTCAAAATAGCCATTCTTGCTCTACTGGCCATCAACGCCTTGGTGGCAGCGGCCGAACCGGAATCCGATGCGACGATAAGCTGGAGGTTCGAGGGTATCGGCGAAGTCCAGCGAAGGATCAGTAGCACCCTTGCTGTTCCCATCATTCGATATTACTGGAATGACCAATTCGTGGGTGAGGAACGCAATGGATTGGCCGAGATCTATGATCGGCTGGAAAGCTTCAAAGGTAAGTCGGTGCTGTTTATTGCCCGACCGCGCAAAGAGAAAGATCCTGGATATATTGAAGGCCCCAAACCCATAATCAACCCACTGGAGGATCATGACGCCTTTCACCACATCTATGCTCTACTCCGGAAGAAAAGCCTGAGATTCACAATCGAGTTCCAAGACGACGCGCGCGAGCCGCAGGTTCGAAGTTCCGGTTCAAACCCGTTTCGGGAACCTCGCAACGGATCGGCCGACCTACCCGACACCGGACATCCCGCCACCGCTCCCGAGTCGAAGCCGGAGGGTGGCGACAAACCTCAACCCAAATCGGAGGGGCGCTCCCGGTAGCGGGTGCCAGGCCTCGACTTAGCCAAGAATATGAAGACGCTTCTCGTGGTCTATTCCGCCCTTATCGCCCTGGTCTCGGCGAGTGACGAGGCGAACCAATTGGATCCCTTTGCGGATAACCCAGTCGAAAAACAAGCTCGCTGGCCTGCTACACTAGTCCCTTCCAAGGGGGAACTTGAAATGCTTGGAGAGCCGGATCTAAGCAAGGCAGACGCAAAACAAACGATTAGTGTCAGATTTATTTGGGTTCCAACATCTGACCATCCAATTTCGATCAGAGCGTTCAGAGAGAACGGGAAAGCCGCGATCAAGGTGGTTCAGATGGCAGGCAAGGGCGGATATGATTGGGGCAAAGTTGAGTTGGAAAAGACCATTCCTATTGATGGGAAGCAATGGTCCAAGTTGGTGGACCTCTACTCCGTCGATGGCGCGCGGAAGCCGAGTCGTAAGTTGAGGAAGGATTTGCGTGACGACTTTGTTTCAATGATGTCCGGCTTGGATGGCTCCCAATGGTTCTTGGAGGTTAGAGATTTGAAGCAATATACCGTGGAGGGAATTCCCAATCCTCTGCACGGATTAGAGATGCCTAAGACGGCACTGAATGATGTTGCCAAAATTGATTTCAACGAGTTCCTGGCTGTATGCTATTATCTGTTTGATTTGTCAGGATTGAAGGACCGTCCGAATTATTGATCGGAAATGACTAACAAGACATCGCGCCGAATGACCATCAAGCCTCACAGCCGCAGCTTCAACCCCTTTTCAACCGTAGGTCATCGGTGGATTTAGACGTTAGATTTCAAAATGAAAACAATCTGGGCATTTCTAAACGCACCGATGATAGTGGCTTTCGAGGCCTCTATCTTCCTGGCTGTTCTTGGGGTCCTTGGATTCCAGAAGATATCGAAGGCACTGAACGCGGACGACACAAGAGCGAACCGTATTGTGGCTCTGAGTGAAATCGAGATTGTTTCCTTTTCAGAGGCTCCAACGAGTCCCGCGGAAGCCCGGAAATTCATCGGAACAATAAGAAATCACAGTCCTTTCATTTTGAGGGAACTGACAGGCTCCGCGTGTTTCTATTCGGAAGATGGCAAGTTGACCAATGTATTCACGAACCGGCTCGATGGAATTGGAACTTTGGCGCCGGACGGCAGTAGGGAATTTGCACTGGAGTTGCGCCAGGACCGGGATTCGTCAGGCTCCGAACCCAAGATCGCAGGATGCAAGATTGAATTGAAGATTGTCGATGTGGTGATCGAGAACAAATAGCTACCCGCCGTTTTCCGCGCGCAGGGATTCCAGTTCTTCCCAGCGCAGGTAGAGGCGTGCCACTTCGTCGCGGGCGGTTTCCAGTTCGGCCACCGCGGCGGGGACTTCGGAGAACGCGTTGGCATGGAAGTCCGGGTCGTTGAGTTTTTCCTCGAGTGCGGCCACCCGCGCTTCGGCGGCCGTGATGGCGGCTTCCATGCCCTCCAGTTCGCGTCGCGCGGCGGCGGGGAAGGCGCGGCTTTTGCCGGCGGCGGCCTCGGTGGCCTTGCGGCGCGCGACCGCCGCCTTGGCGGCCGCCTGGGCCTGCACCCGATAGGCCGCCTCGCGGGCCTCGCGTTTTTCGAGATAATACGAATAGTTTCCCGGCTGGACCACCACGCCGTCCTCCTCGAAGGCGATGATCTGGTCGCAGATCCGGTCGAGGAAATAGCGGTCGTGCGAGACGCAGATCACCGTGCCGCCGAAGTCCGCCAGCGCCTCCTCCAGCATCCGCAGCGACGGCAGGTCGAGGTCGTTGGTCGGTTCGTCCAGCACGATGAGGTTGCCGCCGTTTTTCAGGACCTTGGCCAGCATCAGGCGGGCGCGCTCGCCGCCGGAGAGGAGGTCCACCCGGTCGTTGATCCGCTGGTCGGTGAACAGGAAGCGTTTCAGATAGGTCCGCGATCCGAGCGGCTGGCTGCCGAACATGAGTTTCTCGTTGCCCTCCGCGATCTCATCCAACAGCGTGCCGGTGGCATCCAGCGCCATGCGGGTCTGGTCGATGTAGTTCACTTTCACGCGCTTTCCCACCACCGCGGTGCCCTCGCCGGGAGCCAGCTCGCCGAGGCAAACCTTGAGCAGCGTGGTCTTACCCACGCCGTTGCGGCCGACGATGCCGGTGCATTGCCCGGGCCGCAGGGAGGCGGTCAGGTGGCGGAACAACCAGCGGGGATTGGCCGCGGACCCCACATTCACCCCGGCGTCCTCCAGTTCCACCACCACATTTCCCAAATCGGGCGGCGGCGGCAGCAGCAGGTCCATCTCGCGCTCCTCCGGCGGCGCCTCGATCCCCTCCACCTCGTAGAATTTCTCCAACCGGTGGCGCGACTTGGTGCCGCGCGCCTTCACGCCCGACCGCACCCATTCGAGTTCCTCGCGGAGAAACCGCTGGCGGCGCCGCTCGGTCTGTTCGGCGATCTGCCGGCGGACCGACTTGGACTCCAGATAGGCCGTGTAGTTTCCCGGATGGGAAAACGCCCGGCCCTGGTCCAGCTCGATGATCCGCGTGGCGATCCGGTCGAGAAAATAGCGGTCGTGCGTGACGAAAACGGCCGCTCCGGAAAAGCCGGCCAGGTAATCCTCCAGCCAGCGGATGGACTCGGAGTCGAGGTGGTTGGTCGGCTCGTCCAACAGCAGCAGGTCCGGCTGGCAAGCCAGCGCCCGGCACAGCGTGACCCGGCGTTTTTCCCCGCCGGACAGCGGGGCCACCGTCGCTTCCAGCGGCGGCGTGCCGAGCGCGGTGGCGGTGGCCTTGATCCGGGAATCGAGATTCCATCCGTCGGCATGGTCGATCAGATGGAGCAGGTCCGCCAGTTCGGATTCCGATCCCTCGCCGTGTTCGTATTTTCTAACCGCCTCGACCAGGTCGGCGGCTCCGGCGGCGATGTTTTCCTGCACGCTCAGCGCGCCATCGAGTTCGAACTCCTGCGGCAGGTAGCCCACGCGCAACGCCCGCCGCACCGCGATGTCCCCGGAATCGGCGGCCTGCGCCCCGGCGAGGATCTTCAGCAGCGAGGTCTTGCCGCAGCCGTTGCGGCCCACAAGCCCGACCTTCTCGCCCGCGGCAATCGCCAGCGTCACTCCGTCAAGCAGAGTCTGATAGCCATAGCTGAGCCGGATGCCGGTGGCGGATAGTAGTGCGGACATGTTCGAATTCCCCGCTGGGGGTGGAAACGTTTCCCTGTCATGCGCCACGCCGCCAGACAAGCCGGAAACCACCCAAACCGGCGATTTCCGGCTGAGCCCCCCAGGGAAACGGCCCGATGCTCCCGAAAGCGGGCCATTCCCCGCCGACAGTGATGCCTGCCATCCCCCGTGCAATACGGCGGCCCGCTCACCCGTATGATGCCGGTCCTCCTTTTGTTCCAACCAACACACGCCGCCATGACCACCACCCGAACCGCCCGCGCCATCTGGCTGACCGCCATGCTGCCGATTTCCGGGGCCGATGTCCCGCCCCGCATGAATCTGTTGCCGCAGCCCGCCAAGGTGGAGGTTCGCGAGGGCAGCTTCAAACTGACGGCGGAAACGTCCGTCACGGCCCCGATCGAATTGGAAAACGAGTCACGGAATCTATCCGCGGCGATCAAGGCGGCGACCGGATTCGAAATTCGGGTGAGCGCCGAAACCAAGCCCGGATCCATCCGGATGACCCTCGATCCGAAGCTCTCCAACATCGGCCCGGAAGGATACCGGATGGAAGTCCGGGCCGACGGAATCGAAATCGCCGCGCCAACGGCCGAAGGCGTCTTCCGGGGACAGACCACGCTGCTCGATCTGCTGTCGCCCGCATCGGATGCCGGCGCCCTCATTCCGTGCGTCCGGATCGAGGACCAACCGCGTTTCCGCTGGCGCGGGCTGATGCTGGATTGCAGCCGGACCTTCCAATCCGTAGAATACCTCCGCGCGACCATCGACCGCATGGCCGCGTTCAAGATGAATGTGCTCCACCTCCATCTGACCGACGACCAAGGCTGGCGCATCGAGATCAGAAAACACCCCGAGCTAACAAAGACCGGCGCGTATTTCTCCCCGGAGTTCAACGAGCCGCCCGGGCGCCAGGGATTTTACACGCAGGACCAAATGCGCGGGATCGTGGCCTACGCCGCGGCCCGGCACATATCCGTCGTGCCGGAGATCGAAATGCCGGGCCACAGCCATGAGGTGATCGTCTGCAAACCCAGCCTGTCCTGCGCGGGAAAGGAATCAGGAGGAATCTTTCCGTTCTTCAAAGGCCCGAACATCACCGAAGATATCTACTGCGCGGGAAACGAGGATGTCTTCCGGTTTCTCGAGGAGACGCTCGATGAGGTGATAGAGATCTTCCCGTCCGCGTTCGTCCACATCGGTGGCGACGAAACCCCAAAGACCGCCTGGAAATCGTGTCCGAAATGCCAGGCCCGCATGAAGTTGGAAGGGATCAAAACCGAACATGAACTCCAGGCGTATTTCATCCGCCGGATCGAAAAATATCTGGCGGCAAAGGGCCGGCGGCTGATCGGTTGGGACGAGATCCTCGAAGGCGGGCTCGCGCCCAACGCCACCGTGATGAGTTGGAGAGGCACCGCCGGTGGACTGGCTGCCGCCGATGCGGGCCACAATGTGGTCATGAGTCCCACCAGCCATTGTTATTTCGACTACACCTACGGTCAGATCGACTCGCGGAAAGTCTTTTCGTTCGATCCCGTGGCAGGCATGAAGCCGGAAGCGGCGTCCCGAGTGTTAGGCTTGCAGGCGAATTTCTGGTCCCACATCGACCGCGATCCGGCATTGGTGGACCGGCAATTGTTTCCCCGGCTCATGGCGTTGGCCGAACGGGGGTGGTCGCCGGACAACCGGGACGCATGGCAAGACTACTCCCGCAGGGCCCGCGCGCATCTGACACGGCTGGAAAAATCGGGAATCCACTATCAGAAATCCGATCTGCCCGCCGGACCGTGATCGCGGCGGAACGATCCGGCTGTCACCGATACCATTTCGCGTTGCGAATGATGAGTTTGCCGGGGCTTCCCGGAGCGCTGTTATCTTTCACGCCATCCGCGCCGCATTCCTTTCCGATCCGCATCTTCACCGGACGCCCGATGAACCCATCAAGCGGAATCCCGGCGATCTCCTGCCAATCCCCGTCGGCCGAATCGTTCATCGCCTCGGCAATCACACGCCGCCCGTCTATCCGGATTCTGAAAGCGATCGCATTTCCCTCCATTCGTCCGCCGAACCGCTGGGGCATCCCGCTCACATCCACGCCAAACCGCCCTTCCGGCATCCGGGCGTTGATTCTAACCGTCCTCCCGTCTGACCAAACCAGGCTCAATCCGGGCCCCCACGTTTCGCCACGATCGGTTCCAGGCGAGACCAGGCATTCCACGGCTCCGACGCCTTCCGGCAGGTCACACTCGATCACGGTCCCGATATTCGCCGCCGCGCGGATCTCCACGCCTCCTTCCGCCGGGACCACCGAGGATCCCGCCTGATTGGAAACGACGGCGCGCCATTCCGAAGGCAATCCTCTATCAAACGAAACCTCGCCGATCACGGGACGCCCGGCCATGCCATCGGCATCATCCACTCCCGCGACCGGTCCTTTCTCATCGGCCAGAATCAGCCATCCCCGTCCGGCGGGAATGCGGATCTTTCCGCCGGGCCGCCACTTCGCAGCCCTCTGGAATCCGGGTGACGCCGGCGCGAACAAAATCACCTTCGAGGGATCCAATCCGAGCGACTTCCAATCCACGGCCAGATCCGTTTCGACGGGTTCCGCTGCCCAGTTTGCCAATGCGATCATCGCCGACCCCTTTTTCGCAAACACGGTGGCCCTGACCTGCGGATGCGAGCATTTCACCGGACATCCGGCCTCCCACCAACCGGCCATGCGCGAATCCGCGATCCCGAACCGATCCCATATCTTCCACACCGGCCGCGGATCGCAACGGTGGCCGTTGGTCACCCAACCGAGTCGGTTGGTTAGACCAAACACCGCGCCACGCCACGGATGGCCACCCTCGTGCAACATCTCGCCCATCACCCCGAACGGAATGCCGGAAACCTGCACCAGCCACTGGTCGGGCGTGAGCGCGGCATAGTTGAAGCTCTCGCCAAACCATACGCGGTCGAGGTAGGGCATGAACTCGGCATAATGGTTCGCCGCGCCGATCGAAAATCCGGTATTGGAGTGAAGATCAATGAGACATCCGGGTTTCACCGAATCCATCACCGTGCGGACCCGTTGCAGAATGCGGCGGTCGTAACTCACGTCGTCCAGATAGAGTCCGTCGATGCCGGTGTTTTCCACCAGCCAGCGGATGCCTTCGACGTAATAGTTATACCATCGGGAATCGCCGCTCGTGACCATAGCCGCATCCGGCGGCGAGTCGCCGAACCGCTGGAACCACGCGGGTTGATAGCCATCCAGCAGGTGCTCGCGGCACCAGGCGTAACCACCGCCTCCCCCATTTGCGAACACCTCGTCGCCGAGACTGCGCAGCGCCCAGATCTCGGTCACCATGTTGGTCAATTCGCGCACGGTGTCGTAGATCTTGATTTTCACACCGTGTTGGTGCATCCGGGATGTCAGGTCGCGCAGCTCCGCGGACCGGAGAAACGGATAGTTGATATAAGGATTGAAGGTCGAGGCGTGATGGAGGTTCACCACGTTCACGCCGGCCTTGAGCATCTCCTTGGGAGGGAGCGGGTCGTTGCCGGCGCCATCGGCCCGCCAGTTGTCGCCGCAGTGGAAATAGCGCGACCGAAGATGGGCGGACGGATCCAACGGCCGCACCGGGGTCGTCAGCAGGGAGAACTCGAAAACGAGCGATTCACCGGCCTTGATCCGCCGCGGCCCGGAGAACGCGCTTGCCAGCACGATACCGCCCCGCTCCGAGATGGTTAGCCCGCCCTTTCCGCCGTTGAACCACGACGCCGGCGGGGCCGGGTGGTAGAGAGCGAGCATCGGTCCGGTGTAGGAACCTCCCAAGAGCTTGCATTGCAACCCCACATCGGCGGAGCCGATCCAGAAGCTGTTGTACGGCCCCTGCCACGCCCAACGGAAATCCTCCGGCCGCGCCCCGCCCGCATAACCCGCGCCGAGCAGATAGGGCGCGGCTTCCGGCCTCAGCGGAAGCTCAAGGCGGATGTCGCGCAAATCGAGATCACCGGATGCGGTTAGAAAAATGCGATAGCGCGCATGGCCATCATATTCGAGTTCTCCCTCGCATCCGAGTTCCATGCCCGGCGCTCCGGATCGGCTTTTCCAAGACACGCGGGCGGGTGTCTGCCTCACCCACTCGAGAGCATCGGTCTTTACATCGATCGGACCCGCATTCCCTTCGATTACGAACCGCATCGGTTCCGCCAGCGCGGTCTTCCCGCCCGCGGCGATCTGCGTGGGCAACCCGGAGCGGGCGAGTGTAATGGTGCGCCCCGAACAAGATATCTTTCCCCCATCAACCTTGATCGGGTTGTGAGACGAAGGAACCGACCCGCCGGTCCCAGCGGTCGAGTTGAGCCAGCGCAGGCGCGAGTGCCGCCATGGCTCGTTGTCACCACGCGCGGCGATCTTCCCCTCAGCCACCTCCAACCGCACGGCGATCGTCATTGGCGCAACTCCGTCCGCTCCCACGGCGATGGTTCCCTGATAGATACCGGGCTTTTGGTCGGCCGCCACGTCCACCCCGAACCAAAGCGCCTGCACGCCGCCCGCCGGCACGTTGACGGTCTTCGAAAACGGCGCGCCCTTGCTATCAATCCCGCCCAGATTGAAGCAGGTGACCGCCGACGCCGGAATCTTCGCACCATCCGGTCCCGATAGATCGGTTGGCTCTGCGGAAATCCGGCTGAGCGCCTGCTTTGGCGCGAAGACTCCGACTTGGAAGGTGTAGTATTCGTCCTGTTGGGCGGCACCGGTGAACGTGTCCGACGGTCCGGTCTCGATCCACCGCAGCGGCAGATCGCGTTTCATCCGGATCGGACGAGTCCGGTCTTCGGGAAACAGCACCATCGGCGGTGGCGAGGAGCCCAACAGTGCCGCCGTCTCCTCCGGGGTGGCGATCACCGCCATCGGATCGAAACGGTCCATTTCGCTGCGTGCCTCGAACCGCACGAGCTTCGCCTCGGGAAACTTTCCCATCCATGACTTGATAGCGAGTCCCGCGTCGTCCAGTCCGTTCCTGGACCGCCACTCCGGTGTCGCGGCGCATGTGTAGGGCACATAGTCGCTGGGATCGTTCAGGCTTTGATAGGGCCGCAGCGGCAGATAGTGGATGAAATAGGTGCCGGCACCCTTCGCCTCAAACAAAATGTCACCAGCGATCCGGTCGGCGGCGGCCCGCACCACATTGGCGATTTCCTGTCCACTGGCGGCATGGATCACGATGATCCGGTGGTTCTCCATGCCTCCGAACTGAACGCGCCACGGCAGATGGGCGTGAACCACATCCGCCGGTTGTTCCACTTCAACCAACGCCCGATGGTGCCCGAGTTCAATCTTCCATGGGCGGTCGGGCACGCCATAGTCCGCGTGGGGTTCGCCGGGCGTTGGCGCGGACCGCGCGATAACTGTTCCAAGAATTAGCACAAGAGCAAGCAGGCGTTTCATGGCATTGGTGGGCTATTCGTTAACCCGGAAGTCGATCAAAAACGGGGGACGCATGGTTTGTCTAACCTTCTCGGAGATTCCCTCATCCGCAGGCACGCCGAGACCCTCCGCAATGCGTTTGGCCTGGACACCGAACCACAACTCCGTTAGGTCGCGGGCACCCTCGCGGACGGTTGCGAACTCCCGCGCCAGCACGGACTCCACAAAGTCCAAATCATCAAGCGCGAAGGCGGCTTTGGCCGCTTCCAAGCGCACCGGATCGGATTCGCGGAGGGTGCCGGGAAGATTCAGATAGAATGTCCATGACATGCCGAAGCGGCCGGCGAGATTCGACTCCGTGAGATATTCGATGGCGAACGACGCATCGGGCGGACCTGCCTCGGTGGCGAGCTTCCACGCCCGCGCGTATCGCTCCAACGCCCCGTCCCGGTCTCCTCGCCTGGCGGCCGCCGCCGCGAGATTGCGGCACGCCCAGGCGGATGGACTCGCTCCCATGGATTCTTCCCATGCCGCCACCGCACCGGCCTCGTCCCCCGCTTCCATCCTCATCACTCCGAGATGGAGCAGAGCGAACCATGACGGGCGGCTGGCATTTGCCAGATGGCGTTCCAACAATTCCAGCCATTCAGTTTGGATCATCCAAGCTCCCGGCGGATCGGACGGATCCGGGTCCGGAAACACGTCCGATACGACGAGTCCAAGCCATGCTTGCTGGTCGGGACCCATGGTTTCCGGCGCGAAATCGAATGCGGCGGGCAACGCATCCAATCCCGCGCTGCCCCGTCGCGCCAACTCCAATGCGCCCCACCCGGATCCCGAATGGAGCGCCTCAATGCCAGCACGATCCGCCAACACCGAAGCGGCCTGATGGATGCGCGCGAGATCGGACGCGCTGATACGCGGTTCCATCGCTTCCCTGACAGCGCCGCGCGCCACGGACCAATCCGCATGATGAACCCGCGCCGCATCCGCCTGGAGGAAACCGAACGCCTGTGTCCAGGAAAGCGAACTGTTGGCCGCCATCGGAATGGTGTGTTGCTGGGTGGGTGCGAGACCCGCCTGGATTTCCAGATAGGAACGCCCGTCTCCAGTTAGATAATCCTGCCAGCGGCGCCCTCCCGCATGCATGCCCCACGAAAACACCTTGCGCACGTTCAGCGGCGGCGTGGAGGCTTCCAACAAACCGGCTCCGGTGGCGTCCAGCGCCGCCTCCCACGGCATGGCCTCGCCCTGGCATTGGAAGAAGAACTCGTTGGTGAATCCGAGGTTCTCCGGATAGGTCCCATCGTTTCCGCCGATGGTGGGCAATCCGGGAAGCCTCGCCTGCCCGTATGCTAGGCGTCCGGATGGATCGCTGTAGGAAACAAACACGCTTTCTTCGGCGGGCGCAAGCACCCGCAAGCCGGGTGTCTCCGGAACCGCGATATTGGACCACCAATACAGCGGCACCTCCTCATCGCGCGGATTCAAAACCCGTGTGAATACATATAAAAACCGCGATCCTGGAGGCAGATGGAAATCCAACTGCCAAAACAATCCGCTGAGCCGCTCGAAGTCGTAGAGCCTCAGCCCTTGGCCGCCACAGACTCCCGGAATGGCCGCGGCAAACACCGGCGCGCAGGTGTGATGCGCGTGGCCAAAGCGGCCGACGTTCCACTCGATCCCTCCGGCGAACCATGCGTCGCGCAGCGCGAGATTCGCCGGCTGGAACACCGGATTGTCGAACAGCAGTTCACGGTTTGCCTCGCGATCAAAGAGCGAAACCAGCCGTCCTCCCAATTCCGGAAGGAACACCGCCTTGAGCAAGCCGTTGTCGAGGGTCACGCTGCAAAAATCGCGCGGTTCCCGATTTCTGTCGTAGCGATCCTGCATCCGATAGGGCAGCACACGCCGCCCGCAGTTCTTGCCGATGTCGCGGGCGATTTCGGGGGCCAATCCCGGCAGCGCGACCACGGGCGTGTCATCCGGCACCGCGTGAAACACAGGTTGGGGATTTTCACCGCCCAATCCGGCCGCAAGCCATCTGCGGGTTTCCCGTTTCAGGGTGGGTGAAACGGAGGGAGAATCCAAAACGGCGTTGGTCGGGCGGGTTGATAGCGGAGACATGGATGACAAATGATCGGACGACCGCTCTTAAACGATCCGCGCGCGCCGGTCTCTTTCACGCAACCCGTTGATCACAGCTTCCCCCCCGAGTTCGGAAAACACCCGGAAAAGACACAATTTCGGCGAATTCGGATATAGGCGGGGCCGGGTGCCTGCGTCTATGCTGTGTCCGTCCGGTTTGAAAATTTCCAACCCCGCATCCCGTAACCATGCGCATGATCCCGACAGCCCGTCGTTCCCTCCTTTCGCTTGTGCTCCTTGCCTCGTTTCCGGTGGCGTCCGCCGCGGAGCCTTCCCCGGTGACGGGCTATCATCTAACCTGGGACTCTCCGAGCAAGGACTGTCACGGGTCGATGCCGCTGGGCAACGGCGACATCTCGCTAAACGCCTGGATCGAGCCTTCCGGGGATTTGTGTTTCTACATCGGAAAGACCGACGCCTGGGACGACAACGCCCGGTTGGTCAAACTCGGCAAGGTCCGGGTGAAACTCGATCCGGCACCACCGGTTTCCCCGTTCAAACAGGAATTGGCCTTGGCGGAAGGCATGATGAAAGTCAGCTATGGCGATGGAACCGTGCTCCGACTTTGGGCGGATGCCAACCGTCCGGTGATCCACGTCGAAGCAGTCTCCAACAAACCCACCAAGGCCACCGCCGTCCTCGAACCATGGCGGACAAAACGGGAGACGCTCGCCAGCATCGAATGCAGCGACGTGATGAACAAAGCCCCGGCTGGCGAGGCCGCTCCCACCGTGGTCGAACCCGACGTTTTCCTATCCAACCAAAAGGACCGGATCGGTTGGTATCATCACAACATCAAATCGGTGGGACCGTCGGCCCACGCGCGCATCCAGGGCGTGACCGGCTTCGAACGCGAGGATCCATTGCTGCACCGCACTTTCGGCGCGGTCGTCACCGCCACCCGGCCCGAGCGCGCCGACGACCTAACACTCCGATCGGGGAGTGGCACCGCCCATCGGTTCGACATCCACGTCCTCACTCTCCATCCGGCGACCCCAGAGCAATGGCTCGCGAAAATCGACGGGCAGGTCACATCCACCGACGCCATCGACTTTGCGGCCCGCCTGGATGCGCACCGCCAATGGTGGCATGTTTTCTGGAACCGGAGTTGGATCCAGGCTAAGTCCAACACTCCGCCCGCGGCCGCTCCGGCTAACAATCACAAGCTCCGCACCGGCGTGGATCAGGGCGGCGGAAACAAACTCGCCGGCGAAATACGCGGCGTTTCGGAATCCGGTGATCCTGGCGCCGAGTTTTCCCTAACCGCCGAAGTGAAGCCCAATCCCGGCGCGACCGGACGCATCTTCGACAAGATCACGCCCGGCGGATCGGACGGCTATCTGTTGGATCTGCAACCCGGAAACCAGCTCCGCCTGATCATTGGTTCCGAGCAGTTCTTCGCGAAGGACGTTCTTCCGGCGGGCCGGTGGTCGAAGGTGATCGTCCTCGCGTCCGCCAGCGGATGGCGGGTGAGCGTCGATGGCAAAGAGGTGATCGCTACCGGCAAGGGCGGCCCGGCGATGGACGACGCCAGTTATCTCAGCCAGATGTTCGCGTTGCAGCGGTTTGTGACCGCGTGCGCGGGCCGCGGTGCCTATCCGATCAAGTTCAACGGTTCGATTTTCACCGTGCCCTACCCCGGAGGGCCGGGCGACGCCGACTACCGCAAGTGGGGGCCGGGTTATTGGTGGCAGAACACCCGTCTGCCCTATCTGAGCGCCTGCGCCAATGGCGACACCGAGTTTCTCGAACCGCTCTTCCGGATGTATGCCGACCGCATCCTGCCGCTCAACATCTATCGGACGAAGGGATATTTCGGCATTGAAAACGCCGCCTATTTCGCCGAGTGCATCCATTTCTGGGGCGATGTGTTCAACGAGACCTACGGCTGGACGCCGGTGGAGAAACGCAAGGATCCGTTGCAGGAATCCGGCTGGCACAAGTGGGAGTGGGTGGCGGGGCCGGAACTCGTTTGGATGATGATCGAGGCCTACGAACACACCGGCGACAAGGCGCTTTTGGAAAAGCGGATCATCCCCGCCGCCGATGCGGTGATCCGGTTTTTCGACAGCTACTACAAAACCGGCGCGGATGGCCAACTCGTCATGCATCCTTCGCAAGCCTGTGAGACGTGGTGGGACTGCACCAATCCGATGCCCGAACTCGCCGGGCTTCAGGCGATCACCGCCAAATTGTTGGACCTGCCGGAAGGTGCGGTCCCCGCCGACAAGCGCGCCTACTGGAAGACCTTCGCCGCCAAGCTCGCCCCGCTTCCGGTGCGCGACACTCCCGATGGCAAGGCGCTCGCTCCCGCCACCAGATTCGCCGCGAAATCCAACTGCGAGAATCCGGAACTCTACGCGGTGTTTCCCTTCCGCCGGTGCTCGTTCGAAAAGGACAACCGGGAACTCGGCGTCAACGCCCTGAAACACCGCTGGGACCGGGGAAATTCCGGCTGGCGGCAGGATGACATCTTCATGGCCTATCTCGGACTAACCGACGAGGCACGGCAGTCGATCGTCGCGCGCTCCCGGACTACCGACAAGGGCTCGCGATTCCCCGCTTTCTGGGGGCCGAACTACGACTGGATCCCCGACCAGGACCACGGCGGGGTGCTGATGAAGACCACCCAGGCAATGCTGATGCAATGCGACGGCGACCGCATCCATCTGCTTCCCGCCTGGCCGAAGGAGTGGGATGTGAAGTTCAAGCTCCACGCTCCGAAACGCACCACCGTGGAGTGCGAGGTGAAGGGCGGCCGGATCACGCGTCTAACCGTAACACCCGAGGCCCGCAGGCGCGATGTCACCATCCGCCCGCCGTTTCAGCCGTAGGTTGTGGGCCGGGCTTGCCTTCCCACAGTCCCTAACGTCACTTCGTCCAGTGTTTCCGGTCGGACCACGGGGCACGGACCGGCGAACTCATGAGGGCGGTTGCCGCCGCGTCTCCTACGATCTCCTCCTTGGCGGCGTCCCATTTCAGCTTGCGTCCGGTTAGAGCGGCGATGTTCCCGAGGTGTCCTGGCGTTTGCGAGCGGTGGGCGATCTCCACCGGGGTGAGCGTGCGCTTGCGGGATTTGATCGAATCGAGGAATTCCCGTACGTGGCCGGGGCTCTTGTAGAGCGCGATCTTGAGTCCGTCTTTTTTCTCCAGCGCCTGCACCTCGCGGATCCAATCGACATTGGATGCGGTGAACCGTCCGCGGTCCACGCTGATCCAGCCGTTAGGACCGATCCATTTCGCGCCACCGGCGATCTCTCCGTATCCGCCGGCGATCACCATTTCGATATTGTTGGGATACTTGCATTCCACGCGGTATTTCGTGGCGGTGTTCCAGACCGCGTCCTTGGCCGGAAACTCGGCGGTGGCGGACACTTCCAACGGCCCCACGGCGTCGTCCGGACCACAACCGAACTCCGGATTGACGAGACCCCAGTGGGCGATGTCGCAGTGGTGGCCGATCCAGTCCATCAACTGGCCGCCGCCGTAGTTGTAATTCCAGCGCCAGTTTTTGTGGAAGCGGCTGGGATTGAACGGCATCATCCTGGCCGGACCGGTCCACATTTCATAGTCCACTCCCGGGGGCGGCGTTCCATCCGGCTTTCCATTGCCCGACCCGGCGAAATCGGCATGTCCGGATGGCAGTCCCACCTCCACACGCGTCACCTTGCCCAGATAGCCGTTTTGCACCAACTCGGCGGCCCAGCGGAAAGTCGCCTGGCTGCGCTGCCATGATCCGGTTTGCCAGATCCGTTGGTTCTTCTTCACCGCCCGGACCATCGCGATCCCCTCGGCGAGCGTGTGCGAAAGCGGTTTTTCACAAAAAATATCCTTGCCCGCTTCGGCGGCGCAAATGGCGGGAATGGCGTGCCAATGGTCCGGCGTGGAAATGCAAACCGCGTCGATGTCCTTGCGCGCGATCAGCTCGCGGAAGTCCTTGTAAGCCTTGCAGTCCTGATTGCCGTAACGCTTGTTGACCTCGCCGACGGCGCCGTTGAGATGGCCGTCATCCACATCGCAGATCGCGACCACCTGACAATCACCCAAACCGAGGAATCCGCCCAGATTCGAGCCGCCCTGCCAGCCCACGCCGATGCAGCCCACGGTGATCTTCTTCGAAGGCGCGTCGGCACCTAACACTCTGGCGGGAATGATGGTCGGAAATCCGATGGCGGCGGCGGTTCCACCGGCGAGTTTGAGGAAATCGCGGCGGCCGGACAATTTGGAGTTGGTCAGGTTCATGGTGGGTAGGGGTTGGTAAACGGTCCGGATGCGGCGGTTCTTTCCGAGCGGCCCGATGATTTTCGGAAGAAGCCGATTTCAAACCATCGTCTCCGGCCGCACCCGGCCGGCTGCATCGAAACGGACGCCCTCTTGTTCAAGCATGCGGCGTTTCCGCGCCAATTCCGGGCCTTCGGTGGCTCCGTTGAAACCGCCAAGGGCGCCATCGGCCCGAACCACGCGATGGCACGGAACCTCGGGAGCGAACGGATTGCGGGCCAACGCGCTGCCGACCGCCCGGGCTGTTCCCCGCCCGAGCGTTGCCGCGAGGCGTCCGTAGCTCGTCACCTTGCCCGCGGGGACCCCGCGCGTCGCCTGATAGACCGCCATTTCGAAATCGGTGGGCTTGCGGTCCGCGCTCATCGGGATTTGTTCCGGGCCTCCAGCCGTTTCTCGAGATCCGACCACTGCTCGCGGGAAACGATGTAGCCGATGCAATTCGGCGCCCCGCAGCGGCAAGGATGGTCTTCATAACAATCCACATCGAAACCATAATCGAACGTAAGTTCCTCGCCCGACTGGATATCGCGCAGCGCGTGGATCATGATCTTGCGCCCCACGATCCACGCCTCGCAATTCGGATTGCAGGAGTGGTTGATCAGACGCGCGGTGTTCCATGGGAAATCGCCATCGATGTCGAAATTCTTCGATAGCGTGAAAATATAAACCGCGGCATCGCCGGTTTGGTTCGCCTTTTCCTGCTGCCGGACCCCGCGGCGCTCGCTTTCCTTTTTGTCGATCCGCTCGCCGAAATACTCGATGATCGGGGTCTCTTTCGGTATAAAACAGGTTGCATAGACCCCTCGCCCGTGAATGCCCGAGTCTCTGACCTCGCAGTATTCGCTTTGCCCGCGCTTCCAGAATTTGAGCAGCTTGCGGTGGGTTTCCCTCTCGTCGTCCAACGGTTTCCTCGATGCCATGTCTTGTCGGTTAGCTATCAGTTTGAGCCATCATTTCGCCTGGCGCTCCTCGATCGGCGGCAGCCGCATGTCCTTGGGCAAGGTCGGATAGACCCGGCGGAGCGCCGAGACCGTTAGGTTCGAGCCATCGATAAAAGTCCAGTTGTCCTTGCCATTGTCCGCCACTGCGACCTGGAATCCGATTTTTTCGATGAAAACCGGCTTGGGATCGCCCTTCAGGAGCATCCGGTATTTTGTCAGAGTGGGCACCAGCACCATCCACTTGGTGAACACCAGCACCTCCACATCCTGACCGTTGACCTTTTCCAACCGTTTTCCGGGGCTCACTTCGAAGGTCCGGGGCTGGCCCATCGGTACCGATGACACGATGCTCACACCCTCCTGTGCGAGGCGCTTTGCCGCGCCTTCGATCTGCTTTTGGATCGCCTCTCTGCCGCCCGGCGTCTGTTTGGCGAGGCGTGCCATCCATTCCGGATTCATGCGGTCGATGGCGATCTTGAAGTCGCCCTTGGTCACATCCATGCCGAGTTTTTCGACAGCCGCCACCGCGGACGCCACCACTTGGGGCGGAGCGTTTGCCGCCTGGGCCTGCGCGTTCGGAGCGAGGGGCGCGTCGCCGGCACCCTGCGCCGAAGCGAAACCCGCCGCCGCCAGCAAGCACCCCAGCACTCGTTTGAAAAGGATCGTCTGCACGCCCCATCCATGCTCCCGTCGCCGGGTTTCGTCAAGTCCCGGAAATTCCGCGTTGATTTTTTCCTTGGTCATGGCAAAGCTCGCCTCCCCCGTCATGGCCAAACCAGCACAAGCACTCGGCAAGGGACTCGGAGCCCTCATCAAACGCTCGACCGTCGCGACACCCACAGAGGGTGTCGTGTCGGCGGAGGATCTCAAACGCGTGCGCGATGTGCCCCTGGCCCAGGTCGTGCCCAGTCCGCTCCAGCCGCGAACCCAATTTTTCGAGGCTCCGTTGGATGATTTGGTGGAGTCCATCCGCCAGCACGGCATCATCCAGCCGCTGATCGTGCGGCCGGTGGACGGCAAGCTCGAACTCATCGCAGGAGAGCGCCGCTGGCGGGCCTCGCAAAAGTTGGGACTCGAAACCGTCCCGGTCATCGAGCGTGAGGCCTCCGACCGCGATGTGTTGGAAATGGCGTTGATCGAGAACATCCAGCGCGAGGACCTGAACCCGATGGAAGAAGCCGCGGGCTACGTGCGGCTCGCCAAGGAATACGCGCTCAAGCAGGAGGAAATCGCCGCCCGCGTCGGAAAGAACCGCGCCAGCGTGGCGAACTCGATGCGCTTGCTGGATCTCCATCCGGATGTGCAGCTCCAGGTCGCCCGCAAGGCGCTTTCGGTCGGCCATGCCAAGGTCATTCTATCCCTCAAGGACCAGGACACCCAACTCCTCGCCTGCGACCAGGTCGTCCGCCGCCAGCTAACCGTCCGAGCCACGGAAAAACTCGTGCAGTCCCTGGCCAATGATGCTTCCGCCGCGGATGAAAACCGGAAACCCGGCCAAACCCGCGAGCCGGACATCCACATCCGCGCCGTCACCAACCGCCTGCGCACCCATCTGGCCACCCACGTCGCCATCCAGCATTCCCCCAAAAAAGGCCGAATCGAGATCGAGTATTACGGCAACGACGACCTCCAGCGGTTGCTGGATCTGCTAGGCCTTCCGACCGCGGAGTGACCGGCGTGTCTCGCGCCGGCATTTCAGGCTCGCCGCGGCCGATAGATTCACCGCGATGGTGGATCGGAGATCAAGTGTAAGGAGCGCCGACTCCAGTCGGCGTCTAACGGAGCGCGGACTTCAGTCCGCCCGACCGCGATTCAGCCGCCCCCCCTGCTGGCGGATCCACCGCGAAGACGCGAAGTTCTCTAGGGTAGATTGAAGATTGTGGATTGTTCAAAGTGCGATGCCCCCCAATAACCAATAACAAAATAACCAATAACAGCGGCGAAGCCGCCCCCCCAATGAAGCGTCCCGTTGGGACGCGGGGAATTCATGGATGTGGTTAACCCACGGTTGGCACCGTGGGCTGGTATGATCCGTCCCGTTGGGACGCGTAGCGGGAGTCCCCGGACGGCGGGTGAGGAAGTCCCCGGGGGAGCGTCGGGACGAACATCCGGCCATCACCCCGGGACGTTTGGTTAGACCGGAACAGTGGCGCGGCTCCGGCGAAGGGCGGATGTCGGGCCATCCGGAATCTGCATGGCCCACACCCGGTCAATCCTGGCCTTCGGGAATCAACAGCCGGCGCTTGGCCGGTTTGTCGCCGAACGGCATCTTGCCGTCGGCCTCGCCGTCCTCGCGATCAATCTCATCCAGAAACGCCTTCAACTCCGCTTCGTCCACCACACCCTTGGTCACCAGGAACCGGCTCAATGCGGTCAAGGCCAAGTGCAAGCGCTCGGTCCGCGCCTTCAGCATCGCCAATTCCATCGCCTGCGATGTGATATCACCCCGTTGCCTCGCCTGAATGCCCGCTTGGGCATTCACCTGATAAATCGTGTCGTTGATATCGATGCTCTGCCCCAGATCGCCCAAGACCATGTGTGTTAGCCAGCCCATGGATCAAGGTGTCGGAGTTTCCGCGTTGGGCACAGGCGCAGGTGCCGGCGCAGGCGGCACAATCAGGGGGCGCGGAGCCGGCTGGGGAGTCCTCACGGTTGGCAAGGGTGCGACAGGAGCGGAGGGTGTTTCCATCCGCTTCATCAGGCCGAACAGCTCGCTATCGGTCGTGAACACGGTGGTGGTGGTGCGGTCGAGGGTTTTCCGATAGGTTTCGAGGGTTTTGGTGAACTGATAGAACGACGCGGCCAGCGGGCTGCTGCCGTAGGCCTTGGCGTAGATGCCGGTGGCGGTGGCGTCCGCCGTCCCCATGGTTTCCTGCTCCTTGCGGTAGGCGCCGGATTCGATCTCCAACAGATCGCGCTCCTTGCGGCCCATGATCTTGGCCGCCTCGCCGGCGCCTTCGGAGCGGAAGCGGTCGGCGATCTGTTCGCGCTCGGAGGTCATTCGGGCGTATATCTTGTCGATCACCCCGGACTTGTAGTTGATCCGCTTGAAGCGGATGTCCAGCAGCTCGATCCCCCACGGTTTCACCCGCGGCTGGGCGGCGGCGAGAATCTCGCGGTCCAGCAGAGAGCGCCCGTATTGGATCGGCGGCAGTGTGCCGTAGTTGGAATTCCCGGCCGCGAGCGCCTCGTCGCGCACCGGTTTGCGGCTTTTGTCGCTGCGCACCACTTCGATCAGGTCGTGGTTGGCGATGATCGAGCGCGTTTCGCTGCCAATGATGTCATCCAGCCGGGATTGCGCCGAACGTTCGTCGCGGAGCTTCACCAGATAGGCCATCGGATCGACGATCCGCCAGCGGGCGAAATTGTCCACGGAGATGTAGAGCTTGTCGCGCGTCGGCATGTCGGTGGCGGGGCCATCCCACTCCAGCACGCGTTTTTCGATCCGGTTGACGGTATCGACCATGGGCATCTTGAAATGAATACCGGCCTCGAATTTCCCGGGCGTGGCATTGATTGGCTCGCCGACGGGCTTGCCGAACCGGGTGACAATGACTTGCTCGGTCTCGCTGACCGTGTAGAACGAGCCGGAAATCACCATCAGCGCGAAGATGGAGAAAAAGACCGCGACCAGTTTGAGAATCGGTTTCATGAGTGTTAGGAAGTTGGATTTCAGCGCGAGGGGGCCGGCATGGTTCCTTGGTTGAGGTTCATCAGTGGCAGGAATTGTTTCGCATCCTCATCGAGAATGACCTTGGGCCCCAGCTTGGGCAGCACCTCGGCCATGGTTTCCAGATAGAGGCGGCGTTTGGTGATTTCCGGCGCTTTCTCGTATTCGGCCAGAAGCTCGCGGAACCGGGCGACGTCGCCCTCCGCCTGGTTGACGCGCTGCACGGCATAGCCCTCGGCCGCGCTCACCCGCTGGGCGGCCAGTCCCTTGGCCTTCGGAATCACCTGGTTGTAGGCGCCGTTGGCCTGGTTGATCATCTGTTCGCGCTCCTGTTGGGCGCGGTTGACCTCATCGAACGACGATTGCACCGGTCGCGGCGGGTGGACGTTCTTGAGCTGGATCTGCTCGACGCGGATTCCCATGTGATAGGATTTCATCAGGGCCTCCATTCGGGCCAGCGTGTCGGTCTCGATCTCCGCGCGGCCGAAAGTGAGCACCTCGTCAACGGTCCGGTCGCCGATCACCTCGCACATCACCCCTTCGGCCACATCCCGCAGCGTGGCTTCGGGTTCGCGGACATTGAAAAGGAATTCCTTAGGGTCGGAAATGCCGTATTGCACGATCCATTCGACCTCCGCCGCGTTGAGATCGCCAGTGACCATATCCCTTTCTAGATCAGGTTCCTGGCTGTGCTGGTATTCGTTGGTGGCGCCTGGGGTGGTGAATCCGAATTCCAGTTTCAACTGCCGCCCGACCGGCACGATCGTCGCACGATCAATGCCCCAAGGCAATTTGAAATGGAGTCCGGGCGGGGTGGTGTCCACATACCGTCCGAAGCGCTGCACCACGGCCACCGAATCCGGGTTCACGGTGTAGAATCCGCTGAAGACGCCGATCAACACGAAAATGCCAATCGGAACCCACAACAGATTTCCTAACCGAAACCGGAATTGCCAACGGGGAGTGACGTCGCGGAACTGGCCGGATGACGGGTCATTGCGGAGCGGTGGTGGTCTCATTTGCCGCGATCATAGGGAAATCGCGGCCGGATGAAAGTGGAAGTTTCCGGAAAAATTGGAACCGCCCCAATACGGCCATCCTAGCCCGAAATCCGAAGTTCAGGGTGGTTTGGAAGCCCGGTTTACCACTGAATCACTGAGAACCACTGAAGTCGCTGAGTCTTGTTTGACCGGAAAGCCTGCATCGGATGGTGACTCGGGTTCCGGATGTTTTTTGTGACCTCCATTTCGGTGGCTTCAGCGGTACTCAGTGAGTCAGTGGTTAACATCTCTCTCCTGCAAGATGGCGTGAGTTCGGTCAAAACCGGCAACATTGGAGGAACCGCTCGCGCATCACCTCAACGGAAAAGCGGGATTCGGCGGCCCGGCGGCTGCGAACCGCCATCGCCCGCAATTCATCCGGCTGCCGCAAAAGGCTGTGCCACGCCCCGGCAAGCGCGGAAGAATCGCCGGGCGGCACCAGACGGCCTATCCCGTCCAACATTTCCGGAAACGAGGATGCCGCGGGCTGGACCACCGGCACGCCAGCCGCCAGCGCCTCGGCCACATAAAGGCCGAATGCCTCGGGATAAACCGCCGGCACGGAGAACAAGCTGAGCCCGGCGAGCATGGCGGTCTTTTCATCGCGGCTGAGATTCGGCTGCCAGCGCGTGTTTTCCAACAATCCGGCAGCCGCGAGCCGTTCCCGCATCTTTCCGATCAAGGGTTGGTCGGCCGCCGTGGCCGCGCCCGCGATGTGGAGCCGGGCATCCGGGTGGCCCAGTTCGCGGCGCAGGTGAATGAACGCGTCCACCATCGGCTCCAGACCTTTCTCCCGGCACATCCGCGCCAGATAGCCGATCACCGGCGGCGATTGCGGCGCATGGTCTCGATATCCGGCCAGATCAATCCCGTTAGGCAGCACCCGGACGGTTTCGCGCGGCAATCCCAGCCGATCTTCCATCAGTCCGGCGTAAAACGCGCTGGGCGCCACCAACGCGTCGGCCTCCCGCGCGCGGACCGCCAACTCACTCCATGCCTCGCCGCAAAACGGCTCCGGCAATCCGTCGAGAAACGAATCCTCGCCTTGGAACGAAGCGAGGATCTTCACACCGGGAAGCCGTTGTTTCAGCATCCGGATCATCCCGGCCTGGAGCACGGTGGATAGACAAAGCACATCGGGCGGATCGGATTTCAGCCATGCGACCAACTGGTCCATTTCCCGGTCCAACCTCGCATGCTCCATCCGCAGCATGGCGACCGTCATTTCGCCATGCGATGACGGCGCGGTCATCGCCGCCCGCTTGGCGACACGCCGCAGCAAATCCGGTCTATCCAGCCACCGGGTCAGCCACGCCGGAGCATGCCGGAACCATCCGAAACGCTGCCGCAGATAGACCGTGACGCCACCGAAAAAAACCGGCGCGGCATCCTCCCCACCGCATGCGGGCTCGTCCAGATACAATGGCAGGTACATCGGCAGCAGGGACACCCCATGACCCGCGGCCAGCAGCGATTTCGCGAGCGCGTTGTCGCGCATGCAGGCTCCGCAGTGCCAATCGCCGGTTCCTGGAGTTAGAAAAACGAATTTCACGGCGTCCCTCCCCCGCGCACGACAAACAAGGTCCCTTCCCCGCCGCCCACGATCAGCCGGCCGCCCGCAAACGCCGGGGGCAGTTCGATCTTTCCCCCCAGCTCCAGCTTCCAAATCTCCGCGCCGTCCTCCTTGGCCACCGCGTAGAGCCTGCCATCCGCCGAGCCGAACACCACCGCATCGTCGAACACCAGCGGAGCCCCTGAAACCCGGCCGCCGGTCCTGAATTTCCACACCGGTTTGCCGGTCAGGCGGTCCACCGCGTGAAGGCACTTGTCGCGGCAGCCCGCGTAAACAAGTTTTTCATCCGCCGCCGGCGATGTTAGAAACTGGGTGTCCTCCGCCTCGTAGATCCACACCGGACGTTCACCATCCCTCGCGGCGGCGAACAGTTGGTTCGCATAGTTCACTCCGTAAAGTGTATCGTCCCAAGCTGCCATCGTGCGGATGATTTGGGCGTCGGACTTGAGCGATTCGCCGGCCGTTCCATCCGCCACGCGCAGGATGTGCAGCTTCGCGTCGCACCCGCCGAAAGCGGTCCATCCGCCGTCCAACAAAACCGGCGAACCGTTCACGTAGTCGCCGGTCTCGCGCCGCCAGATTTCCTTGCCATCGGCCGGCCGCAGGCAGCGCGCGATCCCGTCATAGCCATTCACCAGCAGCACCGGCTCGCCGTTTCTCTCCGTTAGAACGGCGCCGGTCGGAAATTTCTCACCGCCCTCCATCGACCACGCCACTTCACCGGTCCGCGCGTCCAGCGCCCGGAACACGCCATCGTTGGAGCCCGCGAAGACCTTGCCGCCGATGATCGCGGGCGCGGCTTCCACGGTATCCCCGGTCTTGACCTGCCAGCGCCGTTTCCGGCCCGCGGTTTCCACCGCGTTGATCGATCCGTCCCCGTCGCCAAACACGATCAGTCCCTCGCCGACCGCAGCTTCCGAGGTGACCGGACTGCCATTCGCGAAAGTCCACTCCACCGACGGCATCCGCGGCGCGGGTCCGGCCACCCGTCCCGTTAGTCCGCCGCCACCGCGGGTCATCGGCCAACCGGGAACCCAATCCCCGCCCGCCCGCGCCGGGGCGGGAACGGACGCCTTCGGCCCGGCGGCTTTCTCCCCGCATCCGGCAAGCCCTAACGCCAACAATCCCGCGGCAAGCGGAATCATCGGGATAAACGACGGAAGATCGGTTTTGGTCGCTCTTGAGCTACGGTCCATTCGCCGCCGATGCTAAGAGGCCCTTTCCGGTCAGTCAAGACAAGCGGGTTGTTTGTCACGCCATTCAAGCCCGGATCGAAATACCGGTGTTTCTTTTCGCAAACGGGATGGCATTTGGCATTGACCCGGCGCTGTGCCGGCTTAGCCTAGGGCCGGTTCCCGCAAGGCACCGAAGACACCCAACCCGCGATTCCGATGAAAACGTGTGCATCTCCTATAAAAAGCGTCCGCTCAATCCTTGTCGCCTGTTCGTTGGCATCCGTCGCTCCGGCACCCTGCCTCGCGGCGGACGCCCCGCCACCAAAACCCAACATCCTGCTCATCATCGCCGATGACATGGGCTACTCCGACCTCACCTGCTTCGGCGGCGAAGTCCGGACGCCGCACATCGACGCGCTCGCCAAGGGCGGCATCCGCGCGACGAATTTCTACGTCGCCCCGACCTGCTCGCCCACGCGCTCGATGCTGCTCAGCGGCTGCGATCACCATGTGGCGGGCTTGGGCAACATGGATGAGTTCGCCGGGCCGAAACAGAAGGGGCAACCCGGCTATGAGGGCTATCTGAACAGCCGCGTCGTGCCGGTGGCGAAAGTCCTGAAAGAGGCGGGCTATCACACCTACTGGGCGGGCAAATCCCACATGGGCTACGAACCGTCACAGTGGCCGGCGGGCATGGGCTTCGAGCGGGATTTCACCCTGCTGCAAGGCGGCGGCAGCAACTGGAGCGACATGACCTATCCGAACCCGGACCACCCGAAACTCACCTTCACCCTCAACGGCAAGAAACTCGACAAGTTGCCCGACGACCACTTTTCCTCGGAGGCCTACACCGACTTCATCATCAAGAGCAACGAGGAGCACAAGGCGGACGGCAAGCCGTTCTTCGCCTACCTGAGCTTCCAGGCGGTGCATTCACCCTTTGCCGCGCCGGATGATTGGTTGGACAAATACAAGGGCGTCTATGACAAGGGCTACGATGCCATCCGGGCGGAGCGCCTCGCGCGCATGAAGGAACTGGGCATCGTCGGCAAGGACACGACGCTCTCGCCGCGCGTGCCCAGCGTTCCCGCATGGGACACGCTCACCCCCGAGCAGAAAAGACTTTCCGCCCGCCGGATGGAGGTCTATGCCGCGATGCTGGCGAACATGGATTATCACATCGGGCGTCTGATCGATCACCTCAAACAAACGGGCCAGTATGAGAACACGCTGATCGTTTTCCTCTCGGACAACGGCGCGGAACCCGTGGAGTTGGGCGCGCTGGTCGAGAACGTGTTCAGCGCGGAGGCCAAGAAGTGGTTTTTCGAGAACTTCGACACCCGCCCCGAAAACTGGGGCCGCAAGGGCTCGGCGACGGACTACGGCACCGCCTGGGCGCAGGTCGGCTCAACGCCATTCCGCTTCTACAAGGCCTGGACGACCGAAGGCGGCATTCGTTCACCTATGGTCATCGCCGGAGCCGGTGTGAAAAACGCTGGAGCCATCAACCGCGCCGTCATGCACGCGACCGATCTCGTGCCCACGTTCCTCGAACTCGCCGGCGCGAAGCATCCGTCGGAAACCGACAGGAAACTCGCCCCTCTGCGCGGCAAGTCGCTCACTCCGCTGCTCACCGGCCAGACCGAATCGGTGCGCACCGAAAAGGACTGGATCGGCGAAGAGCTTTTCGGCAACCGCATGATCCGCCAAGGCGACTGGAAACTCAGCTTCATTCTCAAGACCGCCGGCGGCAGTGGCGAGTGGGAGCTTTTCAACCTCAAAGACGATCCCGGCGAGACCAAGAACCTCGCGAAACAGGAGCCTGGGAAGACGAAAGCACTGCTCGCGCTGTGGGACAAATATGTGGCGGAGAACGGCGTGATCCAGACCGATGACGGCCCCTTCAAGGCGAAGGCAGCACCTCAAAAATAGCGATGATCATGAAACCTCTCCTAGCCAGCAGCGCTTTCAGAGAATCGAAACGAAACAAAACCAACTAACAAAATCCGTATGAAAAAGGCAAAGACAACAGCCGGAAAACCCTCGACCCTTGGCGGCATTTCCGAAATTTTCGCGAGCCGGATCCTTACGAGCGGAGCCGCGAAGAAGCCGATCGAAGCACGGCTTGCGGCCCTGTTGCCCGTCTTCATCATGAGTCCGTTATCTGCGGGAGAAGCACAAATAGGCGGTGACGCCACTGTCAATGCTGATGCGAACCGGGCAGCCAGTTGGTTGGACGGTGATACGCTCACCGGCGATTGGGCCGGCCGCCGGACTTCGTTGAAAGAGGAATGTGGCATCACACTCGCCCCTCGGCTCACCCAGTTCTATCAGGGGCTGGCTGCCGGCGACGGCGATCACGATTTTGAATATGGCGGCAAGGTTGACCTCATGCTCAATGCCGACCTCAGCAAGCTGGGCTTTTGGAAGGGCTTATCGCTGACCGTCCACGCCGAGTACAATTACGGTGAGACCATCAACGGATCCGGGGGCACATTGGTCCCGCCCAATACGGCGCTCATTTTTCCAGGAATGGAGGGCTCTGATGCCTTTGACCTGTCGAGCGTTTATTTTACGCAGCACTTCAGCAAGTCGGTTACCCTGTTGGTCGGCAAGATCAACATGATGGACATCGCAGCCGTGAAGCCGTTCATGGGCGGCGCCGGCATCGACTCGTTCTGGAACCTTACCTTCGCCGCCCCCCCCAGCGGCCTTGTCCCGCCCTATCTCTTCGGGGCCTTGTTGAGTGTGCGGACCGAGCCCGCCAACTTCGGCCTGTGGATCTATGATCCTGACAGCGTGATCAACAAGTCAGGTTTCGAAGATCCTTTCGAAAACGGAGTCACGATCCGCGCGAGCGTTGATATCCCCGTCACCATCGGTGGTCTCAGCGGGCATCAGGGATTTGTCGCGTTGTATAGCACCGAGTCAGGCACCGACCTGGACGACATCGGCGACACCTTCCTTCCACCGTTTCCTCCAAATTCACCGGACGTCAAGGATACGAATTACTACTTCGCCTATTCGTTCGACCAATATCTGTATCAGCCGAACAAAGATTCCAAGGAGGGCATCGGGCTCTTTGGTCAGTTCGGCATCTCCGACGGCAACCCCAGTCGGCTATACTGGTCGGCCCTCGTGGGCATAGGCGGCACTGGATTGATTCCGGGCCGGAGCCGGGACAACTGGGGAATCGCTTATTATTATGATGCCCCGAGCCGGGATTTGCAGGATTCCCTTTCGCCCGGTCTGAAAGTCAGAGACGAACAGGGGGTGGAAATTTTTTACAACTTCGCGGTGACACCGTTCTTCACCGTGGGCTTGGACCTGCAGGTGATCAATCCTTCTCTGGGAAATGACACAGTCGTCCTTCCCGGGCTCCGTTCCGTCCTGAGGTTCTGACTTCTATGTCGCCCGCAACGGCAATGTTGACAAGAAAGATGCCGACGGCAACTGGAACAGCAACACCGGCAGCAGAAGTCGGCGCCCGCCTAATACCCTATCCACCATCCACCACCTCCAAACATGAAAACCAGAACCACCATCGCAACCGCTTTCCTGCTTGCTGCCATTCCGGCTCTGGCAGGCACCACCGTACCGTCACTTGACGAACCCCAACTCACCACCACCACGGACTCCGGTTGGAGGATCAGCACCTCCATGTACATCTGGACCACCCGCCTTGACGGCGATATGACCGTCAAAGGCACCACCGCTCCCGTCGATGTGAAGTTCACCGACATCTTTGACAATCTCGATTTCAGCTTCATGGGGCTCGTCGAAGTCGGCAAGGGCCGCTGGAGCTTCATGACCGATCTTTTCTATGCGAAACTGAGCCCTTCGAATACAACCCCCGTGGCCCGCTTTGACACCGAAATGGAGCAGTTCATCGGAAACTTCGCCGTATTCTACCGACTGGTCGAAACCGAAACGACCCGTCTCGATTGCTACGGAGGAGTCCGCGCCAACTGGATCGAATCCGACCTGAATGTACAACCCACAATGGGTCCGGCCCTCGCCACCTCCGCCGATGAGTCATGGGTGGATCCGATTCTGGGCATCCGCTTCCACCACGATCTTACCGATCGGTTTTTCGTCCGCGCCGTGGCTGATGTCGGCGGCTTCGACGTCTCATCCAAGTTGACCTGGCAGGCCATGGCCGCGATCGGCTACCGCATCAGCGAGAACGCTTCCGCGGCGATCGGCTACCGCGCCTTGGGAATCGACTACACCGATGGCGGCTTCAACTACGATGTCACCAGCCACGGCTTATTGTTGGGGCTTGAATACAGGTTCTGAAACCCGGCCTAACGGCATCTTTCCCCGGGCAATCCGTCTCCGCCCCCCTCCTTCGCGATTTCCACCAACCGCCGCAGCATGCCGCCTCGGACGGCTTGCCTTCCAAATGACCGCCGCGTGAAAGGGTCGCTTTCCTCGGCTTTTGGGGATGCCCGCCCCCACGAGTGGAAACCCGAAGGATTTTTGGACTTGCTTCCAGCCGGATAAACATCGAAGAATCCCGGCGTGAAGGATTGGTTGAAACAACTGCGGATGCTCGCGCTTGCCGTGCTGCTGGCTCCGGCCTGCCTCGCGCAGGAGACCCGGCCCGCGCCCGCCGCTCCCGAAGCCCCCGCCCCGCCCGCCAAGCACGCGAAAGTGGTGGTCATCCCGATTCGCGAGGGAATCGACCAACCGATCCTCTACGTCGTCCGGCGTGGCCTCAAGGAGGCGATCCATCAGAAAGCCGACACCGTGGTGATCGACATGAAAACGCCGGGCGGCAGGGTGGACGTCACCTTTGAAATCCTCGAGGCGCTGGAGAAATTCCCGGGAAAGACCGTGACCTTCGTCCACGACGAAGCGATGTCGGCAGGCGCGCTCATCGCGTCCGGGACCGATGAGATCTATTTCGCGCCGGCCGGTGTGATGGGTGCGGCCACGCCGGTCAATCCGGACGGTAGCGACCTGGAGCCGTCCATGAAAGGCAAGCTGATCAGTTTCCTGATGGCCCGGATCCGCGCCCTAACCGCCGACAAGGGGTACCGCGCCCAAGTGGTTTCCGCGATGATCGACAGCGAATACGAGCTGAAGATCGGCGACACGGTGATCAAGCCGAAGGGCGAGAAGGTGCTGACCCTAACCTCCGGCGAGGCGACCAAGACCTACGGCGACCCGCCCCTGCCATTGTTGGCCTCCGGGGTCGCCGACAACCTCGACGACTTGCTCGACAAACTGCACGGAAAAGGCGGCTACACGGTTTCCCGTGTCGAACTTTCCTGGTCGGAAAACCTCGCCCAATACATCACCAACCTCGCGCCGATCCTGATGTCGCTGGGCATCCTGTTCCTGTTCATCGAGTTCAAAACCCCGGGCTTCGGCGTTTTCGGCATCGCCGGCGGGGTATTGCTGGCGCTCGTTTTCTTCGGCCACTACTCGGCGGGGCTTTCCGGGCATGAACCGGCGATCTTCTTCGTGCTTGGCGTGATCCTGCTGGTGGTGGAGGTGTTTTTCTTCCCCGGCACCGCGATCATGGCGGTCTGCGGACTCACATTGATGTTAGGTTCGCTGGTGTGGTCGATGGCCGATCTCTGGCCTAACGAACCCGTGACTCTATCCGGCGACGTGTTCCTGCGTCCGCTGATCAACGTGCTTGTCGGAGTCGGCATCGCGGTGGGCGCGTTCATGCTGCTGCTGCGTTTCCTCCCCAACGGCGGCCCGTGGAACCGCCTGGTGCTTGAGGCCGCGGTGGGCGGCGAACCGGTCGCCGGCAAGCCTTTGGTCGCCAGCACTGATCGAACCGGCTCGGAACTCATCGGCCGCGAGGCGGTCGCCGCGACACCGCTTTTCCCCAGCGGCCAGATCGAGTTGAACGGTCGGCGCTACGAGGCCCGTATGGCTATGGGCTTCGCGGAAACCGGTGCCAAAGTGACGGTCACCGCCGTTTCGGAATTCGGACTCATTGTGGAAAACCGCCTGTCATGACCCTCATCATCCTGCTATTCGCCGTCGGAATCCTGCTGCTCGTCGCGGAAGTGCTCGTGCCGGGAGGCGTGCTCGGCGCCATCGGCGGATTGATGCTGTTCGGCGGCTGTGTGATGGCGTTTCTGGATTTCGGGGTCGGCGGCGGACTGCTCGCGGTGGTGGCGGCTCTCCTGCTGGGCCTAACGGCATTCTGGCTGGAACTCCGCGTCCTGCCCCGCACCCGGATCGGAAAACGCGCGTTTCTAACCGCCGAGATGACCGGCGTGAGCGCGGCGCTCGACGATAGCGCGAAGGCGCTGGTCGGAAAACCCGCCACCGCTCTAACCTTGCTTTCGCCCAGTGGCTATGTCCGGATTGACGGACAACGCTACGAGGCGTTCTGCCAGTCGGGACAGGCCCCGGCCGGCGCGGACCTCGAGGTGATCGGGGCCGACAATTTCCGCCTGATCGTATCCCAGACCCCATCCGCATCATGAACCCCGGCTATATCTTCATCATCATCCTCGCCATCCTCGGGCTGCTGGTTTTCGGCATTCTCGTGGCATTCTTCAACGTCTGGCTCCGCGCCTGGCTGGCCGGCGCCTACGTCGGCTTCACCGATCTCGTCGCGATGCGGCTCCGCCAGGTGCCCTACGGTGCCGTGGTGGACGCCCGAATCACCGCGAAAAAGGCGGGCATCGAGATTCCCATCAATGACATCGAAGCCCACTTCCTGGCCGGCGGCAACGTGCTGCCCACCATCCACGCGCTGATCGCCGCGCGCAAGGCGGGCATCGAACTGGATTGGAACCGCGCCTGCGCCATCGACCTCGCCACCAAGGGCTCCGGCAAGAGTGTGGTCGAAGCGGTCCGCACCTCGGTGGACCCGAAGGTCATCGACTGCCCGAATCCCGCATCCGGCCGCACCACCATCGACGGCGTGGCCAAGGACGGCATCCAGGTGAAAGTCCGCGCCCGCGTCACCGTCCGCACCAACCTCGACCGCTTCGTCGGCGGCGCGAAAGAGGAAACCATCATCGCCCGCGTCGGCGAGGGCATCGTCACCACCATCGGCTCCGCGGAATCCTACAAGTCGGTGCTGGAAAGCCCGGACAGCATCTCCAAAGTCGTGCTGCACCGCGGCCTTGATGTCGGCACCGCATTCGAAATTCTATCCATCGACATCGCCGACGTGGACGTCGGTGAAAACGTCGGCGCGCAGTTGCAGGTGGCCCAGGCCGAGGCGAACAAGAACATGGCCCAGGCCCAGGCCGAAATCCGCCGCGCGGCGGCTGTCGCGCTCGAGCAGGAAATGATCGCGCGGGTTTCCGAAATGCGGGCCAAGGTGGTCGAGGCCGAGGCTCAGGTGCCGCTCGCGCTCGCCGATGCGTTCCGCAGCGGCAACCTCGGAGTGATGGACTACTATCGGATGGAGAACATCAAGTCGGACACCCAGATGCGCGGCAGCATCGCCAAAGGTGACGGCGCCTGATCCCTTTCCAACATCCAACATCCATGCCCGAGTTCATTGAGGAACATCTGCGCGCGATCATCTTCGTGGTGATCGTGGGCATCGCCCTGCTGCAAAAAATCCTCGATGCGGCGAAAACCAGGAAGCAGCAGTCGGGACCGACGATGCGGGAAATCTACGCACCCGACGGCCAGGCGGATCCCACTCCGCCGCGCCGCAAGCCCTACACGCCACCACCGTTGGTTAGAACAACGCAGGCGCCCGCGGGCCCACCGCCGCTTAGGCAGGCCCCGCCTCCGGCCCCACCGCCGCCGCTGCGGGGGATGGCATCAGTTGCAATCTCCACAACGACCAACACCGATGCCGAACTCGCCCGCCAGCGCCAGCTCGAGGAGCGCATCCGGGCACTCCGCGAGGCAAGCGCGACCGCCGCTCCGGAGCCGTCCTCCGCGACCGCTCCAACCGCCCACCGCCCCGCCCCGGCCCATCATGGCGTCCTCCACCGCCGCCTCCGCAACCCCCGCGAAATCCGGCGGGCTTTCGTCCTCAAGGAGATCCTCGACCGTCCGGTGGGGTTGAGGTGAGCGAGGTATCCCCTCCATGGATCCGCGTTTCCGGAAAGATTTTTTCCTTACCATGCCTTTCCAGTCAGCGGGAGCCGCTTGGTTGGCTTTCTGTTTCTCCCACCCCAATTCCTACCAATTTTTGGCGATGGGGGGCATCCTTATGCCAATGGCCATTGTGGTGGTTTGGCTTTGCGATCGGCCGATCAGGGAGATCATCATGGTCATTCTGTTTGTCTTCCCGGCGTGTGCGGGAAACATCCTTCTGTCGTTCGGAGCAGGAAAGCTCGCGATGCTGTGGATGGAGCGTCGCTAACAGCCTGTCCCTCAGATCGAAATCCGGAATACGATCGCTTCCGGCGCGACGGGTTTCAATGCGGGTGCCTGAATGACCACCGCATCGTCCTCCTGCTTCCAAGTGACCGATGCCCCTCCGCCCAAGAGGCCGATCGAACGCACAATGGAACCGGAAGACCGGCCAAGCTCGGTTAGACGCAGCGCTTTGTCAGGAACACCCATCACGATCGCATAGATCGTTCTCCCGTCCTTGGAAACGGTGTAGCGCACATCCTCGGCGGTGAACGGCTTGCCTTTGCCCTCGTTGAACCCCTGCGCGGACAGCTCCGCGCCGGCGCTCGCCGGGCCTTCGCCGAAGACTTTCCACGGGCGCGTGGCGAAGATGCCCTCGCCGTTCACCTTCATCCATGCGGCGATGCCCTCCAGAACCCGAACTTCCTTTTCATCGATCGAACCGTCGCCCCGGACCGGAACGTTGAGCAGCAGGTTGCCGTTCTTGCTGACAATATCGGCGAGCATGTGGATCACCGCTTTGGCGCTCTTGTAGTGGCCGCGATCATAAATGCCACGGTCATAGTGCCAGCCCCCGATGCAGGTGTCGGTCTGCCATGGATAGGGCAGCGATTTGTTGGGAACTCCGCGTTCGATGTCCCAGGTCAGGCACTTGAGTTGGTCGTCGTTGAGGATCTTGCCAAACAGCACGCCGTTCCGCTTGCCGCCGCTGCGTTTGAGGTTCGAGTTATAGAAATGGGCGGCGATTTTCAGACCCGCGTCACTAACCGGCCAAAGCGGCAGGGCGGTGTCGTCGAAGTAGATCAGGTCCGGTTGATAGCGGGTGATCAGATCGGCGGTCCGGTCATAGAATTTCTGGCAGTATGCGCCATCGGGAGGGGTGACTCCGTTGCCCCAGTTCCACCGCGAGTGGATCAGACCCGGGTTCATGAAGTCCGGGCTCGGCGGGTGGTTCTGAGCGTAGAGATCCTGCGGATCGAGCCCGTCCCACCAGGTGTCTTTGCCATCGGCCTTGGTGAGTTTGCCATCATTGGCAACGCCAGCCTTGTCAGATCCCTGGGCCGGTTCATACCACGACCAAGCATGGGCGGCGTGCACGCTCACTCCAAAGGGCAGTCCCTGCTTCCGGGCGGCCTTGGCCCAGCCGCCGATGATGTCTTTTTTCGGACCCACCCTAACCGAGTTCCAGGGTTGGTGGCGGCTGTCCCACATGTCCAGATTGTCATGGTGGTTGGCCATGGCAAAGAAGTATTTCGCGCCGGTGCGTTTGTAGAGGGCCACCAGCCGCTCCGGATCCCACTTTTCAGCCTTCCACGAGCGGATCACATCCTTGAAGCCGAACTTCGACGGATGCCCGAACCGCTCATTGTGGAACTTGTTCTGCCACTCGCCATCGAGATACATGTGGCGCGCATACCAATCACCCGCCTCCGGCTGACATTGCGGCCCCCAGTGTGCCCAGATGCCGAATTTCGCGTCGCGGAACCATTCGGGCGTCTCGTATTGTTCCAACGATTTCCAGGTGGGTTCGAATTTTCCCTTGGCAGCTGGTTCATTGTTCCCAGTCACTAACACGGATGGATTTCGATCAATTGGAATCGGATCGGCTGCGAAGCAAATCGATACAAGCGGGAACATCAGCGGAAGGGTGGCAAGTTTCATGGCATCGGGATAGACCGGTTAATCCGGGCCAATCGTGGTGCCGAACACCCCTAGGTCAAGCCGGATGTGGACCATGCGGCCGGCCCGGTGAATCCGAGACGGGGCGAAGTGCCACCCGACTGTCGCGTTTTGCCCGCAATCCCGTGGTTGACCCCTCCCCCGGAGGCTGCTACGGTCCGCGCCCCGTCATGAGCGAATCCGCCCAATCCTACAAAGACAGCCTGTCCCTGCCCCAGACCACCTTCCCAATGCGGGGTGACCTGGTCGAGAACGAACCCAAGCGGCTCGATCGCTGGGAAGCCGATGGCCTGTATCAGCGGATTATCGCCCGCCGCCGTGCGCAAAAAGCCCCCGAATTCATCCTTCACGACGGCCCGCCTTTTGCCAACGGCGATGTTCACATGGGCACCGCGCTCAACAAGCTGCTCAAGGATCTGGTGGTGAAAAGCAAAACCATGGCCGGCTTCACCGCGCCATTCATCCCCGGTTGGGACTGCCACGGACTGCCGATCGAGTTCAAGGTGGTCAAGGAAGCCGCCGGACTCGAACCCGGCGAGATCCGCCGCCGCTGTACCGAGTTTGCCAACCGTTTCATCGACATCCAGCGCAACTCGTTCCGCCGTCTCGGGGTGTTCGGCGATTGGTACAAACCCTATCTAACCATGAATCCGGCCTACGAGGCGGGCATCCTCCGGGTGTTCGCCAAACTCGTGGCCAGCGGCGCGATCTATCAATCCAAAAAGCCGGTCCAGTGGTCCTACGGCGCAAAAACCGCACTCGCCGAAGCCGAAGTGGAATACCAGGACAAGGAAAGCCCGGCCATCTTCGTGGAGTTCCCCCTCATGGAGCGCGGACTTCAGTCCGCGTCGCCGTTGCTCGGCGCCTCCATGGTCATCTGGACCACCACCCCGTGGACGCTTCCGGCAAACCTCGGCATCGCCGTCCATCCGGAGTTCACCTACGTTGTCGGAAAATACCAGGGTGCCGAAAAATCGGGAACCTATGTCATCGTCCGCGAACTCGTGGAGGCGTTTTGCGCGGCCTCAGGCCTTGCCCTAACCGAGACCACGGCTGAACTGAAAGGCCGCGATCTCGAAGGCTTGTCCGCCCTCCATCCGTTCCTCGACCGCGAGTCGAAACTTATCCTCGCCAACTTCGTCACCACCGACACCGGCACCGGCGCGGTCCACATCGCACCCGGACACGGCGCGGACGACTACGTGGCCGGCCAGCAGAACGGCCTCGGTGTGCTTTCCCCGGTCGATGACGACGGCAAGTTCACCGCCGAGGTCGGACTCGACGAACTCACCGGCGTCCACGTTTTCAAATCCAACGAACGAATCATCGAGATCCTCGCCGAGCGCGGAAAACTGCTAGCCCGCGAGACCTACCGCCATTCCTATCCGCATTGCTGGCGCTCCAAAACCCCGATCATCTTCCGAGCGGTCGAACAGTTCTTCATTTCACTGGAAAACCTCCGAGGCCTGGCGCTGCACGAGATCGACCAGGTCCAATGGCTGCCCGCGTGGGGCCGCAACCGCATCCACGGCACCGTCGAAGCCCGCCCGGACTGGTGCATCTCCCGCCAGCGCACCTGGGGTGTTCCACTGCCGGTGTTCTTCGATGAATCCGGCAAGGCGATCCTATCCGAAGAACTCGCTAACAAAGTCGCCAACCTTGTCGAAACCCACGGCACCAACATCTGGTTCGAGCTATCCGACGCCGAACTCGCCGCGAAACTCGGCCTGCCGGAAGGCGTGAAAAAATGCCGGGACACACTCGACGTGTGGATCGACTCCGGTTGCTCCCACGTTTCCGTACTCGACGCCCATCCGGAACTTCACGCGCCCTGCGATCTCTATCTGGAAGCCACCGACCAGCACCGCGGCTGGTTCCAAAGCTCGCTCATGCTCAGCGCGGCCTACCGCGGAAAGGCACCCTACAAGACCGTGATGACCCACGGCTTCGTAGTGGACAAGGATAAGAAAAAACTCTCCAAATCCGAAGCCGAGAAGGCCGGAAAACCGATCGACGCCGCCCATTTTTATAACAAATACGGCGCCGACATCGTGCGGCTCTGGGTTTCAAGCGTGGATTGGCAGAACGAGGTGCCCTTTGGCGAGGACCTGTTCAAACAAGTGGCCGAACCCTATCGCCGCCTGCGCAACACGCTGCGGATTCTGTTGGGAAATCTCGATGGATTCGATCCCAACAGAGCTCCGGCCGCGGACCAATACCCGTTCCTCGACCGCTGGATCCTCGAACGCCTGCACGAGACCGAAACGGAGTGCATCAAGGGCTACGAAACCTACGAATTCCGCAAGGTGTTCAATGCCCTCAACAACTTCTGCACCCACGATCTATCCGCGGTGTACATCGACGCCACGAAAGATCGGATGTATTGCGACGCCGCCGACTCGCCGCGCCGCTTGGCGTCACAGCACGCCATGCACGCGATTTTCAACAGCCTGTCCAAACTGCTCGCTCCAATCCTCGCCTTCACGGCCGACGAGGCATGGGAACACGCGCCCTTCACCACCGGATCGGTCCACGAGCAGGACTTCCCCGTTCCCGATCCGGCCTTCGCGCCCGGCGTGGTTAGCAAACAGGCGGCCCGCCTTTTCGAGATCAAATACGCAATCCAAACCGCCATCGAGGGCTGCATCCAAGCCAAGGAATTCACCCGCAACAACGAGGCGGAAGTGGACCTCATCGTGCCGGAAATCGACGCGGAACTCCTCCCGCTCCTCGACGACCGCGACTTCGCCACCGAGTTCTTCATCATCGCCGGCCTAACCGCCACAACCGGCCACGCGCTGTCCGCCACCGCCCGCAAAACGGACCACCCGCTCTGCCCCCGCTGCCGCCGCCACGAACCGGCCGGTGCCAACGGACTGTGTGATCGGTGCGCGGAGGTTGTTTCATGATTCGTCCGATCCGTCCGATCGGACGGATCTGCCTTCGCCAGCTATGCTCCGCCTCATCCTCTCCATCACCCTACCGCTCTACATCATCGACCAGATCACCAAATTCTGGACGATCCGGAGATTTCCCCCACCGTGGTCGGAGGGGATTCACGATTTCCCCGTGATTAACAATGTTTTCCATCTGACACGCATCCACAACCAGGGCGTGGCGTTCGGGATGGGCAATGGCACCGCATGGGCTCCCATCGTGTTTCTGTTTGTGCCGCTCGTGGCGCTCAGCATGATCCGCTGGTTCTGGATCAAGGGCGCTTTCCAACATATTCTATCAAAAATCGCCGTGGCCCTGCTGCTGTGCGGCATCTTCGGCAACCTCACCGACCGGCTGATCCAGGGGTTTCTCCTCGCCGAACGCGCCGGCGAACCGTTCTGGAGCCGCCTCTCGGCCGGCTATGTCGTGGATTTCCTCCTCGTGAAACTACCGTTCTACGACAGGATCGTTCCTTCCAGCGGCGGCTGGTGGCCGGCCTTCAACGTCGCCGACTCCTGTATCTGCATCGCGGCCGTCCTCCTCTTCATCGGCAGTTGGCGCGACGAGAAAACCACCCACAAATCCACCCCCGCCTGAAACATGGGGTCAGTCCTCGCATGGTAACATTTTTGGGCCTTCGGCTTGCGCCGGGTTAAACTCCGGACCCGGAAAATGTTACCATGCGACCCCATGTGTAGGAGGCACGGTGAGAGTCATCTCCCCTTCCTCCACTTCTCCAGTGCCGCAGTTAGGGCTTCGGCGGTGGGGAGGTGGGAAATGCCGCCGACGAGGGTGTGTTTGCGGCCGAAGACGGATTCGGCGCGGACGCGGTAGATCGAGCGGTTGTTGCTTTGCATGTTGGAGTCGCAGGCGAAGCCGGTGATCTGGTCGCGGCCGAGTTCGAGCTGCCACTGGGCGGGACCGAGGCGGTTGAGGACGCGCAGGCCGGCATCGTCGAGGGTTAGGGTGCGGCTGAGGAGGGCATTCCAAACGATCAGCACCCACAGACCGGCCGCGCTGAGAGGCCAGATGAGTTTGAACATCCACGGAGCGTTCTGAACCCACAGCACCACCGCCACGGCGGTCCAGATCAGGTTGAAAACCAGCAGAAACGCCAGCATGCCCAACTGGCGCAGCGGCGGGCAGCGCAGGGTGACCGGAAGGCCGCGGTCGTCGGTTTCCAACACCAACCGCTGCCGCGCGAGCAGGTCGGGCAGGTCCTCAATGGACGCGGCCGCCATGGAGGGTGCCTCCGCCTCCGGAGCGTGAGAAACCAAGGGCGCGTTGGGATCCAGGAATACCGGAATGTCAAAGCTGGCGTCCACCGCCGTGCCGGGGATTTTCAGCCGCAGTTTCCAACCGATTTCCGAATCGCCGCGGTTTTCCTCGGGGCCGGTGACCGGCACGTCGCGGGGGATGACCACGCGCACCGGTATCCGCGTTCCCGCCACGTCGCCGGCGATCAACTCGGCGCCAACCGCTTCGTCGCACGACCACACGGTGTCGGTGCTAACCGACGACTTGTTGCCCTGGCGCACCGTGGTTTTGCGTTCGCAGGCCAACGAAATTCCGGCACCGGACAGCGCCCTAACCATCTTGCCGAGAACGATCTCTCCTTCGAGCGTCCCGCCGGGCGGAATCGGGTGGCGTTTCAGCTCGAGCCGGGCATTTCCGATCGCCGCGCGCTGGCGCATTCTTCTAACTGAAAGCATCGCCGGAATCAGCCAGATTGCGGGAAAGATCAGCAGCAGCCATGCCGCCGCGCCGTGGGTGAACGCGCCCCCCATGATCGCGGCGGCGATCAGCGGGAATATCACCGCACCCGACCACAGGGTGTATGCGTGGAGAGCCATGCGCCATTTTCCGGATGACTCGGTGATCGCCGCGCCGACCCAATCCGGGCGCCAGCGCCAGGGTTCGCCGGGAAATTGGTTCCGCAACGCGTCTTCGCGCCTCCGGGAGCGCGCCGAAACGATCCCCGCGACCACCACGCCAGCGCCAACCGCGGGAAACGTCAGGGCGAAAACCGCGAGAAAGGCCTGCATTTCCCAACGCAGGTCACGATATAACACGGCGTCCTCGGGATTTTTCGGATTCACATAACAACGGAACACCGGTCCCGGAGAACGCGATTCGGCCACCCCGTTTTCCGGCGGACCGGCAATGTGGGACGAAATCTCGCGATATACCCGGCGGTGGTGGTCGCCGACGTTGTCGCTGCCGGTGGAAAAATCCACCCGGTCGCCGCGGTGGAGCGTTCCCTTGTATTGATAGTGATAGACTGCCTCCACCTTGTAGGTCGTCGATTTGCTGCCGCGGCTGGCCTTCAGCTCGGCCGACTCGATCCTGCACGGCATCTCGTCCCACCGCATCGCGTCGATCCACCGCGTGTAGCCGTGGAAATACCAACCGCTCAGCAGCAGTCCGGGCAGCAGGAAAAACAACCCGAACAGCACCACGACAACCCCGGGGATCGCATTCGATTTCATAACGGCGGCTCAATCCAGCAAAAACCCGTAGCTCCGGCGCGCGATCTCGATGGAGCTGTTGAGAATATCATAACTGCGCGTCTGCCGCATCGCCTCGTCCGCCATGGCGGCACACTCGGCGTGGCTCACCGAACGGATCGCCTCGCCGACGCGCGGGACCTGTTGGGGTCCCACGGAAAGCTCGGTGGCACCCATGCCGATCAACAGCGGTGTGAGGCGGATGTCACCGGCCATTTCCCCGCAAATCCCGGTCCAGATGCCATGGTCGCGCCCGGCGTCGATGGTCCGTTTGATGAGGCGGATCACCGCCGGATGGGTGGGCCGGTAGAGCTCGGCCACATGCGGGTTCACCCGGTCGGCGGCGACGGTGTATTGGATCAGGTCGTTGGTTCCGATAGAGAAGAAATCGACCTTGGAGGCCAGTATGTCCGCACACACGGCGGCGGACGGCACCTCGACCATGATGCCCACCGGGATCCCGCGGTCGAATGCAACGCCTTCGGCGTCGAGTTCGTCCATGCAGCGGGCGATCATGTCGCGCGCGCGTTCGACCTCGGAAATGCCGGACACCAGCGGAAACATCACCGCCACCTGGCCGAGGGCGCTGGCGCGGAGGATCGCGCGGATCTGGTCGCGGAACATCGCCGGGCGGGACAGCGATACGCGGATCCCGCGCCAGCCGAGAAACGGATTGGGCTCCGGTTCAGTTAGTGGCTCGACCGGCAGCTTGTCGCCGCCGGCGTCGAGCGTGCGGATGATGACGCGGTGCGGCGCGAGCGCTCTAACAATCCTGCCGTAGGCCTCCGCCTGCGCGTTTTCGTCGGGAATTTCCGCACCGTTGAGCAGGAGAAACTCGGTCCGATAGAGTCCGATGCCCTTGGCGCCGCAGTTGACGACCAGGTCCAGTTCGTCCAACAACTCCATGTTGGCGGAAACCGTGACGTGCTGGCCGTCGGTGGTTTCGGTGGCCGCGCCGCGGTGGGCGTCCACGCGGTTTTGGACGATTTTCTTTTCCCTGGCGAGCGTCACGTAGCGATCCAGCGTGGCCTGCGTGGGATGGATGATCAGTTTCCCCGCGTAACCGTCCAGAATGACCGAGGAAAGGGTCGTGACATCGATGATCGAAGCGTTGAGGCCGACGACGGCCGGGATACCGAAGGCGCGGGCGATGATGGCCGTATGCGAGTTGATGCTGCCCTGCTCGGTGACGAAACCGAGGATCTGCCGGCGGTCCATGCCCACGGTGTCGGACGGGCTGAGATCGTAGGCCATCAGGATGTGCGAGCCATCCGGCGGAAGGTGGCGCGGTTCGGCGTCGTTGCGGAACGCGCGGAGCACGCGTTGAGACACATCCTCGATATCGGCAGTGCGTTCCCGCAGGTAGGCATCCGGAACCCGGCGCATCGCCTCCAGATAGGTTTGCATCACCGCGTAGAAAACGTACTCGGCGTTTTGGAGGCGGGATTCGATCGCGCCGAGCACGCGTTTCACGACCGCCGGGTCCTCCAGCAGCATGATGTGGGCCTCGAAAATATCCCCCGGTTCGCTGCCGGCGAGGGATTCCAGCCGGCGCTGAAGTTCCTGCAACTGCCGTTTGGTCATTTCCAGCGCCGCCTTGAACCGCTCCTGCTCGTGCGGGATTTGCGCGGCCTCGATTTCATACACCTCGGGCGCGGCAAACCCCCGCGGCACGGCATGCACCGGTCCGATGGCGATACCCGGCGATGCCGGGATCCCCTGGTAAACGACTTCGGCTGGGGCGTTCGGAGTATCCATCGTGTGAGAGAAATCTGGCGGAAATTGCGGAGCGGATCAAGCCCGGAGGGCTTCAAGGTGGCGGTTTGCCGGGTAAGCCGGCGGTGCGGGGTGTTTCAAACCGCCTTCAGGGCGGCATGGGGCGTCAGGCCTCCTCGAATCTCCTGCCGATCAGGTCGCCGAGTGCCTCAATGGCAGCCGCCTCGTCGGGACCGTCCGCGGTGACCGAGATGACCGATCCGTTTCCCGCCGCCAGCATCATCAGGCCCATAATGCTCTTGCCGTCAACCTCCTCGCCATCCTTCTCGACATAGACCTCCGCCTGGAACCGGTTCGCGATCTTCACGAATTGCGCGGCCGGCCGGGCGTGGATGCCAAGCTTGTTGAGGATGGTGAAATCTTTCTTAACCATGGGAAAAGGCTCTCGCCGGGCGGAATCTAGGGGACTCCCCCACCGATTCCAAGGGAAATCTCCGCCACGGTTGCCAAAAATCCCGCCAACCGCACGGACTGGGGTTATCCGAGACTCGTCTCCCCCCCGGCCTCCGCGGCAAGGAGTGTCGCTTTGCAGACCTGAGTGCCTGGGACTGCGGCTGTCTGGGAGGCTCCCCTAGCGCGTGGAATCCGCCCCAAACAGCAGGCAGATCGGAGAGGGCGAGGCCACGGTGCAGACCGTCCCGCCCAGCCGCCCGGTGGCCGGATCGCGGGGCAGGACGCTGATGGTGTGCGACTCCATGTGGGCGCACAGCAACCATTTTCCGCACGGGGATAGCTTGAAATGGCGCGGGGTTTTGCCTCCGCAGGGCGCGTGCTGGATGGGCGCGAGCCGTTTGTCGTCGAGGCGGAAAACGACGATGCTGTCGTGGCCGCGGTTCGAGGCATAGACGAATTTCCCGTCCGGGCTTGGCTCGATTTCGGCGGTGGTGTTGGCGGCGGTGAACCCATCCGGAAGCGTGGACGCGGTGCCGATGGTTTGATAGTTCCCCTCTCCATCCTTCCGGGCCAACTGCGCGGTGGCGTCCAGCTCGTTGATCACGAAAACCAGCGACTCATCCGCCGAAAACGCCAAATGGCGCGGCCCCGCTCCGGGCGCGGTCGCCAACGGCGGCAAGGAGTCGCCCAGTTTCGAGGTCGCCGGATCGAACGCGCGAATCAACACCCGGTCCAGCCCGAGGTCCGGCACGAAAAGCCGGTCCCCGGCTCGGTTGAAATACACTCCGTGGGCATGCGGACCGTCCTGGCGCTGCTTGTTAGGACCGGTGCCTTTGCTGGCGATCACCGACACCGGCGGTCCCGGCACGCCGCTCTCGTCGAGCCGCAGCGTGGCGAATTTCCCGTCGCCATAGTTCGCCACGGCCACCGTGGTCCCCGCGGGGTCCACCGCCAGATGGCAGGGACCATTTCCCCCGGACGACGCCTCGCCGAGAAACTCGAGCTTCGGCCCGGATTTGATCGCGAACGCCGCCACCGAACCCGTGCGGTCGGCGAACGGCTTGTTAGGCGAGCCGATGGCATACAGCAGCGGCTTTTTCGGATGGAGCGCGAGAAACCCCGGCTGGGCGTATTCGGCCGCCAGCGAGGGCTCGGTCAGCTTGCCCGTCGCCGGATCGAAGTCCGCCAGATAGATCCCCTTGCTGCCACCCGCCCGCTGGCCGGTGTTGGTGCCGATGAATACCGGAACCGCCTGCGCGGAAACCGCCAGAAAACCCAATAAAAGCGCCGCTCCCGTCCGCATCGGTTATTTCTCCAGCGGGGTTAGATCCACCTTGCGGAACTCGACTTCGGTGCCCTCGGCCTGGAGCGCGATCCTGCCCTTGGTGACGGTGGCGTTGCTGCCGTGGTTCACCAGCGTGCCGTTGACGGACACCTTGACCTCGGCGCCCTTGCACTCGATTTCCATCCGGTTCCACTCGCCTAGCGGCTTCTCCGATCCGTCGGTTAGATTGATGATCCGCCGGGCGTCGCCGGGACCGCCGCCGAACTTCTGGCCTTCCTTGTGCGGGCGGCGCTTTTCCATGTCGGGCACCTCGATGTTTTCCCCGATGCACCAGAAATCCCCAGCGTTTTCGTGCATCATCTGCACTTCGATCGACTGCGGGAACATGTTGCCCAAAAACCGCGGCTTGGAACTGTGGACCAGCACCCCGCAGTTTCCGCCGCCCTTGGTGAAACGGTATTCCACCACCAGCTTGTAATCGCCGTATTCGCGTTCGGTGATCAGATGGCCGCGCGGTTCCCCCATGCTCACCAGGTTCCCGTCGCGCACGACGAAACTCGGGGAAATCGAGGGATTTTTATCGGCGGCCGGCACGTCGGCCTTCCAACCGGTCAGGTCTTTGCCGTTGAAAAGGGGCACCGTCTCCCCGGCGCAGGCCAGGGAAGCGGACAACATCGAAACAAGGAGGATTGGTTTCATGGAAACGGCGATACGGCATGTGGGCCGGTGGTTCTTTCACCTCCACGCCTGGGGCGGTCCGCGCGGGTCGGATAATTTCACCGCCAGACGCCAAGGAGAATGAAAATCGCGGGGCTTTCCTTCCAGGGCGCCTACATTAGGGAGAATTCAACCGCAGATGGACGGATGGCGCTCCGCGCGGTGCTTGCTCTTATCCGTGTTCATCCGTGTCATCCGTGGTCTGAAATTCTTCCGGTTCATGGTTTCCTGACCACAACCGGAGGCGAAGCCGGAGATGGACCGGAGGTCAAATTTCACGGATCTGCACGGATGGCGCTCCGCGCTTTGCTCGCTCTTATCCGTGTTCATCCATCTGCGGTTCATTTCATCCAATTCCCATTCCGATCGTCCCTAGTGTAGGTGCCCTGGCTTTCCTTCAAATTCCCCGACGGCAATCAAACCGCCGGATCGACTGGCATTTGCCCATGGCCGGATCGCCCCATCAGAACCCGCTTGACGGTAGGCCATAGCGTCTCTAAAACCCAATCCATGAGATTCCTCGTGCTCCTATACTCGCTTCTGCATCTCGTTTCGGTTGTGGTCGGGCAAGATGTCATGACCGTTGCAAAATTCAAAGAGCTTGTGGCCGCTCCCGGTGACACGGAGCCCTTGTTGCCGGAGCTTGCGGATCCGCCGGTATGGCCCCGATCGAGATGCGTTAGCACGATGAAGTTCACGGACGGGCGCTCAGTGGAGGAGGAATGCACCACCACCAGGAAGTCCATCGGAGGGGAATTTATCGTGGAAAGCTTCAACTCCAAGTTCTACGGGCGCCAGATGCATTCCATAATCGGATATGACCGCAAGGCCAGGGCTCATCGCCAGTGGAGCCTATATGGTGACAAGTTGATTGGTTCAATAGTGATCTTCGATGCGAAGAAGAAAGTCGCCGCGGCGACAATTACGGACGGGAAGTTCCTTGAGCTCGGAGTTTCCAGCTTTTCCGATAGGGAAATTTGCTTTCGTGTGGAAGTGTTCAAGAACGGCGTTCTATTTTTAGTGAGAGAGGGACGGGAGGTTCCGCTCCCGGAGAATGGCAAATCCGGAAATGGCGCAGCCGGGCGGCCGGCCAAACGCAGTGGAGGGGAATGACGCGATTCGCCACTCCAGGGTGCGGCGGCATTCGGCGCCCCGTTTCTTCGACAACAGGCGGTTTCCCGCATTCCCAAAAAGAACTGCTGGACGGAACCGGCGGCGGACGTATAGTCCCGCCCACACGACCCCATGAGCCTCCTGTTTTTCAAGCGCGTACTGGCCAACCCGAAACGGGTGGGGTACATCGTGCCCAGTTCGCCGGTTCTCACCCGGAAAACCGCGCGGTGCATCGACTTTTCCAAGCCCCGCGTGGTGGTGGAACTCGGTCCCGGCGAGGGCTGCCACACCCGCCAGATCGTCCGCCGGATGAACCGGGATTCGCGGTTGGTGCTCATCGAGCTGGACTCGCACTTCGCCGACCACCTCCGCGAGCAGTTCGCCAACGACAAACGGGTGACGGTCATCCACGGCGACGCCCTCCACCTCCCGGAAACGCTTGAGGCGCACGAGTGCGCGGATCCGGACTACATCGTTTCCGGCATCCCGTTCACCATCATGGACCGCGAGTTGCGGGAGCAACTTCTCGCCAGCATCGCCCGCGCCATGGGGCCGGACAGCGTGTTCATCACCTATCAGTTTTCCATGCTGCTCGCCGAGCACGACTATTTCGACCTGAAATCCAGCGAGCAGTGCCTGTTGAACGTCCCGCCGCTCAAGGTGATCCAGCTCGGCAAGTCCGGCAAGGCACCGGTCTGATGAAACCGTCCGGCCGCTGGAAAAGCGGCGCTTTCCGGAGGACCGCGGAGGTTTGGAACCATCGAATCCTTCCCGCACCCAGTTCACGACCCATGAACCTCGCCACCGATCTCAAAAACCCGTTCTGGATCCACCTCAAAGGCATTCTTTTCCTGCTGATCGGAATCCTGTGCGGCGCATTGCTCATTCTGACCTGCCCGAGCCTGCGTACCGCCGCGCTCTACGTGACCGGATGCTGGGCGTGCTGCCGGTTCTATTACTACCTTTTCCACGTGCTCGAACGCTACCTCGGAGCGGCTCCCTATCCTGGCATCTGGGGGATGCTGAGGAAACTCTCCGGCAAGCCACAAGCACCGGGAGACGCGGGGCGATGATTCCGGATTTTCCGCTCGCCACGGGTTCCGGGATTTTCCATCCTTCGCGCGTTCAGCCATGTGTAAGTTCCTCATCGCCTCCCTGTTAGCCACCGCGTCCGCGTTTGCCGCGGAAAAGCCCAACATCCTTGTGATCATCGCCGACGACCTCGGCTGGGGCGATGTTTCCTGCAACGGAACGTCGGCCGTCAAGACGCCTAACATCGACCGCGTGGCCTCCGAGGGTCTCCGTTTCACCAGCGGCTACTGTTCGGCGTCCACCTGCACGCCCACCCGATTCTCGCTCCTGACCGGCACCTACGCGTTCCGGCAGAAAGGCACAGGAGTCGCACCGCCGAACGCCCCGGCCCTGATCCAACCGAGCACGCCCACCATCGCCTCGCTGCTCAAACAACAGGGCTACGCCACCGCAGCCATAGGCAAATGGCACCTGGGTCTTGGCACGGACCAACCCGACTGGAACGGCGATCTCAAACCCGGACCGCTTGAAATCGGCTTCGATCACTGCCTGCTGCTTCCCACCACCAACGACCGTGTGCCACAGGTCTTCGTGGAGGACCACCGCGTGCGCAACCTCGACCCCGCCGATCCGCTCTGGGTGGGCGACAAGAAGCCATCGCCGGACCATCCCACCGGCATCACCCACCGCGACACGCTCAAGATGGACTGGAGCCTCGGCCACAATTGCACCATCCACAATGGGATCAGCCGCATCGGATTCTACACCGGCGGCATGAAAGCCCGGTTCCGCGACCAGGACTTGGCCGACGAATGGGTCCGCGAGGCCAACACCTGGCTCGAAGCGAACAAATCAAAGCCGTTTTTCCTCTACTTCGCCTCCCACGACATCCACGTCCCGCGCGCTCCCCACGAGCGCTTCGCCGGCAAAAGCGGCCTCGGCCCGCGCGGCGACTGCATCGTGGAGTTCGACTGGTGCGTCGGCGAGCTGATGAAAACCCTCGACCGCCTCGGCCTCGCGGAAAACACGCTGGTGGTGATCTGTTCCGACAACGGTCCGGTGCTCGACGACGGCTACAAGGACCAGGCGGTTGAGTTGTTAGGAAAGCACAAACCCGCCGGACCCTACAGCGGAGGAAAATACTCCGTGCTCGAGGGAGGCACCCGCACCCCGTTCATCACCCGCTGGAAGGGCAGGATCAAGCCCGGCGTTTCCGATGAAACCGTGTGTACCATCGACCTTCCCGCCAGCGCCGCGGCCCTCGCCGGCCAACCGCTTCCCGCCAATGCCTGCCTCGACAGCCTCAATGTGCTGGACGCGCTGTTAGGAAAACCCGGCGCCAAAGGCCGCGATTGGCTGGTCCAACAGGACAACGGCGGCGGCAACTTCGGTCTGCGCCAGGGGAAATGGAAACTCATCCGCCAGAAACCCGGCCCGCAGGCCGTCAAAAAAGGCAAAGCCCCGGCCGACCGCCTCTACGATCTATCCACCGATCCGGCCGAGAAAAACAACATCGCCGCCGACCATCCGGAAGATCTCAAACGTCTCCAGGGTTTGCTAGACAATGCGATCACCACTGGTCGCACCCGCAAGGCGGAGTGACCGGTGGCGCGTTGACCGTCGGCAACAGCCGCTTTGATCGCGGAACATTTTCCCTTGGCACCTCGGCATTTCGGGGTAACTTGCGCCTTTCCCACCCGCAAAAACCAACCGAACCACCATGTCCAAATCCGCCATCCTGCTTGCCCTCGCCTCGCTCGCGGTCATCGCGCCGGCCTCCGCCCAGGAGGACACCGCCCATCACCGCGCCGTTTACGCGAAGATCAACGCCGCCGAAAAATCGTTGGAGAAAGTCTCCGGCAAAACCCGGTTCGATGACACGTCCTTCGATCTAACCGGATGGCTGGATTCCGGAAAACCAGCGAAAATCGTCGCCAAGTCCCCGGACGGAGCCACCACCGAATTCTATCTGGAAAACGGCGCGCCGCTTTTCGTGTTCAATGCTTACCGGCGCGCTGGCGAAGATGGAAAGGCGGGACAAGCGATCGAGGAACGCCTCTATTTCAAGGACGGCGAAATCTTCAAGTGGCTCACCACCGAGAAGCCCGCGCCGGTGTTCCATGCCGAGGATTACGCCGCAACGGGCGAGCTTCTCGCCAACCAATGCAAGGCGTTCGGCGCGGCCTTGACGAAGAAATCCGATGCCAAACCTGTCGCCACGGGCACCACGCTGGAAGGCACGTTCACCGGCATCGAACAGGGCGACTACGCGCACTGGAACATCCGCACCAAAGACGGCAAGGAGCGTTCGTTTTTCATCCTGAAACCCGACAACACGGTCGAAAAGGCGCTCGATGACCCGAAGAAATTCGTCGGAAAGTCCTGCCGCATCACTTGGAAAAAGAGCACCGAGGAGATCCCGGAAGCCGGTGGAAAAATGGAAATCGAGCAAATCCTGAGCGTCGAGTGGCTGGACGCGAAATGATGCGGATTGTGGATGTGGGGGGTGGATAAGTTGGCTTGCCACGGCGGGTCGCTGACCGTATTTTGCCGTCCGTCCGCGCGCCCGGTCGATCCGGTCCGCACCAACCACGACCCCACACATCCATGAATATCATCGTCTGCGGCTCACTCGTTCCCGATCCTTTGCAAACGCTCGAACCGATCGCCGGCCCCACCGGCCCGGCGCTCAAAAACGAGATGATGCTGCCGTCATGGCTGGACCCATGGGCCGGTCACGCGCTTTACGAAGCCGCCAATCTCGCCGCCAAAACGCCAGGCACCAAAGTCTATCTGGTCAGCCTCGGGCCAAAGGCGAAACTCCAACAGGTGATGATGACCGTCGCGCAGAAAGTCCCGTTCGAACTCGTCGCGCTGGACGGGCCCGCCGGCGGATTCACCGACGCGGCGGAAACCGCCGCCGCCCTCGCCGCGGCGATCCAGTCGATCCCCGGCCTCAATCTGGCGGAAACCCTGGTCTTCGGCGGTTGGGAATCGGCCTCGCGCGGCGCGGGAGCCACCATGCAGATCGTCGGCGAGATCCTCGGCGTCACCGAGCAATTCCAAGGGGTCGATTCGCTCGAAGTCCAGCCCGATGGATCGCTCAAAATCATGGAGCGTGTGGAAGGCGGAAAGCACCAGATTTCCGTGTGTTCCGGCGCGCCCGCCGTCCTCGGATGGGCCACCGGCAGCCTCCCGGAGCCCCGCAACAATCCGCAGGTGGGCATGGCCAACATGCGCGGCATCATGCCCTCCCTCCAGAAAGCGAAGCCCGCGCCGGTCACCACCGGCGACATCGCGTTCGCGTCCGTTTCCCTCCCCAAACAAACCCGCGACACCAAGATCGTGAAGGACACCCCGCCGGAAGATATCGCCGCCGAGATCGTGGCCTGGATCAAAGGTTAGATCGGACACACGGCCATCCATGTTCCCGCTAACAGACCACTGACAACCGATAACTTTTTCCCATCCATGAATCTACTCCTGCTCCACACCGAATCCGACGGCGGCCTTGCCAAATCCTCGCTGGAAGCGCTCTCCGCGACAATCGCGCTCGGCGGACCCTTCGCCGTGGGCATCGTCGGCGAATCCACCCAGGCCGCCGCCGACGCCATCGCCACCTGCGGCGCGGCCCGTTTCCTAACCGTGACCGGCCCCGATTACGGCCAGGCCCGTTACGCCACCGATGCCGCCGCCGCCGAAGCACTGGCCCGCTCCGCCGGAGCCGAAATCATCACCGCCCCAGCCACCTCACGCTGGAACCGGGTTCTTCCCGGAGTGGCCCACCGCCTCGGCGGAAAAGCGGACACCCATATCACCGGCCTAACCATTTCCGAGGGCAAGCCCGCCGCCACCCGCTGGTTCTATCGCCAGCGGATGGAAGCGGTTTTCACCCGGACCAGCCGTCCGTGGCTGCTCGCGCTGGAGGGCGGCATTGCCCCGGCATGGAGCGGAGCCGCCGGGACCGCCGCCACCGAGGCCGTCACGCCTGCCGCCTCCCCGCGCACCCAAGTCACCGGTTTCGCGGCTCCTTCCAGCGATCAACAGACGATCCGCCCCGACGCGGACCTGCTTTTCGTCACCGGGGCCGGTTGGACCAAGAAACAACCCGACGGCGAAGTCAAAACCGCCGAAGCGGAAACCATCATCCTCGATTTCCTGCGGATCACTCGCTCGTCGCTCGGCAGCACCAAATCGCTGGTTGACCTTGGCGGCGAGGGCGTGGCCGTGCTGCCGTTCCTCAGCCATATGAATCAGGTCGGCCAGACCGGATCCACCCCGCGCCACCCCAAGGGACTCTCCACCTGCTGCCACGGCGAGGAACCGCACACCGTCGGCTGGCGCTTCATCGGCGAACGCCGCGCAATCTCGCTCGACGCCAACTGCGGTTGGTCCCGCGGCAAGGCGGATGTCCTCTACGTGGCCGACGCCTTTGCGGTCATGCGGAAGGTCAACGAATTGCTGGCCTAACCGGGAAATATTATGAGCGCTGCCGCAAATCTCATGAACTTCGTCTGGATGGCGGTTTCACTGTTAGGCGGAGTTCTCCAGGTCGGCGCGGCCTTGGTGCTCCTCAGGAAATCACCGGGCCCCGGACCGTGGCTGATGCTTGGAGGTGGCGGTGTGGCGATGATTTGCCAATTGGCGACCCACCTGATCTTCAGCTTCCAACTGGGCCGGGCATACTCGGTCATCTATCAGATCGGGTCGGCGATCAGCATGCTGGGCGGCATGGCCTGGCTGGCATTCTGCGCCGGACTCCTCGTCCACGCCCTATCCCTGCGAACAACCGATAACCGGTGACCGCGTCGCAAGGCGGCGCGTTTCACCCTAGAAACAGAAACAAACCGCGGTTGGACGCGGATTAACCCGAAATCCGAAGTTCAGGGTAGTTTGGACGCTCGATTTACCACTGAGAGACTGGGATCCACTAAGAAAACTGATTTTTTGGAGAAAAATGCGAATGCACCGATCGATGAATGGGAAGGATGTCCCCCAAATCAAAAATCACTTCAGTGGAATCAGTGATTTTCAGTTCCTCAGTGGAAAAAAATGGATGCACGGGTCATGACAACTTAGGATTTCGGGATTAACGCGGATCAATCAGGCAAAATCGCGGTTGATCCCGCTAACCCTGAAGGTGAAAGGTCGAAATCTTCTAATCCTCCCAAAATCAACGTCCATCTGCGTTAATCTGCGGTTCATTTTCCCCTTTATCACCCCTGTCCGCCGAAGCTGACGTAATCGTCGAAATCGAGCCACTCGAACCACGTGCCCAGGTCGTCGCGTTCCGCACCGCCGGCTTTCTCGATTTCCCCGCTCACGTAGCCGCGGCTCGCATTGTCGCCCGGCGCGGCGGTCTCGCGGAAACGGCTCCATTGGTCGATCTCCCAATCGGTCCGTTTTGCGGGAGAATTCGCCCTCACCCACTCCAGCAACTCCCGGTCGCCAAGCCCCTTGGCCACTTCGGCTTTCAGCGCTTCCGGATCGACTCCGGTGAAACCGAAAAACCGCTGGTCCAGCGGGCAGGCGTAGTGATAGGCACCGTTGGTTCCCGCCAGCACGGCGCGGCATTTGTCGAGAATGCGGGGCAAAATCACAAATCCGCCAAGGCGGACGCGGGCACTGCGGGGCGGACGTTGGGTCAGATCGGGAGCGTTCATGGTCCGCCACCCTAACCCGGCTTCCGCGGGATGCAAATGCTAACACTAACCAACCGAAGCATCCGCCCCATCGGCCGCGTGCCGCTTCATTTCATCAATGAACGCGAGCACATGCGGCGGTGGCGTGTGCCTGCCGACCACTCCCGCCGCGATCATGATGGCCGCAGGTTCCGGGGCCAACCTCAACGCGCGAAGCCGCGCGCGGCCCTCTCTAACCAAGGCGGAGGTCTCCGCCACGATCGCGATGCCAAGATCGGCCTCCACCGCCGCGGCCAGACTGGTGATTCCATCGAATTCACCCGCTATCTTCGGCTGGATCCGATGGTCCTTGCAGAATGCCGTGATCCGCGCCCAGTAATCGGGGTATTGATCACGATCGAAAATCAACAACCGCTCGCCGTTCAGATCCTCCGGGGCCACGACAGCGGCACCGGCCAACCGATGGCAATGCGGTACCGCAAGGCGCCAACCGCATTCGCGAACGGTCGTCCACCCGATCTGCTCCCCGGTCGGACACGGCACCGTGACGATCAGATCGAGGCCGCCTTCCAGCAAAACACGCTGCATCTCCAGTGTGGAAACCTCATGCAGGCTGATTCTAAGCCCACGATGAAGTTGGTTGAAACTCGCGATGGCCGGCGGCAAAAAATCCGCGGCCAACGATGGCGCGTAGCCGATGCGCAACGGAACTCCGGACGCCACGGCGCGCACACGACGGACCATCGCGTCGGAAAAATCCAACATTTTCCGAGCGTCCGCTACCAGCGCCTCAGCCGCAGGGGTCAGCGCGAACGAGCGCGCCCCGCGGTCCAACAGCACAACCCCAAGATCCTCCTCGAGCGCCTTGATCTGGCGGCTCAGCGCGGGCTGCGTGAGCCCTAGCCGCCGCGCGGCCGCGCTGATCCCCCCTTCCTCGGCCACCTCCACGAAATTTCTGAGCTGCTTCAGTTCCATGGCCGCATTATGGCCCGGAACGCCGCCATCCGCCAGCAGGATTCTTTGTCTCCCCATGCCCGCCCGTCATGGCATGCATGCGAAACGGACATTGGCCGGAATCCAAAAGTCGGGCTAACGTCGGGGCGTTATGAATCCGACCCTATCCGCCACTCCCACCATCCGCATCCGCATCCGCCGGTCCGGCGAACGCGGCCACGCAAACCATGGCTGGCTCGAAAGCCGCCACACGTTTTCATTCGCCGATTACTACGACCCCGCGCACACGGGATTCCGCTCCCTCCGGGTGATCAATGACGACCGCGTGGCCCCCGGCGCGGGCTTTCCCACCCATCCGCATCGCGACATGGAGATTTTCTCCTACGTTCTATCCGGCCAACTGGCCCATCAGGACTCCATGGGCAACCGCCGTGTCCTGAATCCCGGAGAAATCCAACTGATGCGCGCCGGATCCGGCATCACCCACTCGGAGTACAACCCCGGTTCCACAGAAACCCGGCTTCTCCAGATCTGGATCACCCCGTCCCAACGCGGTCTAACTCCAGCTTACACCGAGTGGTCGCCACCCGCCCACCCTTCCCCGAAAACCCTCGTGATCTCACCCGACGGCCGCGATGGATCGGCCACCATCGCCCAGGACGCCGAAGTCTATCTGCTCCGACTCCCGGCGGGAACCACCGTGACCCACGATCTAACCACCGGTCGTGGTGTCTGGCTCCACGTCATCCGCGGCACAGCCCGCATCGGCAATACGATCCTCCACCCCGGCGACGCCGCAGCGATCGAACAACCCGGCTCCCTTGAAATCCACTCCGAACAGGACGACCTCGAGACCCTCCTATTCGACCTCCGCTGATTCACATGGGGTCAGTCCTCGCATGGTAACATTTTCCCGGTTCGAAGATCATCCCGGACCAAGCCGAGGGACCAAAAATGTTACCATGCGAGGACTGACCCCATGTTTTCCTATCCCAATCCAATCCCCAACCACAAACACGACCATGAACCAACCCCGTATCCTCGCCTTTGGCGGCAGTCTTCGCGCCGCCTCGTTCAACCAACATGCCGCCGCGCTTGCGGCCGGAGCAGCCCGCGATGCCGGTGCCGAGGTCACCCTCATCGCGTTGCGCGACTATCCGTTGCCGGTCTTCGATGAAGATCTCGAGGCGGAGGCCGGCATGCCGGAGAACGCCCGGCGCCTCAAGGAGCTTTTCCTATCCCACGACGGCCTCCTCATCGCCTCACCCGAATACAACGGCGCTTACAGTGCCGCCCTCAAGAATGCCATTGACTGGGTCTCCCGCGCGACCCAACCCGACGAGCCCCCCCTAACCGCCTTGGCCGGAAAAACCGCCGCCCTTCTCGCCGCTTCGCCAGGCGGCTACGGCGGCGTGCGCGGTCTAGCGCAACTCCGTGCATTCTTCGGCAACATCCGAATCGCCGTTCTAGAACCGCAAGTCACCATCCACAACGCCCACTCCATCATCTCCCAAGACGGAACCTTCTCGGATCCGTCCATCGTTTTATCTATCCGATCCCTTGCCGAAGCCCTTGTCACGAGCCTCAGAGGGTGAACTTTCGGCGGTACCTACCTATCGAAAATATCACCCCCATCACTTCCCCGTTGCTATCGGCTCGGCCGCGTCGGGCGGAGCCGGCGGGAGCGAGGGGGGCTGGTCAAACACCGCTTCCGCCGACTGGCCGCGTTGCAGGGTGATCTCGTATATATCGCCGGATTTCTTCACGGTGATTCCCGCGGGGGTCCACCGGGGAGACCGTCCGCCGAAGTTGTCTCGGAGGCGAACCATCCCGTCCTTGCCCGCGGTGATGCGGAACCAGACGGTTGCATTCTTGGCCCGTTTGGCGGAGACCCGGTGGCCGCCTTCGGCGCGCAGGTCGGTGAACGACACATCGTGCCAACGCCACGCTGTGGCGGGGAACAGCCGGATGATTCCGGTATCAAGCTTGCCAGGTGTTGGGCTCCAACTTTGCAGTAGCATTTCGTGGACGGATTGCATCGCGATGAAGTTCCCCTCGAGCGTGAACGGCCGATAGGTCATGCTGGAATATCCGCTGCGGGTTTGGTCCCCGTTCACATGGAACCCGTTCCGCGTGACGAACGCCCGCACAAACACATCGTAGTGCCGCAACGCGGCCTCGGCGTCGCCGACTCGGGCGCGCAGGCAGCTCATCCAGGCCCAGGAATAGCCGCACCATTGGGACGTTCCGAGGCCGTCCCACTTTGCGACACTCGCGCGGATCATGCGGCGGTCGTTTTCGCCTCCTTCGGTGGTGATCAGATTGAACGGATAGATCGCCATCAGATTGGAGAGGTGCCGGTGGCTTTCGTTCAGAGTTTCCTTGGAGTCCATCATGAGTTCTCCATCCGGCGTGGCATGGAATGGTCCGAGACCGTCGGCGAGTTTCGCCCATTTGGCGGCAGCCGCGGCATCACCGGTGGCGTCCGCCATCTCGACCAGGGCCAGAAACAGCATCTTCATGCACATCAGGTCGTAGTTGCTGTTGGGAACCAGCCACGCACGGTTGGAATTGTTATGGATTTCCGGCGAGGACGAGAACGGCAGCGCGAGACGTCCGTCCGGGCCTGGCTTGAGCAGCGCGGCAAGGCATTTCCCCGCCTCCTCGCACCACGGCCTGGCGCGGTCCCGGAGGAAGGCGTCGTCTCCGGTGTAGCGCCAATGCAGATAGAAAATGTGGGCGTTCCACGCGGTCATGGTGGGAGACATCGCGTATTGCCCCCATCCGCCGAGCGGTTGGCCGCCCAAACTCATCACGCCTGGAGTGGAAAGCCCCGGCGTCTGATAGAAATCGCGCGCGAACTCCCTGAACACCGGGGTCAGTTTGGTCAGATAGTCCAGATACGAACGCCCGGACTCGAAATTCCCGGCTCCCTGATAGGCGATGTAGGTCATCTGGGTGTTGAGATCGTTGTGGTAGTCGCCTTTCCACGGGGGAAGTCCGCCATTGTCGGCGGTCCACACGCCCTGCAGCGGTATCGGCGGGGCACCCTGACGGGATCCGGCGCCATAAAGATAGCGGGCGAACCGATAGTAGCGCTGCAGCGATGCTTCCGGTAGATTCACGGCCGACTCCCCCCAAAAACCACGCCACCAGGCGGCGTGGGGTGCGAGCATCGCGTCATACCCGGCCGTGATCGCCGCGGCGCAGCGCGCGCGGGCGAGCCGGAGCGATTCGCCGGGGCTGTGCTTCGGCTTGAAATCGTTGCTGGAGGTGATCGCAAGCGCTAACAAGGTGTCATTTCCCACGGCCTTGGTTTCGACGCACACACAATATTGAAAACCGTCCACACCGTCCTGCACAAACCATTTTGCGGCGCCTTCCCCGCCGCGCTGGGGTGCCGGATAGCCGAGCTTGCTCACCGCTCCTCCGCTGCTGGGGCCGGCATTGCCCTCCTTACCCGCGCCAGCAGGCAGCAGATCGAGCGCTTCGGGAACGCCCGGAATCCGCACCAGAACAATCGGTTTCTCCGCACTATAGAACGCGCTCAGGGAGGAACCGTCGCCGAACTCCACCCGCCCCTCGGCGGAGGCAAGATTCAGTTCGAAACGCGCGGCATTTTTGCCCGTCGGCATCCTGATTTCCAACCGGCCTCCCGGCAATTTCGTCGGTGTGACGCCGTTGTAGTATTTGTCCCACGGATCCCCACCCGCCGCAGCCTTGGTCCATGGGTTCGTCTTCCACCAGTCCTTTTCCCCATGGGTCCGCTCGTCCCACAAATCGCCGCGGTCCAGCGAAAGCCGGATCGTGTTGCCGGCACCCCATAGCAGCCCGCCCATGAGGCCATTGCCGAGTGGAATGGCATCGTCCCACGATTCAATCGGCGCGTTGAGCCGGAGGTTGTCGGCTGGAGCGGGCATCACTCCCCCCGCGGAAGCTACGATGGGACGGAGGAAAAGGGCGATAATGCAGAAACACGGAATTTTCATGGCGGATACAAATCGATTCGGTGAGAATACGCAACCATCAGCCGGAATGTTCCATCCGGTAACGCGCGGCGGCATTCGAATGGCGTCAAACCCACAAATCCGCACTGGCATTTCCGGATTTCCGGAGCTAGTTTCCGCCCGCCGATGTCCCCTCTCCCGCCACCATCCGATGCCGCCGCCCTAACCGGTGTTTTCATGGCCAGCGGATTGAGAAAAGTCTATCACACCGGGGAGGTGGACGTGGTGGCGCTGCACGGCGTGGATCTCAGCCTCGACGGCGGCGAGTTGGTGGTTTTGCTAGGCGCTTCCGGTTCCGGAAAATCCACTCTGCTCAACATCCTCGGCGGTTTGGACACCCCCACTTCCGGAAGCCTCAGCTACCGCGGTTGGCCGCTCGATGGCACCGACGAGCAGACCCTAACCCTCTACCGCCGCAACTGCGTCGGCTTCGTGTTCCAGTTCTACAACCTGATCCCCAGCCTAACCGCCCGCGAGAACGTGGCCCTCATCACCGGCATCTCCCGCGATCCGATGCCCCCCGAGGAGGCGCTCGCGATGGTCGGCCTGGCCGCGCGGATGGACCATTTCCCGTCCCAACTTTCCGGCGGCGAGCAGCAGCGCGTGGCCATCGCCCGCGCCATCGCCAAGCGCCCCGAAGTCCTGCTCTGCGACGAACCCACCGGCGCCCTCGACGTCACCACCGGCATCCAGGTGCTGGAGGCCATCGAACGCATCAACCGCGAACTCGGCACCCTAACCGTCGTCATCACCCACAACGCGGTCATGGCGGAGATGGCCGACCGCGTGCTCCACCTCTCCGACGGGCGGATCGTCAAGGAGCGCCGCAATACCGAACGCCGCCCGGTTTCCAGCCTGGAATGGTAGCCAGCATGTTAGACCCCCTCGACCTCAAACTGCTCCGCGACCTGGGCCGCATGAAAGGCCAGGTCGTCGCAGTCAGTCTGGTGATGGCCTGCGGGCTGGCGATGATGATCATGACCCGCAGCCTGATCCTCACGCTGGAAAGCACCAGGGCCGCCTACTATCAGAGCCATGCGATGGCCGACGTTTTCGTATCCCTGAAACGCGCGCCGCTGGCGGTGGCGGATCGGGTCACGGATATTCCCGGCGTGGCCCGTGTGGAAGCGCGCGTGGCGGTGAATGTCACCCTCGATCTGCCGACCATGCCCGAACCGGCGAGCGGCCGTGTGATTTCCCTGCCGGAGGACGGCAGCCCGCAGCGCCTCAACCGGTTGTTTTTGCGCAGCGGGCGGCTTCCGCGCATCGACGCGCGGCGCGAGGCGGTGCTCGGCGAGGCCTTCGCCACCGCCAACGGCATGAAACCCGGAGATAACCTAACCGTGGTGATCAACGGCCGCCGCGAGACCCTTGAGATCTGCGGGATCGCGCTTTCCCCGGAGTTCGTATTCGAGGCCCGGCCCGGTGAAACGCTGCCCGATCACCGGCGTTTCAGCGTGTTGTGGATGAATTACCGCGCGCTCGCCGTGGCCTACAATCTCGACGGCGCTTTCAACGATCTGTGCCTCGACCTGGCACCCGGAGCGCAAGCGGAACCGGTGCTGCGTGAGGTGGACCGGCTATTGGAACCCTACGGCGGCACCGGTTCCTACACCCGCCGCGACCAGGCGTCCGCCCAGCGGTTGGATGACGAACTGCGCGTGCTCGGTTCGCTCGCGCTCGTCTATCCGCTGGTCTTCCTCAGCGTTGCGGCGTTCATGGTCAATGCGGTGCTCTCGCGCATCGTGCGGCTGCAGCGCGAGCAAATCGCCCAGATGAAGGCGCTCGGCTACGCATCATGGCAGGTGGGGCTGCATTATATGAAATTCGTGCTGGTGATCGGATTCCTGGGCACTCTCATCGGCGGCCTCGGAGGACGCTGGCTGGGCGCGGATCTGTTATCCTTGTATGAGCTGTTTTTCCTATTTCCCAAACTGGAGTTCCGGATGGACTACAGCGCGCTCGGCCTCGCGCTGCTGGTTTGCCTCGGAGCGTCCGCGGCGGGGGTTCTAACCGTCGTTTGGCAGGCGGTGAAACTCCCGCCCGCCGAGGCCATGCGGCCCGAACCACCGACGGATTTCAAACCCTCGGTCTTCGAACGGATCGGCCTAACCAACCTGTTTTCCCCCACCCTGCGGATGGCGCTGCGCAATATCGAACGCAAGCCGTGGCAGGCGCTTTTCACCTGCTGCGGACTCTCCCTCGCCACCGGGCTGATGGTCCTGCCGGGCGCGATGAGCGACAGCATCGACTACCTGCTCACCTTCCAATGGAACCGACAGCAACGCCATGATGTGGCCGTTTTTCTAACCGAGCCGGGATCGCCCAGCGGTTTCCACGACCTCGAGCACCTCCCCGGCGTGATCCGCGCGGAGTCGATCCGCAGCGTGCCGGCCCGCCTGCGATTCGGCCACCGCTCGCGCAAGCTCGCCGTCACCGGATTGGAACCCGGCGCCTATCTGAACCGCCTGCTGGACGCCGATTGCAATGTGATCGATCTGCCGCACGACGGGCTGGTGATGTCGGAGAAACTCGCCGAGGTGTTAGGGGCCGGGATCGGAGACATGATCCAGGTGGAGGTGATGGAGGGCCGCCGACCTTCGCTCCAGATTCCCCTGCGCGGAACGGTCACCGATTTCGCCGGCGTGGACGCCTTCATGGACATCACGGCGCTGCGGAGGATGCTCAAGGAAGGGGAAACCATCAATGGAGCGTTTCTCACCATCGACCACAACCGGTGGGACGAATTCATGCGCGGCATCAAGGACACCCCGCGGTCGGCGGCGGTGATGGTCAAGCGCGACCAGTTGGCCGCCTTCCGCGAGACCACCGCCAAGAGCATCGACACCATCCGCGGGCTGTACTTCGTCCTCGCGGTGATTGTCGCGTTCGGGGTGGTTTACAACAGCGCGCGCATTTCCCTATCCGAGCGGAGCCGTGAGCTGGCCACACTGCGTGTCGTCGGTTTCCGTCTCGGCGAGGTCCGCGGCCTGCTGATAGGCGAACTGGGGATTCTTGTGCTTGTCGCGCTGCCGGTGGGCCTGCTGTTCGGCCGCGGGCTCGCGCTGTATATCATGTCGTCATTCAGCACGGAAACCGTGCGTCTTCCGATTGTCATCGACCCGTCCACCTACTCGCTGGCCGTCACCGTCGTCGCGACGGCCGCCGCGATATCGTTCGCACTCGTCGGCCGAATGGTCGGCAAACTCGATCTGGTTGGAGTCTTGAAAGCCCGCGATTGATTGCTTATCCTCACCCCGCGCCCCCATGTCCAGTCCCGCACCCGCCACTCCGCCCGCAGCCCCTTGGGAAACCCGCCGCCGTCCGGGAGTCCGGCACCCCCTGCGCCAGATTCTAACGTTTTTGTTCGCCGCGGGCGTTGTCTCGCTGGTTGTTTGGGGCTTCTGGCCCAAGCCGGTGCTGGTGGAAACCGCCCCGGTGGTCCGCGGACCGCTCACCGTGCGCGTTTCCGAGGAAGGCAAGACCCGCATCCGCAACCGCTATGTTGTCGCCGCGCCGGTCGCCGGCAAGATGCGCCGTGTACCCTTCAAGGCGGGCGACGCGATCAAGGCCGGCGACACCGTTCTAACCTCCATTGATCCTGCGGCGTCGCCGCTGTTGGACAAGCGCGCGCGCGAGCAGGCCGAGGCGGCCGTCGCCATGCACGAGGCGGCCGGCAAGCAGGCCGCCGAATCCCTCGCTGCGGCCAAGGCGGCGCTGAAACTCGCCGAATCCGAGCGCGACCGCGTCCGTGCGGTTAGAGGAACCGCCACCCTCTCCCAATCCGAGCGCGACCGCGCCGAAGGCGAGGCCTCAATCAAAGCCGCCGAGGTCCGCTCGATCGAGTTCGCGATCCAGGTGAACAACTATCGGCTTGCCCAAGCCAAGGCGGCGCTCGGGCGCACGGAAGGACCCGGTTCGGAAACTCCGGTCGAAGTGCGATCGCCCGTTTCAGGCAGCATCCTCAAGGTGATGCAGGAAAGCGAAACCGTGGTCGTTCCCGGCCATCCCATCGCAGAAATTGGCGACTCCACGGACATCGAGATCGAGGCGGAGATCCTCTCGCGCGATGCCGTGACCATCGAACCCGGCGACGAGGTTTCGATCGAACAATGGGGCGGCGAGCAACCGCTTGTGGGCCGCGTCCGGCGGATCGAACCCGCCGGTTTCACCAAGATATCCGCGCTCGGCGTCGAGGAGCAGCGGGTGATCGTCCTTTGCGATCTGGTCAACCCACCCGAGACCGCCCGCCGCCTCGGCGACCGCTACCGGGTCGAGGTCCGTGTCGCGGTTTGGCAAGATCCCGATGTCCTTCTCGCGCCAGCCGGCGCGCTCTTCCGCGAGGGCAACCAGTGGAAAACCTTTATCTATCAAAACGGCCGCGCCGTTTCACGTTCGGTCACCGCTGGCCACACCGACGGCCATCAAACCGAGATCCTGGATGGCCTCGCCGCCGGCGATAGACTCCTGCTCCATCCGCCGGACACAGTGAAAGACGGAACATCGGTGAAGGCGGATGATAGGAAGGCAAAATGAAATCCATGTCACCGGACTTTCGCGGCATTCTTCTTGCTTCATTTCTCGTGGCGGCTTCCCACGCCGCCGCGGTGCCATTGCGGGTGGTGGTGATCGGGGACAGCCTAACCGAAGAATACGCGTTCGAGGTGCCGTTCAGCGCGCCTGACTCGAATCCGGCGGTCGCCAACGCGCGGAACTGGCCGGAGTTGCTCTCCGCACATCGTCCTGCCGATGTCACCTTCGGGTCCTACAACTCGGCCTATTTCTCCTATCCGGATCTCCGGAACGGCGGCTACAAGACCAACTACGGGGTGCCCTCGTTCACCACCGGCGACTGGGTGGCGGTGATCCAATCGAGCTTCTTGGACACCTTTTCCTCCGATCCGGTGGTCGCTTTGCGGTATCCGACGCGGCTCGCGCTGGTGCGCCATCTGCAGGAAGAAGCGGATGTGGCGGTCATCTTTCTGGGCGGCAACGATCTCAAGCGCAACTACACCGGTGTTTTCCACGATACCAATCCGCCGGCATTGCTGGCCCAGGCCACCGCCAACCTAACCATCATCCACGACTTCGTCCGCGCCACGGCTCCGGCGCTGCCCATCGTGATCGCCACCTCGCCGGACATCGGGGCCACCCCGGAGGTCGCGTCGAAATACAACGACCCGGCCCGCCTGGTCATAGCGCGCCAGCGGGTGGCGGCGATGAACGCGGCCACCGAGGCGATGGCGACCGGACGCGGAGCCACGGTCGCGCGAGTCCATCTTCTAACCGACCAGGTTTTCGACGAGCATCCGTTCCACCTGAACGGCACCGTGTTTTCGATGGTTCCCGATCCGGCGAATCCGCCCCACGCCGCGTTCTGTAAGGATGGTTTCCATCCCAACACCTCCGCCCAGGCGCTGATCGCCGACATTTTGATAGACGCGATCAACCGCGCCACCGCCCGCGCCATCCCACGCCTGACCAACCGGGAGATTCTCGGAACGGTCCTGGGCCTCAACCCCGACCAACCCTATCTCGACTGGTCCGGCGCCGCCGGAGGCATGAACGACGATCCCGACCACGACGGCCTCCCCAACCTAACCGAATTTCTGCTGGGAACCGCGCCGGATCATCCGTCCGCGCCATTCTCATTCAACAGCGGCACGATTCTGACAATTCCGCTGAGCCCGGCCGGCATGCGTTTCGCCACTCCGGTTGTTGAAGAATCACCCGCTCTCGCAAATTGGCAGCCGGTTCCCGCATCGCGCGTGCAACTCCAGCCTAACGGAACGTGGCACGTCTCCCCCGGCCCATCCGGCCGCCAATTCTACCGCCTTGCCGCAACTCCTAGGCCCTAACGGACTCACATGGGGTCAGTCCTCGCATGGTAACATTTTCCCCACCCAACTACAGAGCGACGGTTTCCGCGACGCGCCAGAAGCGGCGGCTGGCGAGACCGTATTGCTGGGTGTGGAAGTGACGGGCGAGCCGGTGACGGTGACGAGGGCGCCGGGATTGGTCCATGACACGAGGTCGGTGCTGTTCTGGAGCTGGAAGGTGACATCGGGTGCGGTGCCGAAGGTGACGCTGGTGTTGAGGAGAGAATCTGATTCCTTCTCGGTATCGGCGTGGGAATGGCGGCAAATTGATCTTGGCCGATCACCATGGGTTCGCGCTCATTATCCACTGGACGACGGCGAATCTACCAAGTTCAACCGCTCTCGTCGCTTGAATGGGTCGTAGGACCAATGCAAAGGAGACCGAAACAGTGCATATCCCGCGATTTCGCATGATTGGCTATCGGTGTCTTCGCGTCATTTTGACGCGGGCGCTTTGACGCAGGGAGGTCTGATTTCGCGTCAGTTTGTCCGCTTCGCACTCAATCACCAGAATGGTTTTCCATTGGAATTGAATGGGTTATACCAAATGGCACAGGGTCTGCATCAGGCAATGGCGAGTTCCGGATCCGTGGCGACACGACCCTCCGGGCTTCGTCCGCCGACCCGCACAATGGACGGAAGCGGGTTGGCGGACGCGAATCCGACACACCATCCGTCCCATCCTACTAACATCATGAACGCATTGATCCACTGGAATCCGCTCCTTGAATTGCAAAACGTGCAGGATCGCATCTTGCGCGCCATGAACCCCGCCGTCTCACGCCCCGGCGCCGAATCCCGCAATGGCAACGCCGCCGCGTGGGTGCCCGTAGCCGACATTGCCGAAGACACGGGCGAGTACATCATCCAGCTCGACCTGCCCGGCATCGCCCGCGAGGATGTCAAAGTCACCGTTGACGACGGCCATTTGGTCATCGAAGGCGAACGCCGGACCGCCGAAGCGGCTGAGGGCCGTAAGTTTCATCGCACCGAACGCGTGGGAGGCCGATTCCGCCGCGGGTTCTCGCTGCCGGAAGACGCCGAGGCCGACCGGGTGACGGCCGAATTCAAGGACGGCGTGCTGCTGGTGCGCCTGCCGAAGGCCGAGGTCAAACAACCGCGCCGGATCGAAGTGACGGTGAATTGATCCGCCTCTCTCAGTGCCGGTGATCGCGTTTCCCGCATTGGCAGTTGCCACCGCAGCCGCCGGATTTGCGGGGGCGCGAAAGCCGGATGAGAAACACCAGGGCGGTGATCGCCACCACCGCTCCGGCCGCCAGGGTTTGCCAGTCGCCGCTCATATCAGAAACCGAGCAATCTCCCTCCCTGATAGATGATGAACGACGCCACCCAAGCCACGGCGGACATGAAAGCGAGTTGGCCGAGGGCCCAGCGCCACGAGCCGCTCTCGCGGGCCACCACGGCCACCGTGGGCAGGCATTGCAGGGCATAAACGTAAAACACCAGCAACGAAATCATCGCCAGCGGCGTGAACAACGGCCTGCCGTCCGGCCATGTGGCGGCGGCGAGCTGGTCGCGCAGAAGTCCGCGGGTGGCCTGCTCGTCATCGGCCTCGTCCACCCGGAACAGGATGGCCATCGAACTGTTGAACACCTCGCGCGCGGCAAACGAGGTCAGCACCGCGGTGCCGGTGCGCCCATCAAACCCGAGCGGCCTAACCACCGGTTCGATCACGTTTCCGATCCGGCCCATGGCGCTGTGGGCCAACGAGGCGGACGGGTCGTCGCCCGGATGTTTCGGATAGGTGCTGAGCGCCCACAGCAGGATCGACAAGCCGAGGATGAGGGTTCCGGCTTGCGCGAGAAACGATCCGGCGCGGTCGGCCAGATGGCGGCCGATGTAGCGCCACTGTGGCACCCGATAGGGTGGCAGCTCCAACATGAAATGCGTGTGGACCGGATCGGGCCCCAACCGGCCGCGCAACACCCGCGCCACCGCGAAGGCGCTTGCCGTGCCGAGCGCGTAAATGCCGAACAACACCAGCGCCTGCCGCCACGAGCCTTCGTTTTCATGCAACAGCAACGGCACGATGAGCAGATAGACCGGCAGCCGCGCCGAGCAGCTCATCCACGGGGCCACGAAGATCGTCACCAGCCGTTCCTTCGCGGAGTCGATGGTGCGGGTGGCCATCACGCCGGGAATCGCGCAGGCGTAGGAGCTGAACAGCGGCAAAAACGCCTTGCCGCTGAGACCGGCGCGCGCCATGAGGCCGTCCATCAGAAACGCCGCGCGCGCCATGTAGCCGGTGCTTTCCAACAACCCGATGAACAGGAACAACAAAAGGATCTGCGGCAGAAACATCACCACACCGCCCACACCGCCCAACACACCATCAATCAGCAGCGAGCGCAAATCGCCTTCCGCCATCACGGTTTCCAACCATTTGCCGATCGCCGCCTGACCGGACTCGATCCAGCCCATCGGAATCCTGGCGAGGGAAAAGATCGCCCAAAACAGCGTCAGGAACATCGCCCCGAAGCAAGCCCAGCCCCACAGCGGATGCAGCGCCACGCCGTCCACGCGGTCGGTCCAGGTGATCTGGTCCTCGGTTGGCCGCCGCGCCGCCAACTCGCAGAGGCGTAGTACGAACGAACGCCGGGCGGCATCGGCATCGGTGGCGTGGGACAGCCACGGGGTTTCCGCGAGGTGCGGCAGGGGAAACCGGAGCGCCTGTTTGAGTTCGAGCACGCCCTTGCCGGAACTGGCCTGCATGGGCACCACGGGGATGCCGAGTTCCTCGCTGAGTTTCTCCGGATCCAGCCGCAGGCCGGCACGCTCGGCGGCATCGATCATGTTGAGCGCCAGCAGGCAGGGCAGGCCGGTTTCGATCACCTGGAGCGCGAGCTGCAAGTGGCGTTCGAGGTTTGAGGCGTCGGCCACGCAAACCACCAGATCGGGCCGCGGCTCGTCGGGCAGAGCGCCGGTTAGAGCGTCCACCGCGACCTGCTCGTCCGGCGAGTTCGCCCGCAACGAATAGCATCCCGGCAGGTCCAGCACCCGCAGTTTCCGCCCGTGGGGGGTGAAAAACGTCCCGCTTTTCACCTCCACGGTGACTCCGGAGAAATTGCCCACCCGCTGGTTTTCGCCGGTCAGGGCGTTGAAAAGGGTGGTCTTCCCGGCATTGGGATTGCCGATCAGGGCGATCGTGGCGGAAACGGCGGCGGCGTTGGACATGGCGGATCCTCCGACCGGTTCAGCCGGCCATTTTGACCAAAACCTGATCGGCCAGTTCCCGGCTCAGGGCCACCCGCGTGCCACACAGCGAACACAGCAGGTTCCGACCACTCGAAAGCTTGCGAACCCGGAGTTCCTCGCAGAATCCCATCGCGCGCAGACGCTCGCACCCCGGACCCGTCACGCCCTCAATCCGCAAATCACAGCCCACACCCGCCTGATTCAAGGTCAGGGCGCTGTCAATTTCCAGATCCGTGGCACCGGCGAGCTTCACGCGCGGAGGATCGGCTAAATGAGACGCGGTTGCAACAAGAAATTCGAAAAATTTCTCCGCCGCCCCGTCATGAGGGCTCGCAGACGGTGTTCGCCCCTGCCGGAAGGGCGATTCGGCAGCGATCTCGGGCACCGAACGACCTGCGCCGTATTCGGACGCGGCGGGTCCGGTCCGCAGACGGCCACCTCACAACCCATTCGTCCAAATCACGCTCCACGGCCCAATCCGGCGAAGGAAGGAGCCGCTTGGCTCGGCTTCCGGCCCGTCCTCTCACGTTCAAAATCCCCTTCCCAATCCGCTGGATCGAGGCTTGACCGCTGGGGGGCCTAGCGCCTAAGACTGGGTCCATGGCCGACGACAACCCGTATTTTCCGCCCCAAACCCGCGATTTGTCGGATAATTCGGTCGCCGGTCGGGTGTTGGCGGGTTCCAAGAAACTGGTGGTGCCTGGCGCGCTCGCGCTCACGCTGATTGTTGCCGGTCATCTTTGGGGATTCGTGATGGGGGTGATCCTGGGGTTGTCGGGGCAAGTGGAGGTGAGCGACATTCAGGGAGCCGAGCGGGTGAGCATGGGCTTGATGATCGCCGGGAATATTTTCTTTCTGGTCTGGTTCTATCGGGTGGGCCACAACGCGCGGTTGTTCGCCGGCCGGGCGCTGGACCACACGCCGGGCTTTGCGGTGGGATCGTTTTTCATTCCGTTCGTGAACCTGGCGATTCCTTGCGTGGCGGCGCTTGATTTCACGGCTGCGACGTATCGCTCCTTGGATAGGAATCCGCCGCGCTGGCTGCTGTTCTGCTGGTGGTTCAGCTTTATCATCAGCAACATCCTGATGCACTTCGCCAACATCTGGCCGGAGGCGTTTGCGGTTGTTTATGGATTCCGCCTGATCGCGGTCGGCTTTCTGGTGGCGATGGTCGCCGTTCTGACTTCCGCCCAGTACCGGGTGCTGGCAAACCCGCCGCGGCAACCGGACCCTGTCACGGCAAATCCGTTCTCCCGCTTTCTATCAAACAAAGCGCCGGCGGTTCCCGGAAGCCCGGTGGGTTCGGCATTGCCTCCAAAAAGAATCGCGGAAACACCAGCGGCCGGAACGACGGCTTCCGAACCGGCCCAGCCCGATGAACCCGCGGACAAGGCGGACAATCCAATCGCTCGAAACGAACCTCCGTCCCAAGCATGAGTCCAAAATTTGAAATCAGGCCCCGTCCGCGTAAGGGGACCGTCCTGCGCGTCCGTCTCAGCGATGGGTTTTACTATTACGCCTGTCAGGCAACATCGGTTTCGCTCTGGCTATATCGGTTTCGCACCAAGGATCCCGCTTGTGGTTCCGAATTTTTCCCTAAAGCTGACTGGAAGTGGGGACTCTTGGTTTGGGATTTAAGCGCGAACTTCGTTAACTGTGGATTTTTGAAACTGGAGGGTCTGGAATACACCTACTCGCCCGTCTTTTACAAACTGATTTCAAACGAGGAGGCGGCGCGAAGGGGGTTCCGCCATAATACCGTGATTTGCAGGGCGTGGGACACATTGGAGACGCGCGAGGTGACTCCCGAAGAAATCCGTGAGATGGGTTATGGTCTGAATCGGAGGATGGAAGACGAATACGAGGAAGTGATCTCCCAATACATTCCCCAGATGGAGCTGCGCGAGGTGCCCGCGAAGTTTCTGGACAAGCGGGATCCGGCGTCGCTGAGGAAAATCGAAAAGAAGCCGCAGGCGCTCATCGTGCGGATCAGTTTGCGCGAGGCGGAACTGGCGACGGACGATGTGGAGCCGGACATCGAGGAACCGCTGGAGGAGGCAGTGGAGGATGCGGAGTGCGGCTCCTTCCATTCCAGCGGCACGGAGCCCGGCGGCCTGTTCGTCATCGAGATCGAAACCACCCCGTCCACCCGCGCCAAATGCCTGAAGGTGATCGAGCGCACGCTGAAGAAACTCGGTTGCCTGAACGCGGCCACTATTGAGGTAGCCGAGGCGCCGTGAGCATGCCCAACCCTGTCTTCCGGTTGCCGGATTGCCGGCATCAAACCCGAAATCCGAAATTGGAATGAATCGCGCACCCATTTTTTCCACTGAAAAACTGAGATCCACTGATACCACTGGAATGATTTTTGATACGGCGTTAAATCGATCCCAGTCATCTATCGGTGCTTCTCCATTTTTCTCCAAAAATCGGTTTTCTCAGTGGTTCTCAGTCTCTCAGTGGTTAGTCGAGCGTCCAAACTACGCCAAACTTCGGAGTTCGGGTTAAACCAACGGCCGCCCCCTCTAACGGCCGGCTTCCGGACAGTAGGTTAGAACACAACCGCCTGCCACTCGTGGCCAATCCGATGGCTGGGACTCGGCCTGGCTTCCGATATCGACCGCAAAAAAAAGGCCGCGCACCCGCGCGGCCTGTTTTGTTGGTTCACAATCCCTTATGAAACTGGGGCGATGCTGCCCCCAACGGCGCGAGAATGCGCCAAATCCGGGATCTTGTCATGTCCCTATGTTTTGGGACACCGTCCGGGGTGCTGTCCGCGGTTCAATCGGCCGGGAACGGGTCGGCCGATTGCCGGGTCCCGATTTCCTCCGGCGTGTAAACGGAGGCCGCGGGAGCGGGCGGGGCATCGGTGGTTGCCGCGATCCGTCCGGGCCGGAGCACCGCGACTCCGAGGGCGCAGGCACCCAAAACGACCGCTGCGGCTCCAAGCAACAGCGGTGCGGCGGCCCCGCGCGGGCGTTGCAGCATGCGGACGCGTTGTTCGAGTCCCCCCGGCGTGGCCATGCCCATCGCGGTGGCAGGGGCACGGCTGGCCAAATCGCAAAGAATGTGCGCGTAACGGTCCACCCGAAACCCGCATCCAACCACCCGGGCGTCGCAGGCGAATTCCGCCTGGCTCTGCAACCGGGCCGCCAACCACCACACCAACGGATTGAACCAATAGACCGCCGCGACCGTTAGAGAAACCATCCGCCACAGCGGATCCCGCGACGCATGGTGGCCCAGTTCATGCAGCAGCACCGCGCGCTTCGTTTCCACACTCCATCCGGTCCATTCGCGGGGCAGCAGCACCACCGGGCGCCACACGCCGCAGGCGGCCGCTCCGCCGGGGTGCCCTCCGATCCGGACGTCCACCGGCCGACGCAGGCCCAGCGCCCCGGCGCACTCGGCGGCTAGGGTTCGATCGTTCTCGTCGGTTAGAGAACCCGCCGCGTTCTTCCAGCGGGCGAGCTTGGCCATCGCCAGCACCAGCCGGCCCGCATGCGCCAAAACGCCGGTCAGCCAGATCGCAAGCAACCAACCGCCCGCGCCATGCGAGGGAGTCGCAACCGTTTCCCCGGCTGCGGAAACCGCGGGCAGCACGTGCCATTTGGGCAGCCACACCAGCGCCGGATAGACCAGCAGAATCACCAGCGCCAGCCGTTGCAGGAAACCCAGCCCGCGCCAACCGCGACGCTCCAGCGCCACCAGCACCAACAGCGCCACCAGCGAAATCCCGAGGGTTTGTACGATCAGCGCGCTCATGTTCCGGTATCCTGCGGATGGGTGATCAGGCTGCGGATCCGCTCGATTTCCTCAGCCGAAAGTTTCTGGTCGCCAGGATCTAACAATGAAGCCACGAGCTTCTCCGGTTTGCCCTCGAAAAACGTATGCAGCAGGTTGCTCAGCGCCGATCGCTTGGCTTTCTGCTCCGGCACCGACGCCTTGTAAATGTAACGCCTGGCATCCTTGCCGTGCACCACCACCAAGCCCTTCTGCTCCAAAGTCGATAACAGCGCCCGGATCGCCGAATAGCCCGGCGGGTCGGGCAGGTGATCCAAAACCTCCTGCGCCGACGCCTGCCCGAGCCGGAACAGGATATCCATCACCTGCCGCTCGCGCCTCGACAATCCCTTGTCAAACAGCGATTTCATGGCCCGATTTTACCCCCTGCTGGAAAAACCGCAAATAAAATGCTGAAAAAACTGCATTTTTTATTTGACACCCGCCCCCTGAAATGCTGTTTTTCCAGCACCATGAACGCACTCACCTGCCTCAAGCTGGCGCTTCGCACGCGGAGCGGATCGATTTTCAAAGGATTGCTGACGGTTTCCGCCGCCGTGTGGCTGGGGGCTTGCTCGTCTGATTCGCGGATGGGTTCCGGCCCATATGACTCGAACGGGACCTATGTGGAGGAATGGGCGGACTCGCCTTCGAAATGGAGGTCGGCGCCCGCGCCCGCGCCTGCGACTTCGCAGTCGAAGATTCCATGGAATTCGCCATCCCCGGGATCGGTTTCGCAGGCCGAGGCCTTCGCGCAGAAGCCCAAGGAGCGTCCCGGCCTGGCGACCCAGTGGGGCGGATCGGTGAAATCGCCGCTGGGCGACACCCGTTTCAACCGCGCTTCCGCCAAACCCTACGGCGTGGACGCCATCTACTACAACGATTCCGAAGGTCTCAAGGCCATGGATGTGAAGGACATGCGGGTTGAAGGCATGCAGCAGGCGGCCGGCGGGATCATCGAGTGGGGTATCAAGGGATCCTTCGGTATGCTTCCGGCCTACAAGTCCTACGGAAACCACCGGCGCTACGTGGAAGGCCGCAACGGATCGACTTACAGCATCGTTTTGAAAAACCGCTGCAAAACCCGGGTGCTGGTGGTGCTCAGCGTGGACGGGCTGGACGTGATGGATGGAAAACCGGCGAGCGTCAGCCGCCCCGGCTATGTGATTCCCGCCGGCGAGACGCTGGAGGTAAAGGGCTTCCGCACCAGCTACGACGCGGTGGCGGCCTTCAAGTTCTCCACGGTTTCCGGTTCCTACGCCAACACCCGCCACGGCGATACCCGCAACGTCGGCGTGATCGGCCTGGCCGCGTTCCTCGAAAAAGGCGCCGATCCCTGGACATGGATGCCCTCCGAAATCGAAAAACGCGAATCCGCCAATCCGTTCGCGACCGCCCGTTAGATACGGGGGCCGCGTTGGCATGCCCCACCGCACCACCAGGAGCCTCGCCAAAGCGTAGGCCAAATGGCCGCACTGGTAGCGCGGTCGCGGATTTGGCAGTCCGATCAAACAAACCACCCCCGGCTCTCACACCCTTACCCGCAAATCCCGCGCGCTCCACAGCACGCCTCCGGCTGGCGCGCCGCTACCCCTCAGCGGTCGGGCTCCGTCCTTGCGCAGTGGGCCGAACCACTTGCGGCACGACTTGAAAATCTCATCAGTTTGCCAATCAATGGTTTATGTGCGGACCAGGTTTCCGGGATCCGATCCCGCCCCGGCCGCGGAATGAAAGCGGCACGGAACCCTCCGGAGCCCAAGCGATTCTTCGTCTGTCACCTTCTCATGGAGGTTTTTCAGGAAAACACAAAATACGGGCGGCAGGCTCAGTGGCCCAGCATGGCCGGCGGGGATGACGGATCGTCTTCCGCGCCGCGCGCGTGGAGCCGTCTCCACGCCATGCCATAAAACGCGATGTAGGCGAAACAGGCGGCCGGAATCACGAAGCTGACACTCATCCCCGAGCGGTCGATCACCCGTCCCATCAGATAGGGAGCGATTGCACCGCCGACAATGGTGGCGACCAGAAAGGCCGCCGCCCGCTTGGTGTTCGGTCCGAGGCCACGGATGCTCAGCGCGAAGATCGTCGGATACATGATGGACATGAAGAAGAACGCAACCATCAGCGCGATGACCGATACCCAACCGAGGTTGGCAATCACCAGCAGCATGAGAGCGACATTGGCGAGCCCGTAGGCACCGAGCACTCCTTCCGGGCGAAAATATCGCTGGATCAGGCTGCCGGAGAAGCGACCGACAGCAAACAGCACGAACGCCGCAGAAAGCAAATAGGGCGAACATCCCTTGGTGATATACCAGTGCCCGCCGACCGCGCGACACATGTCGGCGGGCAGCTTCTCCACCAGCCATCCGGGCAGCGCCGGGGACACCGCCGGATCGAGGATGTAGGTGATGAAGAACGCGAAGATGGCACATTGGCCTGCCACATAAAGGAACTGCGCCACCAGGCCGGAAGTAAAATGGTGCTCGCGGCGCAGCATCCGCCCGGGAGCGCCGCCGGATCCGGGTTTTTCCTCCGGCGGTTGGAGATTCGGCACGGGGGAGAGCGCGAACACGAAGAACAACACGATCACCACACATGCCACGATCAGATAGGGAATGTAGAGTGTGGCGTTGCCCGACCCGCCGCTAGCGAGAGTGAATTTGCCGCCGAGCACCGGACCGATGACCCAGCCGATCGCGTTGAAACTCTGGGCCAGATTGATGCGGGACGCTCCCCCGTCCGGTCCGCCGAGCACCGTAGCATAGGGATTGGCCACGGTTTCCAGAAAGGTGAATCCCGCGCCCACGGCGAAGAGCGCGCCGAGGAACGCCGCGTAGATCCCTCCGGCGCCGCCGGACATACCCGTCACCGGGATGAACAGCAGGGCACCGCCGGCGATGATTGCCAGGCCAGTCAGAATACCGCCCCGGTAACCCAGGCGACGCGCGACATATCCGGCCGGAAACGCCATGAGGAAATACGCGCCATACCACGCCCCCTGCACCAGGGCCGACTGCGAATCACTGAGGCCAAGCGTGTCTTTGAAATGCCGGTTGAGCACATCTATCATTCCGTTGCAGAGTCCGGAGATGCCGAAGAGGCAACAGACCAACGCGAATGTGAAGAGGTGGGTTTTCCCATCCTCGGTGCGAAACAGGGTCATAAATGATTTCATGGGCGGCCGGAGGGTCTGCGGTGGGGGAGTTTCAGGCGGCGAACTCATGGGCCACTTGTATCGCGATCTCCGACCATTCCCAGAGGCGCTCGGGATGGTAACGGACGGTGGAAATGTCCTTCATGATGAGTTCCACATGGCAGCCGCGCCCCTGCTCCAGCATGCCGCGCAACTCACGCCGCGCCTCCTCCGGATGCCAGACATCGTAGGCGAACACCGCCGGGTTGGGCTTGTAGCTCATCACATATTTGTTCTGGACATTGTGCGCCGCCCTTTCCGGCTTGATCTGGTAGTTCATCGAGATCTTCCGCAGGTTCGGAATCCGGCTGAGCATGTCCACCTTGTTGTCCAACGGCTCGCAGCAACCGTAGTAGTTCATGCCCCAGCGGGACAGCCAGGGAAAATCGTGTTTCACCGCGAACTCCCAGTGCATCTCCTTGGAAACCTCCGAGAAGATCTGGGCGTTGGAGCAGCCCCACATCTGGTCGGGCCGGGCACCAAGCGTTTCGCCCGCGGGATTGGGCAGCAAGCTGGTGTAGCCGTAGCCGCCCGAGCCGATGCGGGTGTTGTTGCCATCCGGGCTGAGCAGGTTGAGGGCGACGAACTGGTCCAGCTCCGAGTTCCAGGCCGCGACCATCCGGTCCACCGCGGCATGGACGAAGTCCGGGCGGTCGACCAGATCGAACATCGCCTCCTCCACGCCCCACCACCGGATCAGGAAATCCCACGGGGTATACCAGATATGCGTTTGGCCAACCCGGCGCACGGGCATGAGCCCGGCGCAGATTTCGGACATCACACGGAAGCGTTCCTCGGTGACTTCCTCCACATGCGTGATCTTCGGCATTTGGATTTTGTCGAGATCCGGCCAATCGCGGATCTGGATCTTGAAATGCCTGGAGACGATGTTGTTAGCCTCGTCCACCTTGGCCAGATCGACATCCTCGATGATGCCGAAGTCGGTGCTATGGATTGCCAGCGGGCACTCGATGAAGTCGCTCACCACCATGTCCGCCGGCAAGTGCCGCCATTGATAGATCGTCTGGCGCAGCGTGGTTTCCCATTCCCGCGCCCACGGATGCTCGGTGCGCAGGGTCAACTCGTCGTTGACATTCATCTCGTGCCACGGAATCTCGTTGATCCAAACCATCGGACGGACGCTTTCCAGATCATTGAGCCGTCGCCACAGTTCGGCCTTTTCCTGATGCGCCGGCAGCGCGGCGATTTGCGACAGCTCCGCGACGAGCCGGCGGAGGACTTCCTTTTCGGCGGGCTTGAGGTGGATCGTGGCGGCGGTGATCGGTTGCGGGCGGTGGCTGGGATCGTGGAGCATGGCGAAAGGGACGGCTGGTGGATACGACGACCGGTGTGCCGAAGCAGAGGGGTTCCGCAGCGGCGGCAGCCGGATTCTGTCCATGATCCGCCCCCCGTGGCAACATCCGGGGTATTCACAAACTTGACATTTTTATGGACGATCTTAACCATCCGATCCATCCTGCCGGGGCAAGCCATGATTGAGAACTTCACCCTGGCGCTGAAAGCCGGCGGTTTTTCCCGCTGCACGAAAGACTGGAACCGCTGGACGGGAGGGCCGCTGGACCAGTGTTTCAAGGTCTATATGCCGATCTCCGGCGGGGCGGAGGTCCGGGATGCCGCGGGGAGTCATCCGCTCATGCCCGGGGAGGTCTATCTTATCTCCGGCTACAAGCTCGAATGGCAGGAGTGCGCCCGGGAGATGGAGGTTTGCTGGGTCCATTTCCACCCGGCATCGTTCTATCTGCGCTGGGCGCTGCTGCGGCTCCCGGCGGTGCATTCGTGGCCGGTGCGGAAGGTGGCGTGGGCGCCGCCAGTCCTCAACCGGCTGCCGGAACTGTTCGACGCGCCCGAGCGCGTGGACCACATCCATCCGCTGCCCGATCCGCCGGTACCGCTGGTGTGCAAGGTGGAAGCCGTCCTGATGTGGCTGGTGGCGGATCTTCTCGAGGCCCACCCGAAGAAGCTGGCGGAACCTTCGGCGGCACTGGAGCGTCTGCGGCCGGCGATCGATCACATGGACGCCCACTTCGTATCCAATCCGACGCTGGAAACGCTCGCGGCTCTCACCGGACTGGCGCCGAACTATTTCCACCGCATCTTCCAGCGAACCGTGGGCCAGACGCCGTTCCAATACATGGAAGCCCGGCGCATGGCCCGGGCGCTGCAGTTGCTAACCAACCGGCGGCTCACGCTAAAGCAGGTGGCGGCCTCCTGCGGTTACTGCGATGCCTTGTATTTTTCCCGCGTGTTCCATCGCCATTTCGGAACGCGGCCGGCCACATTCCGCGCCCCATCGGCACCGTAGCGGCGGAGGCGCGGATTAGCGGAGATCAGCAAGCCGTGACCTTGAGGCGGGTGAATGGGAGATGTCGGTAATACAATTTCCCAGACAAATGGTGAAGAAAACGGTTGCCGCAGGGGATTGCCGGCAAATGAAATTTTGTCTGAATGAAATTTTGTCTGTCACCTTCTCATGCCGGGTGCGGCGGTACCTCCGCCGACCTCCCAGATCAGGCGACCCATGGGATCGTAGCGGCGGGTCGTCCCGGCTGTGTAGAGGTACTGGTCCGCGGTGGCGTCGATGAGGCGGTTCTCGGCATCCCAGACGAACCAGCCGCGAACCGGTTCGGAAGGACCGGGGTCGGTGGTCGGATAACCGGGGACGGGGCCGTAGGTGAGGTTTCCGTCGTCGTCATGGTCAAGGAACCACGTGTCATCCGGCGTCTGGACGGTGTCATACTGGTTGAGGGAATTCGCGCCGGGCGCGTAATCGGCTTCATATTCGGTGGTGTCCTGATCGGCGGACGACAAGATGCGGTTGCCGATTGAGTCGTACGAATATGTCCTGTCCGCCTCGGTGGCCGGACCGTCCGCCGACGTGAGCTGGCCAAGCGAGTCGTACACCCAGGAGATGTCCTTGGAGGTGGTCGTCCCGTTTGGGTTGTACGTGGTTCGCACCCCTTTGCGCTGACCGATGCTGTTTACCCCTCCGTTCACGGCGGAGTAATCGTACGACGAAAGAACCGTCGTGTCAAATCCGTTCTGCCCGTCGGGAACCAGAAGCCGGTTGGAGACGGAGGCGAGCGTGTCTCGGGTCGGTTCATAGGTCCGCACCGTTGCCAGCAGATTGCCTCCCGGATTCTGCCTCGTGACGGATTCCAGCAGGTCGGACTGCGGCGCATAGGAGTAGGCGAACGTTCCCGCCGACGCTCCCGCAACCGTGGCGAGGCGGCCTGTGTTCGTGTCATATCCGTAGAGTGCGCTGTTTTCGGAAACCAATCCGTCGAGCAGATCCCATCCGGTATCGCGTCCCACGGATCTTGCGGAGCGGTCGAGGACGCGGGTGAAGTCGAAGTCGCCATCCCTATCCAGGTCATACTCGACGGTTTCGGCATCGACCCCGAAGTCGGCGGCATACGTGTAAGTGATTCTGGACTGGTTGTGCTGGACAACCGACATAAGGTGACAGACGAAAAATCGCTTGCGCTTCGGGCGGGTGCCTGCCATTTTCTTTTCGAGACCGGACCCGGTGCTGGTTCCGGGTACCTGGTCCGAACATAAACCATTAAACCATTGATTGGCAGGCTTATGAGAAAAGCGCGCTGGCTGGCTCCTTGGAAAGATTCCGCCGCCCGGCCCTCGATCTACCACTGCGTCACCCGCGTAGTGGGCAGGGATTTCGTGTTCGGGGCGGTCGAAAAGGAGAAATTCCGCACCTTCATGCGGATGTATGAGAATTTTTCCGGCTGCCGGGTGCTGGCCTATTGCATCATGTGCAACCACCTCCACATCCTGCTGGAGGTCCCGCCGATGCCGGAGGGCGGACTTTCCGATGCGGAACTGCTCAAACGGCTGCGGGCGATTTACTCCGACATCGAGGTGGCGGAGGTGGAAAAGCGGCTGGCCGAAGTGCGCAAGGCTATCGCGGAAGGACGGGCCGGCGAGGAACTGGCGCGGGAGGTTCACGAGCGTTTCACCTACCGGATGCACGATCTGGGACACTACATGAAGACCTTGCTGGGCCGATTCAGCAAATGGTTCAACACCAACCACCAGCGGACCGGAACCCTGTGGGAAGGCCGTTTCAAGAGCGTGCTGGTGGAAGAGGGCGTGGCCGCGCGGGCGATGGCGGCCTACATCGACCTCAACCCGGTACGCGCCGGGATGGTGACCGATCCGGCCGACTACCGGTGGAGCAGCTACGGCGAGGCGATGGGCGGCGGGGCGAAAGGCACCGGAGCCAAGGCGCGGGCCGGGCTGGTTAGGGCGTTCGGGGCGCATTTGGGCTGGTCGGCCGACGCGCGGCACTGGGCGGGCCGGGTTTCGAAGGAATACCGGATGCTGTTGCTGGCGGATGGTCAGGAAAAAACCCGCGAGGTTCAGGATGCGGAAGGAAAGACGGTGGAAAAGGTGGTGAGAAATGGCATCTCCCCGGCGGTGGCGGAGAAGGAGATGAAACGGCTCATCGGTTGCAGCGATCTGCCGCTTTCGCAGGTGGTGCGCTATCGGATCCGGTATTTCACGGACGGAGCGGTGTTGGGCAGCCGCGGATTTGTGGATGAGATATTCAAATCGTGTAGGGAGCGGTTCGGGCGGAGGCGCAAGGACGGAGCCCGGCCGATGCGGGGCAGCGGCGCGCCGGCCAGAGGCGTGCTGTGGAGCGCGCGGGATTTGCGGGTGCGGGTGTGACGGAAGGAACAGGCGCTACGGTTGTCCCGGGTTCAAAAACAACCGCGGGTGCCTGATGGCGGTTGGATCGGCAAGCCGCCCGAAGGCGCGCGCCGGACGGGGCACCTTGACAAGGCCAACGCCATCCTCAAGGCTGTCGCCGCACCATGTCCCAGCCACCCAAACCGCGTACGACCCCGGCTTTCCCGAGCCGGACGCGTTGGGTGTTGCACAAACAGGGCTGGTTGTTAGGCTTGATCGGATTGATGTTCGCGATTTTTCTTTGTCAGGAATTCATCGGTGGCGCCGCGCTGCAGGAAACCCGGTGGTTCGACCCGCTGATGCTGGTGCCTGGCGAGGTTCTCGGCGCGCTCCGGGCCATCCGCTCGGGCGATTTTGGCACAGGACACTGGCTGGAAACGGGCACGCTTGTTTCCAACGCCTTTCTCCACGGGGATATCTCGCACATTGCGTATAACATGCTGGCGCTGTGGATTTTCGCGGCCCTGGCGTCGGATTTGCTAGGCCAGCGGTGGATGCTGCTGCTGTTCTTCGCGACGGCGGTGGGCGGCTCGCTGTGCCATGCGCTGCTCAACGCGGATTCGATGGTGCCTTGCCTCGGCGCGTCCGGCGCGGTGATGGGATTCGAGGGAGCCTATCTGGGGCTGGCGGTGCGGTTCCCTCTGCCGGAGCCTCAGGTCTGGCCGATGTCGCGGCCGATCCCTCCCAGCCATCTCGCCGTGCTCGCCGCCTTCGGCGTGCTGATGGATTACGTCGGCCTGATGGATGTGGACGGCTCGCGGATCGCCTATGGGGCCCACATCGGCGGCTTCACCACCGGGCTTTTCCTAACCGCGCTACTGGCTCCGAAGCCCAGGGCCGCCCGAGCCGCGTGAGCTTCGGGCCTAAGAAACCATCCCCTCTCCCCGTTTCAACTCCAACCCGACCATTCCCGCCATGCCAGTCAAACTCCAGGGCGTCGATCCCCGTCCACCCGGTCCGCGTGTTCCGGCGGTGGAAGTGGAAACGCTGCCCACCGATACCGAATCCCTGCTGAAAATCTGGCGTCCTCACGCCGTGTTGCGCGCCGAGCGGGGCGAATCCGAAGGCGCGATCACCCGGTTTCTGGTGTCGAAGGGCGTGGACCGGGTTTCGGCAAAAGCCGCCGCGGCCGCGATCCTGCTGGATCCCAACACGACGCACTCCGGCACGTCGGGATTGGCGAGAGTGCTTGGCATCGTTCTGCTTTTGCTAGGTTTGTTGGTGCCGGTGGCCTGCTTCGTGTACGGACTAACCGGAATGGTGTTCGCCGCCGTGATGTTGGGCAGTCTGATGGGCATCGGCGCGGCCTGCAAAATGCTGTGGCCGGGTTAGGCCGGATCGCTCAATACTCCCGCTGGAGCAGGTGCTCCGCAATCTCGCGGAGGCGGGTGCCGCGGGCGCCGAAGGGACCGAGTGCCGCGAGTGCCTTGGCGGTTAGCCGACGGGCCTCGCGGCGGGAGGCGTCGAGGCCGACCAGCGCCGGATAGGTCGCCTTGGCGGCGGCCTGGTCCTTGCCGGCGGTTTTGCCCAACTTCTCCGTGCTCTGGGTCACGTCGAGGATGTCGTCGATCACCTGGAACGCGAGTCCCAGCGCGCGGCCGAATTCGGTTAGCGCGGCGAGTTTCGCGGGGGTGGCGTTGGCGGTCATCGCGCCGAGGCGCAGGGAGGTGGTGAGCAGCGCCGCGGTTTTCGCCTCGTGGACGCGGACGAGCTCCTTCTTGGTTAGATCGCGTCCCTCGCCTTCCAGATCCATCACCTGGCCGCCGATCAAGCGGGTGCTGCCGCCGGTTTCCGCCAGTTCGGCCACGTATTCGCCGACTCCGTACCGTTTTGAGGCGGGAGTCCGGGCGAGGATCGCAAAGGCGTGGGTGAGCAACGCGTCGCCGCAAAGCACGGCCATGCCCTCGCCATAGACCTTGTGGCAGGTGGGTCGGCCGCGGCGGAGGTCGTCGTCGTCCATGCACGGCAGGTCGTCGTGGACCAGCGAGTAGGTGTGGAGCACCTCCACCGCGCAGGCCGGCGCCAGCGCCAAGGCAGGGTCGCCGCCGCAGGCTTCGGCCGCCGCCAGGCACATCACCGGCCGCAGCCGCTTGCCTCCGGCGAAAACCGTGTAGCGCATCGCCTCATGAATCGTGGACGGCGCTACCTTCGCCTTGGGCAGAAACCCATCCAAGGCCGCATCCACCTCCGCGACCCGCGCGGCGATATAACATTTCAAGTCCACAATCCCAAAAGCCAATAATGCGATCTCACAACACCTCCGCGATCTGCACCGCGTTGAGCGCCGCGCCCTTGCGGACCTGGTCACCGACGACCCACAGGTCGAGCGCGTTTTCGAGCACCAGGTTCTTGCGGATACGGCCGACGAGGCAATCGTCCTTGCCGGTGGTATCGAGCGGCACCGGGAAGAGGCGCTGCGACGGATCATCGACCACCTTGATGCCCGGTTTGCCTTCGAAAGCGGCACGTGCGGCGGCGACGTCCACCGGGCGGCTGAACCTCGCGGTGATGGAAACCGAGTGCGAGCGATAGACCGGCACCCGCACGCAGGTGCAGGAGACCTTCAGCTCCGGAAGTTCCATGATTTTACGGCCTTCGTTGAGCATCTTCATTTCCTCTTTGGTGTAGCCGTTGTCGATGAAGGCATCCACCTGCGGGATCACGTTGAACGCGATCTGGCGCGGATAGACCCTGGGGGTGAACGGCTGCCCGTTGGCGATCGCCTTGACCTGCTCCTCCAGCTCCACAATCCCCTGCGCGCCCGAACCGGACACCGCCTGGTAGCTCGATGCGATCACCGCTTCCAGCCCGAACGCCTCATGCAGCGGCGCAAGCGCCATCAGCGAGATGATCGTGGTGCAGTTCGGATTGGCGATGATGCCCTTGGGGTGTTTCTTCGCAGCCATTGGATTGATTTCCGGGACCACCAGCGGCACCTCCGGGTCCATCCGGAACGCCGACGAGTTGTCGATCACCACCGCACCCGCCTTGGCGGCGGAGGGACCGAATTCCAGGGAAATCGAGCCGCCCGCGCTGAACAGCGCGATGTCCACACCCTCGAAGGAATCGTGGGTCAGTTCCTCCACCACAACGTCCTCACCACGGAAGGGAAACCGTTTGCCCGCCGAACGCGCGGAGGCGAGCAGCTTGAGTTTTCCAACCGGAAAATTCCGCTGCTCAAGACACAAACGCATTTCTTCGCCGACGGCACCCGTCGCGCCAACAATTGCCACATGGGGAGGATTCATATCGTAAAAACCGGCCATTTCCCGGCCGGGCGCGGGAAACTAGACATGATTTCGCCACCTTGCAATCAAATCGTTCCCGGAAATTCCAGCCACTCCCATCGCCGTTTGCGGGTCAAAAATCGGGCTCCGGTAGCGGGAAATGCCAAAAAGCCGGAGACTCCGCGTTTTTTGCTTGCGCCCCGGCGGGAATTTTGGCAAACGACCGCATGCATGGGGAGCGCCCGCGGGCTGCCTCCAAACCAAACGCCCCCGACCCGCCTGCCCCGGAAGGCCGGGTGACGCGAGGAGGATGCGAATCCGAGGCCGCAAGCCATGGTCCGGCACGCAGGATGTGCCGGGCAGAACGCCACAACCGGAACCTAACAACAAACTTCCGCCATGAGTGCTCCATCGTCCGCCCAGCCAGCCCGTCACCTCGGCCTCCCAGGTTTCCTCCTTGCCTGTATCGCGTGGATTTCAGGGGTGCCCGCCGCCACCGCCCAAACCGCCAGCGACCTGGCACCGTCCGCCCTATCGGTGTCAACCACTCCGATCGTGGCGGGAGGTCCCATCTCGGTCAGCCACAGTGTGGTTAGAACGGGGGATGAAATCGAATTCTCCTGGGCCGACGCGTTCTACCTCTCGACCGACAGCACTTTCGACGGAGCCGGAGCCGAGACATTCCTGGGGACCAATACCTGGCAGGAAGATGGCAGCGACAGCTACACCCTGCCCTCCACGATCACATTGCCGCAGGTTCCACCCGGAACCTATCATCTGTTCGTGGTGGTGGACGGTTACGACGGAGTGCCGGAAACCGACGAGACCAACAACGTCATGGGCATCGCTCTCAATGTCACGGCGCCCAACCTCATCCCCACCCACGCGTGGTTCACAAACGCGGCCGTGTGCGGACAAGCGGCGGAAGTCAACTTCACCATCGCCAACAACGGCGGAGCGCCCACCCATGATTCGTGGTGGTATGACAGCATCTATCTGTCAGAAGACGACCACCTCGACGAGACCGACACCTGGCTGGGATCGCCTTGGCTCTACGGACCCATCGGGACCGGAGACAGTTATACACAGAGCCTCTCAGTAATCGTTCCCGACGTTCCGTCCGGAGGCTATCATCTCATCGTGCGATCCGATTTCCCCGACAACCGCGTGGCTGAAGGCGACGAGGACGACAACACCGCCGCGTTTCCGGTGGCGGTACTCGCCCCGAATCTCGTTCCCACCGCCGCCTGGTTCACGACCACTCCGGTAATCGGATTGGGGGCGGAGGTGAATTTCACCGTCGCCAACCAAGGGAACACCGCCACCCACGACTCGTGGTGGAATGACAGCGTCTATCTATCGGACGACAACATTTATGACGAATCCGATATTCCGCTGGGAACGCCGTGGCGTTACGGACCTGTGGAACCGGGAACCGATTACACCCACACCCTCCAGATCACCGTGCCCTCGGTCACTCCGGGAAGTTATTATCTGGTAGTCCGCGCCGACACTCCGGATAACCGGGTCGCCGAAGGCGGGGGCGAGGCGAATGACGTCGCGTTTCCGGTCACTCTGACCGCGGCGAACCTCACCCCCACGGACGCGTGGTTCACGCTTGGGGCCGCCTCCGGAGAAACCCTCGAGGTCAACCTGAGTGTCATGAACAACGGTGATGCCACCATCCCGGACGCCGGTTGGACCGATCAGATCTATCTGTCGGCGGACGATGTTTTCGACGAGAGCGATACCTTCCTGTGGAACGGATCGAAACAGGGACCGCTGGCACCGGGCGCGTCCTACCAATCAGGTGGTCTCGTTACGGTTCCATCCGTTCCACCGGGGACCTATTATCTGATCGTGACCGCGGATCTGCCATACAACCACTTGCCCGAGAGCGATGAAACCGATAACACGACCGCCTACGCGATCCAAGTGGGGACGCCCGACCTCCAGCCCGATCATGCGGGTTTCGAGGGATTGGGAATGTCCGGAGAAACCGCAACCGTGACCTTCATGACACGGAACACCGGAGACGGGTCGGTTGGCGGCCGCACCTGGTATGACCGGGTCTATCTGTCAGCCGATGACCAACTTGACGGCGGAGATACCCTGCTCGTCAACCACTTTGCGGCGAACGGCCCCGTTGGTCCGGACGCCACCTACACCATCAGCGCCGGATGCCAGATCCCGGCTGTCAATCCGGGCACCTACCACCTGATCGTGTCGAGCGACGACTATCAGAACCTAGTTCCCGAGTCCGACGAAACCAACAATGTGAGGGCGTTCGAGGTCTGGATCGCCGGGCCCGATCTGGTCCCGGCCGCGGCGGGATTCGTCGGCGGCGCGGGCGCTTCCGGCGAAACCTCGCGGGTTTCGTTCACAATCCGCAACTCCGGTGAGGGTGGCGTCGCTTTCCGGGGATGGTGGGATCGCGTGTTCTTCTCGCAAGACGATGTTTATGACGGAGGGGACACGCTCATGGTTGACCACACGAGCGCGGGCGGCCCCTTGCCTCCGAACGGCGAGTACATCCGCGCGGTGGATGTCTCCGTCCCCCAGGTCCCCGCGGGAATCTATTATCTGATCGTTGTGGCGGACGATTATATGAACTATCTGCCGGAGAGCGACGAAAACAACAACACGCAGGCGTTCCAGGTGAACGTCGTCAGCCCCGATCTGCGGCCCGACGCCGCCGCATTCCATGACGGACCGGCGTCGTCCGGCGAGAACGCAACGGTGGATTTCACGGTTCGCAACGCCGGCGCGGGCGGAGTGAGCGCCAGAGGCTGGTGGGACCGTGTCTATCTATCAAACGACGCGGTTTGGGACGAAGGGGACCACCTGCTGGTCAACCACACTTCCGCGGGCGGTCCGCTTGCCGCGGCGGAAACCTACTCGCGGTCGATCCCGGTTGCGCTCCCGCTGGTGCCGGCCGGAACTTATTATCTGTTGGTGAGCACCGACGATTACATGAACTATCTGATTGAATCGGACGAAACCAACAACGTGAGAGCGTTCGAGGTGACGGTGGTGGCTCCCGATCTGATTCCGTCCGCATTGGTGGTGACGTCCGGAGTCCCCGCCTCGGAGGCGACGCTCGGGCTGGAGTTCACCATCCTGAACGACGGGGCGGGCCCCGCACCAACCGGCCGCAATTGGTGGGATATGGTCTATCTGTCCAACGATCCCGTTCTGGATACCAGAGATTCGGCCATGCTCGCGATCTGGCCCGAAGCGGCCGGCATGGTCGCGCCAGGTGGTTCCTACACCACACCGGTGACGGTCACACTTCCCACCCTGGACATCGGAACCTACTATTTGATCGTTTCCGCGGATTTCTGGAGCAACAATCTGTTTGAAGAAAACGATGAAAACAACGCGACCGCTTTTCCGATCAAGATCGGGCCCGATCTGGAACCGCAAAGCGCGGCGATCACCGGCGGTCCCGCGGTTTCCGGCCGATCGGCCAACCTGACGGTCGTATCCGAAAACACCGGCAACGCGGAAATCGGAGCGGAGGCCATATGGTCGGACCGGATCTGGCTGTCCACGGACGCGGTGCTCGACGAAGGTGACACGTTGTTGGAATCCGCGGGCCATGGCGGGCCGATGGCGTCCGGCGCCACACAGACGAACGACCTCGCGGTGGACCTTCCCGCGGTCCCGCCCGGCGATTACTATCTGATCCTCGCTTGCGATTCCTACGGCAACCAGGTCATGGAAGCGGATGAAACGAACAACATCCGCGCGTATCCGCAGCGGATCACCGCTCCGGACCTGGTGGTGAGCGCCGCCACCCCGCACGCCACCCAGGTGATTCCGGGGCAGTCGCTGGTGGTCGATTTCACGATCACAAACCAAGGCGACGGCGCGGTCTTCAATACCGAAAACTGGTCCGACGACCTGTGGTTCTCCACCGACGCCGTTTGGGACGCCGGCGATACGATGTTAGGTGGCCCGTGGAGCCGTTCCGGACCATTTGTCCAGAGCGCCTACTACGAATCGAGCCGCACGGTTGGCGTGCCGACCGTGGAACCCGGATTCTATCATCTGATCGTCCGGACCGATCCGGCGGGACAAGTGCATGAATCCGACAACTCGAACAATGTCCGCGTGATCCAGATCGAGGTGCTCGCGCCCGATCTCGTTCCGCAATCGCTCGCAGTGACCGGCCAGATCCTCCAGGGCAGGCCGTTCACCTGCGAGATCACGGTTGCCAACGACGGGCAGTCACCGGTTCCTGCCGGGCCTTGGGCGGATACCCTGCATCTATCGGCGGATGCCACGCTTGACGCGGGGGATGTCCTGCTAGGTGGTCCCTGGTCCGAATCCGGGCCGCTTGCCGCCGGCGCGGGTTACACCCGTTCCCGCACGCTCGGGATGCCCAACGTCACCGCGGGCCAGTGGTATCTGATCGTCAACACGGATCGCGACGGAGATATTGCGGAGGCAAACGAAACCAACAACGTCCATGCTTTCGCCGTGACCGTCAGCGCGGTGGATCTGGCACCCACTGCGGTGGTGTCCGGCACACCCCTTGTTGCCGGAACCGCCGCATCCCTAACCGTCACGGTGGCGAACCAGGGTGACGGAGCGGTTCCCGCTGCCGAAACCTGGAGCGACCACCTCTATTTCTCGGCCGATGCCGTGCTGGATGGAGGCGACACGCAGTTGGGCGGACCTCCGGCCGCATCCGGACCGCTTGGCGCAGGTGCCAACTACCAGCGTATCTATCAGGCATCGCTGCCGGCGGTGACCGCGGGAACCTATTATCTGATCGCCGGAACCGATATCACGGGAGGGGTGCTCGAATCCAACGAATCGAACAACCGGCTGGCGGTACATGTGGAGGTCTTCCAGATGGATCTTGCCCCGGTAGCCCTCTCGCTGGTGGCGGGTGATCCGCTGGTCGCCGGCCAGCCGAATGCGATCCAATACGAAATCGCCAACCAGGGCGGCGGATCCGTTCCGGCGGATGTTTCCCGCACCGATGCCGTCTATTTGTCAAGCGACCCGACACTCGATCCCACCGACACCCTCGTGGGCGGACCATGGGCCGAAACGGCGGGAGTTTCCGCCGGCGGAACCTACACCCGCACCCGCGAGGTTGCGGTCACCGGTCTATCCGGCGGCCCGTATTTCCTGATCGTCAAAACCGACCACGACGGCGACCTTTTCGAATCGGATGAGGCGGACAACACGCTTGCCGTCGGCATCCAGGTGGAGTCCAAGCCGGACCTGCGCCCCGCTTCATGCGCGCCCGCCGGTGGCGTCCTGAACGCGGGACAACCCAACAATCTAACCTACGTGATCGCCAACGACGGCACCGCGCCCGCCGCGGGCGAGTGGTGGGATTCGGTGTCAATCTCCACCGACGCGATACCCGACGCGGGAGATTACCATTTGGGATGGGGACCGACCGAAGCCGGCCCGATCGCCCCCGGAACGACCTACGAGCGCGAAATGTCCGTCAGCATCCCCGAACTGCAGCCCGGAACCTACTACTTGCTGGTGAACGCCGACGCCTATCAGGACAATGTGGCCGAATCCGACGAAACGGACAACCTGCTTGCGGTCCCCGTTTCAGTGGTGGCACCGGATCTGCTGCCGGCCACGTGCGTTCCCTCGTCCACGCTTGTGTGCGGGCAATCGAACCTGCTGACCTACACCGTCCGCAACAACGGAACCGGCGAGGCTCCTGCCGCGGAAGGTTGGTATGACTCCATCTATCTGTCCGCGGACGGCGTCCTGGATACCGGCGACACCCATCTGGGATACAGCGGGTGGGAAAGCGGTCCGGTGGCTCCCGGAGCGGAATACGAGCGGACAATGAAAATCGCCCTGCCGCAGGTTCCGGCGGGGTCGTATTACCTGATTGTTAGCGCGGACGACTATTGGAACACCCTGTTTGAGGGAGATGAAGCCAACAACGCCACCGCGTTTCCGGTGACCGTCGCCGCGGTCGATCTGCGGCCCACCACATTTGCCGTGGGTTCCGGAACACCCGGATCGGGAGCCACCGTCACACTCGACTATTCCGTGACCAACGGCGGAGATGCCGAGGTCGAGGATGGCGGGAGTTGGTGGGATGCCGTTTATCTATCTGAGGACTCGGTTTTCGGACCCGAGGACACTTTCCTCGGCTGGAGTTCCGAACTGTTCCCGCCACTGACGGCCGGGGCGTCCTACTCGCAAAGCATACCGGTTACCCTGCCGACACTCGCGCCCGGCACCTGGAACCTCTTGCTCGTCGCGGACGCATGGATCAATCAGGTCATCGAGGGCGATGAAACCAACAACACCCGGGCGATCCCATTCACCGTCGGCGATTCCTTCGCCTCATGGGCGGCGGAAAACGGCCTCACCGGAGACGACGCGCTGCCCGGAGCCAATCCGAGCGGCGACGGCATTCCCAACCAACTCAAATACGCGTTCGGCATGGATCCCAACATCGCCTACGGACCGGATCGCATCCTGACGCCCGGAACGGGAACCTCCGGTTTGCCCTCCATCACGCTGGACGGGGGCCGCCTGCGGATCGAGTTTGTGCGCCGAACTGGCGCGACCGACCTCACCTATACCGCGCAATTCGGCTCCGGGTTATCCGACTCCGGGCCTGGAGCGTGGCTTCCCGCCGGGCCCGGCACAGCCACTCCCATCCCCGGGCATCCCGGTTGGGAACGCGTGATTGTTGATGACGCGGCCGCGCCGCCGGGAGCGGCCACACGCTTTGGCCGCGTGGCTGTGACAGCGGAATAACGGATGCGCCAATTCTGAATCCAGGGTCCGGGATCTCGATTCCCGGACCCCTCGGGTCGGGTGGGACACCTTGGCCGTGGGGCCGGCCACTATGGCGGAGTCGATGCGAGTGCGAAAATGAGCGCCGCAACGCCTGATGCGGGCGGGATGGAGCGCGGAATGGAAATTTTCGCAAATTTCCGGTTCGCTGGGGTTGCGTATCGGGCGGATTCAGGTCATTACGGGCCGTCAGCCGTTTTGTGTTTCCGGCGTTTTCCTTCAGCCACCAACCATCACCATCATCATGTCCATTCGCCTTGGTTTTGCCGCTCGTCATTTGGGTCCCGTAGGGACGGAACGCGAGGAAATGCTCGCCGCCACCGGGTTTTCCAGCCTGGAGGCGCTCGTCGACGCGGCCGTCCCGGCCGGGATCCGCCTGCCCGCCGCGCTCGATCTTCCCGAAGCCCTCACCGAACACCGCGCGCTGTCCCGGCTCAAGGAAATCATGGGGAAAAACCGGGTGGTCAAGTCGTTCATCGGCCAGGGATACCACGGCACCCATACCCCCGGCGTGATCCAGCGGAACATCCTGGAAAACCCCGGTTGGTACACCGCCTACACGCCCTATCAGGCGGAAATCGCCCAGGGCCGGCTCGAGGCGCTGCTCAATTTCCAGACGATGATCACCGACCTGACGGCGCTGGACGTGGCCAACGCCTCGTTGCTCGACGAAGGCACCGCCGCCGCCGAGGCAATGAGCCTGGCCCTGGCCGGCAAGCCGAAGGGCACCACGATTTTCGTCTCCGACCGCTGCCACCCGCAAACCCTCGACGTGGTGGTGACCCGCGCCGAACCGCTGGGCATCACCGTGGAAACGGGCGATTGGAAAACCTTCGATCCCGCCGGATGCGCGGGCTTGTTCGCCGTGCTGGTGCAATACCCGGATACCCGCGGCCGGGTCGATGATTTCACCGCGTTTTTCGCCAAGGCCAAGGCGGCCGGCGCGGCCACCATCGTGGCGGCGGACCTGCTGGCGCTCACCCTGCTCAAGCCGCCGGGCGAGTTCGGCGCGGACATCTGTGTGGGCTCGGCCCAGCGGTTCGGCGTGCCGTTCGGCTTCGGCGGTCCGCACGCGGGCTTCATGGCCTGCCGCGACGAACTGAAACGCAAAATGCCCGGCCGCCTGATCGGGGTCTCGGTGGACGCGCGCGGCAAACCGGGCTTCCGCCTCTCGCTGCAAACCCGCGAACAGCACATCCGCCGCGACAAGGCCACTTCCAACATTTGCACCGCCCAGGTGCTGCTGGCCGTCATGGCGTCGATGTATGCGGTCTATCACGGCCCGGAGGGGCTCAAGGCGATCGCCGGCCGCATCCACCGCCGCGCGGCCGCCCTGAAAGCCTCCCTAACCGCCTCGGGCATCGCGGTGGAGGAAGGTGCGTTTTTCGACACTCTAACCGTGAAAGTTCCCGGCAAGGCGGACGCGGTGATCGCTGCGGCGCTGGCGTCCGGGATCAACCTCCGGCGTTTCGACGCGGATACGGTGGGCGTTTCCTACGATGAAACCGCGACCTGCGCGGAGGCGGCCGCGGTCACCGCGGCGTTCGGCACGAAACCGGTGACCACCTGCGGGTGCGGCGGCGGCCAGGAATGGCCCGCCGGGCTGGCCCGCACCTCGCCGTTTCTCCAACAGAAGGTGTTCAACAGCTATCACTCGGAAACCGAGATGCTGCGCTATATGAAACGGCTTGAGTCGAAGGATCTCGCGCTCAACGAGTCGATGATCGCGCTGGGTTCCTGCACGATGAAACTGAACGCCACCTCCGAAATGATGCCGCTGTCGTGGCCGGAAGTGGCGAACATCCATCCCTTCGTCCCCGCCGACCAGAGCGCGGGCTACCGAGAAATGTTGGAAACGCTGGAAGGCTGGCTGGCCACCATCACCGGCTTCGCCGCCGTCTCCCTCCAGCCGAACGCGGGATCGCAGGGCGAATACGCGGGTTTGTTAGCCATCCGCCGCTATCATCTTTCCCGCGGCGAGGGGCACCGCAACATCTGCCTCATCCCGGTTTCCGCCCACGGCACCAACCCGGCGTCGGCGGTGATGGCGGGCATGAAAGTCGTCGGGGTGAAATGCGATGCCAAGGGCAACATCGACGTGGCTGATCTGAAAGCCCGCACCGCCGAACACGCTGCCAACCTTTCCGCGCTGATGGTGACCTATCCGTCCACCCACGGGGTGTTCGAGGAAACCATCCGCGAGATCTGCGAGGTCATCCACGCGGCCGGCGGCCAGGTCTACATGGACGGCGCCAATATGAACGCCCAGGTCGGCCTAACCAGCCCCGGCGCGATCGGCGCCGACGTGTGCCACCTGAACCTCCACAAGACCTTCGCCATCCCGCACGGCGGCGGCGGTCCCGGCGTGGGTCCCATCGGCGTCGCGCCGCAACTCGTGCCGTTCCTTCCCGGCCATGGCGAACTTCCTAACAAAGAAGGCGCGGTTTGCTCGGCTCCTTGGGGCAGCGCGTCGGTCAACACGATTTCCTGGATGTACATCGCGATGATGGGCGGCGAGGGCCTCACCGAGGCCACCGGCGTGGCCATTCTCAACGCGAACTACGTGGCCAAGCGCCTCGCGCCGTTCTATCCGGTCCTCTACACCGGCAACCAGGGCCTGGTGGCCCACGAGTGCATCATCGACGTGCGCCCGCTGTCCGACCAAAGCGGCATCACCGTGGAGGACGTGGCCAAGCGCCTGATGGATTACGGTTTCCACGCGCCCACCATGAGCTGGCCGGTCGGCGGCACCCTGATGATCGAGCCCACCGAGTCCGAATCCAAGGCCGAACTCGACCGCTTCTGCGACGCGATGATCTCCATCCACGGCGAAATCAGCGCCGTCATCCAAGGCGAATCCGATGCCTCCGACAACCCGCTCAAGCACGCCCCGCACCCGGTGGAAGCGGTCTGTGGAAACGATTGGCCGCACACCTATTCCCGCGAGGAAGCCGCCTTCCCGCTGCCCTATCTGCGCCGCCACAAGTTCTGGCCCGCCGTCGCCCGCATCGACAACGTCCACGGCGACCGCAACCTCGTCTGCACCTGCGACTCCGTGCAGGCGTATGCGGAGGGGGAAATGCTGAAAAGCTGAGATACTGAAAAACTGAAATGGGGGGCGTTGCGCTTGTTCATCCGCGATCCACAATTTCCGATCTCCGATCTCCTTGGCGTCTTGGCGGTGAACCATTTCCGGCTGTAGGGCGCCTGGGAGGCCACGCTCTCACGTTCGCGGCTACGGGGCGGATGCGCTCTATCGTTCCGACTCCATTCGGTCGGTTAGGGCCTGCCACTGGCGGGCGAGGTCGGCGGTTTTGTCGGGCATTTTGGCGGCGAGGTTGTGTTGCTCCGCGCGGTCGGTTTTGAGGTCGTAGAGTTCCCACGGTTGGCCTTTTGGGGCGACGATTTTCCAATCGCCGCTGCGGAGGGCGCGGTGGCCGTCGTGGAGCCACCACAGGTTTTCTCGGGGGATCGTGATGTTGCCGGCGAAGGCGGGCACGAGGCTCTTGCCGGGGGCGGGCGGGACCGGCTTTCCGTTAGCGGCGGCCGGCTTTGTCACCTTGGCGAGTTCGAGCACGGTGGGGACGATGTCGATCACGTGGGCCGGGGTGTCGCGGAGTTCGCCGCGGGCCGCGATGCCGGCGGGCCAGTGGACGATCAGGGGCGTGCTGATGCCGCCTTCGTGGACCCAAGTCTTATGGCGGCGGAACGGGGTGTTGGACACCGACGAAAACCCCGGACCCAGGCAAAGATAGGACGCGGCGCTGCCAGGTGCGGCCTGCGGGTCGTGGCCACCGTGGCGGACCATGATTTCGGCGCTGGCGCCATTGTCGGAGGCGAACAGGATCATCGTGTTGTCGAGCGCGCCCATTTCCCGGATCTGGGCGATCACCCGGCCGATCTCGCGGTCCATGCGGTCGATCATCGCGGCGTGGATCGCCATTTTGCGGGCTTGGAAACGCCTCTGATCTTCGGTTAGGTCATCCCATGGCAGGGGACGGTTGATTTCGCCGGGGCCGAGTTTCTCCAAGGCATCCGGAAACGGATAGGGCGGACCGAGACCGCGTTCGACATCGGATAGAGCGGTGTGGATGAGTCCCGAAGCGCGCTGGCGCTCGTAGCGGGCGGCGCGGATCCTTTCCCATCCGCCGAGATAGGTGTCGCGGTAGGCGGCGATGTCCTCCTGCGGCGCGTGGAGTGGAAAATGCGGGGCGATGAAAGCGATGTATTCGAAAAACGGACTATCCGCATGACGGGCGGCGTGGTCCTTTAGGAACGCGATCGCGTGATCGGCGGTGGCCGTGGTGGCATAGTAACCGGTTTCGTTCTCGGGCGGGGTGATCGGCACATCATCCAACAGATTTCCGCGGACGGTGAAGTAGTTGCCGTCGTTCTTGGTATGGAACGAGCGGTCGAATCCCGCGGCGAGGACATTTCCGTCGATGTGCCATTTTCCGCTGTGGTAGCTGCGGTAGCCGGCGGGCTTCAGGAGGGCGGGAAGCAGGGTGGCCCACTGCGGGCGGGTGCCCTGTGCGCCGCCGGGTTTGTGAGGCAGGGCGTCTCGCCGGATCTGTTGGGCGTAGTAGCCGCTGAGCAGCGCGCCACGGGTGGGCCAGCAGCGGGCGGTGTTGTAAAACTGGGTGAACTTCAATCCGCCGGCGGCCAGCGAGTCGAGGTTGGGCGTGCGGATCTCGCTGCCGTAACAGCCGATGTCGGAAAACCCGAGGTCGTCGGCGAGAATCACGACCACGTTGGGTGGCATGGCGGAAACCGGCGCGGCGCTGAGCGCCAGTGCCAGGGAAATGCGGCGGATAATGCTAGAAGTCATGGTCGGATCGCGCGGGGATCGGGCTCCCGCAACGGAATTAACCGGATATCGGTGCGGAAACTTTCACGGATTCCTTCCGGAGTTGGGCCGTGGGGGAGCCGCTATTTCCCGCTTGCCTTTCGGTCGGGCGGTGGTAGCGTGAGTCCGTTCGCGCGCTTTACGCTATGTCTTTTTCCACAAAACCCGACGCATGGAGCCGCCGCAAAATCGTGGCGGGAGCCGCCGCATGGGCGTTCGCCGGTCTGTTCCAGCCGGCATCGGCCGCGGCGTGGGACATCCGCAAGCTCAATGGCGAAGACTACGCTTCCGTCGAGAACATCAAGGTTTTCTATCGGTTTGAGAAGTATTCGCGCAGCGGAGCCAATCTGGTTTTGGAAAACCCGAAAGTCGTCATGCGCATGACCGTCGGCTCGGCGGAATGCACCATGAACCGGGTGAAATTCGTGTTCAGCAAGCCGGTGACCGAGATCGATGGCAAACCGTTCGTTTCCCGGACGGATCTGACGAAACTGATCGACCCGGTGCTGCGGCCGAATTTCATCAAGAATGCGGGAAACTTCCGCACCGTGATTATTGATCCGGGCCATGGCGGCAAGGATCCCGGAGCCACCAACCCCTACGGCACGGAAGCGGAGTACAATCTGAAGGTGGCCAATCTGGTCCGTACCGAACTGATGAAACTCCCGCCGCCCCACAACAACCTCCGGGTGGTGATGACCCGCACCATTGACAAGTTTCTGTCGCTACAGGAACGGGTGAATCTGGCGAACGCCATCGCCGACGACGCGATCTTCATCAGCCTGCATTTCAATTCCGGCGGCCGCGCCGCCCATGGCATCGAAACCTTCACGCTGTCGCCTCCCGGTGTGGCGCACTACGGCCGTGGTGTCGTCGCCGCGGACGCCCTGATGCGCGCGGGCAACCAACACGACTCCGCCAACGTCGCGCTGGCAACGGCGGTCCACGGCATGGTCGTCCGCGGACTCGGGCAGAATACGTTCGACCGCGGGATCAAGCGGGCGCGCTACACCGTGCTTTCCGGCGTGCGCCATCCGGCGATTCTGCTGGAAGGCGGGTTCATGAGCCACCCCTACGAGGCACGTTTGATCCACAAGCCGGAATACCAGATCGCGCTCGCCAAAGGCGTGGCCGCGGCGGTGGTCAAATACCGCAACGCCGTGACCAACCGGGTGCAGGCCAACCCGCCTAACTGAACCGTGATTTCGCCCGATTTATCCGCGTGAATCCGCGTCCATCCGCGGCTCCGTTTCTGTTTCCGGGTTTATCCATCAGGTGTTCATTTTTCTAACCAGCAACCGTGACCGGCACCTTCCAAGCGGCATCCCAGGGCGAAAAACAAGCGGCGGAAGATCTGATTCCGCTCGTGTATGGCGAACTGCGCAAGCTGGCGGCGTGGCGTCTCGCGCACGAGGCGGAGGCGCACACCCTGCAGGCCACAGCCCTGGTGCACGACGCCTATCTGAAGCTCGCCCCCGGCGAGCGGCAGTGGGAGGGACGGAAGCACTTTTTCTGCGCGGCCTCCGAGGCGATGCGCCGAATTCTGATCGACCGGGCGCGACACCGGAAAGCCGTTCGGCACGGCGGCGATTTGCAGCGTACCGGATTCGTGGAGGATGCCATCGACGTTCCCTCCGCGAAGGACGACGAAATCCTGGCCATCAACGAAATTCTCGACCGTTTCGCCCGAATCGAACCGCGCAAGGCAGAGGTGGTCAAGCTGCGGTATTTCGTCGGCATGACGATCGAGGAAACCGCCGAGGCGCTGGGCATTTCGACGCCCACCGCGAAGCGCGACTGGATCTTCGCCCGCGCGTGGCTGTTCCGGGAGCTGAAACGGCAATGATTTGATCTTTTCTCCGGGCTTTTTCCGCATAGGGTGGTTGCGGATCAGAACCCGCCCGGCCATGACGAATCAGCCCACTTTGGAAATCATCCTGCAGGCAGCCCTGGAAATCCCGGACGCCGGAGAACGCGCCGCCTATCTCGACGAGGCATGCGCTGGCGACCAAGCCTTGCGTGAGGAGATTGTCTCGCTGATCGCCGCCCATCTTGAGGCTGAAACCTTCATGGATAGCGCGGCGGATCCGCTCTGGCGCGAGTTTCGCGGGGAGCGGGAGGGCGACATGATAGGGCGCTACACGTTGCTCCGGCAGATCGGGGAAGGCGGGTTCGGCACGGTCTATCTGGCCGAACAAAACGAACCGGTGAAACGGCAGGTCGCCCTCAAGATCATCAAGCCCGGAATGGACTCCAGGGAAATCATCCAGCGCTTCGAAACGGAGCGCCAGGTGCTGGCTCTGATGGACCACCCGCACATCGCGAAAGTCCATGATGCCGGAACCACGGACGGAGGCAGACCCTATTTCGTGATGGAACTGGTCAACGGGGTGCCAATCACGAAATACTGCGCCGAAAACGGCCTCGGCACCCGTGAGCGGCTGGAGCTTTTCACCGATGTGTGCGCGGCCGTCCAACACGCGCATCAGAAGGGCATCATCCACCGCGACCTGAAACCGTCAAACATCCTCGTCTCGTCCAATGACCGCGATCCGGTGGTCAAGGTGATCGACTTCGGAATCGCCAAGGCGATCGGCACCGAACGCACCGAGAAGACCATCCTCACGCTGTTCGGCCGGATGATTGGGACACCCCAATACATGAGCCCGGAGCAGGCGGAACTCAACGCGCTGGATGTGGACACCCGCAGTGACATCTATTCGCTGGGCGTGATCCTCTACGAGATGCTAACAGGAGAGACGCCGCTGGACAGCGAACGCCTGCGCGGCGCGGCCTTCGCCGAAATGCAGCGCCTGATCCGCGAGGAAACACCCCCGAAACCGAGCACCCGGCTCGCGGAAAGCCTAACGCGCCCCGGACCTCCCGACCTAACCCGCCACGGAGTCTCACCACGCGCCCTGCGCGGCGATCTCGACTGGATCGTGCTCAAGGCGCTCGAAAAGGAGCCCGGCCGCCGCTATGATTCCGCGGGAGCGATGGCGGAGGATCTGGGACGGTTTCTCCAACACAAACCGGTCGAGGCCCGGCCGCCGAGCATGGCCTATCTGATGCAACGGTTCGCCAGGCGCCACCGCGGACCGGTTTTCGCAGGCGCGGCGCTTTTTCTAACATTGGCACTGGGCGCGGTGGGGACCACCATCGGCATGAAGCGTGCGCTCGACGCGAAGGAGGAGTTGGTCCGCCAGAAACTCACGCTCGTGGATTACAAGGAACGTCTGGCCGGCCTTCTCGAATCCAACCAGAAAATGCTGGGCGAGATCAGCAGGATGAACTCGAACGAAACGACGCTCCCCACCGAGTTCGAAACCCTCCGGAAAGAAAACCAGACCCTGCTCGACAAAGTCAGGAGCGAAGTGGCGAACCAGGAACGCTACACCGAGGAAATCGAGCGCCTCCAACTCGCGAAGGCCCAACTCGATAAACTAACGGAAAACCAGCGCAAGGAGAACGCCGAACTGCAAAACGGAAAAAAGCAGCTTCAGTCGAAACTAACCGGCCTCCAAAAATCGATCTCGATGGTGAGCCGCATGCGGGCGGAAACGGACTCTGGATTCGGCCAACCCTCCGGCGGCATGCCGGTGGACCGCAAAACCGGAGAGGTGACCGTCCCGCACACCGTCGTTTCCCTAACCACCGAGCAGATCGACGAAACCCAGACGCTCGGCACCCTGACTCTAACTCCGGAGCAGTGGCGGCTGGTCCGCACAAAGTCGCCGGAGTCGCCGAAGCGATTCACCACGATCGTTCCGCTGCCGTGGCCCGAGGATATCCAAAACGTGGAAGGCAACTACGTCATCGAACTTTCCCGCGACCGCATGGCCATCCCATACGGAAAGGACGCACCTCCGACAGTCGAAACCGTGCGTGGCAGGCTTTTCAAGGACGGCATCACCTCACTGCGCGTGAACGAACGCGGCATGTATCACCTTGACGGGAAACTCGTTCCCTTCCCCACCCTGCTCCAGGCGCTCGCCACACCGCCCGATGACGCGCGGCGCGACGAGGACGGGAAACTCATCGTCACCCACACAACCGATGGCCGCAAGACCACCGTACCACGCTGGCTCGGCGTGAAACTGCCCGCCGGAGCAAAAGCGGACGACGCGGTTTTCCAATACCGCCTCCAACAAATCGCCGCCGCCGCCGACCAGATCGGCCTCCGCCACGGGCTGTTTCCGGAGTCGGACAAGAAGCCGGTGTCGCCACCTTTCCCCGATCCAACCCGCAAAAACCCAAGCGCGAAAGACCGGTAGATCGAACCGCTCTCCGGCCCAAGTTCTCCGAAGACTCAGGACAAACACGCGGCCAGCCTCACACATGGCCGAAGCTGGTGAGTCGTGAATGCCCGATGCTTGACCCGTCGTGCGGGCAGTGAAGCAATCGTAGCCTCGGCAAATCATGCGACCGCCGATCACTCCACCAAAAACAACACGACAGGAGACACAACCATGGCGGACCAATACCGCAATTGAACCGGACGATTCCGCTCACTTTTCCAAGGAAAACTCCGGACCGCAAAAACTCCTGATCCTTTTCTCACGGAAATTCCGCATCCGCTGGATAACAAGACACGTCCATGACCCCATCACAACCTCATCACCTAACACTGGACAGACAATTCCGGAATTGGCGCAAGCGACTGCTCCTATTCCTTGTGTCCTTTCTGCCGGCGCTTGTGTTCGCCTACCCCTGCGCATACGCCATACTGCGCCTGAAGGGATACATCGTCCGTGGCGAAAGCTGCGAATACCAGCGCATCATGTGGGGCCGGAGAGTCGCCTCATCTCGCGACTCATCTTCCGGTGCCATGGCCGCCTATCTGGACGGCGAAATCGTGCCCTGGAGGGATGCCTATACCGCACCAGATCCCTTTCCCGTGGGTCTCTTGTGGCTGTTCAAGCCGATGATCCACGGCGAGTTCGAATGGCGGCAGCGGAACGAACCCAAGCTCTGAGATTCATCAACGCACTCCACGGACTCATGCGAACCGCTGCCGATACTCAAATATCCAGCATTGGAGCGGACGGACTTCCAACGTCTGGGCCGATGACCACCGCCGCCGCCCTCCCCGCCCGCCCGGGACGCCACCCTTTGCACCGGTTCGTGCCGTTTGCATTGCGGGTTTTCCTGCGCCGCCGACTGCGGGACTGGCAGGACTTTCGGTCGCCCGAAATTATCGCCGCGACCCGGAGCGCACGGGCCGACCATCCGGTGATGGTCACCGAAAAGACCTCGCCGCTCAAGCGCGAGGTTCCCGGCGGTCTGGCGGCCCACATCGAGGAGAAAACCCACAATCTGCGCCTCGCCGCCGCACGCCTCAACGGCCTGCTCATCCGGCCGGGGGAAACCTTTTCGTTCACCCGCACAATCGGCCCCACCACCCGGCGGCGGGGTTACCGGCCGGCCCTGGAATTCCGCGACGGGCACGCCGTCACGGCCGTCGGCGGCGGCTTGTGCCAACTGGCGAATCTCATCGTGCTGTTAGGCATTGAGGCCGGGTTGGAAATCACCGAACGCCATCGCCATTCGCTCGATTTGTTTCCGGACGCAAACCGCACCGCCCCATTCGGCTGCGGTGCCACCGTTTTTTACAACCATGTGGACCTGCGGCTGCGCAATCCACACGGCTACGCGTTGTTGCTAGAAGCGGCGGTCGAGCCGCCGGTGTGCCGCGCCGCGATGTACTCCGCCGTCCCGGACCCCCGCCGCTGCCGGATGGTCGAGACCGATCATGAGTTTGTGAAAGTCAACGGCGTGATCCGCCGCCGCAACCGGCTATGGCGGGAGAGCGACGACTGCACCGGCGTTCGGCGTGAGTTGCTCTGCGACAATGATTGCCGGGTGGTCTATCCGGCCGAACACCTCGTCACCCGCACGGAACCATGAGCGCGCCGGGCATCGTGATCAGCGGATTGGGTGGCGCGTCGGCGCTTGGCGGGGACATTGCCGCGCAAGCGGCCGCCATGAGCCGGCCGGTGGCGCCGCTGCGTCCGCTCGCCGCGCATCCGGAAGCGGGCGGCGAATTTCCGGAATTGCTCGCGGGTTGGATTGACGACCGATCATGGCTGGCTGGCCGCAAATACGGCGGTGCCTCCAATGCGGCGGTGCGCGCCGCGCGCGCCGCGGTGGCGGAAGCCGGCTGGACATCGGCGGAATTGGACGGATGCCATGTGTTCTGCGGCACCAGCCGCGGCAATACCGGCGAACTGTTCGGCATCTGGTCCGACCGCGACCCGGTGCGCCGCCTATCCACCAGCAACTCGATGCACTCGGAACCCGCCGCGGCCATCAGCATCGAACTGGACATCCGCGGGCCCTGGCTCACGGTTTCCAACGGCTGCTCGTCGGGCCTCGACGCGCTGGCGCTGGCCTTTCTCACTCTATCATCCGGTGCCGCGTCGCGCGCGCTGGCAGTGGGCGTGGATTTCCCGCTAATGCCGCAGTTGCTCCGGCTCTATCACGCCACCGGCATCCTCTCCACCAACAACGTGAGCGATCCCTACTCGCCCCGAACCAGCGGCATGTTGCCTGCCGAAGCGGTGGCCGCCGTCGCGTTGGAAGTGTCCGATCGCCCGGGGCCGCGGGTGCTCGCCGCGCTGGCGAATTCGGATGCCTACGACAATGTCGGGCTGCCGAACGATGGCGCGCCCACGATCCGCTTGTTGGAAACGATGCTGCGGCATCCCGCCGTGCGCGACCGCCGGGTGACAGCGGTTTGTCCCCACGCCAGCGGCACACTCGCGCACGGCGTTGCCGAAAGCGCCGCGCTGGCCGCCGTGTTTGGCACGCCCGGGCGCCCGCCGTTGAGCTTGCATCTGATGAAACCTTTCACCGGACACTCGCTCGGCGCCTGCGGATTGTTGGATGTCGCGCTGTCCTGCGCGTTTCTCCGCCGCGGCTTGCTGCCGCCGAATCTGCCCGGCCTCACGCGGCCGATCGGCACGGACTTCGCCTTGCCCGCCGCCGCCCTGCCCTTCGCGCCGGACGATTGCCTGCTCAAGCTGGCCGTTGGCATGGGCGGGCGCAATGCCATCATCGCCCTCTCCCTATAACTATTTCCCCATCATGAACTGGAAACTCAAATCGCTCATCCGCCGCGGCCTCACCGCCGCTCCCGGCGGCCACCATTTGTATCGCTGGCTCACCGCCAAAGTCTTCGGCATGCAGGCCGGCATGGCCACCAAATGGTTCCGCGTCATTCCCAACCATGTCAAAGTCATGCAACAGCACTTCGGCGTCAAGGCCCGCGACACGGTGATGTGGTGTTTCAACTGCGGCGCCACGCCGGCACCGGCCTACGCCATGGCGCTCGCCACCGACCGGCCGGGCTTGCTCACCGATCAGGACGACCGCATGACCGGCCGCTATCTCGCCGTGTCGCGCCGCCTGCTCGCCGCGCAAGGTCCGGCCCTCGCCGCGCTCGCCGAGGCGCCCGCCGGCCGCCTGGCGGAGCTATTGGAGAAAATCCCCGCCGCCGGCGACGAACGCGCGGTGATGGCAGGTATCGGCATGACCTATTCCTCGGACCACGAAACCGCCCTGCAAGCGCCGTGGCGCGGCACCATCGGCCTGATGTTTTCCACCGGCACGATGGAACACTACACGCCGGCGCAGTTGGAGGAATGGATCACGATGGTGGGCCGGGCGCTGCGGCCTGATGGCGTGCTGAGCCACGTCATGGACCACCGCGACCACCGTTGGCACGCGGACAAATCGCTGTCCCCTTTGCTGCAATACACCTTGTCGGAGGCCCAATTCCGCCAGGTGATGGGCAACACGCTGGACTATCACAACCGCTGGCTCAAAAGCGACTGGGTCCGTTTTTTCGAGCGGCACGGCTGGGAAGTCACCTGCCGCACGGTGATTCCCAACACTCCGGACCTCGTCCAAACTCCGCGCGAACTCCTCGCCCCGGCCTACCGCGATGCTCCCGAGGGCGATCTCGATTCCCTCGTGACCCACTTCGTGGCGAAGCGGTGGAGCTAACCGGTCGTAGATCCCTGATCGGTAAATCTCCGCCGGGCGGATATTTTCCTGATCCTTTCCTCACGGGAATTCCGCATCTGGTGGCGGGCGGGTGACGCATGCCATCCGCCGCCAACCATTCCAACACCAAACCAACCATGAGCAACGACAACCCTTCGCAACGCCCCGTCCGCAGCATCAGCCTGCCGCCTCTCGCCGCCTTCGCCCTCGCGCTGGGGATGGCGGTTTCCACCTTCATCGCAGCCAGCACCTGGAAGGATGTTCGGAAACAACCGGACAAGAACAACATCCGCATCACCGGATCCGCCAAAAAGAGAATCGTCTCCGACCTCATCCAGTGGTCCGCGACCATCGAGGGCAAGGGAGCCGACCGCACCGCCGCCTATCTTTCGCTCAAGGGCGGAACCGACAAGGTGGTGGAGTTCCTGAAAGCCCAGGGCATCAAGCCGGACGACATCAAGACCCAGTCCGCCCGAATCAACGAGGAGTTCGAGACCGTGCGCGAGGACAAGGTGCTTCCCGGCACCAACGTGCCACTGCGATCGGAAACCCGCAAGTCGATCGGTTTCGTCGCCTATCAGGTGGTGTCCGTGAGTTCCCAGAACGTGCCGCTGATCGAAAAGGCGTCGCGCGAGATCACCTCGCTGCTGGAGCAGGGCGTGTTCGTGACTTCCAATCAGCCGAACTATTACTACACCCGCCTCGGCGAACTCAAGCTGGAGATGCTGGCCGAAGCCGCCAAGGATGCCCGCAACCGTGCGGAAAACATTCTCCGTGCGGCCGGCAATACCGGCATCGGAGCCATCGTGGACTCGTCCATGGGAATCATCAACATCAACCCCGCCAACTCCACCGAAACCTCCACCGAGGGCAACAACGACACCTCGTCCTACGAAAAGGACATCATCACCATCGTCCGCGCGGAGTATAAGGTGAATTGAGGAAGCATTTGTGCCACCCATGAAAACCATCCCATTCTTCATCCCATCCCTCCTCGCCAGCGCCACGCTTGCCCTATCCGACGGGATTCCGGTGGACCGAGGGACCGGCAAGATCAGGTGCGCGCACACGGTCGTATCGCTAACGGCGGAGCAGATCGAGGAAACCCAGGCGCTCGGCACCTTCACGCTCACTCCGGACCAATGGCGAACGCTCCGCGCGACGCGGCCGTCCTGCCCGAAGCGTTTCAATACCGTCTTGCCCGTGACTTTCAATGATTGTTGCTGCGGCGTGGAAGGGGAGTATGTCATCGCCCTTTCCCGGGATCGGATCGCGGTGCTGATGGGTGAGGATTCCGACCAGGCGCTCCGTTCCGTGCGATGGGCGCTTTTCAGAAGTCAGATTGTCACCCTCCGGGCGAACGAACGCGGCGAGTTTTATGCGGGAGGAACGTTGGTTCCCTTTCCGTTGCTGCTCAAAGCGTTTGCCACACCGCCGGAGGGTGTGAAGCGGGACGAGAAAGGAAAGCTGCTCATCACCGAACACAAATTCGGGAGCAGCGAAACCGGCACCGCCTGGCTCGTCGTCAACCTGCCCATGGGAGCGAAGCCGACGGACGCGGTCTATGAATCACGGCTCAGACAGATCGCGGCGCTTGCGGACAAGATGGGGCTCTCGCACATGCTGTTTCCGGAAGGCGTCCATTGACTTTCCCGACATGGATCGGACACAAGAGTCCCGAACTCGGGGGCGGGTATGGAGAGGGCGGCAACTTGCCGGGATGATTCGGGCATTGGGCCAATTGCACGGATTTCACGGCTTCGCATATGGCCGTGGCCACGTTCTGAAATTTGGCATCCGGCGTCTCCGGGCCCGCCTCCATTCAAACGATACAGTCCGCAATTCCCCAATTTCCTGTCATTTTCGCCTTTTTCGCCTTTTTTCCTTGCCAAGGAGGAAAAATCCGCTTCCTTCGGGTGTGAAACAGCGACCTGCCGCGCGTGGCGAGGCTGCTTGAGACCCTATTCTACGCCAACACAAACCAAACCCAACAAGCATGAAATCAAAAGCAACAATTACCTGTCTGATTGCAGCCGTTTGCTCGGCCGCCTTCCTGGCTTCGTCCCAGGGCGCCAGCGTTATCGGCATTAACTTCTGCGACGGTTGGGAAAATCCCCATGTCTCCGATGGAACCGCCGATGGTCTATCCACGTGGACCGACTCACGAGCCGTCGGCGACTGGACCGACCCGGCCAACCAAGGCACTTCGCTTATCCTCACCGGGAGCACCACAGTCGGTGTCACTTGGTCATCGGCAAACATCTGGGCCGCCGGTGACGAGAACAACAACGAGCAGGCGCTCTATCGTGAATATCTGGACGACGGCGATTTGGGCGGTGGTATCGGGGTGCGTGTCACCCTCACCGGTCTGAGCGCATGGTTGACCGCGGAAGGGCAAACGAGCTTCCAGATCCGCGCCTATTGCAGCACTGATACGGACGGTGCCACCTTCCAAACCATCACCATCCACGACGGATCACTGGTCACTGACCCGTCGTTGGGAACCATCAGCCCGGCTGTGTTGGGAGATAACGATTACCCGACGAATCCTTTCGATACCACCTGGGATTCCCGCGGCTACGCGGATTCCACCACCAGCCTCACGGCCGATACCATCACTCTCACGATACCAAGCCGCAGCGGCAACACCCGCGGTACCTTGGCGGCCCTGAAGATCACGGCCATACCGGAATCCGGGACGGCGATTCTGGCGGCACTGGGCTGCATGGGCTTGTTTGTGCGTCGCCGTCGCTGACCCCCAAGCGCTCCGCCGAAAGCCCCTGGATGGCGTCGTCGCGCCCCTGGCGCGCCCGGCAGTTTGCGGTTTCTCGCATCGCGCTTTCCGGCGGGCGGTGGCATGTCATTTTCCGGTGCTGCAATGGTACGATGCGGCGGTCACGGCGCCGGATCAGGGTTTTCGATCCGGCGTGGCTCACCCCTCCTGGTATTGCAGCCGATAGAGGTGCGCGTAGAGGCTGTTAGGATCGGCGATGAGGTCCTGATGGGATCCGCTGGCGATCACCCGGCCCTCCTGCATGACGTGGATGGTGCGGGCGTTGCGGATGGTGGAAAACCGGTGGGCGATCACGATGGTGGTCCGGCCTTCCATCAGATGGTCGAAGGCGGTCTGGATTTTCTGCTCGGACTCGCTGTCGAGCGCGGAGGTGGCCTCGTCCAGCAGCAGGATGGGTGCGTTCTTGAGGAAGGCTCTGGCGATGGAAATCCGCTGGCGCTGGCCGCCGGATAGGTTCCCGCCGTTTTCGCCAACCTGGGTGTCGTATCCCGCTGGCATTTCCATGATGAAATCGTGGGCGTAGGCGGCGCGGGCGGCGTCTTCGACTTCGGCGTCGGTGGCCTCGGGGCGGGCGAAGCGGATGTTGTTGCGCAAGGTGTCGGCGAACAGGAACGTGTCCTGGCTGACCAGCGAAAGGTGCGCGCGCAGCGATGCGGTCCGGAGCGCGGATATGTCCTGGCCGTCGATCTCGATGGCTCCGGCATCGGGTTGATAGAACCGTTCGATCAGGTTGAGGATGGTGGATTTTCCGCTGCCGGATGGGCCGACGAGCGCGGTGACGCCTCCGCCGGGGCAGTGGAGCGAGGCGTCGCGGATCACCGGTTGGCCGGGCAGATAGGAAAACGTGACTCCGCGCAGCGCGATGTCGCCGGCTGTTAGTTCGAGGGGTTTCGCGTCCGGGAGGTCGGGGATGCGGCAGTTGGTATCGAGCACCTCGTAGAGCATTTTCACGCCCACCAGAGATGCCTGGAGGGTGGCGTTCATTTTGGCGATCCGTTTGACCGGTTCGTAGGCGGAAAGCAGGGCCATCAGGAAAGCCAGGAGGGTTTCGGGCTTTTCGCCGTATTGGAGATTGCGGTAACCGGCATAGAACACGATCACGCCGATCGCGATGCCGCCGATGGATTCCATCAGCGGACTGGTGCGCGCGGAGACCCTCGCCATTTTGTTGGACCGGTGTTCGACCGCGCGGATCGCCTCATCGAAGCGTCCAGTCATGTGGGGTTCCAGGTTGTAGGATTTGATCAGCTTGTTGCCGGCGATGGCCTCCTGCACGGTATTGACGACCTGGATGGAACTCTGGAACTCCGCGTGGGCGATTTTCCGGATCCGGCGGAGAATCGCCGCAAGCGCGCCAATGATCGGCGCCATGATGAACAGCGTGATCAGCGCGAAACGCCAGTCCAGAGCGAACATGACCGTCACCAATCCGACGGCGGTCAGCATGTCCTGAACGCGCAGCATCATCAGGTTCATCACATCGCGGGTGGAAACCGCCGCGCGGGAAACCCGGGAGATCAGATCCGCGGAGGGGAACCGCACCAGAAACGCCAGGGACTGGGCGAGGATATGCTTGCTGATCCGTTCCTGCTGGCGGGCCACGATATTGTTGCCGATGCGGGCCAAGATGACGTGCGAGCCGTATTGGCAGGCCCCTTTCACGACGAAAACGATCACCACAAGCAAGGCCACCCCTATCACCTCGGTCATCCCCGGAGAGAGCGACTGGGACCACTGCATGGCCCGCTCCTGGAGCGACTGGAGCACCCCGTCCATCCAGCCGACCTTGGGGACCTTGGCGATTTGCATTTCCTCCGGCCGCTTGAAGATAACCACCATGATTGCTTTCAGCAGAAACACCGACGAACAGGCGGCGGCCGAAACCCCGGCCATCATCAGCAGTGCCAGCGCGTAGCGTCCGGCGTAGAGGCGGAAATTCTCCCGCAACACCCGCCCGATGAGCTTGCGATTGCTTTGATCGGCGAAAACACCGGCTTTGAGTGAGGACATGACGGAATGGGATCGCCCCGCCCGGAGGCGGGGTGCGGGCGGCATTATGCCCTCGCGGCGCGTCCCCGGTCAATCCCGCAATCCGGGAGGCGGTTTGGGCCCTCCGGGGCGGAAAAATCAGGGCGCGGCGAGTTTTTCGAGCTGGTCCTGTTTTCCCCGGACACCCTTGGCACGGTGGCGTTCGAGGGCGGCGGAAACGGCCTTGCGGGCATCGGTGGGGGACTGCAACCGGGCCTCGTCCAGGCAGATTTTGGCGAGGTCGGCGAGATCCCGGGCGAGCAATTCGTCGGCCAGCTCGACCATGGCCGGGACCTCCGCGATGCCGGAGTCCGCGACTTTTCCGAACGCGGCCTCGGCTTTCGGATCGCGGGCCAGCGCCAATTCCCAGAAAACGCCCAAGCGGCCCAGTGCCCCATACGGATCGGCCTTGAGTCGCTCGGCGAAGGGAGACGGGACCGCAACCGGCGTGGCGTCCGCCGGTGAGTCGAGCACGACGATTTCCGAAGTACCCTCCCACTGGCGGATCCACGATTCGAACAAATCACGCCGTTGCTGCATCCAGCACCATGCGGTGGCTTTGTCGGCGACCTCGGAGAACGGCGGAGGTTCGGCGTCGGTCCACGAGTTGACGGTGAGCGAGATGACGCCTTGGGCTTCGGTGGTGATGACGGATTCGCCGGGTTTGAGCCTGCAAAGCAGCATGCCGTAATTGGGTGTTTGTTTGATCAACTGGAAGTCATGCGTCATATCCGGTAGGGCGAGGCCCGCTTTGGAATCGGCCTCTGCCGCGGCTTTCATCAATGAAAGCGGCAATCCCTCGGAAACCGCCTTTGCGGTGGCGGAAACGAGACGGATGCCTTTGCCGCGGGCGGCGGGCTGGTCGGCAGGGCATTTGGCGACCACCGACCGGAGTCCGGCCCTCCGCGCCAGATCGCGGCCGTGTTCGGCATAGTAGGCTTCCACCGTTTTTCTATCAGGCCGGGGGACGGCCGCGTCCAGCCATTTGATGGCAAGATCCCGCAATTCGGACCGGCCGATGATCTCCAAGGCTTGGGCGCGGGTCATGCCGGTTTCGCGGAGCCAATCGGCATCGGGACGGCCTGCCAGATGGGGAAACTTGGCCTGGGCGGTGGTTTCCAGCCAACCCTTGCGCAGCGGGAGATTGCGGGGGGCGGCGATGCGGTCCAGCAGGGTGTAGCGGACCGCGGCGGCAAGCGCGGGCGAGCGGGTCCACGGGCGCTTGGGATCGGGCGCGGCGTCGCCGCAGGGCAATCTTCCCAACAACCCGTCCCGCTCGCATTCTCCAACCAGAATCCGGCTCACGGGAATGCCATTGACGGTGGCCGCCACGGTTGCCGGGTCGCACTCGGGCTTGAGCATGGAATCGTAGCTTCCGAGGATCGCGGGCTGCCATTCCTTTTCCCATAGGCTGTCGAGCGTGGGGGCGAGCCATTCGTGAAGCGGCGGGCGGTCTGCCGGACGTTCGCGCAGCCGGGCGAGCACGACCTTGAACGCGTCCGCGCCGCCGGATTTGAGCATTTCCAGCACCTGTCGCTCGGTTTCCGGCTCCATCTCGGCCACTTCGGTTAGCATATGTTCAACGAGCCGCCCAATCGGCGAGCCGGGCTTGAGGAATACATCGCGGTCGCGGCGGAAACCGGCCGGATCGGCGCGCTTGCGTCCGAGAACCAGGAACCGCCTGGCCTCGGCCTCGTTGTACCGGGAAAACACCTGATAGGCGAGCAGGCAACCCAGCGGCCCGATGTCGGGATCGTTGGCGAGAGTTTCCATCGCCTGATAGGTCCCGCCGGTATGGCCGCCCATCACATACAACGCCTCGCGTCCGAGTTTCGCCACCCATGAATCGGGAGGAGGCAGCATGTCCGCAGCCGCCAAGCCGCCGAACACGGTCCCGAGGGCGAAGACGGATCCCGCTTTGCCGAAGGAGACCGGATCATCACTGATGTCGAGATCGGTCTTTTCACCGTTGGCACCACACAGCGCCATCAGTTTGTCCCAAGACGACGCATACGAGTCCAACCGAAGTGCGAGGCCGGCGAGCCCGAGCATCGTATCAAGCTCCGCAGAATCGGCGTCGTCCCCTGGCCCTCCCATGATCTTGGCAACCGCCCGCACGATCACTCCCGGATCGCTGGTAATTCCCTCGGCCTGCGATGCGATCTCCGCAGCCAGTTTCTTCTGACTCGCGGCCACGATGCCGGCTCGCGATTCGATCTGGAAACCGGGACCGTCCGTCAGTTCGCCGCGGGCGGTGTCGAGATAGCAAAGGATCGCTCCCGCTTCGGTGCGCACCACGACTTTGCCCTTTTCCAGCGAGAACATTTTCGGCTTGAGCGGCGCGATGGCCGGCGCAACGAGGATCTCCACCGGAGTCAAGCGCTTGCCTTGGGACGACGACACACCGAGCCCAAAGCCCACGTCCATCCTGCCGTCGTTATCCGGAGAGGGCGTCAGCGCGATATTGGCACAGCCGATCGTTAGCACAGGCATCTTCAGCGTGCTGCGGCGGCCATCGAGGGTGATGTCGCACCACAGCGCGTCCTTGCCATAGGCGAATGCCTGGCGCGGCGCGTCCTTGGTCTGGCGCATTTCGAAATAGACGCCGTCCGAACCGGAAATGCCGAGCTTCCAGGATCCGCCCTCTGGAGTTTTTCCGGAGGCCATGAAGTCCTTGAATTTCTCCCCGGCGATCCACGAATTGAAAGCGGCGGCGAACTTGCGTCCGGCCTCCTGTTCGGGCGGGAGCGGGGTTTCAAGATCGGGCACGCCAACGGTTTCCACCACCCGGATCGTGAGGTCGACCGTGCCGGGTTGGTTCTCCCGTTCGCGCGGGGCAATATCGAACGGATGGAATCGCCCGGTGTTCCAGAGCGCCACCGTGGCGCGGTCGAGCGTGTTCGGCGTGAAGGGCTTGCCCGTGGCCAACCCGGCCGCGGCGATGATCGCGGCCTCGGTGCTCTTGAAACAACCTAACACGGTGGTGTCGCCGATCACCGCGTTGGGTCCCGGATCTTCCACGCGCACGATCAGATCGGCGGATCCGTCCGGCATGCGTTCGAGGTGGGATTGGATCCTGGCGAGGGGCTTCCCCAGCAGGATCAGCCGTCCGGCGAGCTCCGACGCGTAGGGGTTTCCGTCATCATCCGGGAACTCGACCGGATCACCCGGGACCCAGCCGATTTTGGGTTCCTTGGTATCGTCCGGCTCCAACATTCCGTTGCGCGCGGTCTGCTCCATCGAAATTTTGACTTGCTCCGCGGGCGGCAGGTTTTTGGCGAGACCTTCCGCCAGTTTGCGGATCTGCCGGGCGAGTTCGTGGGTGGGGTTGGGCACGGGGCGGGTCATCATCGCCTCGCGGATTTTCGCGAACAGCGCCTCATCGCCGCCATCGTTGCGAATTTCCCCCATTCTGAAACGTGGCCCCTCCTTGATCGTGGCCAAGAGGCCGGATCCGTCGGGCACCACTTTCACGGAGACCTCCACATCGGGAAACCCGGTGCCAAGATAGCCGGAACGCAGCAGATCCCGCGTGGCGGCCACCAGCGGGTCCAGCGGCATGTCGCGCCCCGAGGCCAGCGCTCGCTCGCAGGAACGCGCAAGCTCGCCGCGCAGGATCTCGGTGGAAAAGGTCTGGTTTCCGTGGAAGCGGATCTTGGCGACCGATCCGAGATCACCCACCACCGGCTGCGCGGGTGAATCCGCGAACATCGGCATGTTGGTTAGAAAAAACGCGGAGAGCGCGAGAATGGGAAGGTTTTTCATGGATGGAGGGGAATAAAATATCGGGTGTCCGCGGCATCGCACAATCGATACCACTCGCCGTCCATCACCCCCGAAGGCGCGTCGGCGGCGACCCCACGCGGATAGTAAACGGGCGGCTTGGCGGATACCCGGGTCCAGTGGCCGGCTTGATGTCGAATTGTCGCGCTTTGCGGCGGCGACGCTCGTCCGCCCAATTGGCAGGAAACGGAAGCCCAACACCCGATCATTCCGGCCACAAGCAGCGGATGCCACCGGGCTTCCCCCACGGCCAGCGGCTTCGCATTGGGAGAAGGGCGGAGAAATCCGACCATCCGGATACACATGGCAACGAGTCTCATCGAAACGGGGGGGGCGACATCAGCGCCAATCGGGCTGACCGTGTTTCTACGGCAGGGATAAGGTTTGGTTTTCGGAAAACGTGGTTTTTTCCGCGTTGGACGCTTCCCCTTTTCCGGACTTGCGCGGCAAGGGGGGAGCGGCTACGGTCCGGGGCATGAGAACGATCTGCCGCACACTGATCACGATCGCGTTGGCCCTCTGCGCCGCGGGGTGGAGCCACGCCGAAGACGTCAACTCGGTGGACGGGCCGAACGTCAGGGTGAAACGCCATGACGACAAATCCGGAAACCCGGGAGGAAAGGACGTTTACACGAAGAGTCCCGACGGCAAGGTGGTGACCAAGAAAACCTACACGGCAGCCGGACGGCTGATGCTCACCACGGTTTACCGGATGCGCGACAACGGCGATCTGGCGGGCAGCAAGATCTACGACGGCCGCGGCACGGAACTCTACAAAGTCTCCTACGGCTACGAGAAAAAGTTCGGCCAATTGGTGAGGGAAGAGATGTATGACAGCCGGGTCCGCAGGGTTTGGAAAAACAATCCCTCCAAGGAAATGCCGGTGCAGGTGGTCGAGTATCTCGTGAATGCCGAAGGCAAGGTGGCGGGCAAGCCGGTGATTCGGAACTATATGGAAGGCAACACCTTCGAGCGCGACTACGGACAATCCACCTCCGCGATGGATCCGAAGATGTTCGACGAACCGGCGCCAGGCGCCCCAGGAAAACAACCCGCGGGCCAGACTCCGGCGGGCGGGCGCTGAGTGGATCCGCGACACGCCAATGCCGTGACCGGGATTTCACCAACCAAACTCCTGCCGGTTTTGCTAGGATCGGCGATAGCCGCCGGGGGGCTCTTGCAAGGCCTGCACTGGAAACGCACCGCAGCCGCGGGAGACACCGCCGCGATGGAGGAACAACTCCGGCTCGCCACCGAAGAAAACGCCGCCCTCAAACGCGAGAACGAATCGCTGCGGTCGCTGGCGCAAGGCGGCGGGGAATTCGCCGTGCCTCAGGAATTCATCGCACGCGTGGAAAAGGAACTGGGCCTCGATTTTCTATCAAACCCGGTGGTCCATCGGATCGCCCCGGAGGAGCTGCGCGACCGCATCGGCGCGGCGGTGGAAAGCCGGTTCGGCCCGGCGGGTATCGATGACCGCCAGGAAGCCTATACGCTCCTGGGATGCCTGAACGCCGGGCACGTTTTGCTCGAAGAAACCACCGCGGCACTCTCGGTGGGCGCGCGCGGCTGGTTCGACGACGTGACCGGCGAAGCGTGGGTCACCGAACGCTTCCGGATAGAAGACATCCCCGATCAGGCCGCACTGGTCAGCCTGCTGACCCGCATCCTGCTGCACCAGCATTTCCCCCCTCCCCCGGCCTATCCGGGCGACGATGCCGACCGCGCCCGGCAGGCGCTGCACCAGGGGACGGCGGCCGGCGCCGAATCGCGCTATCTGGCGGCGAGCGCGCGGGAAGCCGGGTTTGTGCCGATGAAACAGGACGCCGAAGTGGCGCGGACGTTCGCCTCGCTCTCACCGTTCGTTAGAGGCCTGTTGCTGTTTCCCGGAACCACCGGAAAAGGCTTTGCCGACGCGCTGTTCGTGAAGGGCCGCGATCCGCTGCTGGCCGCCTTCCGCAACCCGCCGCAAACCACCCGCGGGATCATGGAACCGGGTGCTCCACCCGCCGCACCCAAACCGCCCGAACTTCCCCCGGTACTGCCCGACGGCGCGGCGGAAACCGATTACCTAACCGAAACCACCGGGCAACTCGCCCTTCGCCTGTGGCTGGAGGCGGGTGAAGGCGGCGAATCCGCCCGGGAAACCGCGAAACACTGGTCCGGCGACCGCTACCGGCTGTTTCCCGCCGGCGAATCCGCACTGGCGCTGATTTGGGAAATCGAAATGGATGCCGCCCCTGCGGCGGATGCGCTTGAAAAACTCATGCTGGCGCGGATCACCGCGATGGCGGGCATCGGTTCGGACGCCGTCATGGACACCCCGCTAGCCACCCGCGACGGACGCCACCTGCTGCTTTCACGCCCCTCCCCCACCCGCTTGCGTTTTCTCAACACCGCCGATCCCGCGACCGCATTGAAGTGGAAATGATTGCGGTACGCGGCCGAATCCCGGATAGTTCCCCCATGCATCTCGCCTCCATCGCCCTCACCCTCTTTCTGGTGTTGGACCCGTTCGGAAACATCGTGCCGATCCACAACATCATGTCACGCGTGCCCGAACACCGGCGGCAGGCGGTTTTGCTGCGCGAGCTGCTGATCGCGCTGGGCATCCTGGTGTTCTTCCTGTTCGCCGGATCGTTCACCCTATCTTTGCTAGGCATCCGCCAAGACGCGCTGAGCATTTCGGGCGGCATCCTGCTTTTCCTGATAGGGCTTGGCATGGTGTTTCCCGCCAAGTCGGTGATCCCTGAGGAAGCCGGCGAGGAACCGTTCATCGTGCCCATCGCCGTGCCGCTCATCGCCGGCCCATCGGCGATCGCGCTGCTGCTGCTGTTTTCCTCCAAATACCCCGGAGGCCAGATGCTTTCCCTGCTCGCGGTGGCACTCGCCTGGGCCGGATCCACGGCGGTATTGATGGTGAGCGCCAAGCTCATCCGGCTACTGGGAAAACGCGGCACCCAGGCGCTCGAACGCCTGATGGGGCTGCTGCTCGTCATGATTTCCGTGCAAATGTTCCTCGACGGCATCAAGCCGCACATCCCCTAACCGACCATGACCGCCAAACGCGTCATCTTCCGCGGCCGGGTGCAGGGTGTGGGGTTCCGCTACACCGTCCACCACCTCGCCCGCGCGTTCGAAGTCTGCGGCTGGGTCCGCAACCTTCCCGACGGGTCCGTGGAACTCCAGGTCCAAGGCGCGCCGGAAGAGGTCTCCGATTTCATCCGGGAAATCACTACCGAGTCCAACGTGGCCCATCATATCAAATCCCACTTTGTGGAAACCGTCCCCGATCTAACCGGAGTCAGTGGTTTCAGGATCGTCAGGGACTGAATCGGGGCCACAAGCGCGGGAAGACCAAGCCGGGATCATCCCGGAATCCGGAAATGAAGAAACGCGGTCCCCGGAATTTCCACAACGACACCGGCAAACATCGCAAGGCATCCGCGGATCTTCGCATCGGCCCGAGAAACGGATCGGCCTCGGAATGGCTCGGAACCGTCAGCGGGCGGGCGGACGCGGAGCGGGTGAAATGGGCGGCTGTGCGGGAGCACCCGGTGGAGGCGCGGCACCGGGTTGCATTCCGCTGACCGGCGGACGCCAATCCTTGCCCACTCGCTTGAGCTTGTGGAGAATCTCATCGATCTTCTTCTCGGCCTGGTCGCGGGGCATGAATCCGCTGTACTCGTATTCACGCGATTTTCCAGCCATCATCACCAGCTTGGGCGGACGGGTGATTTTCTCCGCCGCCCCCTGCTCCGGATGCGCCGTCAAATCCACCCGTGTGACAAGCACCTGCTTGCCGTATTTCCCCCTAACGGCGTTGAGCACATCCGCCATGCGCTCGCTGTCCGGAAGGCCCGGCTTGTGATAGAACAGGATCTCCATCAGGTGCTCGGGAGGAGGTTCGGTTTTCGCAGTGTCATCCTTCGGCTTCCAGCGTGGGATCAAAATGGCAGCCGCGACCACGATCACGGCCAACAGCAGTTTCAAGACGCATCCGGTGGTGTGGCTCACTTCCTCGCTCATAAGGATCGGTTGGGTTCGGGTTCCAGTCTGACGGTTTCCGGCCGCAACCGGGCCGGCACGGTTTCCTCCCGCAAAGCGCGGCACGCCCGCACCCGCGAGGGATCGAGAGTAATCTCCATCCGGTGAAATCCGCTTGTTAGCATATCTCCGGAAATCCGTCGGTCGCATCCGGCGAACGGCGATTGCGAAGGCGAGTAACACGCGAACCGTCCGAGGTTCATGTCCACCAGCGCCGATCCCGCTCGGCCCACCAGCGGACAAACGGCCACCTGGCAGGCCAGCTCGGCGGCCCGCGCGTCCGCGCAGCGGCATACACGCTCGGATCCCAACACCCCGTCGGTGGCGCTGGGGACGAGGATGGCGTCCACCTCCGCAGCGCGCAATGCCACGGCGAGTTCCGGTATCTCGATGTCCAGACAGACCACCGTCGCCAGCCGCAGTCCGCGGAACTCCCATATCCTGAGAACATCGCCGGGCGTGAACGCCGATTCCCACGGGGTCAGGTGGAGCTTGTCCTGATAGAAAACGTTGTCTCCCGCCAAAATCGGCGCGCGATTGAACAACCGTCCGTCGCCGGAAACAAACGGCACCGTTCCTAACACCACCGCCTTTCCCGGCTTCGCCAATCCGGAGCGCAACCCCGGCCAAATCGTTTCCCAAAACCACTCCGCCACCGCGATCACCGGATCGGGGCCTTCCATGTACCGCTCCGCACCCAGCCAGGCAAACTCCGGAAACACCACCAGATCCGCCCCGTCCGCCCACGATTGCGACACCCGGCCCACGATCATTTCCGCGAACCCGGCGGCACCGCCGGCATCCGCGCCCACATCGCACGTCCAAAGATGGAGGCTCAGCGGGTCCATGATCGCAGCCAGAACGTTAGATCCTTCGGCGTATCGTCCGCCTCGCCGGCCTCCTTCCAATGCAACACCGCCCGCAGTTCCGGCCGACGTTCATACCCGCGGCTCTCCCAAAAACCATCGAGCGGTCGATAGCCCGTGGGGCGCATCGGATGATCGGGCGGACGATCCACCGCGCAAAACGCCGTCATCTTCAACCCGAGACGCCTGGCATGCGCCTCACGCAGGTCGAAAAACAACTGCCCGAACCCTTTTCCCCGCCACTCGGGCAGCGCCACGCTTTCTCCCAGATAGAGCACCTTCGAGACATCGATTCCCGCGCGGTCGAACGGCTCCCTGAACTCCGCGCCCGCCTCGGATAGCGGCACACAGGTCGTCGCCGCCACCAACTTGTCCTCGGCGTCCGTCACCAATACCACCAGCGCCCCGCGCGCTTCCTGGTAGGTTATCAGATAGGCCCGCTCATACTCCAGCGAGCCGTCATAGAGATACGGATACTCGCGGAACACCCGGATGCGCAGCTCTCCGAGCCCATCGAGCCAGGGCCCGAGCCCGGTTCCGGTCACTTCATGGATGCGATGTTCGGCAACGGTCATCGTTCGGGCGGAAAACTAGCCAAACCGCAGCCCTTGGCGAACCCTTTTTTGCGAAGGGCGCAATATTCGGGCAACGGCACACCGGTTCGGACGAACCACTCACTACTCCAGCAAAATCCGGATCTGGATATCCAAGCGTCCATTTTCCCCTCGACATCCCGCCCCGCTCCGGCCAAGGTCCTGCGCCCAACCCACCAGGAGGTTCATGATGATTTCCCCGTGTCCAGCATCGTCCGCCGCCGCGCTTGTTGCAACAGGCGCCGGACGGGCTGTTGCCGTCTGACGCCGCCGCTCCGGAACAAACCGGGCGCGGATTGAGGGCTCAGGCGACCGCGTCTTCCGGCGCACGCGATTTCCACTACCCGGGCGAGTCGCGCCCGGATGGTTCCGTTTTCCAACAATCCAATCTATCAACATGAAACGATTCAAGACAAAGACATCCGATCCCGGAAGCCGCCACGGAGATCCCTGCGGCGAGACCGGACCCGGCGACGGCCTGCCGCCCGCCATCTATCAGCGGTGCTACGGCGAGCCGCGCGGGACCCGCAAGGCATCCGCCCACACCGGGCAATACCTCAAGGCGGTGTTCCGGGCGCTCGACGCCGGCCTAACCACCACTTGTGCCGACCCACGGCTCGCGGACCTGACCCTCCGGTCGGTGGAACCGCTGTCGGGCGGGTCCACGCTGCTGGTGCTGGCCACCGCTCCCGGCGACCCAGGCAGGCTCGCGGAACTGGAACGCGTCCTGCAAGGCGCGTCCGGTCTGCTGCGCTCGGTCGTGGCGGAGGAGATTCGACGCAAACGCGCGCCTCATCTCCGCTTCCGCGTGCTGCCGGAGACCTAACATAAACCCGCCCGCGCTCCGGTCCCGCCGGGGCGCGGGCACTGTTCTCCCATCCGGGATTCACGGATACGGATGGGTTACGCGAACCGGTCCGCCTATTTCACCGTCCACTCCAGCACGCCGCCGGAGAAGCCGGGTTGGAGTTCCACTTCCACGCGGAGGGCTTTGGTGGTGATTTCGGGGAACGTCCCGGTGTTCCAGCAGTCCTTGGCCACCGGACCGGCCTGAAAACCGGGCACCGGCTGCCAAGTTCCCACGGCAGATTGATAGAGCACCTTCCAGGCCTTGGGCAGCCTGCATTGGCCGACTCCGGTATCATCGAACCAATAGATGCCAACCTCGGAGACCCGCTTCGGGTCCTTGAACGCGTATTCCACCCACTCGGTGCCGCCGCGGTGCGGCCAGAAAGTCAGCCGCGGGATCGAATGGTCGCCGGAGTCCTTCGGCACCATGCCATCGCCAACGGCGTCCACCGAGTCGCCTCCGAAACAATGCGACGCCGTAGTCGGATAGAGCGGCGGCTTCGGCACCTGTGGCGCGATCCAGCGTTTCGCGCCGGCACCGGTGCCGATCACCGGAAACGCGCTGACCCGCAGACGCGCCGCGCCCATCGGGATCAGGGTGACGGTTTCCTCGGGTTGGTCGGAAACCACCGGGCTGTCCTGCAACACCGCGCACAGTCCATGACGGTCGAGCGTCCATTCGGGGACGCGTTTTGCCTTCGCCTTGAGCCGAATCGGAGCCGATTCGGGCGTGAACGGATAGTTGTCCGACGGCCACTGCCCGCGCTCGACGATGAACGATTGCTCCGGTTGCGCGGACGCCAGCACGAGTCCGTAGTTCCATGGCGTGGTCGGATGAATCTCGAACGACGGCCACTTCTCCGGGTCGGCGCCTTTCTGCCAGTGCGAATCACCGATGGCCGTCTCGGTGCTGCTCTTGCGGTCGTAACGCTCGCCGATGCGCAGGGAGAAGGTGAGCGGTCCATAGTCCACGCTCACGCTGCGGTGGTTGTGCTCCCATGTGCGGGTGCGCACCGCCATCGGCAATGTTAGGGAAACCGTGTCGCCATCCCGCCACTCGCGGTTGATGCGGATGAACTTTCCTCCCTTTACGCCGACGGGAGTCTCTCCGCCCAGCGCCACGCAGGGTTCGGCGCACCACGCAGGCACCCGCAGATAGAGCGGAAACGAAACCGGCTTTCCGGCGGAAACCTGGAAACGGATGGAGTCCTCAAACGGATAGTTGGTTTCCTGCGAGATGCGGATTTCGGAGCCGTCCGCGACCTTCGCGCGGACCTCGTTGGCGGTGTAGAGTGCCGCGCAAAGCCCGCGGTCGGCGGTGGCCATCCACGCGTGTTTGTTGAAATACGGCCAACCGTGCGAGTGATTGTGCTGGCAGCAGCGGCAACTGAACGGATTCATCACCAGAAACGGTCCGGCATTGTCGATTCCGGGCGCATGGTTCTTGCTGTCGGAGACAACCATGTTAGGCGCGGTCAGATAGCGCAGCGACTTGAAGTCCGGCATCACCGCGGCCGGATAGGAATTGAACGCCACCTCCTCGCAATGGTCCGCCCAGAACGGATCGGCGGTGATCTGGAACAGCATCTGGTCGGAGAGCATCTGCTCCACCAGACCGCAGGTTTCCACACCCTGGCGGGGATCGTCGTATCCGGCGCGGCAGTTTTCATCACCGCCGAACATGCCGCCCGGGACCTGGCCATAACGCTTGCGAACTTCGTGAAAATTCGCATAAGCCGCCTGAAGGTCGGACGCGGCGCGCGTTTGCAGGAAATACTGCGCCGGCTCGCGGAAACACTGGGCGATGTTCACATTGTGCCAGTTGGGCAGATTGTCCTTCATCCGCCAATCCGCGGTACACCGGTGGATCTTCTCCGCAAGCTTCAGCAGTTCCCGATCCCCGGTGCGGTTGTAGAGCCAGTGGATGCTATAAATGTTATCTCCGCCGCGCATCTTCTGCCAGTAGCCGGTGAGCATCTTCTCATCGGAAACGGTGGCCTGGTAGCGGAAATACTTCGACATCAGATCCAACACCCGCGGATCATGCGAGTGCTCGTAATACGATTGCAGGCAGAACAGCATCACCATGTTCGCCCAATAGTCGCGCGTGCCATCCTCAAACCGCTGGTCCGGACCGAAGTCACCGTCGGGCCGCTGGCTGGCCAGCGTGCCTTCCACCCAAATCTTGCATTCGGCGAGCATTTTCGGATCGTTGAAGATATATGCCAACTCGATATATCCTTTCAGCCAATAGGGCAGCTCCTCCCAGCCGTATTTCCCTTTGCCGTTCTTGCTCAGCCACGCGTTGTCCTCCTTTTGCAGCCACTCGCTGATTTCCCCGAGGTGGCCGGTCAACCCCTCGCGCTGGCGGTTCAACTGCTCGCGGACCCACCCGCGCGGCTCCACCGATCCGGGCGGCAACAGCATCAGCCTCGCGGGCTCCAACGGAGCGCGGTTGCCCACATAATGCGGATTTCCCGGCGCGATTTCAGGCGCCGCAACGGTCTCGATTCCGGCGGCGCGTCCGGCCATGGCCAACGCCAGCAGCAACGCTCCCTGAAGGATGGATTTATGGATGAATGTCATGATCGTGGATGGATGGATGAGTGTGGCTACGTGTCGCCCAATCACGTTCTAGCATGGAAATCCCCCACCGCCCACACCCCGTTTGGGGGATTGTCCGAGACCTGGAGTTTTTCGACCAAGCACGGCAACCGATCAACGGAGATGGATTGGGCCACCGAAACGGCAACATGTTCCGCCATGGCCCCCCTGTTTACGGAACCACGATCCTTAGCCTGAAAAAGCCATGACCCGATTGTTCGTCCGCCGGAGGCACGGTGAAAACGAGCCTCTCCAAGCCGCCCGCGAGCGTGGTTCTTCCGCTGAGTTGGGCATCGGCGACCGTCGTCCAGGATTGCGGTGACAAATCCGAAGATCGTTCTATCGAAACGGCGGCGGCGGCATACGGATCCCGTTCCAGGGTGAACACCGCCCCGCCTCCGTCCAGCGGCACGACTGATGGACTGACGCCATTGCCAAATGCATAGTCCAACAGATCAGGACGGCCGTTGCCGTTCTGGTCGCCGTCCGGAACACCGGCAAACGGCGGATGGGAATCGACGGCACCCGGATTGCCGCCCGCAGCCGCACTGGCACGCCAGTTGAGCGGTTGGCTGTGGTCCGGATTGGATAGAGGATGGATAAGCACAAGCGATCTTCCGGCACCGTCGGGCTCCACCGGCCACGGCCACGCGTCATCGTAGATGAACGATTTGACCACCTCACCGGTCGCCGAGCGCAGTGTGATCCGTTCACCACCGTTGCTCAACTGGTTGCCGGTCGGATCCGCGGGATCGAAGTATTCGTCAGCCACGGGCACTCCGGGATACCGCATGCCAAATGCCGCCGCTCTCCTCGGCAATACCAGCTTCTCGCCCGGCGGAAGCAACGTTCCCGGCGAAAACACGTGGCTAATCCCGGCATCGAACACACATCCGGCCAGATTGACCGTGTCGGTCGCGCTGATGTTCATCAACTCGACAAACTCGAAATCGTTCTCGCTGGTGAAACCGGCGGCTGCCTCAGCCGGCGTGGGCCCGGCCGGATTGTAATGCAACTCGCCAATCACCAGATTCACGGCGTTTCCGGGAACGACGGCCGCCGCGCTTGTCACGGTCACCGCATCCTGCCCGACCACGACACCCTGCGGGTTTCTGGCGGTTAGAACGATGTTGTTGGCACCTCCATTGAGCGCCACCACGGCCGACCATGCGGTGGGACCGCTCCAAAGCACATCCAAAGGCACCGCCACACCCGCCATCCCGATGCTGGCAACATCGCTCCAACCGGTGCCCTGGAGCACGACCGAGGAAGTCGCGACCGTGAAGTCGGCTCCGCCGTGGCTCGTGATCGCAAATGGAACCGCCTGCGGAAGCGAGGATATCGCCTGGGCGGCCCGGCCAGACATATATGCCGCGATTCCGGCAAACTCCGCCGACTCGCCGGTCACCACGCCAAAATGGGCGATCCACGGGGTAAGGTAGTCCGCGTTGCATGTTGTCCTAACCAAGTCAAGCATCTGGCTGTCGAACAGCCGCTTGTAGGCGGGATTGGCGATCACATCCGCGATCTCGAAGCCCGTGGGAGGAACTGGCGACGACGTGGCCAGATTGAACGCCCGGTCCAGATCCCACGGGAGCGCGACAAGGCGGCCATCGGTCGGCCGTTCGTAAAGCCGCCAGTTGTGCGCGAACAGCCGTCCGTATTGGTCGTCATTTCCGTACAGCCCCATCACCGCCCAGGTTCTCATCCACTGCGCAACGTCAACGGTTGCTTCGAACTCCTCCGTGAAGTCGTTCCCCGTAAGGGCAAACGCGCGGTTGAGCCTCACGATGGGCGCGTAGTTGTCGTCACGCCGCCGGTTTCGGATCTGCCACCCCCACCGGTAGGCCTCCTTGTCGGACCCGCGGTCCGCGAACTCGTAGGTGCCTCGATCATGATTGTAGGGATTGTTCAGCTTCAGCGACCGCGGATCACCATCCGTTGTTCCGTTGGGTTGATAGAGAAGTTCGTGATTGAACACGGTCCCGACCGGCAGGTCCGGGAAGAGGCCTTTCAGAAACACCCCCGTGGTGCGGCTGGCCGCGATGAGGCCGATGCCCGAGACACCCGGGCCGTTGATTTTCGCGACATCGTCGAACTGGCTCCAGTAGCCGCCCCCCGCCCGATTGAGGATATGTTTCGCCACCAGCTCTTTCAGATTGCCCGCCCGCTCGATACTGACGCTGTCATGGACTCCGCGGAACGGCCGATCCGCAGGGAAGTCGATGTTGTAGCCGAACTCGGTGGCCGCATACCTGCCGAAGGCGCTTCCCTTGAGCCGCAGCGAGCAGTTATGATAGATCGTGGTTTCATCTTCGATCACCGTCCCGGGCACGCCATCGTTGCTCATCCGATTGGTGGCCGCGAACAGGAGTGTCTCGTCCTCCGGAGACACAAGTATCCGGAGATTCGCGCGCGACCCACTGGTATCCGCGTCGCCATTGGAAACGCGGAAGAACACCCCCGCCGAAGCACCCTCCGCCGGATAGAGGCACTCGACCCCGTTCCCGTCGGCGGCTTTGGCGTAGTATCTAACCAACACCCCGGCGGCTTGGCCGGGAACAACCGCCCGGTAGCGCCCATCCGCGCCCTCCATCATCTCCAGAGTCTGCCACGCACCTCCATTGACCCGATAGCATAGCCTCGGCAAGGTCACGCCCTGCGGATCGGAGATTGCCACCGACACGGTCGTTTCTTCGCCGGCGGAGGGAACCGCCGGCTGATGGGTCAGACCGCGGAACCCCGGCCCCGCGTTGGCCACCGCCACCGAATTCGGCATTCCCGGCGTTCCCCATTGGTCGCCGACCTGAAGCAGGGATGTCCGTTGCAGATAGTTGAAATAAAGGCGGGAATTGATCTGGTTCGAGCCGGCCACCCAGCGCGCGCGGAACGAAATCCGATAGGTCCGGCCAACCACAACCGCCCGCTCCGAACCGACGAATGTCGTTTCGATCCGGTTGTGCTTGTCCTCGGTGGCCCCGGTGGCAACGACGCGCAGACATTTGTTCGAGGGATCGGCAGGATCGGTGATGACGACCGTCCGGCCCTGTCCGTGATTGCCGATACATCGCCAGCCGGACGGCGGCATCCCGACGGTATCGCTCTCAAACCCGCCATTTCCGACAAACTCCAGATTGGTCCCTGCGGGATCTTCTCTAACACTCACATCGTCGATCAACACCTCGCCCCGATCCAGCAGTCCCAACATGAAGTCGCGGAACGCGTCGTTGCCGATGCCGTCATCGGCGGCAACACCGGCATAGCTAACCGTTTCCCACGCTCCGAGATGGCCGGTGGCACTTGCCGCCCAGCTTTCCGGCAGGGAGTTGTCGGCCGCTGGATCGCGCAGTTCGAGGCTGGCCCCGCCCCTATCCGTCTGCCAGGGCCATGGCGGATCGCCGTGGTATCCGACCTCATCGGCAAGGTTGCCCGCGGGATCCTCAAGGGTGACGCGGTCGTCATCACCGAGCCGGCCGGAATAGTTCCCAACAATGCCGCGGCCCGGATATTTCACCGCCAGAGTGGTGGCATCCTTGGCCACAACCAACATGCCGCCGGCCGACAGGATGGTTCCGGCGGGCATCGTGAAACCGATGCCGCCGCCAAGCCTCCAGCCTGATAGATCGATGTCCGCCGACTCCCGGTTGAAAAGCTCCACCCATTCCTCGGGTCCGTCATGGTAGTCCGTATGGAAGATTTCATTGATAACCACTCCTCTTGGTGGCGGGAACAAATTGGAGGTTCCGGGTGTGGGTACCGATGGGGTCAGCCATCTTCCCGTGCCGGTTGTCTCCCTTGCCCTCGCGGTGATCTCCAGATGAACGGCATCAGCCAGCCGCTGTGGTGAAAGAACGAACAGCTCCGATCCCGCGAGGGGCCGGAATCCCAAGGTGGCCTCGTCCAGAACGAAATAGCCGCCCGCCTCCAGTGAACCGGACGGAATCACATATTCCGCGGAAGGGTTGGAGCAGCGCACGGTCCACCCGGATAGATCAACCGCCGTCGCGCCTCGGCCGTGCAATTCCACAAAGAAAGCCGGGTCCCCAAGTCCGGATATCTCGCTGATGGCAACTGGCGGACCATCCGGACCGTCCTGAGCGGTCGTAGGTTCGAATTCATACAAGGCGCGGAGATTTCCCGATAGCGCGGGTGCCATGAGCGCCAGCACCCCCGCATCGCGAATGCCCGAGATCTCCGCGGGTGTCAGAACGCGGTCGAACACAAAGACATTGTCGATGGCTCCCTTGAAATACTCGGTGCCCCCCGGATGCCCGCCGATCCTCATGTGGGTCAAGCCCGATCCGTGGGTTAGACCGCCGGTATATATGTTGTTGTCCACGTGCAGGCGGGTCTGGCCCGCGGTCTGGTCAAACACCGCGCAGACAAAAACCCACCCATCGGCGGTCGACGCGGCGCCGCCGGGAATCACTCCGGTGGCCGCTCCGCCGAAGGCCGCGTAACGCACGACCCCCGTATCGCCGCCCCCAGACCGCGAGTCGATCGTCAGGGCCCGGTCATAACCTCCGTCGTCGGTTGAAAGGATTTCGTGGCGCGCAGGGGTGTCGAATTGGCTCGCCCGGACCCACGCGCCAACGGTGGCGTCCGGCATTGCGGCCGGGTTCAGATTGACCGGGACATCGACCGCGGTGGTTCCGCCGCACACGAGCGCCTCGCCGTTCCTTCCCCCGCCCCCGGACGTCAGGGAAGCGGCCACGACCGAAGTCGCGTGCAGATGGTTGCCGGAAGTGTCGGTGATGGAAAGCGATTGTGCTTCCGGATTGAAATTCACCGCACCCGGAGTTCCGTTAGACTGGGCCGATGTCGTCCAGTTCTCCGGTTGGCCGCCACCCTGCGGATCGATTTTCGCCAGGGAATACCCGGATCCATCCGGTCCGACAGGCCATGATCCGCGGTCGTTGTAGGTCACCTCGTCCATCAGCCTGCGGCGGTCGAGGCTGTCGTCGTAGGCACCGGGGTCGAATCCTCCGCCGGTTTGGTTGGAAGGCAGCATGAGCTGGAATCCCGACCAATTTGTCTCACCGGCCGCGCTCGCGCTGCCGAGAATCGTCCCCGAAGCATCAGGAACAATCCCGCTGACCAGCGTGCCGCCACCGGCGGGAGGTGTGACGAACCCGTCATCCGCGAGGGAGCCATTGCCATTGGCATCCACTTTGATCCGCGAGTTCCGATAGGCTGAGCCATATAGCCAGAGCGCGTAGGATTTCGTCGGATTCGCGCCGTCTATCCTCCATGTTATGTTGTTCGCGCTATTGCCGGCGCCAAGAAACAGATAGTCGTTGTAGAGCGGCGCGGATCCGCCCGAAGATCCGACGGTGAAGGCGCTAACCGTGCCGGTGATCGAAAACGAGAGTCCCGAATCGTTGCCGGAGGAATCCTTCAGCACGGCAACGCCTGGGTTGGTTGAGGTCGCCGGATGGCTTGCTAGGGTCAGCGGGTTCCAGTAGCCGCCCAAGCCACTCGCGCTTTCCGGGCCAATCATTGTGGTGGGCGGAACCTGTCCGTAAACGCCTCCCACTCCGTCGCCCTGGAGATCCACGCTCCACAGTTCCGCGGCAGCGGGCGGAGAGGGTGGCTCCGCCATCGTCCGCAAAGCCCCGTTGTTGTTCCAGAGGCGCAGCGTTTCCCCATCATTGGCAAGCGCGCCGGAAAACGGACCTAACACACCCGTGGCGCCCGTTGCGGTCCGAAGCGCCGCGGGATCCTTGGCCACGACCAGGTAGCCCCGAGCGGGAATCACCGTGCCCTCGTCAAACTGATAGACGATTCCGCCGTCGAATCGCCATCCAGAAAGATCCACGTTCACGCTCAGTTGGTTGTGAAGTTCGACAAACTCGAGCGCGGAATTCACCGGGTGATAGTGGATTTCATTGATCACAACCACGCTGTCGCCGCCGCGCAGAAGCGCGGTGGACAGGAGAACTGCGATCGGGATCGGATAGCGAATCATGGGGCGGGAGCCGGTGGCTCGGGACGGGTTGAGAGGATGTGCTTGGCGGCAACCCTGCCGGTTCCCGGCGGCGTATGGAAGAACACCATTTCGCGCTGGTTGGCGTCAAGGCGCCACGATGTGGACCTGACGAGCGCGGGCTTGCCGTTGATGACGGCATGAATCCGCACCTCCTGATCCTCGCCGCGGCCTCCGGGCATCGAAGCCCGTCCGCCGGGTTTGAGGATCTCGCGCTTTCCGGCCAGTTCGACGGCGACGGGAAACGGTGAGAAGTTCATCACGAAGAAACTGCCCTCCGGCGCTTCGGATTCCGGGATGGCGAGCGCCCGGTAGCCTCCGGGATTCGGCAGCAGGACGAGGATCAGGTTGGCTGAGCCCTCCGGCAGCTTCGCTTCTGCGAGCGGTTTGCCGGGCGGGTCCTGCAATCCGTATAGCCGCAGAACCGGTGCGCCATGATACCGATAGGGGCCGGTCAGGGAATTTTCATTGAGTTTCATATCCAGCCATTTTCCGCCGCCCGTGCCGGCCTCGTTCGCGAGCGGCGTACGGACTTCGGCGATGTCTCCGCTGATTGCCAGGGTGGCGACCGAAACCGACACGCTGACCGAATCATCCGCGGCTTCGGCACGGCCCGCCGCGGTTGCCAGCGCGCAGGCGGCCAAACACCCGGCGAGCATGGATTTGCGATGGTTCCGGAAGATTGGAGGATCAGATTTCATCGGAAGACAGCCAACGGAATGTGACGGTTTCGAAGCGGCGTCCTAACATCCGGTTGAGCCGGTTGAGGCCGGACGCGGGAATCTCGGCATCGTTCTCCGGACTGACGTAGTCCTTGGCGCGGACCACCACGGCCTCGCACCACGCTCTCGCGGAAACGGTTCCGTTGGCGGCGCGGGCCTCGCCGTATGCGCGGATCGTGAAGGTGTCATCCCTAACAGCAATGCCGTTGCCCAGCCGCCTGAGCAGGTCGGCCTGGGTAACGTAGCCCGGAATCCCCGTCCAGCGGGATCCGGCTCCCGCCTTGGGAAAGCCGAGGCGCCAGGTTGAAAGCTGATCGGTCGTGATCATGTCGTCTCGGCGTTTGAACCGCCCGTTGATGGATTCGTTGGCATTTCCTCCGGGGCTGTTGTGGTTGAACTCATCCCAATCGATGGCCGCCTGAAGCGCGCCGCACAGGCCGGTTTCATCGTTGGCCAGGCGGCGGTTCACGAAGTCGGCCATGTTGAGGAACGGTCCGCGCAATTTCACCTGCCGGACGCATTCGCGGGCCAGGCGTTCGGTCTGTTCTTCGGTTAGGTAGCGCGGACCACCCCATGCCGCGGGATCGCCGGCGTCCGCGCCCTCGGCGGAGCCGCATGGCAGGGCGAAGCGCGTGACCACGGCGCTTCCATCCGGCACGTCCGTCTGCCGGATGGTTCCCGCGGAGGGATCCATATACCGGATGCGCTCCTCCCGGAGTCCTCCGAGTACGGCTTTCCACGCGTCCACCGAGTTCGAGTTGACATTGAACGCGCCGAGGATGTTGAGGTGGCGCGCGATCTTCCGGTGGGCGTCCGCGGCGGGGACGGTGCGTGAGAACAGGCGCCCCAACACATCCCGCGGGTCTCCGGTCTGCCGTTCGTCCACGACGTGGCACGCCACCGGCAGGGGCGCGCCATCGGTTAGAAAATCCTCCAGCGCAACACGCGCGCTCCGGGCGGTCTCGGCCGCGGGAGGAGTGCGGGTGGAAACACCGGAGCAGAACCAACGGTCCCACAGCGCGTCGTTGTTGAGGAACACATGATCGTAATAGTCGCGGATCAGTTTCATCTGCACCGGCGTGCCCCGGCAGGCGGCATCCGCGACGTCCGCATAGATCGCGTTGCCGGGGATCAGCGGATTGGCGAACGACGATCCGATTCCGAGACCGTCATTGGTGGAAATGTCCCACAGGTGGCGTCCCGTTGCGAAATCCCGGGTGTCGCCGGGGTTGAGACGGAAATGATCGAAAGCGGCGAGCGAGACCGGCGCGACCAGCGGGATCTCGGCCAGAATCGCGCGCGTCTGCCCCGGATAGTCGCCGTTCCCTAACGAAACCGCGCTGCCCAGATAGGCGCGGTTGGTGCTTTTCTCGTAGTCCGGATTGAGCTGGTTGCCCGAGCCGGCCTCGACATGCACGTCATACTGCGCCATGGCTTTCATCCGGTTGGTGGCCTCTCCGTACATCGCCCGGTTGTTCCAGGGTTTGGCGTGGATGAAGTTTTTGCAGCGCGTGTCCAGGGCCTGATACTCCGCGGCCCGGTTGCGCAGGTCCTCGCCGGACTTGAGGACAAACTCGAACGAGGCGAAGGGCAACCGCGTGGTGTTGGCGGAAAATGCGATCCGCTTCCCGGCGCTGTCGGGAATGATGGTTAGAGGAACCCCATCGCGCACCGGATTGGCCGCCACTTCATTGAAACGCTGGCTTTCGCCCGTCAGAGCGTTGCGCACGGTCCAATACATCTGATACTGCCCGCCGTGGTCGGTCCGTTGGTCGGAGAGCCGCATCGCGATCTCGACGCCGGTTCCGGACGCCACGTTGTCCAAACCCGGCAACGTGATATCGAATCCGCCATTGTCCGCCGGGGTTTTGTAGCCCGGAGTCAGCAGGATCCGCTGTTGGGTATTGGCGGCGGGATCCTTCGCGGAAAAGATCCGGGTCTCGCCCGGCAGCAGGATGATCGGCTGCGCGGCATTGGCGGACGACTGCCTGACCTCGACATCAAACAAGCCGCCCGAACCGGCGGTTCCCTCGCTTTTCGCGTCGCGGGCCAGCGGCTGCCAATCCCCGTCGGCCGTGCCGTTGCGATACGATTTGAACTGGAGGCCGCCCGGAGTGAACGCCATCCAGAGCGGCGGCGAGTGCAGCGTCACATTGTACGGATTCCACAGCACCATCACCGGATTGTAGGACATCCGGAACGCGAAGCGGGCCGGATCGGTGCGGGATGCCTCGCGGCGCAGGCTGAACACGACCATCAGCCGCGACACGATCGGAGTGCGGCCCCAGCCGAAGTAGTCGAGGTTCTGGATCTCCCAATTGAAATTCACCGCCGGCGATGTTCCGCTCCACCACAGGCCCGGCTTGAATGCGATCGGATTGCAGTCGGCCGCCGATTCTTCGGCGCCGGGAGCGGACCGGCCCAGCGCGAGCTGATAGAACTGGTGCAGCTTGTACCAAGATGTGAGATTGATGTTCTGGGGGTATTGGGGCGCGGGCCCGAGATTGGAATGATCCCGGATCGGAACGATGGAGCCGCCGGGGTTCGCGCGGCGGAAGGTTCCGTATTCCGATGGCAGGTCGGAGCGTTCCAACAGAAGATTCAGGTCGTATTTCAGGCGTCCGTCGCGCACGTTGACCGGCTGACCCACGCTATATGCCGTCAGATCGTGGAAATGCCTCCTTACCGCGTCCCGGAGACCGTCCGCCGTGACCGCAAGGGTGGAAACCGTCGGGCATTTCCCGAGTTCCCGCGGATCCGTGGCGACATCGGCCAGATCATCTATCAGGCCGGTTCCCGCCTGGGGACGGCCTGCCAACCGGTCCGCGCTCCCGGCGATCGTCGGTTGGCGGTCTCCGGCGCCGCCGGTGTCCCGGATGAGCGCGCGCTGGTTGTCACCGGATACCCACCAGGCAAGTCCGCCCGAGCCGCCCGCCCTCACCTTCACCAGCGGAGCCTCCACCCGGTCGGCGCGGCTGGCGCCTGCACCCAATGTCCCCGAACCAACCAAACCGATCATTTCCAGATCGGGTAGCCCATTGGCCGCCACACGCTGTTCCCCCAGTTTGGAGGAGTCGGCGGACGACACGAGCCAGCGGCGGAACTTCGAACGGCGGCCCGCCTGATAGGTCTGGTCGAACCGCATGTTGTTCATCCATGTGGTCCACGAATCCCAGGTTCCCATCCATCGGGGATTCCGGAACGAGCCGTCCACCGTCCGCGGATCAAACGACGCCGAACCGGGATCCCGCCCGGAAGCGTCGCCCGCCAGCACGGCGGCGGACGCGGTGATCCTTTGGTCCGGACCGGCCTCCCGCTGCAGTTCGCCGATGGCCAACAGCAATCCCAACCGAGCGTTCGCCCTCGCGACCGCCAGGTCCTTGCCCTGCCCGGCGGCCCGCAGGGCTACCGAACCGAGCGTGAGCAGCCCAACCGCCAACAGCGCCAGCAGCACCATCAACGAAAGTGTGACGACCAACGCGAAGCCGCGCCCGCCGTCCGCATTCGGACGCGGGGGAGCGCCGAATCGATAGATCGACAGTCCTAATGCCATGGGCTTTGCGTTTCACAAATCATTTTGAAACAACGCTACCTGACACCGGCGTCCGGCCTCCACCGGAGCAACGATGCCGTCGCAAATCATAGGTGTTAGGTTGCGGCGTGCTGATACCAACCGGACCAGCCGCGCGGCTTCCAACGGACCGTTCAGCGTCTGCGGCGCAGCAGTCCCAACAATCCGACTCCGCCCAACAGTGCGGCGGATGGTTCCGGAACGACGTCCCAGGATACCGATCCGATGTAGCCGGGCTGACCTCCGTTTCCAGGAGCATCCGTCACTATCTGGAAGCGATTTCCGGCGGTGAGGCCGGAGATGTCGAAGAAATACATTTCCGGCACTCCGTTGCCTGCGGATCCACCCCGCAGACTGATCGTGCCACTATCGCCGGAACCACCGGTGGTCTGTAGCAAGCGGAAGGTCTTGCTATTGTCTGCGGCCCATTCGGCCGGTGACAACACATCCGCCATGAAGCCGACACGCACCGTCATTCCCGTATAGGTGGAGGCGTTGCCGGTCATTTCGAAGATGAAAGTGCCGCCCCATTGAACTGCGTAGATTCCGGTATCCGAGTTGTTGCCTGGGCTCGTCACATGGTCAATATCCGCGTACGCACCATTGATAAACTCGCCATAGCTGACGCCCGCTCCATACGCCCAGCCGGGATTCGAGGATGTCAGGGGCTGCTCGCCGGTGCTGCCGACAGTCCACGTAACCGCTCCATAGGTGCCGTATTGGTTATCGCCATCAATGTCGAGTGATTTGACCGTGGTCGTGGTCCGCCACTCTGTCACTTGGACGCCCTCGACGGAGCCGACGTATGTGACAGTTGCGGCGCGCGCGGCTGCGGCAAGAGCCAGCAACCCTGCTGTGAGGATCAAATAGGATTTCGGTTTCATATATTGGTTGGTTTCTTGTTCGGTGGTTCGGTGTGGGTGTGAATGTGGCGGCACGGCGTCAACCGCCCGAGCCATTTCGGGATGTCATCAAAACATACAGGTTCAGGGATTCTGGGTGATGACCAGCCGCGCGAATTTCTTGGTCCCGCCGACCGGCAGCGTGTAGGAAATGGTGGTGGCAGTGTCGGTGGTCGGGGTGGCGGTGGTCCAGGCGTCCGTGATGCCGAGGTCGTCGGACTCCTGGATCGAATATGTCACGTCCCCGTTGGTGGCGGCCTCGGCCCGTTTGGTGAAACTCAGCACATTGCCGCCGAATGTGCCTGCGGAGCCGTCCGACGCCGCCGGGTTCAAATTGAGCGCGTATTCGACCAGATTGGGAATGCCATCCAGATCGGAATCCCCGTTGGGACCGCCGGTGACGCCGTTCGCGGATGCCCATGACGCGAAGTTCGCTCCGGCCGCGAGCGTCAGAGTGCCGGTGGTTTCGTCAAATGTCCAGGTTCTGCCGGAGCCGGCATCCTTGGTCCATTTGTTGGATCCGGCGTTCGTCCACGGCGTTCCATCCGGTTCAACCACACTGAAAGTCGCGCCATATCCGCCTGTCAATCCGGGCACGTTTTCCAACAACCACGTTCCCGATGTCAGGGCCCCGGCCGCGGTGGTGTCAATGGCGAAGTCGCCGTCCAACGTGACCGTTCCGGCACCTGACAGTTGGTTGGAAACCCCACTGGTGTCGCCGATGACGAAGCGCAGTTGGGCGTTGTCGGCGACCGCCAGCGTGCCGGCGTTGACGGTTGTGTTCCCGGTGTAGGTGTTGATGCCCGAGAGGGTCAGCGTGCCCGATCCGGTTTTGGTGAGATCACTCGGGCGAACGGTGTAGTTAGACTCCCGTCCGTCGCGGAGTTGTCCGGATATCTCGAGAACTCCGGTGCCTACGGTATCGAACACCGTTCCGGTGACCAGCCCGTCGCCAAGGTGATAGGCTCCGTTTGTTCCGGATGCCGACATCAGCGAGGAGGTGCCGGTGAGGGCGGTGACGGAGCCCTTGAGCCCGAACGACGGAAAAGTGGCATTCGCTCCATCCTGGCCGTGAATCGTTCCACCACCCAGTGTCACGGGGCCGAGCACCGTGAAGATATTGCCGGTGCTGGTGACGGTTCCGCCATTTTCCACAACCAGCGTGGCCAGTGGATCGGAGTTGTGATTTCCGAGGATGTCGTGCGCACCGAAACTCAGGGTCGAACCCGCGCCCACGGTGATGTTGCGCACGACGCGTGGATTTCCAAGTGATCCCCGCGTCGGGTTGATGCCTCCCGTGGAACCGATCGCGACAAGCGCGCCTCCGGATACCGTCAGATCGCCGGTGTAGTCGCTTTCGCCATGGGTCAGACGAAGGGTGCCATCACCGGTCTTACCGAACCCCTGGCTGCCCGAGACGGGCGCACCAATGCTTGCCGTCTGGCTGGTGACATCGATGACCGGCGTGCCCGGTGCCGCCAGAGTCAGCACGCTGCCGCCCGAGCCATTCAGGGTCCAGTTGAAAGGATTGGCATTGCCCACCACAAGCAAGCCGATGGTTCTGCTGCCGTCGAGCGTGATGATGGTGTCGGTGCTTTGGGCGGTCGTATTGAAATCGGCCGTAGCTCCGGCTCCGCTGGCCACCACACCGTATTTCCACTTGGTGGTATCCGACCAATCGCCGTTGTCATCCACATTCCAGACCGGGGTGGTGATCGTCGAGTAGGTCGCGCTCACATTGGTGCTGTCGCCAAAACCGGATTGGCTGGCATAGGCGGTGAGCGTGACGGTCTCGGTATCGGTCGGAATATTCGCAATCAAAGGGCTCGCCCCGGAAATCACGGTACCGGATGTTTTGGGATCGGTGCCATCATTGGTGTAGTGGATGGTTGTTCCCGGCGACGAGGTCATTGTGACGGAGGTCGCCCCGATGTAGCCCCCGGACGATGGATTGAAGACCGGCGCGGCCGCGGTATTGACCACGGTAATGGTACCATCCACGATCAGATTGGAAAGATCCCACTGCAATCCTCCGGTTAGAACCGGCAGACTGGTGGATGAAAACGCCCCCGTGTAGGTCGTGCCCGCGTTGAACAACTTGAACGTGTCGCCCAGCACGATTGGCTCGCCGGTCGCAACCACCTCAAGCGTCCCTCCATAGGTGACCGCGGTTGTGTCGAGCAGATCCTGGGTGGTCACCCCACCGGACTTGTCGATCTGGCAAACAGTCTTGCTACCCGCCGCCAACATCAGATCTCCGGTGGAAAGAATGTCGATTGCCGGACCGCCCGGGGTCAGATTGCCACCGCTGTTGATTGTGACCGGGCGGTTGATGAATCCATTTCCCGTTAGGGTCGCGGAATTGTTGACGGTAACCCCGGCGGTGGAGCTTGCCAGGGTTCCTGTGACCGAAAGTGTGCCCGCGTTGACGGTGGTGGCTCCCGTGTAACTATGGGAGGTCGAACCGCTCAAGGTCAGGATGCCGTCACCGGTCTTGGTGAGCGATCCGGCCGCCATCGAATTGGATTGGTTCACCAGCGGACCGGGAACATCCAATCCGCCGCTAGCCGCATCGACATGGAACGTCGTGCCGGAAACCCCGAAAGCCGAGTGCCCCAAATGGAATCCCCCGCTGGCGCCGGGAGCGGTCATCGTCGATACAACGCCCGTTCCGCCGGCGCAGGTGACCGTTCCGCACAAGGCTAGCGAGCGGAACGGGTTGACTACGCCGTTGGTTCCCGTGACCGTGGCACCGCTATGGAGATCCAGCGTTTTGATCGCGGAATAGTAGCTGCCGGTATTCATGGTGCCGCCATCGAGGATGATGGCAACCTTGGCGGCGTCATGGTTTCCGGATCCGTTGAAATAAAGGTCGTTGTTGTCGTGCCGGAGTGTCGCTCCACTGCCGACGGTGATGGTTTTGCCGGTGACCGTCAGATCCCCGAAGCAGGTGGCGGCAGCCGAAGACATGCCGACCGTGGCGGCCAGAGTGCCTGCCGAAACCGTCACATTTCCGGTGAAGGTGTTGGCATTGCCAAGGCGCAGTGTGCCGGTGCCGCCCTGGATCACCGGCCCACTGCCCGAGATTGTCCCCGACAGTGTCTGTGTTCCGGCGCCCAAATATGAGAATTCCCCGTTGTTGGTGACGGAGCCACCATAGGAACCGCCTCCAAGGCTGCCGGCTCCGGACAACCGCAGTGTGCCAGCGTTGATGTTGGTCGGGCCGGCATAGGTGTTCGGATTCTCCAGAACAAGCGTGCCGCTCCCCGACTTGGTTAGACCGAACAGACCGCCGATCCCATTGGTTCCCTGGACGGTGTAATCGGCCGCACTGTTGAAGGTCGTTCCGGCCGGGGTCACATCGCCGGAAGATATGTCAACCGCTTTGACCGAACCAGTGTCATTGAACAGTACCGGATTGGGTGGCGAGTTCGAAAACACGGCCGCACTGCTGTCCGACGCCTTCATCCAGTTTCCCGTGGTTGAAGTGTCCCACGCACCGTTAGCTCCCGTCCAAACCAGATCCGGCCCTGTTGGAGGCGCCACATAGGTGTCGAACGCGATGCCGGTGAGACTCCAATTGACCGAAGCAGACATGGCGACGGTTATGTTGCCGGAGCCGGGCGAGACGTCGAACACATGATAGACCACGCCATTTGCGGTATGCTGATGGCTTGTGCTGGCGGCCCCGCTGCCGTCGTTGACGCTCGGCGAGAAGGTGGCATTCGCGCCGTCTCCGGATGCGGTGATGAGCGTGATCCGGTAGCCAGTGTCCGACGGCCGACTGATCGTGAAGGTTCTCGGACCGTTCGAGTTGGCAAGGATGGGCGTGGAGTCCAAGGTATTTCCCGCGTCCGGATTCTGCATCTGGCCGAAATTGCCGTTGCCCGACCACATACCGATGTTGCTGTCCGCGCAGGTAATGCTGACGCCGGACGGAAGGTTGGCGAGATTGTTTGTGTTTGCCACTCCCGCGTTGCTCGTGCCGCCGTTTAGGTAATACGGTTGTGTGTAAACATTGTTGGCCGCCTTGTAGCCGAAGACGACATAGCCTAGTGCATCTTTCTCGTAATAACTGTGCATTTGGATTTATGCGCATTAAATCCGTCATCACCAGAAACTGTCGCAGACACCGTGCCGAATCAGCCACTAGGCGCATCCGTAGCTAGATCAAATGCACACTAACTTCCGAATCGATGCACTAGTGCAACGTTCGCGAAATAACTGTGCATTTGGCACAGTATCTGCTATGATCCAGTCATGGCCCGGATTTCCCAACCTCTATTGCTGACAACCGATCAAGCCCTTCATCTTGAAT
>JAFLEH010000010.1 GCA_017301995.1 Verrucomicrobiota bacterium | reverse complement strand
GAACCCCTGCGGCACCCGCCGCCGCAGGCACCGCCCCGGCACCCGCGCCTGCCCCCGCGCCTGCCCCGGCTCCTGCCCCGGCTCCGGCCCCGGCTCCGGCTCCGGCTCCGGCTCCCTAACTGTCACCAACCTCCAACCGACTCCTCCATGTTCAAACGCATCACGTATGAGGAATGGGCGATGGTCTTCGTGGTCATTTCCTTCATCCTCGTGACCACCGCATTCGTCCTGAGTTCGATCCGGGTGTTCCTGATTCCCAAGACCACCCGCGATCATCTGGCCTCGCTGCCGCTCGATCTGAACGACTCCGCATCCTCCAACGACAACCCCATCCCACAGTCTAACCAACCATGAGCCAGGAACCCAAACGCGGCGACTTTGCCAAGAAAAAGGGCGAAATCATCCTTCGCGAACACGAATTCGACGGCATTCAGGAATTCGACCAAAAGCTCCCCAACTGGTGGCTTTTCACCTTCTTCGCGGCCATCGCCTTCTTCGTGGCCTACTGGTTTTTCTACTACGCCACGCCGTGGGTGAAGAGCCCGCAGAAGACCATCAACGACCAGATCATCGCGATCCAGGAAGCCAAACTGGCCGAATTGGCGAAGACCGTCGCCAGCCTCAACGATTCCAAGCTGGTTCATTCGTGGAAGGATCAGGTTCCCGCCGGTGAGGCGATTTACGTGAAAAACTGCCTGCAATGCCACGCGGCGGACCTTTCCGCCATGAAAAGCGATCCCATCAGCGGCAAGATGGTTTCGGCCGGCGGCCGGCCGCTAACCGACCATGTGTGGGAGCACGGTGGCAAGCCGATGCAGATGTTCAAGCTGATCAACGAAGGCACTCCTCCGGGCAAGCCCGGCTTCAACGGAGCCAAAATGGAGGCGTGGGGCCAGAAGCTTTCCCCGGTCGAGATCGCCCAGGTCATTTCCTACATCATCTCCAAGGTCCCCGAGGACTTCAAGGACATCCCGCCGCCCGAGCCCGAGGAAAAGAAATAACCCGCGCCCAAGTTTCACTCCGGCCCGCCCCTCAACCGGCGGGCCGGTTTGCGTACGGCCCCGATGCCATCCGAGCATCGCGCGATCCACCTCTAACAAAAACAACCGCTACTTCCAAATCAGCCGCCGCTCGCCGGGGGAAAGTTCCCGCCATGCGCCCGGAGGAAGCCCGCCCAGGCGGAGCGCGCCCACCGCCACCCTAACCAGCCGGAGGGTCGGCAGCCCCACCGCCGCGGTCATCCGCCGCACCTGGCGGTTCTTGCCTTCGGTTAGAGCGAGGGAAATCCACGCCGTGGGCACGGTTTTGCGGAAGCGCACCGGCGGCACCCGCTCGGCGAATCCGGGGTCGTTCTCCAACAGCTCCACCTTTGCCGGTAACGTGCGGTGGCCTTGGATTTCCAGTCCTCCCGCCGCGAGCCGCCGCAGGGCGTCGGCGCCGGGCACGCCCTCGACCTGCGCCAGATAAGTCCGCGAGTGGCCGCCTTTCGGATCCAGCAGACGGTTGTTCATGCCGGGTTCGTCGCCGAGCAGGAGCAATCCCTCGGAGTCCATATCCAGCCTGCCCAACGGATAAACGCGCTCCGGAAACCCGAAGTCGGAAAGCGTCCTTTGCCCCGGTTGGTCCGGAGTGAACTGGCACAACACGCCGTAAGGTTTGTGGAAGGCCAGCAGCATTCGGATGTTAGATCGCGGGCAGCGGCTCGGATTTCCGCGAATGCCGTTCGAACAGCACGGTTTCCCGGTATCCGGCGGCGCGCGCCACGGCGATGGCGCGGGGGAAATCGCGCCCGAGATGCCCCGGTTCGTGCGAGTCCGAGGAAATCACCAACGGGATGCCCGCCGAGCACGCCAGTTCCAGAAACCGAGGAGCCGGATAGCACGCGTCGCACGGTTTGTACCAACCCGCCGTGTTCAGCTCGATCACGCAGCCGCTCGCGGCCACGGCGTCGATCACCGGTTCGTAAAAACGATCCAGATCGCCAGAGGGAACGTGGCCGAATTTCTTCACCAGATCGGGATGCCCCAGGACATCGAACAGCCCGCTTTCCGCCATCGCGGCGTATTCGCGCCAGTAACCGGCCCAGATTTCCTCCAGATCCATCCCGTCCCAGCGGTCGAGCCATTTCGGGTTGTCGAAATCCCACGCGCCAATGTCGCGGTCGTCCAGGTAGTGGACGGAGCCGATCAGATAATCCCAGTCGTAACGGGCGGCGAGGTTTTCGATCCACGGTTGGCAGCCCGGAAGCCAATCGCACTCTATGCCCGCACGCACCGGGATCCGCCCGGCCGCATGGGCTCGGGCGCGGGCGATCCAGTCGAAATACGCCGGCAATTCGGCCTCATCCATCCGCCAATCGTCGAACGGCTCGGGAATCTGCGGCGCGTGGTCGGACACGCCATATTCGGTGATTCCCGCCGCCAGCGCGGCATCCACGTAGGCTTCGGGCTCGCCCTCGGCGTGGCGGCAGAGGGGGGTATGGCTGTGATAATCGGCGGGCATGGCGGCGGTTTTGCAATCCGGGGTTGAATCCGGCGCCGATTGCAGCCTATTCTTCCGCAGCCGCGCAAGCGCGGGTTTGCCAAATGTCCGAATTTTCCACCAACCAAGCCTCCACCTGCCAGGTGGTCGGCCAACTGCTTGACCAACTGCGCCGCCACCCGAAGCGCGTCGTCTTCACCGACGGCGAGGACCCGCGCGTGATCGCCGCGGCCGCCCGCCTCGTCGCGGAACAGGCGGTGGCGCCGATCCTGCTAGGTGATCGCGACCGGATCCGCGCGCTCGCCGCCGAACATGGAATCCCGCTCACCTTCATCCATCTGATCGATCCGCCGAAGTCCGGCGATTTCCGGCTGTTTTGCCAGAGGGTGGAGAACATCGCGCGCTATCGCAGCGTCCAGGCCTCGCCGCCGGAGGAAATCGTCGCACGGCCGCATTATTTCGGTTCGCTGATGGTCCAATACGGCCAAGCCGACGCGGTCGTCGGGGGCAACCGCTCGGTGCCCAGCGCGTTCTATCGGGCGCTGATCCAGACCATCAAACCGCTCGCCAGCGTGCCGAAGATTTTCGCCACCACGTTGTTGCAAGGGGATCATCTCAAGCACCTCGGCGGAAACGGTCTGGTCTTCCTGGCCGATTGCGGGCTGATTCCGCAGCCGACGATCGAGGAACTCGCTTCCATCGCTCTCGAAACCGGCAAACTGGCGCGCCATTTGTTAGGGAGAATGCCCCACGTCGCGATGCTCAGCCACTCGACCAAGGGCTCGTCCACCACCCCGGATGCCAAGCGCATGGCCGCCGCCGCCGCGCTCGCCCGCGCCCAGGCCGCCGCCGATTTCCTCGATATTGAGATCGAAGGCGAACTCCAGGCCGACGTCGCGCTTGATCCAGCCGCCGCCGAAATCAAACTTCCCGGCGCCAGCGTGCGCCCCAGTGCGGACGTGCTGGTGTTTCCGAACCTCGATGCCGCGCACATCTCCCTCAAGCTGATGGAACATTGCGCCGGTGCCCAGGCCTACGGCCAAATCATCCTCGGCCTCGCGCGCCCCGCCGCGCATCTCCCCACCACCGCCACCGTCGAGACCATCTTCGGCACCGCCGCCGCCGTCGCCGTGGAAGCCATCAAATACCACCTCCTCCACCCCGACGCCGACTACTGAAACATGGGGTCAGTCCTCGCTTGGTAACATTTTCATACTGATAGATCGGTGCCGGAACGACGGCGAACGCCGGATTTTGGCTTCGGATCAAGGAATTTCCCATGGAAGGGGATGTGGCGGATGGTTGATGAAAGTTCTTTCGCTTTCGGCCTTGACCGGCGGGTGAAAGCGGCGGATTCTTCGCGCGGCATCCGCAATCCCATTTTCACTCCGATGACCCGTATCCTTTCCCGCGCGTTGGTTTTGGCTTCCGTCCTCTGCTGCGGCGTCGCGCATGGGCAGCTCGCCACGTCTCTCAGGCTCAGCAAGACCCAGTATCTGGCGGGTGAGCCGGTGATTGCGACCGTGTCGATCACCAACCATTCCGGCCGCGATGTGGAATTCCAAGGATTCATGGAGCGCCCGTGGTTGGATTTCGCGCTCAGCAACTCGCGGAACGAGCCGGTCGCCCCGACCGGGCGCGGTATTTTCGGGAAAATGAAAATCGGCGCCGGGCAATCGCTCAACCGGCAGGTAAACCTATCCGCGATGTTCCAGCTCAATGATCCGGGCAATTTCAGCGTCTCCGGAACCGTCCGGATGCCGGGTGTGGACGGAGCCACAACCGTCACCAACCGCGTGCTCTTTTCCCTAAGTCCCGGTCGCCCGTATTGGACCCAAAAAGTCGGAACCAGCCGCCTCGGCAAGGTGCGCGAATTCCGGGTTCTCAATTTCAGCGGTGACCAGAAATCCCAGCTCTACGTGCAGGTCACCGATGACCGCACCGGCCTGCCAATCAGCACGTTTTCGCTGGGCGAGGCCCTTATGGTGCGCAAACCCAGCGTCACGGTTGACAACGGCCAGCGGCTTCATGTGCTGTTCCTTGCCACTCCCACCTCGTGGCTGCACTGCATCGTTGACACCGACGGCCGCCTCGTCCGGCGTGACATCCACCAGCGCGGTCCGCAGGGCGATCCGTTCTTGGTAACCTCACCCAAAGGAGAAGTGACCGTCGGCAATTCCATCCCCTATGACCCGAAGGCCGAAGCGGAACGCCGCGCGAAGATCCGTAAGCTTTCCGATCGGCCGGCGATCACCTATTGACGCGGTCGATGTAAAATTTTATTAAGATTTCCAAACTTTTTCCTTTACAGAAATAAAAAAATCGGCAATTTCCCTTTTGTAACCCTCCACTTCGACCATGAAGTCCTTCCTTCGCACACTTTCTCTCTTACTGGCGGTCGCCTTGGCTCCGGCCGTACAGGCGGCGCGTTTCAGCACGGTGGTGATCGATCCCGGCCATGGCGGTCATGACAAAGGCGGCCAATGGGGGCAGGTCTATGAAAAGCATCTGGCGCTCGACACCGCCACCCGCCTTGAGAGCTATCTCAAGCAGCGCGGGGTCCGCACGGTGATGACCCGCCGCAGCGATTACTTCGTCACGCTTCCCGGCCGCTGCGCCATCGCCAACCGCTTCCGCAACGCGATTTTCGTTTCGGTCCACTACAACTACACGTGGAAAACCGACGTCTCCGGGTTGGAAACGTTCTACCACAACGGCAACAGCGCCAGCCTCGCCCAGTGTGTCCACAACGGCATGCTCAAGCGCGTCCGGGCCAACAATCGCGGTGTCAAATTCGCCCGCTATTATGTGATCCGCAACACCACGATCCCCGCGATCCTCGTCGAGTGCGGATTCGTCAGCAACTCCACCGAGCGCTCCCGCATGAAGTGTGCGTGGTATCGTGACGCCCTCGCCCGCGGCATTGCCGACGGCATCCTGCGGTATCGCGGGTTCTGATTCGGAGAGGTATCCGGATTCTGCAATTGCCACCCGGCTCACGGAGGGATAGGTTTCCGGCCGCATGAGCCGGTTTCTTCCGATCCTAACATCCATCGCGTTCGCCGTTGCCGCGCCTGACCTAACAGCGCAGGCGCCCTCGGACATCTACAAGTCGGTCCTGCGGGTGGAGGTGGCCACCCAGAATCCCGATTACCGCACGCCATGGAACGCCGGCCGTTTCAGTGGCGGGATCGGCACCGGTTTCATCATCGGCCCCAACCGGATCCTCACCAACGCGCATGTGGTTTCCAACGCGCGCCGGATCCTCATCAATGTCCACGGCAGCCCGAAGAAATACCCGGCCAAGGTGGATTTCGTCGCCCACGACTGCGATCTGGCGCTGCTTTCGGTTCAGGACTTCACCGACTTCGCGAAGTTTCCGGAGTTTTCGTTCGGCGAAATGCCCGCGCTCGAATCGCAGGTCCGGGTGATTGGCTATCCGATAGGCGGCGACCGGCTTTCGGTCACCCGTGGGGTGGTTTCGCGAATTGATTTCCAGGCCTATTCCCATTCCCGCGCGGATTCCCATCTGATCATCCAGATCGATGCGGCGATCAATCCGGGAAACTCGGGTGGCCCGGTGGTACAGGACGGCAAGGTGATCGGTGTGGCGTTCCAGGGCCTGCGGCAGGCGGACAACACCGGCTACATCATCCCCACTCCGGTCATCCACCGTTTTCTGAAGGATGTCAGCGACGGTAAATACGATGAATACGCCGAGTTGGGCGTCTCCGAATTTCCGCTGTTCAATCCGGCGATGCGCAAGGCGCTCGGCCTCCCCGACGACGACCGCGGTGTGCTGGTCACCAAGGTCACACCAACCAGCTCCGCGGACGGCATTCTGAAAGCCGGCGACGTGCTCATGGCCATCGACGGCCACGACATCGATAGCGCCGGCATGGTTTCCATGGACGGCGAGGATGTCAGTTTCCACGAGATCATCGAACGGAAATTTTCCGGCGACATCCTCAACGTGCGGTTCCTGCGCGAAGGCGGCTGGAATGACGTGCGGGTAACCCTCAAGCCGCTGCGTTGGGGACGGATGTATGCCATCGACTACGAAAGCAAGCCCCGTTACATCGTGTTCGCGGGGCTGGTTTTCCAGCCGCTTGATACCAATCTTTACGCCAGCGTGAAGTTCGATGATATCAATGTCCGCAGGCTCTACGCCGATTTCGTTTCGGAAGGGATTTTCCAGGAACGGGAGGATATTGTGGTGCTGACCCGTGTCGAAAGCGATCCCGTCACAAGCCGGCTCAGTGGCTTCGCCGGTTTCGCGGTGGACAAGATCAACGGCACCAAGGTCAAGAGCCTAAGGCATGCCCACGAACTGCTTCATCCGAAACAAGCGCCCGAACATCACGTGATCGATCTGTTTGGCGCCAACCGTCCGGTCGTGATTCCCGCGGCGGACGTCGAGGCGGCCGACGCGCGCGTCGCCAAGTCCGGCGGAATCAGCCGGATGGAAAACCTCGACCGGTAAACATGGTCCGCGCCGGCATCGCACTTGGTTCGAATCTGGGCGACCGCCTCGCCAACCTGCGGGCCGCGAGGGTCTGCCTGGAGGCGATTTCAAGCGATCCGAAGTCGCTCCGCAGCGCGCCGGTCTATCAAACCGAACCGGTGCTGTGCCCTGCGGGTTCGCCGGAGTTCTTCAACACGGTAATCGAGATCGAAGTCCACGCGACGCCGCTCGAACTGCTTTCCCTCACCCAGGAGATCGAACGCAAGCTCGGTCGCCCGACCAAAGCGCCTCGCAACGCTCCCCGGATCATCGATGTGGACCTGCTGTATATGGGGTCGCTGGTTTTCAACTCCCCTACGCTCACGCTCCCCCACCCCAGGCTCGCCGAGCGGCGGTTTGTGCTCGCCCCTCTCGCCGACATCAACCCGGATCTGATGCTACCCGGCCAGTCCGAAACCGTCGCGTCTCTGAAGGCCGGACTCAAGTCCACCGAAACCGAGCCAATCGTCCTTCTGCGCCATTGGTAGGCACCGCCCGCCAACACCGTTTCGCCACAAAAGTCGTCGGAATCAAATTTCCGCTTGCAATCCGGGGATTCCAAGCGCAACGGGTACGATGTTGTCAGTCACGCCGCCCCCGATCACGCGGTTGCCGGGGATTGTCTCTTTCAGGCAAACCTAAATCTCGGAATCCAAAGCCGCGCCGGCACCAGTCCGGAACGCCGCAATTTCCTCGTATTTCCCGACACGCCCCCCCCCGAATGAGGTGTTGCGTCCCCTCCGCCAGACTGGTTCCCTAGTGACGATTCTCCACCACCGATGGCCCCCACCATCGGCCGGGAGGCCTTCCGGCCCGGACCCCGGCACCCAGTCCACAACCCAAACCTAACATAACAAAACAAATGAAACTCAAGTCCCTGTTCGCAAAATCCGCGTTCACCGCCGTCATCGCCGTTTCGTTCGGCACAACAGCCAACGCCGTGGACAACAACTGGACCGGCACCACCAGCGCCAACTGGAATGACGCGACCAACTGGAGCCTTGGCCGTGTGCCTACCAATACCAACGGCGCAACGAGCGGCGACACCTTCGATGATGCGGTGATCAACACGCAAACTCCGAACTATCCGATCGTAACGGCCAACATTTCCGCCACGCCACGCGACGTGAAGGTGGGCCTCGGCGGAGGGGCCAACGGACGGGTGGACCACATATCCGGCGACCTCGCCTCAGGGCCGGGCAACTGGTTCTACGTCGCCCACGGCGGCGGAACGGGTGTGTACAACCTCGCCGACACCACCGGCACGGGCGGAACCCTAACGGGATTTGCCCAGGGTTCGGGCAACGTCACTAGCAACCGCCTGTGGGTGGGTGGCGTGCCGTGGTGGGGTGGCGGCAATGGCACCGTGAACATCAATACCTCCGGAAAGTGGGACATGAACGACCTCGCCATCGGCATCAACAATGGCACGGGCGTGATGAATGTCGATGCCGGCACCCTCAACACGACCGGTTGGAATTTCATCGGCAAGAACGACGGTGGCGGCAATGGCATCGGGACGCTCAACATGTCCGGCGGCACACTTAACAACACCGGGCGCACCTACATGGGGCAGAGCGGGTGCAACGGCACCCTCAATCTAACCGGCGGCAGTTATATCAACGTCAACACCGGATGGGGTGACAATTTCTTCACGGTCGGCGACGGAACCGGCGGTGTGGCCGCGGTCAATATCACAAACAGCGCCTCGCTGCTCCAGACGAGCGGCGAGTTCTGGGTGGGCAACGGCAGTTCTTCCGGAACCATGACCCTGAGCGCGGGCACGTTGATAACCGGCAGTTGGACTTGCATCGCCCGCGCGGGCGGCACCGCCACCGTCACCATGAGCGGAGGCACTTGGAACAAAACCGGAGGCGGCAATTTCCTGGTTGGCGACAACTCGGTTGGAGTCATGCACCACACTGGCGGCGATCTGACGATCAACGGCGAGTTCTGGGTCGGCCAGGCAGGCTCGGCAAACGGCACTTACAATTTCAGCGGCGGTACCCACACCGAGAACAACTGGGTCGCGATCGGCCGCGACGGCGGTACCGGCACGGTGACCATGACCGGCGGCACATGGACCAAGACCGGCAGCGGCAACTTCATCGTGGCCGCGAGCGGCCCCGGAACGATGAACCAAAGCGGTGGCCTGGTGGACGTGCAAAGCGGCGAAACCTGGATGGGGGAGAACAATACCTGCAATTACACGCTCAGCGGAACCGGCGAATTCAGGGCAGTGGACCTTTACGTAGGCCGTTGGGGCGGAAGCAGCACCGTCAATCTCAACGGAGGGACGCTCCGAGTCGGCCGCATCATCGGCGGCAATGCCGGAACCAAGACCGTCAATTTCGAAGGCACCCAAATTATCGCGCGAAGCACCCAAACCTCCTTCATCAGCAACCTGGCCAGCGCCAATATCGGATCGGGCGGACTTAAGATCGACAGCGGAGCCTTCAACATCACCTCGCCACAAGCGTTCAGCGGAACCGGCGGCGTGGTCAAATCCGGTTCCGGCACCCTCGTTCTCAGCGGAGCCAACAGCTACGGCGGCGCCAATCAGGTCAACAACGGAAAACTCGTCCTGACAACCGCATCGACCGGCACCGGCGACATCACCCTCGCCAACAGCACCGCCCTGGGCGTGAACCAAACCGTGGACACCGCCTCGCTCTCGCCCGTCAACGCGACCTTCGGTGCCTCTGGCAACACCACCCTGGACATCGATCTGGGCAATATCATCGGCAACCCAACCGCAGCGCCTCTCAATGTCACCGGCACCCTCACCCTCAACGGACAGGTCACGGTGAACGTCACCGACGCGCTTCCGGCGACAGGCACCGTCCCGCTTGTTTCCTATGTGGGACCCAAAGCCGGTTCCGGAAGCTTCGTGCTGGGAACCCTGCCTAACGGAGTAGCCGCCACGCTCAACGACGACGGCAGCCTCGTTTCCCTCAACGTCACCAGTGTCGCCCTGCCGATCTGGACCGGACTGACCAACAACGATTGGGACATTGCCACCACCGACAACTGGATCGATGGAGTCACCAACCTGCCTTCCACCTACACCGACCTCGCTCCGGTGTTGTTCGACGACACCGCGATCGACCCGTTGGTGGATCTCGGCACCACCGTCACACCTAGCAAGGTGACGTTCAACAACTCCACCCTCGACTACACACTTCAGGGAACCGGCAAGATCACCGGAACCTGTCCGCTGGTGAAACAGGGAGGCAAATCGCTGGCGATCACCCTAACCGGCAACGACTACACCGGTTCCACCACCATCGAGGGCGGCACCGTTTCGGTCGCCGCACTTGCCAACGGCGGCAGCCCGAGTTCGATCGGCGCGTCTTCTTCCGCCGCTTCCAATCTCACGCTCGGTGTTGCGACTCTGAACTATACCGGAGCTTCCGTTGCCACGGACCGCGGCTTCACAACGTCAGGAACCATTGTGGTGGATGATGAAAACATTGGCAGTGTTATTTCCACCGCCAACGACCTGACATTCAGTGGGGAAGTGGCCTGTATCAACGGCAACCTCGCCAAAACCGGCAATGGCAATCTCACGCTATCCTACCCGGGGGCCAACGTCCTCGGGACGGCCAATCCTGGCGCGCGCGTTGACGGTGGCACACTAACCCTAAGCGGCTCGGGAACCCAAACCAACTCGGTGGGTGGCGAATTGTTCATCGGGTCGGTCGCAAACGTCCCTGCCAATCTGGTTCTCGATTCCACCACGCTGAACGTACAATCGTGGATCGCGGTCGGACGCGGCAATGGCAATACCAACACCGTTAGCACATTGACCGCGACGAATTCGACCATCACCTCCGGCAACTTCAGTTCCGGCTGGGACGACGGCCGTCCGAACAACAGCGTGCAGATCATCTCGCTCACCAACAGCACCTGGACAAACTCTGGAGCCAGCCAGTTGGCGGAAAGCGTCAACGCCACCGCCACCATGACGCTGACCGACAGCACCTACAGCGCGGGCAATTTCCGCGCCGCCATGAGTGCCGACTGTGAGGCCACGGTGAATCTGTTAGGCAACTCCACCGTCAACAGCAACGGCCAGACGCTGCTAGGCCAGGGCGACCGATCCAAAGTCACCATGACCGTCGGCGGTACCTCCACCTTCAATGCCAACGGACGCCTTCAGATCTCGCTCCGGCCGGACAGCAACTGTACGGTCACCATCCAGGACAACGGCAAGATCATCAAGACCGGCGAATGGTTCTCGATCGGCAATGACGGCCCGGCCACCATGACGGTGAAAGACAGCGGCTCGCTGTGGGCCAACGGCGATTTCAACATCGGCGACGTGGGCACCTCCGACGGCACCCTGAACGTCATGGGCTCCGCTACGGTGACGAGCGAAAACATCCTCTTCGTCGGCAAAAACACCGGCACCAAGGGCACCCTCGTCCAAACCGGTGGCACGGTGGTCGCCAAATCCTGGACTCCGGTCGGCCGCTACAATGGCGCAATCGGAGTGCTTGACGTGTCAGGCGGAACATTCAGCCATACTAACGGCGGCACGGTGCTATTCGCCTCGGAAGAGGGAACCGGCACAATTACCGTTTCCGGAACGGGTGTGGTCGAAACCGCGGGCACGCTGATGATCTCCAACGGCGGCACAGCCGTGGGCGTGGTCAACCTGAACGGCGGCACGCTAACCGCCCGACAGATCACCGAAGGAGCGGGCGGAGCCGGCATGGGCACCTTCAATTTCAACGGCGGAATGCTCGTCGTCGGATCCGGCGCCAATGCCAACTTCATGAACACGCTCGATGTCGTCAACGTCGAGGCGGGCGGCGCGTTCATCAACACCAACGGCCAGGATGTCGCGATCAACCAAAGCCTCGGATTCAGCGACGCCGGAACCGGCGGCCTAACCAAGTCGGGAACGGGCGTCCTCTATCTGAACGGAGTCCACACCTATACGGGCACCACCACCGTCAATGCGGGCACCTTGGCCGGCACCGGCAACTTCACCGGACCGATCACCGTGGCCAACGGCGCGAATCTGAATCCCGGCGTGACAACCGGGACTATGTACGCGGGTCCGGTTACCTTTGCGGCCGGTTCCACCTTCACCGTGGACATCGCCGCCACCCCGGACACCCTCGAAGCCGGCCTGCTTGATGTGAGCGGCGCCGCGCTCGCGCTGAACGGCACTCCCACGCTGCCGGCCTACGTGATCGCCACCTACACCACGCTCACCGGCACCTTCACCAGCGTTCCGACATTGCCGTCCGGCTACTCGATCGACTATGCCTACAACGGCGGCACAGCGATCGCCATCACCCGCCCGGTTACCGCCTATGAATCGTGGGCGGCAACCAATATCACCGGCATCGATCCGGGAGCCGACGCCACCCCCGGCGGCGACCCGGATGGTGACGGCGCCACCAACATCGCCGAATTCGCGCTGAATGGAAATCCGATGTCCGGAGCCGCCAACCGCAAGGTGGTCGGCAAGGTGGCGACCGTTAATGGCGCTTCCGCGCTGGTTCTCACCCTCCCGGTTCGCGACGGTGCCACCTTCAGCGGCGCCACCGAGCAGGTCTCGGCTTTGATCGACGGCGTCATCTACAAGATCCAGGGCAGCGACGACCTCGGCACATGGGGGCTCGCCATCACCGAGGTCCTTGGCGCGGACAAAGCCGCCATCGAGGCGGCCATGCCCGAAGCCACATCCGCCGGCTGGACCTACCGCACCTTCCGCACGCCGGGCACGGTGGCCGAAGACGCGCAGGACTTCATCCGTGCGGTCATCGCCACGGAATAATCCTGAAACGAGGAAACCATTACCTCCGACAACCCCTCGGCGGGGGTGGCCATCCGCCACCCCCGCCCTTTTCGTTCCACGCCCGAAGAATCCACCATCCCCATGAAATCCAAATTCCGTAAAACCCTTCTATCATCCGCCGCCACAGGAGCGCTTTTAGTTACCCTAACAGGAACCGCCGCGGCGGTTGACAATTTCTGGAACGGCGGCACCGCCGAGTGGAATACCGCCACCAACTGGAGTCTCGGCCGGGTTCCCACCAACGCCAACGGCGCGACCACCGGCGACACCTTCGACGACGCGGTCATCAACACGGCCGCCCCCAACATCGCCACCATTTCCTCCAACCTCGCTACGACACCGAGGGACATCGTGGTGGGTAGCGGCGCGGGTGCCGATGGCACGGTGAACCATGTCGCGGGCATTGCCGCCACCGGAACCGGAAACTGGATGTTCGTGGGAAGGGATTCGGGCACCGGCACCTACAACCTGGCGGACACCGCGGCCACCGGAACCGGCCTAACCGGTTTTGGACAGGGCGGCGGCACCCTGAACGCGAACGGACGCCTTTACGTGGGAGGATGGAACTCGCCCGGCACCGCGACGTTCAACGTCAACACCACCGGAGCGCTTGCCATCGCCTATCAGTTGCAGGTCGGAAACGGCAGCGGCACGGGTGTTTTCAATCTGGAAAGCGGCACCGTAACCACCGGAACGGAGTGGGTGGAATTCGGAAACGGCGCGGGCTCGCACGGGACTTTCAATATGAGCGGAGGCTCCTTCACCAAAGGAGGCAACGACCATTTCTCCATCGGCACCAACGGCGGCAGCGGAACCGGCAACATCAGCGGCGGTTCTCTAACCGTCAACAACGAGATCTGGCTCGGCCAGGCGGGTGGGTCGCTCGGAATCCTCAACTTCAGCGGCGGCACCATCGGCAACAACAGCTATGTGGCGATCGGCCGCGAAACCGGAACCGGCAACCTCAACATGACCGGCGGCACCTGGACCAAGACCGGCGGCGGCTCGTTCATCGTCGGCGCCAGCGGCCCCGGCTCGATGATCCAGAGCGGCGGCTTGGTCGAGGTTCTATCCGGCGACACCTGGATTGGCGAACTGAACGGCAGCAATGGCAACTTCACCCTCAGCGATACCGGCGAGTTCCGCGCCACCTATTTCCAAGTCGGCCGCAATGCCGGATCCACGGGCACCGCGAACCTCATGGGCGGCACGCTGAAAGTCTCCCAGATTGCGGGCGGAGCGGGCACCGAGTTCGTGTACTTCGACGGCACCCAGATCATCGCCACCGCGAATCAGACCACCTTTATCGGAGGCATCGATGCCAATCACGCGGTGATCAATTTCGGCGGCCTCAAGATCGATTCCAACGGCCTGAACCTGGGAGTCCCGCAGGCTCTGACCGGATTCGGCGGCGTCGTGAAATCCGGCGCGGGCACCCTGACTCTAACCGGAGCCAACACTTACGAGGGCGGCAATGTCGTCAACGCGGGCAAACTGATCCTATCCACCGCCTCCACCCTCAACGGTGACGCCACCGTAGCGGACGGTGCGGCCTTCGGCGTGCTCCAGGCCAACCCGGCCGCCTCGCTGGATGTGCCCAACGCCACATTTGGCACCTCAACCGGCGCGTCACTCGACATCGATCTCGGAAATGCCGCGGGCAACCCGCCCGTGGCCCCGCTCAATGTCACCGGAGCGCTCACCCTCAACGGCGTGACGACCGTCAACGTCACCGATTCGTTTCCCGCGGTGGGAACCATTCCGCTGGTCTCGTACGTCGTTCCCAAATCCGGCTTCGGCAGCTTCGTGCTCGGCACCCTTCCGCCCGGCACCGTCGGAACCCTATCCGACGATGGGTTCGGCACCGTCTCGCTCAATCTCACCCAGGCGACCGTGCTGACATGGAAGGGTGTCACCGGTTCCACCACCGCCGTGTGGGATCTCGGCACCACGGCCAATTGGATCGACAAGTCAACCGGCTCCCCAGCCACCTATGCCGACCCCGGATCCGTGCTGTTCGATGACACGGCAAGCAGTCTAACCATCCAACTGGACACCACGGTGGCCCCTGGGAAAATCGCTTTCAACAACACCTCCCAATTCCGGATTCAGGGAGCCGGAAAAATCTCCGGTTCGGGCAGCCTCATCAAACAGGGGACCGGCGGGCTATTGCTTTTCAACACAACGAATCCTAACGATTATACGGGTGCCACGGTTCTTGAAGGCGGCACGACCCAGATCCGGTCCATCGCCAACGGTGGAGCGCCCAGTTCCATCGGCGCGTCATCCGCCAGTCCTTCCAATCTGGTGCTCGCGGGAGGCACCCTTTCGGCTGCCCTCGCCGCAGCCACGACCACCGATCGCGGATTCACCATCAGTGGCACCAACAGCACCCTCAGCAGCAACAGGGATCTAACAATGTCCGGGCAGGTGATCGGCACCGCGGGTAACTTCACCAAAACCGGTTCTGCCAAGCTGATTCTGACTTATCCGGGCGCGAACGGATTCGGAACCGTCAGCCCCGGCCTGCGGGTCACCCAGAGCACGCTGGAATTGATCGGTTCCGGAACCCAGACCAACACCGTCGGCGGCGATTGTTGGATCGGCCACACCACCACGCAGGGTGCCAACCTCACCCTTTCCTCCACCTCGCTCAATGTACAAAACTGGCTGGTGCTGGGCCGCGGGAACGGCAATACCGGGCTAGCCAGTACCCTCACCGCCACCAACTCCGTCATCACCACCGGCAACGTCACAACCGGTTACATCGCGGATCAGACGCTCAACAACAGCACGCAGGCGGTCACCCTAACCAACACCACCTGGACCAACAACGGCGCGGTGCAACTGGCCGAGAGCGCCGGGTCCACCACCACCATGACCATGGCCGGCACATCAGCCCTAACCACGGCTGGTGCGCTGCGGATGGCGATGGGGACCGGCACCTCAACGGTAACTCTAACCATCCAGGACACCGCCTCAATCACCAAGAACGGCGGGTGGCTGGCCATCGGCGATGGTGGCACCGCCAAGGCGACCGTAACGGTGAAGAACAGCGGATCGCTGATCTCCACCGCTGGTGATTTCAATATCGGCGATGGTGGAACCTCGCAGGGAACCCTCAACCTAAGCGACACCGGAACCGTTTCCTCCAAAGGAATCGCGTTCATCGGCAAGGGGTCAGGCACCAAGGGCACGCTCAACCAAACCGGCGGCACCTTCACCGGCCAGGACTGGATCTCCATCGGAAGATACACCGGTGGATCCGGCAACGCCATCGGAACCGTCGCCATCTCCGGCGGCACTTTCAACCAGACCAATCCCAACGCCTCGCTCATTGTCGGCGAAGCCGGAACCGGAACCCTAACCCTCTCCGGAACCGGTGCGGTCGTTTCGTCCGGCACCGTGCTGATCTCCAACGCGGGGTCCGGCATCGGAACGCTCAATCTGAACGGCGGCACCCTAACCACCCGCCAGATCACCGCCGGAGCCGCAGGCGCGGGCATGGGCACCTTCAATTTCAATGGAGGCACCCTCCGCGCGGGAACGGGATCACTCCCCACGTTCATGTCGCTGATGGATGTGGTCAACGTCCAGGCGGGCGGTGCGATCATCGACACCAACGGCCAGGATCTAACCATCAACCAAAGCCTGCAGGACGGCGGCGGCGGGCTCACGAAATCAGGTTCCGGCGCGCTCTATCTGAATGGCATCCACAGCTACGCCGGAGCCACCCAAGTCAACGCGGGAACCCTAGCGGGAACCGGCGATTATGCGGGGTCAATCACGGTTGCTTCAGGTTCCAACCTGAACCCGGGATCGCCCGGCGGCACCCTCTATGCGATCGCCGCCACCTTTGCCGGCGGGTCGTCCCTCACCATCGACATGGCGGAATCCGTGGACACGCTCCAGGCCGAAACGCTCGATATCAGCGGCGCCAAGCTTCTCCTCAACGGCACGCCGAATCTGCCGGTCCACGTCCTGGCGCGTTACCAGACTCTAACTGGAACCTTCACCGAGACGCCGGTTCTTCCGGCCGGATATTCGCTAACCTATGACGCACCCGCCGCCAACGGATACAAGGAAATCGTCCTCAGTTGGGCGGCCAATGCCTTCGAAACCTGGGCACAAAGCCATATCACGGCCATCGATCCATCGGCCGATGCCACACCGGGGGGCGATCCGGATGGCGACGGTTCCAACAACCTCTCGGAATTCGCCCTCGACGGCAATCCCCTCTCAGGTGCGGCGTCCGGAAAGATGCTCGGAAAGGTTGCGACCGTAGCCGGAAGCCAAGTGCTGGTTCTCACGCTACCGGTGCGCAATGGCGCGGCGTTCTCCGGAACCACCGAAGCGGTTTCCGACCCGATCGACGGCCTGACCTACAAGATCCAAGCCAGCGATGACCTCGGGGCATGGACTCTTCAAGTAACCGAAGTGACCGGCGCAGACAAAACGACCATTGAAAACGATCCACGGCTCCAACCGCTTGATACAGGCTGGACCTATAGGACATTCCGAAGCCCCGGCGCAGTCACGGGTGATCCCTCCGACTACCTCCGCGCGGTCATCAGCGCGCCTTGACCCCGGTTGGTTGGCCAATGTTCGGCGAAAGCGGCAGATTGCCATACATCGGGATCGCGGTTTCCCGCCGGTTCGTCGTATCGGTCCACGCGCCCCCCGATTGGGGTGCTTGGCGGAGTGGAATCGAGGTGGTTGTGTGCGCGGGTCCGATTTTGTGTGGCCGACGTGTGCCGTAAATTCATTCAACCTGGGCCGTCTGATGACGGAACCCGGTTCGTATCCCTGCAAGCCATTCAGGCAATTTCCTCCAACCAATCCGCCGTTCCGTGAAACCTTCCACCACCATCCGCATGTCGCTCCCGACCCTGTTTGTCGGGGCGCTTCTATCAACGCACGCCGCCGCCAACACCGACCACTACTGGGATGTCAACGGAGCGACCTCCGGGATCGGCGGCACCGGAACCTGGGACACGACCGCCACATTCTGGAGCACGTCGTCGGCCGGAACCGCCGCCACCACAGCGTATAACAACACCAACCCCAGCGCCATCACCGCGAATTTCGGGGGAACCGCGGGCACCGTTACCTTGTCGGGAACGCTGAATACCGGCGGCCTAACATTCAGCACGGGCGGCTATACCCTCACAGGCGGCACCTTGAACATCGCGCCATCCGCCAGCCCGTTCGTTTACACGACCAACGGCGGAACCACCACGCTCAACAGCACCATCACCTCCGCGGGCGGCACCCAGATCACCAAAACCGGATCGGGGACACTGTTGCTTGGAAATGGCGGCGGCGGCAGCGGATCCAGCCCCGCGCTATACACCGTCACCGGTGGCACGTTCAACAGCACAACCGGCGTGTTCGATAGCATTCTTGCGATGCCGGCAGGGAACCGCCTCGGAGTGCAGGCTGGCAGTCCCACGACCGTGCTGACGTTGGATGCCGGAACGTTCCAGGTCACGACCGCCACCGGGAACGCGCTGGCTGTCAACCGAAGAGTCCAGGTCAACGCGGCCGGCGGTGCCATCTCGGACTTCGGCAGCAACAATTTCTACGAACCCGCGATTATCAACAACGCCGGCGGCGGTTCGTCGCTCTATCTATCCAACATCAGCGGCATCACCGACTTCCGAGGCATCATCAGCGGAACCGGAAGTGTCACTTGGTATGGTGCGGGCACGGCAATCCTGAAGGCGGCTAACACCTACTCGGGCGGCACCTCTATCAAGGGTGGCACCGTTCAGGTCATTACCAACACCTCCCTGGGCTCCGGCGCGCTGACATTCTCCGGCAACGGCGCGCTTCAGTCCGGCGCGGCCAATCTGACGCTCGCCAACAACATCAGCCTCGGCACCACCAGCGATATCTTCGACACCAACGGCAACACGCTGACGCTGACCGGATCCATCAGCAACTCCGCGGCCACCAGCAACGCGGTGAAAGCGGCCGGAAGCGGCACCCTTGTCCTCGCGGGCGCGCTCAACCTAACCGGCCATGCCACGGACACCAATAGCCCCGCGCTGATGCTGGGCAACCGCAACAGCGCGAACTTCAACCGCGGCACCGTCACCATCACCGGAACCGGCTCGATCTCCCGCATCAGCACCGGCTGGGACAACACCGCCAATGTCCTCAATTTCGCCTCCACCGGCACCGTCACCATGGCCACCGACCTGGTGTCCGGCCAGTCGGCCGGCGGTCAGGGCGTGGTCAATTTCACAACCGGCACACTGAATCTCCAAAACCTGAACATGGCGAACTGGGACGGCTCCTATGGTGCGTTCACCATGAGCGGTGGCACCTTGAACGCCACCAACATCCGCAACGGTGGCAATGGAAACGGCAACGGCAACAGTTACACCCTGATGACCGGCGGCACGATCAACGTGGCGGAAGTCACAACGCTCAGCCGCCAGGGCACCGGCACCAATGTACTCTATCTGAACGGCGCGTCCGCCCAGTTCAACGAGGGCAACAACCGCTTCAACGTTGGCTTCAGCACCGGCTCCACCGGGATCGTCACCGTCGCCAGCGGACTGCTCACCGTGGGCAGCAACCTGTCCCTCGCGGAAGGCGGCGCGGGCACCACCGCCATCGTCAACCTAAACGGCGGCATCGTCCGGCCCAATGTGATCCTGACTCCCAATTCGGCCGGCTCCAGCATCGTCAATTTCAACGGCGGGACCTTGCAGGCGAACATCGACCACACGAATTTCATGAGCGGCCTAACATCCGCAAACATCTTCACTGGCGGCGCGACGATCGACACCAACGGCAAAAACGTGACCATCGGTCAGGCACTCCTGAGCGCGGCCGGCAGCGGGGTTTCCAACATCCAAATCGCAACCGGAGGGGCCGGCTATCTTGGCGCACCGGTGGTGAAGATCACCGGTGGTGGTGGTACCGGGGCCACGGCCGTGGCGGTCATGAGCGGGGGCGTGGTCACCGGCATCCAGATCACCAGTGCGGGCACCGGTTACACCAGCGCCCCCACCGTCACCCTAACCGGAGGCGGTTCGACCACCGCCGCCACCCTCGGCACCATTTCCACGGCCGCCAACGCCGCGGACGGCGGGCTAACAAAATCCGGCGCTGGCACGCTGACCCTAACCGGATCAAGCTCCTACGCGGGAGCGACAACAGTCACAAGCGGAGTACTCGCCACCAACAACCTGCAGGCCAACGGCACCGCTTCCGGTATCGGCCTCGGCACCGCGCTGAACCTCAATGGTGGAACCCTACGCTACACCGGCGGTTCCAATAACAATGGTTTCAATCGCACCATCACGGTGGGAGCGGGCGGCGGCACGCTCGACAATGCCGGCGGAACTTTCGTTTTCTACAGCGGATCGTTTGCCGGCAGCGGCTCGCTGGCATTCGTGGACTCGACCTCCTCCGGCCACGAATGGCTGATCACCGGAAGCAGCTCCGGCTTTTCCGGCAACGTCCAGGTGGGCAACGGATCGGCGGGCAGCGGCACCTTGCAGTATCGCTCGAACAGCGCGAACCCGTTCGGCACGGGCACCATCCAAATCAACGGAGGCGGCGTGGTTACCGCCGACTTGGGCAGCACCAATCCGAGCACCCTTGCCAACAATCTTATCCTGAATGGAGGCACGCTGGGCACCCAGCAATCCAACATCACCTACACCGGTGCCGTTTCCCTGCTGGCGGATTCCATTCTGGGCCATGCCTACACCGGCACGGTAGGAACGGTCGATCTAGCAGGCGTCGTCAGCGGTTCGGGCGGTAGCGCTCTCAATATCTCGACCGCCACCAGCGTGACGCTTTCCAACACCAACACCTATACCGGCCCGACTAACGTCAATTCCGGCAAGCTGATCGTGAATGGCAGCATTTCAACCAGCACCCTGACCACCGTGAACGCAGGTGCCGCGATCGGCGGCACGGGCACCACCGGCGATCTGACCGTTCTGTCCGGCGGCTCCTTCGCGCCAGGAAACAGCATCGGCTCCCTGGGTGTCGATGGGGACCTGACCCTCGGTGGCGTCAGCGAGTTCGAAATCGACACCCTTGGCGATATCTCCGACTTGGCGACGGTCTCCTCACTGCTCACCTTCGGCGGAACACTCAATGTCACAAACGTCGGCGGGGCCCTGCAAAATGGCGACACCTTCAATCTGTTCGATTGGGGCAGCGCCACCGGCACCTTCTCCACCGTCAATCTGCCCACGCTGGACGGTCCCCTCAGTTGGGATCAGAGCCAGCTTTACACCAACGGCTCCATCGGCATCGTTCCCGAACCCTCGGCCACAGCCATGTTAGGAGGCCTTGGCCTCCTCGCGCTGGTGCGCCGGAGACGGAACTCCAACCGCTGAGATCTCGAACCATCCTCATGATCCTGAACATCCGCCCGTCCCGCCTCGGCGCCCTATCCCTTGCCATCCTCAGTCTCTGGGGAACCGGCCCCGCCACCGCGGATCCACAGGAAATCCTGGTGCTGGGCTCCTCGGTGGCCGCGGGCACCGGGGCCAACCCTACCAGCCAGGCATGGGCCTATCGGCTGGATGATCTGATGGAAAATCACGCGCCGATCGCTCCGGGATCCTCCGTCACATGGCAGGTCAACAACGCGTCGGTTGGCGGAGACACCACCTCCAAGGTACTCGCCCGTTTCCAGGCGGATGTGGTCACCGCCCATCCCGGATCGGACATCGTCATCATCGCGCTTTCGATGGCTAACGAAGGCCTGGTCGGCGCCAGCGACCCGGAGGCGGTCTTCAACGGTTTCAAAAACGGACTCACCCAGATCATCGGTCTTTGCCGGACCAATGGCTATTATCCGGTGATCAGCCTGGTCTATCCGAACGACAATTACTCGGCGAACGAATACGCCTATGTCAAACGGATGAACCTGCTGCTCAACACCTGGAACATTCCCAGCATCAATTTTCTCGGCGCGATCGACGATGGCTACGGCCACTGGGCGCCCGGCCATGTAAGCGACGCCTATCATCCCAACGCGTCCGGCCACGGCGAGTTATATTACGCGGTAGCGCCATCGATGTTTGATGCGATCACCGCAGGCAAGACCACCAGTCCGAACCTTCAGACAACCAATGGCTATCTCCGGTTGCAGCGGGACGAGGCGGAATCCTCGCCGCTGCGATTCACGCCGGGACACCCGATGCATTCGTTTACCCTGGCGTTCCGGGTGCGCAGCGCCGAGACCGGCACCATTGCGGCAGTGGGGGCGGGAACCAACCGGGTGACCATGGAAATCCGGGACACCGCATTCGTATATGTCGGCCCTTCCGGCGCCGAGTTGAGTGTGCCGATGGATGCCAACGACGGCCGCTGGCACGACGTAGCACTTTCACACCGCTATGCCACCGGGCAGTCGCTGCTGTTTATCGATGGCGTTTTGAAAGGGACGGTTAGCGACCAATACATCCCCGATCTTTTCGTCATCGGTGGTGCGGCGGGTGCGGCGGGCCGGGCGCTCGCGCCGCTTCAGGCGGATTTCCAGGACCTGTGCGTCTATCGGGCCGCATGGACCCAGGACGAGGCAAATGCCCAAAGCAAGGGGGCCTTACAGCAGGCCAGCCTGGAAATCTGCGCGCCGTTGGCGGATACCACCCTTGAAAACCGCGCACAAAGCATGTCCGCGATGTCGCTGCACACCGCGAATGTTTCCTCAGAGACCACGGCAACCGCGCCCGAGGGGTTGAACGCTCCCACAGTCACACCGATTTCGGTTAGTTTGACATGGACTGCCCACGGCGGTGACGGATTTGTTATCGAACGGCGGCGGACCAACGTTGCGGAGTCATGGGCCACGGCGGGAACCAGTCCTGCGGGCACGCCGTCGTTCACCGATACGGGACTCACGCCCGGCACCAGCTATGATTACCGGGTGGCCAGCCAGAACGGCACGCTGGTCAGCGACTATAGCAACATCATCACGGCGATAACCGCCCAGATCGTACCGCAGGGAGGGTTGATCTGGGATGCCAACACCGGCACCGCCGGCGCGCAGGACGGATCGGGAACATGGGACGCAACCACCACCGCGAATTGGTACGACGACTCCACGAACCGGACATGGGGAAACACCACCAACCCGGCGAACCTTGCCCAATTCGGCGCGGGAGGGACCAGCGGCACGGTCACGCTCTCCGGCACCCTCAACGCGAACGGGGTCTATTTCTCCCAAAGCGGCTACACCCTAACCGGAGGAACGCTCAACCTAACGCCATCTGCCGGATCACCCTTCGTTTATACGACATCCGCAGGCACCTCGACGATCAACAGCACCATCAGCTCGGCTGGCGGCACCCAGATTTGGAAAGCCGGTCCCGGCACGCTCGCCTTGGGCAACGGTGGCGGCGGCAGCGGCACCAGCCCCGCTTTCTATACGATCACCGGAGGCGCTTTCAACGCCACCAGCGGGGTGTTTGATAGCATCCTGTCGCTGCCTGCCGGAAACCGGTTGGGTGTACAGGCATCGAGTCCCACGACCGTGCTCACCCTGGACGCCGGAACGCTGCAGATCAGCACCGGCACCGGAAACGCCCTGGCCCTCAACCGGAAGGTGCTGGTGAATGCCGCCGGAGGCGCCATCACGGATTTCGGCAACAACAATTTCTACGAACCCGCGATCACCAACAACGCGGCCGCCGGCAGTTCGCTCTATCTGTCCAACATCAGCGGCATCACCCAGTTCCGGGGCGTGATCAGCGGCCCCGGCGGAGTCACATGGTACGGAGCCGGCACCGCCAGTATGCAGGCGGCAAATACCTACACGGGGGGCACGACGCTGAGAGCCGGAACCTTGAGCGTCAACCAAACCAACGGAATCGGAAGCGGCGACCTGACCTTCGCGGGAAACGCCACCCTGCAAGCCGGCGCGGCCGGTGTCACCCTGCCGAATGCCATCAATCTGGGCACCAACAGCGGCATCTTCGACACCAACGGCAACGTGCTGACACTAACCGGCGCAATCAGCAACCCGACCACCACCAACAACGCGGTGAAAGCCGCCGGCAGCGGAACCCTGGTGCTCGCGGGACCGCTCAACCTAACCGGCCACGCCACGGACACCAACAATCCGGCCCTGATGATGGGCAGCCGAAATGGCGCAACTTTCAGCCGCGGTACCGTCACCATCACCGGCACTGGCTCGATCTCCCGCATCAGCACCGGCTGGGACAACACCGCCAACGTCCTCAATTTCGCCTCCACCGGCACCGTCACCATGGCCACCGATCTGGTCTCCGGCCAGTCGGCCAACGGCCAGGGCGTGATCAATTTCACAACCGGCACGCTCATCCTGCAGAATTTCAACATCGCCAACTGGGACGGCGCCTACGGAGGATTCACCATGAGCGGCGGCACGATGAACACCATCAATTTCCGCAACGGCGGCACCGGAAACGGCAATGGAAACAGCTACTCGCTGATGACCGGCGGCACCATCAACGTGGCGGAAGTCACCACCCTCAGCCGCCAGGGCACCGGCACCAACGTGCTCTATCTGAACGGCGCGTCCGCCCAATTCAACGAGGGCAACAACCGCTTCAACCTCGGCTTCAGCACCGGATCCACCGGGATCGTCACCGTCGCCAGCGGATTGCTCACCGTGGGTAGCAATCTGTCCCTCGCCGAGGGGGGCGCGGGTACCACCGGCATCGTCAATCTCAACGGCGGCATCATTCGGCCCAATGTGATCGTGGCCCCCAATGCGGCCGGTAACAGCATCGTCAATTTCAATGGCGGGACCTTGCAGGCGAACATCGACCACACCAATTTCATGAACGGCCTAACATCCTCAAACATCTTCGCTGGCGGCGCGACGATCGACACCAACGGAAAAAACGTGACCATCGGTCAGGCACTCCTGAGCGCGGCCGGCAGCGGGGTTTCCAACATCCAGGTCGCAACCGGTGGAGCGGGCTACCTCGGCACGCCGGTGGTGAAGATCACCGGCGGCGGCGGCACCGGGGCCACGGCCGTGGCGGTCATGAGCGGCGGAGTGATCACCGGCATCCAGATCACCAGCCCGGGCACCGGTTACACCAGCGCTCCCACCGTCACCCTAACTGGCGGCGGTTCGACCACCGCCGCAACTGTCGGCACCGTTTCCACCGCCGCCAACGCCGCGGACGGCGGGCTAACAAAATCCGGCGCGGGCACGCTGACTCTCACCGGATCAAGCACCTACGCGGGAGCAACAACAGTCACGAGCGGGGTGCTGGCAACGAACAATCTGCGGGCGAACGGAACGGCGTCCGGCATCGGCCTTGGCTCCTCGCTCAATCTGAACGGCGGCACCCTGCGTTACACCGGTGGGTCCAACAACAACGGCTTCAACCGCACGATCACGGCGGGCGCGGGCGGCGGAACCCTCGACAATGCCGGCGGAACTTTCGTTTTCTACAGCGGATCGTTTGCCGGCAGCGGCTCGCTGGCATTCGTGGACTCGTCTTCCTCAGGCCACGAATGGCTGATCACCGGAAGCAGCTCCGGCTTTTCCGGCAACGTCCAGGTGGGCAACGGCTCGGCGCGCAGCGGCACCTTGCAGTACCGCTCGGACAACGCGAACCCGTTCGGCACGGGCACCATCCAAATCAACGGCGGCGGCGTGGTCACCGCCGACTTTGGAAGCACCAACCCGAGCACCCTTGCCAACAATGTTATCCTGAATGGAGGCACGCTGGGCACCCAACAATCCAACATCACCTACACCGGTGCCGTTTCCCTGCTGGCGGATTCCATTCTGGGCCATGCCTACAACGGCACGGTCGGAAATGTCACAATCAATGGCGTGATCAGTGGCGCATCGGCCATCGGAATCTCAACCGCCGCCAGTGTCACGCTCGCCGCCGCCAACACCTATACCGGCCCCACCCGTGTCGATTCCGGCACGCTCGTTCTAACCGGCAGCCTACCCCCCGAGTCCGCAGTGACCGTCAGCGCAGGAGCCACCCTCACCGGAAACGGCACCGCGAACGGGCCCGTCACCACGGTCGGTGCCACCAGTGTCATCGCGCCGGGCACGGCCGGCATTGGCACCCTGGCTCTGGGCAACACCGTTCTAACCGGGATTCTTGCGACCGAACTCGATGCCACGGCCTGCGACCAACTGAGCGTCACCGGAAATCTCGATGTAACCGGGGCAACCGTGGCATTCACCCGGTTGGCGCCCGCCGCAGCTCCGATATACGTCATCGCGAAATACACCGGCACACTCACCGGCACGCTGGCGACGACCACATTGCCTGCCGGATACCAACTGGTCCATGACCTGGCGGCCAAGGAGATCCGCATCACCAAGGCCAATTTCACCGGGTTCATGGATGCGTATCCCGGATTGAACGCGGCGGACAAGCTGCCGGACGCCGACCCCGACGGCGATGGCGTCTGCAACCTGATCGAGTATGCGCTTGCCGGCTTCGATCCCACTCTTGCCGATTCCGCCACGCCGGGTTCCCTAGCGGACGGCGTTCTCACGTTTCTCAAGCGCGCCGCAGCCGTTGCCAACGGCGACCTGACCTACATGATCGAGCAATCGCCCACCTTGGGCACCGCCCCTACCCCATGGACGGAGGTCATGCCGACAGCCAACGATGACACCGCGATCTCCTACGCCTTGCCCATCGGACAGCCCGCGCAGTTTGCTCGGCTGAAAGTCACAAGCCACTGACATACTCCGGTTATGGGGGTTGACGCCATGGCACAATCCGCCACATTTCCCATGTGACCCACCATCGCCCGGGATTTCCTTATCCGCTTGTCGCGCCTGCCGCGGCGTTTCTCGCGCTGACCGCTTCGGTCGGGGCTGGCACGCTCGTGGACTTGGACGCCACAGCCCTGCCAACCGGACCCCTAGCCACCTGGAACAATACTGGCAGCCTCGGGGGAACATTCAACAAGGAGGTGGATACGCCGAACGTCACCCTCGTGGCCGGGGTGAAAGGGGTCACCTTTGACGGAAACAACGATTGGTATGTCGGCCCCACCGCGCCCTCCTCCGTCACCGGAAACGGAACCCGCTCGGCCATCGCTTGGATTTACAACCCCGCCATCGCCACCGAGGAAACCATCGTCGCATGGGGTCGCCGCGGGGGCGGAAACGGAACGAACTGTTCCTTCACCCACGGCACCCACAACATTTGGGGCGCGCTGGGGTTCTGGGGTGATGTGGCGGACATGGGCTGGAATGGGGCGCAGGAAACCGGCACGTGGACTTGCCTGGCCTTCTCCTATAACAACACCACATCCACGAGCACCATCTATACTAACGGCAATGTCTCCAACACCGAGATCAACGGACCGTTCAACACATGGGCCACCTCCACATCGGGCGGCGCGCTGCCCATCGTCGTCGGCATCCAAAACCAGTCCGGAGGCACCCGCGACAATGGAGCCATCCCAGCCTCGTTCACCCTCGCGAAATTGCGTGTCTTCGACCACGCCCTCACCCAAACCGAGATTGTCGCCGCCTACAATGCCGACGCCACCGCCTTCGGCCGATCTCCCACCGCTTACATCGAATCCTTCACCGCGTCGGACACCACCATCTTCCGTGGTGAATCGGTCACGCTTTCCTGGAACGTGCTTGGCGCGTCTGCCGTCAGCATTTCTCCGTCGGTCACGATTCCTCAAGGCGCCACGAGCGTCCAGATTTCCCCAACATCCACCGCCACCTATACTCTAACCGCAACAGGTCCGTCGGGAAACATCACCCGCTCGGTCACGGTCACCGTGGATCCCGGTTCGCCGGTTGCCCAGCCGCAGTCCGTGATCGCCACCCTGGACACGCCGCTTCCGCTCACCCTAACCGCCACCGATCCCAATACGCCGGTCGGCAATCTGACCTGGCTGGTGGTTTCCCCTCCCCAGCACGGATCGCTCACAGGTCCCCTGCCGAACCCCACCTACACTCCTGCCCCAGGCTACCTCGGCCCGGATTCGTTCACCTTCCGCGCCAACGACGGACTAACGGATTCAAACATCGCAACGGTGGCGATCATCGTTGACCCACCCCCTGCCCCGCCGACATCGGTTATCCCCACCACCGCCACCGTCCTAACCAACACGGTGGCGGGTTCCTTCGTCACCCAACTCACCAGCCAGGATCCCAATCACTCGGAAACCCACACCTATCAGCTAGTCGCGGGCGAAGGCGACACCCACAACACGTGGTTCACCCTTTCCGGCAGCCAGCTCATCTCGCAGCATGATTTCACGGGAGCGGCCGGCACCTCTGTAACGGTCCGCGTCCGCTCCACCGACAGCACCGGCCGTTCGGTCGAGCAGATTCTCATCTTCCCCGTCGCCACGTTCACCCAGAACGTGGTGATCAACGAAATCCACTACAATCCGGCCAACAACACCCGGACCGAGTTTGTGGAACTCCACAACCCGACCGCCTCGCCAATCGATGTCTCCGGCTGGCAATTCACCAATGGCATTGCTTTCGTTTTTCCCGCGGGCACGGTGATTCCCGCGGGAGGATTCGCGGTGGTCGCCGGCAATCCCACCGATTTCCAGACCGAATACGGCTTAACTCCGTTGGGGCCGTTCGGCGGCGGGCTTTCCAGTGACGGCGAAAAAATCGACCTGCGCAACGCAGCCGGAACGCTGATCGATACGGTGGACTACAAACCGGAGTTCCCCTGGCCGGTCGGTGCGGGAGCGGGCGGTGGCTCATCCATGGAACTGGTCCATCCGTCGCTCGACAACAATCTGGGCGGATCGTGGCGTTCGTCGGTTTCCTCGGTTGACTATCCGGAACTCGCCTACGTCTCGACCGCCTCGTCGGGATGGCGCTGGCGTCCGGGATCGTCGGAAGCGTCCAGCCCGAACACCGCATGGAGGCTAACGGGATTCGGCGAGGACACTTCCTGGACCACCGCAACCGCGCCCATGGGATTCGGCGGTGTCACCGGACTAACCTTCAATACCACCATCAGCAACATGCTGAATGTCTATGGCTGCATCTTCCTGAGAAAATCCTTCACGATCAATCCCGGAGAGGTCCCTTCCAATCTGTTGCTGAGCTACACCATGGACGACGGCATCCTCATCTGGATCAACGGCAATCTGGTGGCGCAGCGGAATGTCACCACCACTTCACCCACCAATACGACGCTAGCCTCGACATCCGCCTCAGAGGGATTGTGGTATGACGTTCCAATCACAAACGCCGCCACGTTCTTGAACGAAGGAACCAACACCATCGCCGTGCAGGTCTTCAACCGGGCCAGCAACAATCCCGACTTCGGGTTCGATGTACAGTTGAAACGGGTGGCCGGCGCGTTCGCCCGCCAACCCACACCCGGAGGCCCCAACACCGTTCTCGCAGCCAGCCCCCCACCCCAGATCCGCCAGGTTTCCCACACGCCGCAGCAACCTCTGGCCACCGAAACCGTCACCATCACCGCCAAGGTCACCGATCCCCAGGGCGTCGGCCCGGTGAACCTGCTCTATCAGGTTGTGCAACCCGGATCGTTCATTCCCGCGCGGTTCCCCCGCCCCATGGCCACCGTGCTGGCCAATCCCGCTGGCGAACGGCCGGTCAATCCGGCATTTGAAAACGCGGCCAACTGGACCACCGTCGCCATGCGCGACGACGGCGCGGGCGGTGATGCCGTGGCAGCCGACAACATCTACACCGCGGTCTTGCCCGCGATGAACCACCGCACGCTGGTCCGCTACCGGATCAGCGCCGCCGACCTCCAGTCCGACACGGTTAGAGTTCCTTACGCCGACGATTCGTCGCTCAACTTCGCCTACTTCGTTTACAATGGTGTGCCGGATTATGTCGCCGCCTCGGCATCCGTCGCCTCCGAGGGCGCTGGAAAAGTGTGGCCCAAGGAACTGCTCACCTCGCTGCCGGTCTATCACTGGATCATCCGCCCCGAAGACATGCTCACGCTCCAGGCCTACAACGCCTCGGAGCAATTCCCCAACGACGATCTCGACAACACGCTCGCAGCCCGCCGCTGCGAAGAGTGGGAAGGCGCGTTCGTGTATGACGGCATCGTCTATGACCATGTGTGCACCCGCCTGCGCGGCGGCAACAGCCGCTACAGCGACAACGAAGGCCGCTTCACCTACGGCAAACGCCACTACAAGTTCGCGTTCAACGAAGGCCACCTTTTCCAGGCCAAGGACCAAAACGGCAAGCCGTTTCCGCGGAAATGGCCCTCCCTCGCCATCAACAAGATGTTCGGAAACAAGGGCGGCAACGGCTGGGGCATGCCCGAGGAGATCGGTGCCACGCTCTGGTCCACCTTCGGAGTGCCCGCCGCCAACACCTGGTGGTTCCACTTCCGCGTGATCGACGGCGCGGAAGAAGCGCCCGACCAATACAACGGCGATTTCTGGGGGATCCAACAGGTTGTCGAGGAATACGAGAAACCCTTCCTGGACGCCCGCGGAATGACGAGTGGAAACCTATATAAAATGTCCGACTGGATCTGGGATGCCGAGCGGCAGCGCCGCTACCAATCGCCGGACATGGTCCGCGATGGCTCGGAGTTCAACAACATCCGCGACAACCTCCACGGCGGCCAAACCGCCACATGGCTCCAACAATATGTCAACTATGACAAATGGTACCGCTATTCGGCCGTCGCCGAGGCGATCCGCCATTACGATCTGTTTCCCTACACCGACAACCTCCGCCACTCACTGAAGAACCTCGCGTGGTACTTCGAACCGGTCGGCTCCGATCCCACGCGCGGCGTCTGTACTTTCCTGCCCTACGACTGGGACGCCAGCTTCGGCCCCAACTGGAACAACGGATGGGAGCACGCCAACAACGCGCTTTACGGTTGGGACATGACCACCTCCGACGGCATGCCCTATGTGGACAAGCCGGAGATGAAAATCGCCCACCGCAACGTGCTGCGCGAGTTCCGCGACCTGATCTGGCAAACCGATCAGATCAACAATCTGATGGATGACCGCGCCGCGGTGATCTCCGAGCTATCCAAAGCCGATCAGGACCGCTGGCGCAACGCCCCGCAGGCATCGGGCACCGCCAACGACGACACGCTGGTTTACAAGGTGCAGGACATGAAGAATTTCTGTTTTGTCGGATGGACCGGAGCCTCCGGGCCCACCGTGGGAGCCGGCGGGCGGGCCGCCTATCTATCCACCCTGGCCGACTCCGCGGACAGCGGCTTGCTGCCTGTCACACCCACCATTTCGTACACCGGTGCGCCCAACCATCCGCTCAACGGGCTTTCGTTCCAATGCTCCGCCTTCAGCGATCCCCAGGGCGCGGGCAGTTTCGGCGCCATGGCGTGGCGCATCGGGCAGATCGAGGACCCCACGGCACCCGCCTATGATCCCGCGGACGAGTTCGTGCTCGAATACACTCCGGTCTGGGAATCCGGCGTTCTAACCAGCTATCAAAATGGGGTGTCCGTCCCGGTGGGAGCGATCAAACCCGGCCTGACCTATCGCGCCCGCGTACGGATGCGGGACAATTCCGGGCGCTGGAGCCATTGGTCGCCGGCCTATCAGTTTACCGCCACCACACCCGCGACCGTCACCGATCTCCAGCAGAATCTGGTGGTTTCGGAGATCAACTACCATCCGCTGCCACCCTACACCTCCGCCGAACAGGCGGCCACCGCCGACAAGAACGATTTCGAGTTCATCGAGCTGCGCAACATCAGCGCCACCCTCACGCTCGATCTATCCGAACTGACCTTCTCCAAGGGACTCACGTTCTCTTTCGCGGGGTCGTCGGTCACCAGCCTGCCTCCGGGCGGTTACGCGCTGGTGGTAAAGAACCTCCCGGCTTTCCAGGCACGCTACGGCACCGGGCTTCCCGTTGCCGGAATCTACACCGGCAGTCTCGACAACGCGGGCGAGGAACTCGAACTCACCGCCACCGGAGTGGTGGTGCGCAATTTCACCTACGACGACGCCTCCCCCTGGCCGGTCACCCCGGATGGCAGCGGCCCCTCACTGACACTGATAAGCCCGCCCGACAATCCCGACCCCAACCTCGCGGAGAACTGGCGCGCTTCCTATGTGAGTGGCGGGTCGCCGGGCACCGTGGACACCATCGCCACGGTCACGCTGGACGGGCTCGCCAGGACCTATGACGGCAGCCCGAACATTGTCACCGCCACCACCTCCCCCGCCGGCCTGGCGGTGGACATCACCTACGATGGCGGCGCGTCGCCACCTATCAACGCCGGGAACTATGCCATCGTCGCCTCCGTGATCGATCCGGTCTTCACCGGCGCCGCAACCGGCACGCTGGTGGTTGCCAAGGCGGCCCAGAGCCTCACCTTTGATCCACCCGCCTCGGTTCCGGCCGACGGGCCGCCCATTGCCCTAACCGGATCATCGGACGCGAATCTCACCGTTTCCTATCAATTGTTGGATGGCCCCGGCCTGCTGCTCGGCAGCACGCTCTATCCGAACACCGCCGGCAACCTGACCGTCCGGGCCACGCAACCGGGCGACGCGAACCACGAAGCGGCAACTCCGCAAGACCGGACGATCCTCGTGACCGCCTCATGGGCCGGTTCCGCATGGCAAGCCGCGCATTTCACCCCAACCGAAATCGCCAACCCGGCGGTTTCCGGCAACAACGCCGACCCGGACGGCGACGGGCTGACCAACCTGTTGGAATATGCCCTCAAGCTGAATCCGAAACAGCGGAATTCCCCGTCGCCGCTGGCACTCTCCGAGGTCGTCGATTCCGGGCAACGCTACTATGCCTACTCGTTCCGCCGCAGGGTTCCGGATCTCGGCATATCCTATCAGCCGGAAATCGCCACCAACCTAACCGGATGGAGTTCCGCTCCGGCCGACCTCGTGCCATTCGGAACCCCCTCGGACAATGGCGACGGCACCGAAACCGTCACCTACCGCAGCACCGTGCCCAGCGCAACCGCCACCCAGCAGTTCTTCCGCCTCCGCGTGGTGGTGCCGTAGGAGCCGCGCCGGAGGTGGATTCGGGAGTAAGTCATAACTGCCTGGTTTCGGAACAACTGAAGACCACTGAGAATACCGAATTTTTTGGATTCTTCTCAGTGCCTTCCGTGGTCCCCAGCGCTTCAGTGGTTAGAAGAGGTCCCTGCGCAATCAGAGTCATGCAAGTGACTTACCCCGAAATCCGAAGTTTGGGATAGTTTGGATGCTCGATTTGCCACTGAGAGACTGAGATCCACTGAGAAAACTGATTTTTTGGAGAAAAATGGGGAAGCACCGATGAAGGATTTCCTCCCTATCAAAAATCACTTCAGTGGAATCAGTGATTTTCAGTTCCTCAGTGGAAAAAATGGATGCACGGGTCATGCCAACTTCCGATTTCGGGCTCACTCGGGAGGAATCCCCTTGGCGGGCTTGGCGGTGAACGTTTCCGGCCGGGGGAGGATGTGATCAGGATGCCCACGCCCCAGCTAGAGGGGCGGTGCGGGCGCCCACCCGGGCATTCCCACACCGCCCCCGGTTTCCCTCTCCTGTCAGGAGAATCAAACGGAGTGCCTGGCGTTCCGTCAGGCATCCAAACTCAGTGCCGCCTTCTGCGCCGCGGTCTTGGCCGCGGATTTGGTTTCGTCGGTGAAATCGGATTGGGTCAGGCGCATTCCCACCGGTTTCGAGACGCCGAATTCCTCCATGGTCACGCCATACATCACGTCGGCGCGGGCCATGGTCCGCTTGGAGTGCGTGACGATGATGAACTGGCTCCGGTCGATGAAACGGTCGAGCACGCGCACGAAGCGGCCGATGTTGGCCTCGTCGAGCGGGGCGTCCAGTTCGTCGAGCACGCAGAACGGGCTGGGCTTGATCATGTAGATCGAGAATAGCAGCGCCACGGCGGTCATCGAACGCTCGCCACCGGATAGAAGGGTGATCGACTGGAGTTTCTTGCCGGGCGGTTTGGCGATCACGTCGATGCCGGATTCCAGCGGATCGCCTTCGTCCAGCAGCACAAGGTCGGCCTGGCCTTTTTCGCCGAAGAGTTCCTTGAACATGTCCTGGAAGTTGATCCGGACCTGGGCGAAGGTTTCGGCGAAGAGGCGCTGCGTTTCGGTATTGATCCGCTCGATCACGGCGAGCAGCTCGGTCTTGGAATTGACCAGGTCGTCGTGCTGGTTGCGCAGGAAGGTGTGGCGTTCCTCGAGTTCCTCGTATTCCTCGATGGCGTCCAGATTGACCGGGCCCATCGCATCGAGGCGGCGCTTCAGATCGGTGACGATGGACTCCACGAACACCCAATCCGGCTCGCCCGTCATGTCGGGCGCGGGGATCGGTGTGTCCTCGTCGTCCTGCTTGGTGGCGTCCACCACGATGACCGGCATGTCGTCCTCGTCCTGGTGATCGTCGGTTTGGTCATGTTCGTCATGCTGGACGATGGTCTGGCGTCCACTGCGCGCCTGGAGTGCCTTCTGCGAGGCGATGCTGGCAAGCAGCGCGTGGGCGTCCGGCTCGAAGGTGGCCAGATCCACCTGGTGGCGTTCCTGGGTGGTGTTGACGAGGTTTTCGAGGTGGAGATCCAGCTTGGTGGCGGCCACTTCCTCGCGGCCTTTTTGTTCGGAAACGCGGGCGTGCTCGCGGCGGACGGTGGCCAGCTCGATTTCCGCGACCTCGATGGTTTCCATCAGGGCCGAGCGGCCTTCCGAGCGGGTTTCGATCTCCTCCTGGAGATCCTCACCTTCGGCGCGGTGGGTTTCGCATTCCTCAGCGAGCCGGGCGTTTTCGGCGGTGGCCGCCTCGATCCGCTGGTCGAACGCGGAAATCTCCGCCTCGCGGCGGATGGAAATCTCGCGCAATTCGGCGAGGCGGACTTCCATCGGTTTCTGCTGCTCCTCGGCCGCCTGTTTGGCGCGGCGCTCCACGGCCAGCATGGTGCGCATTTCGTTGAGCGCTTCCGTTAGATCCTGCTCGGCGCGGGCGGATGAATCCGACTCCGACTGCAGCCGGCGGATTTCGTTTTCCAGCGCTTCCAGCCGCTCGCGGGCGGTGGCGAGTTCGCTTTCCAGATGCTGGCGGCTTTCGGCGGCGGCCTGCTCGCGCTTGGCGAGTTCGCCGCGCTCCCAGCGGACGTTTTCCAGCTTGGTATCGAAATTCTCCACCTCGCGGGTGGCCAGGCTGAGCTGGCCCTGCAGCGTGGAAAGCTCCACCTTCTGGCGTTGCAGGCGCTCGCGGCACACTTCCACTTCCTCGCGGGTTTCCTCCAGGCGGGTTTCCAGATGCGAAACGCGCGCGGCGGCCGCCTCGTCGGCACGGGTTAGATCGTCCACCTCGGATTGCAGGGCGCGCACTTCGTTGGCACGCTCCAGAACCGACGTATTGCCCTCGGCGGCGGCTCCGCCGGAAACCATCCCGGCGATTTCCACGACCTCGCCGGCCAGCGTGACGATGGCCACGCCGGGAAGCGACGACCTGACGATCAGCGCGGTGGTTAGATCCGGCACGATCAGCGTGCGGTCCAGCAACTGCTCGATCACGCCGGCCACGCGAGGGTCGGATTTCACGCGGTCGAGCGCCCATGCCACGGCGCCTTCCGGCAGCGCTTCCACCTGGGTGCCGCGGGGGCGCGCGACAAACGATTCCGGCAGCACGGTGGCGAGGCCGAGACGCTTGTCGGTTAGGCGCTGGATCAGTGCTTCGGCCAGATCTTCGTTAGAAACCAGCACGGTTTGCAGGTGCCTGCCCAGCGCGGCCTCGATCGCCCGCGCGCAGGTGTTTTCCGCCTCGATGAAGGAGGCCAGCGCGCCGTGGATCGCGGGCTTGAAACGGTCCGGCTCATCGAGCCCGGCGAGCACGCTCTGGGTGCCCTGCGCGAATCCCTCGCCGCTTTCCACAAGCTGCCGGACGGCATCGAGCCGCGCGGCGCGCTGGGCAAGCGTCTTGTGCGCCTCGGTGGCCGCGGCGCGGGCGGCGTCCAGATCGCCGCGGGTGAACTGATAGGTCCGCTCGGCGCTGTGGAACGCCTCCTCGAGCGCGGCGAGTTGGGCACCGGTGTTTTCCACCTCGCCGGCGATGCGGGCCTGCTCGGCGCGGAACTCCTCAAGCTCCAGATTGAGCCTCTGTTCTTCGTCGGCGAGCTGGCGGGCGCGGTCGCGATTGCCTTCCAACTGGGCCAGCGCGCTCTCGATTTTCGCCTGCATCGTGGCGATGAGCGTCTGGCAGCGGGTCGCTTCGCCGCGGTTCTCGCGGAGGGCCATTTCGAGTTGCTCGCGTTCCGCGCGCATGCCGCGGGTGCGGGTTTCCTGGTCGGCCAGTTGGATTTCCTGGTCGGCGATGCGGCGGGTGAGTTGGTCGAGCGCCTCGGTGGCGGCGTTCACCTCGAACTCCTGTTGGGCCAGCTTCTCGCGGGTGGTGAAAATCTCCTCGTGATTCTGGCGGATCCGGGATTCGAGTTCCGATTTGCGCTCCTCGTTGAACGCGATCCGGCCGGTGGCGGACGCCAGCGCGTTGCGGTGCTCGTTGAGCCGCTGGCGAAGTTCGGCGAGTTCCCCCTCAAACGCGCGTGCCGCCGCGCGGGCCTCGGCAACGGCCTCCTCCTTCGCCGGAAGCTGGCGTTCCAGTTCGCTGTCGCGGGCCTCCAGACCGCGGATGGAAACCGTGAGTTCCGCGCGCTCCGCCGTGAGCTGCACGAATTTCCGGTGGCTCATGTGGGTGTCCAGCACCCGCACGTCGGCGGCCAAGGCCTGGTAGCGGCGCGCCTTGGCGACCTGCCGCTTGAGCGAATTCATGCGGCGCTCCTGCTCGGCCAGCACGTCGGAAACGCGGAGCAGATTGGCCTCGGTGTACTCGAGTTTCCGCAGCGCTTCCTTCTTTTCCTTCTTGAACTTGGTGATCCCCGCGGCCTCTTCGAACACCGCGCGGCGCTCCTCGGGCTTGGAGGACAGGATCTGGTCGATCTGCCCCTGCGCCATGATCGAGTAGGCCGTCCGGCCGATCCCGGTGTCCATGAACAGATCGTGGATGTCCTTCAGGCGGCAGAGCGTGCCATTGATCCGGTATTCGCCCCGGCCGTCGCGAAACACCCGGCGGGTGATCGCCACTTCGTTGAAATCCACCTTCAGCGACTCCTCGCAATCGGCCATCGTCAGGGTGACTTCGGCCATGCCGAGCGCCTTGCGCTTTTCGGTGCCGTTGAAGATGACGTCGGCCATTTCGCCGCCGCGCAGCGCCTTGGCGGATGTCTCGCCGAGCACCCAGCGGATGGCGTCCACCACGTTGGATTTGCCGCAGCCGTTGGGACCGACAATGCCGGTCACGCCTTCCGCGAATTCGAGTACGGTTTTGTCCGCGAAGGACTTGAAACCGAGGATTTCAAGCGTTTTGAGATACATGTTTGACAGGAGGGGTTGGAGGTTCCGGCCGAGAGGGAAGTGGCCGTTCCGAAGGCTACGCCCACCCCGGCCGAAAGCAACGGGAGAAATCGAATCGCGCTAAATATGGTGGTGAAATGGTCGTTTTCATACCTCATGTTGTGCATTTCGGTATTTTACCCTTCCGAAGCATTTTGCAGGACAGCTACTCGGCCGCCGCCCCTGTCAGGTGTCTTCCGGCGAGGGCGGCGGTGCCACGGTTGTCGGTTATCGGAAGCGAGACCAGAATCCGGAGACAAGAGAAGATTTGGAGACGTCGTAAGCCGCCTTCATGAGCCGCCTTCATGAGCCGCCTTCGTGAGCCGCCTTCGTGAGAAGGTGGCCGGGAGGGTTGGGAGCGCCTGGGAGACCATGCTTTCACGAGCGCGGCCACATCCCCCCCGAAAACGCAAAACGGCGCCGCAACGGAAAACGCTGCGGCGCCGCGGAAAATTCAGGGAGCACCCCCGGTGAGGCTACCAGGTCTTGATATCGTCACTGGCATCCTCCGTCGAGGCATCCCGCTTGTTGGCACCGGCGGAGTGGACGGCGACGCGGCGACCGTTGAGCGTGACCTGCTTGCCTCCGTGGCTGAAACGCATGCGCTCCTCGTAGTTGGTGTCGAGTTCAACCACAAACGGATTGCCCCAGGCATCCCACATGCCCTCCACGGAACGCCCGGACGAGGTATACTTCAAGCCGTCGAAATTCTTGGTGGTTTCCTTGGCGGTCAGAAACTTGACGTTGCGGGGGTTCTGCACCTTGCCCGAATCCCCTTCGAGGCCCAGCAGGATTTCCAGGAGCTTCTTGCCCTCGCCCTTGTCTGTCCTCACGCGGTCGCCGACATCCGGCAGCGCGCCGTATTCCTGATAAAAGGCGTTGACCGCGGTCTCGATCGCCGTGGCGGACGCCTGGCTGGTCATTCTCTTCGCCCGATTCAGCGCAAGATTACCCGCACCAATACCCGCCGCGGCCAGAACCACGATGATGGAAATAACGACGAGCAACTCGACGAGCGTGAATCCGGAATGGCGGCGGACGGATGGATTTTTCATAGGTTCTTTGGGTAGATGGTTCGGTGCGGGCAATGAAACCGATTTTCGGGCGCTTGGCAACCCCCCAATTGCGGGAATCTTTCGTCCGGGGCCGCCATTGCGCCGGAAACTTCCGGTTTTGCGTTGCGTCCGGGCCTGTTTTGGGGCAGATTGCGCGCATGTCCAATGATTCCCTCCGCGGGATGGTGCTCTCCCTGATGCGCTCCCGCGGTTACCAACCGCTCACCCGGTCCGAACTCGCCCGCCACCTCGGCGTGCCATCCGATGACCGGGCCGAACTCCGCAAAACCCTCGAGGCGCTCGTCGCCGAAGGCTGCATCGTCGAAGGCCGCAAGGCCCGCTACGAACCCCGCGCCTCGTCCGGCCGCCAATTGGTCGGCACCCTGAAATTCCACCCCCAAGGCCACGCGTTTTTCTTCCCCGACCCCGCCGACGAGCAAAACCTCGCCACCGGACTCGACCTCAAGGCGCTCTCACGCGTCCGGATCTCCCGCCGCGAAGTCGGCACCGCCCTTGATGGCGACCGCGTCCTCGTTTCCATCCGCGCCGGCCGGCCCGGAAAGGTACCAAGCCGGCCAATGCGCGGCGCACCGGCAGCCGACGAGCCCACCGGAAAGGTCGAGCAGGTCGTCAGCCGGCGATCCAACCGACTCGTCGGCATTTTCCGCCAGCGCGGCCGTTTCGCCTGGGCGGATTGCGACGACAAGGCGGTGGACGGTCGCGTGGAAATCTCCGGCGACACCACGGCGCGCGCGGGCCAACTCGTCGTGATCGACCTCAACCAGTGGACCGACCGCAACCAGACTCCGCACGGCCGGGTGATCGAGGTGTTAGGCTGGCCGGGCGACAAGGGTGTCGATATGTTGGGCGTGATCCACCGGTTCGGCCTCCGCACCGCGTTTCCCGAACCCGTCCTAACCGAAGCGCGCGCCACCCCGGAGGTCCCGGACGAACGGGAAATCGCCCGCCGCAGGGATTGGCGCGACAAACTGGTCATCACCATCGACCCCGCCGACGCCAAGGACCACGACGACGCCATCTGGCTCCAACCCCACGCCAAGGGCTGGACCCTGGCCGTCCATATCGCCGACGTTTCCCACTACGTGAAACCCGGCACCGCCATGGACCGCGAGGCCGTGGACCGCGGAAACTCGACCTATCTGGTGGACCGCGTGCTGCCGATGCTCCCCACCGAGCTGAGCAACGGCATCTGCTCGCTCAAGCCCGATGTGGACCGTCTGACAAAATGCGCGCTGATGGAAATCACCCCTGACGGGAAAATCGCCAAAGCCCGGTTCTTCGATGCGGTGATCCACAGTCGCGCGAAACTTTCCTACGAACAGGCCCAGTCGATCCTTGACGGCCAACCCGCGCCCGCAGGATCGGATCCCCAGTTGGTGCCGATGGTCCGTGAGGGCTGGAAGCTCGCGAGCGCCCTGCGCAAACGGCGGTTCGCCACCGGCGCGCTCGACCTCGAAATGCCGGAAACCCGCGTGGTGCTGGACGACGAAGGCCGCGCCACCCGCGCCGAGCCGGTGGTCCACACGGAGAGCCACCAACTCATCGAGGAATGCATGCTTGCCGCCAACGAGGCGGTCGCGCGCCTGCTGCGCGAGCGCCAGAAGCCCGCCGTCTATCGGGTCCACGAGGATCCCGATCCGTCGCGGTTGCTCGATTTCACCGAAACCGCCCGCCTGCACGGCTATCACCCCGGCGACCTGACCAACCGCGCCCACATCCAGAAGCTGTTGGACGAATCCAAGGGCAAGCCCGAGGAACCCGTGATCCGCCTGGGCCTGCTCAAGAGTCTCAAACGCGCCGCCTATTCCGCCGATCCGTTAGGGCACTACGGTCTCGCCAAGCGCGACTACTGCCATTTCACCAGCCCCATCCGGCGCTACGCCGACCTGATCGTCCACCGCGCGCTCCAACCGCTGTTGGAAAACCCGCCGAAACCCGCCGACTCCACTCCGTCCCACGCGGCCATCGGCGGCATCTGCCGGCATCTATCCGACACCGAACGGCTCTCCGCCGAAGCGGAAAACGAGTCGAAACAGATCAAACTGATGGAATATCTCGAACACGCCGCCGCATCCGCGGAAACCGTCGTGTTCCCCGGCCTCATCACCGAGGCGCGGACGATGGGGCTGATGGTCGAGATCGCCGGCCTCGGCGTCCGAGGCGTGGTCAAACGCGAGGACCTGCCCGACGGCCGCTGGCGATTCGAAGGTCACCGCATGGCCTGGGTATCCGTCGATGGCCGGATGCTCCAATCCGGCATGCGCGTTCCGCTGAAAATCTCCAACATCAACCGGGAGCGGCGCTTCGTGGATTTCAAGGTCGCGGGAAAACCCGAAGGCGCCCCCCGCGCCCTAACAGTCCAGACACGCGGGAAATCCCCGAAAAAACACGAACCGCCCAAACCGAAGGTTGCCGCCAAAGCCGGCCCGCCCGCCCACCGCAAACCCGACCGGAAAACCAAACACCGGAGAAGGAGATAGGGGGAGACGAGAATCAAGAGACAAGAGGCAAGAATCAAGAGAACTTGGGCACTTCAACCCACGATCCGAAGTTGGGAGCTACAGTGCGCTCCCGTTGAACCGTTGAACCGTTGAACCGTTGGACCGTTGGACCGCTGAAACGCTGAGGACCGCTGAAGCCGCTGAAATTGAGGCTTCATAAATCGGATCGAATCCGATTCACCATTCGGTGCGGGCAATTTGACCAAACAAAACTCAGCGAATTCAGCGGTACTCAGCGTTTCAGCGGTAAACCGAGCGTTCAAACCCGCATGTACTTCGGATTTCAGGTTCAAGCCACACCATCCGCCACGACCCCACCCTCGCAACGCGGGGGTGGGGTCGTGGCGTTTCAGGGATGGTGAGAACTGTTGAGCGCGGCAAAATTCGAACGCCCCGGGAGCGATAGCGACCTTCGGAAATACCGGTCGGCGGAGGAGACGACCGCACTCGGCGTGGACGGAGCGGAGCGCAGTCAATCCCTCCCTGTCCGCCATTCTTCGCTTCCGTGCCGGAAACTACGAATGCCTGCCCTTCATAGCGTCAGCGACGAAGGGGCAAGCCATTGAAAGGTGAAACGAAGCGAAGAATGCCCTTCGTAGCCGTGGCGGAGAAGGGCTGCTTTGGACAGCAATGGCCCGGCTAACCGAACAATCCCATTGTCATGCACTATGCGTACATCCTACAGTCCGTCTCGCATCCGGGGAGGTTTTACTACGGCAGTACTGTCAATGCCATCGGCAGCTTCCAGCACACCATCGGTCTGACCATGGACGCCCAGATGTTCGGCAAACCCAAGGACACCGGGCGAATGTCCAAGGAGGCCGTCGCGGAGTCGGTCCTGCGGCTTGGCTACTGCGACGGCGGCGACTCGCGGGGCGACGTCGGCATCACCCTCGTCGCGGAGAACCGCCGCGACCTGATGGATTCGATGAATCAGAACGTCATCTCACGCAGCAATGTCGCCCAAATCCCGAAGGATTACCGCTTCATCATCGAGAAAACCATGCGCCGCAACTATGCGACCGACCGGGCCAGCACCGAGTATGTCCTCGTGAAGCTCGAACGCACCGGCTCCAGAATCTAACCATCGTTCAGCCACACACGCCCACACTCACCCGGAGGGCTTTAGATGACCCGTATATCGCATGGCCTTTGGACCGGAAGCGCAATGGCACGTTGTTGGGATCTGTGACGCGATTTCCGGCTTTCGGGAGGCGGACCTTTCGGCGGCTGTGCTGAGGGGCATCGGACCAAGAAGCCGCGTGAATTTCGCATTTTCGCGTCGATCTCATGGCCATCGCCATTTGTTTGGCGCGTGGATTTATTTGCTGACACGCTGGTATTGTAGATCAGATGCGTCTGCTGCGGCCATAACCGCCTTGTAGAAAGCCCTAAGATCATCCGAAGGAGCTTTTGAGAGTTTTGGCCCGAGCGTGGTTGATAGATCCGAGCTTTTAGAATCGCCGGTGTCTCGGTCAGGAAGAACCGTCACTAACGTGATATCGGCATTTTCCACTAGAGAAGCCGAATCAGGTTCGGTACCCACGCCTGCGATGCAGTAGACCACCAAGAGCATGTGCGGATGTATCCTAATAACATGAATTGAGCAAAAATTTAGTTCATAGATGGTCCGAATTTCCGAAGAATTGAACCCAAATTCCTTCAGAAACAACCCAAGCCGAACCGGCTTTTTGGTATAGTCAAATATTGCGCGCGGCAATGCATTCTTGAAGCAGAGTTTTTCCACATCGCCCTCTGTGTGGATACTCTGACTGGCGACCCACTTGTCCAATAGGGTCCGTTTGTCTCCTGCTTCCGATTGGTTCTCGCCCTCACTACAACACATGCACATGATCGCAAGTGAACAACCAAGAATAATTGTCTTAATTTTCATATAAATTAAATGAGCGCCTCAAGCATTTACAACGTAAATTCTATCACTGGCAGGAAATATCTCAGCTAACTTTGTCTTCCTATCGTTCTCACTTGCTCCCGGCTTGCAACACCAATTGACCGTAAGCTTACGATACACGAGGTCGCTTTTTCTGCTATTTGGAAAACTTGGCGTTCCAACATTTCTAACAGCAAGACGCCCCGCGTTAATTTTGCGATCAGGATATTCCTTCGAATATTCCGCCTCTGAAACTGGTTCACGGTATCGCGCCCAGCCTCGAAAGGTCGTCGTTCCCGCAATATTGTCGAACCCATTGGATGACCATATATCAAGCGGGCTTTTTTCATAGCTTGCCTTGCGGGCGGCATCTGGGTTATCGGGATCAGTCCAAACAATACCCGCACCACCGCGTTCCACTTGAATTTCACCAGAATCCGGCTTGACTCTCCACGCCTCATGGTAATGCTCTTGGCTTCCGTCGATGACCTTTCCGGTGTCGTCCTTTGACTCGATGTCCATTTTCTGACCGACAATACCACCGCTGGCTCCGGCCTTGGGGAAAACAAACCATTCAATCACCCAGGTAAATGCTCCGCACGACTTAAGAATGATCTTCCCGGATCGGTATGATAGATTCAGTCTATTTCTATCCGATGCCCAGTCAGGTGTTTTTATACCTCCATTGAGATCTAACGATGACATCCCGTCATTCCCCACAAAGGCATACAAATTCAAACCGCCCCGTTCTGCTATCGGATCCCGCGAGATCCACCGTCCCAGATCTGGGTGGTAGTAGCGATACCCGTAATACGCTACATGCAAGGATCGTCCGGGGACTTCCTCGGCTTGCAAGCGGCTTCTTGCCGATGCTTCAAGCGGAATTCCAGGATCTTGGGGCCGGAGTCGTCGGGGCGAATGGATTGCCCCCGAGCCTGCCGGACTTCCATCTCCGCCGGGTGGTTTCGGGACCGTCCGGGGCATCGGGCAGGGGTTGGATGGGCTCCTCCGCATGGCTGGGCGCAGCTTTAGCACCTCCCCGGTGCCGCCGCAAGGGGAATCTTCCGGACCACGCGGATTCGACGGACCGCCGCCGGGAGACTCCGGTGGTTCCGGTTCCGGTGGTTCGGGCGGTTTGTCAGAAGGTGATTCAGGCGCGGGGGGCAAATCTTCCTGATGTCCTGGCTCGGGTGGTTCCGGATCGCGGTAGCCGTGCTCGTGGTCGCGGGGCAGGATTCCATGGGGGTGGGTTCGCGCATGCACGCGAGCCAACGCGGCAACATTGACGTGGGTGTAAATCTGGGTGGTTTCCATGCGGGCGTGACCCAGCATTTCCTGGACGTAGCGGATGTCCGCGCCATTGCGGTGCATGTCGGTAGCGCACGAATGGCGGAAAAGATGGCAGGCGCCGGGTTTGACGATGCCGGCCCTCTTCATCTGTCCGGCAACCCAATTCCCAAGGTAGGCCGGCGTGATGCGTGTGCCGTATCCGCTTAGGAGATCGGTGAAAGGGATTCGGGCAATGTCTATTCAAACTCCATCCCTGTGCCGCAGTGTTTCGGTGTTTCGGTGTTTCGGTGTTTCGTGGGAAGATCCCGCGCACGTCATTCGTTCAACGTCGGCATTCGCGCCAAGCCCCGGCAGAGCGCACATCGGCTGGAGCTTGCCGATGATTTTCCTTGCCCTACAGGCACCTGCACTTCCGAATTGACACCGCGACCGGGTCAGGATACCTTGCCTGCGATCATGAGAGCCACCGTGGCCAGTTTTTCGAACCGTCGCGCCAGCCGTCTGGCCGGACGGCGTGGTCGCGTTGCGGCCATGCGCGCCCCCGCCGGCGTTATCCAGCCACAGTTCGACGAGGCTGGAAACATGACCGTGATGCCCCGGCCCGGTGCCTGGGATTCCAGCCTCACTTGCACCTGGGACGCGTGGAACCGGCTTGTCAGCGTGCGCTCCTGCTCTGGATCGTCCAGTTCCTCCGGTTCAAGCTCATCGGAATCCTCCTCGTCTGGTTCCAGTTCGTCAGAGTCATCTTCCTCGGAATCGTCGTCTTCCGGTTCTGCCTCCCCCGGCTCGTCATCGGAATCATCATCAAGTTCCGGTTCCCCCTGTGTGGATGCAACCTATCAATACGATGCGCTGACCCGGCGGATCGTTACCGAGGCCGCCGCCGAGACCCGCCACTTCTACTTCAACAGCCAATGGCGGGCCATTGAGGAACGCGTGTCCGGCGCGGTCAAGGCCCAATACGTCTGGAACCCGGCCGACCGCTGGGACCTCATCCGCCGCAAGCGTTCCACCACCGACACTCCTGACGAGATCCGCTTTGTGCTGCGGGATTATCTCGATCCCGCCGCCATCATCAACGAATCCGGCACCGTCACCGAACGCTATCGCTACGACGCCTTCGGGCCGGTCACGGTTCTCGCACCCGACTTCAGCGTCCGCGCCAACAGCGAGTGCGGCTGGAACTTCCTCTATCATGCGGAGTTCATCGACGCCCTAACCGGACTTTATAACTACGGGTATAGATACTACCACCCCGATCTCGGAAGGTGGATTTCTAGGGATCCGATCGGGGAAGATGGAGGACTGAACTTGTATGGATTTGTTGGGAATGATTCAACAAACATTACCGATTATGTTGGCCGAGAGCCGACCAGCAACACTGGCGAGATCGTCTTGAAACTTAAGCCGCTATCCTTGAAAATCGGCAAGTGTGGTGCAGTTCGGTGGGATGCGGAGTTTGTTGTTGAGGGTGCGCCGCCAGGATTTAATGGTTGGATAATGCAAAAAATTCGGAACAAGAGCGTAGTGCTTCCTTGTGGGGGGGACAAGGGTCACGTGGAGCTTCCCGATAAGGCGGCAACCGAACTTGATGTTCCGCCAGGCAGCACGGCGTACAATGCGGATATTTTCACCGCATATGAAGCTTGGAAGTTTGGTGGCTCCCAAAAGGACAGTTGGTATACTGGCGATCAGACAAAAACTGCAAAGGGTAAAAAGTGCAAGGGGCACTACACCATTGTCGGAACTGCCGCCGTAGTAAACAAAGGAATGGGGAATTTCATCCAAGCTCCAAATCCCCCAACACCACCAGAAAAGCCTGATGAATTCGCCCCGTTTGTTGATAAGAAGCACCCTTTGTTTCCAGCAGACTTCGTCCTCCCCAGAATTCATAACACAAATTTCATACGGCCCATCAGCCTAAGCAATGAACTAACAAGAGCACTGGAGGTTAAGTGGGATTGTTGTCATGGTCCATCGGATTCAATAGTTAAAATTGATGGGAAGGAGGCAACCGGTTACTAGAATGAAAGGAACACGTGTCTATCTTGCTGCCGCGTTATCGTGCCTCGCCTATGGCGGCTGCGCGGAAAGCGGGAGTCGCACAGAACCTACATCTCTTGTCGGGTTGACGAGACGTGAAATTGCAGTGAAGCCGAATGTGGTGTTAATTAGTAACGGATTCTGGAAGAATTCTATCAGTCATGAGAATCTTACGATTGACGGAGTCCTGTTCTCGGCTGATTTCGAGGTTTCGGGGAATAGCTGGACGAATAGTGAGGATCGCTTGATTTGTTTGAAGCCGTTGTCGACACCCGAAATCGAATGACTCGAACCCACACGCCAACACTTAGCAGATGTGGAAACAAACCCTTCATGAACGCCGCCACAATCGAAATTCAAGTGCAGTGGGTGCTGCTTTTCAGAGGTGCCTTACTCACTTGCATTCGCCGACTGCTGCCACCGCAGCCTACTGTCAAGATGATGCCGTTGGACCTGATCAAGATTGCCTACTCTGACCAAACACCCAAACGCCTTAACCTCCTCGTGGCGCTTGTCCCCGTAAAACCAAAAATTGAAAGAATCAGGTATGGATGCGACCGCATGAGCGAGGTCGGCCGGATCATCCGTGGCAGACAGAACCGCAAGCGCTTGGAGACTTGAATGGTGAATTCTGCAACCAGCCTAAAACGACCTTGATCGGCGGCGCGGATGTGACAGATAGGGGAGGATTCCACACGGATTTGCCCGAGGTATTGGAGGCAGTCAGTCGGGCTATCTCCGCTGCGCTCCGGTTCACACAAGACGCCGGGTCAAGTCGCAGCAACTTGCGTCACCCCGGAAAAGCCACAGTAGCAAGAACGCCCAAGAAGACGCAGAATGACGCAATGACTACGGAGACGCCACCCGCTCCGCCATGCTACGGACGAAATCCGAGAAGAACGCGGCACCGCGCTCGACTTCCGCCACTTCGATGAACTCGTCCACCGTGTGGGCCTGGTTGATGGAACCGGGGCCCAGGCACACGCTGGGAATCCCGCCCGCGGCCAGATGCGCGGCGTCGGAGAACCACGGCGCCCCGGCAAGACCGGTCTCCGCGGAAACTTCCAACAATTTCCTGACCACCGGATGATTCTCCGCCGTTTCCATCGGAGGGTTCTCATGGCACGAATGCAGCGAAACCGGCAGGGCGTGGAATTCCAACATTTCAAGCACCAGCGCCCGCGCGCCGCCGGCGGCGGCGAGATCAGGCGTGATCCGGATGTCGATCTCCGCCTCGGCGGCATCCGGGACAATGTTAGGCCGCGATCCGCCGCGGATCACCCCCACGTTCATCGTCGCCCGGCCCAACACCGGATGCCCGAATCCCGCCAGCGCCCGGCCCAAATGGTGATCCAACAGATCAAGCGCGCGGGTGAGCTTCAGGATCGCGTTCTCCCCTCGCTCGGGCTGGGAACTGTGCGCCGCACGCCCGGTGGTCCGCAGCGTGGCCCACAGCGATCCCTTGGTCGTGTTCACCACTTGCATCGAGGTCGGCTCTCCGACAATTCCGAACCTATACTCCGGGCTATAGCGCCTGACAAACTCCTTCGATCCCCACTGCCCGGACTCCTCACCCATGAACGCCACAAAGTCCAACGCCACGGGCAGATTCGCGAGAATCCCGCGGTTCTCCCTCAGCGCCCACAGCATCGCGGCCATCGGCCCCTTGGTATCGGTCGCGCCGCGCCCCCACAATTTCCCATCGCGGATCTCCCCGGCGAACGGATCGATGGTCATGCCCTCGACGCCCACCGTATCGAGGTGCGGGCCTAGCAAAATCCTGGGACGCCCGTCGCGGGGCGCGAACCGGGCTATCAGATTGGGCCGACCGGGCAGGATGTCTTCCATTTCCACCTCCGCTCCCAGCGACTCCAGCCACCCTTCGAGAAATCCCGCGAGTTCGGCCTCTCCGACATGCCGCGTGCCCGGCAGATTGTCCGGATTCACCGAGGGAATCCTCACCAGGTGCTGCAGAAACGAAATCAAATCGGCGGCCATGCGCGAACCCTGACACACCCGCCGCCGATTGCAAGCCCCCGCTTCGGACCTCCCAGCGGAACCCGCGACGGATTTCCGACAACACGGCGGCAGTTGGCATAAGGGATGGGTTAGACCGGAACGAAGCGAAGACCCCGACGGGAGCCGCCGGAAGGCGGGAGCAACCGCTGGGATCCCCAATGATCGCTGATCTGAAATTTCAGTGGATTCAGCGGTTCTCAGTGTTTCATCGGTCAAATTCCGCCTGCCACCATCTGGTGATCGGATGACCTTCTGGAATCGTGCGAAAATCCCCCCGGCGGAACCCGCCCTAACCACCACGCGACGCCCGGATGACCTCGCGGAACCACCACGCCGAATCCTTCGGTGTCCGCCGTTGCGTGGCATAGTCCACATGCACCAGGCCGAACCGTTCTCGATAGCCCTGAGCCCACTCGAAATTGTCGAGCAACGACCAATGGAAATAGCCCTCCAGCGGAACGCCCGCCAGATGGGCGCGCTCGAACTCGCGCAAATAGCGGGTGAGGAAATCGATTCGCTGGGGATCATGCACCGCTCCATCCAGCGAAACCCAATCCATCCCGGAGAGTCCGTTTTCAAACACATATTGCGGCAACCCGTAGGCCTCATGGAAAAACCTCGCCGCCCAATACAACCCGGTGGGATGGACCGGCCAGCCGAACATCGTGCGGGGAGCCCCCGGTGGCTCGGCAACCCTGCGCCAACCGCCGCCATCGCCGGGCTCCACAATACTACCGAAATAGTAGTTGTAGCCGAAAAAATCCAGCGGCTGCCGGATCTCCGCCAGATCCGCGGCAGTGACCGACGCGGCGAACTCCGGCAGATGCCGGTGAAGCGCGTCCGGATAGCGGCCGTGAACCATCGGATCCGCCCACCAGGCGTTGTTCAGCAGCGTTTCATGATCGCCCGTCCATTCGGGATCGATGGTGGCCCTGCGCGCGGCCTCGACACACGCCGGATCGCTTTCATCCCGCGGAATCCCGATCTTGGTGGCGATCGCGAAACCGATCCGTGCGTCGGGAACCGCCGAACGCAATCGCACCACCGCCCGGCCATGGGCGAGATTGACGTGATGCACGGCGGGAAACACCTCCGCCAGAGGCAGCGCGAGCCCCGGCGCGTGGCTGTGATGGGCATAACCGAAACCCAGGAAGATCTGCGGCTCGTTGAACGTGATCCAGTCCTTCACCCGATCCCCCAATGCGCGCCCCATCACCTCGGCGTAATCCGCGAACCAGTCCGCGCTGTCCCGATTGAGCCACCCGCCCCGATCCTGCAATGCCTGCGGCAGATCCCAGTGATAGAGCGTGACATACGGACGGATCCCGACCTCCAACAGTGCGTCGGTCAGTTTCTGATAGAAAGACAGCCCCGGTCCCGGCCTGCCTGTCCCATCCGGCATCACCCGCGACCACGAGACGGAAAACCGGAACGCCCGCAATCCCAACTCGCGCATCAGCGCCACATCGTCGCGCCACCGGGTGCGGAACTCGCAGGCCCGCGCGGGAGTCTCCCCACCCGCGATCCGGCCCGCCTCGCGGCAAAACACATCCCACACCGAGTCCCCTCGCCCGTCCTCCTCCGCCCCACCCTCGATCTGCGCGGCCGCCGTCGCGCCCCCCCACACGAACCGCTCCGGAAACCGGAACACCGGCACGCCAATCCTGCCCGCCATCGGCCGGCAAGCCCCATCATTTCCATTTGTTCCCTCGGGTTTCATCTGCCCGCTCAGGCTAGACCGCGCATTTCTCCGACGCAATGCCGAAACCCAACCGCAAAGACCACCCGCCGCGCGGCAACCGTGAACTTTGCCCTTGGCGCGGGCGCTTCCGCCAATAGGATATCCCCATTCGTTCCGTTTGTGCTGGCGTCGCTCCACTGAAATCCATATCCGCATCCTTCTCCCTACCGCACCTCACGTGCCACCCATCCGCACACACCACCTGATGCTTCTCCGCCGCCTGATCGCGATCGCGGTGGCAGGGGGCTTCGTGACCACGGCTGCCGGAGCGCCTAACCCCTACAAGGCGGACGACCACACGCTGCATCTGTGGCACCTCGACGAATCCGCTCCGCCATTCCACGATAGCGGGCGCAGCCCGACCATGCTCTGGGGTTTGCTCAACGAAGCCAGGGCCGAAGCGCCGTCGATGGACGGATTTCTAACCGGCGTGTCATTCCTCTGGAAACCCGCGCCTGCGGCACCGGGACAAAAACCCTACGGACCGATCCTGCTGGCGCGGCCGGAATTGTCGCTCAGCAACGACGACAACGTGGATCCGCCATTCCCGGTGAGCGGCGCGGACGGCGCGTTCACCATGGAAGCCCTGGTGAAACTCGACATCCTTCCCTCCGCCACCCCCGGCTTCGCGGCGGACATCGTCACGATGGACGACGACACCGCCGAAAACCGGGTGTTTCTCTTCCGGATCGAGAAACCCGGATTTCTTTCGTTCGTTCCCATTTCCGGCGATTCGGTTAGAGGGGGTGGCTTCGCGACAATCCCCACCCGCGGCCCGCACGCCATCAACACCACCGATTGGTTTCACGCCGCCGTGACCTATGACGGGCGGGAAAACGTCGCCGGCAACCTCAAGCTCTACTGGACGCGCGTCGGGACCGGAGGACCCCGTGCCAACCAGATCGGGCGCGGCACCCTGACTTCCGACCTGCGCCCCGAACTCGGCGATTTCGCCATCGGCAACACAGGCAAGATCAACAACTACGGACCGCTTGAGTTTTTCCCGGGAACCATCGACGAAGTCCGCATCAGCGACATCGCGCGCCCGCCCCATGATTTCCTGTTCGTCGAACCCGGGGCCAAACGCGAGGCTGCTGATAGACTATCGAAAAACCCGCAGGGACGGAAATCGCCGGACCTCCGGATGCTCGGGGTGTTTGTGGATCGCAAGCCGGTGGCCGTCAGTCCGGCCGGAAAACTGGAGATCGGACCGGGAATCCATCAGTTGGATTTCGATTTCGGCTCCTCGGCGGATCCGGAGACCGCGCCCGTTGAGGTGAAATGCCAGTTGGAAGGGCTGGAGGAACATTGGCGCCCGATCGTCGGCGGCATGGAACTAACCGCGGAAATGCTGGACCAGCGCGACCAAGTGCTCGCGGTCACACGCTTCGCGGTCACGCGCACCAGCTCGGCCTGGGGAAGCGACGCGCTCGATTCCACCCTCGCGCGGCGGATGGAACCGCTGTTTGTGCCCGAGCAAACCCGCAAAGTCCGCATCACGATGAACTCCGGCCCCCCGGATACCACCGGATGCTGGATCATCGATGACATCGCCCTAACACGATCAACCCGGCCCGGCGACAATCTATGGGCTAACGGAGGTTTCGACGAAGGCGAGCGCCTCGATCAGGTGGGCGGCATTCCCGACGGATGGGTGCGCGGCGGCAGCGAGCCCGCGATCGCGCGGCTGATGCTCGCGGACGCGCCCGCGCTCGGCCTGTTGGATGCGGAGCAGGAGCACGCCGCGAGTTGGACCTGCACCCAGGACCTCCGCGCGCGGCCCGAAACCGGCGGCGAAACGTTTCTGTTAGCATGGTCGGAGGCCTACAATGTGATATCCGGGGCGTCGCTGCGGGCCTCCTACACCAACGTCCCATCCGGCAAGTACACCTTCCGGGCGATCGCCATGGCGGACAACGCATCCGCCCGCACGATCAATCTTTCATTGCCACTGGTGATCCGCCAGCCGTTCTGGAAACATGCCTGGTTTGTCCCCTCGATGGTCGCGGCTGCAATCATTTTCATCGGCTTCGCGCTGTTTCTCGGCTATCGTCGCCGGGCGCGGACACGGATCGCGGCGATCAAGCTGGCGAATGCCGTCGAGCGCGACCGCGCGCGGATCGCCCGCGATTTGCACGACGATTTGGGAACACGGGTGTCGCTGATGAAACACGCCGCATCGGTGGTTAGACACACGCTCCAAACCGACCCCGCGGAGGCCGGTGAGCAGACCGAAAAGCTCGAGCGCGCCGCTTCCGAGTTGGTCCGCGCGATGGACGGACTCGTGTGGGCGGTGAACCCCTCCAACGACTCGCTGGATAACCTCGCCGGCCACTTGGCGGGTGTGGCGCAGGAAACCTTCCGAGACGCCCCGGTGGTGCTGCGGATGTCGATTCCCACCGATTTCCCGGAGCTTCATCTGAGCTCGGATTTCCGGCATCACTTCGCGCTCGCCGTCAAGGAATCGCTTCACAACATCCTCAAACACGCCAGCCCTTGCGATGCGTGGCTCCGGCTTTCGCTGGACGACAATGTTCTAACCGCCGAGACCTCCGACAACGGGCCGGGCTTCGATCCCGAGCAACCCCGCGCGGGCAACGGGCTCATGAATCTGCGGACCAGAGCGCGTGAAATCGGAGGCGTCTGCGAGATCACCTCGTCCCCCGGTCACGGAACTCGTGTGGTTTTGCGTTGTCCGCTGCCGCAAGGCCGCCTACCGTAGCCGCCATGAAGCGCAAGTTGCATCGTGTCGCGGTGGTGGAGGACGATTCCCGTTTCCGGGAGTCCTTCGCGGAAACCGTGGCGGCATCGGGAACATGGACCCTGGTCGGCAGCCACGTGCGGGCCGAATCGGCTTTGGAGGAAATCCCCGCCAATCCGCCGGACGCGGTGATCGTCGATATCCAGTTGCCCGGCATGTCCGGCATCGAATTGGTCCGCAAACTGAAGATCGCCTGCCCTAACACCCAATTCCTCATGGTCACCGTTTTCGAGGATGCCGACAAGGTGTTCGAAGCCCTCGCGGCGGGCGCTTCCGGCTACGTCCTCAAGCGTGACGTCCACGCGCGTCTGATCCACTCGCTGGATGACCTGCTCAATGGCGGCGCACCAATGTCCAGCGCCATCGCCCGCAAGGTGGTTCGCCATTTCCAACAGCCCGCGCCGGAACCCGGCGACGATTTCCGCCTCACCCAGCGGGAAAAGGAAACGCTCGACCTATTGGTCAAAGGCTACTTCTACAAGGAGATCGCCGACGAACTCGGAATCCGCATCGATACGGTCGCGTTCCACCTCGGAAACATCTACAAGAAGCTCCACGTCCGCACCCGCAGCGAGGCGATCCTGAAATACATGAGCCGCGCGCCGGAGTCCTGATCGCACCGCGCCCGACGGCATCCCCCCATAAACAGGGAGTAGCTCCGACGCCCCTCCCGACGCATGATGAACGCCACGCCTTCCCCATCCATCCCTGCCATGAAACCCAGAAATCTAGCAATCATCACCCTCGCCATGGCGATGTCCGCCGCGAGCGCCGCGGAGTCGCCGCGGATCGTCAACCTCTACAACTTCATCCGCAACTCGGACTACCGCCTCAACGATTCGGAAAACGTCTTGCTGAACGCCACCCGGAGCCAGATCGACCTGATCAAACCCACGGGCCTGCCCGCCACGTGGGCGCTGCAATACGACGCTCTCATCAACCCGAAATACCAGGAACTTCTCAAACAAATCCCTCCCAACCACGAGATCGGCGCATGGTGGGAAATCCCGCGCCCGCTGGTGGAAAAGGCCGGCGTGAAATGGCGCGGACACAACCACGAATGGGACTCCGCCGCAAACATCGGGTTCTCGCCGGGCTACACGCCCGACGAGCGCCGCAGGCTGGTGGACATCTACATGGCCGATTTCAAAAAGATATATGGAAAATATCCGAAATCAGCCGGTTCGTGGTTCATCGACGAGGTGACGCTCGACCACATGGTGAAGCGCTATGGGATCGTGGCGTCCTGCAACTGCAAGGACCAGATCGGCACCGACGGCTACACGCTGTGGGGCGGCTACTGGAACCAGGCGTATTATCCTAGCAAACTCAACGCCTACATGCCGGCCCAAACCGCGGCCGGCGGCATTGCCGTGCCGGTTTTCCGCATGCTCGGCAGCGATCCGATCTATCAATACGGTCGGGTCAACGGCATGTTCACGCTCGAACCGGTCTATGGCAACTCGGGTGGCTCCGAACCGTGGGCGCGGTGGTTTTTCCGCAACATGATCGAACAACCGGCGCTCGCCTTCGCCTACACCCAGGCCGGCCAGGAGAACTCGTTCGGCTGGGACGCCATGAAAACCGGACTTACCATGCAGGTGGCCCTGTTGGAAAAGGAATCCAAGGCCGGCCGCATCCGCGTGATGACTCTCGCCGAAGCGGGCGCCTGGTTCAAATCCCGCCATCCGCTCACGCCACCCACTGCGGTGGTTTGCATCGACGATTGGAAAAACGAAGGCCGCGGAACGGTCTGGTATAACAGCCGCTTCTATCGGATGAACCTGCTTTGGGAGAAGGGCGCGCTGCTCATCCGCGACATCCATCGGTTCGACGAGAAAATCGTCTCCGTCACCCATGACAAGCCGCTGACGGCCAACAGTCTCACCTACGGAACCCTCCCGGTGATGGACGGTTCGCTGTGGTCGGACAAACAGCGCGCCGCCGCCGTGCCGGTCGCCATCGGACCGGATAACGCCGCAAGCGCGTTGGTTCCCGACGGACCGCCGGTTGTGAGAGAACTGAAATCAACCGATCTCGGCATCACCCAACCGCTCGCAGCCGGCGGCACGCTTCACATCGCCCTCCGGGAAACATCGGCGGTTTTTTCCTGCCAGAGTGCGGACGGAAGCCCGCAACGATGGGCGTGGGATCTAACGGGCGGCGATGCCCAGAAGCGCGCCCTCAAGGAAGTCACTCCATCCCGTGTGACCTATCATGGGAACAATAGCGACTACGAAATCCGCATCGATGCGGGATCGGGAACATTCGAACAACCCGCGGATGGATCGATCCGGATCCTCGCCGACTCCAAAGGCCGAATCATCCTTAAACTGGGCGGCTTCTGATGCGATCCGGGACAAGGGATCTCCCCATGAAATGGCACCCGAGGAAACATCTCCGACGATCGCCGCGTAGCGTGCCCATGCGAGTCAACACGCGCGTTCTCCCGATGCTTGCCGCGGTGATGTCACTGCTGCCCCATGCTCTGCCCGCCGATCCAGCGGATCGTTTGGAACCGGCTGCCTTCGCGGATCCCGGGAAACCATACCGTCCGGAAACCTGGTTTCATTTCATCGGTGGCAACGTGGCGGCTCCCGGGATCACGGCGGATTTGGAAGCGATCTCAAAAGCCGGCATCCGCGGCGTCCAGTTGTTTCATGGGCAATTTGGCGGCCCGTGGCCCGGTGTGGAGCCGCAGATCAAATGCCTGAGCGGTCCATGGGATGGCGCCGTGCGCCATGTGGGCGACGAATGCCGGCGGCTCGGCCTCGATCTAACACTACAAAACTGCCCCGGCTGGGCGATGGCTGGCGGCCCTTGGATCAAACCGGAAAACGCGATGCGCCAACTCGTATGGAGCCGGACCTATCTGGCGGAAGGCGCCGCCGAGACCGATCTGTCCATGCCGCAGCCGAGCCGGGAGGATTGGCGCGACTACCGTGACATCGCGGTCATCGCGTTTCCCAGCCCGGAGGGCGACACCGGAGCCGCCCTGATTCCCGCTTCGATCCGCAGCAATCACCCGGATTTGCCATGGGAAAAATGCTTGCGCGGCGAGGACGGCGGCAGGATCTCGCTTTCCCCGGCCGGTTCCCCGGATCTAATCGATTTTTTCCGAACCAACAGGGAGGCAAGACCGGAGCTACCGGGCCGGGAGCCTAACTGGATCGAGGTTTCCTTCCCGGAGGCGGTCACCCTCCGCACGGTCGAGTTGCCCGCAGTGCAAACCTTCAACCATGGATGGTGCTATGATCCGGGCGTGGGAGTCACCGTCGAGGCGATCGAGGGTGGAAAGCATTCCACCGTGGCCATCCACACGATGCCGCCGGGAAACTGGCAGGAATCCGAGCCCATCTCACTGGCTTGCGCGGAGCATCCGGCGAAAACCTATCGGATCGCGATTCACAACCGCCATGCGATGGATATCTCCCGCATCCGGCTTCTATCCGACGCGCGGCTGACCAACTGGGAGGCCCAGGCCGCCTTCGACCTTCGCGGACTGGTCCGCGACCGCCATCCGGACCAGACGAAGTCGTCATGGGTCGATGCGGAGCGGATCATCGACCTAACCGACAGGATATCGCCCGGTGGCAAGCTCCGTTGGCAGGTCCCGCCCGGCAAATGGACGGTTCTGCGGTTCGGTCATGTGAATGCGGGCCGCCGCAATGGTCCCGCACCGCCCGAAGCCACCGGTTGGGAGTGCGACAAGCTCTCGCCCGACGGTGCCGAAGCCCATTTCGCGGGTTATGTGGGTCGGCTGACAACCCACGGCGGCCCACTGGACAACGGTCGGCTGAAAGGCATGCTGCTGGACAGTTGGGAGTGCGGCCGACAGACGTGGACCCGCGAGATGGAGACGCAATTTGGCCAACGCCGCGGCTATCCGCTGCGGAAGTGGCTGCCCGCGCTGGCAGGCCATATCATTGCGAATCCCGAAGCCACCGGGCTATTCCTTCGCGACTGGCGGGCCACGATCAACGACCTGATCGTCGCGAACTTTTTCGGGCGCATGGCGGCGCTGGGAAAAGCCAACGGACTAACCGTAAGTTATGAAACCGCGATGGGCGACGTGGTTCCCGGTGATATCCTCGAGTTCTACAAACATGCCGACGTGCCAATGTGCGAGTTCTGGCAGCCACCCGGTGACAACTATGTCGGCAGCATCGAATTCAAACCGGTGAAGCCCTGTGTTTCAGCCGCCCGGATGTATGGAAAGCGCCGGATCGCCGCGGAAGCGTTCACATCATTTAACCTGACATGGAACGAACACCCCGGCATGCTCAAGTCGGTTGCCGACACCCACCTCGCGGAAGGCGTAACCCACCTTGTTTTCCACACTTTCACCCATACCCCGCGCACCGACGCACAGCCGCCGGGAACCTCCTTCGGCGCGTCCATCGGCACCCCGTTCCTGCGGCAGCAAACATGGTGGCGGCACATGCCCGACTTCACCGGCTATCTTGCCCGCTGCCAATATATGTTGGAACAGGGATTGCCCGTTTCGGATATCCTGTGGTTTCTCGGCGACGAGGTGGATCACAAGCCACTCCAGGCCACGCCGTTTCCCGCCGGATACCACTATGACTACTGCAACACCGACGCGCTTCTCAACCGCCTGACGATCAAAGACGGCAAGTGGGTCACTCCGGAAGGCATCGAATACCGCGCGCTGTGGCTGCCGGGCCAACCACGCCTGCTGCCGGAAACCGTCGGGTGTTTGTTGGAACGGGTGAAACAGGGCGGCGTCCTGATCGGGAACCCGCCGCGCGACATCGCCACCCTCGGCGGCTCGGCAGCGGGCCAACAGCGGTTCGTTCCGTTGGTTAGGGATTTGTGGGGAGTGGAAAGCGATCCGGGCAAGGGCCAGGTTCTATCCGGCATCACGGTGGAGGAGGGTCTCAAACGCCTCGGCATCCGGCCTGATCTGGAGGGCTCCGGCGTGGCTTGGTGCCACCGGCGGGATGGAAGCCGGGATTGGTATTTCGTGGCCGCCCCGGCGGATCAGGGGTTCAAGGGACCGCTGCGTTTTCGCGCGACAGGCGCCCCCAGCTTCTGGGATCCGATGACCGGAGGCACACAACCGGTCGGGATTGCCAGAAGCGATGCGGACAGCACCCAAATCGCGCTGGACCTGGCCCCATCGGAATCGGTTTTCGTCGTTTTCGAGCACAATGGCCCAAAAGAACCCAACCCCATCACGAAGATTGAACTCAACGGCCGCATCGTTGCGGATCTGGTGGCTAAACCACCGGGTCCCGAGGTGATATCGGCGTACTATGGCGATCCGGAGAATCCCAACCGAAACGTGGATGTCACCAAGCGGGTTAGACGCGATGTGGCCGCCGGAAAACGGACGATCACCGGCACCAACGAGTGGGCCGGAGGCGATCCGGCGCCGAAGACCGTGAAGCGCCTGTGTGTTCTGCTCCGCAAATCCGATGGCGCCGGGCAATCCCTCGAAGCCCGCGAAGGCGCGCAGCTCGTCTTGGCGCCTTCGGAGCCACCAACCCCACCCGTTTGCGAAGTCGGATCCGCCAACAGTTTGTTAGTATGGGAACCGGGAACCTATCGAATCACCCGGGCGGACGGAACAACATCCGTCCGGGAAGCCGCATCCCCACGCACGATACCGTTGGAAACACCGTGGAAACTGGCGTTTCCCGCCGGTTGGGGCGCACCGGACAGCCTTTCGCTGCCACACCTCGTTTCATGGCCCGATCTCGGGCTTTCCCCCGAAGCCAGGGCGTTTTCCGGAACCGCCACCTACGGCATCGGATTCGAAAGCGGTGACCTTCCCGAAAACGCGCGTGTCATGTTGGATCTGGGTCGAGTCGAAGTCGTTGCATCCGTTAGAATCAACGGCAAACCGGTCGGCACCCGCTGGACTCCGCCATATCGGTTTGACATCACACGCACCGTGAAGCGTGGTGCGAACCGGCTTGAGGTGGACGTCACCAACACCTGGTTCAACCGCCTCGCCTACGACGCGGGATTGCCCGAAAACCAGCGGAAAACCTGGACCATCAGCGGTCCGGGTGGCGCATCGCAACCGAAACCCGCCGGACTGCTCGGTCCGGTGCTGATTCGTGTCGGAGGCATCCAAACGCTCAACTGACCGGCCGCCCCCGGAAAATCCTCCATAAACGGGGAGGTACACAGGTTCACGTTTCCCGGATACGTTGGCACGGTCGAGCGCGCACCGAATGCGCCAAACCCCACCAAAACCAGAATCCCATGAAACCCCGCCACCTCCTGATCCGTTCCCGTTCCCTCGCCACCTGCGCCGCCCCGCTGATCTTCGGTGCCACCCTGCATGCGAAGGTCGTGATGACGAACGAAACCGCCACCAGCAACTCCTGGACCCTGCCCTCCGGAACCAACCTTCTCGCCGGCACGGTCCCGACCACCGCGCCGCCCGTCACCCACGAGGGATCGTCCAACATCTGGGGCACCCTGACCGACGGCAGCATCGGGGGCACCAGCCCGACCACCGCGACCTCCGTCACGCCAAACAACACGAACGAAGTCGTATTCCCGCTCGATCTAACCTCCAAACCCGGCGGTTATGACATCACTTCGTTCGATTCCTACTGCGCGTGGGGAGATTCGGGGCGCGACAACCAGAACTACACTCTCCAATATTCCACCGTCGCCAATCCCAGCACCTTCATCACCATCGGCGCGGTGGATAACCGGACGGGAACCCACAGGTCCACCCACACGCGCCTAACCGACGATACCGGCTGTCTGGCGAAGGCCGTTCACTCGATCAAAGTCATTTTCGCGAACAACCAGGAAAACGGATACACCGGATTCCGCGAATTTGTGCTTCAGGACACCCCAACCGTCCCCTGCGTGATGACCGATGCGAATGATAACAACGCATTTTTCGTGCCCGGCGGAACGAACCTCCTGGCCGGTCTCACCCCTGTGGAAGCCGCGCCCGCCGTCCATGAGAGTTCATCGGCAAGTTGGGCCACCGTTACCGATGGCAGTCTGGGCGACTACAACAGCCCAACCGGCAGTGTCACGCCGAACAATGGCGATACCCTCACCTTCCCGCTTGACCTAACCAACCACCCCTCCGGCCGCACCATCCATTCGTTCGATTCGTTCTGCGCCTGGGGCAGCAACGGCCGCGACGACCAGAACTACGTCCTTTCCTATTCAACCGTCTCCGATCCGGGAACCTTCATTCCAATCACCGCCGTTGCCGCGAACACCGAGTTCAACGGCCCGAACGCCCGCCGCGCCACCCACGCGAGGGTAACCGCGAACGGGGGACCGCTCGCAACCGGCGTCCACTCGATCCGGGTTACCTTCCAGAACCAGGAAAACGGCTACACAGGGTTCCGCGAGTTCTTCCTGGGCGACTCTCCGATCGCGCAAACCAACTACGAGGCCAACCAAACCAACGGTTGGACACTTCCCGTCGGTGGCAATCTCCTCAGCACCGCCGCTTCCATCAACCCCACCTTCGTGGCCAACGCCAACCACGGCAACGGCGATGTGACATCGTCCGATTGGGCTGTCCTAACCGACGGCTCGGCGGGCTCCGCCGGAACCCAACTCCAATGCGTGGCGCCGCTCAACAACACCTCCGTGGTATACACGCTCGACACCTCGGTCAACACGCTCGGTTACAGGATCACATCGTTCGACGCCTACGCCGCATGGGGCGACACCGGCCGCGACAACCAGGACTTCACCATCCTGTATTCCACGGTGTCGGATCCGAACACGTTCTATCCTATCGAAACGATCGCCAACCACACCAACTATCCGGTGAACGCAACGCACAGCCGTGTGGCGCCGGCATCGGGAGTGCTCGCAAGCAATGTCGGGGCGATCAAGTTCTACTTCAACAACCAGGAAAACGGCTATGTGGGCTACCGCGAGTTCATTGTTCAAGGCAACGCGGTTCCGCTGTTCAGCCCGCTCACCTGGACCGGCCTCAGTGGCTCCGCCGGATCGGCAACTTGGATCGCAGGCCCGGACAACAACTGGAGCGACGGGACGGGCGGCTCGCCGTTCAACACGCTGGCGCCACTCACCTTCGACGACTCCGGCAACAACACCTACATCAGCCTAGCCGACCCCATCACCGCCGACAGCCTGACGTTCTCCAACAACACCAAGAGCTACACGTTCGTTGGATCCGATCTCACCGTTTCCAATGCGCTCGACCTAACTGGATCCGGATCGGCGACGTTTGCGAATCCCGTCATCGGAAGCGGCGTCGCGGTCTCGGGCACCGGCACACTCACGCTCGCGGCGGACAACACGCTGAACGGTTCCAGCACGGTCAATAACGGCGTACTTGTTCTTTCCACAGATGCGGCGCTCGGCAACTCCTCTCTGGCAATGACCGCCGGCGCGGCGCAGTTCACCTCGGCAAATCCGACCATCAAAAGCATCTCGGGAACCGCTGGCACCATCTATCTGGGCAACGCGACGACCGGCACCGATACCGCCCTTTCCGTCGGAGACACCACCGCGGCCACGTTTGCCGGATCCATCACCGATGCGTCGCCAACCGCCAATGGCAGCCTGATCAAGACTGGCACCGGCAACCTATATCTAACCGGAGCAAACACCTATACCGGCACCACAACCGTTTCGGATGGGGTTCTCACACTCGGAAAACGGCTCGCGCTCTACAACGGCAATCCGGCCGCGTGGACATCCGCGAACCTGATCGTCAACACCGACCTGACTCTCCGCGTCGGCGGCACTGGTGAATTCACCAGTCCCGACGTGGCGGCAATCCAGACCGGTGGATTCGTTTCGGGCGCCATACTGGGCTTGGACACCACCAGCGGTGACATGGAGATTGCCGATCCCATCGCCGGGGATGTCGCACTCGAAAAGAAAGGGCTGAACTCACTGACGCTTTCGGGAAACAACACCTTCACCCAAGGAATCGCCGTCGATCAAGGCGCGCTCTATGCCGCGAACCCATCCGGCATTTCGATTCCGGGCGACCTAACCGTCGGAAACATCACCTTCGATGTGTTCGCCAATATGGCATACGACAACCAGTTTGGTCCCGATTCGCTCCTGAAGTTCGCAACCGGGGCAGGCGCGGTGAATGGCAAGCTCCAGATGCGCGGCACATCGCAAACCGTGGCCGGTCTGGTGAGCGGCTCTATCAACCGCGTCGCGGTCATCCAGAACGACGAGACCTCGGCACCGGGATACACCTCGAATCCCGGCCCCTGCACCCTAACGGTCAATGTTGCGGCCGAAGCCGAACACAGTTTCCGCGGCATCATCCGCAATCAGGATGGTGGCGCGCTCACGCTCATCAAGACCGGTCCCGGAACGCAGGAGTTGGTGAACACCAGCGCGCAAGGATACGGATACAACGGCCCCACGCTGGTGGATGAAGGCACCTTCAGAATCAATTTCGCCGGAGGAAACAACGACTTCGCTTCGGATATCACCGTCGCCTCGGGCGCGACAATGGAATTCGTCGCCAACGGCGGCAACTACAACTTCAACCGCATCATCTCCGGTGACGGCAACATTGTGGTTCGCGGTTCCAACGCGATCATCTTCACCAACAAATACAACTCGTTCACCCACGGTGTCACCGTCGGCGAGGGACCCAACAACGGATTCCTCGCGCTATCCAACACCAACGGGGCGATCGGCGCGGGTACCGGACCCGGCCAGTTCTGCGTCGCCGGAGCCATGGACCCGGCAAACGTGATCACCGTGAATGGCGGCGCCACGCTTTCCATCGACAACGTCGCCGCACTCGGAGATTCCACCGTTCTTCCCGAATTCGCGCCGTCCGTGCGGATCAATGAAGGATCCCGCCTGTTCGGTGGGACCAATACCGTCGCATTCGTTTCCAACATCACTCTGGATGGCGGCACCATCGAGATCACCAACGGTGCCAACCATGGTGCCTTCGACACCGACCTAACCTTCGTCGGCACACTTGTTGTCGGCGGAAACAGCCAACTGCCGTCGCTGATCCACACCACCGGAACCGGACCGTATGCCAATGCATCTCTCGGTTCCGCCGGACTCCCGGGAACCACGTTCCAGGTGGCGGATGTGACGTCATCCGCCGATCCGGATCTAACCGTGACATCGGTTCTGCGTGATGTCGCCACCTATCCGTCGCCTTTGGTCAAGACCGGACCGGGAACCATGACCCTGGAAGGTGCCAACACCTACACCGGTCCCACCACGGTATCGGCGGGCGTCCTCGTCGTGAATGGAGGTGCGATCGCCGATACCAACACCGTCGTGATCGACGGCGGCAAGCTTGGGATCGCAGCGGCAGCCAACGAAACCGTGTCCGCCCTGTATTTCGGCGGCACCCAACAGATCGCGGGCACCTACGGCAGCAGCACATCGTCCGCCACGTTCAAGGATGACACCCGTTTCACCGGCGACGGCATCCTAACCGTGACCACCGGTCCAGTCACCGATCCGTTCATCGGATGGGCTTCGGTGATTCCGAATCCAAATGACCGCGACCGCGAGGACGATCCCGATGGCGACGGCTTCGCCAACCTCGAGGAATTCCTGTTCGGCACGTCTCCCGTTGCGAGCACCGCTTCGCTGACGACATCCGGGAAGTCCGGCGGTTTCCTGATCGTCCGGTGGTGCGAGCGCGCATCCGCCACCTATGTGTTGGAGGAAAGCGGCACGCTGCAAAGCCCGTGGCCCGCCAGTGCTGTGATTCCAGCCAACGCGGCGGACCAATCCGGATTGTACTCCGCGGATTACGTTCGCAAAGAGGCCCAGATTCCGGTGGACTCGGCCGCGAAATTCGTCCGCGTCCAGGCCACCGAATGACCCATCCGGCACCGCGGCCGATCAGGTGGCCGCGGTGCCGCTGGTTCTTGCCATCGCCGCCGGATTGGGGCATCCTGATCCCGGCGGCGCCATGCGCAAGCTATCGCAAGTTCTCCCAATCAACCCCGACCCCATGTCCATCCATCCGATCCTCCGCAACTCCATCGCCCTGTCATTGTTAGCATTTCTCGCGGTTCCGGCCGGTGCCTCGGTCACCGCCAATCGGCTCAGATGCGAGTATCTGGTCAATCCGCTAGGGATCGACACCATCCGTCCGAGGCTTTCCTGGGAGGTCCAGTCCAACGACCGCGGCGAACGCCAGACCGCATGGCAGATCCTTGTCGCATCCAAACCCGAACTGCTCGCCGCCGAGAAGGGCGATCTGTGGGACAGCGGCAAGGTTGACGGCGACCAAACCGCCCATGTTTCCTACGCTGGTAGCGCGCTGCGGTCGCGGACAAAGTGCCATTGGAAAGTCCGCGCGTGGGACAAGGACGGCAAACCGTCACCATGGAGCGAAGACGCGTGCTGGACAATCGGATTGATGGAGATCGCGGATTGGAGCGCACGCTGGATTGACGCCGGCGCCATCCGGCGTCCGGACGCGAAACGCGTCACCCCGGTCATCAAAACCGCGTCCTACGAAGCGATCGACGGCAGCGGCGCTCTCGATGTTAGCCACTTGCTCGCCCAGAAAGCACAGGCCGGAGGATTCCAAGTGAAGATTGAGAACACCGAACTCGGCAAAGACCCGTCTTTCGGACACCTCAAACGCCTCAGGATCGAATACACGCTCCCTTCCGGGGACTTTGTGAAGCTCTTCCCGGAGAAATCGACATTCCGTTTCCCCGAGGATCTAACCCTGCCGGCGACGGTTCCCTATCTGCGGAAGTCCTTCAATATATCAAAACCGCTGGCGAGGGCCACCGTTTACGCGACCGCGCTCGGCATTTATGAAATGCGGCTAAACGGCAAGCGAGTGGGCGAGAACGTTCTCGCTCCGGAATGGACGGACTACCGCAAGCGCCTGCGCTATCAGGAATACGACGTGACCTCCCTGCTGGCAACCGGAGAGAATGTGGTCGGCGCGCAGGTGGCAAACGGCTGGTATTCCGGACACATTGGCAATGGCGGATTCCAATACTGGGGCAAAAGCCCCGCTCTACTGGCTCAGATCGAACTCACCTATCAGGATGGATCAACCGAGAAAATCGTAACCGATCGCACATGGCGTTCGCATGTGAGTCCCTTGTTCTCCACCGACTTCATGCTGGGTGAGGAATACGACGCACGCGCGGAACTTCCGGGATGGGATCGTCCAGGATTCAAGGAAACCGATTGGTTCAACGTCGCCGAACGCGACGAAGCCGAGAGGGAGATCAACGGACAGGTCATGGAGCCCGCCACCTATGTCTGCGAATTGAAATCCAAGTCCGTAACCGAACCGAAACCCGGCCGCTGGACCTTCGACCTAGGGCAAAACATGGTCGGTGTCGTTCGTTTGAAAGTGGCCGCTCCCGCAGGCACACGGCTGGTCCTGCGCCATGCGGAGATGCTCAACCCGGACGGCACCATCTACACCGACAACCTGCGCGGCGCGCCATCGATCGACACCTATGTCTGCAAGGGAGGAGGGGTTGAAACCTGGCAGCCGAAGTTCACCTTCCACGGATTCCGATATGTCGAACTAACCGGGCTTTCCCGCAAACCCGCGACCGATGCCGTTAGCGGACTGGTGATCGCCTCCGCGACCCCCAAGGCGGGATCGTTCCAGTGCTCCGATCCGCTGGTCAACCAACTCCAATCGAACATCGAATGGGGCCAACGCGGAAACTACCTCAGTGTTCCCACCGACTGTCCGCAGCGCGACGAGCGGCTCGGGTGGATGGGCGACGCCCAGGTATTCGTCCGCACCGCCGCCCACAACGCGGATGTGGCCGCCTTCTTCACCAAGTGGCTCACCGACGTGACCGACAGCCAGGACGAACAAGGCCGGTTCTCCGATGTTTCGCCGTTCGCCGGCGCCGCGCGCGGCACTCCCGCCTGGGGCGATGCGGGCGTCGTTTGTCCCTGGACGATCTATCAAATGTATGGCGATCTCCAACTTCTGGAGCGCCAGTATCCGTCGATGGTGAAATGGGTCGAGTTCGGCGAACGGGCCAGCGCCAACCACATCCGCGACCGCGACCGGGGCAATGATTACGGCGACTGGCTCTCGATCAACGCCAATACCGACAAGGAACTGATAGGGACCGCCTACCATGCCTATTCCACCTCATTGGTGGCCAAAGCCGCCGCCGCGCTTGGGAAAAAGGACGACGCGGCACGTTTCGAAAAGCTATTCGGAGAGATCAAACAGTCCTTCATCGGCAAATATGTTTCCGCGGACGGACGGATCAAGGGCGACACCCAGTGTTGCTACCTGATGGCGCTCAAGTTCAACCTGCTGCCGGACGATCTCCGATCCAAGGCGGCGGATATTCTCGAGCGCGACATCGCGGCCAAAGGCGATCACCTTTCGACCGGATTTGTCGGCGTGGGATATCTGCTCCCCGTCCTAACCAACATGGGCAGGAATGCCACCGCCTACAAGCTCCTCCATCAGGATACGTTTCCGTCATGGCTGTTCTCGGTTCGGATGGGCGCCACCACCATCTGGGAGCGCTGGGACGGATGGACGCCGGACAAGGGATTCCAGGATATCGGCATGAACTCGTTCAACCACTACTCGCTCGGCGCGTGCGGCGAGTGGCTCTACGATACGGTCCTCGGCATCCGGTCGGCGGAACCGGGCTTCAAATCCCTCGTCATCCGCCCGATTCCCGGCGGAAAGCTCACGAAGGCCAGCGGCGGCTATCATTCCATCCGCGGGCTGATCCGCTGCGCTTGGGAGACCACCGCCGGCGGATTCGATCTCGCGGTGGAGGTTCCGGCCAACACCAGCGCCACCGTGTGCGTGCCCGCGGCCGATGCCGCCAAAGTCACCGAATCCGGCAAACCGGCCGCTTCCGCGGACGGTGTGGCCTTCCTTCGCATGGAAAACGGCTGCGCCATATATCATGTCGGATCGGGCCGCTATCGCTTCTTCGCGAGGAATTGATGTGCCCGCGCGGTATCCCATCAAAACCAATTTGACATATCACGCCGCATCCCGATACTGGTTTCTTCCGGGCGCGGAAGTCCACAGCGCCAAAACCCATGAGCCCCAGTCATCAGACTAACGGTCCGCCGCCGCGGAATCCCGGCCATCGCTCCGGGTTCGCGCTCGTAATCGTGCTGTCGCTGATGATTCTGCTCACCCTGCTCGCGGTCGGCCTTCTCACGCTTGGATCCGTCGCTCTCCGGACATCGGCGAGGGACGCGCACGTGGCGGAGGCCCGCGCCAACGCCCGACTGGCGTTGATTCTGGCGCTCGGCGACCTCCAACGGCTCACCGGCCCGGACACCCGCATCACCGCCAGAGCGGATGTCTTCGACGAGGAAAACCCGCCGGTCACAGGAGTATGGAAAAGTTGGGAAGGATCCGATCACGCGCAATCCGGCACCGCTGTCGGCCGCCCGATAGCGCCGGGCGACTATCCGGCCCGGAAGAAAGAGCGGCTTCTGGGGTGGCTCACATCCGGTCCGGCTGGCGCGAAGCCTGCTATCCCGGATGCGAAACCCGGACGTGGCAAGGCCACGCTGGTTGGATCTGGCTCCGTCGGCTCCGGTGATGGCCGCGGGAAACTGGAAGTTCATCTAACCACCCAACCGATCGCGGCCCGGTTGCCCGGACGATTTGCGTGGTGGATTTCCGGAAACAACCAGAAAGCGGTCATCCCGAAACCCTATCAGGCGGAACCGGACGCCGCGGGCCGGTGGGCGATCCAACTCAAGTCCCATGCCGTCCCCGATCCGGAGGTCTTCCGGATGGAGTCGCTTCTCGACGATCCCGACCCGGCCGCGAAGGCATGCACCACGGCCACCGCCGACCTTATCGCGCGGAAGAGCGACCTCCCGGTTTCCCGTGAGTCATACCACGACCTAACCGCCTATGCCGACGGGTTGCAGGTCAACGTCGCGACCGGCGGGTGGAAGAAGGATTTCTCGCTTCTAACCGAGAACTGGACGCGGGCGGGGACCTCGAATCTGCCGCTATTCCGCCTGAATCCCGCCACATCCCTGAAATGCAACCTTCCCACACCGGGCAATCCGGTGGCTCCGCGTTCGATGTTCTATCCGTGGGCGGCTTACCGCGGCAACACCGGCATGATGCCGATCTATCAACACGGCGCGGTCGCGAGTTGGGAACACCTCAAGGACTACATCCTCGCCTATCGGGACAAGGGCATCACCATCACGCCCGCCGGCAATGCGAAGATCGTTCCGGTATCCACCGCGATCGACGGCGACATGTTCAACTTCCTCCACCGCGTCCGCGTGCTGCCGGTGATCGCACGCATCCAGTGGGTTTTCTCCCATTGGTCGGCGAAGAGCGGGGACGGTTACGAACCCCGCTTGTTGCTCACGCCGGTAGTCACCATGTGGAATCCCTACAATGTGGAGATGACATTTTCCGCGGTCCCGCTCACGTTCACGATCCCCAAGCCGCTGCCGGTGGCGCTCACCTACAGCGTGGGTGGCACCGCCTGCCCCACTTCGTGCCTGACAACCGGAAGCACAAACTATACGGCCGCTCTATCCGCATCCGACCGCCTGATTTATGAAATCGGCGCTCCCTTTACCCTCAGGCCGGGCGAAACCCGCGTCTTCAGCCCGTCCGAGACGACCGTTCCGTCATCGCGCGCCGCCCTCGCCCTACAACCGGGCTACCGCAGCAAAGCCGGCCACTATTTTCCGATCAAATCGGCCGCGGGATCAGCGGTGTTCCCGGCAAGCGCGACGCTGCGGGCAGAGGTCAAGTTCGATACCGCCTACATGGACGCTCCCGGCGGAAGCACCACCACGGAAGGGGTCGGCATCTATCTGGACATGTCCTACGGCGGAGCGCGCCACCTGGCCTATCGGATGATCTACACCCGCAAGGTCGCCTCCGAGGTCTATCCGGCGATCAAGGGCCTCGCGGAATCGCCGCCGCTTTCGTCCATCACCTCCTCGCCATCGCCTTTTCTAACCACCATCTTCGGCGCCAGGATGGCCAGCAGGACGCACATCCCGGCCAAGGGCTTCGTGCAATCCAGCCCGCTCGTCAACTACACCGCGATGGGCGGCAAGGATGTCGCGGAAGTCAGCATCGCCCGGCACTACACCGGCACGGGCAACCCGGTGAATTCGCCCTTCGACTACAGTTTCGAACGCCTCGCGCCCGCCGGAGACAGCCTGCTGCCTAACCAAAGCGACACCACCGGGCGCGGTTACATCGTCACCGGATTCACCAAGGCCGACGGCCTGTCTCGCTGCGTCATCGCGGAATTGCCCACCCGTCCGCTCGCATCCCTGATGGAACTCCAGCACTGGGATCTGCGGTACGAGAACCCGATTCCGCCGTTCGCCCTGAATCTGATAGGAAACAGCGACGCCAGCCCGCTGATTCCGTCCAATGCGGTCGTGAACGCCGCCGACGCCGGCCTGGCAACCAATCTCCAACACGACGATTCGTATTGCGCGAACCACCTGTTGTTCGACGACTGGTTTTTCTCATCGATCACCCGGGATCCCGCCGGATTCGGCAGGGACGGGACCTTGCAGAAAACCTACGATGAGTTTCTGAATGGCGCCAAACCGCTTGCGAACCCGGCCTATCAGCCGCTCGCAGCCGACCGGGCGGAAGCGCTCGCCACCGGGTCCACCGCCGGCCTTTTCGCCAAGCATGCCAACAAGGCGGACTCCTGGCAAACCATCGCCTCCCGTCTTGAGGTTGCCGGGATGTTCAACGTCAACTCAACCTCGGTTCCCGCCTGGCGGGCGCTCCTCGGCCACGCGCGCGGCCGGCGGATCCCTTATCTATCCGAATCGGGGACCTCGTGGAACGTCGCGCTCTCGAAGAATACCGACCACGCGATGTCGCGCTTCACCGTGGCCGGCGATACCGAGTGCTCGGATGCCGGGAGTTCCGGCGCGTTTCCCGAAGCGGCGCAGTTCACCGGCTATCGGAAGTTCGAGACGGAAATGCTCGATGAACTCGCGGAACGGATTGTCCGTCAGGTCCGCCTGCGCGGTCCGTTCCTCTCCCTATCCGAATTTGTCAACCGCCAGTTGTCATCCGGAGACCTGGCGCTTGCGGGCGCGGTGCAGACCGCCCTGAACGAACTGGAGAAATCCCACTCCAACAATCCCTATCAAGGCATCACCTCGGTCATTTCCAACACCTCATCCCCCACCCCGCCGTCGTCCGCCGATGCGGAATACCGGTTCCCCGCCGCCGCCGCGGGCAACTGCACCTACGGGCTCCCCGGATGGACCCGACAGGCCGATGTCCTGCGTCCGCTGGCTCCGGTTCTCACGGTTAGGGACGACACGTTCACGATCCGCGCCTACGGCGAGGCGCGCGACGCGGCGGGCTCCGTCCTCGCGCACGCCGTGTGCGAGGCGGTGGTCAGCCGCGGTCGGGAATTCGTCCATCCGTCGGACGCCGCGGATTGCGACGGACTGCCGAAACACCCGATCAACCAGGCCTTGGGCCGCCGATACCGGATCATCGCGCTGCGCTGGCTCGGGGAATCCGAAATCTAACCTTCCATGCCGCGACACGCCCGATTGATCCCGCTTCTCCTCCTCGCCGTCGCCGCAACCCTGCGCGCCGCGCCGGACCGCACCTGCCGGATTCTGTTCCTGGCTGCGCCCGAAGGTGCCCCGGAAACCCTCCTCCTCTTCGATGGAACGTCCAGCCGTCCGGTCGAACTCCCGCGCATGAACCTATCCCCTGTCTATCCGCTGCCGTCCGGCGACATCACCCTCCGGATGCTTGCCCAGGCGCCGAGCGATGCCAAACCGGCGGATCCCGCCGCGCCCTCGGCCAAGGTCGCCGCCTCCGTGACCGATCTCTATTTGCTCGTCACCGCCGATCCCGCGAACCGGGCCGTGCCGGTGAAGCTCCAGGTGATCAACGCCGGAGCGGACGTCTTCCACAAGGGCCAGATGCTCTGGTTCAACCTCACCCCCAACCGGATCAACGGCCGGTTAGGAGATCGCGGCATCGCGCTCGCCCCCCAATCCCGTGCGATCCTCGACAGCCCGGCATCCGGAAACGACGACTACGAAGTGAATCTAACCTACACGCTCCCGGAAAACCCGAAAACCTATCCGCTTTGCGAAACCCGGTGGCACAACACGCCCGACTCGCGCGGATTGTTTTTCGTTTTCACCCAACCGGGCGTCCGGACGCCGCGGGTCGTGGGCTTTCCCGATACCCGGCCTAACCCGGAATCCGCGAAGTGAGGTATCGCGCGGCCTGCTCGCGGGAACTGCCGCCGGTCAGCTTCCCACCGGACGGACGAGGCGCTGGGAAAGAGCCACCACCGCGAAGGTGAGGATCAGCATCAGGGTGGAAAGCGCGTTGATCACCGGCAGATCGCGGCTCTTCTTGATCATCGAATAGACCAGCGTGGGCAAGGTGTCGGCTCCGGGACCTTTGACGAAATACGTGACCACATAGTCGTCGATGGAAAGCGTGAACGCCAGCAATCCGCCCGCGAGGATGCCGGGGGCCAGCAGCGGCAGCGTGACCTTCCGGAACGCCTGGAACCGGCTGGCGCCGAGGTCGCGCGCGGCCTCCACCATGGTGAAATCGAAGTCCTGCAGCCGCGCCTGGACCACCAGCGCCACATAACTGATGCAGAACGTGACATGCGCCACGGTAACCGTCACCAGATTGAGCGCCACCCCTAACGAAACGAACAGCAGCAGCAGGCTCATGCCCATCAGGATGTCCGGCAGCACCAGCGGCACCGCCACCAGCACCCGGTGGACGCTTTGCAGCCTCGATCGGTAGCGGTGGAGCACCAGCGCGGCCGTGGTGCCCAACACCATCGCCGCGAGGCTCGCCACCACCGCCACCCTAACCGAGTTGCCGAGCGCGGCCAGAATATCGGCGCGCTCCGTTAGCCGCTCATACCACCGCAGGCTGAAACCGCCCCACTTCGCGGCAAAGCGCGAGCTGTTGAACGAGTTCATCACCAGAAACCCGATGGGCAGATAGAAAAACACCAGTGTCAGCCACAGGATCGAGGTGGGAATTCGGCTCGGGCGCACGGCGGTTCAGGCTTTTTCGGGGTTGGCGGACGGCTCGGCGTCCCTGCGGCGGAGGAAAAACGGAACGAGCACCAGCAAGGTGAGCGCGCCGGAAAGCGCGGCGGCTTCGGGCAGGTTGCGGTCGTTGAAATTCCGCTGGGCGATCTTGTTTCCCAGCATCTGCGTGCCGGTGCCGCCGACCATGTCCGGAACCACATAAGATCCCAACATCGGGATGAAAACGACCAGCAGCGCGGTGACCATCCCCTGCCGCACGCCCGGAATGAACACCGAAACGAAGGCACGGAACGGCCGCGCCCCAAGATCGCGGGCGGCATCCAACAGATGGAAATCGAACTTCTCCGCCGCCGCGAACAACGGCAGAATCGCGAACGGCAGATAGGTATAGACGCTCACCAGCACCACCGCGGCGAAGTTGCCTAGCAGACGATCGTTTTCACCGAGCACCCCCGTCCAGCGCAGCGCCTCGGCCAGAGCGCCCTGGGCGTGTAGGATCTGCTGCCACGCGAACACCCGGATCACGAAATTCGTCCAGAACGGCACGATCACCAGAAGTAACACCCGCGACCGCCACTTCGGCGCCAGCCGGGCCATCGCCAGCGCCACCGGCAGCGCCACGAGGATGCACAGTACGGTGGTCACCGCGCTCACCGCCACCGTGTTCGCCAGCAGCCCCAGATAGACCGGATCCACGAGCGCGCGGACGGCATCCAAGCTCCAGCCCTCGCCGATGCCTCCGGCCGGAAGCGCCGGGCGAAACGCGATGGCGAACACGATCAGCAGCGGCGCCAGCACCAACCCCGCCAGCCACAACAGGCTGGGAGACGTCAGAAGCCATTCGCGCCGGGAATTTTTCATCGCGTCAGTCTTCCGGCAGGGTGAGCAGATCCTCGTCCAGAGCGTCGTATTGCTCCAACAGATAGCCGTCGTTGGCATGCCAGCGGAGCCACACGGAATCCCCCCACACCGGCGGGGTTTCATCCAGCAAAAACGTCCGGTGCTGCACCTCGGCGCACAGTTTCCACGCCCCGCAGCGCACCCAGTAGCGGGTGCTGGATCCGAAATAGATCACGTCCTCCACGATGCCCTGGACCGCGTTGTCCATCGGCCCCGCATCCGGGCGCTGGCGGCTGACCATCAGCTTCTCCGGCCGCAGCGAGAGGTCGATCCGGTCGCCGATCCTCACCGGCTTGTCGTTGTCGATGATGATCGTCCCGAAATCCTCCACCGCGCAGCGCGAGAACCGATCGTCCACCGCGCCGATGATCCGGCCGTCCAGAAAGTTCGTGTCGCCGATGAACGCCGCGACGAACGAGGTCCGCGGGGTTTCATAGATCTGCACCGGCGTGCCGGTTTGTTCGATCACCCCCTTGTTCATCACCGCGATGCGGTCGGAAATCGACATCGCCTCGCTTTGGTCGTGGGTGACGTAGATGAATGTGATGCCCACCTCGTCATGGATCGCGTCGAGGTCCACCAGCAGCCGCTGGCGGAGCTTCAGATCGAGCGCGGCCAGCGGTTCGTCGAGCAGCAGCACCTGCGGTTTGTTCACCAGCGCCCGGGCGATGGCCACCCGCTGCTTCTGGCCGCCGGACAGCATCGCCGGGCGCTTCTCCGCGTGGGCGGTCAGATCGACCAATTCCAGCATCCGGTCCACCTCGCGGCGCACGGTGGCGGCATCCTGTCCGGCGATTTTCGGCCCAAACGCGATGTTGTCCCGCACGTTGAGATGGGGAAACAGCGCGTAGTTCTGGAACACCGTATTGACCGGCCGGCGGTCGGGCGGCAGATCGGTGATATCGTTTCCATCCAGCAGCACGCGGCCCGCGTCCGGCCGATCGAACCCCGCGGCGATCCGCAGCAGCGTGGTTTTTCCGCAACCCGACGGACCTAGCAACGAAAACGTCTCGCCCTTCGCGATGTCGATGGTGACATCGTCAACAGCGGTGAAGGTCCCGAAACGCCGGGTAATGTTTTCAAAGCGGAGAATCGGGTTCATTGCCGGGCGGTACCTCTAGGCCACCCGCGCCGGATGTCGATCCGGAAATGCGGCCGGAAATGGATTCACCGCCAAGACGTCAACGAGATTGAAGATCGTGGATCGTGGATCGAAGATGAGAAAGCCCCGTAGCCGCGCTCGTGAGAGCGTGGCCGCCACGGTGCCGGCCACGTGGAAGCGCATTCTTGCGTCTTCTGCGTAGTCGCGCTCGTGAGAGCGTGGCTCCCCTGGCCCCCGCCGGCCGAAAGAATATCCACCGCCAAGCCGCGAAGATCGCCAAGGGGATGGAAGAAGCAGCACTGGCTGAGGGGGGCATGGATTGACGGTTGTCGATTGAGCCCGAAATCCGAAATTGAAAGGTATCATGTGGTCTCATTTGACCGCTGAAGCGCTGAGTACCGCTGAAGCCGCTGTAATGTTCAGGGTTTTCGAACCACGGATTGCACGGATTCGCACGGATGGCGCTCCGCGTGTTGCATGCTCTTATCCGTGTCTATCCGTGTGATCCGTGGTTTCCAGGTCTTTGGGTTCAGGGGTTTCGAACCACGGATTGCACGGATGGCGCTCCGCGTGTTGCATGCTCTTATCCGTGTCTATCCGTGTGATCCGTGGTTTCCAGGTCTTTGGGTTCAGGGTTTTCGAACCACGGATTGCACGGATTCGCACGGATGGCGCTCCGCGCTTTGCTTGCTCTTATCCGTGTCTATCCGTGTGATCCGTGGTTTCCAGGTCTTTGGGTTCAGGGTTTTCGAACCACGGATTCCACGGATCTGCACGGATGGCGCTCCGCGTGTTGCTTGCGCTTATCCTGTCTATCCGTGTGATCCGTGGTTTCCAGGTCTTTGGGTTCAGGGTTTTCGAACCACGGATTGCACGGATTCGCACGGATGGCGCTCCGCGCGGTGCTTGCTCTTACCTACCGCATTGTTGAGCTCAGGCGTTCTGATCCGGTTTCGGTGGAGTCTTCGGCTTTCTCGGGCGTCCGCTGCGTTTTTCGCTGTGAGGGATGAATCCCAGCGCGCTGTAGAACCCGCAATCCTCGCCAAACCCCGGCGTGCCTCTCACCCCACTGGCCACCTGGATCAAACGGTCCGCGAGCGTCCGCTCCACGCGATCGCGCTCCAGGCGGAGCGCGTCGAGCAGAAGTTCGGCCGCCCGCACCTTTTCCCGAGCGGACTTCACGCTCTCCACGTCGGTTTCGAGGTCCCGGTAGCCGATTCCGCAGAACACCGTATCTTCCGAAGCCAGTTCTTTCCAGCAACAGAGAAATTGTTCGCCCCGTTTGAGGATATGGATGCCGCGCAGTTTCTTCATTTCGTCCTTCCGTTGCGGTCGAGCATCCCTACCCGCGGGAAAAAATCAAGTCCCGACGCATCGGGACCGAATTATCGGCACCCGTGACACGTGTTCCGGCCGATGGAAATTCGATCCGGGCGCGGCGGGACCGAATTCCGAGGGCTTTGACATCACTCCCGACCTCTCATAATTCAGTCCCGGTCGGCTCGGACCGAATTATTTCCCGTCGGAAGACGCTTCCGGGCCGAAATAATTCGATCCCATCGCGAGCGGCTCGAATTATTTCCGGTTGGGAGACGTGTAAATCGGCTCGGTAAAGACGAAATCCCAGCCGGAAGGCTCTTCCATCCGGCACGGTCATGCGCGGAACTTCTTTTCCGCCATGGAACCCTGCGCCGGACAGTGCCAAAACACTCCCGTAGTTCTGAAACGGATCTCCGTCCCGATCAACTTTCCGCCGGAAATATTCACCGCCGGAAATATTCACCGCCAAGACGTCAATGAGATTGAAGATCGTGGATCGTGGATCGAAGATGAAAAAGCCCCGAAGCCGCGCTCGTGAGAGCGTGGCCACCCGGCTCCCACCCCAGCCGGAAAATTTCACCGCCAAGACGTCAACGAGATTGAAGATCGTGGATCGTGGATCGAAGATGAAAAAGCCCCGTAGCCGCGCTCGTGAGAGCGTGGCCCCCCGTGGCTGGGCGCGTCTCGCCCCAGTCCGTTGCCGGTGCGTCTCGCGCCGGCATTCCAAGCTCACCCCAGCCGGAAAATTTCACCGCCAAGACACCAAGTCCGCCAACGAGATGGAAGATGGTGGATAGATGATCGTGGATAGCGGATCTCCGGAGCCAAGATGCGGGCGGCAACATGACACAAGGACCGGTCACGGGAGCGGCGGGGCAGGCTCCAGGCGTTCCCGCGCCAACCGGGGCGACCGGGCTCCAATGGGACACCGAGAACCGGCTCGTCGGGGCGACGGTCGGAGCCTTTACCCTCAGCTACACCTACGGCCACCTCTCGCGCCTGGTCAAGCGCGCGGAGACCGTCGGTGGCACGACCCCGGCCCCCTATGACCTTTTCCGACGGCTGGAACCGGATCGCCGGGTGGAGTGGGACGAGTCTTTCCAAGGTCTACCTGTGGGGTCTGGACCTCTCCGGCACCACACAGGGGGCGGGCGGCGTCGGCGGCCTGCTTTCCATGCTTGACGTCGGCACGTCCGTCAGCTACTATCCGACCTACGACGGAAAAGGCAACGTGAGCGAATCCATCAACAGCAACGGAAGCGGAGCCGCCATGCTGGCGGCCCACTTCGAATACGATCCCTTCGGCAACCTGACCGCCGGGACGAGCGGAACCGCCGCGGCGTTTCCCTACAGGTTCAGCACCAAACCGCAGGATCCGGTCTCAGGCTTGCTCTACTACGGGTACCGCTGGTATGATCCGCTTACAGGAAGATGGCCGAGCAGAGAGGCATATAAGACCGAAGGGTTTGATTTTCAACACGCGTTAGAGGGTGCGGTATGGAGTTCTTGCATGGCTGGCGATTGCACAATGGGCAGCATAACCGATTCCATGGCTGCGGCGATGCTCGATCATTTCAAGAGCGATCTTCTCCCTTAACCTCTCTGCAAAACAGCAAATACACCATGATGACATTTATAATACGGATTCTTACATTGTTGTGTATACTTGGCTCATCATGCTCTCATGAACAATCCAAAGACGAACCATTCATGAAGGCATCGGACACAAGCGATGGGATAACAATGGATGTTGAAGTCAGTAAATCCAATATTCTGACGATTAGAATCACCAATAATAGAAGGAACTCTGTTTATGTTGACAAGGAAATTGTGTTTATGCTTGATGTTAGCCCATATGATTTTGATCGGAAATATATTTTGGAGAATAAATCAATTTTGCCGCAAATTGGCGACAACGCGGCTGCCGCGCGCTTTGTCGAGATGAAACCGAACTCGAATATAACGCGGAAGATCGACCTAAATAAGCCATTCAAGGTATTTAAGTGGGCAAAATCGATACCTTCGTCCGCAATTTCCAGTTACGAAGCATTGTGTGCCGTTAAAGAGCCGGGGCGTGTCGTGGACGTGTGGATTGAATACGGCGGAGGATTCAGTTGGTCCGCTCTAAGGAACTATTTGGAGGACACCGTTCCCGCGGAACTTCTGGATGCCCAGTTGAGCTGTAAGGTCACAATGAACCAGCACGCCAACCAATAGCGGAGGTAGCACGCTTTCTATCATGGCGTGATCCGATTCCTCATCCACCTTCACTATCGCCGAACAATCGACCATAGTCAGGGGGGCGGTCCGCCTCCATGCCAAACAAAGTACTGAAATCACCGAAACGCCAACAGACAAAGCGGCGACAATTGCAAATGCCATTTCGTGATTGTGTCGTGGCCGGAATGACATTGCTGCGGCGTGGCAGTTACTCAATTGGGTGGAATCGATCATATCATTGGTGATATTCGAAGTGGGAGACGACCGTCCCGTCGGGGTTGTGCGTGCTTCGCCCCCCCTTGCGCCGGCCGACTCTATCGACTCCTCCGTTCACGGCGGTGCGATCCTAGGATGAGATGACGGTTGTGTCAAACCCGTTCTGTCCGTCGGGCACCAGAAGCCGGTTGGAGATGGGGCTTGGCATGACAACTGCTGATGACTGGCGCGCGGGTTTGTTCCGAACCCGACGTTTCAGTCACACCCCGCCGAATCGCCCACTCCCCGTTTGCTCCCCCGGCTAGGGCAGCACGAACTCCTCGCCACTGCCCTGGCGTTCGGTGAGGTAGTCCATACGACCATCTCTCGCGCCTGGTCAAGCGCGCGGAGACCGTCGGAGCCACGACCACGACCGCCTATTACCTTTACGACGGCTGGAACCGGATCGCCGAATGGAGTGGGACGAGTCCTTCCAAGGTCTACCTGTGGGGTCTGGACCTCTCCGGAACCGCCCAGGGAGCGGGCGGAGTCGGAGGCCTGCTTTCCATACTTGACGTCGGCACGTCCGTCCGCTACTACCCAACCAACCACGGGAACGGCGACGTGAGCGAATCCATCAACAGCAACGGAAGCGGAACCGCCATGCTGGCGGCCCACTTCGAATACGATCCCTTCGGCAACCTGACCGCCGGGACGAGCGGAACCGCCGCGGCGTTTCCCTACAGGTTCAGCACCAAACCGCAGGATCCGGTCTCAGGCTTGCTCTACTACGGCTATCGCTGGTATGACCCCCTCACCGGAAGATGGCCGAGCAGGGACCCGATCGGGGAAGACGGAGGGATAAACCTATATGAATTTGTGGGGAATGATGGGGGTACGAAATGGGATTACCTCGGAGCGTTCGTGTTGGAGCAGTTGATTGGTTGGGAGTGCAAATGTGAAATGCAAGGAACGTGCTTCGATTGGGGTCATCCGCCGCCTGTTTGTTTCGGTTGCGACGCCCCGGTAGTTGGCGTGGGAATTGGGTATGGGAAGTCCAAGCGGGTTGCAATCTCCTACGCTATCAAACAGGCAGGTACGAATGGGCAGCACGCATGTATGAAGAGAGCAAACGCTGGGTGTGGCGTCAGATGGAATTTCGGTGAGAACGCAAAAAAATGTGATTTCTCAATTGTCTTGAAATTGATCTACTTTCCCCGAACGACACCCTGGGATTGGATAAACGTGCCAGGGCCGCTCCGAGATCAGATTCCCGATTGGTTTCCAGAGAAGGAAACCAGCCCGCTAAATCCCAATAAGCTTCCTCCGGTTCCGAAGGGGTTGGTTCCTCCCATACCAGCACTGCCTCCTCCACCACCTCCACCTCCTGGTCCGATAGTTTAGCGCATTCGGACATTGAAAACTCATTAGATGGTGTATTTATACAGATATGAATTCTACAAGCTCGGACGCTTAGCCCACATCTCTTTTCTCAAAATGAAATCGACACATATAGACTTTCGCTATTCCGGGATCCGCCTTGTGAGTTCTCTCAGGCGGATCCTGCACGCTATTGGATTTATTGCCATTTCGCTCGCTGCCCGCGCAGAGGTACCTACCGATGGTTCTGTTCAACGTTTCTTGGCGGAACTATCTGAGGCACGGTCAGTGGCAATATTCGATGGCGGAAAGCTCATTAAGGTTGTCCACCTTAAAGAGAAGGGAATGAGAATTGGGACGGTTGGGCCAGAAGAAGTTGGCGCTGGACTTTGGCTTCATGTTGTTCATAAGCGCAGTCTACTCAAATACAGTTTCTCAGCCCACTCAATTAAGAATGGCCAGGTTTCCATCGTTGGGGATGATATGCTTATCCACAATGTATCAGTTGAACGAATCAAGGATCATTTTGCGCATGAATTATGAATAAGGAATCATCGTTAACATGGGGCTCACAACAAGCATTCGCGGTTCGCGTAATGATGGTCGTTCTGCTTGGTAGTGGAATAGGTGGCGCTGATGAGCAGCAACATGCCACGCAAACCACGCCCGCAAAGGTGGAGGTCCGCGCCTTGGAGATCCGCCCTTCGCATGAATCTGAGGACTACGAAGGGCGCTTCCTTTTCATCCATCATGGGAAGCAGCCGCTGAAGATAGATTGTTTTGAACGACCGATGGGCCAGCGATATCATCCTAACAGTATTCAGTTCCAGATACTGAAGAACGGCGTGTGGGAGAGAGTCGAAACATCCGGGCATGGATGGTGCTGGGATTACGATATCCCTCCGGGTGTCCCGTGCGAGCTTGATGTCGACTTGGGTGCCTTCAACGAGCAGAATACTCCGCAAACTTGTCGCGTTATTTTCAACTGGGACAAGTACCCGTCAGAGCCATTCGTTCTGGATTGGAAAGCCGACCGTAAAGCCGGCAAATTCCTGGCCGCCAAAAAGGCATTCGTGGATCGATTGAGAGCCAGGTTTCTCAAGAGCGGATTTCGCCCCGAACTGCTGAAAGGGGACGAATTCCCGCGTCAAATTGGCAAGGAAATGATCGCCCGCGTCACGAAGACCGGGCAAGTTGGCGCGTGGTTCGGCCTTCAAGGAGGAGACTTGGAGGTCGAGACGAGGCTTTTTTGGAACGGGGATGTCTTTCTCGAATTCAGTTGCCTCAATGATGATCGTGAGGGATATTCGGGAACCCTGCAATGGAACCCCGAAAGCATGAACCGTGCCCTGCTCCAGAAGCTCAGGAAAACCGACGGTGAAGCATTCCCGGAGCATTCGGACGAGCATGACAGGGTGAATGGTCTCATAATGCGAATTAATCCCGAGTATCCGATCATTCCGGGCACAGTCGAATATGAGGTTCAGCCTTTTATAATGTTCCTGGGTCTGACGCTGCCCAAAGACCGCGTGTTTGCCGAACCATTAAAGGACGAGTGTGCCAAGGTCTTCGATGCCGCAATGGACTATCTGGAGGGTTGCCTTGCCAAGTGATCAATACAATTTCCCAATACAATTTTCCAGACAAATAGTTCCCCCAGACAAATAGTTCCCAGCGCTTCGCGCGGCAAGGCTTCTCAGTCTGGAGAGGGGGATTCCCCTAACGCCAATGGCTCCCTTTCCCGCCACTCTGAAGTGTGAAAGGCCGAGCTTTCATCGTACCCGATTCTCAGTTTGACATCGTAGATGTTAGGTTGGTTTTCCACGCTCTGATCGTACTTTGCGGCCTGGGGCATCGTAGTTTGTTCCGAACCCGACGTTTCAGCCACACCCCACCGAATCGCCCACTCTCCGTTTGCGCCCCCGGCTAGGGCAGCACGAACTCCTCGCCACTGCCGTAGCGTTCGATGAGGTAGTCCATACGACCACCTCTCGCGCCTGGTCAAACGCGCTGAGACCGTCGGAGCCACGACCACGACCGCCTACTACCTTTACGACGGCTGGAACCGGATCGCCGAGTGGAGTGGGACGAGTCTTTCCAAGGTCACCCTTTGGGGTCTGGACCTCTCCGGAACCACCCAGGGCGCGGGCGGATTCGGCGGTCTGCTTTCCATACTTGACGTCGGCACGTCCGTCCGCTACTACCCAACCAACCACGGAAACGGTAACGTGAGCGAATCCATCAACAGCAACGGAAGCGGAACCGCCATGCTGGCGGCCCATTTCGGATACGATCCCTTCGGTAACCTGACCGCCGGGACGGTCGCCAACGCCACCGCTTTCCCCTTCCGGTTCAGCACCAAGCCGCAGGATCCGGTTTTTCACGCTCAACAAACAAAGTCTGGTGCTGATCCAGTCGCAACAGGATTTGAAGTCACTCAGATCGGGCAACAACAACAACATTATGAATATGTGTCACCGCACTCCTATTGAGACCCCGGCAATCGCTCCGCACATGCGGTTGGTGGAACGCAGTTCATCTCTCCGCCAGCTTGCTGCCGGACTGATTGCTCTGCTTGGCATTGGCGGCTTCGATCTTTCATTTGGCGCGGAGATCAGCAAAGGGCGTCGGATTGAGACCGACGCCGGGATCGTGCTTATAGAGATTCCGGGCGGCGAATTCTTGATGGGGGGTGACCCAAACCATCCCTTGCGCGATCCCGATGATCCCAATCCCGTGAGGGTGAAGTTAAGCCGCTACTGGATCTCGGAAACCGAAGTTTCCTACAAGCAATATGCGAAAGTAAGAGGAATCCTCACAACTGGCGGTCATGCCGTTCCTTCCAATCCATGGCCGTCTGACTGGCCGCCCGTGGCAAAGGCCGATCTGCCTGTGGAAAATATTGATTATTATACTTTGAAGAGTTTCTTTCTCTTGTTGACCCAAAGGGTTTTGAATGACGGTCATTTCAAGACAGGAAGGGCAGTTTTGCCATCGGAAGCCCAGTGGGAATACGCGGCAAGAGCCGGAAAACAGACCCCTTTGACAATTGTCGGGTTGGCAGAATATTTGAAATCCTGCAACGAGAACATTGCCACCGGCGAAGATGCTGGAGTGCTCGCTTCTGCGAGAGTCGTCGGAATGGGAGCCCCAAATGGGTTCGGACTCAGGGACATGCTCGGAAATGTATCCGAGCTTTGCCGGGATGTCTATCAGCGGAATCTAAAGGGAGGGCTCGATCCGGTAGTCCTCGAAACCGATAACATCGAGACGGTATTTGTAGTTATAAGGGGCGGGGGGTGCGGATGGTCAAATCCAGAAGACGGGCGTTTTGAATGCCGGAGCTCAATTGAACCCTACCGAGGGACGGGGAGGCTTGGGTTTCGCGTTGTCTGGATAGGAGAGGAGGATTCCGACACTTGTGCAAGGCCGCACTGAAGGCATACCGGATTTCCAATTTGTGGGCGTTATGACATCTTTCTTTGATGAAGACCAAAATGAGCCTTGACCGGACAACCGTGATGAAACCTATTTATATTATTTTTTCAGCTACACTATTCGTTATAAGTCTGCTGTTTGCTTACTGCAAAGGGCATGTCGACGGAAAAAGAGTAGGCATTGCCGAATGCTGGGGTTTGGACGTGGCTGTTTTGGTTGATCTTGAACAAGGTAACACCGCGCGCGCCAAGAGAAATCTCTCGGTTAGCGTTTCAGGCGGGCTTGATTACATCGATTCAAAGAACCCGTGGAGGCGGGCATGGGAGACGTGGCGGCCCGGACAAATTGAAGAACTGCTTGAGAGAAAGAGGGAACGAGCGGAATTTGCTCTGGAGGAGTATCGTAAAAATAAGAATAAACCTACTCTTCCCGGCAACGACAGAGAAGCCAACCCACAGGAAAAGAACCACGAACCAACCGATGGCAACGGCCGCTCCATCCCACCTGGAAGGTGAAGTTCGTAAAAGGGGGGGGGCAAGCGCCGTGCGTAGGCACTTGCTGCGGCGGATTCATAAGTGTCATAGCCTGCCGATCTATGACACCTAAGAAGTCAGGCCACATCGCGAACCAGTATCGCGCTGCGTGCCATGGCGCATTCCGTCAGGCATTCACAGCTACGGGCTTTCAAACAATAGCCTGAACAATATCGGATCATTCACATAACAGTAGGACCCTTTCCGCCGCATATCCACAGCGCAAATATCTTTGGATTCTATTCTCAAGGCCCGAGAAACAAAGATCCAATTCTCATAATCCATTGATCCCACAAACGCCACTGGGTCATTCTTCGCATTGAGAAGAATGACCATTCTTCTATTGGGTTCGAAAGAAACGGGAACCGCGGACATCGGACAATAGCCGCTTATGCAATCGTCAATACGCCGGAGCACGGCAGCAGCACTATCACAATCAAACTCGCGGTGCACAGACATTCTTAGCAACTTATACCTACCAATATTACCGTCGCTAGCACAAACGACGGGGCGGTCCGCGGAAAGCATGTCATTTTGATCGGAATCTAGCGGAGGTAGCGCGCTTTCTATCATGGCGCGATCCGATTCCTCATCCACCTTCACTATCGCCGAACATTCGACCATAGTCAGGGGGGCGGTCCGTCTCCACGCCAACCAAAGTGCGGCAATCACCGAAACGCCAACAGCCAAAGCGGCGACAATTGCAAATGCCATTTTGTGATTGTGTCGTGGCCGGAACGACATTGTTGCGGCGTGGCAGATACTCAATTGGGTGGAATCGATCATATCATTGGTGATATTCGAAGTGGGAGACGACCGTCCCGTCGGGGTTGTACGTGCTTCGCACCCCCTTGCGCCGGCCGACGCTATCGACTCCTCCGTTCACGGCGGTGTGATCATAGGATGAGATGACGGTTGTGTCAAACCCGTTCTGTCCGTCGGGCACCAGAAGCCGGTTGGAGTCGGGGCTTGGCATGACAACTGCTGATGGCTGGCGCGCGGGTTTGTTCCGAACCCGACGTTTCAGCCCGGAATCCGAAGTTGATAGTTTGAATTTGGGCCCATTTGACCGCTGAAGCGCTGAGTACCGCTGAAGCCGCTGAAATGGCGACTGCAGAAATCAACAGGAACCCGATTCACCACGGCGGATTTTTGCACGAACATCCTGCGGAATCGGAAGCACAATCACGGAACGGCGTGTTTGACCGCTGAAAGGCGCTGTGTTTTCCGATATTCTCAGCGACCTCAGCGGTTCTCTGCGGTTCAGCGGTTGACTCCTCCGCCAATCGAGTGGCTCCCGTTTTCGGAATCGGCACTTCTCATTGCAAGTCAACGGGTTCCGGCATTCCAGAAATCCGCCGTGCCCGATTCACCATCCGGTGTCGTCTTTCCGGCCAAACAAAACCCAGCGGAATCAGCGGTTTTCAGCGGTTCAGCGGTAATCCGAGCGTCCAAACTGTCTTGAACTTCGGATAACGGGGTAAGTCACACCCCACCGAATCGCTCACTCTCCGTTTGCGCCCCCGGTTAGGGCAGCACGAACTCCTCGCCGCTGCCGTAGCGTTCGATGAGGTAGTCCATGTCCTTGTCGCCGCGGCCGCTGAGGTTGACGAGCACGGTGCGCGGGGTTTCCGGGTTCTCGCGGGCCAGGCGCATCGCATGGGCCACGGCGTGGGAGCTTTCCAGCGCGGGGATGATCCCCTCGTTGCGGCTCAGCACGTAGAATGCCTCCACCGCCTCGCGATCGGTGGCGGCGACATATTTGACGCGGCCGGTGTCCTTGAGATGGCAATGCTCCGGTCCGACGCCGGGATAATCCAGCCCGCTGGCGATCGAGTGGACCGGTGCGGGCTCGCCCTTTTCATCCTGCAGCAGATAGCAGCGGAAGCCGTGGATCACACCTTCGGTGCCGTAGGTCATCGTCGCCGAGTGCTCGCCGAGTGTCGTGCCGCGCCCGAGGGGCTCCACGCCGTGGATTTCCACCGGGTCGTCGATGAATCCGGCGAATATCCCCATCGCGTTGCTGCCGCCGCCGACGCAGGCGGTGACGATGTCGGGCAGATCCCCGGTCATTTCTATAATCTGCTCGCGGGCCTCGATGCCCACCACCTGTTGGAAATCGCGGACCATCATCGGGAACGGATGCGGCCCCACCACGGAGCCGATGCAATAGATCTGGTTCACCGGATCCTGAACGTAGGCCACCAACGCGGCGTCCACCGCCTCCTTGAGGGTTTTCAGCCCGTGCGTCGCCGGAATCACCCGCGCGCCAAGGATTTTCATGCGGGCCACATTGGGCGCCTGCTTCGCGATGTCCACCTCACCCATATAGATATCACACTCCAATCCGAAATAGGCTGCGGCGGTGGCGAGGGCAACGCCGTGCTGGCCGGCGCCGGTTTCCGCGATGAGCTTTTTCTTGCCCATGTAACGCGCCAACAAACCTTCGCCCATGCAGTGGTTCAGCTTATGGGCGCCGGTGTGGTTCAGATCCTCGCGTTTCAGATAGATCTGGGTCTTGCCGAGTTTTTGGGAGAGCCGGGCCGCGTGATAGACCGGCGTCGGACGCCCTTGGAAATGCTTGCGGATCCGCCGCAGTTCCTCGATGAAATCGTGCGAGCGCGAAACCACCTCGTAGGCCTTCCGCACCTCGGCGAGCGGGGCTTCCAAATCGGGAGGAACGAAGATCCCGCCATAGTTGCCGAAAAATCCGGCGGCATCGGGCGAATGGCGGAGCGACTGGGGTGTGATCGAGGCTTGCATGACGGCGCGATTCATTACTCTAACACTCAGGTTGGCAATCCCCCATTTCCAAAACGCAAAGCCACGCGCAGCGAATGCGAAAAACCGCCCAGTTCCGGACCCGACAACGCCCTATTCCGACAAAAACTCCGCACGGAATGGCGAACATCGCGCAATTCATGCTATGTCATGGGAATCCCCTTTGCTGTGGCGCTATTGTATCGACCCCTGCCAGCCACGCAGGCCATTCCTATGAAGACGACCACCCACGTTGTCGGCGCTCTCGCGCTGTTCACCCTTTCCTCCCCGCTTTTCGCCGATGCCCCGGCCTACAAGGCGGACATCTCCTTCGGCCAGGACGATATGAAAGCGCCGCCGGTCTGCATCGCCTCCGACGCGAAGGACCTGATTCACGTTCTGCTAGGGGACGGCACGGTTCTCACCTACGACGCGTCCGGCAAGAAAACCGGCGGATTCAAGGCGGAGATGACCCCCGCGCCCACCACCATGACCGTTTCGGGCGACCGCATCTATCTGTTCAACACCCTCCGCGAGCAGAAGGAAGTGGAGTTCCGCGGCAAGAAGGTCAAGCGCCTCGTCTCCTCGGGAGTCGGATGCGCGGTCTTCGACGCCGCAGGGGCCAAAACCGGCCAGATGAAACTGTCCGAAGTCGCAACCGCGACCGACGCCCATTTTATTGGCAAGGAACTTGCGGTCGGCGACTGCGAGCGCAGCCAGATTGTTTTCTACGATGTGAGCGGAGCGGAGCCTAAAGTTTCCCGCAAGATCACCAAGGTGTTCCGCCTCTGCTGCGGGATCTTCGATTTCTGCCCCGGACAGGAACCGGACTCGCTGATCGCCGCCAATCTGGGAGCCTTCAAGGTCCAGACTTTCAAGGCCGGAGAAAAAACCGCGGAGTTCGGGGCGCGCGGCGAAAAGCCCGAGGAGTTCCGCGGATGCTGCAACCCGGTGAACGTGGCCACCCTGACAGACGGATCGATTGTGACGGTCGAGAAAGACCCCACCCGCGTCAAAATCTTCGACAAGGATCACAAGACCTGCACCAAAGTGACCGGCCTAACCGAACTGGTCCAGGGATGCAGCACCATTCCGGTTGCGGTGGATAGCAAGGGCGCGATCTATCTGGCGTCCGACACCAAGAAATGCGTGGTGAAATGCGTTCCCGGCGTCTCCGACAAGCCCGAGCCCCCGGAACCCAAAGAAGAGGCGGTCCAAATCCCCGAAATGAGCCCGGCCATGAAGGAGATCATGGAAAAGGTCTCTCCGCTGATCGACGCCAAGGACTTCGACAAAGCCAGAAAAGCCGCCGAGGAAGTCATGAAGGCCCACCCGGAAATGGCTGAGGACGAGAAGGTCCAGGTGCTGCTCGGACTATCCATTTCGCCCTTCATGGAAAAAGGCGACGCCGACGGAGCCATCAAGGCGCTCGACGAGATCTTCAAGGCCCACCCGAACGCCACCCTGTCCAAGAACGCCGACCAAATCAAGGAGTCGATCCGCCAGGCCATCGAGCAAATGGCGGATCAGGGCGAAGATGAGGACAGCGAGCCTGAACAAGAACCCGCTCCCGCCGAAAAAAAGGCTGAATAATCCGGCCGGAGAATTCGTCTCAGCAGGGATCGCCGGTTGCATTTCCGCGCGGTTGAACCAATTTATCGCCATGAAACACGTCGTTTTCCTGCTCGCCGCCTGCCTCGCCCTCCCCGCGACGGCTCAGATCAATCCGGCCAAACCCCGCAAATCCCTGCTCGAAACCGAACCGGACGTGGTCTATCTGGCCCAAACGGTCAAATCCCCCATCGAACTCACCGTCGTGCGCGAGGCACCGGTCTATTCCGACAAAAACGGCAAGAACCGGGTCGGGTCGATCGCCGTCAACCAAAAGGTCCCGCTCGAGGCCATGACCGAGAAAGCCTACAAGGTCCGCGGCAAGGGTGCCCGCAACGATGTGGCCGGCTGGGTCACCCCGCAGGCGTTCAGCTCGAAAGACCCCGATTTCATCGCCAATCTGCGCAAACTTTACGACCGTCAGCTCGCCGTCCAGAAACTCATCGCGGAAAAACAGGTCGCCGTCGGAATGACCACCGATGAAGTCGGCCTCTCCCTCGGCAAGCCCACCAAAACCACCCTCCGCAAGACCCCGAAAGGGGAATCCGGATCGTGGGAATTCATCGAGTACAAGACGATCAACCACTACACCACGGAAATCAACCCGGTCACCGGCCAGGCCTACCGCCGTTTCGCCTACGCCACGCAGGAGGAAAAAGGCAAAACGGTCATCGAGTTCACCGACGGTCTCGTCAGCGCCATCGAGGAAACCGAAGACCGCAAGGGCGGCAACGTGAAAATCATCGTCCCGCCGGTGGTTTTCGGTTGGTGAGGAAATGGCGGGTCGTCGCAAGATCAGGGAACGATCCATGGTTCCCTGCGAAACCGGCGATCCCCGCGTTTTCCCCCGAGTTGCGCTTCTCGTGTTAGAGCGGTCGTTTTGTGCCCTGGAGCCTATCACTTTCGCCCCGCCGTCGATAGCCCCGGCGCAACAACACCACCCCCTCCACGGTTGCCAGGCCGGAAGCCCGAACCCAATCGTGGGAGGACAGATGTCCCAATCGCAATATCGGCCGGTCAGACCAGTCAGCCCAAAAGGGAAGATGGAACCGCAAATGGACGCCAATTGACGCGAATTTCCAATGAGTTGGTCAGATCGGATGGGCAACCCATCAGGTGAACGGCCCAGCCGTCGGAACGCGTTCATTTTCAATTCCAAATTCGTGTGCATTCGCGTTCATTCGCGGTTTCCAGGGTCAGGTGTTTGATTTGGATCTGGTGAAAAGCAAAATAACGGATCGGCCTCACCAACGGTTGACACCACCCGATCCCGCCTCCAGCCTGCGCTTCCCATGAATGAGACACCGGAACCGAACCTCGACCTCGGCGATGCCACCACCCGGATACGGGCGAATTCGCTCACCCTCGTGCCGGAGCGCGGAGCCTCCCTGAGCCCCGTCCAGACGGAGTTCAACAAGCTCATGAAAAAGCTGGAAACCGCTCGCTCCAAAATGGCCGCCCAGCGGGCCAAACTCGACCGACAGCTTGCGGAAATCAACCGGGATATCATGCCGCTGGCGGAACGGGAAAACCGCGCGAACCTCAATATCCTCCGCGCCACGGAACGTGCCGTTGATCGCATGAAACTCACTCCCAAACGCCTCGGCGCGCTGACCGATCTCATGAGTGCGAAGGGCCAGGAATTGTTGAATGACCCGGTCGGCCTCACTGCGGACGAGATCGCGGAACTCGAAAAAACCGTGGATGATCTCGGACCGAGCCGCAGCCGCCAGATCGAGGACAACCTGGCATCCGAAGAGTTCGACATGATGCGCGAAGTGATAGAATCCATGGCGCGGCAGGCGGGCGTGAACATCGACCTCTCGGGACTCGATCCCACGGCGGATCCGCATGAATACGAGCGCATGCTCCACGAGCGGATCGAAGCGGCCGAACGCGAATTCGAGGCGAACCCGCCGCCGCCGCCCCGCGCCCGCAAACCCACCAAAGCCCAATTGGAAAAAGAACGCCGCAGGCAGGAAGCCGAGGAGGCGAAGAAAAACGATCTGAAATCGCTTTTCAAACAATTGGCCAAAGTGCTGCATCCCGATCTGGAGACCGATCCCGAAGCCAAGGCCCACAAGGAATCCTGGATGAAACGCCTCACCACAGCCTACGCCGCCAACGACCTGCGCGATATGCTGCAGATCGAGATGGAGTGGTTGGGCGAGGAAGCCGGCAACCTCGCCAGCGCCAGCGACCGGAAGCTCAAGGTGTACTGCGCCGTTCTCAAGGAACAGATCGCGGACATCCGCGATCAAACCGAAGCGATTTTTTCCGAACCTCAATACGGCCCCATCCGGCGTTTCATCCATCCTTATATGGGAACCTTGCCGCCGGTCCGCATGATCCTCGCATCCCTGCATCACGTGGTGGAGGGACTGGAGAAAATGTTGGAAATTCTGAAAACGGACACCCCGGAACGCCGCAAATTGATCCACAAGATGGCCGACGAACACGCCCGCGCGCTGAAGCGGATCTGGTAGGTCACACATCCTCGTTCACGCCCAGGCCATTGCCAAGCGCGATGCCGCGATGTCCAACGGTCGCCCCGCCGGACCGGATCGGACGCGGATCCCCCGCACGAGGTGGAGAGTTTCGCCTTCCCTCGCTTGCATTTCCGGCGTTTGGCATCATGGTTGCGGCTCCAAACCAACCCGCATGTCCATCGCTCCCAAACCGCATTCCGCCCTTCTCATCGTCGGCCATGGCTCGACCCAGAACCCGGATTCCTCCACGCCCTACTTCGAACACGCCGAAGAAATCCGGTCGCGCGGGCTGTTCGCGGAAGTCCACTGCTGCTTCTGGAAAGAGGAACCCTCGATGCGCGACGCGATCCATCTGATCGACTCCGATGAGGTCTATGTGGTCCCCGACTTCATATCCGAGGGCTATTTCACCCAGGAAGTGATCCCCCGCGAACTCAGGCTCACCGGACCCACCACGGTCCGCGACGGGAAAACGTTCCACTACTGTCTGCCGGTGGGCATCCACCCCTCGATGACCGGCCTGCTTCTGGCGCGAGCCCGCGAGGTGGCGCCGGACGTCGATCCCTCGGCCACCACTCTCATCATCACCGGCCACGGCACGGGCCTGAACCAGAATTCCACCAAGGCCATCCGCGACCAAGTGGAGCACATCCTGAAATCCGGCGCCGGCTACGCCGCCGTCTGCGACGCCTACATGGAAGAACAACCGTTCATCGCCGAGTGGGACAAGCTTTCTCCCACGCCAAATGTGGTGGTTGTCCCGTTTTTCATTTCGGATGGGCTCCATTCCTACCAGGATATTCCGGTGCTGCTCGGGATCGAACCCGACGTCGGCCCAGCCGCCAGCCAGCGCGAAGTCTTTCGCCATAATCCCCACCATCTCCGCGACAAACAGTTGTTTTATTCGTCCGCCATCGGTACCGAACTTCACATCGCCGACGTCATTCTCGATCAGGTTCACGACTTCGATCAGAACCATAAAGGCGCTTGAAATCAACAGAATGCAACCGTTTTCACAGCTTTTCCATTCATGAGAGACAGCACCGCCGCCCTGCTCGAAGCCGTCCGCTCCGGAGTCAACCGGATCGGGGAAATTTCAATTCAATCATTTGATTCCAACGATTGCTTCAAATTAAGTCATCACACGGATGCTTCGTTGGCGGCCTTGCCCGACCACGGAGGTTTGGAGACCTTCGAAGGCCCCTCGTCCGCCCGCCAGATTTCCCTGTTTTCAGAGGACGGCGAGTATCGGTTTCTCAAAGCCCTGCGCAACCTGAAGCGCGGGTGGGTGATGATCCTGCGGTCGTGCACCGACCTCCGGTTGGCGCTGGACCAATTCTACCCGGCGGCGCTCGGGATGTGGCTGAGCCATCGCGACGGCACGCTGGAGATTGAAAACCTGCGTGAGAAACTCGACCGACAGACCGGCATGTACCGCCGGGCGAAAATGATCCACGACGAACGCGCCCAGGTGCTGGTGGCGGCAACCTGTGCCTCCGGTCCAGGCTGTGCGCGGAAAATCCTGTGGTCGATCTCCCCCACCCAGCCGCTGATTCCCAGCCCGGCGAGCACCTGCAAGGGACACGCTTGCACCGTTTCCCCGGAATCCACCATTCCCCTGCTCTGCGCCTCCCCGTGCAACCACTTTGTGGCCGAGTGCCTCGTCGCCGCGAAACAACAACCAGCCACCCCCACCACACCATGAAAATCCGGAAATCCCCCACCCTCATTCTGACCGTTCTCGGCATCCCGTTTCTCGGCACCGCCCTGGCCGAAGACGACCCGAAACCCGCCGCCCCCAAGCCCAAGCTGACCCGTGTTGCCGAAATCAAGGGATTTTCCAGTCCGGAAAGCGTCGCCGCAGATTCCGGCCACCTTTTCGTCTCCAACGTCGGCAAGGAACTCAAGCCGATGGAAAAGGACGGCGACGGGTTCATCAGCCGGATGGGGCCGAAGGGCGAGGACCCGGATTTCCATTTCATCGACGGCCTCAATGCCCCCAAAGGCATGCTGGTCACCGGCGGCACACTCTATGTTTGTGACGTGGATGTGCTTCTGGGCTTCAATCCCGCCACCAAGGAGAAGACTTTCGAACTGTCCTTTGCCAAGGACGGCGTAAAGTTCCTGAACGATGTCTGCGCCGGTCCCAAGGGCACCCTGTTTGTCTCCGCGACCGATACCAACGCCGTTTACAAGGTGGACATCGCCGCCAAATCGGCGACGCCTATCAAGTTCGACGTGCCCCCGAAAGGCCCCAACGGCCTGTCCTTCATCACCTCGGAGGATGCCTATCTGCTTGTCGCCGAATGGGGTGCCGACGAAAAACCCAACGGCTCCGTGCGGGCGTTCGAACTGGAAAAGGACATGTCCGAAGGTACCGTCGAGGAAAACGACGAGGCGTTTCCGATCAAGAACGGCTACCTCGATGGCCTCGCCATCCTCACCAAGGACGGCGAACCCTCGGGCGTCCTTCACACCGACTGGGTGGACTTCAAACCCGGCGGCAAACTCTATCTGACCCACCTCGACGCCGAGGAAGGTGTGGGAATCTCCGTGCCACTCGAAATCGGCGAAGTTGGCGGCCCTGCGGACTTTCTCTATCAGCCGGATACCACCACCCTCGCGCTGCCGTGCATGCTCGAAGGAAGGGTCCTGCTGTTCACCTTGGATTTGGGGAAATAGCCGGCGGACCTCCCCCCGCACGGGGCGCTTGACGCTCCATCAGACCGGCCTCACGGTGGCGTTTCCTCATGAAAGCGCTCCTCGCCGCCTGCCTTATTGCCTTGCCTTCCCTCGGGATGGGGAAACCCAACGTGCTGGTCATCATGGCCGACGACTGCACCCACACCGATCTGTCGTTCCACGGCGGAGAGAACGCCAAAACTCCCAACCTCGACTCGCTTGCCAACCAGGGAACGCTCTTCGAACGCGCCTACCTCGGCATGTCGATGTGCGCCCCCTGCCGATCCGAACTCTACACCGGCCGCATGCCGCTGCGCAACGGATGCGCCTGGAACCAGGGCACCAGCCGCCCCGGCACCCTGGCCATGCCCCACTATCTCACAAAACTCGGCTACCGCGTCGGCATCGCCGGGAAAACCCACGTCAAACCCGATTCGGTCTATGCCTTCGAACGGGTCCACGGTTTCGACGACAACTGCGTCCGCGAACCCACCCTGCCGCACGATCTGGCAGGCGTCCGGGAGTTTGTCTCGCGCGACGCGGCTCAGCCGTTCTGTCTGGTCGTTGCCCTAACCGAGCCACATGTTCCCTGGGTGATGGGCGATGCCACGGCCTATCCGCCCGCCAGGCTCAAACTGCCTCCCTATCTGGCGGACACACCCGCCACCCGGCAGTCGTTCTCCCGCTATCTCGCGGAAATCACTTATATGGACGGCCAGGTCGGCGAGTTGCTTGATATGTTGGAAAAATCAGGGAGGTCCGGCGACACGCTTGTCCTTTTCACCAGCGAACAGGGGGCCCAGTTTCCGGGATGCAAGTGGACCAACTGGGACAGCGGCCTCCACACCTCGGTCATCGCCCGCTGGCCCGGCGTCGTGGCCACAAACCGCCGCACGCGGGCGCTCATCCAATACGCCGATGTCCTGCCGACCCTGATCGAACTGGCCGGAGGAACGCCCGATCCCGCCGCATTCGACGGCACCAGCTTCGCCGCGGTTCTGCGCGGCCGATCCGAACGCCACCGCGATTTCGTCTATGGAATGCACAACAACTATCCGGAAGGCCCGCCCTATCCGATCCGCTCGGTCAGCGACGGCGAATGGCACTACATCCGCAACCTCTCGCCGGAGAAAATCTATATCGAGAAACACCTGATGGGCTCCGACGAACACAACCCGTATTGGGACTCGTGGGTGTTCAGCTCGACCGAGAAACCCCGCCATCTGATGCTGGTGGAACGTTTCCTCCGGCGGCCTGCCGAACAGCTCTATCACACGTCCGCGGACCGCTTTGAAATGACCAACCTCGCCGACGATCCGGCCCACACCGCCACCAAAGCCCGCCTCGCCGCCGCGCTCGACAAGCACCTCGCCGACCAACTCGACCCCGGCATTCCGCTCGACACCCCGGCCGCCTTCAAGGCCGCCGAGTCCGGAAAGCCCGCCTATCCGGGCAAACCCTGAACCGGCGGAGACCGCCGCCTTGGCATCCAGTCGCGGAAAAGACCGCCTGCCAAACTCCATTCGCGGCTCCCACCCCGCGGACACCGCTCCGCCAAAGCCTGGCGGATCCTGTCCACGATCAAGCCACACATTTGCCGCTCCGTCCGCGCGCGCCGGCCGCAATTTCTTTGCAAATCCGTATTGCCAAACCCGGATCGGGCGGTGTAATTTCCCGCGCCGCGCAGCCAACAGCCTCATAGTGTAATGGTAACACCCCGGATTTTGATTCCGTTATTCTAGGTTCGAATCCTAGTGAGGCTACTTGACTTTCCCGGCAAATGGCGCTGAGATCGCCCCGGACAGTCCTGTAGTGTAATGGTAGCACATCAGATTCTGACTCTGCTAGTCTTGGTTCGAATCCAGGCAGGACTACCACCCGCGGGCGGCGGGTTTGAGGGCGCGTGATCGCGCCGATGGTTCGGCGGCGAAGAAAGAATCCGCCTCAGAGGGACGTATCCGGGGTGATTCCCGTCCGTCATTTCCGATTCGCCATGAAAGCCGTCCTTTTCCTTCCGTCATTGCTCGTTTCCGCCGTTTGTTTTTTGGGAAATCCTCTGGTTCGGGCGGCCGAAGCGCCCGCGGTGCCGCCGCCGGTGAGCGAGGAGCGGGTGAAGGAGTTGCAGGGCCTGCGGTTCGGGATGTTCGTTTGCTGGAGCTTCAGCACGTTCTCCGGAAAGGAATGGACGCCGGGCGTCAAGGACATCGCGCTTTTCAAGCCAACCGGCTGCGACACCGACCAATGGGCGCGCACCGCCAAGGAGGCGGGCATGGGCTATATCCTTTTTCTAACCAAACATCACGACGGTTTCTGCCTCTGGGATACGGCCACCACGGAGCGCAAGGTGACCAAAAGTCCGCTGGGCCGAGACGTTCTGGCGGAGCTTCGGAAATCCTGCGACCGGCACGGGATCCGGCTCGCCCTGTATTTTTCCGAAGGCGAATGGGATTCGCCGGACTTTCCGGACGGCCGCAAGCGCCGGGCCAACGGCGGTTATGATCCGGAAAAGAAAAAAGCCCAACTGAAGGAGCTGCTAACCCGATACGGCGACGTGGAATATATCTGGTTCGACCACGCGGTGGGCGATGGCGGGCTGAGCCACCGGGAAACGATCTCATGGGTGAAATCGTTCCAGCCCCGGTGTTTCGTGGGGTTCAACAACGGCGAACAGGAAGGCGCGGACATCCGGCTTGGCGAAATGGGCCGCCCCGGTCCGTTGGACGACCAATCGGCCGCAGGCAAGCACATGGACCGCCCGGCGTCGTCCAGCTATCGGATCGCCGAGTTCACCTATCCGATTCTCCCGGAGCACAAGGGCGGCGCGATGTGGTTCTACTCGCTGCCGGAGCACGACGGACTGTGCCTCCCGGCGGAGAAAATTTACGCGGACTATCAGGGAGCGGTGAAATTCGGCAATGTGTTCGCGCTCGATGTGGGGCCGGATTATGCGGGGCGGCTGCGCGAGATCGACGTGCGGACGCTGCGGCAGGTCGGGCGATACATCCGGGGCGAGGAAAAACCGCCGGCCGCGCCGGTTCGTTAGATAAAATCCGGGGTTGCGCGGCAATCCGGTTGTGGGTAGGGTGCTCCCATGATGAATCACACCCCTTCCATCCATCGGGCCGGCCTCGGATGCGCGGCAATGCTTTCGGGAACCGCTCTGGTTTTCGCCGACGAACCCGCACCGCTCAAATACATGGAGTCCGGTGTCCACGATCTGATCACCGGCTACCGGCCCAATCCGATCAGGCTCGAAACCAAGTCGCCTGCGGAAGTCAAAAAGGCACCGGACGGCTTGAAAAAGCCGCAGTATGGCACGTTCCGGATCGGCCCGGAAAAAACCGCGGCGACAATCGCGGTGCTGCTCGATTTCGAGGACGAAAAGCCGGTCAAAATGTGGGTGGATGGCAATGCGAACGGCGATCTAACCGACGATGGAGGGATCGAGCTGGAAGCAATCACCCGCGAGCGTCCGGACGGGACCAAGAGCACGACCCACTCCGCGAAGGCGATGGTGACGATTCCGTTCGCGAGCGGTCCGAAGCCGGGCCGGTTGGGGTTTTATGTGATGAACGCGAAGATGCCGGGTGGCGGCAACCGGATCCAGATGTCGTATTTCTCCGACTACGGCTACAAGGGCGAGGTGAAAGTGGGCGACCGGATGGTGCCTGCGGTGTTGGATGACGCCGGATGCACCGGCGACATGCGGCTTTCCAGCGACACCTGGCACAATCCGCTGCTGTGGCTGGATCTGAACGGCGACGGCAAACCCGATGGCAGAACGGAAACCGTGGTGCCGTCCCGTCCATTCGAGGCAGATGGAAAATGGTGGAAAGTCAGCTCCATCACCGCCGATGCGGTGGTAACGGTGGTCCCGGGAGAGAAACCCGCCGCTCCGGCCAAACCCGCGGGTCCGGACCTTTCCCCCGGACAAAAGGCGCCCGCGTTCGCCGGCAAAACGGTGGACGGAAAGGACGTGAAGTTCCCCGACGACTTCAAGGGCAAGCTGGTTCTGATCGACTTCTGGGCCACCTGGTGCGGTCCGTGCCTGGCCGAAGTGCCCAATGTGGTCGCCGCCTATCAGAAGTATCACGATCAGGGGTTGGAGGTGCTCGGCATCTCGCTGGACCGCGAGCAGATGGAGGAGAAGATCACCGCTCTAACCAAGTCAAAGGGCATGACCTGGCAACAGGTGTATGACGGCGGTTTCTGGGGCGCGGCGACCGCCAAGCTCTACGGGATCCACTCGATCCCCCACATGATGCTGGTGGACGGCGACACCGGTACGATCATCCGCAACAAGGACATCCGCGGTCCGGAACTTGCCAAGGCCATCGAAAAGGCGCTCGCGGATCGGAAGAAGTGAAGGAAGGGTGCCGCCCCTTGGTGTAGGCCGCCTTACAGAAGGCAATTCAAGAGACATGATTGACGATTGATGATTGTTGATTTTTGAACGGGTGATTGGATGTAGAGGTGCCGCTCCCTCAGATCAACAATCAAAAATCGTCAATCCTCAATCGTCAATCAAAGGAGTTTCCGGATAATTGGCAATCCGCTTGGCGGGCTACACTAGCACTTTCGCAGGCGCTTGGCCAGCGGGTCCAGCAGACCGTTGACGAAACGGTGGGAGTCGCTGGTGCCGAAGCGCCGGGCGAGTTCGATCGCCTCGTTGAGCACCACGCTCACCGGCGTGTCGGTTTTCGCGAGTTCGTAGGCCGCGAGGCGCAGCACCGCGCGGTCCACGGGGTCGATGCGCTCCGGCGAGTAGTTCTCCACCACCGCGGCAAGTTCCGCGTCGAGCATTGCTTTGTTAGCCAGCACCGCGTCCACGGTGCGGTCGGCCTCGCGGCGCAGGGTTTCCAGAGAGCTGATCGACTCCCGCAGTTTCGATAGATTCGCCTGATCGGGGAAATGCTCCGGGTGTTCGACCATCCGCATGCGGTCGGAGATCCGGCTGAGCCGGCGCAGGCAGCCCGCGACCGGCTCGAGGGCGGAGCGCAGGGCGGGATGATCCTCCATTCCGGTTAGGAACCGCCGGCGGGTGGCGTCGAGTTCCTGGTCGATGGCGAACAATTTCGTTAGTCCCCGGCTGAACCGGTCCGCGACCTGGGACTTGTCGGTGTCGTCCAGCGGTTCGCGTTCGAGGGCGTTGAAGGCCGCCGTCCATGCGCTTTCCAGTTCGGCGGCGCGGTTGAGCGCGCCGCGGAGCGAATCGGCTTCCGGATAGGCCGCGAGATGGGAGGCCGCCACCGCGAGGCGCTGGTGGAAATCCTCCAACCGGTTCTCCCGGCCTTCGGCGAGATGGGCGACGGTGCGGAAGGTGGCCACATGCAGGCTGCGGCGGTCGGATTCCGTGATGAAATCCCAGAACGGCTCGCGTACGGCGGTGGGTTCCGGGCCGCCTTCGAGGTCGGCACAGTAGAGAAATTGGACGACGGCTTCGCGGATTTGGCGGCGGTTAGCCATGTCGGGAGTTGGAGCGGGTGTTAGGCGTGGCGCGGGGCATCGAGCGGTCGAGTTCCTGGAAAACGTCCACCATGGCGGCGGCGGCGCGGGCGGCTTCCTTGCCGCGGTTGAGCGTGGCGCCGATGCAGCGGGCGTAGGCTTGTTTTTCGTCATCCACGATGACCACCTCGTGAATCACCGGCCGGGTGTGTTTGAGGGAAAGTTCCATTAGCGCGTCGGTGACCGCACCGGCCACGAGATCGCCGTGTTGGGTGGCACCGCGCATGATGAGACCCAGCGCCAGCACGGCCGCCGGGCTTTCGCGTTCCAGCACGGCCGAAACCGCCACGGGAATCTCGAACGCGCCGGGCACCCGGATCAGGTCGATGCGGGCGTGCGGGACCAACTCGTTGAGTTCCTCGATCGCGTTGTCCACCAGCGCGTCGGTGTATTCCTCGTTGTATTTGGACGCGACGATGCAGATCTTGACCTTGGGACCAATGATGCGGGGTTTCGGGGGTAACGCGGACGACATGCGCGCGGTATGCACGCCGCGGATCGAATTGTCAACCCGCGATCCGTCTCGCGGCCGGACGGTTTCAGAATGCGTCCCGCACCCGGACCACCCGCGGGGGATGGCCGTCGCGGACATAGACCTCGATCACATCGAACCGCCAACGGACCGCGCGGGTTCCGAGGCGTCTGAGCCAATCGTTGGCCCCACGCTCGATGAGTTTCTGCTTGGCCTTGTCCACGGCGAAAAGCGGCCGGACCTTGGTCTCCTCCTGCCGGGTTTTGACCTCCACGAACAACAGGACGCGGTCCTCGGTGGCCACGATGTCCACCTCGCCCGTGTGCCGGCCGCGCCTTTGGGAGCGGAAATTCCGGGCCAGCACCCGGCAGCGGTTGGCCCTGAGCCAGGCGGCGGCGACGTCCTCCCCGTAGCGGCCCAACCATTGGGAATCGCGCGCCGTGCCGTCAGGCGCCGTCAAACGGCAGGGTGAGTTGAGTGACCGGCTGAAACGAGCGACGATGGTGGCCGCAAGGGCCGTGAAGCCGAAGCGCCTCCAAATGCCGGGCGGTGCCGTATCCTTGGTGTTTGGCGAAGCCATATTGGGGAAATTCGCGGTCCAGCTCCCGCATCATGCGGTCGCGCGAAACCTTGGCGATGATGCTCGCTGCTGCGATCGAAAGCGAGCGCGAATCGCCTTTCACAACCCCAGTGTGCGGCCAGGCGAACTCCGGCAGCGGCAGTCCGTCGATCAGACAATGGTCCGGCGGAACGGCGAGTCCCGCAACAGCGCGCGCCATCGCCAGATGGGTGGCACGCAGGATGTTCAGCCGGTCGATTTCCCCGACGCTGGCAATCCCCAACGCCCAATCCAGCCCCGGCATGTTGGTTAGAACGTCGTAAAGCGCCTCGCGCCTCGCGGCGGTCAGTTTCTTCGAATCATCGAGCCCCGGACAGGAAAACCCGCCTGGCAAAACCACCGCCGCGGCCGCCACAGGCCCGGCCAGCGGTCCCCTGCCCGCCTCGTCGATCCCGGCCACGCGGGCAACGCCCGATTCCCGCAACGTCTGTTCCAGCGAGAGATCCGGCATGGTCGGTCAATGGGCCTTCAACCTGTCGAGCATCGCCATGTGGCCCTGCCCCATCGAACGCGAACCGAAAACCTGGGTGACGAATGCGGTCCCATCGCTGTCGATGGCCACGCCGACGCCGGTATTGGTCCATGTGTGGCGGAGATTGAAATCGTGGGAAGGCGATTCTTTCCACAGCCCTACCAGATAGGACGCGGTGGTAGGTCCTTGCACTGGGGCCGACACCACGTTTTCGCTGATCTGGTCCATGCCATACACATAGCGGGCTGACATGGCGCGGTTTTCCACCCCAAAGTGACTTATGTTAGGCCCGTAAATCCGGAATTTGCCGCGGTTCGCCATGAGAAACTGTGAATGCTCCGTGGCCATCCGGTCGAGCGCCATGTTCCGTTGCAGGGGAGCGCGGCCTTTCGCCTTCCGATACCCATCGGTCTGGGTCAGAATCTGGTCCGCGAGATCCCTCTCCTTGGCGGACACCGGATGAGACGCCACATTGGTATTGATAGAAGGCCCGCACGAGGCCAAAACCGCGCAACAGGCAATCGCGCGGAACATCAGCGGAAAGGGAACAGCAACGTTCATGCGGGAATTCTTCAAATTCCGGGTTGGTTGACAATCAGAAAATCAGGTTTTTCAAAAATTTTCCGGATTTATTTGACGATTTGCCCGCCGGTGACCCTGAGGCGGACCATTCCGGACGGTTCCGGCGTTTCCCGGAGCCAGTCGAGGTGGGTGGTGGTGATCCATTTCTGGGCGGCATCGGGCAGGTGGCGCATCAGCGCGTTGCGGCGGCCGGGATCGAGTTCGCCGAAGATGTCGTCGATCAGATAGATCGGGAGTTTTCCGGCGGATTGTTCGAGCAGGGCGCCTTGGGCGAGCTTGAGGGCGAGGGCGATGGTGCGTTGCTGGCCCTCGCTGGCGAAATCCGCGGCGGCCATGCCATGGAGCCGGAGGCCGAGATCGTCGCGATGCGGGCCGACCACCGCCTGGCGCTGGCGGAGTTCGCGCTCGCGGGCCTGGAGGATGGCCGCGCGCAGGTCCGAGCCGCTGCCGGGCAAATAGTGAAGCGTGAGAGGTTCCTCGCGGCCGCTCACGCGGCACTGGGCGGCGGATGCCAGGGGCGAAAGAGCCTCCACCATGCGGGCGCGGGTCTCCATCAGAACGGTGCCGGAGTCTATCAAAATTTCCTCGTAGGAAAGGATTTCCGCGTCGCGCGGACGGCCGTCCTTGAGCAGCAGATTCTTCGCTTTCAGCGCGCGGCGATAGCGCGACCACGCCCGACGGTAGCCCGGATCAAGTTGGAATCCGAGGAAATCGAGAAACCGCCGCCGCGACTCGCCGCCGCCGCGGACCAGTTCGAGGTCCTCGTTCCCCATCCAGACGATGAGACCGCCATCCTCCAGATAGGCGCTCTGGCTGGCGCGCGGCGCGCCGTCCACCCGGAAACGCAGGCCTTCGGGCGGGTGATAGAGTTTGCGTTCCACGCCCCACGGATCCCCGGCGATGCCGAACCCGGTGGCGCCAATCCGGTTGAGCGTGCTCATCCGTTTGGCGCGCGGCGACTGCAATCGAACGAGCACGCAGATCGCCTCCAGCACCGAGGTTTTTCCCTGGGCGTTGTCGCCCACCAGCACCGCGCCCGCCGGAGGCACCTCGATGGCCAGCGACTCGAAACAGCGGAAATCCAACAACCGGAGCGAGGTCAGCACGGACGGTGGGCGGTTGGATGGCGGGACGGATGGGTGTTAGGAAAGCCGCTGCATCACGGCCTGCGAAATGGCCTTGCCGTCCGCCCGGCCGTCGGCCTTGGCCTGAACCAGTTTGATGACCTTTCCGAGGTCGGCCTTGGAGGTGGCGCCGGTTTCCGCGATGGCGTCGGAAACGATGGCGGCAAGCTCGTCCGCGGAGAGCGCGGCGGGCAGATAGCGTTCCAGGACGGCAATCTCCGCCTGCTCGGTGGCGGCCAACTCGGGCCGGTTGTTGGCGGCGAATTGGGCGATCGAATCCTGGCGCTGCTTCACCTGCTTGCGGATGACCGCCATGGTTTCGTTGTCATCCAGCGGCGTGCCGAGACCGCCTTTTTCGATGGCGGCGTTGGTGAGCGCGGTTTTCAGGGCGCGGAGGGCGTTGAGCGCCACCGTGTCCTTGGCTTTCATCGCGGTTTTGAGGTCTTCCTGAAGTTGGGCGGTGAGGTCTGGCATGCGCGGAGCGTGAATGTCGAAGCGGCCGCGGGCAAGGAGAAACGGATGGCGTACATCGGGTGGCGCGGCACCGCCGGGGCCGCACGGGAACGAGGTGGGAATGATTGGAGCATCCTCGATCGGTTATGCTCCGCCCCATTCTCATGCGTTCTCGGCGAGAACGCGCCACCTTTGCCGGAAGAACGAGGAGCCCCCCGCCATCACGGCAGGATCAGGAAAATGCTGCCCTGGCTGGCCCAGGAGGCGACTTTGGCGGGAACCCAGCGGCGTTCGAATGCCGCGCCCCAGGAGTCGCTCACGGCGAATTCGTCGGTGGCTTCGTTGTAGCCGACGATCAGGCAGATATGGTGGTTTTCGTTCGGTTTCTCCTTCTTCGCGAACGGGGCGGAAAGCGTCTTCAGCGAGGCGGCATGGGCGGCCCAATCGGTTACGGTTTTCCGGGCCTTGGTGTTTTCATTGGTGATCTTGCCGTATTCGTCCACGGCCATCATGGTCCACATCACGGGAATGCCCTCGTCCAGATAGGATTTCACGTCGCGGACTCGCAGATCCTTGAGCGGAACGTCACGGGTGCGGCGTCCCTTGCTATAGACCTGCGAGCGGACCGCATCCAACAGTTTTCCAACCGAGGTGCCGCCGCCGATGCCGGTGCCGCCGACCATGGCTAACAAATACATGTCCGACTCGATGCCCATCGTGCGCAGGGCGCGCTCGAAAGTGGCGGGCACGCAGTAGCCCTTCGGACCTTGGTTCACCATCGGGATCTGGGTCAGATAGACATCGCCGTTGGCGTCCCGGCGGACATCGGCCTTGAGGCGTTCGCGGAGGGTTCTGTCGGCGGTGCGTGCGGTGCGGCCGTCGGCCTCCGCAAGATCCACGGGGACGATCATGAGGGAAACGTATTCGCCGGGTTCGCGGGACAGCAGCACCGAATGTCCGTTCCAGTCCCAGCGGCGCAGGGTGCGGCGGCTCTTGCCCTCGCCGAACCGTTGGACGCGCGGTTCGCCGAGCACCTGGCGGATGGCGTCCTCCAGGGCTTTGTCGTCCTTGGAGATCGCTTTTTCGAGCGCCTCCTCGGTGGTTTCGTTGCCCCCCTCGAAGTGCTTTTCGGCCTCGCCGGCCTTGCTGCCGAAGTCACCCTTGTTCGCGAAAACGGCGGATAGCGACGTGGCGCAACCGCCGGCGTCGGCGTAGAGCGCCAGCGAATACGGCATCGCGCCGAACAGGCGGTAGGACGCCCCCGCTTTCTGATAGAGCCGCCAACTCGCGCCGTGGCGGGTTTTCGATTCCTGCGGCAGCCCGAGAGCGGTGGCGATTTCCGTGGCTTGGCGAACCTCGAACGGCGTGCCGGAAAACAGCGGGTGCCCGGATGCCGGATTGAGCTTTGCCAATTCCGATTCCAACCGTTTGGCCGCGGCATCCAGCCAAAGCCGGTCGGACTTGGTCAGAAGTCCGGGGTTCACTTCAAACAACTTCGCGTCATTTCTGCGCCGCAACAGGTAACGCCCGTCCTTGATTCCTTCGAAGCGCGCCTCGACGCCCTCCCGTCCGGTTGGATCGCTCAGCCGGTGCCAATCCGCAGCCGGTGGGCCAGCGGCCAATGCCGGGAGGGACCAAAAGCCGCCGCATGAAAGAATGGCGGCTGCGGAGGATCGTAGGATCGCGGAAATGCGCATGGCGGTGGGCTTATCGAACGCCCGCGGAGCCCGCATGGACCCGAAGGCGGGAGGGAAGATAGAGACCTGCGGTCGGCTGTCAAGATCGGGGCGGCGCTCCCCATTGCGGCATGCGCAAACCCGGAGCCCCGGCGGGTTTGGAAACGCGTCATCCCGGGGTGTTCCGGAAACCGCCGAAAATTTCGGAAATTTCAGGCTTGCCGGGTGGCGCGGGATGCGGTAGCCAATGACTTCAGAAACGCGCGGCGGCGGAGGGATGAATCCATCCGGCCTCCTCTGGCGTTTCCCCGGAAGCATCCGGGAACACCGCTTTTTCAATGGAACGAATCGCAGCAATAATCTCCGCAAGCATCCGGTCTAACCGGGGGCTTGTTGTTGTCGGCCGCTCATGATTTGGAGTTTGGTCCATCGTTCCGACGTTATCTTCGCGCCGCTCGCGTGGAAGGGCTTGCCCGTTCCATGTGGCGTCGTGTCGCAGCCACCCATTGGAGGACAAAGCCATCGCTAAGCCACAGAAAGACCAAAACAGGGGTCGTTACCGCGATATGACGCGGATCAACGACCGAATCCGCGCCCCCAGAGTCCGTGTGATCCTCGCCACCGGCGAGCAGCTCGGCGTGATGAGCAGCCGTGAGGCGCTCGCAAAAGCCCAAATGCTCGGGCTCGACCTCGTCGAGATTGCCGGGCAGGTGGATCCGCCGGTTTGCAAGATCATCGACTACGGGAAATACAAATACGAGCAGGCCAAGCTCAAGAAGCAGAAGTCGAAGAGCGCCACGAGGATGAAGGAAGTGAAATTCCGCGTTTCCACCGGGCAGCACGACTACAACATCAAGCTCGGCCGTGCGGAGGGTTTCCTCGAATCCAACCACAAGGTGCGTTTCCTGCTCCAGTTCAAAGGACGCGAAAACGCGCACCGCGACCTTGGCTTCGAGACCCTGCAACGGATCGTCAACGACCTGAAAACCATGGCCCAGGTGGATCAGCCCGCGCGCCTCAGCGGCCGTGCGCTGGCGATGATCCTCGCGCCGCTTCCCGCCCACCAGCGGAAGCGGAAGTTCCATCTCTTCCATGGCGAACTGATGGAAGAGGACGAACCGGATGACGACGATGCCGAAGCCGACGAGATCGACGATGTGCCGGACGAAGTTCCCGACGAGGTTCCCGACGAACCTTCCCAGGCCGCGAGCGCGTGAGTTCCGCGACGTCCGCCCGGAACACCTCTCCGCCATCCCGGAACATGGAGCCGCAGGGCATGCTCTATCTGTTTGATATCGATGGGACGCTCGTCGATACCGGCGGCGCGGGCATTCGGGCGCTGGAGGAAACCTGTATCACACGGTTTGGCGACCCCGGACCGCCGCTGGATCTGGCGGGTAGCACCGATTTGGGGATCGTCGAAACGGTACACGCCCATTTCGGGATGGATGCCTCCGGCGAAAACATCGCGGAATTTTTCGCGATCTATCATGAGCGCCTCGGATGGAATCTCGCGCATGGCGGGTTTCCGGGCAAAGTCCTGCCGGGCGTGAAACCCCTGCTGGACGAGCTGGAGGCGCGGAGCTTGGCCGTCGGTTTGCTCACCGGCAACACCGCGCCCGGATCCGCCGCCAAGATGCTCCATTTCGGACTCTCGGGATACTTCCGGATCGGCGCCTACGGCTGCGACCACGCCGACCGCAACCGACTGGGTCCCATCGCCCTCAAACGCGCTCGGGAGTGTTTCGGCACGGATTTCTCACCCGCGGAGACGATCATCATCGGAGACACTCCCAAGGACATCGCCTGCGCCAAGGCGGTGGGCGCCCGCTGCCTCGCGGTCGCCACGGGCCGGTTTTCCTGCGAGGAATTGTCCTTTCATGGCGCGGACCACGTCGTCCCCACGCTCGAATCCGCGGCCGGATGGTTAGGGATCTGACCGAACCGGCCCGCGCCGGCGAATCAGGCGCGGAGGGAAATGGAAGTTTGCCGCGGTTTGGCACGTTTCCACACGCATGTTGAAACGATCTCTCGCCGGATGGCTGTCAGGTTGGTTTGGTGTTTCCGGGTACCGCGATGCCACAGGCGGCGGATTCGCGGGTCCAAGAGCCTGTTCCGCGGGACGTGTGTTAGGTTGGGCCGCGGCAATGCCGTTGTTGGTTCAGGGATGGTCCGCGGCGGAGGCGCTGCGTTTGGAGCCCGGAGAGACGAAGCTGGCCGAGATCGGCCTGGCGCGCGTTGGTTGGCAATCGTATGGCAAAGAGGTGGTGTGGATGCCGCCCGGATGGCAGGGGCATTTCGACGAGGCCACCGGTGTTTCCTGCCAATCCGCCGGTGTGGTTTCGGGGCGTGACTCGCTGCTGATGCACTCGCCGTGGCGGGTCAATCCGGGGCGGACGTTTGTCGAGTATCCGCTGGTTTTGCCGGGCGGCGTGGCGTCGGCACTGGAGTTCGGCATTGCGATGGGACCGGGCCAGGTCGGGCCCGCAAAGAGCGACGGCGTGACCTTTTCCTGCGAAGTCGATTGCGACGGGAAAACCACCCCGCTGTTGCGCAAACACCACGCCGGGGAGGCATGGTCCGACCAGCGGTTCGATCTATCCGCGTTCGCCGGAAAGGAAATCGTGCTGCGCCTGCAGGTGGAACCGGGACCGGCTAACAATTCGGCGTTTGACTTTTCCTATTTCGGCAATCCGAGGATTCTGGCCGGTGCGGCCAACGCCAAGGACGCCGACCCGGTGGCGCGGATTCTAGCCAGCCGCGCCTATCAGGCCACCGCGGGCGTCAGCCGCGCCGCGTTGTCGAACTCGCCGCGCAACGGCGTGGTTCCTTCCAACCTGCTGCCATTCGCCAATACGCTCGTTTCCGAGGGCGGCGCCTGGCGGTTCCGCTACGAGGCCGCCGATGGAAACGTGGAATGGATCTGTCTGCCGCGGACCGGGACGCTCGACGACCTGACGGTTTCGACCGATGGCGGCCAGCCCTTCGCTCCGGCGGCCGGCGGTGGCGTGATGGGCGGCGGCAAGGCGCCGGCGTTGTTGCGCGACGCCAGATTGATAGAAGCGCGGAAGGACGGCGACGCGCTGCGCTGCGGATGGGAATACGCGCTCCCCGGCGGCGCGCGGCGGGTGGACTGGACCCTGCGGATTGTTGGAAAGGCCTTGTCCGTTTCGGTGGCCGCGCAGGGTGGCGATTTCGGCGGTTTTTCACTGGGCCGGGTGGGCATGGTGCCGCTGCGGAGGAATCTGACGATCCCGTATTTCGAGGGCAATGTCTGCTATCTGCCGGCCTCGCACTCGTTTGTGTCGAGGATGCTCGACTGGACGGCGTCGAATGCCTCCAAAAACGATAGCGGCACCGCGGTGTATGATTTCAAAACCGATGGCACCCGCAACGATCTATCGGAAACCGGGTTTGTAACCGTATCGCCGGACATTGGCGAGGTCTTCCCTAACATTCCATTCGCGCCGTCGCCCTATCTGGAAAAGCTGGCGCCGCGGGTGATGCTGGACGTGTGGGGCCACCACGCCGGCGGCTACGCGGGCGATGCCGCGAAACTGAGGGAACTCAAGGACAACGGCGTGGACCATCTGGTGATCATCCAGCACGACTGGCAACGCTACGGATATGACGTGAAACTGCCCGACCACATCCCTGCGAACCCGCGATATGGCGGTGAGCCCGCGATGCGCGAATACGGCCGCGCGGCCAGCGAATGCGGCTATCTTTGGTCGCTGCACGAGAACTACATCGATCTCTATCCGGACGCGCCGTCCTACGATCCTGAGGCGAGGGTGATCCGCGCGGACGGCACGCCGTCGCCGGCTTGGTACAACGAGGGCACCAAGGTGCAGAGTTTCGGGCTGAAATGCGATCGCGCGCTGGGATTCGCCCGAGCGAACTCACCCGCGATCCACGCGGCCTACGGCACCACCGCCGCCTATCTGGATGTCCATACCTGTGTGCCGCCGTGGCATCAGCTCGATCACGCGCCCGGCGCGCCGATGTCCGCCATGGCGCGGGCGAAGGTCAAATTCGACAGCGAGTTGTTCCAATTCGAGCGCGACACCCATGGCGGCCCGTTGTTCGGCGAAGGCGCCAACCATTTCTACTGGGCCGGGCGCTGCGATGGCGTGGAAGCCCAGGTGCGCGGCGGCGAGGACCACTCTTGTCTGTTGGATTTCGATCTCCTGAAAATCCATCCGCAAATGGTCAACCATGGAATGGGTTATCTCGAACGCTGGTTCCGGCGCGGCTATGAAGCGCGCTACGGTTACGACGCGGGCAGCATCGAACAACTCGACAAATACCGGGCGATGGAGGTCGCCTACGGACATGCCGGATTCCTCGGGCACCGATATGTCCACAACGTGCAGGCGGCGGTTAGAGAACACCATCTGGTCCATCCGCTGCAGCGCCTGTATGGTGTTTCCAAGCCGGTGGCGATCGATTATGAAACCGGTGGACGCTATGTGACCGCGAGCGCGGCGCTCGCCGTGGGAGACACCACACGCCAGCGGATCCGCTATGAAAACGGCCTGACGGTTTGGGTGAACTGGCGCGCCGAACCGTGGCGGGTGGAAGACAGGATCCTCCCTCAGTGGGGATTCCTGGCAAAAGGCCCGGACACGGAAGTCCACACCGCGAACCATGGCACGGCCATCGGCGACTTCGCGGCGTGCCCCGAATATGTGTTCGCGGACGCACGCACCTGGTTCGACCTGCCCTATCGGAATGCGCCGGCGAGGATCGAACCGCGGCTGCGGGATTTCGCCTATCTGGGGGGCGATCGGGTTCGCGTGACCTACGAATGGCGGGTGGGCGAGCCACCTAACGGAGACTACAGGTGTTTCGTCCATGCCACGAATCCATCTGCGGACAACAGCGACCGGATCGCTTTCCAAGGCGACCACGCCCTGCCAAAACCCACAGGCCAGTGGCAACCGGGCGATGTGATCGTGGACGGTCCACACGAAATGTCGGTGCGTCCGGACTTCGAACTCTATGATCTGACAATCGGATTGTTCCGGGAGGACCGGCTTTGTTTGTTAGGAAACGACGACGGCAAGAACCGGATCGTGGTGGCCTCGCTGAAGGTGGCGCGCAAGGATGGCAAGATCACGGGCGTCACCGCGACTCCCACGGAGCCGAACGAAGATGCCAAACGCCAGGCAGGTGCCGCGGATTTCATCGCCCACACCAATCCGCCGGGCACCTGGGTGGATTTCGGGTCCGTGGCCACCGATGGCGCCGTGAAGATCAACCGCGAGGCGGCGGGATTGGTGCTGTTTCCCTATCCGCGCGACCGCAGGTTCCGGGTCAGCCTTGATTTGAAATCCCTCGCACCCGCCGCAAATCCGGCGACATTGGCGATCCGCGCGCTTGCGGCCGGAGACCAACGGGACCTCGGCGAGGTGCCGTTCAAGGTCGATGGCGGCCGACTTGTGTTAGAAACCGGCGTGCCAGGCGCGGGCAGATATGTGATCGGGTGGCGGTGATTTTCGGGAAATCGGGCGCGGGCGCTTGTGTTTTCCGGGCGTGATGCTTGATTGCCGCCGATGAACCGCTATCCGCTAACCGTTCTGGGGCTGGCGCTGCTGTGGGTGTCCTGCACCGAACGGCAGCCGCCAACCCGCGAGCCGTCCAAGCCGGGAGACACCGAAAACACGCCAACCGTCATGAAAACCGAAAAGACCGATGCCGAATGGAAGGCGCAGCTCTCGCCCGAACAATACCGCGTCCTCCGCCAGGCGGGAACCGAGCGCCCTCATGGCGAGGCCTACAAGGAGTTCAAACACCAGGGCGGCGGCAGTTATCATTGCGCGGGCTGCGGGCTGCTGCTGTTCACGTCGAAGGAGAAGTTCGATTCCGGTTGCGGTTGGCCGTCGTTCTTCGATCCCGCCAAGGCGTCAAACGTCGTCACCCGCGAAGACTTCAGCCTCGGAGGCGTCCGCACCGAAGTCTTGTGCGCCGGCTGCGGCGGGCATTTGGGCCACGTGTTTTCCGGCGAGGGCTTCGACACCCCGACCGACCAGCGTTACTGCATCAACGGCGTGGCCCTGAAGTTCGTGCCGGAGGAGAAGTGAGAGACAAGAATCAAGAGACAAGAATCAAGAGACAAGAATCAAGAGGCAAGAATCAAGAGGCAAGAATCAAGAGGCAAGAATCAAGAGACAAGAGACCGCGCCATGCATGGCGCGGAAATCTGGATTCGTCCGAGTGGATTTCCGCCCATGCCAAGCTTCAATGAGACCGCGCCATGCATGGCGCGGAAATCGTCCGGTCTATCTGATAAGCGACGGCCTGACCAACAGCTTCAATGAGACCGCGCCATGCATGGCGCGGAAATAATACGGGCTGAAGGGCACCGGAGGTCAAACCGATTTGCTTCAATGAGACCGCGCCATGCATGGCGCGGAAATTGAAGTCGCCGTAAAGCGCCGTGGTGGCGGAGGCTTCGCTTCAATGAGACCGCGCCATGCATGGCGCGGAAATCGAGCAGGACCGCGCCGGGTTCATGGATGCGCTCGGGGGCTTCAATGAGACCGCGCCATGCATGGCGCGGAAATCGTGTCGATGTTGCCGACCAAATCGTCTGGCACCAGGCTTCAATGAGACCGCGCCATGCATGGCGCGGAAATTCAAGACAAAGACCGCTGCCGCTACCGGCTCCTATCGCTTCAATGAGACCGCGCCATGCATGGCGCGGAAATGCCGTTACCGGTGGGACCGCCCGCCGCATTGGAAATGCTTCAATGAGACCGCGCCATGCATGGCGCGGAAATTCGCCTAACCGCCTGACCCGCCATGCTCGACGATCTGCTTCAATGAGACCGCGCCATGCATGGCGCGGAAATCGCAAACCGCGCATTTGCAACCCGGCCCGAATCCGATGCTTCAATGAGACCGCGCCATGCATGGCGCGGAAATGCGTCGGATCTTCCGGGATCACGGCTTTCGGAACCAGGCTTCAATGAGACCGCGCCATGCATGGCGCGGAAATAAAATCGACGCGCCTGGCAGGGTCCCGGCGTAGGGCGCTTCAATGAGACCGCGCCATGCATGGCGCGGAAATCGCATAGCGGTAGCTCGGTGCCGTCATCATCTGCTTGCTTCAATGAGACCGCGCCATGCATGGCGCGGAAATGGTGCCCGATAAGTGATTCCCCCGTTGTTGGAAACGCTTCAATGAGACCGCGCCATGCATGGCGCGGAAATTGCGCCGCGTATTGCGTGAAGCCTCGCGATGCCGTCGCTTCAATGAGACCGCGCCATGCATGGCGCGGAAATGAAAATCGACGCGCCTGGCAGGGTCCCGGCGTAGGGCGCTTCAATGAGACCGCGCCATGCATGGCGCGGAAATCGGGCGCCAACGGCACCTGGCCAGCGGGCAGGCCGTCGCTTCAATGAGACCGCGCCATGCATGGCGCGGAAATCGCGCCAACGCCAGCCAGGAAGCCATGCAATTGTTTGCTTCAATGAGACCGCGCCATGCATGGCGCGGAAATGGAATGCTCAGCCCTCTGGACCGGATCATCCCATTTCGCTTCAATGAGACCGCGCCATGCATGGCGCGGAAATCTTTTTGACGGCGCGCTGCAACACCTCCGGACTCATGGCTTCAATGAGACCGCGCCATGCATGGCGCGGAAATGTTGGCTTCGGCGGAGTGCTTCGCTTCGGCGGTTTCGCTTCAATGAGACCGCGCCATGCATGGCGCGGAAATCACCCTGACGCTCACCGAAAACGCGGCGGACGGCAAGCTTCAATGAGACCGCGCCATGCATGGCGCGGAAATGGCAAGGAACGTGCGCGGCGTGCTCGATAGAGTGAGGCTTCAATGAGACCGCGCCATGCATGGCGCGGAAATTCCCATTTCGGCAAGATCAACGATCGCGCGACAAGCCGGCTTCAATGAGACCGCGCCATGCATGGCGCGGAAATAACGGCTCCAGCCGCTCGTAGCGGTCGGGCCGGGCGGGCTTCAATGAGACCGCGCCATGCATGGCGCGGAAATGGCAGCGTCCCGTTGCGCATCGGCCGGTTGCAGTAGGCTTCAATGAGACCGCGCCATGCATGGCGCGGAAATGCCGTCGAGACCTTCTTCCCGGAATTTCGGGAACTTGTCGCTTCAATGAGACCGCGCCATGCATGGCGCGGAAATTCGATCCAGATCGAAATCCTTGATGCGGAGTTGGCAGGCTTCAATGAGACCGCGCCATGCATGGCGCGGAAATCGGCCATGTCAGTTTTGACGACGCGCTGAACCACATGCTTCAATGAGACCGCGCCATGCATGGCGCGGAAATGGTGGCATCGGCGCGGGTTCCACCCCATGAGTCGTCGCTTCAATGAGACCGCGCCATGCATGGCGCGGAAATACGCCCCGACCGCCATCCTCCCGACCTATACGCCATCGCTTCAATGAGACCGCGCCATGCATGGCGCGGAAATCACGCGCAAACCCCTTCGTCGCGGACCGGGAAAATGCTTCAATGAGACCGCGCCATGCATGGCGCGGAAATGCCAACGGGCATGAGTGGCTCTATCATCCCGGCAGCGCTTCAATGAGACCGCGCCATGCATGGCGCGGAAATGGAGGATCCGGCCGGTCCGGTCCGCCAGCCGTAGTGCGCTTCAATGAGACCGCGCCATGCATGGCGCGGAAATGGAACCCGGCCAATGGGTGCCCATGCCCGCCCTGGCCGCTTCAATGAGACCGCGCCATGCATGGCGCGGAAATCAAGCACGCGAAGAAAGGAGGCCGGAAGTGACCTGCTGCTTCAATGAGACCGCGCCATGCATGGCGCGGAAATGCTACGTTGTGCTACGTTGCCCGTATGGCGAGCTATTTGCTTCAATGAGACCGCGCCATGCATGGCGCGGAAATCACCCGGCCGTCGAAGCCCTCGCGGCCCAGGTATTTGCTTCAATGAGACCGCGCCATGCATGGCGCGGAAATAGCCTTCTCCTGGGAACGGGGAAGGACAAGGGAAATTTGGCACGGTTGCGAGGGGTGCCAAGCACAATCCCGCAAGCACCCAATCAAGCGGGGTGTTTTGTGTTGTAACCTGTTGATTTCAAAGAGCGCGAGCGGTGGCCGGACTTGCCGGACCACGGAACCTCTCGCGGCGGATCGGAGATCCACCCCGGGGGCTCAGGAGGTGGTTTAGAAAATATGGGATCGGACCATCGGCGTCCACTCCTTTCCCACGCAGGAAAGACATTGCCCGAGATCCACGGCACTGGATCCCAGATCGAGAATGATCAGTTGGTCTTCTTCGGCGTGAATCAGTTCCCGGCTCAGGGCCACGAGTTCGGCGTGTTCGGGTTCGTTAAGTTCGCAAAGGAACACACTGAACTGGACATGTTCGCCCCGGTCGAGCAAGGCCTCGAAAAGTTTTGTCCGGCGCTTGTCGTCGGCCACGTCATAGGTGCAGAGAAAGTGTCTGCGGTAGTGGTTCAGCGCACGACGGGACATGTGAATGTGGGGATGTCGCCGCGCAGCCACCGGGCCAGCAGGCGGGCTTGGATTTTGAGCGTGGTGCGCCAGGAGCAGCGGTAGTCAAACAGCGGATGGGTGTGGAGTTGGTCCAGGCGTTGTTCCCATGCGGCGAGGATCGCCTTTTTCCCCTTCGGTTGGAGCGCGCAGCCGGAGGAATTGGTCAAAAAATCGCGGGGTTTGACCATGCCGGTGTTGATCGCGGTTATGACTACGCTGTCGGCGATCACGGGCCGGAAAGGTTCCATTAGATCCAGCGCCAGCGCGGGCCGGCCGTGGCGCGGTTGGTGGTAGAATCCCCACCAAGGGTCGAGTCCTTCGCCCAGCAGGGCCACGGCGCATTCCTTTGCCAGCAGGGCGTAGCAGTAGGAAAGCAGGGCGTTTACCGGATCGCGTGGCGGGCGCCGATTGCGGGAGGTGAAGTGGAAATCGCCGAGTTCGCCGGTTTTGAGCAAGGTGGAGAAGGCGGCGAAATACGCGCCCGCAGCCTGCCCCTCATGCCCTAGCAACTGATAGAGATCCGAAAAATCGGTCGTGCCGCATTCCCGCAGCAGACGGGTCAGGACCGGCAACGAACTATCGGCGGCGGGACCACTTCCGTTGCGCATGAGCAGCACCCGCTGGTTGGCGATCTTGGCGCGGACCACCTCGCGGGCGAAAGTCATGCAGCGCGACGGATCGGTGGCGGCCGCGTATTGGGCGGAGCGGTTGTAGGCGTTGCGGATGCCCATCCCATGGGTGATGCCGTGGAACCAGCCACCGGTGGAGAGATGCACGATGGGGATTTCCTTTTCCATCAGCAGATGGATGGTCTGCGCGGAAACCTGCACATTGCCCATGAGCACCAGTTGGGAAACATCGCGTACCTTGGCCTCGCCGAGTTTTTCCTCGCCCTTATGGATTTCCAGCCGTTCACTGGTCTTGCCGACGCGGGCACCCTGCTCCTGCACATAGAGCGGTGTGGCGTGATCGCGTGCCGGATAGAGCCGTCGCGGATCGGGACCGTGGGGGGACGCTGGCGCGTCCGATTCCAAATTTGAAATTCGAGATTTGAAATCGCCGCCATCGGCGGCTTCCTCGCGCAACTCGCGGGTTTCATCGGGCAGGCAGATGCCATTGAGCGAACAACCCCAGCATTTCGGACTGTCCTCCAAGGGCTCCGGCATTTCCGCGGCAGCCCTTCCCGCCCGCACCGCTGCGATCACCGCCCGCGTTTCCGTTTCCAGTTCCGGCGTGAAGTCCACCCGCACCCGCAAGCGACTTCCCGCATAGTAGATGTAGCCATGCGTGCTGGTGTAGCCGTGGGCGCGCAGCAGCAGGCCCTGAGCCATCAATTGGTTGCGCTCCGCCGGATAGCTGCGTTCCGGAGTGTTGGGCACCCGGCTTTTCTTGGTTTCCACCGGCACCGCCTCGCCGCCTTCGGGATCGGCGGAGACCAGGTCCAGCTTGCCCATGAGGCCCAGCGTTTCACAACCCAGCGAAACGCTGCGGGCAATGACCGGTGGTTCGTCACCGACAAGCTCCGGTTCTGCGGGTTCCGGCTTTGGCTCCGCCGCTTCCGGAAGAAGATTCGGGATGCGGTCCACCCGGCGGTGAACATCCTTCCCGGCCAGCGTGTGGGCATTGTCCTCCCAGCGGCCCTCGACATACATCAAGTGATATCGGCGTGGGCAATAAGAGTGCTGAGCCACCATATCCACGGAGGCCCAGTCTTCGGGGAGTTCGGAGGAGAGTTCGTTGCCCATGGGGAGAGAGACGCAAGACTTCAAGACACAAGACGCAAGAGAAGAGCAGGCATGTGAGCGGTGATTTGGGATTCAAGCGTCCGGCCGCTTGGCGAGGGCCATTTTCCATTCATCCAGCGGGACGAAGACGGGATCTTCTCCTTCTTTCCCAACCACATCCGGCCAGGCCCAGAATCCGCCGCCGAGCTTGATGAGGTCGCGGAAATACTTCGCCATGCCGTCGGTCACTTCGATGTCACCGAATTTCCACGGTTTCACATGGGCCATGTCCCACACCTCCCATTCGAGATCCTCCACCCAATCGGCCTCGTGGAAGGTTTGGGAGAGGAGCTTCATGCGGAAGTAAAGCACCTCCCGCGCCAACGCGGCACGGCTGATCATGCCGTCGGCAGGGTCGGTGTCGGGACTGGGGGCGGTTTTGTTGGAGCGTGGGCGTTTCATGGGCTTAAAGAAGGGGATCGGCTGGCGAGAAATAGTCGTTCTGGTTCAGGTTGAATCGTCTGCTTCGCCATGCCGTTCGGACTCCCCGTTTCCGTAATTCTGAGGCATTTGGCTCCTTGGCGTGAAGCGATCTGTCATGAAGCAGGGTGGCCAGGGAATCGCAATCGAGAGCGTGCCCGAAAATCGGCCATGAAAAGGCCCGGTCCTCACCCGGTTGTCGTGAAGTTCCCAAGGTTTCCCTCCGGTTGGCTCCGTCCACCACCGGATAGAATGTCAGTCCGGCGAGGGCGAGCACGTTGAGGGAGCGGCGGTCCATGAGCTTGCTGTCTTTCGGGTCTGCGGCGCTGTATGCGGCCGATTGGGCCTCGGATGGGTGCCAGCGGGGCGTATTGCTGACTTCCGCCAAACCGGAGACACCCGTTAGGTCCGCGCCAAGTTCCGGAACAAATCGCGGATCGACGAGCAAATCCCGCGTGCCATTCAATACGGAGCGGTTGGCGGACTCGATGATGAGGTGCGAGCGTTTGCCGCCTTTCTCATAATTGATTTGTCCGCAAAGAGCGGGATAGAAGCGGCTTTGGAACCGCTGCATTTCCTCGGGTGATTGGAGAAGGTTGCGGACTGTCTCCGGCGAAAGCGTTTCAATTTTACCATGCCGAAATGGCGATAGCGGAGACGCTGCCATGTTCATCAGGTTTTGCCATATCTCATGAGGCCATGTTTCTGGCAACGGACAGTCCACATGCAAGATGGGATGCCCGTCTGAAGTCCATGAAAGCCGGGGAGCGCTCTCGGGCCAGAGGTCTGTTGCCATCCGCAACACTCCCAACGCGGCGAGGAAGTCGCGCGGGTTGTCTTCCCGGAGGCCGAGCATGACAAACGGTGCCTCGGGCGTGAGCGGGATGACTGCGGGTTCGGGCGCTGGTTTGGCTTTGGGGCGTTTGGTGGCCATAGGAAAGAATCTGTTAGCAAGTTGGATTTGAAGGATTCGCGCTTTCCCGTTGGTCGGCAATGCGCAGGAGGGTTTCGAGGTAGGCGAGGCCCCACCAGCCGAAACGGCGGGTGAGTTTCCAGAAACGCTCGGGCACGCCGTCGGCGAAATTCGCCAAGGGTGCGGTGCTGCCGGTGTAGTGGATGGTTTCGCCCTCTACGGTTGGAGCGAAAGATTCAGGATTGGCATCCAGCGCGACCGGCGCACAGGCGCGGCAGTAACCGTGGTGGCTGGCGATCAAATGCAGCAAGAGGTCGCGTTCCGGGTGGTTGGCGGCAAGGGTGGAAGCTGCCACGATCAGGGTGCTGAGCAGTTCGTGACGGAAACCGTCCGGTGTTTCCGAGCGTTGCCGGTAGTGTGGAATCAGGCTGGGTGGATAGGTGCTTTTTGCCACGAGTTGCTTACCTGTTGTTTCCCAAACGCTACAGCCATTGAGCCAGGCTTGAAATCGGGGATCGGCTTTGCCGATGTCGTGATAGCGGGCGGCGAAGATCAAGGCTGATAGAACATCGGCAGAAAGTCCGAGTTTGGCAGCCGTGGCGGCAACACGTCCCTCCACTCCGGCCTGATGATCGGATAGAAGAACGGTGCCGTCTCCGGTGTTGCCTTGATGGCCGATTTCATCGGGCTCCATCGGCCACTTGGTATGGCCGACGCGCGCCGGGTTGCGGGCGATGATACCACCGGCGGGATGTTGTTCGATCTGCCATTCGCATTTACCGTTGGCTTTGACGGCCCATGTCCAGATTTCGTTGGGGAGGTTGGCGGCGAGCAACCGGATCAACGGTTCCAGGACGCGGCGCCACTCGGCTTTGCAGAAGGGTTTCGGATCGCCCTGGCTCGTGCGTGCTTGTTCGGCCTCGCGGAGGGGAGCGAACAATCTATCCCATTCTTCCTGGACAGGCGTTGGAAGACTTTCGCGGATGGTTGTCAGTCGAGTTTCCGATAGCGCCAGCAGCACTTTGTCGCGGGCGAGCAAGTGGGCGGACTCCGCTTGGTCGAGGGCATCGTTGGTTTTAGGCAAACCGGGGACCAGCAGCGTAAGGCCGGGAGTCGCCACGGGAAGAACCAGCACATCGCCGGAGCGGAGATCGTTTGGATCGGCTAGCGGGGTTGCTTTGCCATCGGCATAGCGGATGGCAGTGGGCATGCTCCCTTTCTGTTTGGTGTCATTCTCATCCGTGACTACCGCAGGAGCGTCGCAATCGGTGGATTTGTCGTCACCTAACAGCCATCGGCGCGCGTGAACGAGTTGAACGGTGGCGGCCTCGGTCGAGAGCGGTGGAATGGCTTCGATGATGGAGAGTAGGGTGGCAGGATCTTGGAGGCCCGCCCGCAAGACGACGCTCACGGTGGGGAAGTCCCGTTGCGGGCCGTGGATGTAGAGGGCGGGTTCCGGTTCGTGGTGAGGGGCGGGAGAAGTTTGGCAGAGGAGATCGAGATGGGCCGGGAGCAGAATGGGAGCGGAGGGCGCGGGGGCGAGCATGGCCGCAAGTTCGCCACCGGTTGGTTTGATGGTGTCATAAGCGGCCAGGCCGAGATCGAGACCATCTTGATGTTGTTGCAGCCAGTTCCACACGGCGGGCAGGCAGGTTCCATAAAGCGGGTCGGGGTTCTTTGCATCGCCACTTTCGAGGGCTTCGCCAGGCGCCAGAATCCAGGCGGGCGTGGCGAGGGATCGACCGTAGCGGTTGAGCCGGCCGAATCGCTGCCGAAGGGAGTCGAGCGGACACAACTCGGTGATGAGGGCGTCGAAATCGAAATCCGCGCCGACTTCCACGCACTGCGTGGCGACGAGTATCAATTTGGGAACATCGGGCGCGGGATCGCGGCTTTGGAGTTGGTGGTTTGATACGATGCGTTCAATCAAAGCATCGCGATCCAGCGGACGAAGGCCACCGGTGAGCAATTCCACTTGATAGCCATGGCTCTGGCCCTTTTTGGCAAGTTCCTCACGGATTTGGTTGGCGGTGGCCACGCGGTTTACCACGATGAGGATGCGGCGGAAATGATCGGGTTCCGCCAGTTCGCGGATGATCGTCTCGCATTGGAAGGCAAGTTTCTTGTGGCGTTCCTTGGCATTGGCATCGGCCACCGGGACCAGCGTGGTGGGTTTGCTGGCAGCGAGGCGGGCGGCGATGATCCGGTCGGCGCGGTCCAAATCATTGAGTGAAAAGGGAGCGGTGGCATCCGCAGGTGGCGTGGCGGTGAGTTGGACGGCGGCAAAGGGCAGCGTGAGAGGTTCGTTGGCCTCGCCGCGCCATCGGGCGACGCCGGAGAGGGTTTCCGAAAACGCTTGAGAGGTGTGGGCTTCGTCTAACAATAAAAGCGAATCTTGTGTAAGCAACGCCGCGTGCATCGGGCGTGCGCCTACGCTGCAACCATAACCCCGGAAAAGCAGTCGCGAACCAAGCTGGTCCAATGTGGTGGTGATGACGAGCGGTTGGATGGCGGAGCGGGTCCAGGCGTGGTCGGTGTAGGTGGCTCCGCGTAACGGATAGGCTTCCAACGGCGGCGCGCCTTCGCCCGCGAGCAGACGGAGGGAATCGGCAACGGGTTTGAGCACTGGATCGTCGCCGCAGGTTGCCAGCCTCTCCGCGATGTGTTTGGCGCGGTTAAACGCCTCGTCCACCACGATGCGCCGATTCACGGCAAACACGATGCGGACGGGTGCCTTCCGTTCATTGCCGGGAAGGTGGGCTTGGCTGGCCAAGGCATAGATCGCGATGTCCAGAGCCGTGGTTTTGCCGGTTCCGGTGGGAAGTGTGATCCATTGCGGCCATTCGCCATTTTCCAGCAGCCTCGCGAGGCGAATCTGCCATGGGAACGGATCATATCCCCAGATGGCGCGGAAGTATTGCTCGAAGCTTGGGAGACTCATGACAACTTGTTGGGTGAAGGTTTCATCAATCCGTAGCCGCGGAAACGGCCTGCGCCGATCAGCAGCGGTCCGGCAACGGGTTCGGCGAAGGTGATGCTGGCGTGAATATGGAACCGGGCGGGACGCCCCGGTCGAGGCGTGGGCGCCACGAAAGCCGGCGCGGGTGGCGCGCCATTGGTCGTGGAAAACAACGACGGCTTGACGGATATGGGTGCGGGCAATCCAAGGCGCAGGCAGGCTTGGGTGATGATTTCCATACAACTCTCCGCCCATGCTTCGGGATCTTTCTTTAGCGACGGCTTGGGATGGCGGTCGAGAATGATGGGGGTGATGGATTGCCATTGGGTAGCCGGAGCGTTCCAGCGCGATGGCTGCAAGGCTTCGCGGCGTTCGTCGGCGTCGCTTAGTCCGAGTTCGAGCGTCCATGCGTGATCGTCCGGGATTAGACTCAGCTTGCCGTTTTCCAACAGACAACCGAGAAGCTGCCGCCATTGCTGACGGATCACGGACTTATCAAGGCCGATGGTTTCCGGGCGTGGTATGGCGATCCCCAAGCCCAACAAATTGCCGGTGGCGTGTTTTGAATCAACAAAAGCCAGCGGAAACATGGCGAGGTGGTTGTGAAACGCGGGGCCGGTGGCTTCCGCGCCATTGCCAGGCTGGTGGCCGCTGATCCAAGCAGGAACCGGACCGAATTCCGGGTGCCGCAACCAACGATCCAGGATGGTGCGGTGAAGGACGGAGGTGACTTGCCAAGTGGCGTCCAGGCCCAGCCTGTCGCCTCCGGTGCGGGTGAGAATGCACAGTCCGCTCTCCCACGGTCCGGGTTGGGCGGGAGTGGATCTTCTCGCGGCATAGCCACAGGTGACATGGCGGGCATCGTAACGGCCCCTTGGCGAGGCCTCGAACTTGGTGAGCGGTCTTGTGGCATTGTCACGCCGGGCGAAGGCTGCGGCGAGTTCCGCCTCACGGCCGTTGGCGTCGAAGGCGCGTTCGGCGGAATCCAACAATCCCGGCCACGGCACGCGCAGTCGGTGGTCGGTCGCGGCTGGATCGTCATTGGCGAGTGGAATGAGTTCCTGCCATTCTCCATCGGGGATTTCATCGGCCAGCGCGCCCATGACCAACGAACTGGAATGGCCGAGGCGCACCAATTTTCCGACGAGTGATGCGAGCGCGGCTCGGGTGGCATCGTCGGGGGCGGCGGCGGGCCAGTGGAAAATGATAGACGCTTGGCCGCCGGGCAGGATGACGGAGGGAAACGACCGCTCTTTGCGAGGGTGTTTGATGTCTTTCGCTTCGCTGGGATTTTGCGGCACGAAGACACCCTTCATGTATTGTTTCACACAATGCTCGGCTGGAGGCAGGAGCATGACGGGCGGATCCTGCTCGCAAAGCCACTGCAATGCGGCGCGTTCTTCGGTCAAAACAGAACCGAGATGATGAGCGGCCAGCAAGCCGAGCATGAGGCGCGCGGGATGGGGCGGCCATTCCACCTCATCGCGACGTGTCATGGACGCCGCCACATAGCGTTCCGTGGGGAAACGCAGGGAGATGATGAGTGGCATGGCTCAATCGGTGGTTTCGGACTCGCGCTGGAGTTGTTGGGATTTGCGCACCAAATCCGCGAGTGATTTCGAGGGCTTCAGCATGAGGGGCTGGGACTCCCAAGGCAGGCCCGCTTCCTTTGCTTTGGCAATGGCTTCCTTCAGCAGCTCGCGAGTCGCGTCCGCCGCAAGAGCCTGCTTGGTGGGTGCATTGCCTAGGATTTCCCACTCGATGGCTTGGTTGTCATCCAGAACCAGATCGCAGCGTGAGCGCAAATGCCAGCCGCGTGCCACATTCAAGGCGGCCGCGTGGAGGGCGATGGCGGCCAGCACGGCATGGGCTTTGGCATCAGTGTCCATCTTTCCTTCTACAGGGAAGCGGAGTTGGCGCAGTGCCGGGAAGGAGACGGTTGTGGACTGAGTGATGTAGTCGCAGGTGATTCCGCCTACCTCGTTGATGGCCGGAGGGATGTTGCCGTGGTTGATTTTGGATGGTTCAATAGCACCTCTAACTCTATTGTTCTCCGCCAGCTTCCATTCCTGTGGATTATTTGTGTCCCGAACAACCATGGCACCCTTGGATGCATTCAGCGGATCCACGCGGGCCGCTCCCCGAGCTGCTTTTTCGCAGTTCACCGCGACCAATTCGCTAACCACGCAGCGCGTGTATTTCTCGCCAAGTCCGCCGCTAACTCCGGTGGAGTCCCAGCTTCCGAAAAGCAGGCTGGTGGGGTCGTATTGGAACAGCGCGGTGGCGTTTTTGCCGTTGGCGGCGACCACGGCTTTGCCAGCATCGGTGTAGGGGAACCGTTGACCGTTGAGTTCGGAATCGCGGATGATCGCATCGAAGATGCGGTGCGGTGTTTCGAGGGAGGTGATCCGTCCAACGGGCTTTTGAAGGTCTGGCACTTCGCTGAAATCCGTCACCGCGTGGGGCAGATGGATATTACCGTTGCGAATGTCCTCGGCGAGCGCGTCTTCCATGCGGTTGGCCTGGCTTTGGACGCTATCGAGGATGGCGCATTTGACGGCTTGGTCGTAGCCGGGAATGCGGCGGTCCGAGATGAGATAGCCTCCGCCCGAATAGGTTGAGGGAAACACAATTTCTCCGGCGCCATACATGGGTTGGAGGCGTAGACGGAGCCGGAGACCGGCGGCGGATTGGACGGCTTGGTGCAGTTCGTTATAGTTCATGGTTTGGTTGGTGGTGTGTTTTGTGGAATCCCTGACGGGCGAAACTTAATGCAATTGTGTGAGTATGAAAAGTGAAAAATAGGAATGTTGACACGGATGCGATTGCGAGAGAGATTCCGCCCGTGATCCACTCCATTGACACTTCGCCGCTGATCGCTCTCTCGGGTATTCATCACCTTGACCTGCTGCACAAATGCTGCGGAAGGGTGGCAGTTCCTCGTGCCGTCCACACGGAGATTGTCGAGCAAGGCGCGGGTTGGACGGAGGCGCGGTCCGCTCAGGCGGAAATACTCACGGGCACATGGCTGGTAACGGTGGAAACGCGGGATTCCACAACCCTTCGGAGTTTGAGGAAGAAACTCGGGGCTGGTGAATCCGAATGCCTTGAATGGGCCCGGGTGTCCGGCGCACAGGCGATCATTGACGATTTTACGGCCAGAAAAGAGGCGGAGCGTTTGGGAATCGGCTTTTTCGGCACGCTTCACATACTCGCCAAAAGCAAACGGGAGGGGCACATTGCCGCAGTGCGCCCGCTGCTGACGGCGATTCGTCGGAATGGCATTTATTATTCCGATAAACTGGTAGGGCAATATCTCGCCGCACTCGGTGAGTCCCTTTGAGGATTCCACTTTCCCGGCTTGAGCATTCCAATTCCCGCGCCGGGCCACATTGAAGCTGAGTTTGGAAGGAGAAGAATAGTCGCTCCATCCATTATTCCGCGCCCCGGATTTCCGGGGCGCGGTCTCATTGAAACAGGGCTTGCGGCGCGAGGGAAATAATGTATCTTCTCCCCGTGACCCTGACGCTGGACATTTCCGATAAAGCACTGGCCGCAGCCCGCCTCGCTTGCGGGGATGTGCGCTATGAGGCGAAGAAAGAGCTGGCACTGGCGTTTTACGCGCGGGGTTTTCTGTCGCTGGGGAAGGCGGTGGAACTGGCGGAGACGACGCGTAGGGACTTCGAGTCGTGGCTGGCGGAGCGGAAGATCGAGCGGCCGTTTTCGGAGGAGGAATTAGCGCGGGAGTTTGCATCGGCGGAATGATCTGGGATGCGATGCCGCGCAGGCGTTTTTCGATCCACTCCTCGGAATATCCCTTTTGCTCGTAGATGGCCCTCATGCGGCTGGCGGCGAGTTCGGGATTTTCGATTTCCTCCAGGCGCTGGTAGCCGGTTTTTGCAAGCCAGCGTTTGAAGGGTTCGGCTTTGGGGGATGGGATGGACTGGATGATGCGAAGAAGTGCCTCGGTGTGGGCCGCCTTGATTTTCCGGCGTTTGCCATCGGCTGCGATCATCTCAACCGGGGGACAATTTGTCCCCCAGTAGGAATCCAGATCAGGGTCGCGCTTGCGCAGTTTCTTGACATAGTCTTTGACATTTGCCGTTCCGGTCAATGCGACGACCACATCGTCGATGGAGAAATACCAGCGGTTTTCTTCGGTATTCCAGGCGCGGCGGACTTGTTTTTCTTCAAACAGAGCGATGGCGGACATAAGTTGCGGGGGTGTTTGGGGAATGACTTGTCACGGGCGGAGCAGGAGGATGGGGAGAGGCCTGGCCGATGCGCCCCTGACCGATGAATGTTAGGTGTTCGGATGGACAAACCGCAAGGAAAAAGTGCGGGTGCGGATCTTTTTACCGGAGCGGGCGAAGGTGTTCGGTGATGGGGGAATGGGAAGTTCCATCCATTCGCGGAGCCAAAGGGAAAGTTCGGAAAAGGGTTCGCAGGCGACGGATGAATCGGGGACTGTTGTTATCGGTGGAGGCGGTGGTGACGGAACTGTGGGCGGGCTTGGGATCGGCGTTTCCGGGATTTGTCCGGCGGTTGTGGTTCGGAAGCGTAACAGCGCAGTCAGGGATTTGATGATGTCGCGGCGGGTCATGGCAAGTTTTGAGGGGGATCGGTTATCCAATGACCAATGCCCAATGCCTCACTTTCCCCTCTTTTTATCGAGGGTGGCGGACATGGATTCCCGGAGGGTTGCGGATTCGGATTCGTCGAGGGTGCAGTGGGCGGAGAGGCGGCGCATGAAGGCGACTTTGTCGGATAGGGCGTCTTTGGCGTGGCGGAGGTCTTCGGGGGAGGCGTCGAAGGTGGCGGCCTGGTGCGCGGCGATGCCGATCCGGGCGGCGGTGGCGATGGCGTCCTGATTGGCACCGAGGAAGAGGAACTCCCATTGGTATTTTTCGGTCTGGTGGGCGATGCGGCTGGCGATGTCCGCCATGGTGTATTGGCGGGAGGAGTTTTCCTCGCCGTCGGTTAGGATGGCGAAGATGACTTTGCCGGGGCGTTCGGGTTCCGGAGTGCGGGCGAGACGGGAGCCGATGTGGTCGATGCCGCGGCCGATGGCGTCGAGCAGCGCGGTGTTGCCCCTGGGTTGATAGGTTTCCGCGGTCAGAGGGTGGACGGAGGCGATGGGGACCCGGTTGTGGGGAACGAGGAATTTGTGATCGAAGAGAACCAATGAGAACGTGGCGGCCAGAGACTGGCCGGCATCGTCCACGGTGGCCTGCTGGGCGGCGAGGAAGTGGTTGAATCCGTCGATGGCGGCCTGGGTCATGGACTGCATGGAACCGGAGCGGTCGAGGATGAAGACGATTTCGGTGAGGCGGGTGTTCATGGTTGCTGGTTGGGTGGGACTGGTGGAGGAGCCGGAGATTCCGGCGGCGGCGGCACAATGGCGGAAAATGCGGACGCGGTCAAGAAACATGTTAAAAAACTTTAACGGTAATGCAAACTGATGCCAAAAAGGAGAGTTGGTTAATTTTAATTGACAAATCGTTCGGTTTCGATCGAGGCTATTGCCCGTGAGCGTTCGATTGCCGATGGATGATGCGTTTTACCGGACGAGATACCGGCTGGTGTACCTCGAGCGGGTGGCGTATTGGTACGGGCGGGTGGGACGGGGAAATCTGATGGAAGAGTTTCAGATATCCGGGGTTCAGGCATCGGCCGATTTGCAGCGGTACTTGGAAATGAATCCCGGCGCGCTGGGGTATGACCTGAAACGGAAACGCTACCTATGGTCGCCGGGGGCGCGTCCGGTGTTGCATGAGCCGGATTTCGAGGAGGCGGTGGGGGAGTTTTTGGATGTTGGCGAGGGGATGGGGCGGGTGCTCCGTCTGAAGTATCCCCAGCGGAAGGTGCCGGATGCGTTGCGGCTCGGGGTGTTCCGGGCGGTGGCGAACGGCCAGGTTTTGCGGGTGCGGTATGGTTCGGTGAACTCTGGCGGCGTGGGAGAAAGGCGGTTGCTGCCGACGGGTTTCGGAAATGACGGGTTTCGCTGGCATGTGCGGGCCTACTGTTTCCGGAATGCCGACTACCGGGATTTCGTGTTGGGTCGGCTGGAGATTCTGGAAACGGAGGAGCCGAGAAAGGGCCTGGATGTGCCTGTGGATGCGGACTGGGAGGCGATGACGGAGGTTAGGATGAGGCTGAATCCGAAGCTGCCGGGAGAGGTGCGGGAGATTCTGCGGGAGGATTTTTCTCCGGACGAGGACGACGTGCTGCGCTGGCCGGTGCGGCGGGCGCTGGCGTTTTATGCGGAACGCTACCTGAAATCCCTGGCGCATCCGCTGGAAAAGCCGACGGGAAAAATGGTGGCGTGGTTCGTGCAGGACGGCGCACCAACCGGATGAACGTCCTATCGGTTTTCGGATTCCCTCGCCTTGGCGGCGGTCTTGAGACGGGCAACGGCTTCGTCAAGGCGCTTGCGGGTGGCCAGCAGCTCGTTGGTTAGGGTGGCGATGCGTTCGTCGCGGGCCTTGATGGCGGCTTCCCACGTGGTGATTTGCTCGCGGGCGGCCTTCAGTTCGGTATCCAGCGCGGTCACCTGGGTGGCCTTTTCGCCGAGTTCGCGGGCGGCGGTTTCGGCGGATTTTTGGGTCGAGGCGAGGGATTCCTTGAGCAGGGCGATGTCGCTTTCGAGCGCGGTCCGCTGGCGCTCCTGTTCGGTGGCTTTGTGGTTGGCCGCGGCCAACTCGGCGCGGGCGGTATCGAGTGTGGCCAGGAGGAAGCGTTCCTTGCCCCACAGCAGCACGACCAGAGCGATGAGCGCCACACAGCCGATGGCATTGATCAGGATCAGGACGCGGGAAATCATGGGCAAAAGTTTCTAACTGACATCACCGTTTGGTTTCGAAATTGACTTTCTCGACCCCGGCATCGCGGGCCGCGTTGACCACCGAAAGTACCTGGCCGTGGCGGGCCGCGGTGTCGGCGGAAATCATCACCCGAGTTTCGGCATTCGCGCCGGCGGCCTTGAGGCGGGCGGTGATCTCGGTCGGGGTGACGATGGCGCCTTCCCAGGTGATGACGCCGTTGGCATCGACGGCAATCTGATAGGGCGGGGCCTTGGCCTCGGCGGCGGCGGTGGATGCCTGGGGTAGCTCGATCGGAACCCGGCGCATGAACGTCATGCTCAGGCTCACCAGCATGAAGGCGGCGAGCAGGAAGAACATGATGTCGATCAGCGGGATGATCTCGATCCGGGCTTCGTCGCCCTCGTCGTCGGCCGCATGGTTGGTTAGTTTGACGGGCACGGGTGGGTAAATGCTGAAATGCTGAAACGACCGGGTGGATTACTTTTTGCCGAGGTTGGTGGCGAAGGCTTCGAGGTCGTGGCCGTGTTCTTTGGCGGAGCGGGCGAGGAGTTCGGTGTGGTTGATCCAGCGTTCGAAGGAGCCGCGGAGGACGGACAGGCGTTTGCGGAAGAAGTTATAGGGCAACAGGCAAAGGATGGCGATGGCGATGCCGCAGGCGGTGGCGATGAGCGCCTCGGCGATGCCTCCGGAGACTTTGCCTGGCGCGAGCTGTTCGTCGCCGACGAATTTGAACGATCCCATGATGCCGACGACGGTGCCGAACAATCCTAACAACGGAGCCAGGGTAATCATGGTGCTGAGGATCCACATGCGGGCCTCGGCCTTTTCGATGATGTGCGTGGCGTGGAGTTGCATCGCCGCGAGCATTGAGGTGTGGGCGTGGGTCATGCCTTCGCCGAGGTTTTGGAGAAACGGTTCCGATCCGCTGCGGCTGAGCTGCCACGCGGTGGCGAAGTCCCCGGTGCCGATGGCGTCGCGGGCCTTTTCCTGCTGCTGGTTACGGAGGGAGGCGCGGAAACGCAGCCACCAGATGGCGCGGTCCAGGACCACGCAGATGGCGAGGAAGAAACTGGCGAGGATGGGCCACATGACCCAGCCGCCCTGGAGGAAGGTATTTACGACGATGTTTGCGAGCACGGTTATGTTAGGTTCTAACGGAGTTGGAAAATGATGGGACGCTGGAGTTTCATCACGGGTCCCGGTGGGAAGCGCCAGCGGCGCACGGTGCGGACGGCCTCTTCATTGAGCAGCGGCCAGGGCGACGGGGATTTGGCGAAGGCGGAAATCACCCGGCCGGTGGTATCGATGGTGAATTCCACGACGACGGTTCCGGTTTGGCCCTTGCGTCGGGATTCGGATGGATAGGCGGGGGCGGGCATGCGGCCTGCCGCGAGGCGGGAGGCGGAGGATGCGCCGGTTCCAGGGGAGCCAGCGGCCGGTGTGGAGGCGCGATCTCCCGCAGTGGCGGCGCGGGGGGGCGTCGGTCGGGCGGGAACCCGGATGGCCGAAGGCGAGGGCTTGTTTTCCGGAGGAGCGGTTCGGGCCACGGGTTCCGGGGGCGGCGGTAGGTCGGGGATCTCCGGTAACGGTTCCAAGTTCGCCAGCTCGGGCATTTCCGGCGGAGCGGGCAGCGTTTCCGGTTCGGTGGCGGGCATTTCCTCCGGCGCGGTCTCGGCGGGGGCTTCGTCCTCGGGATCCAGCATGATCTCCGGTTCCTTCCAGATCACGGTGGTGATTTCCTCGGCCGGTTCGGACACGCAATAAACCCGGTCCGGCAGGAGAAATCCTGTCACGCCCGCAGCGGCCACGCTGAGCCAGGCGGCCAGCGTGCCGGTGTTGAGGGCGTGTAACAGGGGATTCATGCGTGATGGGAGCTTAACATGTGCGGTGTCGGTTGACAATCCCGGAACGGGCAGGCCGGTCGCGATCTTGGATCAGAACTTCGCCTCACATCCGACGAACAACGAGCGCGGGGCGTTGGAGCGGGGACCTTCCGGCACCCGGCTGACAATACCGCGGTCGTCAAAGAGATTGTGAACCCCGGCCAGCAGGCGGATGTTTTCCGTCATTTGATAGTGGGCGTTGAGATTGAAGACAAGGAGCGAATCGATCTTTCCGTCCCGCGCCGTTTGAGCCCCCGGGCGCGCGTCGCCGTTGTATCCGGTGCCCCAGGTGGAGGAAAGGTAGTTGGCATCGAGAGTGGCACCCCATTTGTCGGCGACATACCCGACACCTGCCGCGATTTTCCATTCGGGAACATAGGGGATTTCGTTGCCGTCGCGACCGCCGGAATAGATCCCGTCCCCTCCCCCGGCAAGGGCCGCGGTGGTGCCGAAAAACTCCGCACTGGTCCAAGTGGCGGAGAAATAGAGGGGAATGCCGCAGGAGAGGTTCGCCGCGCGTCCCGCGTCATATTGGAGGATGGTTTCAAAGCCCCAGACGTCCGCTTCGCCGGCGTTGAAGGTCGGGTCGCCGCCCAATCCGGTGTCGGTGGAAACCAGCTCGCTGAAGTCGGTGTAGAATGCCGTGAACTCCAGACTCAGCGCGTCCTTGCGGTGGCGCAGGCCGAGCTCGTAGCCGGTGGAGGTTTCGGGCTCCACACCGTCCAGATAGTTGGCCGCGCCAGGCGAACTGATGCCCTGATAGATACCGCCGTAAAGCGTGGAGGCTTCATCGAGTTCGTAGTTCGCTCCCATCCCGGCGGTGAAGAGGTTTTCATCTCCGCTGCGGCGGGTAGTGACGGCGGTGGAGTTGTTGGTGTTTCGGTCGTCCAGTTCCAGCCACTCGTAGCGGATACCTGGGCGGAGGGTGAGTTTCCCGGCCTTGATTTCGTCTTCCAGATAGATCGCGGTGGCGAATATCTCCTCGGTACGGTTGTCCTGGCCGGCGAGTGTGGTCAAGGCGTAGCTGAAACCGCCCGCGCCGTTGGCATTGTAACGGTCCATCCAGTGGGCGCGTTCCTGATAGTCGTAGTGGAATCTCAGCCCTGCGGCGAGATCATGGTCAAGCGGGCCGGTTCCGAACCGGATGTTCGCCTGGTTTTGCCAGCCGTAGGCCGAGTAGCTGCGGTTGTTGGCCTTGACTTCGGTGCCGCCGGCCACGGTGCCCTTGAGCACGCCGAGGTGGTTCGGATAGGGATTGTTGGAGGCGAGGATGTTGTGCAGGTTGCGGGTGGTCCCGCCGTGGGTGATTTTGTCGAGCTTATACCAATTGCGCGTGGTGTAGGTGTAATAGAGGGCGCTTTCGAAACGCAGCGCGTCGGACGGCTCGGCGATCCATTTCAGATAGCCGCGGTATTGTTCGGAGTCGAGGTTGTCGTTGAGCGTGGCCGCGTAGCGCCGGTCCGGGGCGCCGTCGAGGTCGGATTCAGTTAGGCCGGTGTACGTTTCGTCGGCGTCGAAGCTGGTGTAGCCAAGCTTCATCTCAAACCGCTGCTTGAGCGCGGTGTTGGGTTCGAACGAAAGCTTGAGCATCGGCTCAATCAGATCGAAACCGGTGGATTTGTTGGAAAAATCGATGTCGCGGAACCCCTCGCTGATGTTTCCGTGGAGTTCCAGCAGAATGCCGAATCGGCCCTGCTCGGTGGCGACCGTGTCGCCGTAATAGGCATGCGCGAAAAAGGTGTCGAAACTGCCGTAGGTGAGCTTGGCATAATAGGTCTCCTCGTCCGGAATCGGTGTGGATAGATAATTGACCACCCCACCCGTGGTTTGCGGGCCGAACCGGACCTGCGACGATCCCTTGAGCACCTCGATCCCCGACATGCGGGCGATGTGCGGGGTGTAGTAGGCGGCCGGGCCCGCGTAGGGCGCGGGCGAGGCGAGGATGCCGTCCTCCATCACGGTCACCTTCTCGCTACGCGTGCCATCGGCACCGCGGATCGAAAGGTTCACGAAATTTCCGCTGCCGTCCTCTTCGCGCACATAGACTCCCGGCACCTTGGCCAGCACCGAATTCACGTTGGTGGAATTCGCCGATCGGATCTCCTCACCCGCAATGTAGGCAGCAGACCCCACCTGCTTGAAAACGTCCTCCCGCTCGCCCAACACGGTCAGCGGCGCGAGGGTCTGCATGGCATCCTGCGCCAGACACAGCCCGGTCAGAGCGGTGGCGGAGACGAGAAGGACACTGAACTGGAAGAACCGGTGGCGTGGTTTCATGGGATCCGATGTTGATGATGGGAGAGTATCATTTATTGGTGTTGAGACGCAGTAGCAACACCGAAGGAAGCCCATCACGCCCGGTCCCCTGACGTCAAGCGGATTTCTGAAAATATTTTCATGGAAAATACAATCGACTGAAAATCAGCAGCTTGTGAATATGAGTGGACGTCGGAAGCCGGATGTGAAATGCTCCGGTCATGGCGAAGATTGGCGAACGGACGGCATTGAAGGTGGTGCGGGGCACCCGGTTCGGGGTGTACTTGGATGGCGGCGACTTGGGCGAGGTGCTGCTCCCGCGCAAGGAGGTGCCGGTGGACTGTGCCGAGGGAGAGCTTGTGGAGGTGTTCATTTACACCGACTCCGAGGACCGTCTGGTGGCGACCACCAAGACGCCAACGGTGATGCCCGGCGAGTTCGGGAAACTGCGGGTGGTGGAAACCAATGCGGTGGGTGCGTTTCTGGACTGGGGTCTGGACAAGGACTTGTTAGTGCCGTTCCGCGAGCAGCGGACACGGATGGAGCGCGGCAGGCAGTATCTCGTGATGGTTAGAGTGGACGAAGGCAGCGGACGGATGATCGCGACGTCCCGGTATGGAAAATTTCTGGACCAGACCCCGCCGCCGTGGCGGATGGGCGACGAGGTGACGCTGCTGATCGATGGCCGGACTCCGATGGGCTACCGGGCGATCATCAGCGGGACACACACCGGCATGCTGTTTTCCAACGAGGTTTTCCAGCCCTTGCATCCGGGCGAACGGATGACCGGCTACATCGCCGGGATCCGCGAGGACGGCAAGATCGATCTAACCCTCCACCCGCCCGGACGCGCGAAGGTGGACGACCTGGAGGAGAGAATTCTGATGGAAATCAAGGCCCGCGGCGGCTATTGGGCGCTCGGCGACCACTCGCCGGCCGCGGAGATCCACGATGAACTCGGTGTCAGCAAGCGCACGTTCAAACAAGCGACGGGCGCGCTTTTCAGAAAACGCCGGATCATGATCGAAGACGGCGGAATGAGAATGGTGTGAAACCCGGATCCGATAACTCGTGGATGCGGCGATGCCGACTGACCCGCCGCCGTGTGGCCATCCTGATTCTGATAGGTTTGACCGGGTGGCTGGCGTTGTGGTTCGGGGCACCTTGGATGGTAAACCTGCCCGCGGGATTGGGTGAACCGGAGGTCGAATCGCCGGTGCTGCTGGACCGGAATGGCGGGGTGATCCGCCACCTGGCGTTGCCGGATTTCACCCGTTCGTCGCCGGTGCGGCTAACCGAAGTGCCCGCGGACCTGATCGCCTGCACGCTGGCGGCGGAGGACAAGCGGTTTTTCCGCCACGGCGGGGTGGATTTGTTAGCCACGGGTCGGGCTTTGGGCGACGCCGTGGCGAGCGGACGCGTCGGTTCGGGCGCGTCCACGATCACGCAGCAACTGATCAAGATTTCCTCACCGCCGCAGCCGCGAGACTGGAGGACCAAGGTGTGGGAGGCGCTTGCCGCGCGGCGATTGGAAATGGAGTGGACCAAGGAGCGCATTCTCGAAGCCTATCTGAATCGGCTGACCTACGGCGGCCGGCGGTTAGGTCCGCGGGAGGCCGCGCGGTGGTATTTCCAGAAACCGCTATCCGATCTTTCGTTGGCCGAGTGCGCGCTGCTGGCCGGGCTGCCGCAGGCACCGGGCAGGCTCAATCCGCTAGCCAACCCATCGGCCGCGCTCGCGCGCCGCGAGGTGGTGCTGAAACGCCTCGCTCTAACCGGCAGCGCCGATCGATCGAGGATCGCCGCGGCGTTGGCCGAACCGCTCAACCTGCGTCCGATCCGCGAGACCAACCCGGTGCCGTGGCTCTCCGGCGGCCCGGATCCGGAAACACGCGGCGCTTCGGTTAGAACGACGGTCGATCTCGCCATGCAGCGGACGGTGGCCGCGATTGTCAGCGAGGAAACCGCGAAACTGCGCGGGTCCAATCTGCGCCACGCGGCGGTCGTGGTCATCGACAACCCGACCGGTGAAATCCTCGCCTTGGTTTCCTCGGCGGACTGGAACGACGAACGCGGCGGCCAGATCAACGGCGCTCTGACTCCGAGGTCGCCGGGTTCGGCGCTGAAGCCGTTCACCTATCTGCTGGCGATGGAGCGCGGCGGCGCGATCCCGGCTACGATTCTGGCGGATGTCCCGAGCCCGTTCCGCACGCCGCAGGGGCTGAATCTGCCGGAAAACTACGACCGCGCCTATCGCGGGCCGGTGACGATGCGCACCGCGCTGGCCTGCTCGCTCAACGTGCCCGCGCTGCGGCAGCTCAACGATCTGGGCGGACCGGAACCGCTCGTCCGCATGTTGGAAAATCTCGGCGTGCTGGACGGATCCGTGGACCCGCAGGTGTGCGGGCTGGGGCTGACCCTCGGCAACGCGCCGGTCCGCCTGCTCGATCTGACCAACGCGTATGCCGCGCTCGCGCGGGGCGGCTTGTGGTTGCCGCCGCGCCTGTTTGTTAGCGAAACCGCCCCATCGGAACCGAAGCGGTTCGCCAAGCCCGAAAACGTCTGGCTCATCACCGACATCCTCGCTGACGCTCCGGCCCGCGTGCCCTCGTTCGGCGCGGGAAGCCCGTTGGAGTTGCCGTTTCCCTGCGCGGCGAAGACCGGCACGTCCACCGACTTCCGCGACAACTGGTGCGTCGGCTACACGCCGGATTTCACCGTCGGCGTGTGGGCGGGAAATTTCGAAAACCAACCGATGAAGGGCGTGTCCGGCGTCGCGGGCGCCGGACCGATTTTCCACCGGGTAATGGTCGAGTGCCGGAAAACGCGGCCGCCGCGCGATTTTGATAGACCGGAGGGCATGACGGAGTTCGCCATCGATGTCAGGAACGGCAAACGCCTCGCGGATGCCACGGCCGCGGGGCCTCACGCGCGCAACGAGGTGGCTCCCTCCGACCGGGTTCCGCCGCCCGCCACCCGATCCGACTACACGGCGGACGGAACCCGCGCGCTGCTGCCGCCGTTGTATGCGGAGTGGTTCGCAAGCCGCCACAACCTGCGCCGCGGCGAATTGGAAATGGACGGCGGCGCAGGGCTGCTGGAACCGCTCCGGGTGATCACGCCCGCCGATGGCGCGGTGTTTCTGTTGGACCCGGAGATTCCATCCGGCTCCGATCGCCTGCGGCCCGTCACCAACCTGCCGGGCGTGGCGGATTGGTCATCGCCCACCCTGCGGATCGAACCCGGCGGAGCCGAACCGGTGGTGCGGCTGACACCCGGGGTCCACGTTCTAACCGCCACCGACCGCCGCACCGGAACCAAGATCACGCTGACCCTAACGGTAAGAGAGCTTTGATCCCGAACACCCCCTCACCGATTCCGCCGCGGGCATGCTGAGCGCGGTTTGACGGAGGATTCATCGCGGAAAAGATGCCGCGCCAATATCCAGAACCAGAGCGCGGTGGCGGCCACCCAGGTCCATGCGGCGTAGATGTGATGGGAAATCTTCACCTTTTCGATCAAGTCCGCGCTCATCCGGGTGGTGGCCGCCAGCACGATCAGCACCGCGAGCCAGCGCATCCACAGCCGCTTGCCGGTTAGAAGATCGTGGCGGCCGGAGTGACCCAGGATGACCCGCGTGGCGGCGATCGATGTTAGAAGACCGAGCCCGCCCACGAACACCAGATGCAGATTGCCGATCCGGGCCTGGGGCACGAAGGCGGCCGCCACCCATCCGGCCACCAGCATGAAAACCGCCATTCTAACGACATTGCCGGCCGTGGACGGTGCCAATGCCGGCTTGAAAACCGGTGTTTCCAGCGCGAACCACACCCCGATGGTGATCGCGCGCAGCAGTTGCCCGATCTGCGGATAGCCTTTCACCTCGATCAGGAAACTCACCACCAGATGCAAGCCCCAGAACACCGAAGAACCCACCCGCGGCCACCAACCGGCCGGCGGACGCGGCGACTCGTCGAACGAATGGCTGCTGGGCTGGCCGAAAAACCGTGGCAGCAGATAGGGGCCGACACCCATCACCGGCAACGCGAGAAATCCCTGGAAATACCACAGTTTGGCCCAGGTGAGCCCCTCCAGGCCGAGCCACAGCCCGCGTTCCCACGCGAGGCATCCGGCGGCCGCGGCACCACCTAACAGCCCAGCCAAGGCCAGCACGAACCCCGGTGGCGGCGTGTCGCGCCTGCCCAACAGCCAGCGCCCCGCCATCGTTAGAAAAAGCGTGCCGACCAAGGCCGCGAAGAATCCGTCCGCCTCGGGGACCCGGCCCTTGGCCGCGTTGACCGCCGTGGCGGCCCACAGTCCTAACAAAGCAAGCAGTTCCGCGCCCGTCCAGTGGCGGTTTCCCGTTAGCCGGGGAAACGCGGTGCCCATGAAACCGGCCACAAACGCCGCCATCAGCCCGCCGATCATCATCCGCGGATGGGCGTCGATGGGGTTGAAAGCGAGCTTTCCGCCATAATAGAGCGGCCACATCACCACGCCGTGGACGCCCGCCAACATGCCCAGCGGGAAAAATATCCGATAGGGTTCCTCCAACACCATCTTCCAATACCGGAGGAGCGCGGGAACCGGCTTGGCTTCCGACGTCGGGTGGTCTTCGGATGGATTGGGGCGATTGGTGCTCATTCGTGGGATCCGTGTCATCCGCGGTTTGAAATCAGGGAGTTCGATTTGAACGATTCCGCCGGCGGAATGCTGTCACGGCCCGACCATTTCGGGAGGTGCCGGATTATTCAAGAAAAATACTTCGTGAATTCATCCGCATCGCCAACAGGTTTGACAAACCGGCGGGTTGCGGCCATTTTCCGGGCGCATCGCATGAGAGGACAGGCGGACAATTTCGGCATCACACGGCTTGAACGCGCGGAAACCGGCACCTTCGGGTGGCAGGTCCGCCTGCAGCGGCGCGGGGTGAAGTTCGGGAAGTACTTCGCCGATCGCGGGTACGGTGGCTGGGACGGTTCGCTCCAAGCCGCGCGGGCCTGGCGCGACGAAGTGGTGCGGCGGATCGGGGAGAACGAAACCACACGGGTCTGCGCGCTTTCGGTGCGGAATTCGTCCGGCGTGGTGGGAGTCGCGAAGGTGTCGGTGGGCGGGCCGATGGGAGCGGTCTATCATTTCTGGCAGGCGTCGTGGTGCCCCAGTCCGGGTGAGCGCCGATCCGTCCGGTTCTCGGTGCGCCGCCACGGTGAGAAAACCGCGTTCCTGCTGGCCGTCAAGGCCCGCCGGGAAGGAGCCGGCGGTTAGGAAATTTCCGGATTTTGGCTTGGCAAGCGCCCATACCCGACCGAAAACAAGGCATGTCCAGCAGCGCCAAACTCACCGCCGAACAACAGGCCGCCCTCCGCCAATGGGCCGCCGAAGGAGCCTCCATGTCCGATCTCCAGCGACGGCTCAAAGAGGATTTCGGCCTCAGCCTCACCTACATGGACACCCGGTTTCTCATCCTCGACCTCGGGATCGAGCTGCTCGAAACCCCGAAAGCCGAGGAAAAGCCGGCCGAACCCGCCCCGGCCCCCGTGCCCACCGGCACGGTCACCGTCACCATGGACCACATCGCCCTGCCGGGCGCTCTTGTTAGCGGCAAGGTAGTCTTCTCCGACGGCGAATCCGCGATCTGGATGCTCGACCACAGCGGCCGTCCGGGACTCGACCCCGATACCGCCGGCTACCGCCCCTCGCAGGACGACATCGTCGAATTCCAGCGCCAACTCCGCGACCTGATCCGCTGACCCGCCGCGTTTTTGGTTTGCCAAACCCCAATCCGCACGCCCAAACTCCCCGCGCACGCCGGCTTAGCTCAGCGGTAGAGCAGCTGATTTGTAATCAGCAGGTCGTCGGTTCAATCCCGACAGCCGGCTTGTAAAATCAAGGTAGGCGGAAAAAGGCCGCCCGTCAGCGGGTCCGACACGTCGGTTTACGGCGGATGATTTGGCCGGGGATGGGGATCGCGGGATGAGGTTCTGTCGGTCATGGCGGCGGGAACCGGTTGTTGCCTCAGCCGTCCTTCGTCTTTCCAATCGCGCTCTTGAGGAGATAGGTAGAGCCGCCGGCGAGCATGATGAAAAAGACGGGAATGAGCAACTCAAAGATCTTCGGTGGACTACCAGACCCCGTGGGGAGCATACGGATCAGGGGATGCAAAAGCATCGCGACGAACCAGAACCCAAGGTTCACGATGACAATCTTCATGGCTTGGGCTTTGTTCATGGTTCACTCCTTGGTTCAGTATGGTTGGGGGCTTAACGGTCATTCGGTGCGATATCTTGTTCGCCTATAGGCTACTTTCGATTTACCAGCTTCTGCAAACGTCGATTCCACGCTCTCGCCCATAGTGCTGTAAGGCGGCATACACCTCCAAAACTTTTGAATTGGCCGTTTGATTATCAACCATCCTCTCGGGATCCCCGGGAGGAGGAACTACGACAGAAAGGTTGGTGAATTCTCCCTTCTCCGGGGGCTTGATTGAATCAATCATCTTAAGAGTCTGGTGAAGTGTGGTTTTTTCACCGCGGAAAAACAATTCTCCCAATGGGCTTATCCTAACTTGTGTGCTTGGACTAGATGCGGCCCCATAGTCCTTTGGCGTTGCCAATGCCTTCGCTGCCTTTTCAGGAGAAGAGATAACACCGTAGTTGAGGGTGACAGCAATCTCGAAAGCCTCAACCCAAAGGCAATATACGTCGTCAGGCCCCAAATTTTCGTTGTTGTCGTTGACTGTGGCGGCAATGACAGCCTGCTTCGAGGACGCATTCGGGTAAAACTTTCGGAGTATCCGGAGTTGCTCATCCGCAAGTGTGATACATCCGGTTCGGACAAGCTCAGAGGCTTGCTTGCCGTCCAACTGGAAGCGGAGCGAATCACATCTGACTGTTTGGGTCTTCTCGTCAAACGGAAAGCCGTCTGCGAGACCCATTCCGTAACACGCGAGAGAAATGAAACCAGCTAGCAAATGGGCTTTCATATTTAATGGCGATTGAGGTAGGGACACCGGTTACCCGGTGCCCCCCCTCGCAGATCCCGGCGTGCGGAATTACCGCACCGGGCTCCTCAGGAAAACGCGCACTGTGGAACGGTGACAGGACGAACCTACCGTCTCCGCCTCCCGATGCAAGCAGGGAGCGTGACAAAATGGATCGGGATCCACATTGCCCCAACCGGGTGCCTTGCTCGCACTGTTTTCCTGCCCCACCCTTCGCCGTGTGACCGGGGTTATCTCCGCTCCGGTTCCCCATCCTCCGGCCTCCAAGTCAGCCTCCCGGTTCATGTTGTTCACGCGATGCCTCCCGCGATTCTCCAACGAGGAAGCTAACCTGACTGCGACACTCGGTAATGACTACTGGCTAGGTTTTGTCATATCAGGTCTTTCACCTGACAAGAAGCGCCTTGCTTGGCTCGGCGCACGACGTCTAGCTCATCCACGCCGGGGATGGAATCCCGAATTCAAGCCGGAGCGTCACCCGCCGTTGGACGGAGCGTCTTGTTAGCCTTTTGGATTCCTCTCCAAGAGGCTCATGATTCTGGGCAACCAAACTGTCTCGATCCAGCTCTCATCCATGCGAACTGGCGGCGTCCGATGAATGTCCCACTTCACAAGTGTCCGGTTATAAGTTATTGAACATCAATTGATTAGGATTCGCGTTATGCATGGTTCTGTGCTCGGTTTCCATAAGTAGTTCATTTAGAGTGACTTTTTCGAACGGATGGACGCTCAAAATCTGCAAAGTTCTGTGGAGTGTGCCGGGCAGCTTGATCTGCTTGTGGAGGATCGCAATCATCAGGTAGGTGCAGACCGCAATCAATAGCAGCCGGAGTTCATCGCCGCGGAGTATGGAAAATCTCACTCGAAAGTTCAAATGCGTGACATCGAGAATTTCATGCAAGCTATTCATTTTCTTCGCTTTGGGAATGCAGAACCCTCAGTTAGCCGGACACCCGTGGTCCCACTTAGCAAATGCAAGTTCGTTCATCATCGGCCAGACTTTGATATAGTTCGCGGTGTGGAGCAAAACGGGGCAAGTAGGCTTCTGTTTTGCAAGAGCCTCACACACGTCCAAGCCGCTGCCAGGATCGCTAGAACTTCCCTTGGCCGGAAGTAGATCGTGATCCAATGAAATAATCGATGTGGTCGGGAGGTGTTCTGGAAGATCACGAATCATGGCGCCTGCGTCTCGCCATAAGACCATCTCGACGTCTGCAAGGTTCGCGATAGCCGTCCGAAAGGCCACGACTCGATCTTCCATGTCTTCGAGCACCAGGATTTTCTTCATCTTCCTTCTTGGCTAACGTCGAGGCCTGGCACCCGCTACCGGGAGCGCCCCTCCGCAACGGGGTTAAAGGTTGTAGGCAAGAGGGTCATTTCGACTCGGGGCGGGTAGCCGGCTGTCCACCAACGCCTTGTTCGATGCTTTTGTCCCAGCTGGCGAGAACTTCCGCTATCGCCTTGTGAACTGATCCTGGAAAGTGGGTTCCCACTCGAGGATCCATGATATTCCCGCCAAACCCGGACTCTTGATCCTCAGTCGTCTCAAGTATACGCTTCAACTTGGGCGCTGCATCCTTTGCGCCACTATCACGCAAAGCCCATACCGCCAACACCTTAGCGAACGAATCTCTGTCCTTAGCTTCGATGAACGCAAGCAATCGGGGTTGGCTGACCTCCTTCGAAAGCCTTCCCAAGGCTCTGACCGCTGAAATCTGCCCATGCCGATTCTTATGAGTCAAGAATGGCTCAAGTTGGGCCGCATCTCCCCCGCCAAGGCAGTAGAGCATCTCAAGTGCGACATGCTGAGAGCAGAAACGCCGGAATTCCTCGCTGTCAACCTCATCGGGAATGTCAGCCGGCTTCTTTGCGAGTTCGGAAGCGATGTAGGCCCGAGCTTTGGATAGATCCGGCTTCTGGTTCTTCAGCGCCTTGAAGATTGCGATAATCGACATCTCGTAGACCGGGTCAGTAACATAGGCCTGATGATAGCTATGACGATACGTGGCCGTCGTCTGACCATCCTTTGTCGAAGCAAAGCCCGCTGTCGGTGTGGCGATCTTATATTCCCCGGTCTTCTCAGTCTCCTCCAGAAAGAGGTAATACTCCCTGCCTTCCCTGAACCTAAAACCGTCCTCCTCCACCGAATAGCTCCCGAACTTGAGCTTGGAGAATCCGACGAGTGCGCCGGATTTTGGCACCTCCTCACCTGCAATGTGCTTCAACACCCGAAAATCCACTCGCTTAGGCTCTGCCTTAGTGACGCTGACGCGCACAATTGAATCAGTATCCGAGATGATTTCCTTCTGCCATGGCTCATCCCATGTGGTTGCATGAAGATTACTCGCGCACAAACATGTGATGAGCGACGTGGTCGCTAGGAGACTGGATAAGGTCTTCATTTTTTATCGAACGCTGATGTGGTGGCAGCCGGCGCGGTTGCTTGGAGGTTGATTCGAGATTGGAAAGCTTATGCCGGTTGGCGCGCCACGACTTGTTAGCGCTTGGATTCGGTCCATGTTACCTTGCCTTCATCGCTCGTTGTGCTTTGCTGAATCTTGAAAGGAATAGGTGACTTCTCGAATGTAGCCTTGTAGATCGACCTGCCGAGGTCGGTGCCGCCGTCACCAGGGTAGATCTTGATGGCCTTGATCTCGTCAACGGATTCGTTACCAATACGATAATACCCGAACGAGCCGTTCCTGCCGCTTGACTTCAAATACACCCAGATTCGGGCAAATCGCCGGACCTTGGCGTCGGCTTGAATGCGATCTTGGTCTGGTTCGATCGCGATGGCCTTGGGATGCGCGCTGATATCGCCGACCGCGCTATATACTCCGTTGCGGTTGAGGTAAACTGTCCAAGCGCCTCCCGCGGTCCCGGACGTCTCATGACCACCCGAAAGCAACATATCCTCAACGCCATCACCGTCGAGATCAGCCAGAATCCTCAATCGCTCCGAATACTTTTGAGTAGCTCCATCGAACTGATTCCGAAGTGGAACGAGTGAAGGGTCGTCTGCGGCTGATAAGAGGACCGATGAAAGGAGGAGGCATGCGAGAGGTTTCATATCTTTTTTTCGCTAACGTCGAGTTCTCCTACGCCTGACCGGGGGCGAGGCTTCGACTGCGGGTTGAGGTTGTAGCGGTCATGACGGTGGGAACTGGCGGCGGGCCAGGCATTAGGAGGGATGGCTTGTTCGGCTATTCTTGCTTCTTGCCAGCACCGGGGCCGATGGAACCTGAGATTCCAACTCCTTGCGTCATTGTAATTGAACCCTTGGGCATGTCGTGCACAAGGTTGCCATCTAGAAAGCGCTTCACGCCCTTCGGTATCCACAGGACGTGGGTATAGCCGTCACCAGCCAGCTTCTTCTCAATCTCAGTGCGCTTCTCTTCTGGAATCTCGGAAAGCAACGTCAGCTTCAGGGGCTCGCTCTCACCATCCCATGTTCGAATCCTAAAGTTGGCCTTCTTCGCACTCACCGGCACGCCTTTCAGTTGGGACTTGATGTAAAAGGGGACACAATCAACGCCATCGACCTTCTGTGACTGCAGAACCTCCATCGTGCGATTGACCGAATTGTATGGAATCGAGGATCCGGCTTCGTCAGCCCGGAGCGCGTGGCTTGATCCGGTGATCATTATCGCCATAGCCAATCGCAACATGTGAATCTTCATATAGGTCTATTATTGGTGGTTTTCCTGCCGAACGTCGATGTGGATACAACCGGCTCCGGCATATCACTTGGGACCGATGCGGGTGGGGCTCCGCGAACCTGTGGGGATTGACCCGCTCCGCCGGGTTGCATCCCATGCCTTGTTTGGTCCTTGGATGACGCAGCGGATCGCCACCGGTGCCGAACGACCGGACTCTACCAATACAGCCCGGAGGCACAAGCGGAATCTTCCAAAACACCGGAAAATATCGCCTCGTCTCGCTGACCGACCGCACTGCGACCCCGACGAAGTCCAAAGAATCTCAACCACGGATCACACGGATATACACGGATGGTGCTTCGCGCCAACCTTCCTCTTTTCCGTGTCAATCCGTGTAATCCGTGGTCAAAATTCCCGGCGCGGCACATCCATCTCGCGGATCACGGCAACAAACCAACAGGATCAAATCACCCGCTCTCGCTGATAACCCCAGCGCGACCGGAAACAAGTCATCGCTCTCCGGGCCGACGATCAAGCCTCCCCAACCCCACACAAAACCGATCTCAATATCCAGACCGAACGTGGAGTCCTCCTACGCCTGACAGGGGGCGAGGATGGAACACGGTGTAGAGGTTGTAGCGGTCATGGCGGCTGGAACTGGAAGCGGGCCAGGCGTTAGGAGCGACGTCTTGTTCCAGCTATCTTTGGGGTTCGCTTTGGATTTTAGTCCATATACCAGTTGGCTACCATCAACGGATCCCAGCGAATCACGGCTATTGTGGAAAACATGTAGACGAGCGAAAATGCCGAAAAGATAAGCAATGTGGCCCGTCTGCGCTCATCGCAAATCGCCCGATAGAGAAAAAATAGAACACTCATGATGAAAACTGGCAAACCAACTACGAGCAAAAGTCCGGTAATAAAATATGGGATATCTACCCACAACCCAATGAACTTAGGGTCATCAAGCGACGGGCGAGGCCAGTATCCCAGGGTAATGCGTCCCGCTAACCAAGTAGCATACAATGAAGCAAGCAGCGCCAATGGGTAGCAAAGCAAATATGCACGTATGATCTTCATGTAATTTAGCGATTGAGGTAGGGACACCGGTTACCCGGCGCTCCCCTCGCAGATCCCGGCGTGCGGAATTACCGCACCGGGCTCCTCAGGAAAACACGCACTGTGGAACGGTGACAGGGCGAACCTACCATCTCCGCCTCCCGATGCAAGCAGGGAACGTGACAAAATGGATCGGGATCCACATTGCCCGAAGCGGGTGCTTTGCTTGCGTTGTTTCCCTGCCCACCCCCTTCGCCGTGTGACCGGGGTTATCTCCGCTCCGGTTCCCCATCCTCCGGCCTCCAAGTCAGCCTCCGGGTTCATGTTGTTCACGCGATGCCTCCCGCGATTTTCCAACGAGGAAGCCAACCTGATTGCAACACTCGGTAGTTTCTACTGGCTAGGTTTTGAAACATCAGGTCTTTCACCTGATAAGAAGCGCCTTGCTTGGCTCGGCGCACGACGTCTAGCTCATCCACGCCGGGGATGGAATCCCGAATTCAAGCCGGAGCGTCACCCGCCGTTGGACGGAGCGTCTTGTTAGCCTTTTGGATCCCTCTCCAAGAGGCTCATGATTCTGGGCAACCAAACTGTCTCGATCCAGCTCTCATCCATGCGAACTGGCGGCGTCCGATGAATGTCCCACTTAGCAAATGCAAGTTCGTTCATCATCGGCCAGACTTTGATATAGTTCGCGGTGTGGAGCAAAACGGGGCAAGTAGGCTTCTGTTTTGCAAGAGCCTCACACACGTCCAAGCCGCTGCCTGGATCGCTAGAACTTCCCTTGGCCGGAAGTAGATCGTGATCCAATGAAATAATCGATGTGGTCGGGAGGTGTTCTGGAAGATCACGAATCATGGTGCCTGCGTCTCGCCACAAGACCATCTCGACGTCTGCAAGGTTCGCGATAGCCTTCCGAAAGGCCAGGACTCGATCTTCCATGTCTTCGAGCACCAGGATTTTCTTCATCTTCCTTCTTGGCTAACGTCGAGGCCTGGCACCCGCTACCGGGAGCGCCCCTCCGCAACGGGTTGAGGTTTGTCGCCACCCTCCGCATCCGACTCGGATCGGGTAGCGGGCTCTCCAGCGCCGCCTTGTTCGGCATCTTGGATCTTTCTCTTTTCCCAAAGCACAGCGCACGGCCTAATGGAGTAGCTTATCCCCGTCTGCTCGGAGAAGACATCAAGGACCTGGATGGCCGTTAGATTATGACCGCTATTCGTGAACCGAATATTCGAGAAGTCCGGATCATGCACGAGGGGATGTCCCACCGCAATGTGCAGCCCGCCAGACTCTCGATTCAGTTCGAACGAGCGACATTGAAACCAACTAATGAATGTCTCAACGTCGCAGGCCTCCTCAAATGGCACAAATGGCATGACCGTATTCTCGAAACGGTCACCCATCGAGCTTGGATCGAGCGTGGTCTCCGACGGCCTTGAGTCATCGCGATGATTGCCCGTCGAGAGATCGGCGGGGTCCTTTCCTCGCATCGCGCCGCCATCAGAAGCCAACTTATAGCCTCCAACACCTCCTCCGACAGCTCCCAGCAAGAGGCCGCTCATCCAAGCAATGACGTGCTTCCTATCCATATCTCATTTCATAAGCACAACGTCATAGGCCATCCGGCGGCGCGCTGGGTGCCCGATTTAAGATTGGCGGCCTTTCGCCGTCGGATGCGCCGACTTGTTCGGCAAGTTGTCTCTCCTTCGGATCGTAATTCCGCCGGTTGAGAAACCACGAAAGCCAAGGCGCTGAAGCTGCGATTAGCGCGACGGCCCCCACTTTGCCGCCGGCAAAGGCGAAGATCACTACCACGATCAGAATCGTCAGCAGGATCGCATTCACTATCATCCAGCGGATCACCGCCATTCGAAACTTTAACTCATTCATGTGTTGCTGATCTGTATATTTCTGCCGACGTCGATGTGGATGCATCCGGCTCCGGCATATCACTTGGGACCGATGCGGGTGGGGCTCCGCGAACCTGTGGGGATTGACCCGCTCCGCCGGGTTGCATCCCATGCCTTGTTTGGTCCTTGGATGACGCAGCGGATCGCCACCGGTGCCGAACGACCGGACTCTACCAATACGGCCCGGAGGCACAAGCGGAATCTTCCAAAACACCGGAAAATATGCCTCGTCTCGCTGACCGACCGCACTGCGACCCCGACGAAGTCCAAAGAATCTCAACCACGGATCACACGGATATACACGGATGGTGCTTCGCGCCAACCTTCCTCTTATCCGTGTCAATCCGTGTAATCCGTGGTCAATATTCCCGGCGCGGCACATCCATCTCGCGGATCACGGCCACAAACCACCAGGATCAAATCACTCGCTCTCGCGAATGGCGGTCACTGCCGCCGGGAACAAGTCATCCGCTCTCGCTGAAGAAACGCAGTGACACAACGAAGATATGGGACGGGCTTGCCCGATCATCCGGGGCACCGTGAATTTTCCCCATGATCGAGCCACCCATCGGCTGGATCCTCGCCAGGATCGCCCCACCGACCCGGCGGAAGGAGGTGACCGGGACGCCCATGCTCCTTGAGTGCGGGAAATCCGGGCTAATCCCTGAGCCGGATCGCGCGTTCGACCATGGCTTCGGCCATGTCGAAGTCCACCGCGTTGCGGGCGTGGATCCGGCAGAGCGGCTGGCCGTGGCGGATTTCGTCGCCGGTTTTCACCAGGCGGTCGAAGCCCACGGCGAAGTCCACGCCATCGCTGGCCTTTGCGCGGCCGGCGCCGAGCTGGAGCGCCGCCTGGCCGATCATTCCGGCGTCCACTTTTCCCACCACCCCGCTGGCGGGCGCGTGAACCTCGCGGATCACCGGCGCCCGATGGATTTCCGCCAAACGGGGCAGATCCTCGGGTTTGCCGCCCTGGGTGGCCACGAGTTCGTCGAATTTCCGCCGTGCGGTGCCGTCGTCGAGCATCCGTTCCAGTTCGGCGCGCGGCACTCCGGCGATCGCTTCGGATAGATCGAGCGTGACCTGTCTGAGATCCGCGGGACCGCGGCCGTCGAGGCATTCCAGCGCCTCGATGACCTCGAGCGCGTTGCCCACGGCGCGGCCGGTCGGTTCGCTCATCGGATGGAGCAGGGCGGTGACTTCCACGCCCATTTCCCGGCCCACCGCGACCATGCCCGCGGCCAAGGTTTCGGCGTCCTTTTTGGTCCGCATGAACGCGCCGGTGCCGTATTTCACGTCCAGCACCAGACGGTCGAGCGTTTCGCTGAGTTTTTTCGACATGATGGACGCCGTGATCAGCGCGATCGAGGGCACGGTGCCGGTGACGTCGCGCAGCGAGTAGAGTTTTTTGTCGGCCGGGCAGAAGCGGTCGGTCTGGCCCATCATCACCACGCCCAGCCGGTCCAACTGCGCCGCCGCCGTATCCAGGCTGATCCGCACGTTGAAACCGGGGATGGATTCCAGTTTGTCCAGGGTTCCCCCGGTGATGCCCAGCCCGCGGCCGGAAACCATCGGCACCCAACACCCGGCGCAGGCCACCAGCGGAGCGAGGATCAGAGAAACTTTGTCGCCAATGCCGCCGGTCGAGTGCTTGTCCACCACCGGCGGATGCCCGGCGCGGTGGGAGAAGCAGTCGCCGCTGGCCATCATCGCTTTGGTCAGGGCGGCGGTCTCCACCGCGGTCATGCCGCGGAAATACACCGCCATGGCGAAGGCGGACATTTGATAATCCGGAATCTCCCCCGTGGTGTAGCCCTCTATCAGTTGCCGGATTTCCCCGGTTGACAACTCCTCGCCCTCGCGTTTCCGCGCGATCAATGTTGGAACATGCATGGTTTTCTCCTCGTTGGAACAAGGGCACCATGCCCCCGCCCCTGCCCCGCCGCAAGCCGGAAAATCAGGGAACCCGCGGCCTTATTCCGCCTCCGGGGCGGGCAGCAGGAAATCCCTAACCACCGCCATGTGCTGCATCATCGGCAGGCCGCTGTCGTCCTTGCGCACCGGCGGCAGACGGTCGAGCGGCACGAACACCCGGCTATCAAACACCAGGCCGCGCGGAAACGCCTTTTCCGCCAGCTTCACCGGAACCGCGCGCGCGTCGAGCGCCGGGCTCGCAAGCACCCAATCGTAGGGCCGGTTGCGCGGCGAATTGGTCGCGGGGTTTCCCAACGCGTCCACCGGCGGCTCCTTCGGAACCGTCACCCATTCCGCGAGGCGTTTGAACGCCGGTTCGTCGGCCTGCCGCGTGTTGAGATCGCCGCCCAGCACCAGCAGCGCGCCCTTGGGCACCTCCTTGCGCAGATAGCCGGCGAGCGCCTCGGCCTCGCGGTCGCGCGAGGTCGCGTTCTTGGAATGCAGATGCAAACTGACCGCCCACAGCTCGCGACCGCCGGGCAGCGCCAGTTTGGCCCAGAAAAATCCGCGGTTGTCCAACGCCGGATCATCCCACGAACCGGACGCCGTGATCGGAAACCGGCTGATCACGCCATTCGGAATGCCGCCGGGCGCGGGTTCCTCGCGGGCGAAGCGAAACGACTCGCCGAGGGTGGCGTTCACCCACTGTCTAACCGGAACACTGGTGTTGAACTCCTGGATGAGCACCACATCGGGCTTCAGCGCCTTGAGAATCCTGGCGCCGGCTCCCTCGGGATTGGTGTGGTTCCCGTTGTCCGGCGAGTAGGTCTGCCGCTGGTCGGAGGTCAGATTCGCCGCCACCACCCGCAACGGAATCGGCTCCGCCCGCGCCAAAAACGCGAACGCCATCCCGGTCAATGCCAGCCATTTCCACATGCGCGGATGCTGAACCGGTGGAGGGGAAGATTCAAGATTCAAGAAACCAGAAACCAGAAACCAGAAACCAGAATGACGATGCAATGCCTCGTGGGGCCGGCTGCGGATCGGATATCCAACCATGCGCTCCCCAAGTTAGGGTTGTTTGGCTGCCTCATAAATCGCCCTTACAAGTTTGGCAAACGCGACAACCTGTGAGGCATATGGGTATTCTTCCGCAAACGCATCAGGGGCATAAAGGTCTCCCTCCTCCCGCCCTTTCCCCTTTCCAATTTGCGGAGGTTCCGCTTGTCTTGGCGGCCGGGATGGCCAAGTTCAAACTCACGATCGCGTATGACGGCACCGCCTGGCAGGGATGGCAGGCGCAGCGGTCCGGGCTGGGCGTGCAGAATGCCGTCCACCGGGCGCTGGCGGGGCTGTTTCCCAGCCATCCGGAGGTGACCGGATCCAGCCGGACCGACGCCAGGGTCCACGCGCGGGGATTGGTGGCGCATGTGGAAATTCCGCCCGATGAACTGCGAATGCCGGTCCGCCATTTGCCGCTGGCGATCAACGCCCTGCTTCCCCCGGACATCCGGGTGATGGCGGCCAGCCGGGTGGCGGACGGGTTTCACGCGCGGTTTGACGCCGTTTCCAAGGAATACCGCTACGAGGTCTGGAACCATCCGGCGATGGACCCGCTGCGCCGCCACCGAGCGTGGCATGTGCCGCAGCCGCTCGATCTAACATCGATGCGACGGGCCGCGGAGGCGTTCGTCGGCCGCCACGATTTCCGCGCGTTTACCGCCAACCGCGGCGGCGAACTGCTCGACCCGGTCCGCACGCTCACCCGCTGCGCCATCCGCCGCAGCGGGCACAGCCTGACGTTTGTCCTCGAGGGCGAGGGATTTCTCTACAAGATGTGCCGTGGCATCGTCGGCACGCTGGTGCAGATCGGCCAAGGCCGCCACCCGGCGGACGCGGTGCCGTCGATGCTCGCCGGCGGCGACCGCCGGCTGACCGGAGCCAACGCGCCCGCCCACGGCCTTACGCTGTGGAAGGTCCGGTATTGACCGCCATTTCCGCTTTGCCAAGCGCCCGGCGGCATGGTAGATCCCCGTCCATGCGCACGCTACCCCACGGCCTCGCCGCCCTCCTGATGCTCACCCCCGCCCTTCCGGCCGCCCCGGAGGGCGATTCCTCCGCGACCCAGAAACCGCAAAAGCCGGTGGTCGCGGTTTACGACCTTGAGGACGCTCTATCCGAAGGCGGAAAAGGATCGTCTTCGCTGCTTTCGATGGACGCCTCACGCCCGCTCACGCTGTTTGATCTATCCAAGAGTCTCGGCCGCGCCCGTGCCGACGGCGCGGTGAAAGCGGTGGTGCTGGATGTGGATGGCGCCGAACTCGATTTCTCCCAGCTTCAGGAAGTCCGCAACCACCTGCTCGCCCTCCGCAAGGCCGGCAAGGACGTCTGGATGTACAGCGAGAGCCTAACCAACGGAACCGCCCTGCTCGGCAGCGCCGCCAACCATTTCACCCTCATGCCCGAGGCGGATTGCTCGTTCCACGGCATCTTCGCGGAGTCCATGTATTACAAAGGCCTGCTCGACAAGGTCGGCGTCAAGGCGGACGTGATCCACATCGGGGACTTCAAAAGTTTCGGCGAGACCTACTACCGGACCGGTCCCAGCGACTACGCCAAGCAACAGCAGGACAAGCTGCTCGATTCGATCTTCGCCCAGCTCGTCGAGTCCGTCGCCACCGGCCGCAACCTAACCGAGGAGAAAGTCCGCGGCCTGATCGACGACGGCTCGCTCAATGCCCAACGCGCCGTGGAAGCCGGATTGGCCGACCACCTGCTCCACCGCACCGATTTTGTGAAAAAACTGAGGGAAACCTACGGCAAGGACGCCGTGTTCAACCGGAAATACCAACTTCCCAACCTGGACGGTCCGGAGATCGAGGGCATGATGGACATTTTCCAACTGATGTTCCAGAAAGACCAATCCGCCAAATCCACCAAGGACTTTGTGGCCGTGGTGGCCCTCGATGGCGATATCTCCGACGAATCCGTGGCCCCCGTCCGCAGCCAGGTGCTCAAGCTGGTCAAGGACGACCACGCCAAGGCGCTGGTCCTGCGCGTCAATTCCCCCGGCGGTTCCGCCCTCGCCAGCGAAGTGCTCTGGGAAGCCATCGACGAATGGAAGCAAACCAAACGCCCGCTGGTGGTCTCGATGGGCGGCGTCGCGGCCAGCGGCGGCTACTACGTTTCCTGCGGTGCCGACCGCATCTTCGCCGAACCCGGCACCATCACCGGTTCGATCGGCGTGGTCGGCATGAAGTTCGTGTTAGGCGACGCCATGGCGAAGGTGGGCATCACCACCCACGCCACCCAGCGCGGGAAAAACGCCGGCCTGTCCAGCATGGCCCACGCCTACACGCCCGATGAGGCCGACACCATCCGCAAGTCGATGGAGGAAGTCTATGGCACCTTCAAAAAACGCGTCACCGACGGCCGCGGCGCCGCGCTCAAGGGCGACCTCGAACCGCTCGCCGGCGGACGGGTTTACTCCGGCAAGGACGCCCTCGCCATCGGACTCGTCGATGAACTCGGCGGCCTATCCGACGCGATCGTCCACGCCAAGAAGGAAAGCAAGGCGGAGAAACTCGACGTGCGATTCCTCCCGGAGCCCAAGAGCATGCTGGAAGGCATGTTCGCCAAACCGGATAAGAACGACGACGAGATCGTCCGCGCCGGCAAGGCTCCGTCTCCCGGCGCCGCCCTGCGCGAGGCACTGGCCCGCACCGGCCTGATGGACACCCTGCCCCCGAACGTTCGCCGCGGCGTTTCCCGCCTCGCCACCCGCATGGACACCTTCCGCAACTCGAAGGTCCTCATGCTGGGCCCGGAACTGGAAATCAATTGGTAGGCCCCGCCAAATGGCGCGGCACTGACCCAACGAACGGCCATTTCAGCCCTTCCCGGGGAGGGTGCGTGCGATTTTTCTAAATGTCCGGACATTTTTTCGTTGACGGGTCGTCGTTTGTTCGTACATTTGCCCCGACCCAAACCGTCCCGGCACCACCATGCCGCGATGCGGAGGGTTCCCCCGGTAAAAAACCAAAACCCGAAAATGAAAGAAACAATCCGTCCAATCATCGCCGCCCTCCTGTGGATGCCGGCCATGTCCTTGCACGCCGCCGAGGTGATCCATGGTGTGACCGCCACCGCCAGCAGCGAGTGGGGCAACCCCATCACCGCCACCAGCCTGATCGATAACTCCGGTCTGCGCAGCGCGGCCAACCCAGGGCAAGCGGTCAGCTACGATCCCACCGCCGTGCATACCTACGACACGAGTGCCGTCGGCCAATGGCACAACAATCCGGCCGCGGATCCGAACGGGGCCAATCCGCAAATCACCTTCGACCTGCACGGCACCTACAATCTTTCGCAAATCCATATCTGGAACGGCAACCAATGGGGATTTTCGCTGAACCTAACCGCACGCGGAGTCGCCCAGCTCGACGTCCTCGTTTCGACCAACGGCACGGATTTCACCGAGGTCCTGTCGAACCAGTCCCTCACCCGCTCCCCGGTCAACACCTATGTCGCGACCCAAACATTCAGCCTAGCGGGAAACAACGGGATCACCCACGTGCGGCTGCGGGTGGACTCGAACCACGGCGACACCTACACCGGTCTATCCGAAGTGATGTTCTCCGCGATTCCGGACCCCGGACTCACCGCGCCGGCAAGTCATGATTTCGGTTCGGTCGGTTCCAACACCACCCCACAGGCACAACTTCCGGTCACCAACGATGGTCCCACCCAGACGCTTCACATCGAGAACGTCGAGGTGGTGGGTGCCAATGCCGACGCCTTCACGGTTGACCGTTTTCCGACCACGCTGGCCGCCAACGGTGGCGCGGATACCATCGACGTCACGTTTGATCCCGCCGGCGTAACCGGTACCTATTCGGCCATGCTGTGGATCACCAGCGATCGCAACGGCGTGCCAGGCACCCTAACCACCGTTCCGCTCGCCGCGACCGCGGTCAACGATCCCGGCGCCTCGGCGCCCGCCGGCCGCGATTTCGGACTCATCCACCCGGACTCGACCGTGCAGTTGCCCGTCACGGTGACCAACAGCGGACCGTCCCAAACCCTCCACATCACCGAAACACGGATCACCGGCGCCGGAGCGTCCCATTTCACCGTCAATGGCGCCCCGACATCCATCCTGCCGCTCGGCAGCGGAAACATCGACCTGACCTTCCACCCCGACGGAACGGATGGGGATTACGACGCCGTTCTGGAAATCGTCTGCGATCACGCGGGAACGGCCGGCACCGTGGTCTCCGTCAATCTATCCGGAGGCACCAACCGACTCGCCGATCTATCCAAGCCGACGATCATCGGCGCGGCCACCGCGTTCAATCCCGACTACGCGGCCGCCAATCTGTTCGACGGAACCCGACGCGACTACGCCACCGCGGGCGCCGGAGCGGGAGATCCCTTCTCCCAAGCCAACGGAACCTGGGTGGAACTCGATATGGGCGCCCCTGTCACCCTCGACCGCCTGATCCTCATCACCCGCGCCAACAACAACGATGTTGTCGGAGAATCCCGGCTGATCCTGAGCGATGACACCACATTCGACGCCACCGACACGATCCACACCTTCGCCACCACCGGCCAGAACGGCCAGGGAATCATCCGGTCGTTTCCCGCCAGCGCGGCGCGCTACGTCCGCTGGGAGGCGGGCACATCCATCGGTACCTATCCGAACCTCGGCGGCGTCGAAATGCGGTTGCTCGACACACCGGCCGGCTGGCAGACCGCCGCGGCCACCGTCGTCGGCGGAGCCACCCCGTTCAGTCCGGATTACGCGTTGGAATACGCCGCCAACGGCGACGCGGGCGGTGGTCCGGGGGTGGAATACGCCTCGGCATCGACCGGGGCAGGCATGTATGTCGATTTCGACCTCGGCGCGAGTATGCCGGTTCTGGGATTCGACTTCTTCGACCGCATCGCGCCGGTGGACCGCACCACGGCATTCGATCTGCTGTTCTCGGATGATCCGGCGTTTGCCACGGGAGTGACCACGGTTTCGGTGCGTTCGGGATCGCAGGCATGGGGTGTGCGCCGCTCGCTGCCATCCGGTCTAACCGCGAGATATGTGCGCCTCGACGCCACCGCCGCCTATGGCGCGGATTCCAATACCGGCATCCAGGAGATCCTTTTCTACACCAGCCAACCCACGGGAACACCCTACGAACAATACATCTCCACCACTTGGGGAATCACCGGCACGGATGCCGCCCCGGACGCCGATGCGGACCACGACGGACTGGAAAACGCGGTCGAGTTCGTCCTCGGATCCGATCCGACGAAGACCGAGCCCAACATGGCCCCGACGCTCGCCACAACCGCCACCGATCTGACATTCACCTTCCGGCGCACCACGGCTTCCGCCCCTGACAACCCGGTGGCCCAATACGGCTCCGATCTCACGAACTGGACACCCGCCCAGCACGGCCAGAACGGCATCACCATCACAACTATTCCTAACGGATTTGGCGCGGGAGTCGATTCCGTATCCGTGACGATCCCCAAATCCCTGGCAACCGGTTCCGGACTTTTCGTCCGCCTCGCCGTGTCCGTTTCCCTAACACAACCCTGAAAATCCAAACCAAAAACCAATCCCAACCAACCATGAAAAACACAACCATCAACCGTCATCTCGGGCTCCCCGCGGTGTTCTTCCCGGCGCTCGCGTTTCTATCCGGCAGCGCTGTCGCCGCCGTCGTCACCACGCCAACGATCATCGGCTCGGGAACCCCGTTCAGCGGCAGCTACTCCGCACCCAACCTCTTCGACGGATCGAAAGACACCGACTACGCCAGCCAGGGCGGAGGCGCCGCCGGAACCTGGGTGGCGCTCGACTTCGGAACCGCTGTTAGCATCGATCGGATGTTCCTCATCACACGGAACAACAACGTCGATGTCGTAGGCGGATCGCAGCTCATCTACAGCACCGATGCCACCTTCGATGGATCGGATCCGGTCATCGATCTCGGCGCGGCGGGTGACAGCGGCATCGGCAAGCTCGTTTCCTTCGCCTCCATCAGCTCCCGCTATGTGAAATGGCAGGTGACAACCTCCGGCGGACCCAGCAACAACCTCGGCGGCACCGAATTGCGTTTCCTCAGCACCCCGGCGGGAACCGAAATCCACAACCCGACGGTCATCGGAGGCTACGCCGCCTACAACGGCGACTATGCGCTCCAGAATGCCGCCAACGGAATCCTGGGCACCGACTACTCGGGACGCGAATACGCCACCAACGCCGGCGGCACGGGCACCTACGTCGATTTCGACATGGGCTCCACCATTCCGATCGCGGGATTCGATTTCTTCGACCGCATCGGAGCGGTTGACCGGATCACCGCGTTTGACCTGATCTTCTCTAACGATCCGGCGTTTGCCACCACCGTTGACACCCTCAGCTTCGCGCCCGGAAGCCAGTGGGGATACGGCGAAACGTTCGCACCGGTGGATGCCCGCTACGTCCGCTTCCAGGCGACCGCAGGAGTGGGCGGCAATCCCGGCATGCAGGAAATGATCTTCTACAAATCGACCATCCCCGAGCCTTCGGTCCCGGTGTTGGGCATCAGCATTCTCGGCGCGGGGCTTTTCATCCGCCGCCGTTCTTAATCGCATCCGGAAAATGGGGACCGAAACCGATCCAACCGATCCGCGGCGCGGCGGCTCCGCATTAATCCGGTTGCGGAGCCTCACCGCCGCGCCGGATCGTGAGGCCGTAGGTGAATCGGTCCGCCCGATAGAAGTTCCGATTGTATTCGATCACGTTCCTGTTGGCATCGGCCACGGTCCTAACACGGACCAGGACCGGATGACCCGCTTCGCAGCCGAGTTTCGCGGCGAGGTCCGCATCGGCCAAGGCGGCGGATACTTCTTCGTCCGAGGACTCGGGAACAATCCCGCAGGACCGCCGGATGAGATCATACAAGGGGATCGTGAAATCCTCATCCCCGGTGAGATTCGTCCGGGGATGGAACCACGAAACCGAATACACCGATGGAATGCCGCCATGGCCGCGCACCCGTTCAAGCCGGATCACCGGCAGCTTGCTCTCCGCCTTCATCAACCGCAGCGACAAAGCCACTTCCTTGGGCGGACGCTCTCGGGTCGCCTCTATCGAAAACACCTCCACCTTGATCCCCATCGCCCGCATTTCCCGTGTGAAACTCGGCCAATCGCTCAGGTTGGTTTTCACCGACTGCTTGGCGATCCGGGTGCCGCGGCCCGCCTTGCGCTCCAGAACTCCTTCCTGCACCAGCCGCAGGATCGCCATGCGCACCGTATGGCGGCACACGCCGAGTTGGTCGGCCATCCGGGTCTCAGGCGGCAGCATTTCGCCATCGCGGAATGCCGGCTTCTTCAGCATTTCGCGAATCAAGGTTTCCACCTGCGCGTGCAGGGGCACGGGACTGTTGTGATCGATCTTCATGTCGGTATCTGCCGGAGCAACGTCTCAACGCTTGTTAGCTCCCGCCGCGCGAATGGTACCAAGCAACGCCGGACAAGTCAGCAAAATATGCCGCCGCATTCCCGACCGCCATTTCACCCGCGCCGCGATGTAATGCGCGCCGCCGCGCTCCCGTAAACATCCCGAAAATCAGGCAAATCACGCCCTTCCCCACGAAATCACCATGAAACCGACCTCTTTCATCGTCCTCATCTCGGCCCTCGGTGCCGCCGCCGCTCCATCCGACATGACCGTTTCCTCCGTCACCCAGCGGCCCTGGATCGTCAATGACAACGGAACCCTCAAATCGGAAACCGAATTGGCGATCACCAACGGCACCAAATCCCCGTCTGCCGCATGGATCCGCATCAGCGTGCCCGGCAAGCCCGATTGCATCGAAAGCGCCGGACAACTCGCGCCCGGAGCTAACAAAATCACCGTCAAAGTGCCGGAACTCACCAAAGACGGCGACACCGTGACATTCTCGGTCTTCGCCAACGCCACCGCCACCGGAGAGCCGATTTCGTCCCGCGCGCTCCCGCAGCAAAGAATCCGCCACTGGCGGCTATACGTTCTCCACAACAGCCATCAGGATATCGGCTACACCGACTATCAGGAGCATCTCAAGACCGCCAAATGGCCGGGTTTCTGGGACCAGGCCCTGCTCAAGGACATGCCGCGCTCCGACGCCTGGCCGGATGACGCGAAAATCCGCCTCGAAGCGGAAGGAACCTATCAACTCGACACTTCCATCGCGGTCCGCGACGCGGATTGGTTCGAAACCCTGCGCCAAAGGCTCCGCGAAGGACGCTTCGGCTACAGCTCGACTTTCGGCGACATCGCCCACAACAACTGGGGCGCGGAAGAACTCGCGCGCTCCACCTATCATGCCGCCAGATATCTCAAGGACCGCACCGGCGTGGACCCGAGCGGCACCATCGTCATGCGTGATGAACCAACTCTGAGCTGGGGCGTCATCGACGCCATCACCGAGGCCGGCGCGAAGTATTTCGTGCTCCAGCACAACTACGACCACAACCTGTGGCGCGGCACCACCTCCTATCCGGAATATTTCTTCGCGCGTGGCAAGAACCCGGCCAACAAACTGCTGGTGTGGAACTCGCTCTTCGGTGGCTACGGCGAGGACGAACTCCGGCTGCGGAACAACGATATCGCGGACACCATGAACCGCATCTCCAACAAGCTGATGGGCTATCAATCCGCCGGAAATGCCGAGCAGGGTGGCCAATACGGCCCGGCCCGGATCGCGGACGGCGTCGCCGGCAAACAGGACACCGGCGAATGGGCGTCCGCAGGCGAGCAGAAACCGTGGATACAACTGACCTGGCCCGCGCCGAAACCCATCGCAAAGATCCGCATCTTCGATCGCAACAACCATCAGGACAATGTGAACGGCGGCACGCTCTCGTTCAGCGATGGAACCTCAGTGGAAGTCACCGGCGTTCCCGCCGACGGCCCCCCCAAGGAAGTCGCGTTTCCGGAACGGAATGTCACCTGGATCCGCTTCCACGCAACCGGAGGCACCGGCCAAAACGTCGGCCTATCAGAATTGGAGGTGTTCGCCGGTGCCGCCAACATCGCTCATGAGGCGAAAATGAAGGCGTCGTCCACCTACGGCGGAGGTTCGTCCTTTGAATACCCCTACGATGTTGCCTGCGTCAACTTCACCCTCGGCGGCGACAACAACCCGATGGTTCCCCAGGTTTACGAGAGCATCCGGGAGATCAACGCAAAGGGCTATGCCTTCCCGCGTGTGATCTGCTCCAATTACAAGGAATTCTTCGGAGACATGGAAAAGAACTGGAGCGCCAAAATCCCATCCTATCAGGGAACGGTCGAGGACTGGTGGAACTTCGGCGCGGCCTCCACGGCCTACGAGACCGGCATCAATCGCCGCAACCATGACAAACTCGCCGCCGCCGAGTTTCTCGCCACCGTTTCCGCCGCAGCGGTCCCCGGCCAGCGCTATCCCTACGAAACGCTCTACACCGCCTGGGAGAATCTCCAGTTATATGATGAGCACACCTGGGGATCCCCGCAACCCGCCGTTGACGAACAATGGCGCTGGAAACGCAACACCGCGCTCGCCTGCGACACGGCATCGTCCAAAGTCCTCGCGGATTCAATGGCGGCCATCAACACGCTGATCCCGGCCGCCGGTCCCACCGTGGTGATCCATAACAATCTGTCATGGACCCGGACCGACATCGCCACCGTGCCAGCCGCCGGATTGCCGGAGCATTTCGATCTAAGCGACACCGCGACCGGAAAACCGGTTCCCTATCAGACAACGGATGCCGGCATCGGATTCGTCGCGGCGGATGTCCCCGGCCACGGCTACAGGACCTATCGGATCACCGAACGCAAGGACGCCCCGGAATTCCCCTCGGGCACCGTCACCGCCACACCAAACACGCTGGAGAACCGCTTCTTCAAAGTGACCTTCGACGCGGCGGGCAATGTGACCGGCATCCTCGACAAACAACACGGCAATACCGAGTTGGTGGATGCCGCCTCGCCCCATCCGCTCAACCAATACCTCGTTTACAAGGAAGGCCAGTTGATCGATCGAAGCACCAAGGCCAAACTCTCCTGCCAAACCGGCCCGGTCATGGGCTCGGTCACCGCGAACGGACCGGTTACCGGCCTCGACGCGCTCCGGCGCACGGTGGTTCTCTACGGCAACCTGCCGCGCATCGATATCATCAACCGCACCATCAAGGGCCAACAGATCGCCAATGTCGAGATGGGCTACTTCTCGTTCCCGTTGAATGTGGAGAATTTCATGCTGCGCCACGAAATGCCGACCGGCGACATGCGGCCCTGTGTCAACTCGGATGTCGATGATCCGGCCAACGAGCAATACTACTCATCGGCCACCGCGTTCTACACCGTCAACCGCTGGATTGACGCATCCAACCGGAAGGATCGTGGCATCACCTTCGCGTCGCTCGATGCGCCGCTGGTGTCCTATGGCAAGCCCGACATCGGTGCCACCAAGGGCGGCTGGAGCGTCGCCTACAACACCGAAAAGCCGTGGATCTACAGCATGGCCTACAACAACGAATGGCAGACGAATTTCCAGAAGACCCAACCGGGCCGCGCCGACTTCCAATACTCCATCCGGAGCCATGCGGGCGGCACCTGGCAGGACGGCAAGGCCGAGTTCTTCGGTGCGGAAACCTCCAGCCCGCTCCGCGTTTCGGTGATCGCCGCCAAACAACCCGGCCGCGGCTTCGATCCGGCCAAAGGCTCGTTCGTCGGCATCGACAAGCCGAATGTCGTCCTAACCGCAGCGAAACTCGCCGAGGCGAATGGCGAGGGAATAGTTATCCGCTTCAACGAGATTTCCGGAAAAGCCACAACCGTGACCGCCGACATCGGATGGTTCGGCCCGGAGTCCGTCACCGCGACAAGTCTGATAGAAGACAACCTCGAACCGGTGAAACTCTCGGATGGAAAGATCACATTCGCCATCCAACCGTTCGGCTTCCGGACCTTCCGCCTCACCCGCGGAGCCGCGCCGCAACCGGTCGCGGACCTCTTTGCCAAAGCGGGCGCCACCGGTTGCCTTGTCACCTGGCAAGGCCAACCCGACGCGGCATGTTATGAGATCTTCCGCGGCACCGATGCGAACTTCACACCAGGAACCGGATCGTATGTCGGCACCGTTAGCATCCCCCGGTTCTTCGATCCCGCCGTCAGACCCGGCCTCACGCGGGAATACCATTACGCCGTTAGGGCGGTCCACGCCGGCCGGAAGGGACCGTTCCAGGCGAAGGCCAAAGCATCGCCCGATCTAACCGCGGACACCGTTCCGCCCACATCCCCCGCCCTCACCGGGCACGCGCTCCACTCCTCGAAGGTCACGCTTTCATGGCTCCCTGCCGCGGACAACCATGCGGTCAAGGGCTACAAGGTCCTCCGCGACGGCAAACCCATCGCGGATCTCGCGGGCTTTTTCAACAGTTGGATGGATGCCGACGTGAAACCCAACACCGAATACCACTACGAAGTGAGAGCCATCGACCTCGCGGGCAATCCATCCACAATCGCCGCTACCGCCACTGTCACCACCCTTCCCTAACCTTTATATGTTCCGGCTCATCCCGTCGATCCTGTTAATTTCCTCGGTTCTGCCCATCCACGCCGCCGACACGGTTCCCATCACCGGATACCATGTTCCGACCGCCACGGCCGCCTCATCCACGTTTGATACGATGCAGGCGGCCGTCAACCTGACCAACGGATCCGGTCTCGACGGCGCCCGCCACGACACGGACGGTGGTGCGCGGACCATGTGGCACACCGTTGAGCATCCCGAGTCGAAGCCACCCGCCGCCGGACTGCCCGCATCGCCGGCCTGGGTCCGCTTCGATTTCAAGGCCGCGGTGGACATCTCCTCCGTGCTTATCTGGAACCACAACCAAAGCGGCCTAACCGACCGTGGCTTCCGCAAAACACGGATCTACGGCTCGGCGGACGGACAATCATGGGCACTCCTTGCCACGGCCGAACTCGCGCCCGGCGGTGACACCGCGCAGACCATCGCGGTCTCGCCCAAATCCCCTCCCAAGTCCGTCCTGATCGCGGCGGATTCCAACCACGGAGGCAGTTGTTATGGCCTGAGCGAGGTGAAATTCGCCCATGTCCGCCAGGTTGCGGCGGATGCGGTGCCCTTCCCCAACAGCATCGTGTGCCGCCCGGAGAATGTCTATCGCCACCGCGCCGATGGCAAACCGGGCCGCGGCATCGCTCTCTCGTTCGGCGGATCGCCGCTCTACGGCGACGGCACTATTGAAATCGCGGTGGCGGGCGGACCGCGCGAAACCGCCCCGTTCGCCGCCGATCCGTTGGGCCGCAGCGAAATGAAGGTCGTTCTTCCGGAAGGCGTCGCCGTCGATCGCGAGGCGCAGGTTTCCATCACCGTCCGCGCAGCCAAACATATCCTGAAGACCTCGGCCATCGTTCCGCCCCAGCGCCAATGGACGGTCTATCTGCTGCCGCATTCGCATGTGGACATCGGCTATACGAACACCCACGACAATGTCGAGTTCATCCACCGCCGCAACATCCAGGAAGCGATCAAACTCGCCAAGGAAACCGCGGATTTCCCCGAAGGATCGCGTTTCAAATGGGACACCGAGGTCGCATGGCCCGCCGAACGCACCCTCGCCAATGGCACCGAGTCCGAGAAAGCCGCGATGTTGGAGGCGATCCGCAACGGGACGATCCATGTGGGGGCGAGTTATATCAATGACAACACTTCGGTTTCCGCCGACGAGGAGTTTGCCGCGTTCTTCAGTCCTTCCGAGAAAATCGGCGAGCTAACAGGCCGGAAATTCGACACCATCATGCAGGTGGACATCCCGGGCATGAGCTGGGGTGTGGTTCCGGCAGCGGTCAGCCGCGGAATCCCCTATGTGCTGCTATTCAACAACGGCGGCGACCGCGTGGGCCTATCCATGGAAGTCTCCCACCATCCGTTCTGGTGGATCGGCCCGGACGGCAAGTCCAAGGTGCTGTGCCTCCAACCGGGAGCCTACAGTCCCGGCGCGCAGGCCAAGGGTCGCTTCCACTGGCCCGCCATGATGGGGCAAACCGACCGGACCAAGCTCCCCGCCGTCATCCGGACCGGCAATCCGCGCGCCAATTTCATCGACGCCTATCTGTGGCCCACCCTGGAGAGATTGGAAAAGGACCCGCTCTATCCGTATGATATCTTTCCGATGTCATGGGCGCTCGCCGACAACATGCCGGTGGACGCGGACCTGCCCTACGCGGTGAGAAGCTGGAACGGGGAATACGCCTATCCGCGCGTGGTGATCGCCAACTCCCATGACATCATGTCTGCATTCGACCGGAAATTCGGCGACCGCATCCCATCCCGCTCCGGCGAGTTCACCGAATACTGGAGCGACGGCCTCGGCAGCGCCGCCAAGCAGACGGCGATGAACCGCAACGCCAAGGAGCGCCTGATCCAGGCCGATACGCTCTGGTCGATGCTGCGCCCGAATGATCCCGCCCCGCGCGCGAAGTTCGACGAAGCCTGGCGCAATGTTCTGATGGGATCCGAACACACCTGGTGCTACTCCGATCCGCACCGCCAGCCGCTCACCAATGACATTCTCGCCGTGAAGTTCGGTTTCTTCCAACATGCCGACGAACAAAGCCACCACCTGCTAACCGAATCGCTGAAGCCCTTGGCCGCTTCCAGGGAACCGTCGATCACGGTTTTCAACACCCTGTCCTGGCCGCGTTCCGGGCTGGTTACGCTTCCTCCCGGCGTCGCGGGCCTCGCGGACTTTCCCACCCAGCGGTTGTCTTCGGGAGAAACCGTTTTCCTGGCAACGGATGTGCCGTCGCTGGGAGCGAGGAGTTATCTGTCGGGCCGGTCGGGCCGGTCGGACAAGCCGGACATCATCGTCACCCCGTCCTCACTCGACAATGGCATCGTGAAAGTGACGCTCGATCCAGCCACGGGCAACATCGCCAGCCTGATCCGCAACGAACGGGAATATGTAAAAGGATCGGCAAACAGTTATCATTATCTGAAGGGTGGCAATGCCCCGTCATCCGCGACAGGTCCCACCGAGACGCGGATCCGGGTTCACGAAAACGGCCCCGTGCTTGCCTCGCTGATGGTCGAATCCAAGGCCGAGGGATGCAACTGGCTCAAACGCGAGATCCGGCTGCTGGCGGGTCAGCCGCAGGTGGAGATCATCAACACGCTCGACAAGCTGGCGGTCACCGCGAAGGAAGGTGTCCATTTCGGCTTCTCCTTCGACATCGCGAATCCACGAACCCGCATGGATATCCCGTGGGGCGTGGCGGAGGTGGATGCCGACTTCTTTCCCGAAGCGAACCGCAACTGGATCTGTTTCCAACGCTGGCTCGATATCTCCAACACGGACACCGGTGTAACCTGGACATCCCCGGACGCGCCAACTTTCGAATACGGCGACATCCGGGCAAACATCCTCGGCGGTGCAACCGGTTCACCCCAATGGATCCGCAAACTCGAGCCATCATCCACCATCTATTCGTGGGCGCTCAACAATCACTGGCACACGAACTTTCCGCTCAGTCAATCCGGCGTGCTCGTGTTCCGCTACGGATTGCTCGCGCACGACCACGCCTTCGACGCCGCTGCCGCCAACCGCTTCGGCCTCGAACAGGCCCGGCCGCTGGTTGTTTCCACAGGAAAACCCGGCGCCATCCCCCCCCCGCTTTCCATCGACAACCCGCGGGTGGTGATCTCCAGCATCCGAACCGGCCCCAGCGGCCGCACCGTTACTCTCAGATCCCTATCCGATTCCGAGGAAACCGTGACCGTCAGCGCGCCCGACAGTCAACCCGCGACTCCCCTCACCCTCCCGCCCTACGGCGTCCGAACCCTCACCTTGTGATTCGCTCCGACTTCGGATCGCACCACCTTGAATTCCCGCGGCGGTCCGGCCATGCCTGATGCCATAAGGGAATCCGCCTGCGGGCGATGACATTTTTTGAAATACTTGTTGCGTTCGCCAGCGGCCCGCGTATGGGTCGGAAATGAGCGCAAAGGAGAAATCTCGGCCGTGAGCGGTTCGGGGCCGCTGCGGAGAATCGCATTCGTGGGAAGTTACCCGCCAAGGTTGTGTGGAATCGCAACCTTCACGCATGACTTGTGCACCGCGGTCGCAGGGGCGGACGAAGATGCCGAGTGCCTGGTGGTGGCCTGCTCCGACCGGAGCCAACAATACCACTATCCGCCCGAGGTGCGTTTTGAAATCCTGGAACAGGATTTCGATTGCTATCGGCGGGCTGCGGATTTTCTCAACTTCAAATAACGTCGAGGTGGTGAGCCTGCAGCACGAGTTTGGCATTTTCGGCGGGCCGGCGGGGGCTCATATCATCGCCCTGCTGAAGGAACTGCGCATGCCGGTGGTGACCACGCTGCACACGTTGCTCACCGCTCCGACCCCCATCCAGCGCAGAGTGATGAACGAGTTATGCGAGCGGAGTGACCGACTGGTTGTGATGGCCCGGAAGGGAGTGGAGATCCTGCATGAGGTCTATGGCGTGCCGGGATCCAAAGTGGATCTCATTCCGCACGGGATTCCGGATGTCGAGTTCAGGGATTCCGCCGATTACAAGCCGCAGTTCGGCGTCGAGGGCCGGGTGGTGCTGTTCACGTTCGGGCTGATGGGTCCCGGAAAAGGAATCGAGCAGGTCATCGGCGCCCTGCCCGAGATCATCCGGCACCATCCGAATGTGGTCTATCTGGTATTGGGCGCCACCCACCCGCAGCTACTCGCCAGGGAGGGTGAAAGGTACCGGCTGAGCCTGGAGCGCCTTGCGGGACAGCTTGGGGTTACCGAGCATGTTATCTTTTACAACCGGTTTGTGACGCTGGACGACCTAAAGGAGTTCATCGGTGCCGCGGACATCTATCTTACTCCCTATCTGAACGAGGCCCAGGTAACCTCAGGAACGCTGGCCTATGTCTTCGGAGCGGGCAAATCCGTGGTTTCCACACCGTATTGGCACGCGCGGGAACTGTTGGCGGACGGCAGGGGCGTGCTTGTCCCCTTTGGCGACACTTCCGCGGTCGCTGCCGGAGTGATAGGATTGTTGGACGATCCCGGCCGCACCTCCCGGATCCGGCGGGAAGCCTACGCCATGGGCCGTGGGTCGATCTGGGCGGCGACCGGGAAAAAATACCTGGAGGCGTTCCGGCATGCTCGCGCGGAGCGGGTGGTAGCCACTCGGACGACATTCGCGGGGTGGACGCTTGGCAACCGCCCCCACGAGTTGCCACCGGTTAGACTCGACCACCTGATCCGGATGAGCGACGACACCGGAATGTTCCAGCACGCGGTCTTCACCGTGCCCAACCTCAGTGAGGGTTATTGCACGGATGACAACGCCCGCGCCTACATCCTCTGCTGTCTGCTTGAGGAAACCGGGGGCCATCCGCACTCGGAAATCCTCGCCAACCTGCCCACCCGCTACCTCGCCTTCCTTGCATCCGCGCTCAACCCCGCAAACGGCAGATTCCGGAACTTCATGAGCTATGACCGCAAATGGCTCGAACCCCATGGCAGCGAGGACAGCCACGGCCGCGCATTGTGGGCGCTCGGCACCGGCATTGCCCGTTCGACGAGCGAGGGACATCGGAATCTGGCCACCCGGTTGTTTTCCCGCGCGTTGCCCGAGGTGGAAACGTTCACGTCACCGCGGGCGTGGGCGTTCACGATCCTAGGCTGCGATGAAATCCTGGCCTATCAGGCGGAGAACCCCGCCATCCGGGACATGAGATCCCTGCTGACCGACCGCTTGATCGCCCTCTGGCGTCAAAACACCACGCCCGAGTGGCCGTGGTTTGAGCCGATCATCGCCTACGACAACGCGAGGCTTTGCCAGGCGCTGATGGGCGCCGACCCGGAGGAACCCCACGAAGAGGCCCTCGCGATCGGGCTGGAGTCGCTCCATTGGCTGGTTTCCATCCAAACCACCCAAGCCGGTTGCTTCAGGCCGATCGGCAGCAATGGATTCTACCGCAAGGATGGCGCGCGTGCTGACTTCGACCAGCAGCCGCTTGAGGCGCAGGCCATGGTGGCCGCGTGCCTGGAGGCCTTCCACATCACCCACGACAACACCTGGATGCGGGAGGCAAGGCGCGCCTTCGAATGGTTCCTCGGACGCAACGATCTCGGTCTGCCGGTTTACGATTTCAGCACGGGTGGCTGTTGTGACGGCCTGCACCCCGACCGGGTCAACGAAAACCAGGGCGCCGAATCCACCCTGGCATTCCAACTGGCGCTCAATGACATGGCACGGGCCCGCCACATCACCGCCCGCCCGCCCTTATCAATCCGATGAACAACATCCGCATCACCCGCCACCACGAGATCCTACGATCCAACAACTCACGGGTGATTATCCGTCCCTTTGTGCCGGCGGATCCGCAACGGGTGGTCACCATCATCGGCCGCGCCCTGGCTCTCTCGGAAATCGAGGTCGATGCGGAACTTGCCGCGGTCCGCGCGCGATTCCAAACCCGGCACCGGGATTTCGACGCACAACTGCGGACCGTTTACACGAAAGTGGAACCCCATGTCTTCACCCACCGGCAAATCTCATCCAACCGGCTTCTCTTGATCGGATCGCTGTTCGCGGGAGAATACTCGATCGAGGCGGCGGCACTGTTCAACCCTTCGATCGTTCCTCATCCGGACCAGTCCGGAGTGCCCGAAGGGAGCCTGCGCTTCATCATGAGCCTCCGGGCCACCGGAGAGGGGCACATCTCATCCATCGAATTCCGCACCGGAACCATCCATCAGGACGGACGGATCGGATTGGACCCGGCATCGCCGTTCGCGACCGTTCCCGAGGAAAAGAGCGATCCGAGTTACAAGAAAAGGCGGTTTCTCATCAAACTGCACGAGATGAATTTCGCCGAGGAGAATATCTCCGCGGTGATGGCTCCGCTCCCGGAGAGCTTCACCCGCGGAGAATTGAACCACAGCGTGGAACTCGCACGTCTGGAGAACCTAACCGGCCGAAAGGGACTGCACCGCACCCTCGATTTCATCCAATGGCTGGCGGATTCCAATTATGAAATATCATTCGGAACCGACACCGGATTGGGTGAACGGACGATTTTCCCCGTGTCGGGCAACGAAAGCCACGGGATCGAGGACGCCCGGTTTGTCAGATTCACGGAACCGGATGGATCCGTGATGTACTATGCCACCTACACCGCCTACAATGGCAAATCCACGCTGCCCCAGTTGATCGAAACCGAGGACTTCCGGCAGTTCCGGGTGCTCACCCTCAACGGTTGCGCCATCCGCAACAAAGGCATGGCGCTCTTCCCCAGGAGGATCGGCGGCAAATATGTGATGCTATCCCGCCAGGACGACGAGAACCTCCTGATCATGTGCTCGCCCAGTCCGCATTACTGGAGCACGCCGAAGGTCCTCCTGAGACCTACCCATGTCTGGGAAGCGGTGAAACTCGGCAACTGCGGGTCGCCGGTCGAAACCGAAGCCGGCTGGTTGGTTATCACCCACGGGGTGGGGCCGATGCGCCGATACTGCATCGGTGCCATCCTGCTGGATCTCGAGGATCCCACTCGGGTCATCGGCCGCCTCCGCGAGCCGCTGCTGGAACCCGGCGACTCGGACCGTGACGGCTATGTTCCCAATGTGGTTTACAGTTGCGGTTCGCTCGTACATGGCGGCCAACTGATCCTGCCCTTCGCCACCAACGACCACTCATCGGTGATCGCCACCGTCTCCCTTGACGATCTGCTCCGGAAACTGCTGGAATCGCCTCCGTTTGTCAACGGCTCCCAAGTGAACCGTTGATGCCCGGTGGAAAACCATCCCCGCCTAGACACCCCGCCGCGGTCTAGCCATTCTCCCGGCATGCGCGAACCCACTGCGGAGCAGATCGACAAGTTCATCGCCGATTGGTCGAAATCCGGCGGCCACGAGCGCGGGTCCGGCCAGCATTTCCTGCTCGATTTCTGCGATCTGCTGGGCCTCGAAAAACCCTCCCCGCCCGTGGCGGAGAACGCCCTCAACGCCTACACCTTCGAACGCCGCGTGGACCGCCGCAAGCCGGACGGCTCCTCCACCCCGAACTGGATCGACCTCTATAAGCGCGCCCATCTGGTGTTGGAAACCAAGCAGGGCGTGAACCCGCGCCGCGACATATGCGGACAAACCACGAGTTTCACGGATAAGAGGATGAAACGCGCGGAGCGCCATCCGTGATAATCCGTTAAATCCGTGGTCGAAAAACACCTCCCGCCAATAACAAATCGCCTATACATGCGGCGAAATCGCCCCCGCATGAGGCGTCCCGTTGGGACGCGGATTCTGACCTTGCATAACCCCACGGTTCCACCGTGGGCTGGTGTTGAATCGTCCCGTTGGGACGTTAGAATGGGATTCCCCGGACAAGTGGCGGGAGTCCCCGGACAAGCGGCGCGACTCCCGGAACCACGGGCAGAGTTCCCACAACACGCGGATTTCATTCGACATCGGCTTCTTCACCGCCACCGGCCGGGAGATGCCGTTGGCGGAGCCAGAGAAAGGTCACGTCTCAAAGATAGGCTTTCAGGATGAGAACCAGCGGAATCACCGGCAGGGCGATCGCCGCGTCCAACAAGGTGCGGAATACCAGGCGGAAATTGATCTCAAACGTCTCCCGAGCCTGCCACCGGGAAAAATTCGGGATGAACAACGGCACGCTGTCCTCGTATTCCCCGTATTCCGGGAACCGTGCTTTCAGAAAGCGCGCTTCGTTGAGCATCATCGGATAGAAAACCGCCAGATAAGCGGCCGCCGCGACCACCGTGAAATCGACCCGACCCATCAGCAGGCCGAAGCCGACGGTCATCAGGAACGACGAAAAATACAGCGGATTGCGGCATACGGAATACAATTCGGTGCGGACGAGAGTCTGGTCCTTGCGACCGCCTATCGACAGACTGGCGAAAACCCTGCCAACAATGCCGGCGAACAGCAGCAGGCTTCCCGATGCCTGGAGCAGCATGGCGGATGCGGCCCGGAAGTCCCACGGCGACGGCACGTAGAACAGATAGGCGGCAAGCACGACCGCCAGGATCCGGAGGATCAGCTTGCGGTACTGATTGACAAAGCCCTGGTCTCTGAGACGGGAGGATGCGGCGATCATGGCGTGGTTGGGTCGATGGTGGTAACTGCGGCGGGGGCGGATGTGTCCGCGGACCGGGACGCAACCGGGGAAGGCGGAGGAAACTCGGCGGAGCGTTTCATTCGGCCGGATTTGAACCACCAGGCGGCGCTTTGATAGAACGCGGTGGCGTCGTGCCGCAGGTCCGCGGACGCGGCGCCGGACAGCGAACCGAGTCCGCCGGTTGCCGCATCATAACAATACGCGCCGGATATCCGGTTCGGCTTGAGAATCGCGATCCTGCCCTCGCGCAGGAACGCGATCTTCTGATAGTTGCTGACAAACGCCCGGCCGGGCGCCGGACCGGCAAGGACATCGGCGCCGAACCCCCGCGTTTCGTAATCCCACCCCAACAATCCGAGCACGGTGGGCATCACGTCGATCTGGCTTGTTAGTCCGGCGATGTTTCTTGCCTCAGCCAATCCCGGGTTGTAGATCATCGCGGGAATCCGGTATTTGGTGACATCCAGATCCGCCTTGCCGGCGCTGCTCGCGCAGTGGTCGGAGCAGAACACGAACAGGGTATCGGCGAACCACGGCTTGGAACGCGCCTCTTCCAACAAGCGGCCAACCGCCCAGTCGGAGTATTTCACCGCGGCGGCGCGTCCGCTGTGGGGCGGCAAGTCGATACGGCCCTTGGGAAAATCATACGGCCGGTGGTTGCTTGTGGTCATGCAGAAATAGTGGAACGGCCGGCCCGCGGCGTGATCGGCATCGGCCTCGCGGATCGCCTTGCGGAAAAGATCCTCATCACAGGCTCCCCAGGCGGTCTTGAATGTGGTGTCGCTCCGGTCCCACGCGTTGGCGTCCATGATCCGGCAGCCGGATGAGGCGAAATAGCGGTTCATGAAATCGAACCGCCCATCGCCCCCGTAGAAGAACGCGCAATCGTATCCGCGGTCGAGGAACGGCACAAAGTAGGTCCACAATCCGGTGCCTTCGGGCCGATAGATGATCGACTGTCCCGGCGTGGGCGGCAGGCCAAGCGTGATGGCCTCCATGCCCCTAACCGTCCGGGTGCCGGTGGCGTGGAGATTGGTGAAATTGACCGACTCGCGGGCGATCCGGTCGAGATTGGGCGTTAGAGATTCCGGATTGCCTCCGGCTCCGGTGAATCCGAGGCTCATGCTTTCCATGCAGACGAACATGACGTTCCAGCGCCGCTCGGGGCCGGCGGACGTCACGTGGCGGCGGAGGTCTCCGGTGGATTGGGATACGAATGTGGCCGATGACTGCTCGGTCATTTTCCGGACGGCGGTGAGCGCCTCCCCTTCCGGAAGAGTGACATACCAACGCTGGTAGTCGAGTTCCATGCCCCGCAGGGCTGCGCAGAACGACCAGCAGCCGTTTTTCGCGAGTTCGGCGGTGTATTGGTTGGCAAATGCCGGTAAAGACGGCTGATTCACCCCGTGGATGGCACAGGCACAGGCGGTGGAAACGATGGCCGGCCAGACGATCCGTTGGGCGACAGAGGCTCCGGAAGCGGTTGCCCACCGTGCTACGCCAAGACGGGCGACCGCCCATGCGGACGCGGCCATTCCCGCGACGATCCCGGCGGCGATCAGCCCCAACGGATAGGATTGCGCGATGTTTCCGAACACCTCGCGGGTGAACACCAGATAGTCCACCGCGATGAAGTTGAAGCGGGAGCCGAACTCCTCCCAAAAGCACCATTCGGCGATGGCGATGAGAACGAGTACGCCCGAGTATGCGGAAACCGCCAGGGTAAGTAGCCAACGCCCCGCCCTGCGGTTCGCGATACCCGTTGGCAACACGGCCCCGAGCAGCACCCATGGCAGCGCCGCAAACAGCCCGGCCACGGCGTCAAACCCCGTTCCGGTCAGCATCGCCATGCCCAACGGGGCGTCGAGTTCAACACTCCCGGCAGAAACCGTCAGAAGCGCGATACGGGTCAATTGTGAAACCGCGAAGAACAACGCGAAAGCCACCATCCCCAACCGGAACGGGGTGGTTGCTAGAATGCGGTGGCTCGGCTTTGTCGAGTGTGGATCGGTGTCGGTGGGCATGTTTCGGGCGGCCCGTTTCGCGGGCACGCCGCAACCCATAGCAACCCGAACATGAGAATCCGGTGAGAGCGCCGGAAATTTCCGAAAATAGTTTCAGAATTTCAGCCTGGCTCAGGCGGATGGCAGCTCAAGTGTGAATGAGATCCGATCGTTTCCGTCCGCGCAGGCACTCAGTTTGCCGTCCATCGCATGGGCGGCTTCCAGGCTCAGGGTCAGGCCGATTCCCAAATGTCCGCCGGAGTTTTGGCCGGACTCATCGCCACGAAACAGGGGCTCGAACCAGCGGTTGGGATCCTCCGGCAGCACGGTCACCGGATTGGAAACCCGGATCCTAACATACCGTCCGACCCCGTCGCAGATGATCCCGACCGTACCCGGCGCGGCCGAGTGGCACACGGCGTTGTCCAACAGATTGTTGAGGATGATCCGGCACAGCGCCCGGTCACCTAGCATGCGCAAATCCCCCACCGGTCCGGTGACAACGAATTCCAGACCGCGCTTCTCCGCAAGCGGGGCAAAAACCAGCAGGCACTCACTTAAAACCGAGTCCGGCGAGATCGCCTCCGTCTTCGGCTTCGCCTGTGCCGAAACACCGATTTTCGCCAACGCCGACAAGCGCTCGACGAGCAACCTCAAGTGGTCGGCCGAGCGTCCGCATTCGATCAGGAACCCTTCGTACTCCGCAGTGTCGCGCGGCTTTGATAGAGCCAGTTCCGTGGTGGCGTTCAATCCGGCGATCGGCGTCCGCAGTTCATGCGCCGCGTGCCGGATGAAATCGCGCTCGCGCTGCCGCGTGGCGGCGACCCGCGCCAGCAGGCCATCGAAGCTCCTCGCGAGGCCGGCGAGTTCTTCAGGAAGCGTCCCCGGCACAGTGAGCGAGGAGTCCAACTGATGGTCCGCGCGGTCGCGCATCTGGTCGTTCAGATCGGCGATCGGCCGGAGGGAAACGCGGATCACCTGGTCGATCAGGGCGAACCCCAGCCCCAGCGTGAGCAGGGTTCCGCTGATGAGCACATACCGCAGGCGCGCGAGCGTGCGGTAGGCGGACTCCGAATCGCAAGCCACGACGAGCGTGTGGGGAAACCGGGTCGGGTCCGGGATATCCCCCGCCGAACGCATCCGCTCCGCTTCCTCGGGCAGAATGAACGGCAAAACGGCAAGTCCTACCGCGCGGGATCGGTTTCCGTTAGGCAACAGGATCGAACGGATCTCCGGTTGTCCGGCCGGCCCGGTGAATTTCTCCAGATCCGCCGTTCCCAGCGCGGGTGACCGTGTTGCCTTGCCGGTGCGGTCGTCCCAAAACTGGAAGATTCCCTCGAGGGTGAGCGCGTCGTTTGTGCCCAGCCCCTCCTGCCATTCGAATATCACATTCCCGTTCTCCAGCTCGACTTGGTTGGAAAGCAGGGCCGCTGTATCGGAAATCGAGCGGTCGATCTCGCGGATCAGGCTGTGCCTAACCAGAAAATACGCGGCTCCCGATAGCGCGCAGAGGATCGCGCCCACACCCAGTCCGCAGCGGACCAGCAGCGATCTTCTGATGGACGGCGCGCTCACGCCTCCACCTCCTCCAGCGTGTATCCGTGTCCGCGGACGGTCCGGATCAGGTTGGGAAGATCATCCCGGTTGAGCTTTTTCCTCAGATAGCCGATGTAAACGTCCACGGCATTGCTGCCACCGCCTGTTCCATCCTCAAACACCCGCTCCCAGATATCCGTCCGCGGGACCACCTCGCCCGCCCGATAGAACAGGTATTCGAGCAAGCGGTATTCGAGCGGCGTCAGGTCAACCGGTTGTCCGGCGCGACTCACCGTCCGGCGGATCGGATCGAGGCTTAGGTCGGCCACCGTCATGACCGGTTCCTTTCTAACGTAGCTGCGGCGGAGGAGCGCCCGGACCCGCGCCGCCGCCTCGGAAAGGGGAAACGGTTTGACCAGATAGTCATCGGCCCCGGCGTCCAGCGCCTCAAGCCGGTCTTCGAGTCCGTCGCGCGCGCTGATGACGAGAATATGCACCTGGTTTCCCTTGGCGCGGAGCCGCCGCAGAATGTCCATGCCATCCACTTTCGGGAGCATCAGATCGAGCAGGATGGCGTCATAGGCGTTCTCGGAAGCCGCCCACAGCCCCTCGTCACCGGTGGCCGCCTCATCGAGCACAAAGCCGGCCTCGCGCAGATACCGGGCGATGGCATTGCGCAGCGGGGTGTGGTCTTCGATGACGAGCAACCTCATGGGGCTTGGCGGAATTGGGGACCGGCCGCGAGGGCCGCTCCCGCTCCGTGCCTGGCAACATTTGCCCGCCGACCCGCCGTGTCAAGGCGAACGTCATATTCCCTGGTCCGGTCGGAAATCGCTCCGCGCTTCTCATTCTCGTATCCGTCCATCCGCGTTTACAAATCGGGTTCCGGGATCAACGGGGTGTGACGCTCACGGGCAATCACATACTTAACCGCAAATTTTGCTTGGCGCGGTTTAGGAGCGTGCGAGGCTTGTGTTTGGAAAGGTGTCCGGGCAACGGCCATCACCGTCAATCGGTCACCCGCCGATCAAGCTTTTCAACTCAACCTACAACCCAAGCAGCCAACACCATGACAACATCGTCGATCTCCTCATCTCACAAAATCCGTTTGCTAAGTGGCGCGGCTTGTCTCGCGCTCGCGGCAGGCATGCCGCAGGCGGTGGCCGCGGATGCCGCCGCGCCGGCGGTTTCGAAGGAGATTGAGACTCTAACGGTCGAGGACGGCGGGACGGGGCCTTGCAAGGCCATCATGGCGCAGGACGGTGCCCTGCCGACGCACACCATCTTCCGCCCGCGCGACATAAGCGCCATCGGCAAAGAGCAGCCCCGATTACCCATCGTGGCCTGGGGCAACGGCGCCTGCGCGAACTCCCCTTGGGAACATGTGAATTTCCTATCAGAAATCGCCTCCCACGGTTTCCTGATCATCGCCATCGGCCCGATGCCCGTCGATGGCAAACGCGGCGGCGGCCCCGGAGGCCCCACCAAAGCGTCGTTGCTAACCGACGCGATCAACTGGGCCATCGCCCAGAACGCCAACGCTTCAAGCCAATATGCCGGCAAGCTCGACACCTCGAAAATCGCCGTTGCGGGCATGTCCTGCGGCGGATTGCAGGCGCTGGAGGTCGCGCCCGACCCGCGCGTCCGCACCCTGATGGTTTGCAACAGCGGGATCTTCATCAATTCCAAAGGCGCGATGGGGGGCATGCCCAACCTATCCAAAGACCACCTGAAAAAGCTCCACACGCCGGTGATCTACATCCTCGGCGGGCGGAAGGACATCGCCTATGCCAACGGCATGGACGACTACAAGAACATCACCGAGGTGCCCGCGTTTGCCGCAAACCTCGAAGTGGGCCACGGCGGCACCTACGCCAAGCCGCATGGCGGAGACTTCGCCAAAGTTGCGACAGCCTGGCTCCAATGGCAGCTCAAGGGTGATGAAAAGGCTGCCGCCATGTTTCAAGGTGACCCCTGCGGCGTCGCCAAGATGGAAGGATGGAAAGTGGAGAAAAAGAAGATCCCATAACTCCGGAAATCAAACATAACCGCGAATGGACGCCCATTGACGTGAATTTCCAATGGGTTGGAAAGATCGGATGGTCAATCCATCAGGTGAACTGCCCGGGTGTCAGAACTCATTCATTTTCAATTTCACATTCGTGACCATTCGCGTTCATTCGCGGTATCCAAGCATCTATCATTGGCCTTTTCCATCCGACGGATAGTCAGCGACGGTCATAGACACGCCGCTACAGCTTGCGGATCTTGATATTGCGGTAGGAAACGCGGTTGCCGTGGTCCTGAAGCAGGATGTGTCCGTCCGGCCATTCGCCGAATCCGGTCATGTTCTTGAACTTGCTGCCATCCACATATTTGCGAAAGGCATCGGACCCGCGTTCGTATTCGAGGACTTTCACCCCGTTGAGCCAATGCTCGACGTGCTTGCCCTTTGCCAGCACGCGGGCGGTGTTCCATTCGCCGATGGGATTCGCTTTCTTCGCCTTGTCGGCGGGAATCAGGTCGTAGAGCGAACCGATGGTGCGGTTGCCATTCCGTCCGAGCTTGGCATCGGGGTGGCGGACGTCGTCGAGAATCTGGAACTCGAGACCGATCGCGGATCCGCTGCCGGCGGGTTTGCCGGTCTTCTTATCGATCGGCTTCAGATTCGGCTGGACGAAATACTTCACACCGCTGTTCGCGCCCTCGGTGATTCTGAAATCCACCGTCAGTTCGAATTCGGAAAAGCGCTCTTTGGAAATGATATCACCGCCGTTGGTGGACTCCCCGCCATCGCCGGGCATCACGGTCAGGACACCGTCCTTGATCTCCCAACCTTTCGACGGGAAACGGTCCGCCTTGGGCGAACGCCAGCCATCGGTTGACTTGCCATCCCACAGGAGGCGCCATCCGGCGCTCTTTTCCGCCGCGGTGAGACTGTTGGGCACGCCGGAATCGGCCGCGCCGGCGAGTCCGGGAACGAAAAGCAATGCCATCAGGATAAACGCGGCGAAACGCATAAGATATGTTTTTTAGGTTGGAGATTGCGATATAAGATTGCTGGCCGGAGCCGAGCGGGCGGTCGGGACCCCCATCCCGGCCGCCCTTGGACCCGGTCCTTATTTCACAGCCTGCAGACGGGCGAAAATCCTCCCTCCGGGCGCGAGAGTTCTCGGAATCGAGACCGACACGGTGTCGAGTTCCGCCGTTGGCACGTCCTCGGTGACATCCACTTGCGGCAGCGCGTCGGCAGCGCCCACCGTCACGAAATCATGCCAGGTGGAGAGATCGTCCGACCACTGGACCTTGAGGGTCACATCGGTCTCCGAAGAATCGCTGCGCTTGAAAGTGAGAACCAGATCGCTGGCGGTGAGGGTCTGTTTCGGCAGGATCGAGGTGTCGCTGGCTCCGGTGCCGACCGGCACGCCACCGAGCACGAACTCCAACAGATTCGGGATGTCATCGCCATCCGGATCATCGGCCGGGCCGTCGTTGACGCCGGCGGTGAACGGCTGGGCGGATGCCCATGTGCCGTAACCGGACGGTTCCGGGCCCACGCGGATGCTGCCGGTGCCGGTGATGAATCCGGGGTCGGTGGTGGAGTCGTAGAGTCCATCCGGTTTCACCGTCCCGTCGATGGTTAGAGAGCCCACCCGGTCGGAACCCGCGAAGTTCAGATGGAGTGTGGCCCCTGATGCGATGACAACCGCGGCGCTGTCATTGAGGGCGGCCTGGCCCAGCGAAAGCGTGCCGCCATTGACCGTGGTGGCTCCGCTGTAGGTTTGGGCCCCGTTGATGGTCCAGGTGCCGGTGCCGCTCTTGGTGACGGGCAGATTGGCGGTGGAACCGTTGGCGATAACGCCGTTGATCACTCCGTTGCCCGGACCCGCGAGGGTCAACGCCCGGTTGGTGGCGTTGGCGGTCACCAGCGGTGTATTCAACGTGAGAGTGCCGGAATCCGAATAAAGAGTCGTATTGCCGTTTCCGGTGCGCATGGTCACCTGGGTGGATACGGTCAGGGTGTTGTCGCCCGAAACGTTGCGCAGCGCGCCGGTAAGATTGGCGACACCGGCCCCGGAAATCTGCATGTTGGCCAATGTTGGTGAAATCCCGCCCGCAAGCTGCAATTCCGGAATCCGGTTGTTGCCGGCGTCTCCCGCGATTACCAGGGTCTTCGTGGCGGCGCCAAGCGCGTTGCTGTGGGTGACGATCAGGACGCCGTCGTCAACGGTGACATTGCCGGAGAACGTGTTGTCGCCGGAAAGGGTCCACACGCTGTCGTTGCCTTTGTTAACGCTCAGGGTGTTGATCCCGTCGGTCACCGGTCCGGTCAGATAGTTGGACAGGCTGGTGCCGCCGAGGGTCAGGGTCTTGGCGGCGTTGCCCGAAGCGATGGCCGCCGAACCGACCGTTAGATTTGCGGTGGTGGGAGCGAGGAGGGTCGTCCCGGAATCTCCGGAAGAGCAACTCAGACTGGTGATGGTCACCCGCGGGTCGCCGCCGCTGACGTTGGCTCCGGCGGCGACGTTCAGGGTGATTCTGGAGAGTTCGAAGTTGCCGAGCGTGTGGTTGATCCCGGGGGTTCCGGGGGTGGCGACGTTCGAGAGGATGGTGCCGCTGTTGTTCACGCCGATGGTGAGCGGATAGGGTGCGACGCTCTCGTCGGTGGCCAGGTCGAGAACCCCGGTAGTGCCGGTGAAGCGGATGAACGCGCCGGTGCCACCGAGCGCGGTGGCGGATTTCACCACCAGAGTGCCACCCGCAACGACCTTCTCGCCCGCGAAATCGTTGGATCCGGTGAGAACCAGCGTGCCGGCACCCGCCTTGGTTAGAGCGCCGGGTCCGGTTGCCACGCCGCTCATCGTCAGCGTGTTGGCGGGCACCTCGATGGTTCCCGCTCCCTGGAGGGTGAAGCCGCGGTCGGTGGAGGCGTCGGCACCGTTGTAAATGAGACGTCCGACGTTGAACACCAGGTTCGCGGGATCCGCCGAGGCCGTGCCTAACGGGCCAGCCATGCCGCCATTTGAAATCATGCCGATCTCAAGAGTGCCGGCGGTGGTTCCGGAGAATCCCGGTTTGGATGCGCCCAATGTCAGAACGCCGTTCCAGTCGCTCGCGGCATTGGCGAGGATGACCCTGCCGGAATCGTAGTTGACAAACACGTTGCCCGTGCCGGTGACCGGCCCGTTGATGGTTAGAGTCTTGGACCAACCGGCGGTGAAGTAGGCTTCGACGGTGATGGCAATGCCGCGGTAAACGTCAATCACCGGATCCGAGTCCTGGTTCTTGATTCCACCGTATTCGAGGCGGATGGCATTGGCGATCGGCGCCTCGGACAACGCCCCGAAGACCATATCTCCCGTCACGCGGACCACGCCTCCGTCCCGAACGGATAGACCGCCCGTGTGGGCGTTGGAGCTTGTCAGAATCGGGCTGCCGCCGACGACCGTCACGGAGCCCGCGCCGGAGAACCAGTTGGCGATGGTGGGAACATCGCTGCGCTTGATCGCAAGGTTGGCCCCGGCGGCGATGTCGATGCCTCCGGCACCCAGCGACCCGGTGGTGCCGCCGTCGCCCAACTGAAGGGTGCCGGCGGTGACGCTAACCGCTCCGGTGAAGCCGGTGCTGTTCGCGGTTAGCGCGACGGTGCCCGGACCGCTGTTCACGACGGTTCCGACTCCCGAGATCAGATTTCCGACGACCGCGTATCCATCGCGGTTGAAATCGAGGGTGGCGGTATCCATCACGGACACCGCTCCGGTCCCGAGCCCCCCCGTTAGACCGGCGTTGCCCACCCGCAAGGTCCCGCCGAGGATGTCGGTCGCGCCGGTGTAGGCGTTGTCGGTGGCGAGAACGGTTGTGCCCGTGCCGTTCTTGGTGAGTTTGGTGGGACCGCTGATGCTTCCGCTGCCGGCCAGGGTGTAGGTGGAAATCATGAGGCCATGGTCGAAAACCAAATCGGTCGGAAACACCACCGAGTCAAGCTGGACCGCCGGGTTGACCCCGGTGTCGTCGAAGCTGACGGAATCGAGCGGATAGAACATCTCGGCGCCGGTGTTGAAATTCGCGGTCACAGTGTTGTCCCAAATCCCGCCGCTGGCACCGTGCCAGACCAGGCTGAGTGGCAGGGCGGTGGAGGTGACGGTGATCGCGCTGTCGGTTCCGGATCCGAGGTCCACGACGGGATTCATGCGGCTCGCGAGGAGCTGGGGCGTGATGTTGATGACAGGGGTGCCGACGAGGGTTCCGGTGTATCGGACCAGTTCCAACGAGCCAGGCGTGATGGGGCCGTTTGCGACGGATAGATCGATGGATCCTCCCGTAGACGTGAAATTTCCGGTGGTGGTGATCTTTGCCGGATTGGTTCCGCCGACATCCATCAGCACGGTGCCACCCGAGAGCGAGACATTTCCGGCCGTGGCCTGGGTGGTGATTTTCACGGGGCCATCGGTGAAAGAAAAGTCCGCGGTGGAGCCCGTGCGGGAAAGAATCAGCGTGCCGGCTCCGGATTTCACCAGTGTGCCATTCCGGACCGTGGTCTGGATGTCGAGCATCCCATCGTTCACGGCGAAAGACCGGGACCCGGCCTGGAGATCGAGAATCCGCTCGCCAAGGTAGTTTGCGGCGGAAAACACGCTGGTGCCGGTGGAAACGACGTCGCCGGCCAGATTGACCTGGGTGGTGCTGGCGTTTCCGGGGTTTCCATAAAGCAGCCTGCCGGTGTTCATGGTTAGACCGCCCGCTCCGATGTTGACGGTGGAGGAGGCGGGGGCGGTCGCCGCTCCGACGAGCTGGATGGCCGCGTTGTTGGAGAGGGCCAGGCTGTGGGTGGCGAACGATTCGCCCGAATTGAGCTGATGAAGTCCCGCGGTCAGGCTGGTGGTTCCGGTGACGGTGAAACCGGACACGCTGGACGTGGCGGCGGAACTGATGGTGAGCGAAGCGATGGTGTCCGGCGTGGCCTCGTTGAAGTTGATTGCGCCACCGGTGACGGTGATCGACGAGGAATCGGCGATTTGGTTAGGCTGGAGTTTGCGCAGGGAGCCGCCGGTGATGAGGATATTGCCGGGCACCGCCGTGGCTCCGGTCTTGTTGAGGCGCAGTTCGCCTTCGGCGACGGTGATGCCCGTGGCAATCGTGTTAGATGAGGTGCCGGACAGCGTAAGCGATCTGGGGCCCGCTTTGGTGATGGTCCCCGTGCCGGACATGACCCCCGTGAAGATGAATCTCGGGTCGCCGGCGTTGTTGTTGTCGTTGTTGTTGGTGATGGTGTGGGCGCCGTTCCACTCCATATCCGACGCGATGGTGAAGTCACCGGTCTTGGTGTTGGTCCCGCTGCCGGTCATGAGGCTGGCTCCAAGGTTGAATTGAATGGGCCGCGTGACAGCGAAGGAGCCGGAATTCTGCGAAAGGATCAACATGGCGGTGTTGTTGACCACGATCTTGCCGGTGCCCCCCACGGTGAGCGGCAGGGAACCGCCGGCATTGAGCTTGAGGGATCCGTCGTTGACATTGACATCACCGGCACCGGTAACGTTGACGGCTCCCATGGTAAGCTGGCCGGTGCCGTATTTGTTGAGATTCGCGTTCAGCGTGACCGAGCCTTGGGTGTTGCTGCTGGCCACCTCATTGAGGGCGATGCCGCGGTCCGCCGCGTGGGTGCCGGCCTGCCCGCCTACCTGCCAGGTTTGCTCGGCGGAGATCACGGTTTTTCCCCGGATGCGGGCACCGATGCCGGTGGTGAAGTTTCCGTTCGCGATGACGCCCCCCGTGATGGTGAGAGTATTGGCGGTGGTGGTGTTGAGGGTGAACCCGCTGGTCCGGGTGCCGGTGGTGCCGACGGTGATGCTGCCGACCGAGCGGTTCCCGTCGTCGAGGGTGAGGCCGTTGGCGGTGGTGTCGGCGAGGGTGATATTCGCTCCACCCGCAGGGATGCCGGGGCTCCAGTTGGTGGCAGTGGACCAGTTGGCGTTGGTGGTGCCATTCCAGGTGGACTGGGCGGCGAGCGGTTGGCTCATGGCGACGACGATGCTGAGGATACCAAGACGGCGGAGGGGTTTCATGGAGGCTTGATTGTTGGGTTGGTGAATGGCGTTCCGGGCACTGGGGAACACCACCGGCAAACCGGCCGCGTTCCCCTCATTGCGACAAACGGGATTTCCTCCCGCCACCCGACACGGTCTCTTGGAAAATCCGGATCCCGCTATTTTTGCCCGGCCTCGGGCAGCATCGATTCCGCATCCTTGAGCAGGATCCGGACGATGCCCCAGTTGGACCACAGCCCGCCATCCTCCGCCCGGAGGCTGAACGGGGCCGACTCCCATTTTTCCACCGATTTCCGCACCTCCGCGAGGGTCTTGCGGGCATCGGTGAGGCGACCTTGTTTTATGTCCGCCATGGCCAAAACAATGCGGTTGGACGCCGCCCGCGGCTGGCTGTTTTTGGCCGTGGCGAGGCTCTGGCTGGCCAGGGCGCTGGCCGCATCGTAGTGCTCCCGGCGAAACGCGAACAGCGCCAGGGAAAACTGCCGCCACGCCTCCATGTGCGGATCCGGCTTCCGCCCAACGCCGGTTAGAGCGCGCTCCAGAACGCCGGACAAGGGCAGCAACATCCCCAATTCGTCCCGGCTCACCGGAACCATCAGCGTCGCCTTGATCACCTGCTCCGCCACGTTGGAATCCGCGGACTTCGCAAAGCGCCGGATCGCCAGCGAGCGGTCGCTTTCGTACTGGCCGGGAGCCCCCCACTGGCGCACCGCGGTCAGGGCCGTCATCAGCTCGTAGGAAACGCTTCTGGAATCGGACATGTCCACGCTGGTTAGAACGTGGATCAGCAGATGGAAATACGTCGCCGCCTGTTGCCAGCGATGCTGGAGGAGATTCCAATCCGCCAGAGCCTTGAACGTGCTGGCCGCCTCCAACGTGCGCGGGGCATGCTCGACAGGGAGGCCGGACACCAGCGCGTCCGCTTGTTCCGGCTCGTTGTATTTGATGTGGACCGCCGCCTGCGCGACCAAGTCCGCGGCCTCGGCAAGCTCCCGCAGCACGACTTCGTTGGCCCGGGCCCGCTCCGCCACATCCCTCAGCCGGGCCTGCTCCTCGCGTGCGTCGCGTTCCTTGAAAAACAACCACGTCGAAACGCCGAAGCCTCCCAACAAACCAAACAGCGCCACCCCGCCCGCCGCGAACACCACACGGTTGCGCCGCACCAGTTTGCGAAACAGATAGACCCTGCTGGGCGGGCGCGCGAGCACCGGCTGCTCGGACAAATGCCGCCGCACGTCCGCCGCCAATCCTTCGGCCGTTTCATAGCGCAGTTGGCGGTCCTTTTCGATCGCCTTCATCACGATCCAGTCGAGGTCTCCCGCCACCTGGGGAACCAGCGCCTGCGGATCCGCTCCGCGGCACGCGGCGATCTCCCGGATCCTGTCCTGCGGGATCGCGCGCAACCGCGAGGACGGCATGCCGGTTTCGACATCCCGCAGCAGATGCCGGACCCCCTCCGGCGTGCAATCGGTGAACCGCTCGTAACCGAACGGCGGGCTTCCTGTTATCAATTCGCACAAAAGGCAACCCAGACTGTATATGTCACTCCGGGTGTCGATGTCCGTGCCGCCCTCGGCCTGTTCGGGGCTCATGTAGGCCGGCGTGCCCACAAGTTGCCCGGTCTGCGTGGCGGTTGCCGCGGCCGCGATCCCTCCCGCCGTCGCCTTGGCGATGCCGAAGTCGATCACCTTGGGTTCCAGCCGCCCCTCAATCCCGCGGACGAGCACGTTGGAGGGCTTGATATCCCGGTGGATCACGCCTTTCTGATGGGCGTGCTGGATGGCTCCGCAAACGAGAATGAACAATTCGAGCCGCCGCCGCAAATCCAGACGGTGGTGGTCGCAGAAATCCGTGATCTTCTCGCCGTTGACCAGTTCCATCACGAAATACGGCCGCCCGGCCGCGGTGCTGCCCGCGTCCAGAACCCGCGCGATGTTGGGATGATCCATCAGCGCCAGCGCCTCCCGCTCGATGGCGAACCGCGCGATCACATTCTCCGTGTCCATCCCGAGCCGGATGATCTTCAGCGCCACCTTGCGTTTCACCGGCGACTGCTGCTCCGCCAGATAGACCACTCCGCACCCGCCCGCGCCCAGCCGGTCGATCAGCCGATAGGGACCGATCCGCGCGCCGACACCGCCGTCGTCCTCCTCGGGCGGTTGTTCCGCGGCGGCGGCGGGCGGCATTTCCGGTTGGATTTCGAAAAACTCATCCGCGTCGCGCTGGATTTCGAGGAGTTCCTCCAGCCGCCTGAGCATCGCCGGATCGTCGCGGCAGGCGAACTCGAGAAACGCCCGCCGCTCATCCGCGCCGCCGAATCCGGAGGCGGCCGTAAACAGGAGTTTGTCAATCTCCCGCGCCATCGTCCATCTCCTTCCGGATCATCTGATAGAGCAGCGCCTTGGCATAGGCCCAGCGCCTTTCAACGGTACGTTCCGTGACCCCGTCCATCGCCGCGATCTCCTTGTTGGTCAGTCCGCCGAAAAACTTCAGCGAAATCACCCGGACGCTCTCCGCATCCTCCTGCTCCAGCCGCTTCATCATCTCATCCACCAGCAGCACCCGCTCGTCCAGCGAAGTGGCCGCCACTTCCAGCCCATGGGTGGAAATCTCGATCATCTCCGGATTCTCGCCGCGTTTCTGGCTGGCCTTGGCCCTCGCCCGGTCCACCAGAATGTGCCGCATCGCCTGCGCCGCGGCGCGGAAAAAATGCGCGCGGTCGCTCCACGAGCGCGCCTCGTCGCCGGACAGCTTGATCCACGCCTCATGCACCAGCGCCGTCGCCTGGAGCGTCTGCCCCGGTTCGATCGTCGCCATCCGCTTCTTGGCCAGCATCCGCAACTCGTCGTAAACCAGCGGCAAAAGCTCCGCCGAGGCGAGCTGACCTCCCCCGCTGGCTTTCTTCAGAATGTCGGACAAATCAGCCATCCGTGCCAGAACCCTACGGCAGCCACCAACCCATGTCAATTCCGGGAGGCCATCAAAGCCCTCACCACTCCGCCATGCCCTCCGCCCCACCTCATCCCGATGAGATTTCACCGCAAAGCCGCGATGGGCGGAAAGGGGATAGGAGATCGAGGATCGAGGATCGTGGATCGAGGATCGAAGATCGTGGATAGAAGATCGTGGATAGAAGATCGCGGATGCCACTCACGGAGCGCTGACTTCAGTCGGCGTCTAACGGAGCGCGGACTTCAGTCCGCCAGCCTGCCGGATCAAGCTCTCCCCAGCCGGAAAGATTCACCGCCAAGACGCGAAGTTCGCAAAGGGGATCCCGTCGGTCATGTGCATCCGACCCACACGTAAACCCTGGTGCGCGTCGGGTCGGTGACCAAATTGTAGAACCAATGCTCCGCGGCGTCATGACCCCTGAACCATCTCGCACCTTCCCATGATAGAAAGTCGGGCCACCCCGGTGGTTGCGAATAGCCCAGTTTCGGCAACATCTCCATACTGCCGAATACGTCCTCCTCCAGCTTCATATCCGCAATGAGGCGCTCCACCTCCTGCGGTGTGGTCTCGAAATAGTAGGTGTCAAAATAGTCGGCAACCCCTCCGCCGCTGAAATGATGGCGCACATTCACGGCGTCTGACGGAAGCTCGGATTTCGCAAACGTTCTGAACCGCACCGATGGTATCGGCGGCTCAAGAACCAGCGAACCTAACACAAATACCAGGAAAGCCCACGCCGGAGCCAAAATCCAAAACGCCCGATAGCGGCTCCACTTCCGCCACCGGTAGAGCGCGAAAACTATCAGACTCCAAGGAAAGACATAGATGCACCACGCGATTCCAATGAAAATCACATGAACCAAACCGCACCGGAATCCATCCCAGTGGTCGCTCCACCGAATCGTCTGGTCGAGGATGTACGCGCCATTGAATAGCGCGAACGAACCCACCAACAGGAGCGCGAAGTTCCGCTGTTTGGGGGCAGCCGCCAGAGATTCATCTGTCGCATTCACCGCGGTCTTTCTATCACCCAGACACCACCCGTCAAGAGGATTTCCCCGTTCATCATTCAAATCGCGGATGCCACTCACGGAGCGCTGACTTCAGTCGGCGTCTAACGGAGCGCGGACTTCAGTCCGCCAGCCTGCCGGATCAGGCTCACCCAAGCCGCAAAGATTCACCGCAAAGGCGCGAAGTTCGCAAAGGGGATCGAAGATCGAAGATCGAAGATCGTGGATCGTGGATCGTGGATCGTGGATGAAGACGATCCCTAATAACCAATACCCCCAAGAAGAAGCCTCCCCCGTAGCCGCGCTCGTGAGAGCGTGGCCTCCACAGAGCCGGCCACAAGGAAGCGCATTCCAGTCTTGATTCTTGTGTCTTGAAGTCTTGCGTCTTCAGCGTAGCCGCGCTCGTGAGAGCGTGGCCTCCCAGGATCCCGCCAGCCGGAAAAATTCACCGCCAAGACGCCAAGATCGCCAAGAAGATCGTGAATCGCGGATGAAAAAGCACCTCTCCCCCAATAACCAATAACGAATAACCAATAACCGAGTAATTGTTCCACACCCCCGATCGGGTGGGCGGGCGGCTGAAAGCCCGGCGGCTTTCCGGCGTATGGCAGGGGTCATGGAAACGCGAATCCCCATCGGTAGATCATCCCTGCGGCATGGCCGGCGGCTTTCCCTCACGGCGGCGCTGGCGCTGGCTGGCGCGGGGCTGGCGGCGGCGCAGCGGGCGGATCTAGTCATCGCCGACTTCGAGGGGGATGGCTTTGGCGATTGGAAGGCGACCGGGGAAGCGTTCGGGGTGGCGCCCGCCACCGGCACGCTGGAGCGGCAGATGGAGGTCACCGGCTTCGCGGGGAAAGGCTTTGCCAGCGGGTATCACGGCGGGGATGACGCCACCGGCACCCTCGTTTCCCCGGCGTTCCGGATCGAGCGTGATTTCATCAATTTCCTGATCGGCGGCGGCAAGCATCCGGACGAGGCCTGCGCGAATCTGGTGATTGATGGCAAAACCGCGCGCACCGCCACCGGCCCCAACGACCGGCCCGGCGGCAGCGAGCGGCTCGACTGGGCCACCTGGGACACCCGTGATCTGATCGGGAAAACCGCCCGCATCGAACTGACGGACCGCCGCAAGGGCGGATGGGGGCACATCAGCGCCGATCATTTCGTCCAAAGCGACACGCCGGAACTCATCCGGGGCCGTCTCGACCTAACGATCGACCGGCCCTATCTGATCTGGCCGGTGAAAGCGAACTCCCCGGACAAGCGGCGCGTTTCGATGTTTCTCGACGGATCGGAAACGCCGTTCGGCGTGGCTGACATCGCGCTGGATGGAAACCCGGACTTCTGGACCTTTACCGACCTCGCGGATTTTCAAGGCCGCAAGCTGCGGGTGGAGGCCGCCATTCCGCGCCGCCATGCGGAAGCGTGGAAGAAGGTCATCCTTTCACGCACCTATCCGGGCCGGGAGGTTCTCCATCGCGAGCCCTTGCGGCCGCTCTATCATTTCACCAGCCGCCGCGGGTGGCTCAACGACCCCAACGGACTGGTGTTCCGCGACGGGGTGTGGCACCTTTTCTATCAGCACAATCCGTACAACCACGGCTGGGACAACATGCACTGGGGCCACGCCACCAGCGGCGACCTGCTGCACTGGACCGAGCACCCGGACGCGCTCTATCCGGACGGCGAGGGATATATGTATTCCGGGTCCGGCTTCGTCATCGCGGAGGGAACAAGCCCGCTGGCGGGCGGCGGCGCGGTCGGCCTGGCCTACACCGCCGAGGGCACGAGGAGTTATCTGCCCGGAAAGAAAACCGCGCAGGGCCTCGCGATCAGCCGCGACGGCGGGAAAACCTTCGCGAAGTTCCGTGACAACCCGGTGCTGCCCCACATCGCGGGCGAAAACCGCGACCCGAAGGTCTTCTGGCACGAGGACACCCGCCACTGGGTGATGGCGCTCTATCTGGACGGCCCGGACTACGGGATTTTCACCTCGCCGGATCTGGTGGCGTGAAAACGAACCCAAACCTATCAGATTCCCGGCGACACCGAGTGCCCCGATCTCTTTCCGCTGGCGCTGGACGGCAATCCCGCCGACACCCGCTGGGTGGCGTGGGGTGCGAACGGCCGCTATCTAACCGGAAAATTCGACGGCGAGCGTTTCACCCCGGATGGCGGCGTGAAGCGCCACTATTTCGGCAACGCCTACGCCGGACAATCCTACTCCGGCGCGCCCGGCGGACGGCGCGTCCATATCGGCTGGATGCGGGATGGCGGGGACGCGTTCAAAGGAGCGCCGTTCAATCTCCAGATGACGCTGCCGATGGATTTCACCCTGCGCACCGAGGATGGCGCGCCCCGACTGCACGCCGAGCCCTGCAAGGAAGCCGCCAGCCTCCGGCAAGACACCCGCGAATGGAAAAACCTCACCTTCGCTTCCGGCGGAACCGATCCCCTAACCGACATCAGGGGAGACGCCTTCGAAATCGAAGCCGAGATCCTGGCGGAAACCACGGCCAAAGAAATCGGCTTCCGGCTTTTCGACGAATACCCGCTGGTGTGGAAACCCGCCGACCAGACGTTTTCCGGCATCGATGGCAAGGTCAAGCCGCTGGACGGTCGCCTCCGGTTGCGGATCTTCGTGGACCGGGTGTCCCTCGAGGTTTTCGCCAACGGAACCTATCAAGGCCGCTACATCCGCCAGCATCCCGACCGACAGGCCGCTCGGATCGTCGCCAACGGGGGGGCTATCAAAATTCCGGTCCTCCGCGTCCATCGGCTCCGTCCGGTCTGGAAGTGAGCCCCGCTACAGCCCCAACTCCGCGAGTTTCGGCAGCAGAGCGTCCACCCAGATCTGATAGCCGGCAGGAGAGAGATGGAGCCGATCCGGCATCAGTTCCGCCGGGAGGGTGCCGTCGGGCTGGAGGAATTTTCCGGATAGATCGAGCAGATGGATGGTTTTGCCATCCGCGAAGCCGGCGATGCGGCTGTTGATCCCGTCGTTGAGCTTGCGCATCGGATCCTCCGCGTTGGGTCCGCGGGGCAGGATGGAAAGCATGACGATTTTGGTCGCGGGCCAGCGCTTGCGGAGATCGTCGAGGATCGCCTTGATCCCGCTTGCGGTCTCGTCGGCCGGGCGCATGAAGTGGCCGGTGTTGTTGGTTCCTATCAGCAGCACGGCGACCTTCGGTTTGAGCGCGTTGGCGTTGCCGTTCTTCAGGCGCCACAGGACGTGCTCGGTGCGATCGCCGGAGAATCCGAGATTGAGCGGATTCCATTTCGCAAAGTTCTTTTCCCAAAGCTCTTTGCCCGGCTTTTCCCAACCCTGGGTGATCGAGTCGCCGATGAATACCAGGTCGCAGTTCTTCGCCTGGCGGGATTGCCGGGCCTTTTGCGCGAATCTTTCCTCCCACGCCGGTTCGGACGCCCGCCTGACCGGAATCAGCGAACTCCGCACCTGATAGTCGCCGCGCAGTTTCAGATAGAGCGCCCGCATGCGCTCAAGCTCCGGACGGTACGCCGGGTCGGCATGGACGCTGCGCATCTCGCCGGGGTCCTTCTCCAGATCAAACAACTGCCACTCGCGGCCCGGATCCATGAACATCAGCTTGTAGCGTCCGTCGCGCACTCCGTCATGCATCGGCACCTGATGGGTGCGCTCGCCGTAGTAGGCATAGTAAATCGCCTCCCGCCACCCGGCCGGAGCTTCTCCCGCGTTCTTGAAAACGGGGAGCAGCGATTTCCCCTGGATGTCGGCCGGCACGGGAACGCCCGCGGCTTCGAGAAACGTCGGAGCGTAGTCGATGTTCTGCACCAGCGCCTTGGAGCGGACGCCCGGCTTGATCACCCCCGGCCAGCGCACCAGCAGCGGCATGGAGAGCGATTGCTCGAACATCCAGCGTTTGTCATACCAGCCGTGCTCGCCCAGATAGAACCCTTGGTCGGAAGCGTAAACCACGATGGTGTTTTTGGCCAATCCGGACGCATCGAGATAATCCAACAGTTTCCCGACGCTTTCATCCACCCCGCGCACGCAGGCCAGGTAGTTTTTGATATACCGCTGGTATTTCCAGCGGGTGAGCGCGGCGGCATCGAACTTCCCGGCCTTGAGATTCTCCATGAACCTCCGGTTCTCCTCGCCGTATGCGGCGTCGAACTCCGCCTTCTGGGCGGCATCCATCCGCAGGTATTCGCCGTTGATCATCTGGCCCGCGAATCCCGATCCTTCCGGCGGTTTTCCGGGCAATAACATATCATGGCTCCAAGTGATGTCCTTCGCGATGGTCATCGCCTGTTTCCGCAGCGTCTTGCTCCGGTCCCGGTAATCGTCGAACAGCGAGTCCGGCTCCGGCAGGGTCTTGCCCTTGAACAATCCGTAATGCCGGGGAGCGGGCACCCAATTGCGGTGCGGCGCCTTGTGCTGGCACATCAGGACAAACGGCTTGCCGCCCGGCTTTCGCTCCTTCAGCCAGGCCATGGCCTTGTCGGTGATCAGGTCCGTGCAGTAGCCCCTGACGCGTTTCACGCTGCCGTCCATCTGCTGGAAATCCGGATTGTAATAGAATCCCTGATCCGGCAGGACTTCCCAATAGTCGAATCCGGTGGGCTTGCTGATCAGATGCCATTTCCCGACCAGCGCGGTCTCGTAGCCGGCCTGTTGGAGAGTTTTGGGAAACGTCGGCTGGCTGCCGTCGAACACGCATTGCTCGTTGTCGATGAAGCCGTTCATGTGCGAGTGCTTGCCGGTTAGAACACAGGCCCGCGACGGTCCGCAGATCGAGTTCGCGCAATACGACCGCTCGAAGATCGCGCCATGGGCGGCGAGGCGGTCGATGTTCGGCGTGGGCGCCACATCCCGGAACAATCCCTGATAGGCCGAAATCGCGGCCTGGGCGTGGTCATCGGAGAAAATGAACACGATATTCGGACGTTCCTCCGCCCCGGCCACCGCCGCGAGGGCGATGCCGGCCGCACTTAACAAACAACGGACGCGAGTCATCATGGCCGGACCGTATGCGCCCCGGAGATCGCCGTCAACCGCCGTGTTACGCCCCCCAAATCACCAAGGTTGACGGGCGCGCCGGGTTTCAGTTAACTTCGCTCCGACGTTTCCGTCATCCGCCAAACCCCAATACCCTGCCACCATGATTTCCCTGCTCGCCACTCTCCAATCCGCTTCGGGATCCGCTCCGGGGGCGGGTTCCGCCACGATGAGCCACCTTGATTGGGGAATCATCGCCATATATATTCTGGCAGTGGTGGGGCTGGGTGTTTTCGCGGGCGTCATCCAGCGCAAGCGGGGCAGCGGCGACGAGGGCGGGCATTATTTCCTGGCCGGCAACACCCTGGGGTGGGGCGTGATCGGATTGGCGATGTTCGCGGCGAACATTTCTACGGTCCATCTGGTGAGCCTGGCGGAGACGGCCTACAAATTCGGTCTGGCCTTCGGAAACTTCGAGTGGATGGCGGGATTCACGCTCATTCTGCTGTCGCTGTTTTTCGCGCCGCTGTATCTGCGGTCCAAAGTGGCGACGCTGCCGGACTTCCTCGAGCGCCGGTTCAACCGCCAGTGCCGCGACATGCTCTCGGTGGTCTCGCTGTTTTCCGCGCTGGTCATCCACATGGGAGTGGCGCTCTACACGGCCGCCTGGGTGCTGCGAGGCGTGCTCGGGATGCCTCCGGGCGCCACGATTCTCGGCGTGGACGCGCTGATGTTCTTCATCACCCTGCTGGGTCTCCTAACGGGAATCTACACCATGTTCGGCGGGCTCCTCGCGGTGGTGTGGACGGAAAGCGTGCAAACCGTGCTGCTGCTGGTGGGCGCCGTGGTGATCACCGTGGTCGGCTATATCAAGGTCGGCGGCTGGAGCGAAATGGCGCACACGCTGGCCGGCAACCCCCATCCGCTGGCATCGGTCCCGGACAGCGGCGTCACCTGGGGATCCGGGAATTTCCTATCCATGGCGCGCTCGGCCGACGATCCGTGCGGGCTGCCGTGGTATTCGGTGTTGCTGGGCTATCCGGTGTTAGGCATCTGGTATTGGTGCTGCGACCAGACGATCGTCCAGCGGGTCCTCGCGGCGAAGGATGAGAAAAACGCGCGCCTCGGCCCCTTGTTCTGCGCCTTTCTGAAGATCTGGCCGGTGTTTTTCTTCGTCCTGCCGGGGGTGATCTGCGTGGCCCTGGTTCAGCAGAACGCCTTCGGCGGCGCCGCGCCCCAATCCGCGGCCGACACTTATACTTTCCTCATCACGCATCTGCTTCCCGTGGGTCTCAAGGGCCTGGTGGCCGCGGCCATGCTCGCGGCGGCGATGCAAACCTGCTCGGCCGCGCTCAACTCCACCGCCACCCTGGTGGCCTACGACATTTTCAAGCGCCACCGCCCGTCCATCGGCGATCACACGCTGGTCACCATCGGCAAGTGGACCACCGTGATCGGCACCGTGGTGGCGATCGTCTCGTCGCCGATCTTCGGCCATTACACGACGATTTTCGAGGGCATCAACAAGCTCATCAGCTATGTGGCGCCGCCGATCACCGCGGTGTTCCTGCTCGGGGTTTTCTGGAAGAAGGCGTCGGGCAAGGCGGCGTTCATCACTCTGACCGGAGGAACTCTGTTAGGTCTGGTCGTGTTCTGCCTGGACTTCTTCAAGGGCTTTTTCGTGACCCGGATCACCGGCATTGCGGACCTCGCCACACCCGCGCGGCTCAAGGAGGCGATCGCTTCGTCGCCGGTGACCGGATTTCTCTATCAGACCGTTCTCGGCGATTTCATGCTGGTGGCGTTTTTCCTGCTGGTGATCTGCATCGGCATCATGGTGGTGGCATCCAGGCTTTTCCCGGAAACCTTGAAACGCGAAGCCGAATCCCTCGTTTGGGAACACTGGACCGCCCCGCTGAAAGTGAAGTGCGGATCGGGGATATCCGACTACCGGGTGGTATCGGTGGCGATCGTCTGCGTCTTTGCCGCGCTCTACGCCCTGTTCCGCTGACCTCAGAGATCCTATTCCGGGGCCTTGTTTTCGGCTCCACTGCGTTTGCCGGTCGGAAAATGGTTTGGCACCATCGGGCCAAGAAGCCAGAAGCGCCAGAAGCGCCAGAAGCCAGAGACCAGACACCAGAGACCAGAAAGAAAGCACCATTCATCGACGTGACTGTCGCCGCGAGATGTGCCAAATCATTTTCCGACCGGATCAGGATGTCTGAACCAACCCAACAAAAAACCGCCGGGGCATGAGCCCGGGCGGTTGAGATGATTGGGGAAACGAAGCGAAAATCAAGCGAGGGTGCCTTCTTCCTTCTTTTCCTTGTCCTTGCACTTGCCGCAGCCTTCGGCGAGGGTGCCTTCTTCCTTCTTCTCCTTGTCCTTGCCCTTGCACTTGCACTTGTCGCACTCGGCCAGGGTGCCTTCTTCCTTCTTCTCCTTGTCCTTGCCCTTGCACTTGTCGCAATCGGCCAGGGTGCCTTCTTCCTTCTTCTCCTTGTCCTTATCCTTGCACCTGCCGCAGCCTTCGGCGAGTTTGCCTTCTTCTTTCTTGCCGCACTTGCACTTGTCACACTTGCAGTCGCCGCACTTGCAGCCGGCTTCGGCCAGGGTGCCTTCTTCCTTCTTCTCCTTGTCCTTGCCCTTGCACTTGTCGCAATCGGCCAAGGTGCCTTCTTCTTTCTTTTCCTTGTCCTTGCCCTTGCACTTGTCGCAGTCGGCTAGAGTGCCCTCTTCCTTTTTCTCCTTGTCCTTATCCTTGCACTTGCCGCAATCGGCCAGCACGGTTTCTTCCTTCTTTTCCTTATCCTTGTCCTTGCATTTGCCACAGTCGGCGAAGGCGAGGGGGGCGGCGATGAACGCCGCCAGTAGCAGATTGAACGCGAGTTTCATAGTTTTGATGGTGTTTGGTTTCGGTTTGTCGGTTTGTTTTTTGGTTTGCGGGCGTCGCCCATCGCTCAGAGCACCGGCATGGGGAATTTATTCGAAAGATTTCAAGATCCCCGAAGATTCCTCCCCACCCCGGCCCCGAAGCAACCCCGGAGAGTAAGGGAAGTTTCCGGAAAATCCACCGATCGTGAACATTCTTTCCGAAATTCTCCGCCTGGTCCGATGTTCGGACCTCAGGCCGAGCGAAACGCCAGCCAGCGCCACGCATTTCTCCCGAGATTTCGCGTCGATTCCGCTTGGCCCGGCACGGGGATTCCGGTAGGTTTCCCGCCCCCGCGTGTCCTTTTCCGTCTTAGCCACCTGTCCCGAGACCGCCGCCCGGCGCGGCGAACTCACCCTGCCCCACGGCCGGGTGGAGACGCCGATTTTCATGCCGGTGGGTACCCAGGGATCGGTGAAAACCCTGCACCCGGCGGAGATCGACCTGCTGGGCGCCCAGATCATTCTGGGAAACACCTACCACCTTTGGCTCCGGCCGGGCCACAAAATGATCGGGGACTTCGGCGGGCTGCACCGGTTCACCACCTGGCAAAAGCCAATGCTCACCGATTCCGGCGGCTTCCAGGTGTGGTCACTGGCCAAACTCCGCAAGATCACCGAGGAGGGCGTCCGTTTCAACAACCACCTCGACGGAGCGAAGATGCTCCTCACCCCCGAACTTAGCATGGAAATCCAGGCGGCGCTCGGCGCGGACATCGCCATGCTGTTCGACGAGTGCCCGCCTTACCCCTGCGATGAGAAATACGCCGCGAAGTCGCTCGCGCTGACCACCCGTTGGGCGCGGCGCTGCAAGGACTGGGTCACCACCCACGAACCCCGCTCCGGCGAGGGCCGCCAACGGCATTTCGGGATCGTCCAGGGCTCGATCTACGCCAATCTCCGCGAGCAGGCGGCCCGCGAGTTGGTGGAAATGGACTTCGACGGCTACGCGATCGGCGGCGTTTCGGTGGGCGAGCCGGAGCACGAAATGCTGCGGGCCATCGAAAACGCGGCCCCCTTCCTGCCGCAGGACAAACCGCGCTACGCGATGGGTCTGGGCACACCGCCCCAGATTCTGGAAATGATCGCCCGTGGCGTGGACATGTTCGACTGCGTGATGCCCACCCGGATGGCCCGCCACGGGATCGCTTTCACCCTGGACGGACCGCTCCACATCAAGACCCTCCGCTACGCCACCGACCCCCGTCCGCTGTGCGAAACCGCCCACCCGCATGTGGCCGGATTTTCCCGCGCCTACGTCCGCCATTTGTTCCGGGCGGGCGAAATCCTCTCTTTACGGTTGCTTTCCTTCCACAATTTGCATTTCTTCCTCCGCCTCGTTGCCGCCGCGCGCGACGCGATCACAGCCGGCACCTTCCCCGCTTTCAAATCCGCCTTCACCAACCGCTATACCCAAGGACAGATCCCATGAACACCATCACCACCTTCCCCGCCCTGCTCGCCGAAGCCGCTCAAAACGGGCCCACCAGCATTTTCAGCAACCCGCTCGTCATGATGGGGCTGCTCTTCGTGATGTTCTACTTCCTCCTCATCCGCCCGCAGCAGCGCCAGCGCAAGGAACTCAACGCCCGCATCTCCGCCCTCCAGACCGGCGACAAAGTGGTCACCACCGCAGGCATCCACGGCATCGTCCACAACGTCCGCGAGCACACCGTGGTCATCAAGATCGCCGAGGGCACCATGGTCGAGTTCGACAAGCCCGCCGTCGCCGTGGTCCACAAAAAGGAAGCCGCGAAGTAAGTTCTCCCCAACAACCCACGCCCCGCCATGTTCCTCGCCGCCGCACAAGCCGCCGCCGCCGCATCCTCCTCCTCGGGAATCGCCCAGTTTGTCGATAGTTTCTTCTCCAATCCGCTCACGATCTTCACCGTGGGGATCGCGCTGCTGATCCTGTTCTGGTGGTATTTCGCCACGGAATTCGAGAGAACCAAGCGCAACGTCGGCACTTTCCTGCTGTTCGGCATCTGCGGCCTTTGCATCTTTTCCGTCATCCCGCCCAGCGAACGGCTCAAGCAGGGCATCGACATCGCCGGCGGATCGTCCTTCACCCTGAAAATCCAACCCAAGGTTGACGAACTGGGCAACGCCATGCCGATCACCGTCGAACAGGCGGAACAGGCGAAAAAAGTGATCCAAAACCGCCTCGACTCGTTCGGCGGCAAGGAAAGTTTCATCGCCATCCAAGGCAACGACACCATCCTCGTCCAAATGCCCGGCGTGAAATCCGAGGAGTCCAAGGCCATCCGCACGATCCTCGAAAAAGTCGCCAAGCTCGAACTGCGCGAAGTCAGCAAACGGACCAACGAAGTGGGGCCCGATGGCAAAACGCTGGCCCAGCGGGTCAAGGATGGCACCGAAATCGTTCCCGGCTACCAAGCGTACACTTACAAGCACAAAAACGATGACGGCGTGGAGATCGAAACCCCGATCCTTCTCAACAAGCGCGTCGCGCTGGGCGGTTCGGATATCGTCCGGGCAAACCCTTCGGCCAGCCGCCAGGATGCCGTTGATATCACCCTCAACGGTCCGGGCACCGACAAAATGATCGCGCTTTCCACCCCAATGACCAACCGCCGGGGCAGCATCGCCATCGTTCTGGATGGCGTGGTGAAGAGCGCACCCGTGGTGAACTCCGACCAACCGCTCGGCAAAGACTTCATCGTCGAAGGCCTCAACGAACCCGGCGAAGTCCAAGGGCTCGCCAACGCGCTGATGAATCCGCTCGAGAACGCCCTCAAGGTTGCGGAGGAACGCTCGGTCTCCCCCACCCTCGGTGAGGCGATCGTGAAACAGGGCATCTGGGCCGGCGTGATCGGCCTGGCCATCACCGCCGTTTTCGTCCTGATGTACTACCGCCTCGCGGGCGTCATCGCGCTGGTCGGCCTTGCCGTGAACGGCATCATTCTGTTCGGTGTCATGGCGATCCTCGGCTCCACGTTCTCCCTGCCGGGCATCGCGGGGATGATCCTCACCATCGGCATGGCGGTGGACGCCAACGTGCTGATCTACGAACGCCTCCGTGAGGAAATGGATGCCGGCAAATCGCTCAAAAACGCCATCGAAGTGGCCTACGACAAGGCATTCACCGCGATTTTCGACTCGAACCTGACCTCGCTGATCACCGCCGCGATCCTCTTCATCATGGCCAGCGGCGCGGTCAAGGGCTTCGCCGTCACCCTCACCATCGGTATCATCGCCTCGATGTTCGCGGCGATCCTGGTGACCCGCGTGCTTTTCCGCTGGGGTGTGGACCTCAACCTGCTGAGAAACAAGCTGACGTTCTTCAATCTGATCAAGGCCACCAACTACGACTTCCTCGGCAAGGCTAAAATCTGTGCCATCGCGTCGGTCGCGCTGGTGGTGCTCTCGCTCGCCGCATTCGGCATCCGTCAGGAGAAGGCGTTCGGCGTGGACTTCACCGGCGGCACGCTGGTGCAGTTCGAACTGGGCAAGGACGTGGACATCCCGCTCGCCGACGTGACCAAGGTGATCGACGGTCTGAAAGGCCAGCTCGCCAGCGCGGCCTACGCGCAAAAGGAAAGCAACCCGGCCACCGGCTCGCTGCTGACCATCCGCTGCGCCACGGACAACCCCAAGGCGAACATCAGGGACACCTCGCTCATCATCAGCGAACTCCGCAAGGCGATCCCGATTCTCGGCGAACACACCAAGGTGATGAACGAAGCCACCAAGACCGAGATGGAGGTTTACAAAATCCCGGAAAGCAAGGAGGAGGTCTCCGCGCTCATCGGTGGCGCCTATCTTTACGAGTCGCTCATCGCGCTCGTGCTCGGTCTCGTCGGGATTCTGATCTACGTGACCGTCCGGTTCGAGTTCTCGTTCGCGCTCGGCGGCTTCATTGCCATCCTCCATGACGTCATCATTTCGTTAGGAATCGTCGTCCTGCTGGGCGGAGAGCTTTCGCTCATCCACGTCGGCGCCATCCTCACCATCGCGGGTTACTCGATCAATGACACCATCGTCGTCTTCGACCGCGTCCGCGAGAGCCTGTTCTACCGCTCCGGCTCGGTGAAGGATCTGATGAACGAGGCGATCAACGCCACGCTCTCCCGAACCTTGCTGACCTCCGCCACCACCATCATCACCGTGGCCATCCTCTCGCTGTTCGGCGGATCCAACCTGCGCGATTTCTCCATCATCATTCTCATCGGCCTCGTCGTCGGCACTTACTCGTCGATCTTCGTCGCCTCGCCGGTCGTGCTCTGGTGGAGCAGCCGCAAGGGCGGCAACCTCCGCGACGACGTGGTCACCTCGTCCATCGAACAGGAAATCCTCGCGCTGGACAAGTAAACGGACCGAACCGTCCGCCGCCCCCTCACACCGGCCAATCACTTCCGACATCCGGCGCGGGGGGTAGGTGTTTCAATCCGAAATCCGAAGTTCGAGATGGTTCGGACGCTCGATTTACCGCTGAAACGCTGAGCACCGCTGAATTCGCTGAGTTTTGTTTGATCAAAATGCCCGCACCGAATGGTGAATCGGATCCGGCCCGAGCACGCGGTTTTTTCTGGATATTTCCGCGCCGCCCGCTTGGATGACCGCCCTTCCTCCCCTCTTTCCGCCATCCATGATCCCGCTCCTCATCGTCATTTTCGTCATCGCCTACGCCGCCATCGCGCTGGAACACCCGATCGGCGTCAACAAATCCGCCTCCGCGCTGTTAGGTGCGGGATTGCTCTGGACCATCTACGCGGTCTCCACCGGCAACCACCACCTGATCTCCCACCAGCTCAACGAATCGCTCTCCGGCACCGCGCAGATCGTTTTCTTCCTGATGGGCGCGATGACCATCGTCGAGGTGGTGGACGCGCACAACGGCTTTGAGGTTATCACCTCGCGGATCCGCACGCGGAAGCTCTCCACGCTGATGTGGCTGGTCGGGTTCGTCACCTTTTTCCTCAGCGCGGTGCTCGACAACCTGACCACCACCATCGTGATGATCTCGCTGATGAAGAAACTGTTGGATAGACCGGCCGACCGGTTGTTTTTCGCCGGCATGATCGTGATCGCGGCCAACGCGGGCGGAGCGTGGTCGCCCATCGGCGATGTCACCACCACCATGCTGTGGATCGGCGGCCAGATCACCTCGGTGGCGATCATGAAATCGGTGTTTCTGCCTTCCGTGGTGAACCTGCTGGTGCCGTTGCTGGTGGTGAGCTGGATGGTCCGCGGCCGGGAAGTGATCGCACCGGCGGCGACCGGCGATACGGGATTGCCGAAAACCACCGAACTGGAGCGCAACGTGATGTTTTTCCTCGGCTTGGGCATCCTGGTTTGCGTGCCGGTGTTCAAGACTCTAACCCATCTGCCGCCGTTCATGGGCATTCTGTTCGGACTCGGCATCCTCTGGCTGGTCGGCGAGCTGATCCACCGCGACAAAGAAGACAGCCAAAAAGCCCACCTCACCCTCGGCCACGCCCTGATGCGGATCGACATGAGTTCGATCATTTTCTTCATCGGCATCCTGCTCTCCGTCGCCACCCTGGAACACACCCACATCCTGACCTCGCTCGCGCAGTGGCTCGACCGCACCGTCGGCCGCACCGACGTGATCGTGACCATCATCGGCATCGCCAGCGCCATCGTGGACAACGTGCCGCTGGTCGCCGCGTCCATGGGCATGTATAGCCTCGAACAATACCCGGCCGACAGTTTCCTCTGGCAACTGATGGCCTACGCGGCCGGCACCGGCGGATCGATCCTCATCATCGGATCCGCGGCGGGCGTCGCGGCCATGGGTTTGGAGAAAATCCATTTCTTCTGGTACGTGAAACGGATCAGTTGGCTCGCGCTCATCGGATACTTCAGCGGACTGGCGGTTTACATCCTGCAGTGCAAAATCTGCGGCTGAGCCAGAAATCCGCGATTTCCCTTGAATAAATCCCCATCCCGCGCATCCTACCTGCGTCTGGCACAGGGGGCGTTCCGGTTTCGACGGGATGTCTGATGCGCTGGCTGCACGTGGAGGTTGATCGGCTGGCCTCCTTAAAAGCCGCTCAAAACAAACAAATGCAGACTCTAACGAGCTCGCACTGGCTGCTTAATTGACAGTCACGTCCGACCCCCGACGCCTGTTACGGGGAAGGGCGACACCTAACAGGCTGGGCGGAGCGCCGGGGAACCGGGCACCCCGCCGAGACCAAACAGGCTCCTAGGAACGACAACGCCGCACGGGGGCCGAGCCGATCCGAAACACCAGACCCCATGCTAAACGTGTAGATGCCCGCGTTGACGGCGTTTCGGACAGGGGTTCGACTCCCCTCGCCTCCACTGCCATGTTTCACCATCCGCTCTCGAGCTTTTCCGTTAGATCGAGGCGCGGGTGGTTGTTGCGGAAGTCCTGGCGGGTAATCCCGTTTCCCTTGTTCATCGCGTCCATGTGGCGGAGGGTGGCGAGCATTCCGTGGATGGCGGCCAGCACATCGCCGGTGTGGCCGGTTTCGGAAATGGTGTGCATGTTGCGGATCGGAAAGCCCACGCTGGTGGCGGCACAATCGAATCCGGCCAGCGCGGCCCCCATCGCGTCGGTGCCGGTATCGCGGCCACAGACATTGTGCTGGATGGGAATGCCAGCCTCCTGACAGGCCTCTGCGATGAGTTGGTTGAGATAGGGAGTGGTGATGGAGCCGTTGGCCAGGGCGAATCCCTTGCCCATCGCTTCGGGCGGCATTTTCCGGGTGGCGAGATTGGGAGCGGCATCGTAGTCGTGACTGACATCCGTGCCGATGAGGATGTCGGGCTTGAAGTCTCCGGCAAGCGCGGTGGCTCCGAAGCGCCCGATCTCCTCGTGGGTGGCGATGGCGAAAAGAACCCGCAGGTTTTTCAACGGGGACCGGGAAATGAGTTGGGCCAACTCGGTCACCATGAAACAACCGAGGCCGTTGTCGAGGTAGGCGCCGTAAAAGGAATCCGGGCTGAAGCCGCGGCGGATGGGACGATTGAGGATGATCGGGTCGCCGGCCTTGATGCCCAGCGCCTGGAGGCGTTCCTTGGGTTTGTCCCCGTGCATCTGCAACTCCAGATAGATGGATTCCGGGGCAAGCCCCTTTTCGCCCGTGCGCTGGCTCGGTTCGCTGAAATGAATCGCTCCGATGGCCTCGACCGTGCCGCCCTCAATGCGACGCCAGCATCCCGGTTGTCCGGGTTTTTCGCAAAACAAGATCACTTCATGGCCCACGATCACATTGGGGAGAAAGGAATCGGTGTTGATCCAAATCTTGCCATCCGCGGCGAGGCTGCGGACCTGCATGCGGATCTTGTCAGCGTGGCCGATAAACATCACGCTGGGGCGGGATGTGTCGCCCGGATGGGTGTCGAGCACCAAACCCGCGTGTCCCTTGAACCGATGGATGGCCCAGCCGTCGGGTTTGAATGCCTTCATCATCGGTTCGATGACGCCGGTGGACATCGAGGCCTCCATGCCGATGGGGCTGGGGGCCGCGAGGATGGAGCGCATGCGCTCGAACTGATCATCGGGCATCCGGGTGGTCCAGGGCTTCGGGTTGGCGGCGGCTCGGGGTGCGGATTTGCGGGGCTTGTTGGTGGCTGGGGGTTTGGCCATGGTGTGCGGAATTGGATGTGAAGGATATCGGGATACAATGCAAGCCAGTGATGCCCAGACGGCGGTCTCAACGGGATTTTTCCCCGCGGCGCATTCCCGCCTTGCCGGAACCGGGTTTCCCTGATTCCATCCGGCTCCACCCCAAATCCGACATCATGGCCAACAAAGACCACACCGATCCCGTCCGCATGGAGAAAATCGTCTCCCTGTGCAAACGCCGCGGCTTCATTTTCCAAGCGGGCGAGCTATACGGCGGTCTCAACGGTTGCTGGGACTACGGCCCGCTCGGCGCCGAACTGAAACGCAACCTCAAGGATTACTGGTGGCGCAAAACCGTCCAGGAACGCGACGACATGCTCGGCATGGACGGTTCCATCCTCACCATGGAACAGGTGCTCGTGGCCTCGGGACACGTCGGCGGGTTCTCCGATCCGATGTGCGACTGCCTGCTCTCGAAAGCCCGGCTCCGGGCCGACCAGATCCCGCCGCAGGACGGCTACGCCTGGTATTTCTCCGGGGTGAAATTGGCGGGTTTGGCCATCGGTGCCATCGACAAGGAATTCGCGGTGCTCGTGCCGGACTCGTCGGAGCGCAGCCTCCAGAAAGCCACGAAAACCGCCCGGCAATACTACACGGGCCTGCTCAGTCCGGCCGAATTGAAATCGCTCAGGGATGCGCAAAGCCAGGCTGCCGAGTTTCTGTTCGAGCCAACGATCGATTCCGAAAAATCTGCCGAAGTTGTCGGAGCCACGAACTTCAATCCGGAAAACGGCTCGCTTCTAACCCCGCCCCGCCAGTTCAACCTGATGCTCCAGACGAACTTCGGCGCCACCGGCGAACAGATCGCCTATCTGCGCCCGGAAACCGCGCAATCGATTTTCTGCCAATACAAGAACGTGCTCGATTCGAACCGGGTGAAGCTGCCGTTCGGGATCGCGCAGATCGGAAAGTCGTTCCGCAACGAGATCAACCCGCGCAATTTCACCTTCCGCTCACGCGAGTTCGAGCAGATGGAGATCGAGTATTTCTGCCATCCGGACGACGGCATGCGCCTAACCGACGAATGGCTGGAAGCCCGGCTTTCGTTCTATGAGGAAATCGGCATCCCGCGCGAGAAACTCCACATCCTCGACGTGCCGGACGGCGAGCGCGCGTTCTACTCGAAGAAAACCTACGACATCGAATATGAATTCCCCTTCGGCGTGCAGGAGTTGGAAGGCGTGGCCTATCGCACCGACTACGATCTCGGCGTCCATCAGAAAGGCGCGGGCAAGCCGTTGGAATACTTCGACGAGGAAACCAAGGCGCGTTTCCTTCCGCATGTGGTGGAGCCGTCCGCCGGCTGCGACCGCACCGTGCTGGCGCTGATCTGCGAGGCGTTCGACGAGGAAACCCTAACCGACGACAAGGGCAAGGAGGACGTCCGGACCGTGCTGCGTTTCAAACCGATCATGGCGCCGGTGAAGGTGGGCATTTTCCCGCTGCTCAAGAAGAACGAGGAGCAGGTCCGCATCGCCCGCGGGATCCAGAGGAAACTCCAGCCTTGGATGACCGTGTTCTACGACGACGGCGGGGCCGTGGGCCGCCGCTACCGCCGCCAGGACGAGGTCGGCACTCCGTTCTGCGTGACCGTGGACTTCGACACCATCGGCGAAAACGGCGAGGAACTGAAGGACACCGTGACCATCCGCCACCGCGATTCGATGGAGCAGGAACGCCTGCCGATCGACGCGCTGCTGCCGTGGCTGCTGGAGCGCGTGCGCTGAACGCGCGGCGGCCGTTTTCCACCGCCCTCCCACCGATCCCATGGACCCGGACGCACCGGAAACCACTCCCCGCCGCAACTGGGTGGGCTTCTGGAGCATGATCGTCCAGCAGACGCAGAACGCGTTCAACGACAAGGTCGCGCAGTTCATCCTGATTCCGTTAGGCGGCGTGGTGGCGGTGCATCTTGCGGTGGAATCCTACGCCGCCGTGCTGATTTCGCTGCCGTTCGTGCTCTTCGCGCCGCTGGCCGGCTGGCTGAGCGACCGGTTTTCCAAGCGCGATGTGATGCTCTGGGCGGCGCTGTTCCAGGTGGTGGCGCTGATGTGGATCAGTTTGTCGCTGTGGACCCGCCACCTGCCTTGGGCCTTGGGCGGCTTTTTCGCGTTGGCCACCCAGGCGGCGTTTTTCAGTCCGGCCAAGTTCGGGATCACCAAGGAACTGTTAGGATCGAGACATCTCGGTTTCGCCACCGGAATCCAACAGATGGCCGCGATGCTCGCGATGCTGGCCGGCCAAATTCTGGCGGGCTGGTTGTTTGACGAGCGCTACCACGCCCTCGGCTCACAACCGGAGCAGGCATGGTGGGCCGCGCTTGGACCGTTGCTTGTTCTAACCGCAACATCGGTGCCCGCTCTGGCCATGGCCGTCATTATCCCGCGCGTTCCGGCCCAAGGCGGCGGCAAACTCACCGCGCGGATGCTGGTCGGGCACTTCACCGGTCTAGCTGACCTATGGCGGCGCCCGGGTCTGCGCCGGGCCGGTTTAGGTGTGGCGTTTTTCTGGGGATTCGCCGCGTTCATCAATCTTTGGTCGGTGAAGCTCGCCAAGTTTCTAACCGGAGGCGGCGAGGGTTTCGGCACCCTTTCCTCCGGTTTCATGGCGGCGGCCTCGCTCGGCATGGCCGCCGGATTCGGCGCTGCCGCCACCCTCCAGCGGCGCAGGATCGAACTGGGGCTCGTGCCGCTGGCAGGCATCGGCATGGCCGTGATGGCTCTCATCATCGCGGTGATCCCGCAGACCGGTTGGATGCTGCCCGCCGCACTCGCGGCCCTCTCGTTCACCGCCGCCATTTTTCTGGCCCCGCTCAATGCGTGGCTCCAGGACAACTATCCGGCCGACAAACGGGGTGACCTCCAATCGTCCGTGAATCTCCAGGATTGTCTCGCCGGCATTCTTGTCATCGGGATGTTGGAATTGGTCCCTGCCCTGCTACGCCTTGCGGCTGTTCCAGAAGGAATGATCTATCGGATTGAAATCGCAGGCGCCGGCCTGTTCTGCGCCGCGGCCACCTGGTATGTCATCCGCCTTCTCCCGGGCGACTTCGCCCGCGTGTTGGGTCTCTCGGTGGTGCGCGCGCTCTATCGGATGCGCACCGTCCACCGCGGCCGCCTGCCGGATAGCGGCGGCGTGCTGCTGCTGCCCAACCACGTAACCTGGGCCGACGCGTTTTTCATTTCGGCATCCTGCGGCCGGCCGGTGCGGTTTGTGATGGACGAGGTGTTCATGGCCAAACCGGCGATCCGCTGGTTCGTTAAATTGTTCGATACCGTCACGATCCGCCGCGACCAACCGCGCGAGGCGATCCGGGTCGTGATCGACGGCCTCCGCGCGGGCGATCTGATGTGCCTGTTCCCCGAGGGCCAACTCACCCGCACCGGTGTGCTCAGCCGCTTGCAGCGGGGGTGCGAACTCATCGCCCGCAAGGCCGGCCACCCGATCATCCCGCTGTGGTGCGATGGCGCATGGGGATCGGTCTTTTCCTTCGAACGCGGACGGTTTTTCCGGAAATTCCCCTACAAGCCGCTCCGCTATGGCATCCGCTCGGCATTCGGCACGCCGCTGGATCCGAAAACCTTTACCCTAACCGAACTACGCGAGGCGCTCAACGAGGCCGCAGGAGATGCCTACGCCTCGCGTTTCCGGTCGGCGGTGTGGGAACAGCGGAAACCTGACACCGATACCGGCCGCTGGAACGCGTTCCCCGCCGAACGCCGCCGCCAACTCTGGCTCAACGGCTATCAGATCGGCCAAATCCACGCGCTCCAACGCCGTTCGACGTTCTGGCTGATCGACGACGACGCGGACACTCCTCCCGCAATCCACGCCTTTGCCGCGCTTTTCAACTCCCGCCCGATACCGCGCCATGCCACCGGCCACGCCGGAACATGGGTGGGCGGTGCGGAAACGCGGAAAACGTTGGAAACCAAGCCGCCGGACGGAGCGGTCACGTTTTACGATTTCAGTCCGAACTCCATCGTTCCCCTGGAATTGCCGAACCTAACCCACTGCCCCTGCCTCGCCATCGACGGCGTGATCATCGCAATGTCGATGCCGGACCCGCCATGCCCTCCTTACCTGCAGGACGTGCAGACCGGCACCAAGCCAGGATCTTTCGGCAAACTGCTGCCCGGCTGGTTTGTCACACGGGATCCCGGCGGAATCCTCCGCATCAAAGGCCCCGCCGCCCCCCCCGAAGGCATCCCCCTCCCCGCCGGAACCGTCATCGACGACGAAGGCTACGTGAGCCGATCCGCTGATCCGGCTTGACAGCGCTGCCCGCCGCGCCACGCTTCCGGCATGAAGCAACGCCTGCTGCCGACCGTGGGAATTTTGTTAGGAACCGCCGCCATCGGTGCGGCACAGAATGACGCGGCCGATCTGAGGAAAGATCTCGACGCCTTGCGCAGCGATTACGAACAGCGCATCAACCGCCTCGAACAGCGCATCCGGGAACTCGAATCCGGCTCCGAAACGGAAGGTCGCCGGTCCGTTTCCACCAAGCCCGCGCCGCCTGCGCAAGACCCCGCCATCGCCGCGGCGCGCGAGCGCGAGGCCGGCGCGCTCGCC
>JAFLEH010000001.1 GCA_017301995.1 Verrucomicrobiota bacterium | reverse complement strand
GCAGCAGTGATTCAAGATGAAGGGCTTGATCGGTTGTCAGCAATAGAGGTTGGGAAATCCGGGCCATGACTGGATCATAGCAGATACTGTGCCAAATGCACAGTTATTTCGCGAACGTTGCACTAGCATGGTTTTGAGGGGACGCGCAAGGGCGGAGTGAGGGGGAGGGGTGAATTTCGAATTTCGAATGACGAATTTCGAATGACGAATTTCGAATGACGAATTTCGAATGGCGAATTTCGAATTTCGAATTTCGAATTTCGAATTTCGAATTTCGAATTTCGAATGGCGAATTTCGAATGGCGAATTTCGAATGGCGAATTTCGAATGGCGAATGGCGAATGGCGAATGGCGAATGGCGAATGGCGAATGGCGAATGGCGAATGGCGAATGGCGAATGGCGAATGGGGCGGTCATGGAGTTGGTGGCGTCGAATCCGGATACGGGCAGGGGAAGCGGTTGCTGGTGAAGTGGATCATGGGGTCGGGTTCACCGGCGATCCGGACATCGGTTTCCGGCGGGAAAGATTGCGGTCGCTGACACTGGAATTGGCGGAGTTCATGGCTTGTCTCCTTTTTCCGGCAGTTGCTTGATCAGTTTGTCGAAGTCCGACTCGGGCATTCGATGATTTCCCAGTGGCCGGTCTTTTTCGAGCCGATGCGGCGCAGGCGATTCTGCTGTTTGAGCTTCTGAATATACCGTTTCACGGATGCCTCACTCACTTGGAGGCTGTGCGCGAGGCTCACATAATCCGCATTCGGAGTCTGCCGAATCAGGTTTAATAGGTCATTTATCGGGTCAGACTGACCCGATAAATCGCTGTTTCTAGGTGCATTCGTGGTTTTAGATGCATCTTCGTTTTCCAAATCCAGTTCCTCGACCGGTTTTCGGGTCACGGTGACCTGAACGAGGCAGCCATCGTGGTCGTCGATGAACTCGATTTCCGGCCATTCCTCCAGGGCGCGTTTGATGCCTGAGCCGAGTCCGTGGTAGGGCAACAGCCCTTTGGCGACATAGGAGACCAGAATCGGGTTGCGGATATTTGAGTTGCCCGTGCGGATTTTCTCCACGATCATCTGTGTTTGCGAACGCCGCCATCTCCGCCGCCAGCGACTCGGCATTGCGCAGATCCACCTTGAACTGGTGTTTGCAGTCTTCGCCCAAGGCAATCTGGGATTGCAGGGCTTTTGGGGTCATTTTGGCGGAGTTCATGGCTTGTCTCCTTTTTCCGGCAGTTGCTTGATCAGTTTGTCGAAATCCGACTCGAACAGCCGGTCCTGCACGATACGGTATTTCTCGAACTCGCTTTCGGCGTGGGCTTTTGCCAGTTCCGCCGTCACTTTGCCCGCATCCTGGAGGATTTCGCGGTCCAAGAGCTGGAGAAATCCATTCAAGCGCTTTTCCCAGTCCTCCAATATTCACGATCCGGTTGGCCCACTTGCGGAACTGGACGGCTCGCTCGTTTTCGATCTTGAAGCCCACGGCGATGATCGCCTGGAGGCTGTAGTGCTTGGTCTGGTAGTTCTTGCCGTCCGCGGCAGTTATTAAGTAGGACTTAACAACTGAACTTTCCTCCAGCTCGCTGTCGCCGAAAATGCGCTTCAGGTGCTGGTTGATGGCCGGGACCGAGACCCCGTAAAGTTCCGCCATCGTTTTCTGCGTCAGCCAGATGTTCTCGTCCTCGTAGCGCATTTCCACGCTGGCCTCCGAGTCGCCGACGGCGGCCACAAAGGTCAGGTATTCCGCCGCCGAGGAACGGACGAGGGAGATTTCGGCTTGCCCTTTCGGACGACCGCCGGGTGTGGGATTCTTTTTGCTCATGGGTTCAGGGTTCGGGGATCATTGTATCACGGGGATTGTGCGGTGATTTCGGATTTTCCCAGCCAATAGCAGGCGAGCGGTGCCGGGATTTTCAGCAACTGGAGGGTGACGCCGGGTTCCAGTTCGCGTTCCATGATCCCGAAATCCCCGGCTTCCCTGGTGATCACATACCCGAGCGACACCATGCGCTCGCGGCAGAATTCCACCATGCCCTTCAACTCAGCCCAGCCCGTGGCCTGATTGCGGTATTTCACTTCGAAGGGCACCAGCCGTCCCTCCACCCCGGCGATGATGTCCACCTCCTGATCTTTCTTGCCGCGCCAGTAGGAGAATCCCACGCTCTGCTGATAGTAGCGGGTGAAGATGTGCTTGAAAAACGCCGTCTCCACCGCCGCCCCCATCGCCGCCGCGTCTTCCAGCATCGACTTTCCTTTCAGCAGCACGCTTGGTGCGATGGCGGCATCCGCCAGATACACTTTGGACCGCCCGCGCAGGATTTCCTTGCCGTAGCCGAAGGGCATCAGCCGGTGGATGAGGTGCGCCGCTTCCAGCAGTGCGATGTAGTTGGTCGCGGTTGGTTTCTTCACCTGGAGGTTTTTGCCAAGGTCGGCCATGTCCAGCAGGCCGCCGTCATGCAGGCAGAGATAGAGGAAGGTCTGCTCCAGTTCCAGCACCCGGCGCACGCCGTAGAGCGCGGTCATGTCGCGCTTGAGCACCTTGTCCACGATATCCTCGCGCAGGAGTTTTTGCGCGGCCACCACGCCATCCACCAAGGCGCACTGCGGAAAGCCGCCGCGCAGCAGGTAATCATGAAAATGCCCGGTCAAGGGCTTGGCCGCCTCCGCCGTGCGACCGAAGTCCGCCGTGCTCCATGAACGCAGTTTTTGGAGTGATCCGACTTCGGGCAAATCGGGTGCAGGCACCTTCTTGATTTGCAGGTATTCATAAAACGACAAGGTCGCGAGCCGCACCGTGTGCCAGCGGCCGGTGCCGCTTTCCTGCCCCTCGGTCACCAGCGGCGTGGCCGATCCTGTCACCGCGATGCGCCGGTGTTTTTGGAAATCCACCTGATGTTTCAGCCAGGTCTGCCAGTCCTTGGTGTATTGGATCTCATCCAGAAACACAAATTCCGGCCCGGGTTGCGCCGGTTCCACCTCGCGCCAGAGATCCATCAAGCCATCCAGCCCGGCCAGCTTGAGCAGGGGATGATCGAAGGTCGCATAAAGGATCTGTCCCGGCGGCACTCCCTCCGCCAACAGGCTCTCGATGGTCTGGAGCAGCAGCGTCGTCTTGCCGATCTGGCGGGCACCGCTCAGCAACACCGCGCGTGGTGCGGGCGGATTCCGCACCCACTGTTTCAACTCGCCAAACGCCGCCCGCTTCCAGTCCGGCAACCCGCTCTGGCGCTCACCACGCCACCACGGGTTGAACTGGCGCAACACGCCGAGTAGGTCTGATCTCGTGTTCAACACGGGCGAAATGTCGCTCAAATCGCATTCTAAGTAAAGTATGTTTTATCTAAAATTGAAAAATAGGGATATTTCCGGAAATTTGGGGAATTTTAGGACCAATCCAGCGGAAGGATTGGGTGAGGTGAAATCCGCGCGAAGGGGCGCTTGGCCCAACTATTCCTTGTTCCCTATCCGCGCCCGTGGCGGCTTGCGGTGTCGCCATGCGGGTGCGGCCGGGTTAGTCAGCGGGACCCTGGCCGCCCGGTATTTTCGCGCAGCAACCGTTCGGTCTCGTCGAGCAGCGGATGATTGGGGTGGCGCTCCCGCCAGCGGGCGATGACGGCCAGCTTGTCCGCCGGGGTATCCGTTGCCCAGCGTTTGATGTTGATTGAAACGAGTTCGGCAAGCGGCCGGCCTTCGGACTGCGCCTTGACGAGAGCGGGATCGCCGGTCAAGGCCAGGATCCCCGCGATCCGGAGGTCTTCGCAGGCCTCGCCATCCCAACCGCCACGAAGGTCGGAAAAAACGGCGAGCTGATGGAACGCGGATAGGCCTGGAATCTTGAACTCCTTGGGGCCATAGCGGCGCTGCCTGTAGTCGGCGCGGGCATCGTCCGACACACCTGCCAGCCAGGTCTCGAACTCGGCATACCGTTTGTCCGAAGCATGGCAGAGTTCCACGAACATGGTGGCTTGGTCACGGTAGTTCCAGCCCGTCCCCATGATGGAAGCATATAGGCGCAAGCTGAGTGGAATGATGTCCGCAACCCTGTCCGCCCGTCCATCGGCCAACAGCCACAGGACATGCTCATAGAACACGCGGACGCAGGCAGCGAGCGAATCGTGTGCGTGTTCAAACGAGGACGGATCCGCCAGGATGGGCTCCAGGCGTTCTGAAATCTCCGCGCAGCGACCGTCGCGCAGCAGGTTGCCAAGGTGCGCGGTTTCCAAACTCCAGCGGGAAGCGGCGTTCAAGTCCGCCGTACGCCTGCCTCCTCGTTTCAAATCGGCGATGTCCAAGCCGTCGATCACCCGCTCCAACTCGCCCTTAATGAGATAGGCCGCGGTGGGTTCGCGGCAGAGGAGGGCGAGGCACTGCATCCGGCTGGCATCGGGCATGTCGGCGGTTTCCCCGAATCGCCCGGCCAGTGGCATGAGCCGGGCCATCGCGGTTTCCGGGATTGTCTTCGCGCGCTCTTTGTTGGGAATGGTACTGATCGCAAGTTCGATACGGTAACGGTCGGCCTGCGATTCGATTTTTTCCAACAATCCGGGCAGCCAGGTCGGCGTGCCACCGAGGCGGCAGCCGCCGTCTGACAGGATGTCCGGCAATCCGGTGCAGAGGACCACGGCCAAGTCCGTCCGGCCGGACTCGGAGAGGGCCACGACGAGGCCCATGTCGCCGCGGAATGCGGTGCCGTAGGCATGGATCAGATCGGCGGTTAGGTCCGTGGCTTGGCCGATAAGGGCGGTTTCGATGATACTCCTCATCACGGCGTTGTCGCTCCAAGCCTCGCCTTTCGCCTGGGTTTTGTAGGCCGCCGCCGTCATCGCCGCCGTGTCGGCAGCGGCCTTGATCCATGCCGGATGTTGGTGGTGGTGAAAGGTGTAGAGGTAGCTGGGGACGCTGCTGCGGCTGAGATTGTCTCCCGCCCGCAGGATGTCACGCATGGCGCGGACGAATCCCGCCGCCGCCACTTCCTGATACCGGGGCTTCGGGATCCGGCTGAGATCACCCACGATGATGAAGCGCTGCTCGGGCGGGATGGTGGCATCCTCGAGAGCGGCGACCAGTTGCGCCGGCGGCTCTTCCGGACGCGCGGCGGCATCCGGCGGGAGGTTGGCGGATTCGCTCCGTGTGATCGGAAGCTGGAATTCCGGGTAGGGCTGGAACAGGTCCATCAAAGCCTTGACCCGTTCGGCACGGGTGGCGGGAAAGCCGGTGAATTTCACGGATGACAGCTCCGCCCAACCGGTTGTCTTCGCCGGTTCGAGCAGCAACTCCAGACAGCCAGTCAGACCGGTGGCGGCGAGCATCCGTTCGTCTTTGGCCATGTCCTTGAGCGGGGGGACGAAGCAATCTTCAAGGGTCTTCCGCCAATCGGTTCCCGCGCCGTTCCTCGCCTTCCCGGCAACCTCAAGGAGGCGTTTCCGCCATGCCATGCCCATGGGGCGGACGACGGCATCGTTCCAACCACTGGCCGTGGCAAACGCCGGGCACGCTTCCGTGACTCCGGCAAGGTAGGCGGCCATCGCGCGCACCTCGCCCCGGGCCGCCGGGTCCTCCATTTGCCATTCCACGAAACCCGCCTGAATCGTGCGGCTGCCGGGGCGCTCGCGCTCATCCAGCAAGAGCAACAGCCGGGCGGCCAGTTGGCCGCCAGCCCGCGGGTGGTCCGCTCCAAACATTTGGTCGTGCATCAGCCACTTGATGAACCCTTCGCGGAGCCACTCGGGTGGTTTGGTTAGGGCGGCAACCTGCCGCAGGGTGGGTGCTCCGGCCGTGCGCAGGGCCGCGCCGAGCCAATCCCGGATCGCATTCGCCCGCCCGGCTTCCACGGCTTTGAAAAACGGATCATCCGCAGCCGGCAGCGCACAGGCCGCCGGAAGGGCCAACGCCGTATCCGCCAGAAAGTCCCGGAAAATCCGGGCCGCCAGTTCTTCGTCCGCAGTGACGCGAATGGATTCCAACATGGCCTGGATGTCAGCGTCTTTTTCGTCCTCCAGCCACTTCGCGGCAAGCGCCTTAACGAGTGCCGACTTCGCTTCGGCGTTTGCGCCGGATTCGAGCGCGGCCGCGACCTGATCCCGGATCGAAAGCCGACCGCCGCCAGTCCCGGCCTGCTCCTGTCCACACAGCCACGACCCTCCCGCCAACATGCCGCATAGAACTAACAGTCTGCCCGCCAACCGCCCGGAACCGCCGGATGGCGCGGGGGCTCCAAGCTGACGGAGGCGGGTGTGGTCGGCGTTTTGGCGGATGAACTCCTCAACATCCATGCCGTCGATGGTGGGAGGGCGAGGGACACGCTTCTGTTTGCCGTTGATGAAAATGGTCATGAACTCCAGTTTGCGCCGCTTCTTTTCGGCGCGCTGGGCGGGGGTGAGCTTCTTCTTCGGCTTTGCCATGATGGGAAGGGTGCCGGAGAAGTTTGCACGGCCAGCGGCTGAAATACAAGGAGCTTGGGGAGAGTTGGGAAGTAGCGGGGCGGAGGTGGGTGAAGCCACGCCGGCTGAAGCCAGCGTTCCGTTAGGCCCGAAATCCGAAGTTTGGCGTAGTTTGGACGCTCGGCTTACCACTGAGAGACTGAGAACCACTGAGGAAACTGATTTCTTGGAGAAATGTGGAGAAGCACCGATTGATGACTGGGATCGATTTCACCCCGAATCAAAAATCATACCAGTGGTATCAGTGGTTTTCAGTTTTTCAGTGGAAAAAATGGATGCGCGATTCATTCCAATTTCGGATTTCGGGTTAGATGTTCTCCGAGGCCGATCTGATTCAATCTCACACTCCCCAGCCCTGCCGGTAGGTTCGGCGGAGGAACGGGTTGGCTTTGTCGAGGTTGGTGAAGCGCAGGGCGGGGGAGTCCCAGAGGAGTTTGAAACGGGTTAGGTCCTGGCGGAGTTCGTGACGGAGGGCGATGTTTCCTAACAACACGGATTCGGTGAGCGGACCGGCCCAGTCGAAGTTCGATCCTGCGGGTGGGCCGCCCTTGCAGGCGTTGATCCATTCCTCGTAGTGGCCGGGCGAGGGTGGAATGGAGGACGGGATGCCGGCAGCCTCGCGGGCGCGGGATTCGGGAAACACGCGGTCGCCCAGAATGTATCCGTTTTCCCCCATGACGAGGAGGCCGTTATCTCCCATCTCAATGTGGTCGGGCAGGTCCGCGGGCCGCGGCGGGCGCAGGCCGCCGTCATACCAAACCAGCTTGCAGGGTGGCATCCCGATCCCTCCGGCGGCCGGGCCGCTCATGCCCCTGACATGCGGGTTGTTAGCCTGGACGCTCGCGTCGCGTGCCGGGAATTCGTAGGTCACCATGGATCCCAGCGGGAAGGTTTCTCCATTGACTCGGGTGGAGGCCCCCTGTACGGAGAGCGGCGCTCCGAGTTTAAGCGCGCGGAAAACCGGGTCGCAATAATGACAGCCGATATCGCCGAGGGCGCCGGTGCCGAAGTCCCACCATCCGCGCCACCGGAACGGATGATAGGCCGGATGATAGGGGCGCTGCGGAGCGGGCCCCAGCCAGAGGTCCCAGTCGATGGTTTCTGGCACGGCGGGTGTTTCGCCGGGGCGGTTTACCCCCTGCGGCCAGTATTCGCCGAACAGCCCCTGTGACGGCCGGTCGGTCCAGACGTGGACCTCATGCACCTTGCCGATGGCGCCGCCCCATATCAACTCGCAGAGCCGCCGGGTGGCAGGGGACGCCTGGCCCGCGTTGCCCATCTGGGTGGCGATCTTGGCCTCGCGGGCGGCTTCCGCGACCCGGCGGGATTCCCACACCGAATGGGTGAGCGGTTTCTCGCAGTAAACGTGCTTGTGGCGCTTGATCGCCTCCATCGAGGTTGGGGCGTGATGGTGATCGGGCGTGGCGATGACCACGGCATCGATCTCCGGCATTTCGTCGAGCATCTTGCGGTAGTCCCTGAAACGTCTCGCTTTCGGATAGCGGTCGAAAACCGGGGCCGCGATGTTCCAATCGACATCGCAGAGCGCGACGATGTTTTCGCCGGCCACGGCGGCGAGGTCGTCCTTGCCTTTGCCCCCGATGCCGATCCCGGCGATGTTGAGCTTGTTGTTAGGAGACGCGGCCCCATCCAGGCCGAGCACCCGGCCGGGAACGAACAGAATCCCGGCCGTGGCGAGCGTGCCGCCTAACATCCGGCGGCGGGAAAGGGTGGGGGATTGGGTATCGCTGCTGGATTTGTCGGGTTCCGGATTCATCGGGTAGAGGCGTGTTCCGTGTTTCCTACGGAGAGAGCCCGGTGAATCTTGCCGAGGCGGGGTTTGGAGACCCCTGTGGTCATTTCGGCAGGTTCTTCATCTTTTCCAGCATGTCCCTCATCTGCTTCTTGACCGTCTCCGGAATGTTGGGGTCTTCGAGGATTTTTTCAATATCGGTCGCGCCATCGATTTTCAGTTCGAGGGTGGAACCGCCATCGCGGTTTTGTTTGTTAGGTTGGTCTCCCTGCTGTTGCCGGCTGCCTCGTTCTTCGACGGTGACGGTCGCGGATCCTCGTTGGCCCTTGCGCAGGTATTCGATGGCAAGCGTGTCGCCCGCCTTGAGGTTTCGCAATTCGCTGCGGAGATCCTCTGGTTCCGCCAGAACCTGTTCGCCTGCCTTGAGGAGGATGTCATTGACCTTCAATCCGGCTTTTTCCGCGGGTCCTTGGGCGGCCAGCGTCCGGATGACCACGCCTTCGTCGGGGCCGAGGCCCAGTTGGTCGCGCAAGGCCGGGTCAGCGGCTTTGACTTCGGCTCCGATCCAGACGCCTCCGGGTTTTGCCGTGCCCTCGGGTTTGGAGGGTTCTTGGTTATCATCTCCTTCGACCACGTTGCCATCTTGATCGAGGACTTCGGTTTTCTCCTCGGTGATGCCGTTGCGGGTGGTGGTGGTCTTGCGGATGGTCTTGCTGCCGTCCGAGGTGACCGAAACCGATTTGCTTTCGGCGTGGGACGTCGTGTTGTTGGCGCCGGTTTTCGGGTCGGCTTTGGCATGGGCTTCAGTCTTGGCGTCACCGCCGTTGACTTTGACCTCGGCCTTGATTTCCGGCGGGTTCTTGGCCAGGTCCTTGGCTTCCTGGACGACCTGGCCACAAAGCGTGGCGGGAGCACTCAGGATGGCGGACGCAAGGCATGCGGTTAGTATCAGTCGGTTGGTTTTCATGGTTGTGGTTTCTGTTGTTATATGGTGGTTGGCTTTCAATCGAATGTGACGGGACAGCAGACGAGGGTGTTGGAGATTTCGGAGGTGCGGATCACCACCGGAGATTGGGTGCTGGCTACGGCGGCCTCATCCTTCCATTGTTGCTCGACGAGTTCCCAACATCCGTTTTCGGTTTCAAAAAGTTTGATGCGTTTGCTATGCAGCAGGGTTTTTTGGTGTTGGGTCACGGTGACCGGCGGTGGGGCAGGGGAGGGTGCCGGGTTCTCTCCGGAAAACCGGAGAAAAGAGAGCGTGATCACCGCCGCTGCGGCAAGCGGAAGCGCCAGCGGCTTGAGCCGCGACAACCGGGGGCGCCGTCCGCCGGATCCGGCGGGTTGCCGGATGGTCCGCGCCCTCGGGGGCGGGTCGTCCAGGCGCGCGCGCAGCGCATCGGGAAGCGGTGCGGGCTTCAGATGCTTGATGAAATCGGGCGGTTGGTCTTCGTTCATGGCCGTAGTTCTGCTAGATCGGGTTTGAGCCGTTCCACCGCGTAGCGGTACCGTGAGGTGGCGGTGGCCACCGGGATGGATAGAAGGCCGGCGATCGCCGGGAAGGTTAGATCGCCCCAAACCCGGAGGACCAGCACTTCGCGCAGATCGTGCGGAAGCATCGCGATCGCGCGGCGGATGTGGTCGCTGGTGTCGGCGGCCGCGACATCACAGACAAACCAGGACTCCCGTTCGGCTCCGGCCTGGATTTCGCGGCGGGCGCGCCGGTCCTTGCTGCGGCCCAGATCGATCGCACGGCGGCGGATGGTGGCGAACACGACGGCATTGGGCGGCACGCCACCCGTGGTCTTGGTCCACGCCTCCACAAGGGCTTCCTGCAACACGTCCTGCGCGTCCGACTCGCACCGGGTCTGTTGCCTCGCGTAGAGGAGAAACACGTTGGCGCATTCGTCGATCCATCGCCGCCATCGCAGCGATTCGTCGGGGTCCGATTGTTCATTCCTTTTGCCCATGCGCATCCGTTGGCAGAAGCGGCACCGCACGCGCATCCGATCTGTAGGTGCGGAAAAAAAGCATGCCGCCCGCCCGATCCTCGGTAGGCCGGATCTTCCGGCTGCCGCGGAATTGTTTCGAAATGCCACCGGCTGAAGCCCGCTCAGCGGAGTGATCGCCAATCCACCGTCAACGATCATCCATCCAACGCGGATTGTCTAACATGAGTGCCGCGGGTTATCCCACGTCACGCTCCTCCGTCCTGAAGGAACAGCTCGATGCCATCGACGAGGGCGAGCCAGCTTGCCTCGATGATGTTGTCGGACACGCCGACGGTGCCCCATTCGTTCTGGCCGTCGCTGGTGACGATGAGCACGCGGGTTTTGGCGGCGGTGGCGTCGTGGCCGTCCACGATGCGGACCTTGTAATCGACCAGCGAGATCGAATCGATTTGCGGATAGAACGGGAGCAGCGCCTTGCGGATGGCGAGGTCGAGGGAGTTGACGACGCCGCGGCCCTCCGCGATGGTTAGGGAGCGGTTGCCGTCCACGGCGAGTTTGACGGTGGCCTCGCATACCGGTTGGTGGCCGTCGCGGTATTGGCGGAAACTGGTGTGGTACTCGTGGAGGTCGAAGGTTTTCCGATAGCGTCCGAGGGCGCGGCGGAGGAGCAGGGTGAGCGATCCTTGGGCGGCTTCGAACGAATAGCCCTGGTTTTCGAGGTCCTTGACCTGTTGGAGGACGGCCGCCGCTTCGGGCGAACCGGGTTCGAGGGGCACGCCAAGTCCGGCGGCGGCGATCAGGATGTTCGCCTGGCCGCTGAGTTCGGAAACGAGGATGTTCTGGGAGTTGCCGACGCTGGCGGGTTCGATGTGTTCGTAGCTGCGGGCGAGTTTTCTAACCGCGTTGACGTGCATGCCGCCCTTGTGGGCGAACGCGGTGCGTCCGACGAACGCGGCGCGGGCGAAGTGCGGATTGTTGGAAACGTCGTCCACGAAGTAGGAAAGGTCGCGCAGTTTATCGAGATGGGGCACGGCGGGGATGCCGAGCTTGAGCTGGAGCAGCGGGATGACCGAGGTGAGGTTGCAATTGCCGGTGCGTTCGCCATAGCCGTTGATCGTGCCCTGCACTTGGCTGGCACCGGCGCGGATGGCGGCGATCGCGTTGGCCACGGCCAGTTCGCAATCGTTGTGGGTGTGGATGCCGATTGGGGTTCCCGGCAGGCGGGCTTTGACCGCCTGGCAGATTTGCAGGATTTCCGAGGGCAGGGAGCCTCCGTTGGTATCGCAGAGGACCAGGCAGGAAGCGCCGCCTTCCGCAGCGGCTTCCAAGGTGCCGAGCGCGTGCTCGGGTGAGTCCTTGTAGCCGTCGAAAAAATGCTCGGCGTCATAGACCACTTCGCGGCCGTTGGCGACGAGGTGTGCCACGGTTTCCCGGATCATCGCCCGGTTTTCCTCCGGGGTGGTTCGGAGCACTTCGGTGACGTGGAGTTCCCAACTTTTCCCGAAAATCGTGACCACCGGGGTTTCGGCTTCCAGCAGCAGGCGGACCTGTGGGTCGTCGCCGACCGCGACTCCCGCACGCCGGGTGGAGCCGAACGCGGCCAGGCGAGCATGTTTCAGATTGAGCCGCCGCGCCTCGCGGAAAAACTCGACGTCCTTGGGATTCGACCCCGGCCAGCCGCCTTCGATGATGTCGATCCCGAACTCGTCGAGGGCGCGGGCGATCCGCAGTTTGTCCAAACAGGACAACTGGAATCCCTCGCCCTGGGTTCCGTCGCGCAGGGTCGTGTCGTAAATGGTAACCGGTTTCTGGGTCATCTGAGCGCTCAGGCTAGCTGCCAAACCGTCGAGGCGCAAGCCCGGATGTGGACGTTTGGGCGGGCTTTTCCCGAACGTCCCGAAAGAATAACCGCGGGTCCGCATTTTCAGCTTGTGTATATGCCATGTATGGCTACCTTCGCTGGTGAGCCGTGGGTGTGATGCCGAGATCGCCCCTTCGGAAAGTCCTCACATTTAACGTGTTTTTCCCATAATTTCCGCAAATTCCGCCCCTGACACGCTAACTTCCGCCTGATTTCCGATATACCGCATCGCGAGAACCGAAAGGACCGTTTGAGCATGAGCCGCCATCCAATACAAAACCACCCCGCCAATCCTTCCGGAGCCTCCGGTTGCGGGTGTGGCGCGCTCATTCGGCCGGCCGATCACTTGAATACGCGATATGCAACCGACGTCCACTGCGATTGACTTCTGATCCGCCCATGAAAACCCAAAATCCATCCACCAACGCCAACCGCGGGTTCGCTCTGGTGATCACGCTCTCGTTGATGATCCTGCTCACGCTGTTGGCGGTGGGCTTGCTGAGTCTGTCCGCAGTGAGTTTGCGGGCGTCGTCGGACGGTCAGGCGCTCCGGGTCGCCCAAGCCAACGCGCGGCTGGCCATGATGCTGGCGCTTGGCGACATCCAGAAGCAACTGGGACCGGACAACCGGATCACCGCGCCGGCCGACCAGTTCCTTGGGGGGGGGGATTCCGGCGGCGAACCGACCAATCCCGCGCGGCATTTCACCGGTGCCTACAAGTCATGGGATATCACCGCCGCGTCACGGCCCAGTCCCGAGTTTCTCTGGTGGTTTGTTTCCGGAAAACGCGAGGGGCTGGCGCGCAAGGATTGGGCTGCGAGTTCGGTTTCGGGCGATGCGATTCCGATGGTGAGCCGCAAAGCAGCCGGAGCGGAGACGGGCGAAGTGAAGGTGCCCGGTATGGGTCTGAAATCCAGCGGCGGAAATCCAACCGGTGAAATCGGCTGGTGGGTGAGCGACCTCGGTACCAAAGCGCTGGTCGGCAAGGCCAAGGACCAACCCGGCGACGACCTGGCGGCAGTCCGCGCCGATTTGCAGTCGATGCCGGGATCCCCGGTGGACCAAACCAAGGTGAACGGCAAGCAGCCATTCCAAGGCGTGACGGTGGACGATCCCAGGTTGGGCATGGTTTTTTCAAATGACACGGCCGAACTGCTCTCCTCCGATCCCGCCCTGGTGCGGGGCGTGATCCACGATCTAACCGCATACAACCGGGGATTGCTGACCAACGTGCGCCGCGGCGGTTTCCGCAACGACCTCTCGATGTATCTCGAAAAGGCACCCACCGCGGTGCCGAGCGACGCGTTGTACAAGGTCGGATCCAAGGCCGGCATCAACATGTCCGAGCTGTGGCTTCACTACAACATGTACAAGGAGCTGAAAAAGGGCGGGCGGTTCACCTACACCACCGGAGGCGCGATGTCGCCCTCCACCGCCTATCTTCAGATGGAGGGCGCGCTTTCCGCAACGCTTGAGGACAAGGAATATTATTACAAACAGCCTACGTTCGTCCAATATCAGACGCTGCTCTCGTTCCATGTCCGCCAGGGATCCCTCAATGGGGCGAATGGCATGTTTCTGCAGGTGGTGGTGGATCCGGTGGTCACTTACTGGAATCCGCTCGATGTGCCCATCGTGGTCACGCCGGCCTACAATTCGATCAAGTTCTGGCAACTTCCGTATGATGTGAAAGTCGATGTCGGCGGTCGAACCTCCGTCGCCAGCCTTCAGAAGCTGCTGGGCGGAGGGGAGTGGCATTATCTCACCCTCGTTGCAGGGAAACTCAAGCCGCTCATTTTGAAACCGGGCGAAGTCGTGATGGTCTCGCAGGGTCCCAACACGCCGATCTATCAGCAGCCGAACAAGGGCATCGCGAACAACTATTTCGAGGCCGTGGCCGGCTGGAATTTTGGCGGTGGCATCGCATTCGACATGGTGGATGCCAACGGCCAGAAGCTGTTCTTCTCGGCCGATTCCAGCCTGAAATACGAGGTCACTCCGAACTCGGTGATTTCATCGGGTTCCCGGCGTTGGTCGATCAACCACCACGAGTGCTACTACGGCGAGGACCGCGACGCGCCCAGCGGAAGGACCGGCGGCTATTCGATCGGCATCGGCGGGGTTTACATCGATTACATCTACGGACAGCCGCACAATCAGGACAACCCGAAGCCGGATAGCGCGCGCATGACCGCCCAGGCGAACCCGAATTTCTTCGGAAAAATCCCGACTTCCAAGACCCGCGTGCTGACGCTCAGCCAAATCAACGGGCGCAAGGAACCGTTCATGTTGTATTCCTACCGGGCCAAAACCGAACGCGGGTCCGAGCGGGCATCGAAGTTCCTCTCCCGGTTCAATCCGAAGGCCATGCTAACGGATTTCTACGACCTCAGCCCGCAGGAACTCGACGTGCTGCCGTTTGAGGTCCAGATCAATCCCCTCAACAGCTTCAAGAGCCCCTTGCTAGAAGTGAGTTCGAATGGCAACGCCTACTTCGGAGGCGGAACCAACGCGCAGGACGGAAGCTCTTTCGTCACCACCCACTCGGTGCCACGCGAGCCGATCTACTCGCTGGGAGCCATGCAGCATGCGTTCGCCAACGGATTCACCTCGCTTTCGCCACAGAGCGGCTACGCGGTGATCAACGGCCGCCAGCCGTTCCTCCCGCAGATCAGCCATCCTATCGGAAACTCGTTCGCACCATCGGTGATCGCCCCCAACAAAACGGATGGGACGCTCGGCGGAGGCCGTCAGTTGGCCGACCACTCCTATCTGGTCAACCAGGCGCTTTGGGACGATTGGTTCTTCTCGAGCATCGCCCCGCAAAACAGCGCGACCTTCCAGACCAAGCGGTCGCACCAGCAGGTGGCGGAGGATTTCCTGAACGGTTCCAAACCGCTGCCGCTGCACCGCTACCGCCCGGCTTTGGGTGGGAAAACCGCCAAGGAGGCGTTGTCCAAGTTGTTTTCGGGCAGCCGCCTCAGCGCTTCGGCCCACTTGCTAACCGCCCAACTGTTGGAAGTCGATGGCATGTTCAATGTGAACTCCACATCCGTAGAGGCATGGAAGACCGTCCTTTCCTCCCTCCGTGACCGCGGGTTGGTCACCCGCGACATCAACGGAGCCGAGACCGCGGGGGGCGGCTACGAGACTCCGGTCGCGAATCTCGCGGCTCCCATGAACCTGAAACTGGCCAAGGATCAAACCGCCGACATCAAGGACCCCGCCCAATGGGTCGGATACCGGACACTGAGCGCCGATGAAATCGACCAACTCGCCCGGGCGATCGTGACACAGGTTCGCAAGCGTGGTCCGTTCCTATCCCTCGCGGATTTCGTGAACCGCCGGGTTTCCTCCAACCAGGAACTGGCGCTGGCCGGGGCGATCCAATCCGCGCTCGACTCGCCCGAGGTTTCCATCAACAAGCCGTTCCGCGACAGCTCGCGCCAGGTCGCGGTCAACGGCACGTTCCCGTTTTCCAAGGCGGAAACCGGTCCGGCGGCCACGGGGGTTCCGGGCATCGTGAAACAGGCCGACATTCTAACGCCAATCGCGCCCTTTATTTCCGCGCGTTCCGATTCCTTCCTGATCCGCGCTTGCGGTCGGGCGGTCGATTCCACGGGCAAAACCCTGGCAACCGCGTATTGCGAGGCGGTCGTCCAGCGGACCGCCGGGTTTGTCGATACCACCGATGCTCCGGAAACGCTTGCCACCCGGCAGACACCTGTTAACAAACTCTTCGGCCGCCGGTTCAACGTGGTGTCGTTCCGCTGGCTGGATCCCCGCGATATCTAACCATCATCATGCCGCGCGCCATTCTATCCGTCTGCCTCCCGTTGGCAATATCGGCCTTGTCCGTCGTCCACGCCCAGACATCCTCTCCCAAGAATCCGATCGTCCTGAGGGTGCTGGCGGAGGTGGTTCCGGAGGATCTCGGACCCGTCTATCTGTCGTCCCCGGATGGGGAAACGCGCACGCCCGAGTTTGATCTGCCGGCGAACAACGTCAGCGAGCCGATCCCCGTGACGGGCCGGCCCCTCGTGCTCAAGGCGAAGAACAAGGACTTGAAACTGTGCGCGTTCACCCTGCCCGACGCGGGTCGTGCGTTCGCGGTGATCTTCACGCCCGCCAAGCCATCGGGCTACAAGGCGGATGTGGTGCGCACCGACGACCCCACCTTCAAGCGTGGCGACGTGTTTTTCCTCAACCGCACCGAGCAGACGATTCTCGGCAAATTGGGGACCAAGCCGCTGGTTCTGGATCCGGGGAAATCGGTGATCACCCGGCCGGACGGAGCCACGGAAGGCGCGTATTACGATGTCGCGTTCGCCGCGCGCGCGGAGGGCAAGGACCGTATCCTCAGCACGGTCCGCTGGCCGGTGGACGAACAGATCCGCAGCTACATTTTCTTCATTCAGGACGCCAACGGCCGTGTGACCTACCGCGCCGTGGACGAGTTTGTCCCTCCGGACAAGGCAGGCGCTGTGAAGCCCTAGCACGGGTGGGGAGGATCGCGGGGATGGTTTCTGAAAGAGTGGGCGCGTGAACTCCGTCTTGGTGGAGTCCTTTTTGTCCCGCCATGCCGCTATCCATCCGTATTCCCGTCATCGCCGCTTCTATTGTGGGCGCGATCGCCCATGCCCAGATCCTTCCCGCCGATTCCTCCCGCGATTGGTTGGTCAATCCGGGTCCCTACAAGGCCTCCGTGGTTCACAGGGAGGCATCCGGCGAATTGGTGATGGAGAATGGCCTCGCCCGGCGGGTGATTCGGTTGGCCCCGAACGCGGCCACCGTCACACTGGAAAACCTCGTCACCGGCGAGCATCTGCTCCGCGCGGTGGCTCCGGAGGCCAGCGTGACCATCGATGGCACCGTCTATCCGGTAGGGGGCTTGACCGGCCAGAGCATCCAGAACTACCTCAAGCAGGAATGGATCAAGGACTTGCGTCCGTTGCCCGGCGCCTATCGGTTATCCGGATGGGAGGAGTTGCCGGTTAGCAAGCGGCTGGAATGGAAGAAACGCCCGGAGTGGCTGGCGAAGGATATTCCCTGGCCGCCGCCGGGAAAACATGTGGTCATGCGCTACGAACCGCCCGCCGTTCCCTCGAGGACTCTCGCGGGACCGGTGCTCTACGGCGAGAAATTCGGCGCCTTTTCCCAACCGAAAGCCGGATGGACCGTCACCGCCAGCAAGGTCCATCCCCGATCGTCGTTTTCCAACGAAGGAAAAGCGGGTGAAATCATGGCGCTCCCGGATACCTCGGTGTTCGCCGAGCGCGATTGGCCCACTGGCGCGGTTTCGGTGGAATTGGAACTCGATGCCGGCGACGACACCCATTCCAACGCGTGGGGGCCGGGACTCGCTCTAACCGACACCACCGGAAATGCCGTCCACTTCATCATCCGTCCCAATCAGCAGGTGTTTGAGACTCCCGCCGGCCTGGCGGGGAAATTCGACCGTTCCAAGCCGGTTCGGCTCCGCGCCACCCTGGCCGGTGGGCAAGCGGCGCTCGAAGCGGCGCAGGATGGCGGCACCTTCCAAACGATCGCCACCGTGCCGTTTCCCAAGGCCCCGGCCAAGCTGAGGATCGGCAAAGTGGGCCGCAATGGCAAAGGCGGCGATTACGATGGGAAGGATATCAACGCCAATCTGATCCGCTGCCACCTGCTGGAAGTTTCAGTTAGGGGGGCGGAGCCGCCGGCGCGCCAGACCTCACGCGCCGACCTGCCGGGCGTGGCCGTACATTACGAGTTATATGATGGCATCCCGCTTTTTTCCAAATGGATCACCGTCACCCGCGATTCGGGCAAGCCGGTTAGACTGAACGCGTTCACCGCCCACGAGTTGAAGCTTGCGGAAGTGGAGTCGGCGGTCAACAACCCTCCCGCAACCGAGAAATACAACCTGTGGGTGGAAACCGACATGGCATTCGGCGACATGGTGCCGGAATACGCCAACCCGGCGGTGACGTTGGACTCCGACCCTGAATACCCCACCCAGGTTCACTACGAGCGGCAGACGCCGTGCCTATTGCGCTGCAAGCCGCCGTTGGGCCCGGATCAGGAGGTCGCTCCCGGCAAACCCTTCGAATCGTTCCGCGTGTTCGAACTTCTGCTGGACTCCAGCGAGCGCGAGCGGCGTTCTCTCGCGCGGCGGAAGATGTATCGGGTGATCGCGCCGTGGACGCAGGAGAACCCGCTGATGTTCCACAAGGTCCAGTCGGATCCCAAGACGATCCGCGAGGCGATCGACCAGGCGGCGGAGGTCGAGTTCGAGATGGTGATCATGTCGTTCGGTTCCGGATTCAATTATGAGAGCCGCGACAAGGCCTATTGGGACCGCTACAAGGAACTCGCCGACTACGGTCGCGGCAAGGGAATTGCGCTCGGCGGCTACTCGCTGTTAGCCTCGCGTGGGGCGGCAGATGGCAAGGACAACACCCAGGGCAGCCCGGCGCGTTACGGCGTGATGCCGTGCCTCGGCACCCAGTGGGGCAGGGACTATCTGGACAACATCGTTGCGTTCACCCGTCATGCGGGGCTGGGGGTGTTCGAGAACGACGGGTCCTATCCGGGTGATCTGTGTGCCGCCACCGGGCATCCGTTCCATCGCGGCAAGGACGATTCCCAATGGATGATGTGGCGCGCCATCACCGGCCAATACAAGGCGCTGCGCGCGGAGGGTGTGTTCCTCAATATCCCGGATTGGTATTATCTATCCGGAGCCAACAAATGCGGCATGGGCTACCGGGAAACCAACTGGAGCCTGCCGCGCGCCGAACAGGAAATCATCGAGCGCCAGAATATGTATGACGGCACCTGGACCAAGACCCAGAGCATGGGCTGGATGTTCGTTCCGCTCTCCGAATACCACGGCGGCGGGGCCGCGGCCACCATCGAGCCGCTGTGCGAGCACCTGCCGCATTATGAGGCGCGGTTCTCCAATCTGTTAGGATATGGGGTGCAAGCCTGCTACCGCGGCCCGAGGCTTTTCGACACGCCGGAAACCAAGGCCCTCGTCAAAAAATGGGTGTCGTTCTACAAGCAGCACCGCGATGTGCTGGACAACGGCGACATCGTCCATCTCCGCCGCCCGAACGGCCGCGATTGGGACGGCATCCTCCATGCCAATCCCGCCGGTGCCGAGAAAGGCATGGCCTGTCTTTACAATCCGCTGGCCGAACCGATCACCCGTGAGGTGCGCATCCCGCTCCACTACACCGGATTGCGCGGCAAGGCCCGCGCCGCCGTCGATGGCGCGGATCCCGTCACCGTCAATCTGAACCCGGCGAATGAGGCGGTTCTAACCGTGAAGATCCCCGCCCAGGGCCGCACGTTCGTGGTGTTTTCGGAGTGAAGGGGGCGCTCTGTTGGCTAACCCGATTAGGGTAAATGGGGCGGTTCCCTTGTTGTAGTATCGTCCGGCCATGAGATCCGTTCTGGTTTTCTTCTCGCTGGCCGCTGTTGGTTTGACTGGCATCCGCTCGGATGCGGCCCAGGAGGCCCCGCTGCGCTTCGCATTCGGTCCCGGCCCCTATCCGGATGGCGTCACCGCCGTGCGTGACACGGGCGGATACGATGCCGCCCGCGGATTCGGATTCGAGCCGGGCGCGGATTGCAGGATATCGGGTGGAGCTGTCATCGGATTGAAGCCGTTCGCGTTTTCCGTCCGACTGCCGGAGGGAAATCACGAGGTGACTCTGACGTTGGGAGACGACGAAGCGGATTCGGTCACGACGGTTAGGGTTGAGGCGCGGCGGCTGTTGGTGGAGAACCAGCAAGCCGCGAAAGGCAAAGCGGTTGCCCGCCGCATTACGGTGAACACCCGGACGCCGGTGATCGGCGCCGGCGTCTCGGTGAAGCTCAAACAGCGCGAGCGGGACTCGGAAACCATAACCTGGGACGACCGTCTCACGCTTGAGTTCTCGGGATCGCGGCCATCGGTCCGTGCGATTGATATCAAACCGATACCCGGAGTTCCTACGGTATTCATCGCGGGCGACTCAACGGTATGCGATCAGCCCGACGCGCCATGGAGCAGTTGGGGGCAGATGCTGCCGAGGTTTCTGAAGCCGGGAGTGGTGGTGGCCAACTACGCCCAATCCGGGGAGTCGCTCAAGAGTTCCATCGGGGCGAGGCGGTTTGAAAAAATCTTCAGCCGCATGAAGCGTGGGGACACCCTGTTGCTACAGTTCGGCCACAATGATATGAAAGACAAAAATCCGGATGCTCTATCCACCTATACCGAAACGCTGCGGAAGATCGTGACGGAAACCCGCGCGAAGGGAGGCGTGCCGGTGCTGGTTACTCCGATGGAACGCAAGGCCGGCGTTAAGGGACCCACCCTGGCGGGCTATCCCGACGCGGTGCGCAAGGTGGCCCGCGAGGAAAAGGTAGGGCTGGTGGATCTGAATGCCGCCAGTGTTAGGCTCTATCTGGCGCTGGGGGCGGATCTCGGACTCGCGTTCCAGGATGGCACCCATCACAACGGTTACGGCAGCTACGAACTCGCGAAGTGCGTGGCGGCCGGTCTCGTGTCCGCGCAACCCGCTCTTTCCGCGTTTGTTGCGGACGAGGCCCGCGCCTTCCGGCCCGAACGCCCGGATCCGCCGCGTGCCTTCGCCTTAGCGGCGGAAAGCCCACCCGATTCCGCAAAGCCGGATGGGGATTGAGTCGGGATGCCGCGAATGGGCGGATATCGGATTGCGGTGCCCGCAGCGGCCATCAGTGGTTCAGTGGGAATCCTGGGGTCCCGCGTTCTATCAACTCCGGATTTCGGATTTCGGGTTGATGTTCGCTTTGTTTCCGGCAGGAAAGGGCAGCGCGGGGGTGATCCGCAGGGCGGCGGTTAGGGATTCCTCGTAACGCGGGGCGGGCAATTCGTAGGCACCGAACTGTTTGAGGTGGGAGGTGGTCCATTGGGTGTCCAGCAGAACGAAGCCCGCCGCGCGGAGGTGGCGCACCAGTTCCACAAGCGCGATCTTCGAGGCGTCGGTTTTGCGGGAGAACATGCTTTCGCCGAAAAACGCGCCGCCCAGCGAGACGCCGTAAAGGCCGCCCTGGAGTCCGTCCGCGTCCCAACATTCCACCGAGTGCGCGAAGCCGAGGTGGTGGAGCTTCAGGTAGGACGCGCGGATGACCGGATCGATCCAGGTATCCGGCCGATCGGCGCAGCCGTCCATCACATCGCCGAACGCGGTGTTCCAGCGGAGTTCGAACCGATTGCGCCGCAGCGCCCTTCGGAGCCCGTGCGGGATGTGGAAACGTCCGTCCAGCGGCAGCAGCCCCCGCCGTTTCGGCCGATACCACCCGATCTCGCCGTTGTCCGCCATCGGGAAAATCCCGGTGGCGTAGGCATGCAGCAGCACCTCCGGCGGAATGAGATCGCTCATGCCGTGTCGGAGGTTGGAATCGCCCATGGACGCTGTCGGAAGGTAATGTACATGCTACTCGGGGAATCTGAAACGTTGTCTGCGGAGGCTTTATCACATTGGCTCTGCCGGGACAAGCGCCACGAGGTGAATGCCCCGGGCTCGATGGCGGTGCGGAAGATCCACGTCCGCCGGAGGAGGCGGATGCATTTCGCATGGTCGGAGTGGAACGAAGACGCCAAGGGGTTCGGGTGTTCAGTGGGAATGGGTGATCTTGCCCGTGAAAGGCGGCAACATCCCGGAACGGAACAATGGCGGCAACAAGGCGCGAATCATGCGGGCAGCGCTGTCTCCCATTGCTCCCGGACCGGCAAGGCCGCAGGGCGCACATCGCCGACCCGATACCTCATGGCAATGGAACCCATTTATTCCACCATGTGTGCTTTCATCCGGTGAAAAGGGTGCTAGCGTCCGGTCGCCGCATGCATTCTGACGATTCACCCACCACCCCGCCTCCACCAAGCCGCTGGCATCTGGCGGCGGTATTGGTCGCCAACGCCCGATTGGGCCGGGGCATGGTGCTGGGCGGCGCGATCTACGGCCTGCTGGCCACCCTGCACCTGCCGCTGCCGCCATGTCCGTGGCTTTCGGTCACCGGGCTGCCCTGCCCGGGGTGCGGTATGACCCACGGTGTTTTCGCGCTCTTGCGAGGTGATTGGCTGGGCTCGGTGCGGGCCAACGCGCTCGCCTGGGTATTGCTGGTATTCTGGACGGTGGTGAGCGCCGCACTGATGGTGCCCGCGCGGCATCGGCCCGCGGTGGCCGCCGCCATCGGACGCTTTGAACAGCGCACCAAATGGGCCTTGTGGTTCGGCTTGACCCTGCTGGTTTACACCTTGACACGCTGGATGGCAATCTGGTATTGCTAGCGCCCGACAGCTCCCGCTGCAGTGGCCGGAGTGTCAATCACCACCAAACACTACCACCATGGGACTATTACTCAGCTTATTGGGAGGCCTCGCCTCGTTGGCCTGCTGGATTTTCATTCTGATCAAGATGTTCAAGACCGAGAGCGGTCCGCTCCAGGGGATCATCGGCATCCTTTGCGGCTTGTGGGCCTTTATTTGGGGCTGGATGAATGCAGGCAAACTCGGCGTCCAGAAAATCATGCTCATTTGGACCGTGGCGATCCTGGTTTCGATCGTGGGCAATGTGTTGACCGCGGGATCCGTTGCCAGGCAACACTCGAACGCCTTTCCCGTTCAGTCGCGCTGAGCCCTCCGGGAACGCCCCACCCGTTTCGAAGTGCCCGCCAGACCGGCGGGCCAGGTGTTTAGCGTCCCCGTGGCAGCGGTGTTGGACGCCGCCCCCGGTCGAATCGCGGAAACGAATGCCATGGCCGATGTCAATTATACCCCGACCGAACGCGAGTTCTCGCGTAGCGTTCATTTCACCGGGGATTCAAGGGAGGACGCCCTGCGGCGGACGGCTATCTATCAAAAAGACATCCATTCCTGCATTGTCGGCATTTTCGGGGAAACGCGCGCCTGCGAAATAACCGTCACCCACCGCTTTGACACGGACCGTGCCTATGCCATCCGCAAGGGGAGCGCGGTCCTGACAGTCAACACCGTCTTCGGCAGCGACACTTCCTATAAGGAGAAACCTCCGCGAAAACTCCACACATTCACCGTGACCGCGCACTATCACAATGAGGTCTTGGACAAGACGGACGCGGCCGGCGGCATGATCGAATGGACCTGCCGCATCACCGGCGCGCTGGTGCTCGGCATTCTCGCCCTCGTGGCGGCGGGTTTGGCGGGATGTCGTCTCAACTCGAACATCATCATGTTCGGATTCGGCGGAGGAACAGCCTTCGGCGGCATGATTGGCGAGTTGGTTGCCCGCGGCATCTACTCCTTCACGGAAAAGCGGTTGGAGAAAAGAGGGGAAGTCACGGCGGTGGATGAGGAATGGGAAAAGCTCACAGGCGAACTTTCCGCCCTGTTCGACACTCACCTCGACAGATAGCCCCGGAAAGGATCATGGAACCGCGACCGGAGCGGAGATAGACCGCCTCTACGGAAGGCAATTCAATCAAAGGAGTTTCCGGCCCTCATGCGCTGGCTAGGCCGGTCTCTATCAGGGTCTGGCGGATCCGGGCGGTGACTTCGTCCAGCGGGCCGGAGCTGTCGATGACCCGGACGAACGGCTCGTGTTGGAGTGATAGAAAGATCCCGCGGCAGCGCTGGAGGGCGTCGCGGCGCTCGAATTCGTTGGCCGAATCGCCGCGCGAGCCGATCCGGGCGAGGGCGTCGTCCACTTCCAGATCGAGGATCAGCAACAGGTCCGGGCGCGGCGCGAATGCCTCGTTGCGGGCGCGGATTTCGTCAGGATCGAAGCCGCGGCAACCCTGATAGGCCATGGTGGAGAAATAGTATCGGTCGAGAATGACGACCTTGCCTTCCGCCAGCGACGGCCGGATGAGGGTATCCACGTGTTCCTTGCGGTCCTTGAGGAAATACTCCAGCTCATCCTGCGGGGAAAGGCGTCCGGTGGCGGCGGACTCCCGCAGTTTCCGGCCCCATGGGCCATCGGTGGGTTCGCGGGAGACGACGGTTTCGCGCCCTTGCGAGCGCAGCCACTCCGCCAGCCGCCGCGCCTGGGTGGACTTGCCGGTGCCGTCGATTCCTTCAATGACGATGAAGAGGGGGGAAGTCATGGGTCAATGGTCATGGCGTTGAGACAGAAGGCAGAAGACAGAAGACAGAAGACCGCTTCGCTCCAAGACAGAAGATAGAAAGCCGGATTGCAGGGCACTTTCCTTTCGCGTTTCGGATTTCATGCTTCGTATTTCATGCTTAATAACCGGCCCGTTGCCTGAGGTGGGCGAGGTAGGGTTGAGGATCGGGAGCGGAGCCGGTGGCGCGGGTGATGAGGTCGGCGGGGTCGAGGGTGGCGCCGTGGGCGTGGACGTTTTCGCGGAGCCAGGCGAGGAGCGGGGCGTAGTCGGCGCGGTCGCTTGCGGCAGCGATGGCCGGGTCGCGGCGGGCGGCGGCGTGGAGTTGGGCGGCGTTGAGATTTCCTAACGAATAGGTGGCGAAGTAGCCGAGTCCGCCCATCGACCAATGGATGTCCTGAAGGCAGCCGTGGCGGTCGTCGCGCGGGGTGAATCCGAACAGCGCGGCGAAGCCCTCGTTCCATGCGTCCGGCACATCCTCCACGGCGAGCGTGCCGTTGAGCATGCGGCGTTCCAGTCCGAAGCGGAGGATGATGTGGAGATCGTAGGTGGACTCGTCCGCTTCCACCCGGATTTCGGAAAACGCCGAGCGCCGCAGGTAGCCGAGGAATTTCTCCAACGGAAATCCGGCGAGTTGCGGAAACTCGCGGCAGGCGGCCGGATACCAATGGTGCCAGAACGCGTCGGAGCGGCCGATGTGGTTTTCCCACAGCCGCGATTGGGATTCGTGGATGCCTAACGAAACCGAGCCGCCGCTTGGCAGTCCGAAGTCCGCGGCGGGCAGGCCCTGTTCATAGAGTCCGTGTCCCGCCTCGTGGAGCACGCCGAACAGCGACGAGGTGAAATCGCTTTCATCATATCTCGTGGTTAGGCGGACGTCGCGCGGGCCGAGGGTGGTGCAGAACGGATGGGTGGTGGTGTCGATCCGTCCGGCGTTGAAATCGAAGCCGATGGCGGCCGCGATTTCCGCGTTGAGCCGCTGCTGGGCCGCGACCGGATAGGGACCGGGTGGCAGCGAGGGATTGCGGGCGGCGGACGCCTCCACCGCCTGGCGGGCGATGGCGGTTAGTTCCCCCTGGAGCGAGTCGAACAGCGCGGCCACGGCGGCGGTGCTGGTGTTGCGCTCGTAGGCGTCCAGCAACGCGTCGTAGGGTTCGTTAGGATAGCCCCAGAGATCGGCCTTTTCGCGTGCCAGGTCCAGCAGCGTGCGGAGATGCGGGGCGAAGGCGGCGAAGTCCGAGTTTTTCCGGGCTTCCGCCCACGCGTGCTTGGCGAGGGACGAGGCGGACGACGCGCGCGCGACCAGTTCGGTGGGCAGTTTGGTGGCGCGGTCGAAGCGGCGGCGCAACTCGCGCAGGTTGGCGGTGTGCTTCGGATCGTCGCCGGGATCGGCGGATTCCGCGTCTTCGAGCGCCTTGCGCCAGGCGTCGGAGGTGGCCAGTTCGTGCCCGCGGGCGGACAGCCAGGCCAACTGCCGCGCCCGAAACTCCGCCGCGGCCGGAGGCAGATAGGTTTCCTGGTCCCAACCGATGATCGCTCCGGAGGAAGCGATCACCGCGTGCTCGCGTGCCATGTCGTAAATTGTCATGCCCGGTTTCTGACGGAAAACCCGGGGTTTGGGAAGCGGGAAACGCGGCGAATTCCGGGACAGGTTGTGAGTGGGTCGCTGGAGATGCGGAGCTTGGGGAAAATCGGAAAAGAGGGCCGGCGGCCGGGCGGACTTGGCGTCTTGGCGGTGAGAATCCTCGGGGCAAAGGGTGGCGGAAAACGCCTACGGCCGGCCCGCGATCCGGGGTTGACGGGATTCCCGTCTGAAAGTAGGGTGGCGGCACCATGAATCAGGAATGCGCGCAGGCGCTCGTCGAACTGTTGTTTCTAGCCGTCAATCTGGACGACCGGCTAACCATGCCGGAGAACGAGGTGTTGGAGAAGGCGCTCGTGTCGCTGGGGTGGTCGCATGGGGGATCCGGGCCGGTGGATGTGACCAAGGCCTATCAGGCCGTAAGCGCGGTGACCCACTGCGAGGCCAAGACCGAGGAGTTTCTCCAGTCCCGGGCGAAGCTGCTCAAGGGCGCGGGGCACGGGATCGTGGCCTACGATTGGATCGGCCGCATCCTCGGAGCGGACGGGATTGACGCGGGGGAACGCTATTTCCTCGACCGGCTGGAGCGGATGTTGATCGGGTGAGCCGGGTGGTTTTTTCTAATAAAGAAAAAAACTTCTTGATTAAACGGGTTCGCTCGGAAATCCTCCCGCGCATGGAGAGCATTCATGGACATGACGTGATCGAAATGATCGTGGGTTCGGGCCTGAGCTATACCCGTGGAGGGTTGGTGGCGGCGATTGGCGGGCGGTTTGGTGCGGACGCCAGGTTTCACACCTGCTCGGCCGAGGGGCTGACCGCCGATGGCCTGGTGGATTTCCTGATGTCGAAAGGCAAGTTCCGCATCGAAGAAGATGGCATGACGATCGACGAGTCAAAACTCTGCCAGCATTGAGATTATCCGGATCGTGCTTGCCGCGGCGGCCCGGATCGGGTAGCTTGCCAGCATGAAGCGAGCGATTCCTATCGGGTTAGGCCTTTTTGTTTCGACGGTTGGTGTGTTCGCCAATGGCGGTGGCTATCAGCGTGGAGGAGCGGTGGGCGGCGATGTGGCGGGGTTCGAGCCGAAGGCCACGGAAAACGTGCGGATTCTCGATGAGCAGCTCACCGCGCGGGTGGGTCCGGAGGCGGCCGAGGTCGAGGTGCGCTACCTGATGCGCAACGAAACCGCGAAGAAGGTGAAGGTGCGGTTCGGTTTCCCGGTGGATGAGACGCCGGGCGATGAGGCGATCCGGGAGGATGGTACGTTCGTGCCGCCATCCGGTGTGCCCCGGCACTGCCAGAACTACCAACTCACCGCCGGTGGCCAGGCGGTGAAGGCCAAGTGGGAGCCGGAGCCCAAACCGAAGGCGGGCACCCCGCCTGACAAGCGCCTCGCCGGATTGCGCGGCTGGTTCGTGAGCGAGCTGGTCTTCGCCGCGAACGAGGAAAAGCCGGTGCTGATCCGCTTCCGCAGCGGCTACGCCCAGAGCGGATTCCATGTTAGCGACAACGGCACCATGAGCCGCGCGGTGTTAACCTACCGGCTCTCCACCGGCGCCTGTTGGGGAGGAAGTATCGCGCGGGGACGCGTCGTGCTGAAACCCGTGGGCATCGATCCGGCCGAGCTGAAAGTGCTCGGTCCGGTCAACCGCTTCCGCAAGGAGGGAGAATCCTGGGTTTGGAATTTCGAGAACCTCGAACCCACGCTGGCCGATGACATCCAGGCCGAGGTGGAACCCGAGGTCAAAAGCTTCTCCGGCGAGGGGCGGCTGAACCACGAACGCAACGGACGCTGGTATTACACGAGCACCGACTACACCGCCAAGGCGAGTTCGGTGCTGCCGCCGCAGGACGGGAAAACGTACGGCCCGGAGAATCTAACCGAGCATCCGGGCGTGTGGTCCGAAGGAGCGCCGGGCCCCGGCGCGGGCGAATGGCTGGAGATCCGCCCGAAATCCGCCAAGCCTCTGTTGGCACTGGCGTTGAGTCCCGGATTTCAAAAATCCCCCGGCCTGTTCCAAGCCAACGCCCGCCCGAAAAAAGTGACCATGATCCTCAACGGCGAACACAAGGTCCACGCCGAGATCCCGGACGCCCCGGTCACCTGCCGCATCCCCGCCGGCGGCTACGACAAACCGGTGAAAACCATCAGACTGGTCTTCGACGAAGTATGGCCCGGCACGAAATTCGAGGACCTCTGCCTGAGCGGCCTCTGGCTGGAAGTGAAACTCGCGAAAAAACCCAAGGAAAGCCCGGTGCGTTAGAAAAACCCGCGGAGAACACGGATGAACATGGATAAGCTCCTGGTTTGGATCGTCAATTCGTTAGCTATGTCGCTGCAAACATTACAGATGCGTCGTGAATTCAAATGGGTTCCGCATTGTTCCGGTGGTCTCCTGCTTGGGGTTGTGGGCATCATCTTGGTCGGCGGTTGCGATAGACAGGGCAATCGTGAGGCCATGCCCGGAGGTGTGACGTCCCGTCGGGAGGATGCTTCGGGTGGCCATTCGGCTGTGGGCGGCAGTCACGATGTGGACAGTGTGCGAAAAGTGTTGAAATCCATCACGGAAAGGGCCGCTTCTGAGCCCGGGAAGGGAATCTGGGATGATCTCGAACAAATTGCACGGGAGAACCCCGAGGAGTTGATTCGTTGGATCGACGAGCACGCGAATGATCGGTCTCTTAAGAATGAGCTTGGCGACGCGTTGGTGGCGCTCTCCCGCTACGATGCCGATGCGGCGATCAGACTGGCTGAAGGGAAGACATCCGCTGTTGGCAGCCCGATATTGGTTACGGTGTTTTACGACTTCATGGCCCGTAACGGAATTGAGAAATCGCTGGAGGTGGTTGCGCGGCTACCACTCAAGGAGAGGGATGCTGGTCTTATCGGGATCGCATCCGTGCCTGATAATGATGTTGCTACGACACTTAAGGTCCTTGCCATGATGGGGAAGCAAAGCAGTCGGGATCAGGCGCTCGCACAGCACTTTCGATACCTCGGATTCTCGGGGGACGGCTTGAAAATCATGGAACTCGCCCGCCAACTTCCTGAAACCGATGCCGTCAATGCGGTCTTTGACATTTCGGTTTCACACCTCCTACGTAAATATGCATCGGGGTTTTTCTATGAAACTCTCTCCAAGACACCGCTAACATCCTCGAATAGTGAGGCGTTTCAGCGATTGCTTATCAGTGGTGCCGCGGAGAACTTTGACCAGATAAAGAAAGTTGTTGATTCACTGCCTTCCTCAAAGCTGAGAGATCGCATAGTGATGGATTTCTACGAGCAGTTCGCGGTCACAAATACGGAAGAAGCTATCAGAAAATTGGAGAATGTTAGCGAAGCGGATTCGGTATTGGCCACAAGAGGGGTTGTTCGTTCTCTGTCATCCGTCGATCTTGCCGGCGCGCTCGAACTTGCGAATCGCGCGAGTTCTGGGCAGCAGCTTGATATTTACCGTGAAATTGCGCGCACATCCGCTCTACAACAGCCTGAGAACGCAGTGAAGATCCTTGAAGATCCAATACTGTCGGAAAAGATTGGCAGCGATTTCCGTCAGGAAATGCTCAATGCCACGGTGGCGACTTGGGCGAAGCAGGATTTGTCCGCCGCCCGAGATTGGGTCGAGAGGCTGCCGGAGGCGGATTCGGCGAAAGGGTATCAGGGGCTGATGACCTCCTGGATGAAGGCCGATCCGGTGGCCGCGAGCGAGTGGCTGTCCAAGCAGGCGGTCGGTCCCGCCCGCGACGCCGGGGCGAAGGTGCTGATCGAGCAGATCAAGGACACTGATCCGGAAAGGGCGGAGCAGTGGAGGAAGTCGTTGGCTCCTGCGAAAGAATGATTGACAGATCCGGGCTGTATGTGATTGTTGCCTCCGTCAGCCGCGAACTTTTTTTCATGAGACAGAAGACGCAGAGACAGAAGACAGAAGACCGGAAGATCAAAAGCCTCCGGTCCGAGTCTTCCGCCGCCGTGCCAACCCAATTGGCCATCTCAGGACTCATCGACGCCGCAGGGGCGACCGGGGAGGGGACGGAGAATACGACCGAGACGACCTGGTTTACGATCGCGGAGGGGGGGCATGCACGCAAACAACTGAGAGGATCAAATGGAAAGGTGGGAAGTTGACCTATTGTGCTTGGGTGATGAGTTGCACCGGAGCACCCACTTCGGGCCATCGGAGTTTCAAGGATTCATGCAATGGTGGATATTATGAGCTCGTTTGAAAAAACCAAAGAATCTGTCGATAGGGATTATTCTGGTGTGTAACCAAAAACGGTAATGATTCGGAATTATTTATTTTTGTTGCTGGCAGCCTCTTGCGTGTCGATTGCTTGTAAGAAGCAAGCGGGTCAGGAAGAAGGTGCCGGAATTGGTAAAAGGTTGGCTCGTAGCGGGAATTGCGTTGAAAGGGACGCTTCCGACCGCAGTCCCACAACAAGAAGTCTGAGTGGTATCATTGGGCGCTCTGTTGGGCTTCCGCTGGAAGATTTATTCGAAAATGGGTTTGGCGAGTTGAGACGGGAGGTTGCCCGAGACCCGGATAGTGCGTTGGCATGGCTTGAAAATACCTCTCAACGTAAGCTGTCGCCGGCTGAGGCGCAAATACGAGTCGAGATTATCTCGGTACTGGCAACCAGAGATGGAATGGAGAAGACTTTGGCGGAGCAAGTTGCTTTGCGAGGATCTTTGAGTGAAATAAACGTCTTTTGGGGCTGCTTGGCCCAGCGGAACGCTCAATTGGCATTGAGTTTGCTCAGGGAAGCCAAGTTGAGTCCAGATCAGAAGGCATCCGCTATTGGGAACATTGCGAACACGATGTCGGACTCTGAACCGGCTGCTGCATTGGCATTGTTGGATGAAGCGCAGCGTCCGGAAACCACGGCACATTACTTGTGTTCGATATTCTCGAAGTGGCTGCGGCAGGATCCAACTCAGGCATCGATCGCTTTGGGAGCGTTGTCGCCGGGACAAATGAATTCCCTAATGAAATACCAGCGTTTCTTGTATGCCCTTAGCGAACAGGATGTTTCGGTTGCGGCCAAATGTCTTTCAGTCGTCGGACTTACTAAGGAAAATGCCGGGGCGTGTGAGGTGATCATTTCCAAGATGGCGCAAAAGGATCTAGGTGCAGCCCTTGCTGCGCTTTCTGGCATTCAAGGAGGCCCGGCAAGAGACTCTATCACTGCAGCGATGTTTGCCTCAGCCTACAGCCAAGACCCGCAAATGGCTGTGAACGAGGCTCAGAAACTTCCGCCGGAACAGGCATCTCTTGCATATAGAGGAATTGCTCGAAAAGCGGCCGAACAACTGCCGCTAGAAGAAGCTCTGCGCTTGATTGATGGAGTTTCTTCTCCAGCCAAGCAGGATCTATATCGAGAAATCGCCCGAACCGTTGCCTACCAGAATCCTGAGAATGCGGTAAAGGTTCTTGGGGACGCCGCGCTATCTCAAAAGATCGGCTTGGATTTCCGGCAGGAAATGGTCAATGCTACAGTGGCTACCTGGGCGAAACAGGATTTGTCCGCCGCCCGCGATTGGGTCGAGAAGCTGCCGGAAGCGGATGCGGCGAAAGGGTGTCAGGGGCTGATGACCTCCTGGATGAAGACCGATCCGGTGGCCGCGAGCGAGTGGCTGTCCAAGCAGGCCGTCGGTCCCGCCCGCGATGCCGGGGCGAAGGTGCTGATCGAGCAGATCAAGGACACCGATCCGGAAAGGGCGGACCAGTGGCGGAAGTCGCTCACTCCGCCTGCGGCGAAGTAGTTATTGGTTATTGGGATGAGACGGAAGACACAGAGACAGAAGACAGAAGACCGGATGGGCAAGAGCCTCCGGTCCGGGCCTTCCGCCGCATCATCTTCGGTCTTCACTTGAAACCGGAAACCCAACTGAAGAACAAATCAAGATGAAATCAAGATCTAACAAACGGCGCCTCGTTCTGATTTCTGGTTTGGTGGTGCTGATCGTGGTATTGGTGGTGCGTGCAGTCTGGTTCAGGGATGGAAGTAATCGCGTGACCAGAGATATTGAAACAAAGCTGTCAAGTGAGCGCAGGAGCGGGGATTTCCCCTCGAGGGGGGGCGACCCAATTGCGGGAGGAAGTCGATACCACTCAGATCGGGCCGAAGATTTAGTTGAAAGATATAAATCCCTCAATCGATCCGGAATCGTATCCAATGCACTTAAGTCAGAAGCCTCCGATTTGCTCTTCTACATGGCCGAACATTGTCCAGATGAACTGCTTCGCCTCATCGAGCAAGATCCGAAGGGGGGGCTTGCCAGAGGAATGGCGTTTAGCTTATTTGATCGCATAGCAGGTAAAAATCCTGAGCTGATTGTATCCTGGTTGGAAACGTCTTCGGTTTCATCAATCCAAGATGACCCATTGTACTTGTGCGCCATGAATTCTCTTGCTTCCCGAATTGACAATGCCAAGGTCAGGGAGTTTATGAAAATGCGGATCGAGTCTCGTCAGGATGTCGGTCTTTGTGGGGTCCCTGCCTTGATGGTGATTGGATCGAATGATCCTAAATACTGCGAAAATGCCCTAAGGTTCATTAATGAGTTGAAGGTTCCAGAGAAATTCAAGCAAGAGTTGATTTGTCGTGCCGCCGTTGCTTTGCTGCCAAAGGATGCTGAGGCCGCCTTCCGGGCTATTGATGGGGTGCGCGGGGAAAGTCCTCCGGGAGCGTATTCGGATTTTATGGCAAAGGCCATGGCAATATCGCCCGAGTTGGTTCTTAAGCATCTTAAGGATGGCACGGATAACCGGCTTGTGGCAATCGCGAAGCTGTCCAATTACATTGATTCACCTGATCTGGCGGCATATATTATTGCGAATTTGCCCATAACAGCAGACACATTGAAGGACGTCAGGTCTCTGGTCACAGGTATGTTAGCGAAGGATCCCGAACGAGCGATCTCGTTGATTGATGGGATTCCAGACGGCGATGCTAAAAGCAAGATTCTATCCGATTCGTATCTTGTGGCGGATGGCAACGACAAGACCAGAATTCTCGAAAAGATCGCCAATCAACCTACGGCACAGCGCATCGTTAGTGAACGAGCTATCGCTGCTGAGTTGGGTAAAGGCGAGATTGGTATAGCATTGGATTATGTTGACTCTAAACCTGCCGACGAGCAACAGACACTTTATCGCGAAATTGCCCGATCCTCAGCATTTCAAAACCACAAAAACGCGATCAACATTCTTGAAGACCCTGCCCTATCCGCAAAAATCGGAGCGGAGTTCCGGCAGGAGATGCTCAATGCCACGGTGACGAATTGGGCGAAGCAGGATTTGTCCGCTGCCCGAGATTGGGTCGAGAAGCTGCCGGAAGCGGATGCGGCGAAGGGGTATCAGGGGTTGATGACCTCCTGGATGAAGACCGACCCGGTGGCCGCGAGCGAGTGGCTGTCCAAGCAGGCGCTCGGTCCCGCCCGCGACGCCGGGGCGAAGGTGCTGATCGAGCAGATCAAGGACACCGATCCGGAAAGAGCGGAGCAGTGGAGGAAGTCGCTCACTCCGCCTGCGGCGAAGTAGTTATTGGTTATTTGTTATTGGTTATTGGGATGAGACGGAAGACACAGAGACAGAAGACAGAAGACCGGAAGGGCAGGTGCCTCCGGTCGGGGCCTTCCGCCGCATCATCTTCCGTCTTCTGTCTTGGGGCGCGGCGGTCTTCTGTCTTTGCTTGAACCCTTAACGTTGACACTTGGAACTCAACCCATGAAACGCAGATCATTCGTAAAGAAATCCATTTCACTCGCCAAAACCATGACTCGTGGTTTCATGTTGCGACTTTTGATCGATCTTCGCTGTTCGAGCATTGCGGGATTCTCCTTGCTACTTGTGGCTAGTTGCAAACAAACCGGGGAGAACAACAAAAGCGGCGATGGGAGATCCGCTGTGCGGGATAAGGTCGAAGGAGGAAGATATTCTGGACCGTCTGACTCGGTTTCGCCGATAAGAGCCGATAATAAGGCGCAGGAAATCGAACTAGATGGGTTGGTAGTTGGTAATAAGCTTAGCGAGGCATCGAAGAACCGGGTGCTTGATTATTTGTCAACCCATCTTGGATCGGGGAAATACCGTGAATCCTGGGACTTCGTTCGATCCATGCCGTTGTCCGACGCGCAGAAGACCAATTTCTATCATTTTGTGCTAAATCGTATGGCAAACTGCGGCGAAGCGGATCTTGCAATGGCGCTTCTGAACGAAACTTTTGGCAGTGGGAAGGTTCGCACAGATTTGCTTTCCGCGGTTTACGGATCTCCGGCGTTGAGTGTTGGTGATCTGAGGACGGCTCGCGACAAGTTGGAGTATCCCGACGAGCGCGCCGCACTTGACCGGGTGCTTGGGCGCAGATTGATTTATATTGACGCACTCGATCCCTCCATGTTTGGTGCGAACGAACCGATCAATGACAATGACGTGGCGGCAATTGAGTATGGCTTGCGGGAACGCCTGAAGCGTTTGTGCAATAGTGGAGATCTAACCGCCAACGCAGCCATTCAGGAGGGATTGGGTTTTATCAAGGGAGTGGATGCTGGCGAGGTGACCTCGCAAAGGCTGTTACGTGGCTACCTGGAATCGGCCGGGAAGCAGGCACCATTTGAGGTATGGCAAATGTTGGAGTCAGGTGGCCTTATGGAAGCAGACCTCCAAGCGGCAGATGGTGTCAGAAAATCAATAGCGGGAGCGATGGTCTCCAAAGACCCTGATCAGGGCATGGAGATACTTTCCTCCAAGCCGGAATGGTCGGCATGTCTTGAATCCGGCATCGAAAGTTGGTTGCAAGTTGATGCGAGAGCCGCAGGCGAGTGGATTCACGCTAACAAGACGAAGATGACACCTGAGCAGGTTGATTCTATTGCTCTTGGAAACATCCGTTTCGCGTTGGCCAACAGTGAAGTCGATAGCGCTCGCGCTTGGTTGAGCGAGATCTCAAGCGCGAAGGTACGCCAGACGGCAGAAGCCGTATTGCAGGACGCATTGTCCGAAAGCAAATGAATTGGGGATAATGATATTGGGATGAGAAGGACGAAGCGGAGACAGACGGCGGACGACCGGAAGGACCAGCGTTTCCGGTCCGGACTTCTGCTTTGTCATTTTTTGTCCGGGAGCGCGGCGGTCTATCTATCATGCATTCTGGTTGCGGAAGGTGGTTGTTTGCCGGTTTTCATGTCGGACAATCACGCGGAGACATTCGGCTGGATCGCCAGGACGTTTGATTTGGATAGGCCGGTGACGCTGGTGCTGGTGGACGCGCATTCGGATGCGAGCACGGCCGGGAGGTCGGACGACTTGCGGGAGGGGTTGCGGCGGGTGGGATCGGCGGAGGAGCGGGCGCGGCGGGTGGAGAAATGGCGGTCTGGCGGGCGGATCCAGGCGTTCAATTGGATCGAGCCGCTGATGCCGAGACCGTTGGAGCGCGTGGTGTGGGTGGCGGATGTGGGGCTGGACGCTAACAAGCGAGCGGAGATGGCGTGGGATGCCGCGCAGGCGTCCGACGGGCGGCTGGGCAAGGAACCCCGCGGCGCGGGATCGTTCGCCTCGCGCTGGGAGGTTCTCGATCTTGCCGGGTTGAAGGCGTGGAAGCCGGGAGCGGCGCCGGTGGTTCTATCCATCGATCTCGATTTCCTCGCGGGGCGGGACGACGCGGAGGAACGGTTGGGTGAGATCTGGGAAACCGCGATGGACTGGCCGGGTTTGGCGGGAGTGGCGTTCGCCATTTCGCGTCCGTGGCTGGGGAGCGGCGCGGAAGCGGATCGATTGGTCAGGTGGGCGGTGGGGGCGGTGGCCCGGACCCGCGGCGCGGAACTCGAATGGGATCTATCCGTGGATGACAGGCCGGATTCCTCGCTCAAGGCGGATGCCATCCGCAAGGAGGGCGGCTCGATTCCCCGGTGGGATGTCGCGTCGGCTGATCCGTGGTGTGGCGCGGTTCTGGAAATGCGGAAGAGCGGGTGGCGCGTGTCGGATAGAAAGCGTGGCGGCGACGGGGTTGCAGCGGGCTCGGGGCTGGCGGGAGCGATCACGGTGGACGGAGCGCGGCCGGAATGCGACGGGGTGGTTAGGTTGTCGGAAACCGCCGGAGCGGTGTTGCGGGTGAGGCCGGGAGAGTCCGCCGGGGCGAGCGGGTGGGTGAAATGGTTCGCGCGGGTTCCTGTGAGGCAGGCTTATGATTTGCTGCCGGAAACCGGGTTGGGCAAGAGCTTTTCCAAGACCCCGGGCCGATGGGTCCATGAGCGCCGGATCGCGCTCGGAGAGACGTCCGATTTCGCTCTGGCACCGGAGGCATGGGCGAAGATGCTGGACCCGGAATGGCATTGCGGGCGGGTGGTGATCGAGGCCGAATACGAATCCCGCGGCCACTGGCTGCCGACGGATGTGCTGGATGTCCGCGTCCGGACGGGGGAGGGATTTCACGGTGCCTTGTCGGAGTGTTTCGGAATGCCCTATGTTTTCGGGATCGCGTTGCAGGAGGACGGCGGCGGGCGCGGAGTGGATTCGGGGTGGGGGAGCGATTGTTCCAACTTTCTCGCCCATGCGTGGCGAAAGTCGGGGACGCGCGCGCCGTGGGGCGATCCGGGGATGTTGCGGCGCGATCTAACCACCATCGCGGAGCGGGCGACTCCGGCCAGCGGGGTTGGGCTGGACGCCGCCGCGATCCGCCGGGGTGTGATGATCGATTTCGGAAACCATGTGGCCGCGTTGTGGGAGGACCGCGATCCGGTGGGGACGCTGGATGGTGGGGACTTGCTGGCGCATCATCTGGGTGGGGTGCCCGAGGTGGTGGCGCTGGGCGAACTGGCGCGCGGCCGCGGCGGGTTTGCGGTTAGAACGGCGGCGGCAACCGCGGCATGCCGGCTGGGATTCGCGGGCGATGGGGTGCTGGCGGGTGATGTGGCGGGGATGGATGGACTAACCGCCGCGCTGCGCGGATGCGATCTCGGGTTGGCGAATCTGGAGGGGATACCGTCGCCGCGCGAACCGGAGCGTCCGGCAATCTACGATTTCCGGTTTCCCGCAGAGCGGCTGGCCGCGTTGCGGAGCACGGGAGTGAGGGTTGTTAGCCTGGCGAACAACCACGCCGCCGATGCCGGGGCGGAGGGTTTGACGGAGGGTCGCCGCGTGTTGGAAACGGAGGGCCTTGGCGTGGTTGGGGCGGGCCGCGATGCGGGCGAGGCGCTCCGGCCGTGGCTTGGCGAGGTGAAGGGGTGCCGGATCGCGGTGTTTGGCGTTTGCGCGGTGGACGCGCCGGCCGCGGGGGCTGGAAAGCCGGGTGTGCTTAGGCTGCCGGATCATGCGGATGCGCTGGAACGCCGGTTGGCCGAGGTTTTGGCCGACGGAAGAATCCCGGTGGTGATGATCCACTGGGGCGACGAATCTATCCGGGAGCCAAACGCGGACCAGCGGCGATGGGCGCGCTGGCTAACCGAGCGGGGGGTGGCGGTGGTGGCCGGGAGCGGTCCGCATGTCGTCCAAGCGGAGGAGTTTCACGCCGGCGGCGTGATCGCCCACTCGCTGGGCAACGCGATCTATCCGAAGAGCCTGCTCGGCCGTGGCGACGGCATGATCTGGCGGGTTTCGCTGGACAAACGAGGGTCGGTGGCGGATAGGGATGCGGTGCCCGCCCTGGCCGTTGAATCGGCGGAAGCGGTTTGTGAACCGGCCGGAAAATGACAGGATCCAACCCCCATGTGCAATTTCTATCGAGTCAAACCGAAGCGCGGCGCCCAAGCGGGTGTTAGGGAACGGGTTTCCGCAATGGCTGAGGAATCGGGGGCGCGTCTGGTGCGCAAGTCCGATGCGGGCCTGGTGGTGCTGCCGGACCGCAGGGTGGTGGCGATGCGCTGGGGCTTCCGCCGGGATTTCGGGGATGCGGTGAACAACGCGCGCTCGGACAAGCTGGAAGGGGGGATGTGGTCGGAGGCGTTCCGCGACCGGCGCTGCGTGATTCCCGTTTCCGTGTTTTACGAGTGGGGTTCCGGCGAGGGCGGACGCAAACAGGCATACGAATTCTGCCATGCGGACGATGACTACCTGTGGATGGCCGGCGTGTGGGAGGAGCATGGTTCGCTGGGTCCCTGCTACTCGATGGTCACCACCTCCGCGGGGCCCGCCATGGCGGGAATCCACGACCGGATGCCCGCGATCCTCGCTACGGATGCGGATGCGGCCACGTTTCTCCGTGGCGCGGCATGGAGGTTCGTTCCCTATCAGGGCGAGCTGGCGGTTAGCCCGTGCGTGAGTCCGCTGGCGCGCCCGGCGGCCGATGACGGACAGGCGGAGTTATTTTGAGGGGGTGGTTTTTCCCAACCGATTTCCCGCCACGCCGAGTTTGATCCGATAGAGTCCGGTGCGGGCGGTGATGAAGAGGGATTTGAAATCGTCGCCGCCGAACGCGCAGTTCGCGGGCTGCTCGGGACAGGCGATGTTGGCGAGGTGTTTGCCTTCCGGGCTGTAAATGCGCACGCCGTCTCCGGCGGTGGTGTAGAGGTTGCCCTTTTCATCCACGCGCATGCCGTCGCTGCCGCCTTCCGCCCACCAGACCGCCGGGCCCAGCGTGCCGTCCGCTCTAACATCGAACGCTCCCACGCGCTGGCCCTTGCCGCTGTCCGCGATGTAGAGCCGCTTCTCATCCGGGGAAAACGCGATTCCGTTAGGCATGTCGAAGTCCTTGTTCACGATGGTGACACTGCCCTTCGCCGGGTCAAACCGATAGACCCGGTTGCCTTCCTGTTCCTTCGCCTGGCCGGATGGCAGTCCGTAGGGCGGATCGGTGAACCAAATCGTGCCGTCGCGTTTCACCGCGGCGTCGTTCGGCGAGTTGAATCTCTTCCCTTGATAGCGGTCCAGCAGCACCTTGACGGTGCCGTCCGGTTCGGCGCGCACGATGTTGCGGGCGGCATGCTGGCAAGAGATCAGCCGACCTTGGTTATCGAGGGTGTTTCCGTTGGCCTGCTCGCTGGGCCGGAAGTCCGCGATGCCGCCGGATTCGCTCCATTGCATCAGCTTGGACGCGGGAATGTCGGAGAACACGAGGATCTTTCGGTCGGGCAGCCAGACCGGTCCTTCGGTGAACTTGAAACCGCCGGCGAGCTTCTCGACCTTGGCGTCCGGAGCCACCAACTTTTCGGCGGCGGAGTCCAACAAGGTGACCTGTCCGTGCAGGGGCAGGATGGCGGCGACAAATGCGAATGGCAGGATGGTTTTCATGGCGAGGCGGAACGGGGGAGCGGATTGGAATTCAAACGCCTCCCGCACGCCGGATTTTTCAGTCGAAATTTCCGCTCGCCCCATGGGGGAGTTTGTGCTTGTCTGTTCCCAACGACCCACGCGAAAATGAAAAACCAAAACCACAAATCCACGCCCCGGTGCGGAAGAATGTTCGAGATTGCGCTGATTGGCACCATGATGTCGGCCATCACACCCGCCGGTGCGACCGTGCTCTACTCGGAAGCCGGGCCTTTGGTGATCAATGAGAGTGCAGGCGGAACCAATCTGGCGGGTTTGACCTTGACCCGCGACGCATCCGCCAACGGCACGTTGTATTTCAAATACACGGTCACCAATCCGGCATCCAACAGTTCCAACGAGGGGTATTATGCCGGTATGCAGATGTGGGAGGGTGGCAGCGAGCGGTTGGGGATTGGGAACGCGTGGGGTCCCCACGCCTACAGCGCTTTCGGGACGGCCGGTGGGGAAGTGGATCTCAGATCGGCCACGCCGGAAGGCGGGCAGGTGTGGCAGTTGGTCCGGGCGGCGGATGTGACCACCATCGTGTACAAGGTGTCTTACAACGCCGGCGGCAATGACTCGGTCACGGTGTGGCTCAATCCGAACCTCGCCCTAACTGAAGCGGAGCAGAACCCCGCGCTCGTGACCACCTTCCAGGCCAACGCGACCTTCAATGAAATCCATCTGCGCGAGGGTGGCGGCGGAGCGGGATGGACGTTTTCCAACATCGCGATCGCCGACACCGCGTGGGACACCGGGTTTTTCGCCATTCCGGCGGATTCCGACAACGACGGACTGCCGGATCTTTGGGAAAACACGATCATCACCCATGCGGCCGCGCAGGATCCGCCGTTGACTCTGACTCTTGCCGATATCAAGGGGCCCAACGAGGCTCCCGCCACCTCGGATTTCGACGTGGACGGAGCCACCGACGCGGCGGAGTACGCGAGGGAATGCGATCCGACGATGCAAGACACCGATGGTGACTCGCTGTTAGATGGTGTGGAAACCAAGACCGGTATCTGGGTGAACAATGGCGATCGCGGTACCGATCCGACGAAATACGATACGGACGGCGACACCTTTGCCGATGACCTCGAATCCAACTCCGGCATCCACAACGGCTACAACGATCCGGGAACCGATCCCAACAAATGGGACACGGACGGCGACACCCACGCTGACGCCTTCGAAACCGACCGGGGTAGCGACCCCACCCTGGCGTCCTCCACGCCGGAGCAAGGCGACATCGCGCTGATTGGCGCGGATGATTTTTCCTATGACGACGGGGCGGTGGCCGACCGCAGCGGTGGAAGCGGCTTCGATTTTGACAACAGCCTGACCAACAACACCTTCGTTGGCCACACGTTGACCGATTCCGACTGGGATCTGGTGTTTGGCAATTCTCCGACCGTGACCGGCGGCAAACTGGTGACCCAGGAGGGCGGTGCAAAACGTGAATTCAACGGACCGGGCGAGGGCGGCGGCGCGAACGCCGACGAACGCCTTGGAGCTGTGAATCCCGTCACCGATGCCAAGGCGGTCTATCTGCGTGCCGACATCACGCGGAGCGCCGGGGCTGCCTGGTCCGGCGTTTCCTCGTATGATTTCGGAGCCGAGCGGGTGTTTTTCGGGGTTGTTGGCGGAAACGGTCCTTCGGGAGCACTCGAGTTCGGGATCAGCGAAAGTGGGGTGGGCAGTACGTTCCGCGAGAGCGGCCCGATCAGCCCGGTGGATGGCCGGACTTACACGATCGTCGGCAAGGTGGATTTCCAGAACCAACTCCTGACATTGTGGGTGAACCCGGATCTAACCAAGACCGAGGCCGAAAACCCGCCGTATGTGACCCGGGTCTATCTCGGCACCAACTGGTCCACGGCGATGCGTTTGGGTTCGGGCGGGACGGGATCGGTCACGTGGGACAACGCGGTGGCCGCCCGGCAGTGGAGCGCGCTGGGGGTGTTCCCCGGAATGGAGTCGCTCACTTATGATTCTTGGATCGCCGGTTTCCCCGGCGCATCGGGCGCAATCGGCTTCAGTCAGGATGCGGATGGCGACGGTCTGTCCAACGGCGTGGAGCACGTGTTGGGAACGGACCCCTCGGCCGCGAGCCTGGGCTTGCGGGAGGCATCGCATAACGCCGGCGTTTTCAAGTTTCGGCACAGCCGCACCAATGATCCGGCGGTCGATGTGAGGTCGGGCTATTCGTGGTCCACGGATCTGGTGAATTGGTACGCCTCGGGCGCGACCGGTCTCGGTGATGTGGTCGTGACGGTGTCCGCCGCGACCGTTACGGACAATCCGGCACCCGGCTTGGACGAGATCGAGGTCACCGCCACGGTCACCTCAGGGTCCGCGCCGAGCCTGTTCCTCCGGATGGAGGCGAGCCGCTGAGGCGCAGGGCGGGAGGAATGAGAAAACGTTTGCAATTCCTAAGCAGTTTGGTAAGACCTGCGGCGGTGACTCGTCTTTTCAAGCTTCTGATTCTCGTGGTTCCCGTTCTCGGGTTGGCGTCCTGCGCCAGCCAGGTGCGGGCGCGCCACCCCGTTTCGTATCATTTCGAACCGGGCCGGACGGCATTGCTGAAAAACGGCATCGCATACGCGCCGAAGAGCGCGCCTGCCGCCGTCAAGCGCGCGATCGCCGCGGGCAACCGGCTCCAAGGCATGCCCTACAAGTGGGGCGGCGGTCACGCGACGCTCAACGACAGCGGCTACGATTGCTCCGGCACGGTGTCCTACGTCCTGCGCTCGGCGGGTCTCATGAAAGGTGCCATCCCGTCCAAGGGGTATTTCTCCTACGGCAAGAAAGGGGCCGGCAAATGGATTACCATCTACGTGCGCAACGGCCATGTGTTCATGACGATCGCGGGCCTTCGGCTCGACACCGGCGGCCCCGGCGGTCGATCAGGGCCAAAATGGAAACCGGAAACCCGCGCGGGCAGGGGACATGTGATGCGTCATCCGGCGGGGTATTGATCATTGGACCGGATGCGGCGTGAGCCACGACTCGCGGCGGAACCAGGTTTCCTGGCGTTTGGCGTATTGGCGGGTGGCGGCGTTGATCCGCTCCTCGCACGCGGCGCGGCCGATGCGGCCGTCCAACAGGTCGCGGATCTCGCGGAAACCGATGGCCTTGACGCAGGTGGCGGATGGGTTGGTTAGAGCGGCGACCTCGCCGATGGCGCCACCGTCCAACATCGCGCGGGTGCGCCGGGCGATCCGGTCGTGCAAATCGGCCCGCGGCCGCTGGATCAGCCATCCCCGCAGCGATCCGGACAGGGCGGCGGTTTGGGCGGCCCATTGGTCGCGCAGGGCGGACGCCCTCTGGCCGGTTAGGTGGCAGATTTCCAGCGCTCGGGAAACGTAGCGGCGGTTCTTGAGGTTGGTGCGGGCGGCCTCGTCGGGATCAAGGGCGCGCAATTCTTCGGCCAGATCCTCCAGCAGACGCGCGTCCATTGCGGCCCGCAACGCGGCGTCTCCCCGCGGCAGCGGAGCGGGACCGTGGGTCAGGAACTTCAGATAGAGCCCGGAGCCGCCGGTCACGACCGGGGGCTTGCCGCGAGCGATGATCTCCGCGATCACCGGCCGAGCAAGGTCCAGATACGCTCCGGCATCCATCGTTTCCGAGGGATCGAGCGTTCCATACAGGTGATGGGGCGTCAGTTTCCGCTCGTCCTCCGAGGGTGCTGCTGTTAGGACATCGAGCCCGCGGTACAACTGGAACGCGTCGGCATTGACCACCTCGCCGCCGATCCGTTCCGCCAACTCCGCGGCAAACGCGGATTTCCCCGACGCGGTGGCGCCGCACACGAAAACGGGCTGGATCGGCCGGGATGTCATGGTTGGCCGGATGCCGGCGCTCCGGATCTCGTGTTAGAACGGCATTTTGCCGCCGAGGTTTTTCATCATGTCCTTGAGGCCGGCGGGGCCGCCCATCTGGCGCATCATGTCCTTCATGCGGCCGGGGGATTTCATCATCTTGCGCATTTCGGCGAACTGTTTGATGAGTTGGTTCACCTCCATCAGCGAGGTGCCGGATCCGGCGGCGATGCGCTGGCGGCGGGAGCCCTTGATGATTTCCGGCCGACGGCGTTCGTCGGGGGTCATCGAAAGCACGATCGCTTCGGTGCGTTTGAGCTTCTTGTTGTTCAGCGCGCCGGACGGCAGTTGCTTCTTGATCTTACTGAAGCCGGGCATCAGTCCTAACAATCCCTCCAGCGGGCCGAGGCGCTGGATCATTTTCATCTGGTCGAGAAAATCGGTGAAGTCGAACTTGCCTTCCTGGATGCGCTTCATCGAGCGCATGGCGTCCTGCTCGCTGACCTTGTCGGCCACCTGCTCGACCATCGCGACGATGTCGCCCATGCCGAGGATGCGGTCCGCCATGCGGCGCGGGTGGAACTCGAACAACTGGTCGAGCTTTTCGCCCTCGCCGGCGAATTTGATCGGCTTGCCGGTGACGGCGCGCATCGAGAGCGCCGCGCCGCCGCGGGCGTCGCCGTCCAGCTTGGTTAGAACGATGCCGGTGATGCCGACCGCTTCGTCGAAGTGTTTGGCGACGGAGACCGCCTGTTGGCCGGTGGCGGAGTCCGCGACGAGGAGGGTTTCGCGCGGTTTGACGAAAGCGTGGAGGCGTTTGAGTTCCGCGATGAGGCGTTCGTCGATTTCCTGGCGGCCGGCGGTGTCGAAGATGAGGACGGTGCCGCGCTGGGAGTCGGCCCAGGCCAGCGCGTCCCTGGCGACCTTGACCACATCGGTCTCGGAGGCGTCCGGGGTGTAGCAGGGGATGTCGATCTGTTTGGCCAGGGTGGCGAGTTGGTCGATGGCGGCGGGGCGATAGAGGTCGCAGGCGATGAGCAGCGGGCGGCGGCCCTCTTTTTTGAGACGGTTGGCAAGTTTGGCGGCGGTGGTGGTTTTGCCGGCGCCGTTGAGGCCGCAGATGAGGATGTGGGCCGGTTGATTGAGATCGAGCGGGGCTTGGTCGCCACCTAGCAGGTTTGCCAGTTCGTCATGGAAGATCTTGACGATCTGTTCGCCGGGTTTGATGGATTTCAGCACATCCTCGCCCATGGCGAGATCCTTCACGCGGGCGATGAAATCCTTGGCCACGGAGAACTCCACATCGGCTTCCAGCAGCGCGATGCGGATGTCGCGCAGGGCGTCCGAAATGTTGGATTCCGAGATGCGGCCCACACCGCGGAGGTTGCGGAAAGTCTTGTCTAACGAGTCGGCGAGCGAGGAGAACATGGGGATGGTGGATAGGTTGCCGGGGACGGCCTAGGCTTAGCGGTCCGACGGGATATAGGCGGCGGTGCGGTCGAGTTGGAACGACCAACGGAGCGGAGTATCGGGTTTGGCACCTGCGGTGTCGAGCCAGGTGACGGTGATCTGGCAGGACGGCTGTCGCAGTTTCCTCGAGACCTTCCACGAGTATTTTTTGGTTGCCGGGTCGAACTTGGCGGGCACCTCGCCGAAGCCGGAAACCTGCATGCTCAGGGATGCCGGATTGAGGTTGGCGAGCGTGGACAAATCCACCGAAATGACGGGCAGGCGGGAGTTGACGATGGCGCCGGGTTCGGGGCTGACCGGATAGGGAGTGGCCTGGACCAGTCCGGGGATGGCACCTTCGGGATTCGCGGGTCCGCCGTCCCGGAAGGTGGTGGCGATTTCGAAGATCTTGTCGTAGTTGCCGAGGATCATGTAGCGGGGAAGGCGTTTGGCATCCGTGTCGCGGCTGATCTTTCCGGGTAGCACGGTGAACAACGCCTGATAGCCGAACTCGTCGGCCAGCGCGGGCATTTCGTCGGTCACGAAGCCGCCCGGATAGGCGTAGGTGGTGATTTTCACGGGGAACTTGGACTCGATGAAGCGCTTGGACTCGCCGAATTCCTTGCGGAGGAAGGCGTCGAAGGAGCGCTCTCCTTTCTTTTTCTGGGCGCGGATGTTGGCCGGATAGGGGTGGCTCACCGAGTGGCTGCCAAGGGTGGCGCCTTGGCCGAGCATTTCTTTGATCATCTCGGTGGTGAGGGCCTTGCCGCCGCCGTCGATGTAGTTTTTGTAGAGGTAGAGGGTGTAGGGGTAGCCGAATTCCTTGAGGATTGGAAAGGCGTCGGTGTGGACGGACCGCCAGCCGTCGTCGAGGGTGATGAGCGCGCATTTCTCGGGGAGGGATTTCTCGCCGCGCCGCCAGGCGAGGAAATCGTCCAGTTTGATCACGGTGATGCCCAACTGGCGTAGGGCGGCCATTTGGTTGCGGAACTTGGAAGTCCGGATCCGCATCGCGGTTTCCGGGAGGGTTTCCGAAAAATCGTGGTAGCCGAGCACGGCCACACGGGTGGTGTCCTCCGGCGGAGCGGGGGCCGGGGTTGGAAGGGGAGCGGCAGGCGTGGCAGGCGGGTTGACGGCGGGAGAACCGTTTGGCGCGGGAGCGTCGGGACTGGCCGCTGGCGGCGTGGCGGGAGCGGCGGGTGCCGCTCCCTGTGCCGGGGCGCAGGGGGAGAAAACGAGCAGTGCGAGAATGGGAAAAACGTAACGGATCATCGGGAGGCGGGGATTGTAGCCGCAATCCGCCCGGAATGAAAGCGGGAATGCCGGATTTTCCTGGCATGGAAAACCGCCAAAGCACCCGGCTCGCCAATCCACGCGGAGGCGAAAGGTTGTCGGTCAGGGCACTTTCCGGAAATCAGCGGGCGTAGATGCCGCAGGGGGCGAGGACCGCGCAGGGGCCGCCGGTGATGCCGACCGGTGGGATGGTCAGTGCCACATCGGTGCCGTTCACCTTGAGCGACGCGCCACCCGCGGGCGCTTCCAGCCCTTGCTGATGGAATGGCGCGGTGGGCAGGGGATCCCGGTTGACCAACGCGGCCGGGGCGAGGCCCGTGAGCCGGGTCTCGAAAACGAAGCCGGGAATCTCGACCCGCGCGCTGGCTTCGCCGCCGCCGGTTTCGATGGAGATCGATCCCACGATCACCGGGGCGTTTTCAAACGGCGTGCCGGCGAAAATGTGTTTGCCGAAATACGCGCCCACCGCGGGATCGGCGCTGACAAACCCGAATGCCGCGGGCGGGGCCGCGGGATCCGGTTGCCAGAACACCATGCCGCTTGGCGCGGAGCCGACCGGCGTATGAACCATGCGGGCGACATGAACGATGACATTCGGCATCGCCAGATCGGCAGCGGTCAAGGCGATGAGATCAACGCCACCTTCCCAAGACATCCAGTTTTCGCAAGACATAGACGCGCACCCTAGCCGGTCCGGCGCGGCTGTCAAATTGTTTTCGCGGCGGGCCGCAAAAGATGCGCCGGGAGAGGATCTAACCGAATCAGGATTCCTTCCGCCGGTAGTAGAGGACGTTCGGTTCGCCGTCGAAGGTGTAAACGTCGCGCAGGCGTTCGAGTCTCATGAGGATCCACGGTTGGGCGAAGTTCACGCCGTTTTTGGTGAAGCAGAGGTCGTCGGCGATGTAAACGGCGGAGTGGATCACCTCGCCCTGCGGATTGGTGACGAAAATCAGGTCGCCGCAGGCCGAAGGTTTGCCGATCTGATAGAAATGTTCCTTGATGTGGTTGCTGGCGTAGGTGTTGTCCTGCAGGCGGTCGTCGGGCACGTCGTTGAAGAAATTCAGCGCGGTCCAGTGGCAGTCCATCCGGGGGGAGTCTTCCTGTTGGGGCAACGGGAACGTGTAGAGGCGTTCGCGGGCGAACTTGGGAAGCAGATAGAGCAGGCTGATGGTGCCTCCCCCGGGGGCCGCGCGGACCGATTCGAAGAGCGGGCGGAGATCCTTGGATCTAACGCCTGGCGTGGCGCCCCAATAGCCCAGCAGCTTGTCGATGTCGGTAGCGGGACCCACGCGCAGCCGCGCGAGAACGGCGGTCTGGTTGGTCAGGGCCTTGAGCATTTTGAGCCGGCTGTCGCGGTCGGGCAGGCGGTTGAGGAGCAGGTCGCCATCGCTGAAATAGCGGTGGCCCTTGCGAACATAGCTGAGTTTTTCCAATAGCGTGTTCATTTCCTCGGGCAGGCCGCTTTCGGCGAGCACGGACGACGGGTTGTCGATCGGGAGATGATAGGGTTCGGCCATCGGTTTGTTTTCCGGCCATTTGGCGAGCAGGGTGTAGAGTTTCTCGCGTGCCGCGGGAGCCAGACCGAGGACGACGTCGTCAGGGGGGGTGACCACCACTCCGGTGGCGGTGTCGGTGAGGTGTTCCGGGGCGAGGGTCTGGTCGAGTTGGGGTGCGGTGAAGCCGCAACCGCCCAGCAGTTGGCGCAGCGTGCCGGCGGCGGTGCCGGAGAAAACCCACTTCGTTTCGCGGTTCTCGCTGTTTTCAAAGGAGACGTATTCTTCGGGCTGTTCCAGTTTGATATCCACCGTCACGAGATCGCCCCATGGTGTGGCGTTGTCTGCGGGAGGGTTTGCGGCGGTTGGATTCGCGGCTGTCGCGGTGGCGGGGGCCGCGGATGGTGGTGCCGGCGTTGCGCCAAAGCGGTGGGTCACAAAGGAAGTTGCCACGATCAGGCTCACGCAGAGGATCGCGAGACCCGCGGGTGTCAGGCGGATGAGCGATTTCGGCGAGCCGGTTTGCGGTGGCCGGAGAGATTCGGTTAGGGTGCTCATGGTCGTGGTGGACGCGGAGGTAGGCCGATGCTAACAATACCGGCCTGCCTGCCGCTAGGCGCAGGAAGTTAGGAGCGAAGCGCGGTTTTGTCCACACCGATCAAAGGTATTTTTTCCGCGTCCACGCCTTTGTATTTCACCCGCTAGGCGAATGTAAACACAACGTGAGGATTCTATCGGAAATTGTCACACAATCTTCGTGGGGCGTGGCGGCAAAATCCGTGCGGATCCGCCTGGGATGGGGATCTTTTTCGGATTGCTCCGGGCGAAAGCCGTCTTACCCGCAAAGCTCGCAGGCGAGGCGGATGGCGGAGATCATGGACGATGGATTGGCCTGGCCGGTTCCCGCAATGCCGAAGGCGGTGCCGTGGTCCGGGCTGGTGCGGGGTTTGGGCAGACCGAGGGTGACATTGACCGCGTTGTCGAAATCCAACAGTTTCAGCGGGATGAGGCCTTGGTCGTGATACATCGCGATGACCGCGTCGAACCGGCCGAGCGCGGCCTCGCGGAAGATGGCGTCGGGAACGGCGGGTCCGGAGAAGACTCCGGGGTGGTCACGGCCGAGGTTGGCGATGGCCGGCGCGATGATCCGGATTTCCTCGTCTCCGAAGGCACCGTGTTCTCCGGCGTGGGGGTTGAGCCCGGCGACGGCGATCCGTGGGGTGGCGCTGCCGCGACGGCGGAGGAAATCCAGAGTGAGCAAAGCGATGCGCCGGATCGCCTTTTCCGTTAGGAGCGAGGGCACCGCTGACAGCGGCTCGTGGATGGTGGCGAGTCCGACGGTTAGAGTGGGGCCGGTCAGCAGCATGCCGAAGTCCGACACTCCCAGCGCGTTGGCGAAGAATTCGGTTTGGCCCGGAAACGGAAAACCGATCGCCTGAAGCGAGTCTTTGCAGACCGGGCCGGTGACAACCGCGTCGGCGGTGCCTTCCCTCAGGCGGTTGGCGGAGGTTGCCAGCGCGTCAAGCGCGGCGCGGGCGGATCGGGCGTCGGGTTTTCCGGGGGTGCCCGCTGCCGGGTCGCCGAGCACCTCGAACACGCAATCGGCCGGATAGTCCCGGCTTTCCATCGCGCTCGCGATGATTTCCGGGCCGATACCGGCGGGGTCTCCCAGAGTGATGAGGATGCGTCGCATGGCGTGAGAATGGCTGGCGCGCGGCGGGGTGCCAAGCACGGATCTCGGAGTTTCCTCGCCCCCCCCATAAATGGTGGATTTCCGTGCTTGCGCGGGTGCCGTCGGGGGGCGTAGGCTTTCCCCCAGCATGAGATTAGGAATGCGCATTGCATGGTTGTTGGCGGCCTGCTGGGTTTTGACCCAGTGCGGGGCGGGATCGGGTGGTCCCGGCAACATGGGAGGCCCGACGTTAGAGGAAAGGACGGCGAAGATCGCCAGCGAGCCAACCGGGGATTTCTATTACGGGCGCCGGTATTTCGTCGAAAAGACGCGGTTTTGGGGTTATCTGCGCAAGCCGCGCGAACCATGGAAACGCTCGAAGCTGGTGATTTTCAAGGAGGATCGGAAAACCAATCCGGACCGCTTGCCGGAGGACGGCCCGGCCGGGCAGCGCTATGCGTTTGACAACAACCACGAATACCGGATTTGGGGGAGTTTCACCGGTGAGGAGGGCTACGAGCCCAACAGCAATCAGTTTCTGCCCGTGTTCCGTCTGACCCGCTACGAACTGGTGGACCGCGATCCCGGGTGGCTGTTCACCCCGAGCGACCGATATAACCGATTCCAGATCACCGTCTATCCACGATAGGACGCCGTTGCCGAAACTTTGGGAACCCACGCGCTAACCATGAAATCCGGAGATATCAAACGGGGAGTCAAGCGCGGGGTCGGCATGCGCAAGGCGGGAACCGCGCCGGATATCGGCCGGGTGGGACGGATGTATCGTCCGTTCAAGAAAGAGTCCCGACGCAAAGGCCGCAACTCGTCAGGGGACATCAGACGGGACCGCCGCAATCAGGTTAGACGCTGGATCGTTCTCGGTTGGTCGGTAGGCGTGGGGCTTGCGGCGGCCGGGGTGTTGCTCACGGCGTTTTTCATGTGGCTCAAGCCGATGCTCAATCGGGAGCGCGACACGACCGAGAGGGAACGCCAGGAGGCGGAAGCGCGGGCACGCAAGGTGTCCGGACACAAGGCGCCGGGAGAAACCCAGGCGCTGGAAATCGTGAAACACGCGCTTGCGGTGAAATCACCGACCGAAGTGGAGGACTGGATCCGGTTGGGTCCCGCAACTGTGGCCGAGGTGCTGGAATTCATGAACGAGTTCCGGATTCGCGAGGGCAAGCTGGTTGACCAGATGTGGTTGGGAAGCATCGACAAGAACGGATTGGATCTGGAAGGCGTCGAACTGGTGTACGGGGATGGCGAGTTCGCCAAGCGGCGGTTGGCGGTTCTAACTCCCGACAAGCGTGGAACGTGGAAGATGGACTTCGCCGCCTTCGCACGGTGGGTTAGGCCGTCGTGGAACGTGTTGACGGGGGAGTGGGATGAAGAGTCCGGTGACAAGCCGCCGGCCGGCGAGGTGCGGGTCTATTTCGCCAGAGACAAATATTACAACGGACCGTTCATGGATGAAAGCCAGTGGGTTGCATACGGCATGGTTTCCGCGGACATCAAGGAGGATCTGCTGATCGGCTATTGCGGGAAGGGCTCGGCGCAGCATCGGGCGATGGAGTCGATGTTGGCCGGCGCTCCGGATGGGCAGATTCTTCGCGCGACACTGCTGGTGCGCCGGGCGAAAGGTGGCGAAAGACGGCAGTTCGAGATCCAGCGGGTGCTTGCCGAGGACTGGGTCGAGGGGGACCAACCGTTTGACGAACGGTGATTGTTGGCTAGGGCGCCGGCTCCTTCTTGGTCTCGTTGGGGGCCAGTTCGTTGAACACCACCACTTTGGCGGGACGTCGCGGATTCTCGCCGTCCGCCCGATAGATCACGACCTGGGCTCGTTCGTTGGCGTTGAGGAGAACGGATCCGGCGTAAAAGCGCTGGTAGTTTCCCGCCGCGTCGCGGTAGGCGGTCTGGAGCGGCAGGTCTTCGCCGATGGCGATTTGTTTTGTCAGTGACTTTCCAGCGTCCAACAGAATCCGTTCGGTGCCAAGCATCAGGGACGTGCCGGTCGGCAGCAGGTTGATGATGCGGATGTTTCCCGCGGGAAATTCCGCCGGCCCGTCCGGGAAGACGATGGCGCGGGGCTGCGACCACGGCTTGCCCGGATCGCGCCAGATCAGGGCGAGAAAATCGCCGGTCTCCGGAGGGCGCACGGCGAGCCATGGCGCGGGAACCGCATCGGGCGTGCTGCCGGGGACCCGCAATCCGAGCGGCGCCAATCCGCCAGGTACCTTGATCCGATCCGTGGCACGGCCGAGGTTGAGCCGGAGCGTGACCGCCGCCTCGCCTTCGCCGAACATCACCTGGCGTGGCGGAATCGTGCCGGGTTCGGGCTCGATTTCGTAGCGGATGCCGTCGCGGATTTCCTGGCGGAACGGCGGCGGATCCCCTAACGGAAGCAGCCGGAGAAACCGCTGCCCGGCCGCGGGTTTCGGCGCGGGCTCCTGGGCGTGGAGCGGAAAGCCGGCGGAGAATCCCAGCAGAAACGCGGTTATGCTAACAATAATGCCGGTTCTCATACGGGATTCCTTGGGGTGCGGAGGTGGGTGATCGCGTCCTGAAGATCGGCGGGCGAGACATCCGCGCTAACAAACGCACCGCCCGGAGCATCGGTCAGCACGAAGCGGATCGCGCCGGCGGCGAATTTTTTGTCGCGGGCCAGGCGGTCCATCACGGTTTCGGTGGCGATGTGCGGGTCGAGCACGAGCGGAAGTCCGAATTTTTCCAACAGCGCGAGAACTCTAGCCGAGGCCGCGGGATCGAGTCGGGCGTGGCGTTCGGATAGAAACAGCGCCGCCCGGAGGCCCAGCGAAATCGCCTCGCCGTGGAGCATCTCGCCGTAGGGAACGGACGCCTCGATGCCATGGCCGATGGTGTGGCCGAAGTTGAGCAGCGCGCGCAGCCCCTTGGTTTCATGCTCGTCGGCCTCGACGATGCGGGCTTTGATCGCGATGTTGCGGGCGAGGAGATCCGCGGAAACGTCGCGGCTTTCCGGATCAAGGGCGGCAAGCTCGTCGAGCATCGCCGCGTCGCGGATGGCGGCGTGTTTGATCGCCTCGGCGAAACCCTCGCGGAATTCCCGGCCCGGAAGCGTGTGGAGCGTCTCCGGATCCACCAGCACCAGCGACGGCTGATGGAAACAACCTAACAGGTTTTTTCCTTCGCAGACGTTCACCCCGGTCTTTCCGCCGACCGACGAATCGACCTGTGCGACGATGGTTGTGGGAATCTGGACGAACGGGATGCCGCGATAGAAGATCGCGGCGACGAAACCCGCCAAATCGCCCACGACCCCGCCGCCCAGCGCGACGACGAGTGATCGCCGGTCGTGCCCCTCGCGGATCATGGCGCGGCAGAGCGATTCGGCGGCGGTCATCGACTTGGAGGATTCGCCCGCGGGAATGGTGTGGAGCGTTGGCCGGAAGCCGGCGGATGCGAGGGACGCCAGCAGCGTTTCGGCATGGAAAGCGGCCACCGTTTCATCGCTGATGACGGCAACCCGGCGGCTTTTGAGAGCCGAATCCGCCAATATTTCTCCGGTCCGGCCCAGCAGGCCGGCCTCCACCACAACGTCGTAGGCGCGATCCGCCAGATCCACATGCACAAGGGGCATGGCGGGAACATGCCCCAAACCGCCGCCGGTGTCCAACGCGGAATCGGGCCAGCATATCCGGTTGCGAAATGGGAACACGTCCATACCCGCGGGATCGGCTTGCGATTTGGCCCAAATAGGGCTCAACTCGGCGCATGGAGATCCGCAACCACGCCGACCAGATTCCGTTCACCACCAAGGATGGCTCTACCATCCGCAGTTTGCTGGATAGGGCGAACGCCCCGGTCGCGAACCAGAGCCTGGCAGAGGCCACGGTTCCGGCCGGCACCGCCACCCAGCGGCACTACCACCGGCTGAGCGAGGAGTTCTACTATCTGCTGGAGGGTGATGGGGAGATGGAAATTGATGGAACCATCCGGACGGTGGCTGCCGGCGACGCGATTCTCATACCCGCGGGTGCTTGGCACCGGATTTCCGCGACCTCGACGCTGAAGTTTCTCTGCTGCTGCGCGCCGCCGTACGCGCACGAGGACACGTATTTCGGGTAGCCGTCGGGTTCCAACCCGCTCGGGCGGCCCGTCACTTCAGCAGATCGAGGATCGGCTGCGGATAGAAACCCAGCACCACCACCGCCAGGGTCAGGCCAGCCACCGCGTAGCGGGTGAGCTGCGGCAGCACCACGGGCGGCGTTCCATCCGCCGCATCCGCCCACCACATCGCGCGGATGACTTTGAAATAGTAATAGAAACCGGCGGCCGCGGCGATCGCGGCGATGCCCACGGGCCACCATAGCCCGGCTTTCACGGCGATGGCGAACACCAGGAACTTGCCGATGAACCCGGCGGTGAGCGGCACGCCCGCGAGCGAGGCCATCAGGACGGTTAGGGCGAGCGCGAGCCGCGGATGGCTTTTGCCGAGACCGTTGAAATCGCGGATTTCCTCGCCGTCGCGCTGGACGCGGATCTGCGAGAGCACGAAAAACACCGCCAGCGTCATCAGCAGATAGGTTCCCAGATAGAACGAGACGATCTGCGCGGCGTTCAGGCCGCCGATCATGGTTTCGCCCCCGGCCAGCGCCAGCAGCATGAACCCGGCGTGGGCGATCGACGAGTAGGCGAGCAGGCGCTTGAAATTCGTCTGCGCGATGGCCGCCAGATTCCCGAACAAGAGAGTGGCCGCGGCCAGCGCGGCGAGGATGCCCAACACCGGCTTGGCGGTCAGCTCGCTGCCGAGGAACGGATCCAGAACGCGGATCAGCAGGATGAACCCGGCCGCCTTGCTGCCCACGGATAGAAACGCGGTGGTCGGCAGCGGCGCGCCCTGATAGACATCCGGAATCCAGAATTGCATCGGCACCGCGCCTACCTTGAATCCGAGACCCACCAGCACCAGAGCGATGCCGAACAGCAGCGGCACGCGCTGCACGCCCGCCGCCCGGCCGTCATTGAGCATGCCCGCGATCACATCGAGGTTCATCGTGCCGGTGCAGCCGTAGATCCACGCGATGCCATACACCAGAAACCCGGTGCTCAGCGCGCCGAGAATGAGGTATTTCACCCCAGCCTCCAGCGAACCGACGTTTCTCCGCAGATAGGCCACCAGCACATAGAAGGTGATGGTCACCAGTTCCAGCGCCACAAAGGCCACCGCCAGATCGCGGACGGACGCCATCCACATCATCCCGGCGCAGGCGAAAACCGGCAGCGCGTAGTATTCCCCCGTGCCTTCCTCGCCGCCGGAGCGGTTGGTGAAACGCGTTAGAATCCGCCGGTGGTCCACCGCCATCAGCACCACCAGCAGGGTGCAGAGAATCACGAACGCCTTGTAATACCGCGCCAACGCGTCGAACTCGATAAACGACCAAAGCGGCCACTCCGCCCATGCGGCTCCGGGTTTGGCATCTTGCGGACCGATCGCGATGAAGTTCAGTCCGAGGATAATCACCAGCCCGACCGATGCGGCGAGGCCCACCCAGGATTTCCGGGCGGTGGGAACAAACGCCTCCGCCATCAGGAGGGCCAGACCGAGGGTGACGGTGAGTGCTTCGAGGTAGTATGCGGGCATGTCGGTTATCTAACTGGATTTACGGTTGCGTCCGGGGCGCAGGTGGGAGAATTCGGGGGCGATGTGATCGCAGCCGGGTTCGACGAGAAAGACGCCATGGGAGTAAAGATGCGCGTCCTCGTCGTTGGTGGAGGCGGCGGCGACCAGCCATGCCTGATAGATGGCGGACACCTCCTCCAGCGAGAGATTCCGGAGATCCAGATCCTCTTCGCTAAGAAAAACATCTTTGGTGGCGCGGTTCATACGGATTCGGGCAACAGGTCTGCGGCCATCTCGCAAACAATGGCGTGGGCGGTTGGCAAGGATTTACCGGCTATTTCCCGTGAAACGACGGGCCATGCGGCCTCCCAGCGCTCCGAGGCGGCTTGGTAGCGGGATAGCCTGGCTCCATCCTGTTTGATGAGGGCGCGCCTTTCGGCGTCAAGCGCGGCGGCTAGCGCATCCTCACCCGCTGCCACATGGTCCAGAACCGGGCGCTCTGCCCGCAGCTTCGCCACAAGATCCGGATGACGGTCCGCCAGTCCGAGCAAGTCCCTCGCACTCCGCGAAAAGAGCAATTCTTCTTCGGGCAGGGACATTTTCCGCGCGAGTTCACCGATGATCGGGTAGTCCTTTTCCCGCATCGTCATTTTCATGAGCGCGAGTTCCCGTAGGCCGACAAATGGCAGTTCATCCTGCCCGGCCGCACGCCATATTTCCGTCAGGTCCGAGTCATTGAGTCTGGGCGGACGACAAAAGAAGTCGGTCCGCACCCGTATTCCCTGATGTGGGAATTCGAAATGAGAACTCCATCCGCCGGCAAGCCAGCGCGAATCAAGAGGCGCGCCAAACCGATAGGTGGCTCCATGCGAGGCCAGGATCTCCAAAATGTGTGACAAATCCCCCGCATCTTCCCGTAGGATCCAATCGCCATCCTTGCTGGTGATGGCCAGCCGGTGGAGAACCACAGCTTGGCCGCTGCACAACACCGCGCGGACGCGTCCGGCGTTGAACTCACGGGTTAGCTGGTGGTAGATCAGCATGGCGGCGTGCTATTTCAGCAAATCCAACAGAAGGTTCGGATAGAGACCCACGGCGAGCAGCGTCACGGTGAGCAGCACGGCGGGGATCCGTTCGGATAGGGCGAGGTCGGGGGCGTTGCCGGTGGCATCGGCCGCCGGACCTTGGAAGATGTTGCGGTAGGCGCGCAGCATGTAGATGGCGGAAATCACCACGCCCCAGATCGCCAGCACGCAGGCGATTTGCACCGGACCGAAACCGGCGGTGCCGTCGTAGGAACGGAAGGCTGCTAGAAACACCAGCACCTCGCCCGCGAAATTCGCCAGACCCGGCAGGCCGATCGACGCCATGGCCGCGATGCCGAACAGAAACGCCAGCGCCGGAGCGGATTTGGCGAGCCCGCCGAGATCCTCCAGATCAAGCGTGCCGGTCGAACGCTCGATCCGGTCCGCCAACCCGAACAGCAGCGCGATCGACACGCCGTGCGCGAACATCAGCAACACGGCGGCGGGTGCGGCGAGGTCATTTCCCGGCATGGCCGCCAGCGCCGCGATGGCCAGGAAGATATATCCCATGTGCATCACCGAGGAGTTGCCCAGCATCAGGTCGAGGCGTTTTTGGGAGACGGTGACGTAGCCCACCCACAGCACGTTTCCTAACAGTAGAACCAACAGCGGTGTGAGCCACGCGTTCATGCCCTCCGGCAGCAGTGGCACGGCCAGCCGCAGCAACCCATAGAGGCCGAATTTTTTCAGCACGCCGGCATGCAGCATGGTGACCGGCGCCGGCGCGCTCGCGTAGGCCGGAGCGGCCCAGGAGTGGAATGGAAACAGCGAAACCAGCGTGCCGAAGCCGAGCAGCAGCAGCGCCGCGATGCCCTTTTGGGTGGCCGGATCGATCGGCGGGGCGTTTTTCATCGCCGTCATGTCGAAGGTGCCGGTGGCGTTGTAGAGCCAGACCAGTCCGGCTAACAGAACCATCGAGCCGAGTCCCAGATAGATCGTGATTTTCCATGCCGCCGTCCGGCGGTCGCCGCGGCCGAGCATGCCGATCATCAGGAAGGTCGGGATCAGCGCCAGTTCGTGGAACGCGAAGAAGAAAAACAGGTCGGTGGAGGCGAACGCGCCCAGCGCCCCGGCGGAAATCAGCAGGATCGACCCATAGTGGAGGGTTTCGCGGCCTTCCGGGGCTTTTCCGGTCAGCGCGGCGGCCACGGTCACGATCACGGTGAGAAGAATCATCACCGCGCTCATGCCATCCGGGAATCCGAAGGCCAGGTGGATCGACGGCTGCTCCAGCACGGAAACGGAGAAACCGGTGCATGAGGGGCATTTCCAAAAGTAAATCGCCACCAGGCCGAGAACCAGATTGATTGCCGCCGTGGCAAGGGTGGTGAGCCGGGCGGGCGCCCCCAACAAAACCGCCACAAAGGCGACAATCGGCAGGAAAACTAGGATGGGCGTGAGCATAAGCGTGCGTGGGTTGCCCCCGGGTGCGATCACCATGCCCCGGCGGGCCGCCCAGAAATAGCGGCCCGCAAGCCCATCGCAAAGTCCAAAAACCGAAAATCCGGGAGGTTTTCTTCTTGGGCGACTCATTTGGGGCGGCTCGGCCGGACAATTCCGGTGCGGAGTGCGGGCAAGTTCCACGAGTTTTCCTTGTCCGGTTCCGGAGTGGGTGTCCCGGCGTCGCGCGGGCGTCCGGCACGCCAGCCGATCAGGCCATCGCGCGGATCGGACGCTGACCGCGCTTGGCGATGGCTTGATTCCGCAAATCCGAAGCATTCGGAATGTAAAAAATTTTGCAAACCATTGAAATCCGCAACCTGATAAGAATCCGGGCGCAGTTCTCTCCGAAGAATTGAGCATTGGCGGACAAAAAGACCATTGTATTTCGGATTTCCGAAATTTTCGAGTCGGTCATATTTCGAAAAATTCTATCAAAATTTCACCTGACTGGGCATAAATTTTTGAACGAATTTGATTCACGATTGTCCGATTTTTCAGAACAATGAGTTTCCCGACTACTGACATTTCAACCACGATTGGCGTTGGCCGTTACCGAATCGATCCGGTGCGCCGGGTATGGCTTGAGGAGTACCTCGGCAAGATCGGACTGGACGAAATGAAGTCCATGGTGGCCACGGTTTCCGACGATCCTGCTTGGTCCCCGGAGTTCAGCGGGCTGGTGGATTTCAGTCAGGCCGAGCTTTCACTGAGTTCGAACGATGTGTTGAGGTTGGCGCTGATGATGCGCCAGGAGGAGCATCGGTCGCGCGGGTGGCTGGCGTTTGTGGTCCGGGATTCGGCTGCCTACGGGGTAGTGCGGATGCTGGGTTACTGGTCCCGGAGCGCCGATCGTGTGAAGATTTTCCAAAACCGCGAAGAGGCCGAATATTGGCTGGAACAGCGCGCAGAACGTCCGCCGATCCGCTTCGACGAAGCCCAGGTGGTTTCGAGGGAGCCGTCCTTGCTCAAGGTGAGCTGATTCGGTGCCCGCTTTTGGTTCTCAGGCACCGGCCGGGTTGAGACCGATGTGGTCGATCAGCCGGACGTCACCGTAAAACACCGCCGTGGCCAAAGCCGCGCTTGCGTCCACCCGGTCAACGGGTTGCAGGGATTCTGCGTCCACCAGCGAAAGGTAGTCGATCCGGGTGAGGGGCGATGCCTCGATTTCGCGCCCTGCGATGCCGATGAGCGCCTCCGATACGCGTTCTCCGTTGCGGAATGCCTCGCGCGCCGCGACGAGGGCGCGGCGCAGGCGCGGGGCGTCCGCGCGTTGTGCCGGATCGAGCCGGACGTTGCGCGACGACAACGCCAGGCCGTCGCTTTCGCGCAGGGTGGGGTGGGGGATGATCTCCACCGGCACATCCAGGTCCCTAACCATCCGGCGGATGATGGCGAGTTGTTGGAAATCCTTTTCCCCGAAGACCGCGTGGGAGCAGCCGCCCAGCAGAAACAGTTTGAGCACCACCGTGCAGACTCCGTCGAAATGCCCCGGCCGCGTGGCTCCGCACAGGGTTTTGGAAAGCGACGATTCGGTGACCGTGACCGAGCGGTCGGCGTGGTACATCATTGCCGGCTCGGGAACGAACGCGATATCCACCCCGGCGTCGCGGCAGGCGGCGAGGTCCGCCTCCAGCGGCTTCGGATAGGCCGCGAGATCGGACTGGCGGTCGAACTGGATCGGGTTGACGAAAATGGAAACCATCACCGCTCCATCCGGTCCCGCAATTTCGCGAGCCTTGGAGACCAGCGCCAGATGGCCGGCATGAAGCGCGCCCATCGTGGGCACCAAAACGCGCGGCCCGGGCGCCGCGGCTGACAACTGACGGAATTCGGCGGGAGTGACAACGGTCTTCACGCGCCGACTGTGGCAGGGATTCAGGCGGGATCAAGCCCGGGTCCTTCCGGCAGCGATATGCACTCCGATCCGCCAAAGGCGAGGTCCGCCGAGGTCTCCGGCGCCGATTGGACCTGTGGGTCCCGACCCCAATTGTCTTTGGGGTCGGGGTTGGTGTGGTTCTCTCCCCAAACCCGGATTACCCCGGAGCGGAACACGGGAATAGCCGCTGGCGCGCGGGCGGGTTCGCTCTGGCCGGGGGCGGCCCCGGAAAGCAGGGAGAAGGCCAACAAAGGAACCCGAAAAACGGATCTAACATGATTGATTCCGCGCGGGGTGGCATTGATTCCGGCATTCATGGCGGTTCGAAGGGTTGTCGCGTGGCGCCGGTTTCAATCAATCGGCGATCACGGGGCGATCATGCCGGAAGGGTGGGCGTTAGGCAACCGGAATCCGCGGGATAATCGGATTGATGGACGCATGGGACTCCGGCTTTGAACTTCGATTCCGCTGCCGGCAGGCGGGCGTTGCGGTAACCGAGTTTGCTTGACCAAGGGGCCGGATCGCGCATGCTGGGGGCCGCCGATGAATTTGACACCGCCACCAGCCTCCGCCGCCAAGCCTGATTTGGAAATCAAGGACGCGATGATGATTTTCGATGCCATCTGGCAGAACCTCGCCGATCACCATGGCGAGGAGAACCTGCGGTTTCCCAAGGAGATCATTCTGCTGGGTGGCGCGCCGGGAGCGGGGAAGGGGACCAACACCGCGTTCATCGCGCGCACCCGCGGGCTCACCAGCGAGCCGGTGGTGATGAGCGCCCTGCTGGACACGCCGGAGATGCGCAGGGTGAAGGATGCGGGCGGAATGATCGGCGACCGCGAGGCGGTCGCGGCCTTGTTAGCCGAGTTGCTGAAACCCGAGCACCGCGACGGCGTGATTCTGGACGGTTTCCCGCGCACCAAGGTGCAGGTGGAGTGCATCAAGCTGCTGTACGAAAAGCTCAATCAGCAGTGGCGGGCGCACCATGGCACTCCGATGGCGGTCCATTTCCGCAAGCCGGTGGTGCAGATTCTGGTGCTGTTCGTGGATGAAAAGGAAAGCATCGCGCGCCAACTGAAACGCGGCCGCGAAGTCACGGCGCACAACGACGAGGTTAGGCGGACGGGCGAGGGGGAATTGTGGGAAGAACGCGCAACCGACTTCGACGAAGCGCTGGCGAATCGCCGTTACCGGGTGTTCAAGGAGCAGACCTGGGGAGCGCTGTTGTCGCTGAAAAACGTGTTTCACTATCATCTGATCAACGCCCAGGGGCCGTTGGCGGAGGTGGAGCAGAACATCCTGCGGGAGTTGGATTACCAAAGCAGCCTGGAGCTGGATCCGCGCACTTACGAGCGCCTCCGGACCCTCCCGGTGGCCAGCGAAATCATCGTCCACGCCCGCCAGGAACTGGTGAAACGCCTCGACGGTTACGAGTTCACCCAGCCGGATCTGTTCGGGAGCGTGGTTGAGTTCATCGACCAGAAAATGATGCCGATCATCCGCTGTCACGCGATTTCCGGCCATGCCAACATCAATTCGGAGGACCCGCTGTTGCGGGAGCCGGGGGCGGTGGCGATGCTCATCGACGTGTTTTCGGAACGCGGCTATCACGCGGTGGTGGACATCCACCGGATCGAGATTCCCGAGCGCTTCGATCCCGCCACCGGAGCGATCTCCTGCCGCACCAAGAAGGTCTATCGGATGATCATCCGCTTCAAGGGATCCGAGCTGAGGCGCGGGTGACTCCGGGCCGCCCTTTCCATCAATTGTCAGCCGCGAAGCGCAACGCCGCCACGCCGTAGGGCGGGAGATCGATGCGCAGCGCGCCCTGCGGCGGGAGCGTCTGCGGTTTTCCATCGAACGCGGACACCGCCGATGAGCCGGGCGGCCATCCGGTTAGATCGAACGCCGCCGGACCGTTGGCGGAGTTGATCACGAACACATAGCGGCTGTTCTGATAGGCGATTTCCACCGCCGTCCACGATGGCGTGGCGACGGTGCGCTCCTTGCTTTCCGCGGCGCTGGAGGTTTCCGGTTCCATGGCGCCACCCAGCCGGATGGCCGATCCCGGATCGGCGCCGGAAACGGGTGCGACTTTGAAATCCTTGGACGGCTTTCCGAAAAGGAACACCTGGGCCAGCGCGCGGTCGCCGTTGAGTTCCTTCGCGCATTCGGTGTAGGCGTCGTACCAAAGCTGCCATGTTTTGCGCACCTCGGCGCGCTTGAAGAGCGACCAGATGTTCACGCCTTGGGCGCCCGAGGCCATGCCCAGATAGATATCATGCCGCACCCACGCGCGGATTTCCCGTTCCTCGCCCGGCTCCGGATCCTTGCACAGTTCCGGAAGCAGCAGTGCGACCGAGCCCTTGCGGGAACCCGCCGCCGCGATCGCGCCGCGCTCCTGCTCGATGCTCCATCTGACCCAGGCGCGGTCGCGCTTTTTTCCGGATAGATTCACATAACATCCTTTTCCAACCACATCCACCAGCTTGGCGATGGGCGTGAGCGATCCCGCGTCGCGGTTGTTGGGATTGTAGAGATAGACCGGCCGATCCAACGGGTCCGCCTCGCGGATGGCGGCGGACACGGTTTCCAGATAGAGCATCTCGTCCTTGCGCCACGGCCGCAGTTCCTCCGGGTGGATCGCCCACCAGATGATCTGCCGACGCGCGGCAAGCGCGGCCACCTGCCGTTTCACCTCCTCGCGGAGCGCCGGGGGATCGGGTTTGTATTTGTTGGGGTCGCCGTCCTTGAAGGTGATCTTCGGCCCGATGTGGGCCACCACCGGCCAGCCGTTGGCAAAGCACTTTTCGAGATAGGGCGTCTGGTCGCCATAGACCGGACCCGCCACGGTGAATCCGTTGGCCAGATCACGGGCGGGATCGCCGGAATATCCCATGAACGCGAGCTTGCGTCCGTTCGGGAAAATGCCGTCCGCCGGCAGATCGGCCGGTGTCTCGATGCCGGATTCGTAAAACGCCGCCGCCGATGGTTTTCCGGGATTCTCCGCACGACGGCACCCCGGCAGGACCGCCAACAGCAGGCAAAGCCCCAAATGCGGAACTCGGAAGGGCGGATATTTCCATGAAATGACGGTGCGGATCGGGTGCATGGCAGGTGCCCGTTACGATTGCCGCCCGGCCGACGATTACAAGCCAAAACGGGATGCGGCCGGACCTCCATCCGGATGTTGGCGAGCCTTCGCGGACTTTGCAGGGCCTTGAAGAAATGGCTCGGGTCGATGGCGGCGACATTCTGGTCGGCGTGGTACTGGAGGAATTCCTGGCCGGTGGTCGAACTGCTCAGCGCGCGGAGCACTCCGAGTTGGCAAAAGTGGATGTCGGAGATTCCGGCGCAGTCGTATTGCCGGTCGGACAGGGGATGGAGCGCCACAATGTCGGCGAAAAGGACGCTGGCGAACTCGGTATGGAGTTGTTGGTGCCTGGACATGAAATTTTGCTGCCTAACAGAACTGGAAGGCAACGATTATTGGCGTTCCGGCGGCTTTATTTCGGGCCGTTAGACGGATCGGAAGGTTTCAGCCCTGCCGTTTCCCGGCGTCCCCAAGCGCCCCCTGATGGCCACGTGGACCCAAGCCACTCGAAAAAACCACCAAAAGTTTTCCACACCGATCCCGTAATGAAAAGGGGACAGTCACCTTGAATATTGGTGTTTGAGAAACTCATGCACAACCCGGGGCCGGAGCAGCTCGGAGCCCTGTTGCCGGCCGAGTGGATCAAGACCCGCCCCGCCGCAATGCTGACCGCCGAGGCCCGCATCGCATAGATGCCATAGCTCTGGCTCCTATGACAAAAATGCGAGAGGGACTCTGTTGACCGCTTACCCCCTAACAGACATGATCGTAATTTGGAAATCGGCTTCGATGAAAGCTCGGCCTTGCACACTTAAATGCCATACCGATCCGACTACATTTTGATCCCCGACTGGCACGGCATTTGCGGTTGGCTGCCTCATTTACCGCTACGCGCGGCGGGAGCCACAAAGATCATACGGTGCCACGGACTCCGCTTACAATGTGGGTTCATTGTTCATTTTTACTTTTATCAATCTTGCGGAAAGTAACAGTATCGACCCAAGTGATTTCCGGGCTGGAAAAAGTCTCTTTCCTGAGAATCATCTCCGATTCATCGAGACAATCTATATAATAAAAACCAGTGTTTGTCATAAAGTCCATGCCCTGACCGATAAGATATTTGTTTCCATTCAATTCTTCCCAACCTCCCTTATACCCGGATTTTGAAAAAGATATTATCCGATAGTCTAGATCAACACCGCAAACACCGTCATTCGTAGCCCAAAACCCTGAGTTTCTCGCGAGCCGCTCCTCGGATTCCTCAAGATGCTCTCCCTTTCTGTATATTGCCTCGGCGTTGTTAATCAAAGGTCGCCCAATGTTATCTTTGCGACCGTGGACACCGAGGATATATCCACCCACCAGGAAACAAAGACCAACCACAATTACGACGATTGATCTAACTGCGAATATCGTGGCTCTCATTGGCTTAACTGCGGATCATATTTCTGCGGCTTCTCCTTATTCGTGTGCATCCTGCTGTCCCAAGCCAAGGCCGCCTTGTCAACCAATTGTTGGACCGTGTCGAGTTTTTTCCCCGATTCTACACCAAACACAGATGTCATTCCATCGGTGCCACATGCAATGTATGGTTGTAATGGATGAATATCCATATCACCCGGTCTTCGGGGCTCGTCTTTGGTGTTTCTCCATGCTTCAAACCCCCAACCCACACAGCCGAGGATTGTCCGCCTCTCTGGACTGTCGGCGCAAACCAAGCATGTATATGCCAAAAATGTAAAATTCTCGCGCCCTCTGATGGCGGGCAGGTCCTTGACCCCGCCGTTCAAGCCTGATGCACTCCCATATGGGCTATCAGAAACGAACGGAAAAGGATACTTTTGGTCGATATGATCTAAATGCCATCCTTGATCTATTGATCTCTTACGCAGTCGCGCCAACATCCTATCCTCGCCGGATGTGACCACCTGGACTACTTTGACCCTGTTGCAAAGACATGCACAACCCGGCTTACTAGTTAGTTTTTCGGCGCTTAGACTGAGATCAACATTGAGTCCAAAATCAACGGTCGGAATTTTATGACCATTTGAATTTATCACATCAATGTTATTAACCTGTGGGTTATACTTGCCAAAACTGGCGTTAATTTTATAACAACCACACTCTTTTCCGCCCTTAAGTCGTTTGTTTGCCCATTCCAGATCCTCCGCCAACCCCAGAAAGTCAGCCCCATCCACCCCATCGTTCCTTACGAACCCATACAAATTCACCCCTCCCTCTTCCCCAATCGGATCCCTGGATGGCCATCTTCCGGTTAGCGGGTCATACCAGCGGTACCCGTAATAATACCACCCCGTGGCCTGGTCAATGGGTTTCGTGGAGAAGCGGTAGGCGAAGCTGTTGTCGTAGTCGGTGCTCACCACGGTGTTGCCGAAGGGATCGTATTCGAAATGGGCGAGAACGCCTCCCGTGGCATCGAGATATTCGGTGATGTTGCCGTTTCCGTCGAAGGTCGGATAGGCCATCGTTGAACTCACCCGGTTGACGGCGAGCAGCCCGCCCACGCCGCCGGCTCCCTGGAAGGCGCCCGACAGGTCGGGCCCCCAGAGGTATGTGTGCGTGAGGGCGGCGGCGGGAGCCATGGTGGAGACATCCCAGGTGAGGGCGTATTGCGCGATCCGGTTCCATCCGTCGTAAACATAAATGGTGCCGGGAGCGCCCGTGCCGCCGCCCGTTTCCCAGATCAGGCGGCCCAGAGGGTCATAGCGGCGGGTGGTGCCGGCATAGTAGAGGTATTGGTCCGCAGTGGCGTCGATGAGGCGGTTTTCGGCGTCCCAGACGAACCAGCCGCGCACGGGTTCGGATGGAGCGGGATCGGTGGAGGGGTAGCCCGGAACGGGACCGTAGGTGAGATTTCCGTCGTCGTCGTGGGACAGGAACCAGGTGTCGCCCGGAGTGTGGATGGTGTCGTATTGGTTGAGGAAATTCGCGCCGGGCATGTAATCGGCCTCGTAATCGGTGGTGCTCTGATCGGCGGACGACATGATGCGGTTGCCGATGGCGTCGTATTGGTAGGATCGGTCGGCGACGGTGGCCGGACCGTCGGCCGAAGTGACCTGACCTAGCGCGTCATATTCCCAGGAAATGTCCTTGGATGCGACCGTTCCGTCGGGATTGAATGTGGTTCGCACCCCTTTGCGCTGGCCGATACTGTTGACGCCTCCGTTCACGGCGGCGTAATCATACGACGAGCGGACGGTCGTGTCAAACCCGTTCTGCCCGTTGGGAACCAGGACACGGTTGGAGATGGTGGCTAGGGTGTCGCGGGTGGAATCGTAAGTCCGAATGTTCCTGAGCAAGGTTCCGTCCGGATGCTGGCGGGTGACGGATTCAAGCAGGCCGGAATCCGCCGTGTAAGCATAGGAGAAGGTTCCCGCGGACGCGCCCGCAACCGTAGCAAGACGCCCGGTGGCGGCATCGTAGCCGTAAACCGCGCCGTTCTCGGCGGTGCCAACTTCGTCCAGAAGATCCCAACCGGTGGGACGGCCCAGCGTGCGCGCGGAGTGATCGAGCACGCGGGTGAAATCGTAGTCTCCGTCGCGGTCGAGATCGCTCAAAGTGAATCATTTAAATGTTCGTCTGTCACTTGGTCGTGTTGTAGCGCATCCATTCGTGTTCTCCCATGACATACCAACCGGTTTTGAATGGAGTTTCGCATTCTGGGCTATCGGCGTAATTGAATCGATACATAACAAGCGCCCCTTTCCGTCCCCCACGGCGCTCTCTATATGCAAGGGAATAGCTTCTATCACCGATCAAATTATACGACCAGCCCTGGCACCGCCCCTTAAAGTGATCATAGAATTCGTCTTCACTAACAATATGATTGGATTGAAGCTGAGCAACTTCCGACCGAATTTGCTCTCCATCCTGAATGATCTCATCCAACCGATCCGCGGCGGGAGATGGACTGCGCCCACAAGAATTGAGCATTTCGCAAACGATCAAGTAGACTCCGCAGAGGAAACATCGCAAGAACCTCAAACGGGGACAACATAAAACAACCTGATTCATAATGTTATCAAGTGGTTGCCGAACCATTAACCTTGAGGGAAGATGCGTTTTGACTCCCTCTCGTAGTCATCCCTCCCCGCGGTAGGGCCATTGATTCCCCACTTCTCGCCGCTCGACAAGACGCCGACATGGATTGAAAATGGCCCATTCCATTTCTTAGTGCAGGGCTTGCAATATGGCCTATCAGAAGCAGGCGCGATGGCCTTTGATCCGGGATAAACCTTATTAAAATATCCCATTTGGGCCCAGTCATGCGCGGGATAGTATGAATGATGTGGGGTAAGACTCCATTCGCCTCGATACCAATTACCGAGTGTCCATTTGCCACTAAGCGCAACTTTTCGTGCCCACAATATGTGGTTCATGGGATTCTGACCAATGCCACATAAATCGTGCATCCTCCCCCATAAGACATAGTTGACTGATCCTCTGTAGTAGCAACTTCCTTCGTATGTGACCGTCTTTCCGCAATTCTCCTCATTGCGCGACGACGCCTGACCGCAGGAGTTAGGGATTGGATTTTCGGTATTCTGATACAATTGTTCTATATCCCACCCGTCTCCATCATAAAACGTTGCACACACTGAAATTCTATCCCTTAAAGGTAACCCACGAAAGAACTGAGTTAATTGCCTCATCGCAGCTTGCAACGCTTTTGTAATATCCGGACCGCATACACTTGTTGTGCATTTTGGTTCGAGATAGGTTTTGTTGCCGTCTTTATCCTCCAATGGAACTCCCTTTCCAGTAGGCTCCGGATAGGTATTTGCCAAACCCAGCGTATCGTACATCGTGACTGGAGAATTTGAAACGAAAGCGTTTAGATTTTGAGAGAAAGTCTCCCCGATCGGGTCGCGTGACGGCCATCTTCCGGTTAGGGGGTCGTAGAACCTGTACCCGTAGTAGTAGAGGCCGGTAGCCGAATCCTGCGGTTTGGTGGAGAAGCGATACTCGAATTGCGCGACATCACCTGTGGCGGCCAGGGTGTTCCCAAATGGATCATATTCGAAGTGGGCGGCGACGTCTCCCGCGACGGTCAGGTATTCGGTGATGTTGCCGTTTCCGTCGTAGGTCGGATAGTGGATGGAGCCGCCAATGGTGTTGACGGACAGGAGTCCGCCGACTCCGCCCGCGCCTTGGAAGCTGCCGCTCAGATCCAAGCCCCAGAGATAGGTTTTGGAGAGGGAGGCAACGGCCACCGTCGGAGGCGTGATATTCGGATTGCCCGGCGTGACAGTGTATTGGGCGATGCGGTTCCATCCGTCATAGATGTAGGCGGTGGTGGTGGTGGGCGAGACGCCCACGCTCCTTGAGATGAGGCGGGAGAAGGCATCGTAGGCGTAGGAGGCGAGAACTGCGCCGGTGGTGGATGTGACAGAGGTCAATCTGTTCTCCGCGTCCCAGTGATAGACGCAAGAGGCAGGTTCTGATGCCCCAAGAGGAAGAATCTGCGCGTCCTTTTGGTTGCCATCGTCATCGTGGATCGGGGTGAATGGAGTGTTGTCCGTGGTGATGGCGTCGTATTGGTTGAGGGCGTTGGGGGTGTAGGCGGTCGCGGAGTCGGGGTCGAAAACCGGGGTCTGGCCGGAAGTGTCCCAGTCGCCTGCGGCGGCAGTGAGCCGGTTCCCAATGCTATCGTAGGCGAAGGAGCGGTCGCGACCCGCCGTGGTGTCGTCCGCCGCCTCTAACTGCCCGAGAATGTCGTAGCCCCACTCGGTGCCGTTGGTGGCGGCGCCGGTGCGGGTGGCGTGGGTTCTCTGGCCGATGGCGTTCACGGTGTAGGTGATGGAGGATACGTCGGTGACGGTTTCACCCAATACCAGTTCGTTGGCCTTTGTCAAGAGGACATCGCGGGAGGGTTCCCAGGTGTTGGTGACGCGGAGTTCGGGCTGGCCCGCGAGAATGCCGGGGCGAGAGACGGTTTTGACGAGGCTGCTGTTGGTTTCGTAGCCGTAGGTGAAGGTGCCGGAACTATTGCCGGAGACGGTTTCGAGGCGGCCGGTGGTTTGGCGTGGGTGGACCTTGGGTTGGGGCGTTCTGACGAATATTGGGAGGGCCAAGCCGCCATCGCCGCGGACCGTTCTCCAAAGAAGCTCCGATCCGACTGCATTTTGATCCCCGACTGGCACGGCATTTGCGGTTGGCGGCCTCGTTTAAGTGCTATGGGTTGGTGTGCGGTTCATTTTCCAATCTAATTAATCGAAAGCCGATATCGTGCAACATTTGCTCGGAATACAAATCGTCTCTATAAAGGCCTCCTGTCCTTTCGACAACCAGGCTTCTTCCACGCTTGTCAGTTAGTGCTAAGCTATTCCAGGTAATAGAATACCCGCCTTTTTCCGAGAGTGACACGACCGTGAAACGCTCTCCGCTGCTGATTCGGGAGTTGTCACTTCGCTGCGGAACAGAGCTAGGAATATAGACTCTCTCAACCCCGCCGAGAATGTGCCCGCTGTAGTCCGTTACAAGGATATCCCGCGTTGTTTCAATGACGGCCCCCTTTCTCAAGCAGCCCCAAGCCGGGGAATCGGCACAAGCGTAGCGTCTAGGATGATACTCGAAAACCGCCATTCCGCACCCCGGCAGAAGCCAACCCATACATAAAACTATCAGTAATGTCCTCATTTCTTGCAGGCCCGTTGTAGAAATTGCATTGTGATGTTGCATCCCTGGCTGTGACATACGAATGTATAATCGCAATCCTTCTGAAAGCGTTTGATGGCATCTATCGGATTGGGGGCGGTTTTGCCACTCGTCGGCCACTTTGGAGTCGGCGGCGGGACACCACCTTTGGGTCCCGGCGGCTTCGGCGATTGGCGTTTGTCGTATTTCCAATTGGTGTCATACAAGGGATTGCGTCGCGTGAACTTATCGAAATCATGATTACCCCCGCTCTCGGACTGCACCGGGTAAGCATCGCCAAACCGGCTCCACCATGATTGGCTTTCGGTCCCCGTGAATATGCCCTGATTGGGAACGGGGTCATAGGGATCCCACCAGACTTTTATTTCGAGTTTGCAGCAGCCATCTTTGGGCGGAAGAGTGTGGGTTTTCGGGGCGATCATGACCACGCAGACCTTCTTTTTGCAGTATTCTCTGGGCTCGCAGCAGCGCGCAGCATATTCCTGCGCCTCCTTGTCCAAAATGCTTTTTGACCACGGCACTGCAACAAACGGTTTGCCGCCTGGACATATATAGTTCCAATTGTTCAGGCCTGCAGTACCGGCATCACTGTGATGGCGGTTATCGGACTTAACATTTATACCATGACCTTCTAATTCCATTCCGACATAGTCGATCAAATCCCTAATTGGTCCACCTTTATCCGGGAGGGCGTTGATTCCCGATACCGTCACAATCTCGCCATAGCCCATGTAATCCACCCAATCCAGCCCATCATTTCCGATGAATCCGTATAGATTGTAGCCGCCGCTTTCTTCAATCGGATCCCGTGACGGCCATCTGCCGGTTAGCGGATCATACCAGCGGTAGCCGTAATACAGCAGTCCGGTGGCTGAATCCTGCGGTTTGGTGGAGAAGCGATACTCGAACTGCGCGGCATCACCGGTGGCGGCCAAGGTGTTCCCAAATGGGTCATATTCGAAATGGGCGGCGACGTCTCCGGTAGCTGTGAGATATTCGGTAATATTGCCGTTGCCGTCGCAGGTTGGATAGTGGACGGAGGTAACGTTGCCGGTTTCGGGATCGTGGGCCGAAACGGAGAGGAGTCCGCCGACTCCGCCCGCGCCTTGCATGGTGCCGCTCAAATCCATGCCCCAAAGATAGGTCTTCTGGAGGGCTTGTCCAGCGTATTCTGCAATGCGGTTCCAGCCGTCGTAGAGGTAGCAGGTGGTGGCTGGCTGGTTGTTGACGATGGTTGTCCTTGAGACCAGGCGGGAGAATGCGTCGTAGGCGTAGGAGACGAGGGTGGTACCGTTGGTGTCCTTGACGGCAACGAGGCGGTTCTCGCCGTCCCAGTGATAGACGCAAGAGGCAGGACCTGATGCCCCAAGAGGAAGAATCTGCGCGTCCTTTTGATTCCCGTCGTCATCGTGGGTTGGCGCGAAGGTGACTGAGCCTTCGGTGATCGCGTCGTATTGATTGAGGGCGTTGGGGGTGTAGGTGGCGGTGGATGTGGGCGGGACGCCCACGCTCCTTGAGAGGCAGTTGCCGATGCTGTCGAATTGATAGGCCCGGTGGTTCGACGCCGCGCGGTCTGCCGCGGTGGTGATCTGCCCCATGGAATCATAGGTCCAGGTCCACTTGGGAACGTAGGTGGAATTCATGCCGGAGACCGGGTCCACGGTTTCCCGCTGGCCGATGGAATTCACGCCGTAGGCGAAGGAGGAAGGGACCGAGGGCGTTCCCACAGTAAACGCGTTGACCTTGGTGGCGAGAACATCGCGGGTGGTTTCCCAAGTATTGGTGACGGTGTGGGCAGGGCCTGCCACGGTTTGAAGCAGATAGGTGGACTCCGGGGTGTAGGTGTAGGTGAAGGAGGGATTGCCTTGTGGCTCTCCCTGATCCAGAGCCGGGTGATCCCAGATCCGGTTGAGCCGGCCGCCGGTATCGTAGCCGTATGCCGTGCTGTATTCCTGACCGACAGCGAGCGAACGCGGGCGGCCGGCGGCGTCGTAATGGCGGATCAGCGTCCGGGCGTTGTTTCCGGAACCTAGGATTTCCGAGGTGAGAAACGCGCCGGTATAGCCGAAGTCGGCGTTTATCACGCCTGCCTGCCTGACGGTGTCAGTGCGGCCCAGATTGTCATATGCGATGCCAACCGCCGGTGTAGAGACGTCCGACTCGGCGGCGAATGCTGCGTAGGCGTCGTTCATCGCGGCAAGCGCGTCATCCTTCTGCTGCTGGGTGCTAGCGGGATTGGTGTTGACGGTTTCCCAATTTCCGGCGGCGGCTTCGTAGGCGGCCCAGGTGGCGTCGTCGCCCGTGTAGAAAACGCTGGTTAGGAATCCCTGGGTGTGGGTGTAGGTGGTCAGGCGGCCCCGCGCCCAAAGGCGGGTGAGGATGCGGCCCGCCGAGGTGTAGGTGTAGGAGGCGCCTTTTCCAGCGGCGTCTTTCTTTTGCTGGAGGCGACCGTTGGGGTAGTAGAGCCAGGTGGTCAGCGAGCCTCCGGCATCGGTGGGTGCACCGGCGGCGGTTAGGGTGGGCTTGGTGCGCAGGGTGCGGAGCCTGCCCTGTTCGTCGTAGGTGGCGAAGGTGGGGTAGGACTGACTGCCCCAGGTGGCCTCGGATTGGCCGGTGAGGGTGAAGGTGTGGCGGGTCTTTGTGGTGTCGGGCAGGGTGGTTGTCACGGTGCGGCCCATGTTGTCGTATTCGAAGGCGGTGACGCGGTCGGTGGCACCTGCTGCGGCAAGGTCCTCGGTGACGGAAACGACGAGGCCGTTGGTGGGGTGGTAGGCGGTGCGGCGGATAACGTGCGCGGAGGTGCGGGAGTCGGTGGAGGTTTCCGGGCGACGCAGGGCATCGTAGGTGGTCGAGACAGAAGACAGAAGACTTGAAGACGGAAGACTGGAATAAGATGCTTCGGTGACGGGCAGCCAGTTGGCGTAGGTGGTGGTTTGTTTGGTGCCGTCGGGGGCGGTGGAGGTATCGGTCCAGATGCCGTCGGTGCGGTCGAGGTAGGTGGCGGCCAGGGTGGTGGCGGGAGCGGCGACACCGGGGGAGTAGGAGGCGGATTTGGTGCCGTCCGGGGAGCGGAGGCTGGTAGAGACGAGGCTGGATTCTCCGCCGGTCCAGCGGATCACGCGGGTGCGGATGGCGGGGCCGAAATTGGGCACTTCGGTGATGTCGGTCAGGGTGTCGGTGACGATGTCGGCGCCAATGTCGATGGTGTCGTTGCCGTCGCGGGAGGCTGCGCGGCGGTAGGCCTCGCCTTTGGCGTTGTAGGCGGTGTGGGATTTCACGCCGTCGCCATCGGTGCTGAGGACGGGCCGGGCTAGGGTGTCGTGGGCGTAGGTGGCGGTGACGACGCTGTTGGTCTTGACGGCGAGCGTGAGACCGCCGACGGCCGAATAGGTCTCGGTGACCAGGTTGCCCGCGTCGGTGCCGGAGGGGCGGGTGAGGGTGGTCTTCATGACAGCGCCGAGGATGCCGTCGAGGTCGGTGCCGACGGTGTATTGGTAGGATGCGTCGGCGGCGGCGGTGCCGGAGACGGATTTCGACTGGCCATCAAGGTAGGTGGTGGAAACGGAGGTGCCTCCGTTGGGGTAGAGCGTTCCGGTTTCCGTGGGGCTGGTGTAGGTGGTTGCGGTGGTCTCGGGGGGGCCGTCGCCGTCGAGGTCGGGGGAGATTTGGCGGATGAGGCGTCCGGCCCAGTCGTGGACGGTGGTTCCCTGATCTCGGGTGCGGGCGGCGTCTCCTTCTCCGGCTGTTTCAGTGACAGCGAGGGTGGGATAGCCGTCCGTGGAGTGGCCGTAAACGCGGGTGGTGGTGACGCCGAGGGACTTGGTGGATGTGAGGCGCTTCAGTCCGTCGTGGAAATGGGTGGCGGTGACGCCGTCACGGGAGCGCTCGCTGTCGATGCCGCAGCAGCCGTAGAGGGTTTCAGAATAGTCGTCCGGATCGTTGTCGTAGGCCCAGCGGGTGGGGCTGCCCGCCGGCGTGAAGGCGATGGCCATGCGGGTGGAGAGGGCGATGCCGGAGGCGATGTCGGAAACCTCCTCCTTGATGAGGACGTTGCGGCGGGACCATGTCTTGACCACACGGGTGCCGTCGGTGACCGCGGAGGCGGTGCCGACGCCGGTGTCGATGGTTTCGACCCGGTTGTCCCCCTCCGCCCGGTAGCGGTGGAGTTCGAAGGTGCCGTCCGCGAAACGGATGGACTTGAGGCGTCCGCGTTCGACTTCCGCCGAGGTGGTATCGTCCGCGTAGCCGGTGCGGACGGTGGTGAGGGTGGCTGTCCCGCGCCGGACGTTGGTGGTCTCGACCACTTCGCCGGCTTGGTTCTTGTGGCGTTCGCCCCAGGTTTTGGACACGGTCACATTCTGGATCTTTTCCTCGCGGCCCAGGGTTCCGGTGTCGTTGTGGGACTCGATCACGGTGACCACGCGGTTGGCGTTCTCGTCGGGGGCGATGCCGGCGGCAGGGGCGGGATTGTCGAGCCATCCGGTCACGATCTTGGTGACGGTGGTGCCGGTGACCTCGCTGCCCTGATAGGTGTAGTTCGCCCACGATCCACCGCTTTCCCGCATGGTGGCCGGTTTGTTGAAGGAAACGGGCTGGGCGCGATCGGTGTGATAGGTCCAAGTGGTGGTTGGGCCGGTGGTGGCGGCCGGCGCGGCGAGGATGGTGCGCACCAGAGGCACCGGAAACCCGTATTTGTAGAAGGCGTATTTGGTCCGGGTGCGGCCGGTGATGACCATGGTGCCGCCGCTGTCGAGATCGTAGGTGGTCTCGGTGATGGTCTCCGTCCCATCGGCATGGATCTCGCGCTCCATGGTGACGGTGCGGTAAGCCTGCGCTCCCTGTTCTGACGGATCACCCATGAAGTGGGATCTGGTCCAAGAATTCTGGCCGACCGGGCAATCGAAGCGGACACCCTTGGTCACGGGGACGCCGGTGGTGGGGTGTATTGTCCGGTGGAGGACATCCAGTTTGCCGGAGGTCGTTCCGGCACCACCGTCGGGATTGCGGAAGATCGTGCTGGTTACCGGGGTGGCTGCCGAGGGGATGGCGCGTATGCCGTCCGCTCCCGCGGCGGGCAGTTGGTCCTTCCAGTATTGGTTTATCTGGTAGCCCTTGCCGTCGGCGGTATCGGTGATGTCGAAGACGGCGCGGGGGGCGGAAAGCTGGCGCGGCGTGCGCACGCCGTTGACGGTCTCGTATTTGAGGGAGTCCGGTGATCCGCCGTCATGGACGAGCGCCGCACGCTGGTAGTTGAGGAGCGACACCCCGTGGGCATTCGGGGAGGAGGCGCTGGTGGTGGTGGCGATGGGGTTGACGAGCTTCTCAACGCACTGCTCATCGGCATCATCCTGGCTTGTTTCGGAGGTGACCGATATTGTGATACCACCGGCGTCAGCGGAAGGATCGCACTTGGTGGAGTCCGCATTCTCGGCGGGCGACTTGCAGGCATCGCAGCTTGCCCTACACGTCGAATAGAACTTGGGATTAGCGGAAGCGGGACCGGAGGAAAAGAGGACGGCCAGCGAAGTGAGGTAGCATAGGGGGATTCGTTTCATGGACGGATGGGCGGTTTGGAAATGGGATTCTTCAAGGGTGGGTTTGGGGCGGCGAGAGGGATCGGATCGCCTCGCGGAGGGCGGGCGCGGTATGGCGGGAAGCGGAGGCGAGCGCGTCTTCGAGAAGCGGCAGGTCGTTACGGGAACCTCCTTGGCCGAGCACGGCCGCGGAGCACTGGACGAGCATCACCGGGGATGCCGGATCGGCGAGGAAGCTCCGTGCGAGCGCGGCGGCCTCCGGCGAACGGTGGCGGCCCGCGAGTTGGAGCGCCGGGAGCCTGGCGTTGAGCGGGAGCGAGGGATTGCCGGCGATGGGCAGGGCGAGGGCGACGAGCGCGGCCGGATCCAGATCCCGCACGACGATGGAGCGGGACTCGGCGGCGCGCAGGATGCCATCCAGCAGGTTGAGGGAGGTTCCGGCCCAGGGTTTGGAGGGGTCGGAAGCGGCGTGACGCAGATCGGCCAGCAGTGAGTCCAGGATTTCGCGGGAAGCCTCCGGCATGGGATCGTCCCGCGTGCGGACCAGGAAGATGGCGAAGCCGCCGATGTGCTGGAGCGCATAGTCGCGCTGGATCCGGGGCCGGGATTCGTCCCGATAGATGTCCCGCAGACCGCGGGCGACGGTTGCGGAAGGCCGGGTTTGCACGGTGAGCGCCTCCTCGATGTCGTTGGCCAGCGATCCCCATTCCGTCTCCCGGAAGGCCTCGGGCGCGGGGCCGGAGACCAGGTCGAGCAGGGCGGCGATGTCGTGCTCCGCTAGGTCGGTGGGAATCTCCTTGAGCAGGTGGAAGAACCGCAGGTAAGGCATGGCTGGGCCTTCCCCGACAATGCGGGCGACCGCGGGATGGAGAGGAGGCCGGGTTTCAAGTTTCAAGTTTTCAGTTTCAAGTGTCTGGCTGCCTGAAGCCGACCCTGCCTTGCCGGGATGCCACGACCACCACAGGCCCAGGCCACCCGCAACCAGAACGGCGGCGGTGGCGGCGAGAATGGCTGTGCGCGGCCTTTTCATCCTACCAATGACTGATGACCAATGACCCATGACCTCCTCAATACCCGCTCAGCAGGTTGCCAGCCCCGTCGTAAAGCCGGTAGTAGGCGCAGAACGAGGAGATCGCGGCTTGGGACGGATAGTAAACATCCACCATGGCCACGCCGTTGGCATCGAAGGCGCTGGCGTAGAGCCTCGTCACTCCGGTTCCTCCCGCGAACTGTCCTCCGCCCGCCCAGATCTGGATTTCAATGTATCCGCCGGGAGGCAGACGGTCCGCAACGACCGAGATCCGGCCATGGAGGGTGCCGTCCGGCAGGGTTTCGATGACCTCCACCAATCCGGTGTCGTAGATGTCGCCCACGAGATAGGGATCAACGGTGCCCTTGGCGGCAACGGTGGCGTCCACCGCCGTGCGGGCGACCAGGCGCACGGGATCGTCGCCCGTGGCGGCAACCCGCAGGCGGCGCGCCCCGGCGAGCGGTTCGAGTTCGGAAACGCTCAGACGGCCGTCCCATTCGATCGGCAGGCCGGCGGCGATGCTGGTGGAAAGCGTCCAGTCCCGCCAGCGGTCCGAGCGGACCGGGAAAGCGGGGCCGAAATCCGCCGCCACGACACGGATGCCGATGGTCTTGGAGACACCGGACGGGCTGTGGATGGCCGTCAGGGTGTGGACGCCGGGGATCGTGAATTCCACCGGTAGCGGCGCGGCCGCGGAAACCGGGGTCTGGCCGGTGATTTCGATGGGTCCAGCATGGGCATAGAAGTGGCTGATCGAAAGCGCGATCACGCCGTAACCGCCCGAGCCGACGGGGGCGTTGCTGGCGGCTATCGAATCGAAGTCCGCGCCGAGTTGGTCGCCGGAAACGTATTTGGCGTAGATCTGCCATGCCTTGATGCCGGAGGCGGTGCGGTCCAGTTGGATCTTGACGGCCTTGGTGTAGGTGCTGTCCTTGAACTGGAGCTGGAACGTGGCGGAGTCCGTTCCCTGCGCGATGTGATAGGCGGAGGCCGCCTTGGCGGTGGGGATCCACCCTCCCTGCAGGGTCCCGGACGCGCCGGTGAGCAGGGTCAGATCGAGATCCGGCCGGACGACGGCCGCCGTTGCGGCGCTGGTGGGCAGATAGCCGGAGAACGTCACGGCAGTGAGCGGGGAATCGGCCGGATCCAGCGAGCCGTTGACCGTGAATGTCCCGGAGTTGTCACCCGCCGGGTGGGCGGTCAGGCGCAGCGAGTCGCCCGCGCGGATGGTGAAATCCGAGGCGGGGAGCAGGTTGGTGGCTGCCCACGAAACCGACCGGCTCTGGACGAGGGACGCGTCCTCGAAACTGGCCGTCAGGGTTTGGGCGCTGCCATCGGACGGCAGGGCCACGTTGGCGAACCAGCGGTTGTCGATGCCGGCTTCCAGCGGGATCGTCTGGGTGCCGACGGTGAGCCAAGACTTGGCGACATCGCGGGCGACGCCCTCGACGCATGCCGGAGAAACCGGGCTGGTGGCGGGCGAGTCGATGCCGTTGGATTGTCCGAGGCGCGCTTCAATCCAGTCGGGGATGCCGTTCGGCGGGGTGGTGTCGGCACCGCTCGGAGCGATGATCCGCAGGCTGTCGATCCGGATGTTGCGGCTTTCCGAAACATTGCGGATGGCGACGGTGGCGCGGTAGGCTCCGGCGGGAAGCGAGGGCAGCAGGGTGAGAATGCGGGTGGGCTGGCCCTCGTCGTCGCGCAGCGGGAAGGTTCCGATGTCCCACCGCTTGGAATCGGATAGACGGGTAACGGTGATTTCCACGGTGAGAGGGGCACCCGCCCAGGTGTTGCCCTGCGGCGTGGCGAGCACCTCCAGCAGATGCCATCCGGCGCTGGCGAGCGTGAAATCCCAATAGGCGGATCCGCGCCGTTCCAGAGAGAGCAGCGTGTTTTCCGGTCCGGCGATCCATTGCCCGGCCAAGGCGGTTCCCGCCGACCCGGCGAGGTTCGTCAGGACGGTTCCCAGTCCCGAAGCGCCATTGCCGGGATCGGACCCGAGGCTGCGGACCTCGACGAAATCGGAAAGCGTGTCGTTGTCGGAGTCGGCGTCTTTCGGGTCGGTCCCGAGCAGATACTCCTCGCGGTTGGTGAGTTGGTCGCCGTCCGCGTCCCCGAGCGCTCCCTCCACGCCGGTGTTGAGGCGGCCGTTGTCGCCGGGATCGAGGCCCATAAGGGACTCCCAGTTGTCCGGCAGGTCGTCGTCGTCGTTATCGTCCGGGTCATAGACGAAAGAGGTGAGCGAGGTGAACGGGATCGTCTCCCGGGTTCCTCCGGGCGGCTCAACCGCCACCGTCACATGGTCGCCGCCGGTGTCTTCCTTGTGGAGCACTTCCATATAATACGGCACGTTTGCCGCCAGCCAGATCCGTTCGGAGCGCTGCGAGGGGAACTTGTCATACTCGGTGGCCCCGGTGGAGGGAGGCCCGAAAAGGAAGGACTCGCCGCCTACGGACGCGATGAGCCGCTTGCCGAACTTGCGGTTGGCCGCGTTCTCGGCGGCATAGGGTCCGGACGCGTGGGAACCGCTGTTGAGATAGAGGGCGCAGCAGTTGTCCCCCGCGATCCAGAACGTGTACCAGCCTTCGGTCTGGGTGGAGAAACTCCCGCGCAGCCGCTGGCCGTAGTAATTCGCCCGCGCGGCGGTCTGCCAGGCCGCGAGCGGGTCCCTCACGGACGGGTATTCGAGGAAAGCCGGGGCGCGGACGAGGTCGGCGACGCTGCCTCCCGCCAGATTCCACCAGGTGTCGCGCTGGAGGGATCCCGGCGTGCCGTTTGGAGCGTTTGGCGGGCTGGGACTCGACAGGGTGTCATTGATGAATTCGATGAAATTGGCGATGCCGTCGGCATCCGGATCCCCGTATTCTCCCTGGGACTGGACCGCCGCCCCGTTGTCGGTGGGGTTGAGCGCGTATTGGATCTCCCATGCGTCCGGAAGGCTGTCGCCATCCGTGTCGGCGGGATCGGGGACAGCCGTGCGCAGGGCGGTGGCGGGCACCACCTGGCGGGTGGCCTCGGGAACCCACTCGAACGCCTGCACCTCGGCCAGGCACATGAAGCCGTTGCCCATCAGATTGTAGCCGAGGAATTGGATCCTGATCTTCCTGGCGGTGACCGTGGAGGGCAGATTCCAGATCATGGAACCGTTCACATACTGCCCGGAAGCGGTGTTGAAATCCTGCACGGTGATTTCCGCTCCGGCCGCGTTGATGACGGAGATGCGGAAGTTTGATAGCCGCTGCTGGTTCTGGATCGCGTCGGTGCGGTTGAAAACCACGATCCGGTTCACCGGCCGGTCGGTTCCGAAATCCGCCTGCCACCAGCTATTGGTCGTGCTGTTGGTATGGGACATGGTGTTCGATGCCGGAGCGCCCGAGGTGTTGCCGTCGATGGCGCGGGACGCGTCCTGGCCGCCGTAGGTGCTGCTCTGGGTGGCGGTCGTTCCGGCGGAGGCCAGCGCCCAGTTGGCCGGTTCGTAGGCCCACGCCACGCTCACGTGGTCGCCGCCGCCGCCTTCCTTGTGCAGAATTTCGAAATACCTGGCCTCTCCGGCACCGAGCGTGTAGGCGGCGCTCTTCTGGGACGGGGTGGTGTCGTATGCGCCCGGATTGGTCCAGCCGGACACAAACGCGGCCTTGCGTTTTCCGGACGGGCGCGTGTCCCCCGAGACCCACAGCTCGCACGCGTCGTCGCCGGCGATCCAGAACCGCCAGTTGCCGGCCCGCGGAGGCACGACCATGCCTCTCACCCGCTGGCCGTAGTTGTCGCCGGCCGAGACGAAGGAAAGCGGAGTGGAAACGAACGCCGAGGAACCGGCAGGCTTGGGAAACGCGGCGGCCGAGGTCAGGCTCGCCACCGTGCTGCCGCTGATGTTCTTCCAGATGTCCCGCTGGACATAGCCGGGGTTGCCCCCCGCCACATACGGATCGCCACCGCTCACCCACTCCATATAGTTGTTGAACCCGTCGCCGTCCGGATCCGCGTAGCCTCCGTCACCCGAATTGATCAGGCCGTTGTCGCCGGGATTGAGGCCGATCTGCAATTCCCACGCGTCCGGCAACCCGTCGTCATCGGCGTCCAGCGGATCAGGGGCGCAGGTTTCAAACACGACGGTGGACGTGCCCGGCAGGATACCCGGAATCACCTCCACCGATGTCACCGCGGGCAGCGCGGGATCATCCGGAGTGTAGGTCCATCCGACGGACAGGTTGTCGCTTGATCCCGCCTCCTTCATCAGGCACTCGAAGTAATACTTCTGCCCCGCAGCCAGATGGATGACCGCGCTGGTCTGCTCCGGATAGGCGGTCCACTGGTTGGCTCCGGTGTAAGCCGGAACGGAAGCGATCCGGCTCCGCGTGAACTTGCCCTGGCCGCTGCCCAGCCACAGTTCGGACGTGTCGTCGGAAGCGATATAAAAGCGGAAATTGCCCGTCACCGGGGCGGTTAGCGTGCCCCGCAGGCGCACGCCGTAGTTGTCGCCGCTGTTGACCATGAGCTGGGCGGAGGAAATGAACGACCGGGCGTCCGGAGCCTCATGGAAATGGGGAGACGCGATCAGGCTGGACAGCGCGGTTCCGCTGATGCCGTCCCACCGTTCATATAGCAGATAGCCCGGCAAAGGGTCTATCGCGGTCGGGTCGGTGTCCCGCGCCAACTCCTGGCTGTTGATCCAACCGTCCAGATCGGAGTCCTCGGCCGGAGTCCGCGAGAGGTCGCCGAAATAGTGCCGCTCGAATTCGTCGGGCAGGCCGTCCGCATCCCGGTCCTCCTGATTCCAGTTGCTCTGGGCGACCGAGGGAACGGCCAGAACCCATGAAGCCAGCGGCACGGCAAGGAGCGATCTGTTGGACCGGGACATTCCGAAGATTTTCGCCAGCCGGAGGAAGCGCGGGGACGGGGAAGGTTTAACGGAGCGCATGCCTAACCGTGATAGGGGTTAGCCTAACCCGCGCAATAAAAATCTTCATCATGGCCGATTTTGGGACCACTTGGCCGATTTTGGGACCTGTTTCAGCCCTGGAGCACTCCCGGAAACCCAATAATGTGGTTCTTCGGGAAACAAAATGCCCCGCCCCCTCGCGGCGGAGGGGGCGGGGCTTGGTGTTTGATCGGTCGCGGAGTGGCGGGCAGGCCAGAGTACTTTGGGTCAGAGCCGGATGGATTTGATCTGGAGGAATTGCTGGCTGGACTGGCCGTATTGGGAGCGGACGCCGTCCTTGATGGCCTTCATCCGGGCGGATAGGCCGCCTTCGCCATCGAATCCGGACCGGCGGATGGCGCGGTTTCCGGCGAGCGCCTGTTCCTTGCCGGCCACGGATTGGTTCGCGGAGCCGAGCTGGCCCACCAGCGCGCCGAGCGCCCCGGTGGTGAGATCCACGGGCGCTCCGGTATCGAATCCGGCGATGCGACGCAGGGCGGCCAACAGGACTTCACCCTGCTGTTTGATGTCGGCGTAGGAGCGGTCGCCCTGTTCGCGGGCGGGCTTGGCCGGGGTGGCGGCCGGTTGGTCCGGCTGCGGCTCGGCGGGAGGCGCGGGTTTGGCCGTCTTGTAGCCGCGCAGTTTGTCGGCGGCGGCTTTCACGGCGGGGACGTGCGCCTTCCACGCCGGGTTGCTTTTCACCCGCGCCAGGGCGCGGAGGGTGTCCGCCTTGAGGCGTGTGACCAGAGCGGAGCGCGCCGTGGCACCTTCCTGCCAGGCTGCCAGCGCGGTGGCGACGGCGAGGTTCGAGGTATCGAGCCCGTCGAGAAAGCTCCCGAACGCGGCGGGGGCGAGCGACGGATCGGCCGGAACGAACGGGGGAGCGAACCCGGTTGTGGCGGCATTGAGTTGGCGGGCGCGTTGCAGACGGTCCGCATAGGATTGTTCGGATATCGGCATAGTGTGGGTTGGTTGGTGTTGATATATTCCCGGACTTCCGCCGGGGATGGTGATAGCTAACCGCCAGAGTCTCCGGGACGCAAGCGGATTCTATCGGTTGGAACGAAAAATATGCGGAAAGAGCGGAACTCGGATGGTGTTGGGCAATACTTCCGCGGGTGCAAGCGACATTCAGGCCAGTGCAAGAAACATTCCGACGAATACAAGAAACATTCGGGCCAATGTAAGAAACATTCCTACGAATATAAGAACCATTCAGGTCAGTGTAAGAATCATTCCGAAGAATGTAAGAAACATTTTGGCTAGTGTAAGAATCATTCCGACGAATGTAAGAGACATTTTGGCGGGTGTAAGAAACATTCCGGAGAGTGTAAGCATCATTCCGGAGAGTGTGAGAAACATTCCGGCGGGTGAATAGGGCCCTGCGGCGTGTGCAAACGTCTCCCGCCCGAAGGAAAAGAGCCGGATGTCGCCCGCAAATCAAAACCAATCCCGTGATTCGGATTTCCGGGGCTCGTGTCAAGCTCGCCTTGCGCACCCGGCCCGTCGTAGGATCTCCCCATGCCAGGCCAACCCGGAATGCCCAACATCATCGGAATGCGCGGCCGCCGCAAGGGCGGAGCAACCGCCACTCCTGCCGCGCCGCCACCCGCCGCCAGCCTCAGATCCCACGCCGCCGCGTTTCTCGAACATCTCGCCACGCGGGCGCTTTCGCCTGCTTCCGTCGAATTCAACCGCTGGTCGCTGCGGGGATTTCTGGAATGGTCGGATTCCCGCCAGCTTGCGAAGCCCGCCGCCTTCGCCCGCGCCGACGTCGCCGCCTATCAGCTCCACCTTCACCAATACCGCTCGCCGCGCACCGGCGAGCCGCTGGGGGTCAACACCCAGACCGGCAGGCTGGGTGTCGTGCGCCGCTTCTTCGCCTGGCTCTGCCGTTGCGGCACCCTCCCCGCCAACCCCGCGGCCGATCTCGACCTGCCCCGGAAACAGTCCCGCCGCCTCCCCAAGGCCCTGAGCCAGGAGGAAATCGACCGCCTGCTTTCCCTGCCCAACCCCGCCGACGCCATGGGCCTGCGGAACCGGACGATCCTCGAAGTCCTCTACGCCACCGGCATCCGGCGCACCGAACTGACCCGGCTCGACCGCTCCGACTACGACCCCGACGCCCGCACCCTGCTGGTGCGCCAGGGCAAGGGCAGCAAAAGCCGCCTGCTGCCCGTGGGTGGCCGCGCCGCATTCTGGCTGGACCGCTATCTGGCGGAATCCCGGCCGCTGTTCGCCTGGCTGCCCGGCGAGAGCGGGCTGTTTCTGAGCGGATACGGCACGCCGCTGACCCCGGCTTATCTGGGCACCTGGATCGCCGGCCTGCTCAAGCGCGCGGGAATCAAAAAGCCGGGAGCCGTGCATCTGCTCCGCCATTCATGCGCTACGGCCATGCACCGCAACGGCGCCGACATCCGCTATGTGCAGGAAATGCTCGGCCATGCGCGGCTAGAAACCACGCAGATCTACACCCACGTCAATATCGAGGAACTCGCGGGTGTCCACGCGCGCACCCACCCGCACGGAACCCTGCCGCTGGACTACGAGCACGGCTACCGCGAGCCGGAACAGCCCGAATCGCAGAAACCTGCCGAATTGCCACCCGCGCCCGAGACCCCGCCCAACGATCCGCCCGAACCAACGGCACCCGAACCACCGGGTCCTCCCGGCGGCGGCCCGAATCCGGGTGGCCCGACAGATTCCCCTTGCGGCGGTAGCGGGGAGGTGATAGGGGTTCCCCCAGCCATGCGGGAAACCTATCCAAGCCCCGGCCCGATCCCCCTGACGGTCCCGAAACCGCCCGGCAGGGAGGAGAATCCGCCCGTGCCGGCCACCGTCCGGCCACCCGAACGGACCATACCTCCCGATTGCCGGAATCCTCCTAAACCGTTGCCAATGAATGCCTTGGACAAGCCACCCCAACACGCCAAAGGCATGCATGCAACTTACTACGGGTACCGCTGGTACGACCCGCTAACCGGGAGATGGCCAAGCCGGGACCCGATTGAAGAACAAGGTGGGGTGAACCTGTATGGGCTTGTGAAAAATGATCCGATTTGCCGTTACGATATTCTCGGAATGCACGAAGATGCAATCACTAGCCACAAAGTCAGCAAATGCGAAATATACATATACATTGGGCATTCTATTGGAGGTGGCGAGATGAAATGGGATGTTCCCAAAGATAACACGTGTTATTACGCCTATGCGTTAGCATGCCACCCGTTTACTGCAAATCTCGGCCTGCCAAAGGAGGTGTTGCCGCCGGATATTCCTTTGCATGATAACAATTTATACTGGTCAAAGGAAATGGCTGAAACTACGGAGGACGGGCTCGATGCGCATCTTGGGACGTTGGTCGAAAATATGCTTGCGAGCAAAACCAAGAACAAAAACACAATGGTTTCGCGACTATGCGATCCGTCCGGGTGTTGTTGCGATAAGGTCACACTGCGAATCAAAATTCTGCATGATACAAAACCAAAAAAGGACTTGAACGAAAAGGATAGGCCCTTTGACGGGGTTGCAACGTGGCTGAACAACAATGGATACGGCGGCGGTTCTAACGGCATGTGGAGCAGGTATGAGGCCGAGAAAGAGTTTGTCATTGAATACACATGTGCCGAGTATAACGCAGGAAAGGGCACCGGCAGATTCAAATAGCAATTTTACTGAATTTGAGCATGAAAACATATAATTTTCGAGATGGGAGGCTCCGGGCAATTCTTAACTGTCTTGCAGTGCTGAACTTTATTGCGATTCCAATATTGTTATGGCTGTTCTTCCAATTGAGGGCCGCGAGAACAGAATTGAGAAACGCAACTATTGCTAACACATTGCATGCCCTGAATGGAGCTGCCTATGCGGCAAGGCACTCGGATCCACCTGAGAGTAGGCCCGAGAAGGCAAAACTCTATGTAGCGAGCATTATAGCCATTAACTCAATCTTTGGCATGAAGGACGAGAAGGCCGCCATTGTGATAAGAGATGTCAGACACAAGTTTCCGGAAATCGATAGTTGGCTTGAGTCACGGGATAAGGCATATCTTGCCGAGATGGATGCGCTATGGGCTAATAAAACCCTAGGTTTTCCAGATTGGTGAGTTTGCTGTGCAAGGCCGTGCTGACGCCGTAACTGTTGATGGCCGAATTGCTATCGTGTGCCGTTTCCAAATTGCTGTCGTAGTTTGGTGCCGTTGCGGTCGTAATTTTTGGCCTGGATTGTTCCACAGCGGAGTGCGACGGCAACAGCCGCGCGGACTGGGGCTAGCCCCAGACCCCAGGATTTTCAAGGCATGCTGTGCAAGGCCGAACTGTAAGCGGTCAACAGAGCCCCTCTCGCATTTTTGTCATAGGAGCCAGAGCTATGGCATCTATGCGATGCGGGCCTCGGCGGTCAGCATTGCGGCGGGGCGGGTCTTGATCCATTCGCACGGCAGCAGGGCGGCGAGTTGCTCCGGCGGCGGGTTGTGCATCAGTTTCTCAAACACCCACTCGAAGTAGGCGAACGGATCGGCACCGTGGCGGCGCACTTGTTCGACGAAGGTATAGATGACCGCGCTGCGCCAGCCGGTGTGCTCCCCGCCGATGAACATCCAGTTCTTGTGACCGAGTTTGGTCGGACGGATGGCGTTTTCGGTGAGGTTGTTGTCCCACTCGATCCGGCCGTCCATGAAGCAGGGTTCGAGGTGTGGCGTTTGTTCGATGGCGTAGTTGAGCGCCTTGTAAAAGCCGCTGCCGGGCGTGATTCCGCGGAAGCGGATCACCCGCCGCACGAGTTTGCGGAGATGGTCGAAGGGTTTTCTGGATTCGAGCCAGCGGGCGCGCTGGCGCTCGAGCGGACCGGCACCTTCTTTCCTGAGGCGGGCCTCAACCTGGTAGATGGAGCCGATGAGCAGCAGGATGCGCGCGCCAATGCGCGGAAACTCCGAGCGGGTTTCCTTGAACTTGCGGGCGATGTGGGCAAGGCAGGAAACGGGGATGAGGGCCTGCTCGGGGTGCCCGCAGGGCGACGAAGCCAAAGGCGCAGGAGTCAACCGCGACTCGTCCGGTGATGCCGCCGCGTAGAAGGCGGGAAATCCGCTTTCCACGCAAGCACGGATTTGTAAACCTTGCCCACTTGGCGGACCCCTCGGCACGCAGCGAGGGCGGGCCCGGTTTGTATTTGTTGGGGTCGCCGTCCTTGAAGGTGATCTTCGGCCCGATGTGGGCCACCACCGGCCAGCCGTTGGCAAAGCACTTTTCACACTCTCCGTCTCTGCGTTTCGCTGAAACAAAAATCAAATGCGTTTGCCCTGCGCCATCCGGTGCTTGACGCCCTGCGGCGAAATCGCGAGGCTTCGGCCGGGAAATCCATCCGAGCCCTTTGATTCCATGCATCTGATCACCGCGAAAGCCCAACTGAGTCCGAATGTCACGCGCCTCGACGTCGAGGCCCCGCGCATTGCGAAAATCCGCCAACCGGGGCAATTCGTCATCGTCCGCAAGGCCGAAGGCTGCGAGCGCATTCCGCTCACCATCGCCGACGCCGACCCGGAGAAAGGCACCATCACGCTGGTGATCCAGGCGGTGGGCAAGTCCACCCGCGAACTGGTGGCGCTCGAAACCGGCGATACCATCCGCGATATTTCCGGGCCGCTGGGGCATCCCACGGAGATGATCTCCTCCGGCCGCGCGGTGTGCGTGGGCGGCGGCGTGGGCACCGCGGTGGTCCACCCGATGGCGCAGGGGCTTTTCCGCAACGGCGCGGAAGTCATCAGCGTGATCGGCGGACGCTCGAAGGAATGGGTGATCTTCGAGGACGAGCTTTCGCGGTTGGGCAAGGTTGTCGTCTGCACCGATGACGGATCGTATGGCCGGAAAGGATTCGTCACGGATGCCACGAAGGAAATTCTCGATGCCGGCGGCGTGGATATCGTTTACGCGGTCGGTCCCGTGCCGATGATGCGCGCGGTGGCCAACCTGACACGACCCTACGGGATCAAGACGATCGTTTCGCTGAACCCGGTGATGGTGGACGGCACCGGCATGTGCGGCGGATGCCGCGTGGATGTGGGCGGATCGACCCTGTTCGCCTGTGTGGATGGCCCGGAGTTCGACGGCCATCTGGTGGATTTCGATCTGTTGGCCGACCGTCTCGGCACCTACCGTGATTTCGAGGAGAAGGCCAACCAATGCTGTAGCGACGGAGAATGCAGGATTGGCAGAGGCTGAAATGCGATGTGCCGATAGAAGATAACATTCCCGATCATTATTCTTCCGAAATCATTTATACCGCTTCCGAACCTTTCCCCAACACCCGTGAGCACCATACCCCTCAAAGACCGCATGAAGATCGACCGGCATGACATGCCGGAGCAGGATGCCGCCGCGCGCGCCGCGAACTTCGGCGAGGTGAACCTCGGGTTCAGCGAACAGCTCGCGCTGTTGGAGGCGCGGCGCTGCATCCAGTGCAAGGAACCCAAATGCGTGCAGGGCTGTCCGGTGATGGTCAATATCCCGCGGTTTCTCGAATTCGTCGTCGATGGCGATCTGCCGTCGGCCGCGCGCAGTTTGTTCGGCGACAACGCGCTGCCCGCCGTGACCGGTCGGGTGTGCCCGCAGGAAACCCAGTGCGAGTGCCAGTGCGTGCGCGGGGTGAAGGGAAAACCGGTGGCCATCGGCTATCTGGAGCGCTTCGTGGCTGATTGGGCGCGCGCCCATGCCGGGGTGGTTCCGATAGAACCGCGCGCCGCCACGGGCAGGAAGGTGGCCGTCGTCGGTGCGGGACCCGCCGGTCTAACCGCCGCGGGCGAACTGGTGAAACTGGGGCACGATGTGACGATTTACGAGGCGTTGCACAAGCCCGGCGGCGTATTGGTTTATGGGATCCCCGAGTTTCGCCTGCCCAAGGAGATCGTGGACTCCGAGGTCGAACGACTCGTCGCGGCGGGGGTGAAAATCGAGTGCAATGTGGTGGTGGGCCGCACTTATACCCTGCCCGAGTTGCGCGAATCCTTCGATGCCATTTTCATCGCCAACGGAGCCGGCCTGCCGGTGTTCATGAACGTGCCCGGCGAGAATTTCAAGGGAGTCTATTCGGCCAACGAATACCTCACCCGCGTGAATCTGATGGAGGCCTACGCCGAAAACGCCGATACCCCGGTGCTCCGCGCGAAACGCGTGGCGGTGGTCGGCGGCGGCAACGTGGCAATGGACGCGGTGCGCACCGCCAAACGCCTCGGCGCCGAACGCGCGATGATCGTCTATCGGCGCACCCTGGCGGAAATGCCCGCGCGGCTTGAGGAAGTCCACCACGCGATGGCCGAAGGCGTGGAATTCGAAACCCTCATCGCGCCGCTCGAAGTGTTGGGAGACGACAAAAAATGGGTGAGCGGCATGAAATGCCAGCGGATGGAACTCGGCGAGCCCGACGCCTCCGGCCGCCGCAGCCCGAAGCCGGTTCCCGGTTCCGAGTTCGTCCTGGACTGCGATGCCGTGGTTGTTTCCATCGGCACCCGCGCCAACCCGCTCCTAACCGCCACCTGCCCCGACCTCAAGCTCAACAAATGGGGCAACATCGACACCGATGACGCCGGCATGACCAGCATTCCCGGCATCTTCGCCGGCGGCGACATCGTCCGCGGCGCCGCGACCGTGATTCTGGCCATGGGCGATGGAAAGCGCGCGGCGAAAGCGATGGACACCTACTTGATGGGGACGCAAAACGGATGAGCCGGGAACCAGGTGGCAAGATAAGGGAAACCTTGCGCGCCGGTGGCGTTTCCTTCTTTGACAATCCCGTCCGCGTGGGCCATGCTCCGCGGGCAACCTCATCTCACTCACGATTATGGCTTACGATCTCATTGTCATCGGCGGCGGCCCCGCCGGGTATGTCGCTTCCATCCGCGCCGCGCAACTCGGCCGCAAAGTCGCTTGCGTCGAAGCGGACCGCGCCGGCGGCACGTGCCTGAATTGGGGGTGCATTCCCACCAAGGCGCTGCTCAAGAACGCCGAGATCTATCACACGCTGGCCCATCGCGCGGCGGAGTTCGGCTTGAAAATCGAGGGACTTTCCTATGATTGGTCCGCGGTGGTGGGCCGGTCCCGCAAGGTTTCCAACCGCCTCGCCGGCGGCATCGAGTTCCTGTTCAAGAAAAACAAGGTGGATTACGTCCGCGGAACGGGCGCGATCGAGGCTCCGGGCAAGGTTTCCGTAACCGCTGCGGACGGTACCGTGCAGACGCTGGAAACGGCGAATATCCTCATCGCGACCGGATGCAAGTCCCGTCCGCTGCCGCCGCTGCCGTTCAATGGAACCTCGGTGATCAGCTCGAAGGAGGCGATGGTGTTGGAAAAACAGCCGAAAAGCATGATCATCATCGGCGCTGGGGCCATCGGCGTGGAGTTCGCCTACATTTACAACGCCTTCGGCACCAAGGTGACGCTGGTGGAAATGCTGCCGCGCGTGCTGCCCGTGGAGGACGACGAAGTGGGCGAGGCGCTCGAAAAATCCCTCATCAAACAAGGTATCCGCTGCCTGACCAACACCAAGGTCACCGCCACCGCCGACCACGGAACCCATGTCGATCTAACTGTCGAAGGCCCCAAGGAAAACGGCGTGATCAGTGCCGAGGTCTGCCTGGTGGCGATCGGGATCCAGCCGGTGCTCCCGGGTGGGATGCAGCCGGCTCTATCCGACCGCGGCTTCATCACCGTGGGCGACCGCTACGAAACCTCGCTGCCAGGAGTCTATGCCGCCGGTGACATCACCGGACCGCCGTGGCTGGCGCACACCGCGTCGTTCGAGGCGATCCAGGCGGTCGAGGGACTCTATGTGGACGGCCACACGCCGCGCAAGGTCCGCAATTTCCCCGGCTGCACGTATTGCCACCCGCAGGTGGCCTCGGTGGGCCGCACCGAGCGCGCGCTCAAAGAGGCCGGCGTGGAGTACACGGTCGGGAAAATCCCGTTTGCGGCGATCGGCAAGGCCATCGCCTCAGGCGAGCCGGACGGATTCGCCAAACTGCTCTTCGGCAAACAGCACGGCGAGTTGCTAGGCGCCCATGTGATCGGCGAGAACGCCACCGAACTGATCGCCGAAATGGGTCTGGCGCTCGATCAGGAACTCACCGCCGAGGACATCCATTCCACGATCCACGCTCACCCGACCATGTCCGAGGTGATCCACGAGGCGACGCTGGCCGCCGAAGGTCACGCGATCCACGTCTGAGCGTCGGGCGATTTTCGCGGGTCGGCGCATTCCGCTTGCGTTCCGGCGGAAATGGTCCAGTTTGGCTGCGAAATCCCGCGATCATGAATGCAAAACCGCTCCTAGTTGTTGCCGCCGCCGCGGCGTTAGCCCTGCTTCCATCCTGTTCGACCACCGGTGTCGGAAGCGCCAGCCTTGCCGCCTATCAGGCCTATGACGTGCCCACCAAACTGCCAACCAATCCCCGCAATGTACGGGTGAAGGTCTCGCTGTCCAAGCAGCGGGTTTATGTGATGGAGGGGTCCACCATGCTGATGGCGATGCCGGTTTCCGTCGGAGCGCCCGGATCGAGCACACCTGCCGGCAATTTCTCCATTTTCAACAAGGAACACAAGCATCGCGCCAACACCCACGGCTATGCCTATAGCGGTGACAGCATCATGCAGACGTTCCTCGCCAAGAAGCGTCCCGGTTGGATCTTCAAGGGCACGCCGATGCCCTACTGGTGCGAGTTCAAGCCGAACTACGGATTCCACACCGGTTGGGTGAAACACCAACCCTGCACCCACGGCTGCATCCGCATGCACGAGAACCTCGCTCCGAAATTCTTCCGCCTCGTTTCCGTCGGAACCCCGGTCAATATCGCGTCGTCCCAACCGGAAGATGCCACCGTGAGCGTGCCAATGCCGCCCGACGCGGGACCGCTGCCGGACTACACCGGCCGCATGTACATCACCGACGGCTATTTCACCCAGCACAAGACGCCCGTCTATCAATAAGTCCACCGGCCCGCAACCGGGCGGCTTGGTAGGAGCAAAGCGGCTGGCGCATCTTGCTCCAGCCCGCTCACATCCCCGGCTTCGGCGGCAACGGCTTCCGCGGAAGGAGAATCGAGAACAGATCGATGTCCACCACCTGCGGCTGGCCGAGAAACTCCAGCAGGATCTTGACCCGTTCCGCCGCCGGAGCGATCTCCACCACCACGCCGCTCATGCCCGCCAGCGGGCCGTTGGCCACTTCCACTTCCTCGCCGCTCTTCAAATCGGGGGAAACGGTTAGAATCTCGCTTTCGCCCGCGTCGGCTTGGTATTCCCGGCGCAGGGATTCCACAAACGATTCCGGAATTTCCGGCACATCCGCGCCGAATCTAACAAGTCCGCTGACCCCTTGGCAAAACGTGACCGTCCGGTCGGCTTCCGCCAGCCGGAACTTTGCCATAAGATAGCCCGGAAAAAGCGGCTCCAGCCACCAAATGGTGCCGCGCCGCGTCGGCTTGCGGTAGCGCAACCGCGGGCAGAATACCTCCACCTCGACGCCATCCCGCCCGCGCAGGTGCTCGGCCGCGATGTGCTCGCGCTTCGTCTGGGTGCGGACGCAATACCACGCCAGTTTGTTCGGATCGGCGTCGCTCATTCTCCCAATAGTTTTTGGATCACCGGCAGCACGCGTCCGCCGTTTTTCAACCATCGCTCCAATCGATCGAGCCGGTCCCTGAGGAACTCGCGTCTCGCGGGGTCGGTCTCCCGTTTCGCGGCTTCCTCCAATTTGCCGATTTTCACCCGTCCGCTCTCGAGGTGCGGGCGGATCTGCTCGCGGATGAAGCCTCCCACCAGGCGTTTCAGGTCCACCGCCGCCACAAAATACGCCCGTCGTTCCGTCCCCACCTGCACTTCGCGGATTGCGCCCAGCACCTTCAGCGCTCGCAACCCCTGGCTGGCCGAGCCCTTGCTGATCCCCAAAGATCCAACCAGATCGTCCAGCGACAACGGCCCGCGCGAAACGAAAAGCAGCCCGTAGATTTCGCCAATCGACTTCGGCAGGCCCAGTACCTTTACCCCGTCCACAAAGAAATCCACCACCTGCCGCTCGATCGCGGGAGGGGTCGGGTTGTTGTCGGCAGGTTGCTGGCTCACGCGGACGTTCTACCGCGGTTGGCGTTTTTGTTCAAATGAAAATGAACGAAGTTCCCCGCCGCGATCGGCTTATCCGCTTGCGCCCGAGGTGTTGGCCGTTATGCTCCCTTCATGCGAATTTTGGTTACTGGCGGCGCCGGGTTTCTCGGATCCCATCTCTGCGATCGGCTTCTCTCGGAGGGGCACGATGTCACCTGTCTCGACAATTTTTTCACCGGACGACAGCACAACGTCGCCCACCTCGTCGGCAGGCCGGGGTTCCGGATCGTTTCCCACGACGTCACGGATCCCTATTCCTTCGACGTGGATCGCATCTACAATCTCGCCTGCCCGGCCTCGCCGCCCCACTATCAGTTTGATCCGGTCAAAACCATGAAAACCTCCGTTCTGGGAGCGCTCAACTGCCTCGATCTGGCGAAACAAACCGGAGCCAGGGTATTCCAGGCTTCCACTTCCGAGGTTTATGGGGACCCGGACGTCCATCCCCAGCCGGAATCCTATAAGGGAAATGTGAATCCGATCGGCATCCGCGCCTGCTACGACGAAGGAAAACGTTGCGCCGAGACCCTCTTTTTCGATTACCACCGTCACCACGGCGTCCCGATCCGGGTTGCCCGCATTTTCAACACCTACGGCCCCAGAATGCTGCCGGACGACGGGCGTGTGGTTTCCAATTTCATCGTTCAGGCGCTCCGTGGTGAGAATCTCACCCTATATGGAGATGGCACCCAGACCCGCTCGTTCTGTTATGTGAACGATCTTATCGAGGGATTTGTCCGCCTGATGGAGCACCCGGAACTCACCGGTCCCGTCAATCTCGGCAACCCCGGAGAGTTTACCATGCTCCAGCTCGCCGAACTCGTCCTCGCCAAAGTCGGCGGACCGTCCTGTGTCACCCACCTGCCGTTGCCGGGCGACGACCCGAAACAGCGCCAGCCCGAAATCACTCTCGCCCGTCGCGAACTCGGCTGGGAGCCCTCCGTCCCGCTCGCCGAAGGTCTCGACGTTACCATCCGCCATTTCCGAACCTTGCTCGGACTCTGACCCATCCGCGGCCCGAGATCGGCTTCAAGGATGATTGGCGGGTTTCCGCACACGCCCGATGGCGTTGGATTTGGAGAGAGGCCTCGCGTCAGAGGTTCTGATAGGGAATGGAGAAGGTGTCGCCGTCCTCGATGCGGCCGCTTTGGAGGCCTTTTTTGAACCAGCGCATCCGCTGTTCGGAGGTGCCGTGGGTGAACGAATGGGGGACCACGCGGCCTTGGGATTTTCGCTGGATGGCATCGTCGCCGATGGCGTTGGCGGCGCGCATGGCTTCCTCAATGTCGCCCTGTTCGAGGTATTTCGCGTTGTGGTGTGCCCAGACTCCGGCGTAGAAATCGGCTTGGAGTTCGAGACGGACGGAGAATTGGTTATAATCCGGGCGGTCGCGCATGGCGGCCACTTTGTCGGAGGTTCCCAGCAGTTGCTGGACGTGGTGGCCCACCTCGTGGGCGATCACGTAGGCCTGGGCGAAATCGCCGGGGGATTTGAAGGTTTGGGCAAGTTCGTCGTAGAACGCGAGGTCGATGTAGATCTTGCGGTCGGCCGGGCAGTAAAACGGCCCCATGGCGGCGCTGCCGGTGCCGCAGCCGGTGGAAACGCGCCCCCGATAGACGGTCATGGCCGGGAGTTCGTAGCGTTTTCCGGCGCGTTTGAACTCGGTGGTCCAAACGTCCTCGGTATCGGCGAGCACGGTTTTGACGAAATCGAAGGTTTCCTGTTCGCGCGGACTGATATCGGCCTGGCCGGTTAGTCCGGCAGGGGAGGAGCCGCCGAACAGCATGGACGGAGTGATGACCCCCAGTTTCCACAGCACGCCACCGAGGACGACGGCCGCGAGGATCCCCTTGATGCCGAAGATCCGGCCGATGGTCATCAGCAGGCCCAAACCGCCGCCGCCACCGCCGAAGGCAGGACCGCTTTGGCCGCGCGCGTCTTCCACATTGTCACTCTGTCTGCGTCCTTTCCATTGCATGGTGGAGGATGCCTATCATGGCGGCTGGCGGAGCGCAATCGCAATCCGAGGGCTCGGCCGTCTCGGAAAATTTGTGCCTATCGGTCGCGAAGATTTCTCGACAACCGGTGCCCTTGCCTGTGGAATGAGGATTCCCGCCGCGTTCCGGAATTGCCGGTCCGGGACGGGCAAACCCATCCAAATACCCCCCAGATAATGGCAGGACTCGATTTCAAACACGCCGGAAAACCGGCGGAGCAGGAGGACGAGCGGACCGTGGCGCGCAACACGCGCACCGGTCTGCGGCTGTTCGCCGTTTATGTGTTGTGCTATGGCGGCTACATGGTGCTGAGCGCGTTTCGTCCGGAATGGATGAAACGCGAGGTGCTGGCCGGGGTGAATCTGGCCGTGACCTATGGGTTCGGCCTGATCGTCGCCGCTCTGGCGCTGGCGCTTGTCTATCTGAACCGCTGTCACAAAAACTGATCCACAGCCATGCTCCATCACAGTTCCTTCATTGCGATATTGGTGTTTCTGGCGTTCGCGGCCACGGTCATCGGGATCAGTGTCTATCTGGGAAGGCGGGCCAAATCCGCCGCCGGATACTTTGCCGCCGGGGGCGGGATCCACTGGTTTGTGAACGGGGTGGCCTTCGCGGGAGATTATCTTTCGGCCGCGTCGTTCCTCGGGATTTGCGGGATGATCGCGTTCTTCGGGTACGACGGATTCCTCTACTCGATCGGCTATCTGGCCGGCTGGATCGTGGCGCTGTTCATCATCGCCGAGCCATTGAAGCGGTTGGGCCGTTTCACCCTGGCGGACGCGCTGGACAACAAGTTCAACTCGCGCGGCATCAAGCTCTCCGCGGCGATCAGCACGCTGGTGATCAGTTGTTTCTATCTGATTCCGCAAATGGTCGGGGCCGGCGCGCTGGTGCGGCCTTTGCTAGGCTTGCCGCAATACGCCGGGGTGATTGGCGTGGGTGCGATCGTGACCTTCATTGTGGTGACGGCCGGGATGGTTTCCACCACCTGGGTGCAGTTCATCAAGGGCACCTTGCTGGTGGTGCTGTGCGCGGGAATGACGGTGCTGATTCTGGCGCGCGGCGTGACCACCAAGCCGACCACCGCCGCCGGCGAACCGGTGAGGCTGATGGAGCGGGGCGTCCAGGCGGAGGCCGCCGTGTGGGACAAGGGATCGGTGGTGATGTCCGAGGACGGCGGGTGGAAGGGAATGCCGTTCGTTAGGGTCCGCCATCCCGACGGCAGGGTGGTGGTGTGGCGCAAGCGGGCCGACGGTTTGCTGGACGAGGCGCAAACCCTAACAGTCGGCAAGGACGGTCGCAAGCGGGTCAACGGACTGCCGCAGGGTGAAAATGCCGGCGAGTGCGACCTCGCGCCGGTGGGCTACGCGTCGAAACTGCCCGGTGGCGTGGAATCCACCGGACCGCTGGGGTCATTCGCCTATCTGCACACCATGCAGCACAGCGAGGTGATCCTTTGGGACAACGTGAAAATCGCCGAGTCGGACGGTGCCACGACCACCGTGTATTTCCAAAAACCGACCGCGGGCGCGGATTTCATGGCCCCCGGATCGAGTCCGACCTTCCGCAAGGTGCGTGGCGACAAGTTCACCGACAAACTCGATTTCCTCTCGCTGATGCTGGCGTTGTTCTGCGGGACCGCATCGTTGCCGCACATTCTGATCCGGTATTACACGGTGAAGGACCAGGCCAGCGCGCGCAAGAGCACCATCGTGGGCATTGCGGCGATCGGGTTCTTCTATGTGCTCACGCTTTTCCTCGGGTTGGGAGCGATGACCAGCGGCGCGCTGGATGTGACCGATTCCAACATGGCCGCGCCGCTGCTGGCCCGGAGTATCAGCGAATTGTTGTTCGCGGTGATCTCGGCGGTGGCGTTCACGACCGTGTTAGGCACGGTTAGCGGACTGATCATGGCGGCCAGCGGCGCGGTGGCGCATGATCTGATGAGCCATGTGATGCGGGTGGATCTGGACGAATTCGGCAAGGTGCGCGCGGCGAAAATCGCCTCGGTGGCGGTGGGCATCATCGCGATCGCGCTGGGGATCTGTTTTTCGAAAATGAACGTGAATTTCCTGGTCGGCTGGGCGTTCAACATCGCGGCTTCGGCGAATCTGCCTTCGCTGCTGATGCTGTTGTTCTGGAAAGGCACCACCAAGCGCGGAATCACCGCGTCGATTCTAACCGGAATGGTGTCCTCGCTCGGCTGGATTCTTCTCAGCGCCCAGGCCTACAAGGACGTTTACGGATGGGATCCCGCCACGGCGATCGTGCCGTTCAGCCAACCGGCGATCGTGACCATTCCGCTCGGATTTCTGGTGCTGGTGGTGGTATCCAAACTGACCGCCGAGCGGAAGGCGGCGTGACGTCTCACCGCTTTTCCTGATAGGTGCGGAGGATCCGGCGGATTTCGGCGATGGTTTCCGGCATCTCGCAGGCGCCGTGCGGGCCGGGGACGATGCATTCGGTCTTGGCGCTGTCCAGATGCGAACTCCAGTAGGCGACCACGCCGTCGCTGCTGTTGGGCGTGTCGCCCTTGCCGCGGTCGCCGATGATCGAGTGGTGAGGAACAAGGATCGGCGAGTTGTCGAGCACCTTGAGCGTCGGGTTGGTCGGTGAGAGGCCGCTGACACTGGTCGGCATGCGGCCCGGATTGCCGGTGATCACCCCGATCGAATCTCCCAGCGAGCGGGCGGCCAGGTTGGTTAGGTTGGCGGGCAGCGAGATCAGGCGCGCGCCGATTTCACCGATCCGGCTGAGCGCCATGTCGCTGCCGCGGTGCGGCGTGCAGATGAAGATCGCGCGGCCGATGCGCGGATTGGCCTGGAAACATGACGCCTGATCGACGATGTCGCCCGGTTTGACTTTGGCGAACAGGCGTTTGGCTTTGGCGGTTCCTATCACATTCCATGACTCACGGGTGAGGGTGGTGATTTGCATGCGGGAGACCAGCCCGCCCATGCTGTGGCCGACCAGGATGATGGGTTTGGCATCCGGATGGATTTTGGCGACGGATGCCAGTTCCTGCCGGAAACGCAGCGCCGAATACGCCGGGGGATTGCCGGTAGGGTACCCGAAAAGCCAGCACTGGTAGCGTTTGCGGAACGCGGGGTCGGCTTCTAGCTCGTTGATCACGCTGCGCCACATCCGGGGGGTGGAAATCAAACCGTGGACGAAAATCACCGGGATGCGATCCGGGTCGTAGGCCTGCATGATATACAACCCCGTGGTTTTCATATAACTGTCAACCCGCAGCGCGCCCATCAGTCCGTGCCAGATTTCGGATTCGTGGGGATAGTAGGAAAGCGGAGCCGAGAAATCCGCCGCCAGCGTGCGGTTGGCACCGGCGATGCGGACGCGGTCGCGCTTGGTCGGATCCACGAGTGTTAGAGTGGCGGTGTTGCCGTTGAAGTCGATGACCGCGGTGACGGGCGAGGAGATTCCGACTTTGGGCGAGTGGGCGGGAAGGGGAGTCGGCTTGTGGATGCCGACCAAGGTGCCACCGATGCCCTCAACGGTGTTATGGATTTTGAAATCCTTGTCCTGATAGTCCGCAGCGGCTTCGAGCGCGGTGAAATACGCCGGATCCCAGATGCCGTCGCGGGTTCCCGGCGCGAACCGGAGCCGATAGGTCCGGCCATTGGCGGTTAGATCGATGGGGTGGTTCCAGAGGCGTCCTCCGTCGGCCTTGCGCAGCAGGACCGCCAGATCGGTGGCGGAGTGGTTGTAGATCTGCCGGGAATCGTCCGCGACCGCTGCGGAATCGAGCAGGCGCGACGCTTCCCATGCGGCGGCGAGGTATCCGGCGGCGCGGGTTTCGACGGAGGCCGAGGATTTTTCGGCTCCCTTGAATAGCTCGGCGGCAAACCGATGGGCGGCGTTTTCCGGTGGGAGGCTGCGACTGGCACATGCGGATAGAAGCACGGCGGAGCCGCAGGCGAGAATGCGAAGGGTAGCGGTCATGGGGACGAGCGGAAAGGTGGGGAAATAGGAACGCAGGTGGCCTAGATGTCAAGCCGCGGAGTGAATCAGGGGAGTCTCTGGAACACGACCTCGAACCGCTGGCCCATGGATGCTTGGAAATAGATGCCCGCCAACTGGTCGGTCGCGGGATTGTAGGTCAGCGCGTAAGTGCAGCCGGGATAGTTCACGTCGTTGAGTTCGACAAATACTTTTGGGTTCGGTCCGTTGGCCGAAGCCTCGGCTTTGGACACATGGATCGGATTGGGGTTCAGATAGGCGGCATCGATGCGACCGCCCGGCAGAACGTCCCGGATGTGCAGGACGTAATCGCCGTCCGCGCGTTGCCATTTCCCTTTCAAGCGGGCAAACGAGGGGTTGGCGGAGGGAGGCGCGGGCTGCGATGCGGATGACGGCTCCGAAGCGGGGGGAGGCGGCTTTGGTTTTTCGCAGCCTGTGAGAAATACGGCTGTTAGGCAGGAGGCGAGCGATAGGGGGCTGATCGAGCGAACGTTGGGCATCGGTCCGATTGGAGTCCGAATCGCCCGCTGGGTCAAGTCGGGTCTTTCCGGCCCCACCGGATTTGCAGGCTTGGCCGGACGCCAGCGGTGTGCCAGAATCGGTCCGCACCACTATGGCGGCATTCGATCCAATCACGGTACTGAGGCGGGAACACAGCAGGGCGCAGACTGACAAGGTTGCGGCCTGGGTGGGGGATGATCCCGCAAAATTCGCGGAAATCGTCGCGCTGATGACCGGGAGTGACCGTTTGCTGGCCCAGCGGTCGGCCTGGGTGGTGGCGGTGGTGGGTGAGGCGCATCCGGAATGGGTGGGCTCCCATTTGGCCGCGATGTTGGACCATTTGTCCAAGCCGGGCTTGCATCCGGCGGTGGTCCGCGCGGTGTTCCGGTTGATGCAGACCGCGCCGATTCCCGGAAATCTGGAGGGTCGGGTGATGGCGGTGGCGTTCGCCGCGCTCGGAGGGGTGGCCGCGGCGGCGGTGAAGGCCTATTCGCTGACAGTCCTGAGACGCCTGGCCGAGGCGCATCCGGGGATTCTCGGCGAAGTCCGCGCCCTGCTGGCCGAACAGCTTCCGACCGCGTGCCCGGCGGTCCGATCCAGGGCCAGACGCGAGTTCGGGGTGGGGAGGCAAGGCCCGGAACGGCGGTGGGAGGGACGTTAGGGTGTCATGAATGCGCCATCGCGAGAGGCGCGATAAACGATTGTCGAATTTCGCGCGTGACCGGACGGGCCGCATTGGCGGATTGAGGAATGGGGGACGCGCAAAAGTGGCGAACTACCGTCCGGTGGGATGCTCCGCGTGGTGCCGGCACCTCGCAGAAAACGAAGGAGAATGAGGCGGAGTGCGATCGACTTCGGATGCTCGGCTGATTCCCATGTCGTACTCGCGTGGGCCCGGCGGTGTTGCGCCGCCTGTTGTTGTCACCTCATTCCCCGCGGCGGCGACGCAGGAGGCCGAGCAGGGCGACTCCACCCAACAAGGTGGTGGCGGGTTCCGGGATGACGGTCAGTTTGCCGAGGGTGGCAAGGCTGCCGGTGTCCCATGTTAGGCCGCCGCCGAGGTCGGTGCCGGTGATGGATGTGAACGAGCCGGAAATGGAACCCCAACCTGAGAAAACGGTGATCTCATCGCCGAGAGTGGCGGTGTAGCCGGTGTTGTTCAGATTCAGAACGCCGCCGAGGGTGAGGGTGTTGGAGCCGTCGCCCATGAGGCGATCGAACAGACCGGAGGTAATGCCCGTGACTTCGAGATTGAGCGAGCCACCGAGACCGAGGTTGTCGTTGAACGTGAGATCGCCGGGGCTGTTTCCGGGTGCGAGGGTGCCGGATACGGTTAGATTTCCGACCACCGTTCCCGTGCCGGAAAGCGTCTGGCCGGAGCCGAGCGTGAAGCCGCCGGTGACTCCGGAGACATCAAAGGTGGTGCTCGCGCCGACGATGATCGACGGGCTTGTGGCGATCGAACCGCTGCCTGAGAGCGCCAGGGTGCCGGCGGAGACAACCGTCTGGCCGGTGTAGGTGTTGGTGTTGGTTAGAGTGAGGGTACCGGAGCCGACCTTATCGATGCCGGCGGCACCGCCCGCGCTGGAAATCACGCCGCCGAGCACGCCGGAAAGTCCGGTGCCCACGCCTAGCCGTTGCGACGGTGTGGAGGCGAAGTATTGCATCGTGATATTGTTGTTCAGCGTGAAGCTGTTTCCAAATTGCAAGGCCCCCGCAGGAGCGTTGTTGCTATCGATCAGGATTGTCGCCGAACCGGCCGCGTTGGCATTGCCGAGGATCAGCGGACCGCGCTGGATGTTGATCGTGCCGGTTAGGGTGTTGTTTCCATTCAGCGTCAGGGCGCCGGTGTTCTGGCTCTGGGCGCCGCCTTGGAAGAATAGGACGGTGCCGCTGCCGCCGCCGGAGATATTGCCGTTGATCACCGTGGAGCTGTTGTTCGCGGTCAGCAGGGTGATGTTGCCGGTGCCGCTGGTCGGGAGGGTGATGTTGTTCGCGAGGGTCACCGCGGTTCCGGATATCTCCAGTCCGGTGCCAACGGAGCTGAAAGCAATGTCGCCGGCACCGATGTTGGCGGCGGAGGAAATGGCGATGCGCCCTCCGCCGATCGTGGTGCCGCCGGAAAAGGTGTTGGTTCCGGATAGGGTGGCCGTGCCTGCGGCGCTCTTGGTGAGCGTGCCGGAGCCGGTGATGTTGTTGGTTAGTGAAATGGCGTTGGAACGGCTGATACCGAGGGTGGCTCCTCCGGAGATGGTGATGGCTCCGGTGGTGGCTCCGAGGGAACCGGTCGTGCCGCCGTTGCCGACCTGGAGCGTGCCGCCGAGAACGTTCACGGCCAGCGTGCCGCTGATGGTGTTGTTTGCGGCAAGCACGAGCGTCCCGGCATCGGCTTTCTGGAAGGCGCTTGAGGAAGTCACTGTGCCGGTTAGAATCGCGGTATTCCCGGCGGTGACGCCGATGGGATAGGCGCCGGCGGAGGTGATTGTCACCGCATTGCCGAAGGTTCCGCTCACCTGGAACGACAAGTTGCCAATTGTCGTGTTGACGTTGCTGTCGAGCCTCACGCCCGCGGTGCCAAGGGCACTGGCGTGATTCACCTCGAGCACGCCCCGGTTGATGTTGATCGTTCCGGCAAGGGTGTTGTTGCCGCTGAGCCGATAGCGTGTGGTGTTGTCGCTGCTCGTATCGGAGTTCAGATAGAGGGTCAGATTCGAGTTACCACCGCCAATGCTTCCGGCAAACTCGAGAATATTCCCGCCTGCGGCACTCGCGGAGTCTTTCAGGAAAGTATAAGTGGTGGCGGCTCCGGGAGTCGGCAATGAGATGGCATTTGCGACCGTGAAATTGGCGGTTGAGTCGATTGTTAGCGCAGCCGCTCCCAAGGTGCCGGTGGCGCCGGTGGTGGCACCGGTGCCGACGGTGTAAGTGCCGGTTCCCAGCCCGGAAGCATTGGCCAACCGGAGTGCGCCGGCCGATTGCGTCAACCCTCCGCCGAAGGCGTTGGTGCCGCCCAGAGTAAGTGTGCCTGTGCCGGTCTTGGTGATGGACTGGGTTCCGCCGGTTTCTGTGATGTTGCTGGAAATGGATAGTCCGCCCGCGCCCACGCTGAATTCGCCCGAAGCTCCCAGCACGAGCCCGAGGGTATTGGTGGTACCGTTGCGGATGGTGAAAAGGTTGGTGGTGGTGGAAATGAGGGGGACGCCCGTTCCGCGGCCACCATTGAGCGTGAGCAGAGCCGATGCACCTGCAGTCCCGCTTGAGTTTTCCAGAATGATGGAGGCGGTGGAGGTGTTTCCAATATCCTGGACGGTGATAGCCGGCAGCGTGCTTCCGTTGATGCCAAGGGTGGCAGTGGAGGTGCGGCTGATGAGGACATTGTCCGAGGCCGTCGGTGAGTATCCCAGAGACCAGTTGGTGCCCGTTGCCCACGCGGTGCCACTTGTGAATGTATCAGCGGCGGCAGCGGCATGTTCCGTGGAAGAGACTCCAATTGCGATTGCAAGCAGGAGGGATTGGGAAAAGACGCCTACGGGTGAGGATAGAAACGTTGGGGGTGTGGCGGGAAGGAGGTGTTTCGGTTTCATGGCGGCAATGGAGGAGTCGAGTTGGTATGGTAGGGTGTGTAACGGAGCAGGGTATGGCATTTTCGCAAAAACATTTGGCGAAATGCCATACCCTGTGGGGCTTTACGGATTGATGGTGACGCTCAGGCGGACGAAGCGCGGGCCGGGGCCGCCGGGCAGGGAGTAGATCACCGAGGTGCCGGTGTCGTTGACATCGCCAACGGGAGCGGTGGTCCATGTTTGCAGGTTGGAGGAAACCTGGACGACATAGCTGGCGTCGGTGACGGTGTTGTCTTTCGGCCAGGTGACTTGGTTGTTGACCACGGCCGGGTTGGCGGTGAAGGAACTTCCGGTTTCGCCCATGAAGTATTCCACTCCGTTGGCGACACCATCGCCGTCGGCGTTGGCGGCAGCCCAGGTGGCGTAGCCGGAAGCGGCGGGGATGGTTAGGGTGATGGATTTTCCGGGATTCACGCCGTCGGTCTGGGAATTGGCGCCGGCGTTCACCGTGATCGCCGTGAAGGAGTTGGCGTTGTCGAACTGGACGCCATTTGAACCGTTCTTCACCACCGCGCCGCCGGTGATGCCGCCGCCGGTGAAAACGTAGGAACCGGATCCTGGCGCACTGAAGGTGATGTTGCCCGGAGTCACTCCGCCCGCGTCCACCGTGATTGTCGCCGCGGCGCCGGAGGCGGCACCGAAGGTGACATTGTCACCACCGATGAACTGCACATTCGAGGAACCGTTCCACCAGTTGGTATTGGCGGTATTCCAATTGCCGGCGCCATCCTGGGCAGCGGTGGTGCCGGTGTTTGCGTCCCAAGTGACATTCGCACCCGTGGCGGGCAGTAGGAGCGCGGAAACGGCGAAGATGATCGGGCGTGGTTTCATGGCGATTTCTCTGCCACGCTACGCCGCCAAACGCAAGAGCGCTATGACGATTTTCCAAAATATGATGGCAAAATCGCAACCCGGTCGGAGGGGTCGGCATCGACAGGAAAACCCGACGAACCCATTCCAATCCCTTGCGCCGGAGGTATTTCAGTCTCGGGCGTAGCCCCATTCCCGGAGGAAGGGGGCAAGGATCGGTTCCAGAGGCGCCAGCCACTGCCGATAGAGCCTCCACCGTTCCACGGAGCGGGTGTGGACGGGCGACCTGACATCGGCATAGGTGGGGGACTGGGTGAGGCGGGTGTTGAGCTTTTCCCGATACGCCAGCACCGCCCCGTCCCACGGCAAACCCATCCACTCGACCACGCCCCGGGCGGTATTCTCAAGGTCCGCCACGCAGTTCTCGTATCTCACTTCCCGCCATTGGCTGCGAGGCAGCTTGCCGCGGATTCCGAGCCAGAACTTCATTTCCCGCGCGTAGCGCAGCGCGGTTTGCTCGAGCGTCTGGAAACCGAGCGAGTAGGCGTTCAGCGGAAAGTGATTCAGGTAGCAACTCAGGACGACATCGCGGGGGTCCCGGATGGCTATCAGGATCTTCGAATGGGGCAGCATCCTCAGCCAGGCGGGTATGGTCTCGGTTAGGGAGGGATTCTTGTCCAACATCATCCGGCCGTCGAGCGGCTCGCCGAGCAGTTCCTCCATGCCGGTGAAATACTGATGGCGCAGTTGGTCCATGGTTTCGCGGGTGGCCCGGAGCAGTCGCTGCCCGGCGTCACCTGTTCCGGCTAGACCGGGCGGTTGGAGAACGACCGGTGCCAGGAAGCGGGCGAACAGGGCGTGCTCATCCGAGCTGCGGATGCGGGGATGGGCGTCCAAAACCTTTTCTAACAACGTGGTTCCGGATCGCGGACAGCCCGTCAGCAAGGTCACCGGGGAATGGGTTTCCTGTTTCCAATCGTCGAGCCGGGATTGGGAGAAGATCCGGGCCAGTTGATCTCCTTGTTTGCGCAGGAGGGATGCGATTTGCCGGAGGTGATTCACATCGTCCTTGGATGCCAGGGATTTGGCACGCGCGGCCTGCGTGATCGCCTGCCGGGGTTCGCCCGCGCGGTCCGCCGCCTCGGCCAGGGCGTGGAAGGACCGGGCGCGCAAATAGGGGTGCTGGCCCTCATCGGCGGCGATGGACTCCAACACTCCCAGGCCGGCGGCCCGATCACCGATACGGACGTTGAGGTGCGCGTGGAAATACCTTCCCTCCACGAAATCCGGGTGTTGTGCCAGGGTGCCTCCGAGTATCCGGAGGGCTTCCTCACCGCGGTCGGCGCGGTCCAGCAACAGGGCGAGTTCCAGAACGCTGGTCGGATCCGCCGGAGCTAGGGATACGGCCTTCTCCAGGGTGTGGAGGGCCTTGATCCCGCGGTGGATCATCCGGTAGGTGGGGCCGGCCAGGGCGAGTGTCTCCGGGTTTTCGCCGTTTGCCGCAAGGCAGCGGTCAAGCAGACTCTCGGCCTTGAGAATCCGGTAATGGCTGCCATTGGCCCGGGCGGCATCGATGAGCGCGAGCGGAAGGTCAGGATGTTCTTCCAGCACCTCGTCAAACAGCCGCAGGGAATCCTCAAAGCGGGATTGCAGCCACAGTGCCCGGGCCGTCTGGAGTTTAGGTGGATCGTTGGAGGTCATCACAAGGAAAAAGCCCCGCATGGGTTGAGCATGCGGGGCTGAAGTCTGATCAGGATACCGGCCAATGGCCAGCTTTCCATCAATCGCGGCGGCGGCGCAGAAGCCCCAGCGCTCCTAGCCCACCCAGAAGCGCAACGGACGACTCGGGAACGATGTCCACCACCACGTGGTCGGCATACCAGTCGTTGCCACCACTATTGACATGGCCCGTCCCCGCCACGAAATCCACGATGATGGATTGTGCGCTGGTGGGCACGGTATTCTGGCTCTCATACAGCGCCCACCAGTCGGGGTCCGTCATGGATGTCGCATTGTTCGCCCCGCCGGGATTGACGATCTTGTCGGCGGTGTTGACCTGGTTGGTGGTCACGCCGCGGTCCAGTGTGAAGGTTCCGAGAAGGGTGCCTGTTCCGTTCGTGGCGTCGAAAAACCGGAGGCGGGTGGCCACGGTGTTGCCGTCGCCACTCCATCCGCTCATCCACGAGCTGAAGGAAAACTGCCCGTAGCCATTGGCGATGGCCGTCATGGTGGGCGCACTCAAGGCCGTGGCCAGGTTGACGGTTTGGCTTGCGGAGCCCACCCCTTTGTAGGTGCCGCTCAGACCGCTGCCTTCGGTGAAAACAATGTCATCATTGAGACCATAGGCAGGGAAGGTGCCCACCGATCCGAGTTTCGGCCCTTCAGTGCCGTTGTAGGTGTGGTTGTAGAGGTGGATGCTTCCCCAGCCACTGATGGTTCTGGTTCCGTTGGTGGTGGTGATCGGATTGCCGGAGTCGTTGTCAAACGACGAGTTGACAACGACATTCGCGGCCTGCGCCTGTCCGGCAAAGGCGAAAGCACCGGCAAGCACGGAACGTGCGAGATTGGAGGACGTGGTATTCATGGATGTTAGCTAGCGGTTGTTTGGTCTGGGGTTTGTCGGGTCTCGACTTCGGTCTGATAATACGGTGGTTGAATGAAGTGGGGAATGGCATTTTTCCATTAAATACATGCAAAATGCCAAGTCCCGGCAAGGGGTCACGGATTGATGGTGACGCTCAGGCGGACAAAGCGAGGGCCGGGGCCGGCAGGCAGGGTGTAGATCACCGAGGTGCCGGTATCGTTGACATCGCCGATGGGAGCGGGGTTCCATGTTTGCAGGTCGGAGGACACCTGGACCACGTAGCTGGCGTCGGCGACGGTGTTGTCCTTCGGCCAGGTGACCTGGTTTCCGACCACGGCCGGGTTGGCGGTGAAGGAATTGCCGGTCTGGCCCATGAAGTATTCCACTCCGTTGGCGACGCCGTCGCCATCGGCGTCCGCGTTGGCAGCGCCGCCACCGGCATTGGCGGCGGCCCAGGTTGCGTAGCCGCCCTTTCTGACGATCACCTGTCCCGGAGTGGAATAGTCCACCGAGAATCCGGAGGTCACCGTGGCGAAGGTACCGGTTAGGGCGCCGCTGTAGGTGGCGATCACCCGCGGATAAACTCCGGCCGAGTCGGTGACCGCGAGCGAGGAGGCCGCGCCGAGGATGAGGTCGGTGGTCTCGATCAGGTCGGTGGTTTCGCCGGCGACCTCGCAGGCGAAGGTGCCGTTGATGGTGGTGGCGCTGGCACTGGCGGTGACTCCGGTGGTGAGCTTGCCCACGCCACCGACGCCCGGAGCGATGGTGCCGGTGACGGTGACCGGGCGATCGATGGTGCCGGTGCCCGCGAGGGTGGCCCCGGTGGCGACCGTCACCGCGGCGGTGGAGGCCGAGCAGGTGCCGTTGACTTCAAGGGTGCCCTCGGCGACGGTGCTGGTGCCGGTGTGAGTGAGCGCGCCGGACAGGATGAGGCGGCCGGTGCCCTGCTTGACGAAGCGGCCGTCACCGGAAATGGGGCCCGGGATGGTGGCGGTGAACGCCTGGGTGTTGATCGGATCGTCATTGGCGGCGAGCTGGATCGCGCGGGTGGGAGCCAGGGTGATGTTGTCCGCGTCAAAGCGCAGCGAGCCGAGCAGGTTCTCCGAGAAATGAATGATATCATTTTCGGGATTGCCGAGCGCGCCATCCGAAGTGATGGCGAGGGTGCCACGCCAGATTTCGATGGTGCCTAGGAAATCGTTGGTCGCGTTTTGCACTTCCAGCACGTTGAAGTGATTGCCAGTCGTGGCGCTATCCACCAAGCGGAAGGTTTGGCCGGCGATCCCGCCCGAGATCTTTCCGGTGAGGCGCACGGTGGTCGGAACCGTGGGGGCGGCATCCGCCGTGCCGCGGGTGATGAAGGTCTGGTGCCCGGCGGCGTTGAGCGAGATATCATTTCCAATCACGGTCGTCGTGCCGTCGCCGAAGCTGAAACGCACCTGGCCGCCGGTGTGGGCGATGGGTCCGGACCCAAGGGAGCCTCCATCCTGAACGAGGATGGTTCCGCCGTTGATGGTGGTTCCGCCGCCGTAGGTGTTGGCGGTGGGAAGGGTCAGGGTGTTGGTGTTCTGCTTCACCAGCGAACCGGTGCCGCCGATGCCTTGGGTCATGCCGAGCGCTGTGGAGAGGTTGATCGCGAGCGTGCCATCGACGGTGAATGCGCCCTCGCCGGGCTGCGCGGAACCGGAGATTTCAAGGGTGGCGCCATTCTGCACCGTGGTGGTGCCCGCGCGGTTCCCCGCTCCGCTCAAAACCACCCGGCCGGCACCACCGATGGTTAGGCCGCCATTGCCGGATAGAGGACCGCTGAGTGTGAGCGAGTATGCCGCATCCGCAACGGCCAGCGTGGCACCGCCCGCGCCAATCGACAGGCTGCGGTTGGAGGAGTTGCTGGCGGTGTCGATGAGGGTGAGCCCCCCGCCGTCGAAGGAGAGCGTGCTACCCTTGCCGAGCGAGCTGATGGAGCCAGCGTCCGCCACATATTGGGCCTCGACCATGCCGCCGTTGAGCTGCACCGTTCCGGTGAAATCGTGAGAGTCGCCCGTGATCGACAGGGTGCCGGTCCCCGATTTGACAAGGCTGCCGACGCCGGAGATCTGGCCGGTGCCACCCAGGGTGTAGGTCGTTCCGGCAGTGCTGTTGTTGACGGTGACCAGCCCGGGAGAAACCGTGGTCGTGATATCGACCGCCACCGGGCCGGGGGATGGCAGATCGGAGAACGTCACCGTGTCCGAGTTGAAGAATCGGTCCTGTGGGTCGGGGGTTGTCAGGTTGTTCCAGTTTTCGTCGGGGTTGTTCGTGCTCCAGTTACCATTGGTGGCTCCGGTCCACACCAGCGAAGCGGAGGCGCCGGCCACATCAAGGGTGAGCGCGTTGAGAACCGTGGTGGTGCTGAGCGTGTAGCTCTGTCGGCTGGTGCCGGCGGGCGGCAAGCCGAAAAGGCTGAGATTACTCACGCTCCCGGTGACCGACCCGGCCTGAACCAAAGTGTAGCTGCCCGCGCCAAGGGTGCCGTCGGCAAGGTTGAGGCTGATGTCGGTGGAAGCGCTCAGATCGAGTGCTCCGCTGGCCCCGATGGTGTCATTGGCGCCGGCTGGATTGTTAGTGAGATCGTAATGGACGGTGCCGCCGTTCAGGGTGAGGCCGCCGTTGATGGTTAGGGTTCCGATAGAGTTCCCTTCGAGGACGCGCACCGCTCCGAGGTCGGAGGAAAACGATCCGGAGACATCCGTGCCGGGACTGCCCGTGCGGCCGGCGGTTAGGGTGGCTCCGGAGCCGAGCGCGAGCGGCGTGGCTAGGCCGGTTAGGTCGAGCGACGCGCCGGGGGAAACGGTGAATCCGCCCGTTGGGACCATCGCTCCCGTCAGCGAGAGGCTCCCCTCGCTCACCCGCGTGTTTCCGGTGTGGAGCGAGGCCCCGCTCAGGGTGAGGGAGCCGCCGCCGGTTTTGGTCAGATCGAATGCTCCGGCGAGCGAGCCCCCAAGAGCCAGTGAAGCGCCGGAACCCACCTGGACGGAGGCGTTGGCCAGAAGGGTGATCGGTCCGTTGAAGACGGAGTTGCCGGTTGCGGCCAGCGCGCCTCCGGAGGAAACACCGGTGCCGCTGAGTTCAAGGTTCTCGTTGCTGCCATAGGTGAGGTTGTCCAGGACCAGCGTGCCGCCGGAGGAAACCCGGGTGCGGTCCGCCGTGCCGGCTGCCGTGCCCAACGCTGCCGGATTGGCCACAACGAGCGTGCCGCCCGAAGCGACATCGAGATAATGATAGAAGGTGTTGGCACCGCTGAGTTTCAGCGAGCCGCCCGAGATGGTATAAGCGGTCCCCCGGTTGCCGCCGGCTCCGGTGATCGCCGTCGAGATCTCCGCGCCGGCCTTGCCATTCACGTTGATGCGCGCGTAGTCGTTGAACTGAACCGGGCGGGTGATGTTGATGTTGTCTGCGTCGAACCTCAGGCCGCCGTTCAGGCTGGTGGTGTCGAGGAACAAGGTATTGGTGGCGGCTCCGAGCGAGCCATCCGCGGTGATCGCGACCACCCCTCGGTTCACGGTGATCCGATTGGCGGCAAAGGTGTTCGCCGGGTTGGCAAACAACATGACACCGGAAGCGGCCGACGCATCCATATTGACAAACAGGGTGCCCGTCGTGGTCCCCCCGGAAATCAATCCGTTGTAGGTCTGGGTGGTGGCGTTCTTGCCGAGAAAATTGGTTTGGACGGATGCCGTACCGGTCAGCGCGATGGGATTGTTGACGGTGATGTTGGTGCCGTTGGTGTTGATCGCGGTGATCGTGCCGGTGTTGGATAGATTGAGCTGGGCGGTGCCGAGCGCGTTGCTGACGGTGAACACCAGCGCGCCATTGGCGGCCGTGGCGCTGTTGGGGCCGCCGCTAACCGAGACCGCGGTGAACGTGTTGGTTTGGTTGAATGCGAGAATGCCGTTACCGGTTTTGGTCAGGGTGCCGCCGGTGATCGACCCGCCGCTGAACGCGTAGGTTCCAGCGGTGTGGTTGGCGGTGAAGGTTCCCGCGGTGATGCCGCCCGCCGCGACGGTGATCGTCTCGCCCGCGGTTCCGGTGAAGGTGACATTGTCGCCGGCGGTGAAAATTGTGGCACCACCGGTCCAGTTGGCTTCGGTGGTGTTCCAGTTGTTCGTGGGGCCGGCGTTGTTCCAAGTCAGGTTGGCGGCGGACGCGGATGCCGACCCTGCCAGGGTGAGCGCGGCGAGGGAGGACCAGAACGGAGTGCGGAGTTTGGCTTTCATTGGGCGGTGGTTGGTTTGTTGGATCGTGGTGTGCGGAAACGCGACGCCGGCGCGGGAGCGGGAAACGGCCGGACGACTATGGCAGTATCGCCGGAATGCGGGGAGGTTTTCAATGGCAGAAGTGCAATTCAAATTGACAATTTCGCAGGGCGTGCTCGATTGGTCGGGTCATGGCAACGTCAGGGAAAACCGCCCCCGTGCGATCCGCCGCCGATCCGGTGCGCCGGGTGGGGGTGAGGCTTATCGATTGGACCAAGGGTTACAGTTTCCGGATTTTCAAGGGTATCCTCGACCACGCCCGTGCCGGGCATGCGATGCAGTTGGATTTCGAACAGCCGAACGCTAGGGAGATCGAGCCGACCCGCATCGACCGCCATTGGCGCGGCGACGGCCTGCTGGTGTTCCGGTTCACCGCCGAGGAGGCGAAGGAGTGGCGGAGCAGGGGCATAGCGGTGGTGAACCTGAGCACCGAAACCCCGCCGCGCTGCCAGCCGTTTCCACGCGTTACGCTGGACAACCGCTTGACCGGAATCATGGCGGCCGAGTATTTCCTGCGCCAACAACTCCCGCACTTCGCGGTCGTGGTGGACGATAATCGGGCCTATTCGCTGCAACGGGCGGATGGTTTCGTCGAGCGGCTGGCCCGTGACGGAAAGACCGCCCGCAAGATCCAGATTCCCACCAGCCGGTTTCCTGCGGCGACGCGGGCGAAACGCAACCACCAGGCGGCGATGGCCGCCCTCCGCAAGCTCCCGCTGCCCTGCGGCGTGTTCGCCAAGGATGATCTTTGTGCGGTGTGGATGATCCATGCGGCCCATCAGGTGGGATTGCGGGTGCCCCAGGATGTGGCGGTGCTCGGCGTCTGCGACGATGTGGTTTTCTGTCATGCCACCAGTCCCGCGATTTCCAGCCTGCACTATCCGGGCCGGATGGTCGGCCGGGCCGCGATCGAGTTGTTGGGAAGGATGATGGATGGCGAGGCCGTTGATCCGCAAACCCACATCCTGATTCCGCCGAAGAAGCTGGTGGTTAGGGAATCCACCGGCCAGGTGGAGCACCCCGATCCGGTGGTCACGGCGGCGTTGCGCTGGCTTCAGGGGCGGATCAGCCGGCGCGCGCCGGGGGTGGATGAACTATGCCGCGCGCTCGGTGTCTCGCGCGAGATTCTCCGCCAGAAATTCAACAAGTCCCTGGGTCGCTCGCCCAAGCAGGTGATCGACGCCATGCGTGCCGACCTGATCGCGGAGCACCTGCTGCGCCGGACCTGGACGGTTGACCACATGGCCCAACATTTCGGCTTCACCAGCAGCGACGACTTGTGCCGGTTTTTCAAGCGGATCAAACAATGCACGATCGGCGAATGGCGTCGGGAACGATCCTCCCGCTCGCATGGATTTGGCGAATGATTTCCCTGACAGCCGCTCCGTTATCGGCGAAAAGGAGCGCCCTCAGCGGATCGAGGGGCGAACCCGCCATCGGTGGCGGATCGACCCGATGTTGAAGGCGGGCAGCCTGGCGGTCTCGGTCCGGTCCCCATGCCATCGCCCGGCGGATTGGAGAGACGGCTTGTCACTTCCCACCACAAACCAGTTTGATTTCCTTCCCGTCCGTCCGGATTGACCATTTGGCGTTGTTGTTGGCGGAGGTGGTTTCGATGTGCCAGTTGTCGGGGGTGAGGCCGGTGGGCGGGGAGGCGGCGGTGGCGAGGGTGAACGAACGTTCGCGGGTGGGGAGGTTCTTGAGGGCGGATAGATCGAGGCGGACCGTGAGTTTGGCATCCGGCGTGGCGGCGATGCGGATGGCTTCGGCGGCGACGGTGGCGGGTGGACCGGCGTTGGGGCCGGGGATGCGGACGGTCCAGATGGCGCCGGCTCGGAGGGTGAGATCGCCGGTGAGCGAGAGGGTGCCGGAAGCGTTGGCGCCGGGGGCGAGGGTGCCATCGACGACGACCGGACGCATGACGGTTCCGGTGCCGCCGAGGGTGCCGTTCCGCGCTACGGTTAGGGCGGCCGGACAGGATGCCAGTTTTCCATTCACCGCGAGGGTGCCGTTTTCAACGATGGTTTCCCCCGTGTGGGCGGTCGTGGCGGCCAGAGTGAGGGTGCCAGGACCGGATTTGACCAACTGTCCGTCGCCGGTCACCGGGCCGGTGAGCGCCACAGGGCTGCCGTTGGTATCGATCACCTGCCGGCCGCGGCCCAGGCGGATGGGGCGCGGGCAGGTCAGCGGGGCATCGAAGCGCAGGCCGATCTGGCGCGGGGTGCCGATATCGAGGAACAGCGGATTGGACGGATGGCCGAGGGCGGAATCGGTGGTGAGGGCGAGGCCGCCGCGGTTGATCCGGATGGTGCCTTGGAAGGAATTGCGCGGGTGGGTGAGTTTGATCAGCCCGGTGCTGCCGCCGGCGGTGTCGGTGTTCACGAAGAAGGTGGAGGCGGGGTTGCCGCCGGAAATCATGCCATCCAACTGGAATGTGGTGCCGTTTTTGGCGATCAGGGTGGTGGTGACGCCACCATCGGCGGACAAGGCCACCGGGTTTGGCAAAACCACCTGGCCGGACGCGGCCACCGAGGCGGACTTTCTGATGGCGAGCGTGCCGCCGCCGAGTGCGCCGCCGTGGCCCAGCATGACGGATCCCTCATCCAGGGAAACGGCGGCGAAGCGGTTGGGAGATTCGAGCGTGAGCGTGCCGGTGCCGCGTTTTTCGAGGGTGCCGCCGATCGGGCCGCCGTTGAAGGTGTAGGAGCCGTTGCCGATGATCCGGGTGGCCGACGGAGAGACGCCTTCCGGCCGGATGTGGACCGTTTCGCCGGTGCCGGTGAACAACGCCCGCAGGCCGTCGGAATACACCAGGCCCCCGGACCAGTTGGCGTCCGCGGTGTTCCAGAAAGAGTTGCCGTGGGAGTCGTCCCAGGCCACCTCGCCCGGTCCGGATAGATAGATCGGGGCGCGGAGCCGCGCCTCGGGAGTGCCGGAAAACCCCAGTTCATAGACCACCGGACCGGGTCGGGCCGCGGGATCGGTGAACGAATTCCGGCCCGGCGGCAGGCTGCCGAGCTTGGTGCCGTCGCGGAAAATCTCAAAACCGGTTAGACCGGGAATCCCCGCCGCGGGTAGGATCCAGTCCAACCGGACACCATCCGGTTTCCGCGTGGCCGTTAGATCGGGGCCGGTCGCGAACGCATCCCCCGCAAAGCGCCATGACGCCGGAATCCCTACCCCAAGGTAGCGCATCACCGTGGCCGGCACCGCCACCATGCCTGGGCTGGCCGTGCTTACTCCCTTGTGCACGCCGCCTCCGGAAACAATCAGCGGGATGATCCGCTCGCCCTCCGACTGCCCGCCATGGGCACCGCCCGGAGTGCCGCCGTGGTCGGCCAACACGATGACCATCCATTTTTCCTCGGCAAACCGCGGACGCCTGCCGATGGCAGTTAGAATCTCGCCGACGAGCCCGTCCACCGTGGTGATCGCCTCCAGATAGGCGGCGCTGGAAGGGGAAAACCCGGTGTGGTGACCGGCACCGTCCACTTGATCGAAGTGCAGGAACAGCACGTCCGGATCGGCGGTGGCCAGGTGGGCGACGGCCTTGTTCTTCACATCCGCGTCACGCGGCGGATAACTGTCGGCGATGCCCTTCTCGTGGTGGTCGATCACCTCCGGTTGCGCGGCCACGAGGTAATCCTCGATCCAATTCCAACTGGAGATCGAACTGACATAGGCAGCGGGCGCGACCTCCTTGAGCCGTCTGGCGAAATGGGGTGCCTGGCCGACCAGATAGGAGCCGGCCAACTCCGGCTTGTCGCATGGCGGGGAGCCGTTGCCGTTGACATGGTGGAGGTCGATCCAGGTTCCTGTTAGGATGCTTGTCCAGCCGGGGCCGCTGGAGGTGGCCTGCTGCGTGGGCGTGCCGAGATCCCCGCCGACATAGGCGTTCCAGGTGACCGTGCCGTCGGCGATGATTTTCGCCATCACCGGAGCCTTTCCTTCATCCACCTGTTTTTTCAGCGCGTCCGAGCGCACGCCGTCGATGCCGACGATCAGCACGCGTTTGCCACCGAAGGGATTGTCGGCGCCGGGTCCGGCCGAAAGCTGGGAGAGCGGCAGGGCGGATGCCAGCATGAGGACGGTTAGGTTGTTGGCGGCGAAGCGTGACATATTGTGCGGTCGGGCGGATCGGGCTTGGGAAACGGACGGGCGATGCTGGAGCGGACTATCAGGCTTGCCAATACATGGAGCCGCCCACGGCCTCAATCAGCCGGTCGATGTCCTCCGGGAACACATGGCCGATGGTGCCGATGCGGAAACTATCGACGCCGGTGACTTTGCCCGGATAGATCACGAAGCCCTTCTGTTTGAGGAGATCGTAGAACCGTTGGAACTGATAGTCCGGCGACGCGGGATCGTGGAAACCGGTGATGATCGGGCTGTGGAGTCCGTGCGGCAGAATGCAGCCGAAGCCGAGCCGCTCCATGCCGGAGACGAGGCGGCGCTGGTTTTCCGAATAGCGGGCGTGGCGGGCGGCGATCCCGCCTTCCTCGTCCAGTTCCTTCATCGCCTGGGCGAAGGCCCTAACGACGTGGGTGGGCGAGGTGAAGCGCCACTTGCCCTTGCCTTTTTCCATTCCCTGCCATTGGTCGTAGAGGTCCAGCGAGACCGAGCGTGAGCGGCCCTTGCATTTCTCCAACTCGGCAACGCGGGCGATGACAAAACCGAAGCCCGGCACGCCCTGGATGCACTTGTTGGCCGAGGAAACGAGGAAATCAATGCCGAGCGCCGCGACATCGAGCGGGATGCCGCCGAAGGCGCTCATCGAATCGACGAGGAAGATCCGGCCGTGCCCCTTGACGATGGTCGCGATCTCCTCCAGCGGATTGAGCATGCCGGTGGTGGTCTCGTTGTGGACGACGACGACGTGGCTGATAGACGGATCCGCGGCGAGTTCCGCCTCAAGTTTGGATAGATCCGGCGGGGCCAGTTCGCCGGAGTCGTGGATGACGGTTTCGATGCCGAGGGTGATGGCGATGCGGCCGAGTCGGTTGCCGTATTCTCCGTTGGCGAGAACGAGCAGTTTGCCATCGCGCGGGACGGCGGTGCCGATCATCGCTTCCACGGAAAACGTGCCGCTGCCCTGCATCAGCACGGTGGTGTAATCCTGCGGACGGGTGGCGGTGGCGAGTTTCACCAGTCCCTCGCGGATCGGAGTAACCACGCCGACGTTGTAGTCGTCATCCCAGGTGCACCAATCGCGCAGCATCGCCTGGCGGACGGTGGGAGAGGTGGAAAGCGGGCCGGGGGTTAGAAGCAGATAGGGATTTTCCAGGTTCATGGGAGTTGGTGTTGGATAAATGGGGGCGGTCGGATCCTGTTACCAGGGCAATGAGAACGTTTTCACGTGGGAATAGAACTTCATGGACTCCGTGACGCCCTCCTTGATGCCGAGGCCGGAGTCGCGCACGCCGCCGAAGGGGGTGTGTTCGAGGCGGTAGCCGGGGACCTCGTTGATGTTGGTGGTGCCGGTTTTGAGTTCTTTGGCGGCTTTCATCGCGGCGGCGAGATCGTTGGTGACCACCGCGCTGCTGAGGCCGAAACGCCCGGAGTTGTAATATCGGATGGCATCGTCCAAATCCCGGACGGTGACGATGGGGGCGAGCGGGCCGAAGCTTTCCTCGGCGACCACCTCCGCCTCGCGCGGGACGTTGGTTAGGATGGCGGGTTCCAGCAGCGCGCCCCGGCGGCCGCCACCTAGCAGCACGGTGGCGCCCATGGCGACGGCGTCGTTGACCCGGCGCTCCAGCAGTTTCGCGGACGCCTCGGTGATCACGGTGCCGACGACGGTGGCCTCGTCTTCCGGATCGCCGCAGAGATAGGTCTTCGCGAGTTCGACGAACTTCGCGGTGAAGGCCTCCCGGATTTCAGGGACGACGAGGATGCGTTTCACGGCGGTGCAGCGTTGGCCGGAGTTGCGGAACGAGCCTTCGCAGGCGAGCTTGGCGGCCACGTCGAGATCGGCGTCGGCCAGCACGATGAGCGGCGAGTTTCCTCCGAGTTCGAGGCAGAGTTTCTTGTAGCCCGCTCGTTTGGCGATGGCCTTGCCGATTTCCACCGAGCCGGTGAAGGTGACCGCCTCGGTGCGGGGGTCCTCGATCATCGGGTGGATGACCTCGTCCACGGTGCCGGTGAACATGGAGAGCATCCAACCGGGCAGGCCGGCATCGTAAAGCAGCGCGGCGAATTTCAGAGCGGTTAGAGGCGTGCGCTCGGAGGGCTTGAGAATGACCGGCGCGCCGGACGCGATGGCCGGGGCCAGCTTGTGGGCCACCTGGTTGAGCGGGTGGTTGAACGGGGTGATCGCGGCCGCCAGGCTGATCGGGTAGCGGGTGGTGAAGATCCGGCGGGCCTTGCCCATCGGGCTGATGTCGCAGGAATAGATCTGGCCGTCGTCGCGCAGCGCCTCCATGGCGGCGAATTCCAGCACGTCCGAACTGCGCGCCGTTTCATAGCGGGATTCCTTCATGCACAGTCCGGTTTCGCGGGTGATGAGGCGCGCGAACTCCTCGCGGCGGTCGGCTAACAACCCGGCCGCCTTGCGCAGGACGGTGGAGCGCTCGTGGCGGGTGAGGGTCTTGTTGGACGGGTCGAGCGCGGCACGGATCGCCGCATCGAGGTGCTCGCGGCCGACCAGGGCGGTGGTTCCGGTTAGGGAGCCGTCGTAGGGGTAGCGGACTTCGAGGATCGAATCGGTTTCGACGGCTTGGCCGGCGATGTAGGCGGGGCAGTGGATGGGGGACCAGGTCATGGGCGAGAAAGCGGTTCAGGCGTTGCAGGCGAAATAGAACGCGTCGAAATTGCGCGGGTCGCCCTCGGCGAGGCGGCGGAGTTCCGGGGTGAGCGGTTTGGATAGAACGAGCGGGACCATTTCCTCGTAGCGGCCGCCATGCGAGCGCAGGCCGCCTTTCAGCACGCTCAGGTCGTGGTGCTCCGGGGATTTCCCGAGCACCCAGTCGCGTCCGGATAGAACAACCAGATCGCCGATCCGGTCCGGGGCGAGTTCGAGCTTGTCCACCGCCTGCTCGCGGGTGAGGACCTCGGTGACCCCTTCCATGGCGAAGAGGTATTCGGCGACTTGCGGGCGGATGGACGGGTCCTCCAGATGGACCATGACCAGCGAGCCGAGCGCGCCGTGATGGACCACGTAGGGGTCGGTGATCGGGCAGATCACGCGGAGATTGTCGCCGAATTTGTCGCGCAGCAGGGACTCGACGAAAATCACCTTCGGATTTCCGCTAGCGTCGTTCTTCGCGTTCATCCCGTGGTCGGCGGTTAGAACGACGGTGCAGCCCGCGTCCAGCAGGCGGCCGATGGCGGCATCGATTTTCGCGTGGAAGTCGAGGATCTCGGGTGCTTCCGGCGCGAACTTGTGTTGCATGAAATCGGTGGTGGATAGGTAGAGGAAATCCGCCACGCCCTGTTCGGCGAGGGCGGCGCCGGCTTCGAGCACGTAGATCGACGCGTCGCCCGAGTAGATCTCCGGGCGGGGCTTGCCGATGATCTCCATGGCGTTGTCGATGCCGTGGGTCGCCATTTTCGCCTCATCGACTTTCTCCGAGGAAAACACGATGCCGCCGCGTTCCACGACGCCGTCGCCGAGCACGGTGCGGAGTTTTTCCTTGGCGGTGATGAAGGCCACCTTGCGCCCGGCATCGGCCGCGGCGGTTAGAATGGTGCCGCAGCGGCGGTATTCCGGGCCGTTCATCATCACCTCCTCGCCGGTTTCGGGGTTGAGGAAGAAATTCCCGCAGATCCCGTGGACTCTGGGCGGCACGCCGGTGACGATGCAGGTGTTGTTGACGTTGGTGAACGAGGGCAGCGCGCCCCGGACCATGCCGCGCCAGCCGTCCCTGGCCATGGCGGCGAGGCGCGGCATCATCCCGCGGGCGATGGCGGTGCTGAGGTATTCGTCGGCGCAACCGTCGAGGCAGATCACGGCGATGGGATGGGCGGAGGTGGCGTAAGTGCGGTGGTTGATCGTGAATGGCATGGTGCTGGCGAGGTCTGAATCTTACCGAATTGATTGGGTGGAGTCGATTTCAGAAACGCGATATTTTCTGACGATTTCGCAAGTCTTGCGTTTCATTCGACCGGCGGTGTAGGGGAAGGGCGGGTCACCCGATGGAAATAGAGTGCCCCGAGCACGGAGAGGACGCACCCGCCGACGCCCATCGCCAGGGAGAAATGGCTGAAATAGGCGAGGTGGGTTTCCTTCGGGCTGCCGAGGTCCTTGTAGAGCTGGACGACGACCGATCCGGTGTAACCGATCGCATCCGCGAGCTGGATGCCGAAAACCGCGGTGCCGACGCTTCCGCTTGCCGCCATCAGCCGTTCGAAAAGCACCGCGTTGATCGGCGCGAAGGCGAGATAGGTTCCGAGTCCGGTCGCCACCATCCATGCCAATCCGCCGAGCATCTGATGGTTCTTCGCCAGGGTCGAACCAAAGAGGATCACCATTCCCAGCATCATGAACCCGTAGGCCAGCATGAGCGCCATCCGGTTGCTTTTCACCGCGTTGAGCAGAGCCAGGACGATCAGCGACCCAATAGCCACGGGAGTTTCGGCGCGGGTGAATAGGCCGGTTTGGTCGGAGCCATAGCCGAGACTCTGGAATATCTCCACGCCGTAGTTGTCGCGGAAATCCCGGAAGGCCATCAGGAAGAAGTAGAACACGAAAAGCAACAGCAACCCCGGAGCGAAACGGTTCAGAAACGCCCTGCGGGCCTGCTTGTCCATCGGGCTCCGCGGCTTGCGCAGCGCCTGGTCATCCTTGTTAGGCAGGGGGAGGGCGGCCAGCAGCCAAACGGCCAGAAGAAACGCGGGAAGGAAAAGGACGCCCGTGGCCGCGGGCATCCAGTTCTCGGGAACCTGCCAGTCGCGCATGAGCCAGCGCCCGACATCCTTGGATACGGCGCTCGAGACGATGAATGAGCCACACAGCGCCGCCATCACGAAGTCCGAGCACCGCCTGCCCTCCAGGAAAGACACCACGATCCCCCAAACCATACCGAGAGGCAGACCGCTGAGGAAAATGGCCGCCACTTTCCATTCGCCGGGCACCAGTCCGAAGATCAGCAGACCGAGAAGCGACACCAGGATCACTCTAACCAGCATGCCCCGCCTCGCTGCCGGGCTCAACTCGCTGCACACCTTCACGCCGATGTATTTGGAAACCGTGTATCCGAGAATCTGGCTGACCACGAGGGCAGCTTTAAGCGATAGTGTCGTGCCGAAAAGCCACTGCCCGCCATATTCCGCGGCGGTGAATGGCTTGCGGAACGCGTACATGGCCGAGTAGGCGGTGAATGCGATCAGGGCGGTGTAAATCGCGAAAACCGGATAGGGCATCCTTGCCACCACCGATGAAACCCGCGAACGGGATGCCGGCGTGTGCTGGTCGGGGGTGGCGCTGTTTGCATCCATGATGTGTTTTTAGCCTAACGGGGCGGTGAAGCCACACCCAAAACGGGTTCCGTGCCAACGACTGCCAAGTGACAAAATCGTAACCTGGTTGCCATGATCGGAGATTCCGCCCTTGGCTGGATTCCGGATTGAACCGTCGGACTTCGTTTCCGGCTTCGCGGTCATCGGAATTTTCCGCGGATCAGAACGAATGCCAGCAGGGCGATCAGCGCCGCGATCCCCGCGACGAGCGGAACCCTCCATGGTGGCTTCGGCCGGTCCGCATCCGAGGCGGGCGTGGATGGGGGCCGCGTTCCGTATTCCACGACTTCGGGGGGATTTCCGGCCGGTCCGCGATCGACCGCGACGATGTGGGGTTTGAGGCGATTGTTCCAATCGATGCGGAAGGGCAGGTCGAACCCCGGGTTCTGTTGTTTCACCATGCAGGCGCAGGCACCGCACAGATAGGCGCAGCCTTGGAACACGCCGTCTTCGCCCACCACGCTGGCGGGAGCCGGAGGGAGCACCCGGCCGCGGCCGAAGACCGGCGCGACGAGCGCCTCGCCCGCTGGCGCGTTGGGAGCGATCTTTGCCAACAGTTCACGGAGGATGACTTCGTTTTCGTCATCGTGCTTGAGGATTTCCGCCTGGAAGCGGATGCGCAGCGGCAGGGTGGTTCGCAGCACATCGTCCATGGTGGCGGTGGGGAACATGGCGAGTTTGCGCGCCGCGTCCTGTGGTTCGATGACCCCGCTGGGGAGCTTGAGCGTTTGCATCGCACGCGTGATGCCCTTGTTGACAAGCTCCAGCGCGCGGGCGTCGGACTCGGGATTTCCCTGGGAAACGATCACCCACACGGCGGAGGCTCCATCGAGGATTTCGTCGGCGATCCGGGCACGGAGCGGCGAGTGGGTTAGATTGCGGGCGTTGGTCTCGGTCATCATGCCCTGCCACCACGGCGGGGTGTCCGGCGAGCTTCCGTTTGGCGAGCGGAGACGCATGAGAACCCGCGGGTCGCCGGGAATCTCGGGAGCGGTGAAACGGAGGGTCAGGTTGGAGGGAACCTCGCCCGGAAACTGGTTGCGGAGGTGGCGCAGGGCGGCCTCGCCATCCGGGCCGCCGGGGCCGTCGGCGGCGATTTCGAGCGTGAGGGGCTCGGATGGCCACCGTTCGAGCGCGAAGCGGAAAACCGGAACCTCGCAGGCACCGGCTACGGAGAAAGCGGCGAGCAGCGGAAATACAATCGTTTTCATGATGGATCGGAATCTTGCGGGCCCGGAATCCGCACCTGGCGGACATGGCCGGTTAGGAAATCGAACGCGAGCAAGCGGTTGTGGAGCGGATCGCCAATTCCGGTTAGGATCTTGACCGCTTCGACGGCCGCCAGCGAGCCGATGGTGCCGGCGACGGCCCCGAAAACGGGAAACCTCCGGGTCCACCATTCCGGCTTTTCCGGCACCCAGTCTTCATAGCGGGCGGTCTGCGGCGGATGGACTACGGTCACATATCCCTCCATCCCATACATGGCGGCTTCGACGCACGGGATGCCGCGCTCGGCGGCGGCGCGGTGGAGCGCGTGCCGTTCCTCAAACAGCGGAGCCGCGCTGATGATCAGGTCCGCCTCTCCCGCAAGCCGGGCGGTGTTTTCCCCGTTCGGATGTTCGGCTACGGTTAGGATAACAATTTCCGGATTGATCTCGCGCAGGCGGGCGGCGGCGCATTCCGCCCGCGGTGTGCCAAGCGCCCCGGAGTTCATCAGAATCTGCCGGTTCAGATCGGAGGGCGTGAGTTCGCCGCCGTGGAGCAGAATGATCCGGCCCACCCCGGCCGCCGCCAGTTGTTGGGCCGCGCACCCGCCGACTCCTCCGCAGCGGGAGACCAGCACGGTGGACGACTTCAGGCGCAGTTGTCCCGCTTCGCCCACGCCGGGCACGGTCATCTGCCACGAGTAGCGCTCGCGCTCGGATTCTGACAGAAACGGGGCGGACGCGCTCATGAGTGCAGCAGTTCCCTGGAATCCAGCCTCACCTCCGCGAGCCGTTCCGCTTCGGCGGCCGAATGGGTGACATGCAGGATGGTACATTCCCGGCGGGCGCGGAGGGCTTCGAGGACGCCCATCAGCTCCTCGCGCGATTGCCCGTCCAGCGCGGTTAGCGGTTCGTCCAGCAGCAGCAGCGCGGGCCCGAACGCGAGGGCACGGCCGAGGGCCACCCGCTGGCGCTCGCCACCGCTCAGCGATCCGATGCCGCGGTCCAACAGATGTTCCGCGCCGACGGAGCGGGCGATCGCGGTGATGCGCGCGTTGGTTTTCTCCCGCTCCCAGTGGCGGATCTCCAAAGCGAACGCCAGATTCTCCCGCACGCTGAGACCGCGGAAAAGCGCGCCATCCTGAGGCACATAACCGACGCCGCGGGCGGCGGCGGGCAGCCGGGTGATGTCCCGCCCGCCAAGCCGGATGCAGCCGGAAACCGCGGGAACCAGTCCGGCGACGCATTCCAGCAGCGAGGATTTTCCGCACCCGGAAGGTCCCATCAGCACGGCGTAAGCGCCATCCGGAATCGTTAGATCAAGATGGCTCAGGCGGAACGATCCGCGCCGCAGGCAGAGGTCGGAAACTTCTAACATGACCGCCGCGCCTCCCTTCCATCCAGCCAGCGCAACACCAGCAACACCAGCGCCGCGGCGAGCAGCAGCAGCACGGAAACGGCCGCGGCGGTTTCGAGATTGCCGATGCTCAATTCGAGAAACACGGTGGTCGGCATGACTTCCGTTTTCATGCGCGTGGCTCCTGCGAAGACCAGAATCGGCCCGAACTCGCCCAGGCTGCGCGCCCAGGCCACCGCCGCGGCGTGGAAAAGCCCGCGCCGCGCGGCGGGCAGCATCACGCGTGTGAAGACCTGCCCGTCGCTGGCGCCGAGTGTGCGCGCCACCTGTTCGGTGCGCTCGGGGATTTCATCGAAGGTGGCGCGCAGCGAGCGGATCGCGAACGCGCAGGCCACGGCGAACTGAGCGAGCACCACGCCCGCCGGGGTGTAGGTGAAACGCCAGCCTAACGATGTCTCCACCCAGCGTCCCGGGATGGTCTGGAATAGCAACAGCAACCCCAGTCCCATCACCAGCGGCGGCATCACCACCGGCAGATCCAACAGAATTTCCACGATCGCCTTGCCGCGGAAGCGCTTCCGCGAAAGCACATAGGCCGTCGGCGTGGCGACCCACAGGGAAAGCAGCGTCGCCAGTCCGCAGGTCGCCACGCTCAGGCCCAGCGAGTGGCGGATTTCCCGCGAGGCCAGCGCCTTTTGATAGATCGACGGCGAGGTCCACGCACCGATGGCCGCCAGGATCCCCGCGAGCAACAGCGCGTAAGCCACCAGCGTGGCGATCGACGCCCCCCAGAATGCCAGCGAGGCGGGCCGCGTGTTAGGAAGTTGGGACTGGCGGCTCATTGTTTTTCAAAGCCGGGGGCCGCGAATGACTCCGACGGCACCGGCGCCGGATCGAGGACCATGCGGAAGCCGGCGTTGACGATCGGTTCGGTGTCCGCGAGCACCGCGTCGAGCAAGCGCGCCGCGAGCTGGCGGTGGCGGGATTTGTCACCGACCGCATAGGGCTGCACCGCCTTGGCCGCGGGGTGGTCGATGGGCACGGGAACGATGGCGCCGTTGAGGGTTGCGAGATTGCTCCTGTAAACGATGGCGGCATCGAGCGATCCGGCGCGGAGTTGGTTGACCAGCAGGTCGCCCGTGGGAACGCGGCTAACCACCCGCTCGCCGACCGCGGCGAGCAGCGCGGAACGGTCCAGCAACCGCTCGGTTAGGAAGCCGAGGGCCGATTGTTTCACATCGCAAACACCGAGGCGGAGACCCGGTTTGGCCAAGTCGGACAGAGTCCGGATGCCGTGCGGATTTCCGGCGGGAACGGCGATGACGAGGTCGGTCTCCGTGACGCGGACCGCCTCGCTGAACAGATCGGCCACGGGAGGGACGAAGCAGATGTCGCAGGCGTAATAGGCGTCCGGCAGGCTGGCGGAATTCGCTTCCGCGGCGCGCATGGTGGCGCAGAGCACGCCGCAGCCGTTATAGACTGTTTTGACGCGGGCGCCTTCGCGCTGGCAGAAGTTTTCGAGGATGCGTTCGATCGCCGGGCGGTTGACGCTGCCGGAAAAGAGGGTCATTTCAGGGGATTTCTGCCAGGCGTCGCCACCTTCCGCCTGGAAATGGTGGCTGCGGAAAACCGGCGCGCCATGCTCCGGCGAGGCCAGCCAACGCGCGAAGTGGAGGGCGGACGAGGGTCTTTCACAGGACGTCAGGACGATTGCCGGAACGGTGGCGGAGGTGCCTTTGAATTCGGGGCAGGGTACCGTTTCCAAACCCGCCATGGAGCCTGCCATCTGGTCCCAGAGAAACGCGGCATCGAGCGCGCCGGCCAACAAATCCGCGGACAGCTCGGTGACGGTGGATTTCTGCACGGCCGCTTGGTTGGTTAGGGCGGTCCAATCGCCGCGCCGGTCGGCGATGTCATGGATCGTGCGGCCGATGGCCGCGGTGTGGGGATGGCAGAGTCCGAACTTGATGTCGGAACGTTCCAACAGATCCTTCCAACCGCGGACATGCTTCGGGTTTCCCTTGGCCACGGCCAGCACCGGGCGCATGGTGGCGAGCGGGATGGATTCGGCCGCGAGCTTCTTCTTGCGCAGGTCTGCTAGATAGGAGGAATCCGCGGCGATCAGCAGGTCGCCCTCATGGCTGGCCTCGATCCCGCCGAGCAGGGTGCCGGTGCCGCCGTAGCGGATGCTGACGCGGGTGTTGTAGGCCCGCTCGTAGAGCAGGGAAAGCTCCTCCATCGGCCCCTTGATTCCCGAGGCGCACCACACCACCAGCGTGGAACCGGGTTTGGCGGCCTCCGCCGATGGTCCGCGGGTCATGCGGATGATTCCTCCCACACACAGCGCGCCGACGAGTAGGGAAATGAGAATATATTTTTTGCTTTGCAGATATCGGAACATATAAATAGGGATAATGGCGCGGTCGGTGGCCCGATGCGGTCCCGCTCACCGGAACGCGTGGATCTTACCAGCGCTGGTGCTGGCGTAAAGCGCGCCGTTTGCCAAGGCGAGGGCGTGGACGGTGCCGGTAACCGGCGCGGACCAGAGGAGCGCTCCGTTCCCGGTGTCGAACGCGGCCACCTTGTTTTCGCCACCGACGAAAAGGGTGGTGCCGCCGAGAATCATCGATGCCGCGCCCGCGATGTCGGCCGTCCAGAGCGCCGTGCCACCCGCGCGGGGCAGCTTCTGGACCTTTCGGTCGATCAGGATGTAGGCGTTGGAGGCATTCGCGATGACCAAAGTGGCGGCCGGAAACTCGCGGACCGTGGCGCGGGCGGTGCTGCTCTCGCCGACGCGGCTGGTGCGGGAGCCGTAACCGAAGCCCGGTCCGTGCAGGGTGGTGCCGTCCGGAGTGACCAGCGCCCATGAGCCGCCGCCGCCGGGAAGCCGGCCCTGGCGGGTACCGTCCGCCAGAGCGAACTGGATCGGCGCGAGCCGGCCCTGGGGTTGATAGAGAGAGGCGCTTCCGTCGGAAAGCATCGGCCCCTCGAAGGTATGGCCGTCGTTGGCGCCGCCGCCGGTGTTGAAGGTCTGTTTCCAAACCTGGACGCCGCTGGCGGCGTTCACCGCGGTTAGATACTGCGCCTGCCAGGGTGCCAGACCGGCCGCGAAATAGGCGATCCCTCCCTGGACCAGCACGCCGCTCCGCGACGGATAGAGGTTGATCATTTTCCACTGGGTGGGGATCATCGTGGTATTGCCGGAAGGATTGACCTTCCAGACCTCGCCGCCGTCGGCGGCGTTCACGCAATAGGCGAAACCGTCATCCGATCCGAAATAGACCTTGTTGGAATCGAAGGTGGGAGCCACGCGCACCGACGAACCGGTCACTTTGCGCCAGGCCACCGATCCATCGGCCGCGTTCAGGGCGACGCACGAACCCTCCGCGCTGGACGCCACGAAGACCTTGTCGCCGGCGGAGGAAATGTTGAACGCCAGATCGTAGGCCCGCATCGAGAGGTTTCCGCTGACCATGTTGTAGCCGTCGTATCGCGCTTCGGCCGGCCACGCCGGCTGCGGCGGGGCGGCGGACGACCAGACCCATGCCTGGGTGAGGGCGGCGGCGTCGAGTTGCTCGGCGGTGATGCCGTTGCGCTGGTTGTTGCCCATGTGGGTCGGCCAATCGGCCGCATGGGCGGTTAGGGAAAGCGCGAGGATGATGGAAGCCGGTTTCACGATGGTTGGAAGAGGGGGTCGGATGTCAGTTAGGGCTGAGGGCCACGGTGGTTTCATACCAGGGGCCGCAACTGCAGCCGGCCGCGCCGTCCTGCACGAGGACGCAGCCGTCGCCGCCGATGGTGCTGATCCAGCAGGATGGGCGCATCCGGTTCCACAGGGTGCGGGTGTTGGTGGCGGGGTTCCAAATGCTGATGTTGCCGCCGTATTGGGTGCTGCTCAGCCCGTAGTGCTGGGTTTGCGCGCCGCGGTGGATCAAGCCGTTTTTCAGGCCGACGTAGGTGGAGCAGGCGTTGCGTCCGGGCATGGTGGTGGCGGTGAGCGCGCCGGTGGCGAGCGTGTAAACCTTGGGTTCCTGATAGACCAAGCCGTTCATGACGACCGGGTGCTGCTGGTGCCCGGCGTGATCGCCTCTCAGCCATGCGTGGTTGGCCGACCAGACGAATCCCCCGGTGGCGGCATCGTAGGCATAAAGGTAGTATTTGCTGTCACTGTTGTTCGAGGTGGTGACGAGGTACTTTCCATCCGCCTGGGTACCGTAGATGCAGGGCGTGCCGCCGGTGAGGTTCCGCTGGAACTCCCAGAGCTTGGCGCCGGTGGCGAGATCGAGCGCGACGATCCAGATGCCGTTGCTGGCGGCGAGTCCCGCCATCGGCAGCATGCGGGAGGTCCCGGCGCCGGCGGTGGCGTTGCGCGATTCGAGGAAAATGATGCGGCCGTTTGCCACGGTGACGGTGGGGTTGAGGATCAGACCGCCCTCATAGAGCCAATTTTGCGCGCCGGTGGCCGGATCACGGGAGAACAGGTTGTCCGAGCAAACGATATAGGTATCCGTGCCGCTGGTGGAATCATACCAATACTGCGGCCCCCACCATTTCCGGTAGGATGCCTCGCTGCTGACGGCGGTTCCTAACAGATGATCGCCCTCGCGGATGATCATGCCCCAGTTCCAGGTGATGTCGGTTCGCGGCGGAGCGGTGACCTTGAGCACCCGGTGGGTGCCGCTGTCTCCGTCGATTCTCCAACATTCGGCACCGGTGGCTGCGAAGAGCGCGTCGTTGTCGGCCACGATGTTGTTGCTGTCGCGGATCACATTGAAGCGCGCCAGTCCCGGAATGAGCTTGGACCACAGGACATACCCGTTGTGCGAGTCCATGGCGATGATCCGTTGTTCGCCAAGGGTGTAGAACCGGCCATTCGCGGCGAGCGGGCTGCCCTGGCGGATGCCGCGCTCGAGGGTGAACGAACCACCGGGTTTCCCGATCCATTGGATCTGGGTCTGCGCGGTGCTGGTGGCTCCCGCCGGATAGGTCGCGTTGGCCAGTTCCTCGCCGCCGTAGGTGGTGTTGGCCGGATTGCCGTATTCGTGCGTCCATGAACCGAACGATGCCGGGCGCGGTTTGGTGGAAACGGCCAGCGCGGACGCGGGGCCGGTGACCAGGCGTCCGTGGGTGGGCTTGAGCAGCGGTTGATAGACCGCGAGTGATCCGATGCCGGTGCCGGAGAAACTTCCCGCGCTGGTGATCAGATTGAAGGTATGCGGCCGGAACGGAATGGACGAAAGATTGTAGTTTGCCACGGGCAGGACCGTCACCCGCGATCCGAGAACGCCGCGCTCGGCCAGAAACGCGCGCGCCGCCTCGACGTTGGCGTTGTTCGAGTCCACCGCCACCACCATCATCTCCGACTGGCGCGCGATCTCGAAGGCGAGACGCCCGTCGCCACAGCCGATGTCGAGACACCAGCCCTTGCCGCCGTTGGACAGGGTGCCCAGCAACGCGGCGGCGTCGGCCGCGTGGGTTCCTCCGGTTAGAAAACCGCCCTGATCCGGCACCCTCGGCGGGCGCAGGTCATACGATCCGGACGCCCAGTAGTTGATGGTGCGGGATTCCACGCCGTTTTCCAACAGGACCACCGCGAAAGCGAGGTCGCCTCCGGGCGGGATTGATGTTAGAGCGACCTCGTGTTCGGTGGTCGCCGTGTGGTTCTCATAGCGGTTTGTCAGATCGCCGCCGTTTCCGTATTCGAGAATCGTCGCGGTAGGGGTGGCGGTGACCCAGCGCACGACCGGTCCCGAGGCGGTGTAGTCCAATTGGGGAGTGGTTTCGAGCGCGAGCGTGCCCTGATAGACCCGGCTCACCCGCAGGCGGAAAAACGCGCGGGGCAGCGCGGCGATGTCCCCGGGGCGATAGACGGTGATTTCCTGCATCCCGTCCGGCAGCGAGGCCGGCAACCCATGCCGCGGGAGGACCGCGTCGCCGCTTTGCCAGGTGTCGGACCCGAGCGACGTGCTGATTTCCGGGACGTATTGCAGATCGGTCTGTGCGGTCGGCCGGGTGTAGGCGAACCCCGCGACCTCCTGGCCGGGGTGGGCGGGATCCGGCAGGGTGACGAGCCGCGAGTTCGTCTGGGCTTGGGAAACCGTTGGGTTGCCGCCCTGGCCGAACTCAAGAATGTTAGGAGCGCCGTCTTCATCGGGATCGCCGTCGGCGGTTTGGCCGAGGTTGCCGAAGTAGCCGGTTTCCCAACCGTCATCAAGGCCGTCAAGATCCCTGTCCGCCAGATTGGAACCGGTGACGCTGATGTTGCGCCGGGCGTTCTGATAGACAAGCGCGGCTTCCTCGGTGGTGAGGGCGCGGGTCCAGAAGGCGACTTCGTCCAGATCGCCGCGATAGCGGTAATTGCCGTTCACATCCCCGCCGATGCAAACGGGGAAGCCGGTCTCCACCGATCCCTGCCCGGCGATGGAGACGCTCGTCAGCAGGGCGCCGTCCACATGAAAGGTGGCGGTGCCGGTGGTCCGGTCGTGGATGGCCAGCAGGTGGTGCCAGGTGTCGTCCGCCTTTTCCTTGTTGGTGAGGGAAACGCTGGCCGCCGATCCGCCGGTGCCCTTGTAACTCCATTTCACCGCCCCATCGGACTGGCCGACGATGGCCCAGCCGGTATTCGTCGAGGCGGCCCAGTTCTTGTTTCCGATCAGAACCGGGTCGGACGAGCCGCCTTCGTAGCCCGTGCGGTTGGCGAACGCGCCCATGTGGCGGAACCACAGCGAGACCGTGAAGCTGGTGTTGTTGGGAAACACGTCCAGCGCGGTGGCGTCGAAGGTCGCGCGTTGTCCCGGAGACGCCGTGTCGAGGAACGAAAGCGCCTGGCCGCGGCGGCCGTCGGCGATGAACCGGGGCGGGCCGTAGGGCACGGCGTCCGGCACGCGGGTGTCGCCGGACAGATTCCTGAAATTGCCCTCGAACGGAAAGTAGGCGGCGAGGTCGGTGGTGATGTTGGGCAGGCCCCAGGTGACGGTGGTTTGCGGGTGGCTGTGGAGTCCGTCGTAGGTGCCGCCGTAGGGACGCACCGTGTAGGAGATGTTCACCGGCTTGGCGGCCGGGGCCTGCGGCGTATCGGTGAAGGTGGCGTCGGTGAGCGGCAGTTGGGCGATCACATCGGCTCCGCGCAGCACCTCCACGCCGGCCGCGCCGCTGCGGTTGTCCGCCGCCGACCAGGTGAGCGTGATGGTCCCCGCGTTTGTGTTAGGTGACGCGACCAGCCCGTTGGGGAAACCGTCGCTGATCTCGAAAATACCACCCGGGGTGACGCCACCCAGGGCGGCGACCTCCGGATCGGTCATCAGGCGGGGCACCACGGCGAAGGCGCTGATGTAGCCGGGGCTGTGGTCGCCGGCGTAAGCCGCGCTGCCGTTGTCGGATAGAATCCATCCGGCGTTGGTGCCATACATCCAGTCGCCGGTGGGTTGAGTGGATTTGAGCACGCCGTTGACATAGACTTTGTCCGAATTCCGGCTGTAATCCACCACCACGGCGATGCGCTGCCAGGCACCCTTGGTCCATAGGCCGGAGTTCGGGGTGGTGGTCGCGCGGTAGATGCCGCCGGGAGCCGATGGCAGGAGGAAATAGTCCGCGTCGTTGGTGTTGCCCGCGTTTCCCTGGAACAGCGCCAGCTTGGCCCCCGTGTTGGACGCGGGCACGAACAAATCATAAATGAGCGTGTATTCGTAGTGGTCGGTCACGCCCGTGTTGGGGATGAGTTTCCAGCCCTCGCCGGACTTGGCCGCGCCGTCGAAATACATCACCGGCATCGCCACGCCGTCGATGGCGCCCGGCGTTTCCGCAGTGGCGGCGCCCGCCTTGATCGAGAACGCGCCCTGGTGTCCCGTCATCCCGATTTCCGTCAGATCGCCGGGGCCGAATGCCTTGGAAATGACTCCCGAGGCATTCCGGGAAACGAAGCGCCACTCGGTGGTTAGAGCGGTGGGCCGGATCACGAACGGCACCGTGCCTCCGCCCCCGGGCGCGGGGGAAATCGCGATCAACTGGATGGACACCCACTCCGAGGTGCTGCCGTCCGCGTTGGCGGCCCTCGCCCGGATGGGGAATGTGGCTGCGGACGGATAGGTATGGCTGAGGGACTGCGCCACCCCGGATGGCCCGAGGGCGGTCCAGGCGGACACCTCGCCGTCGCCCCAGTCGGCCTGGATTTTCACCTGGCCGCTCTGGCTGTCGGTGGCGGTGAAGCTGAAATCGTAGGAAATGCCCGCGCGTCCGCTTGTGGGACCGGCGGGTTGTACGGCCACGGCCGGCGGAGTTGATGCCGAGGTTTGGTCGAAATCCAGGTTGTCGATGGCGATATTTCCCGCCGCGCCGGTGCCGCCGATGCGCACGATATCGAGCCGGAAGGGATCGGTGGTGGCGGCGGTGTGGTTGATGGTGATGGTGGGAGCCGCGCAGAACGGGCTGGTGGCGGTGTTGGTGGTCCACAGCGCGGTGGTGGTGGTGAATACGGTGGCTCCGGTGGTCACGTTCACCAGATCGACGCGATATTGATAGGTATCGTTGTTCGTGTCGCCGATGAAATTGAAGGAATTGAGGATCAGCCGGGTGCCGCCGGAGGGGGTGAAAGTCACCGAGTAGGTCGAGTTCACCACGCCGCCGTCCATTTGCAGGGCCCCGCCGCCGGCCTTGCCAGCCGCGCCGGTCCATGCGTGGAATTGCCAGGCGGTGGCGGCGCCGGTGTAGGTCCAGTTGAGATCGATGTTGGGAGTCCCCACATTGCCGGCGGTTCCCGCCGAGGTGGTGAAAACCGCGTTTCCCGGAGCGGCGAGCGCGATGTTGTCGCCGAAGGTCGCCGGGATGTTGGAGTTGGTGGCCCCCATGCCGTTCGATCCCGGAGTGTTGGCGGCGATGATCGTGCGCGCCGTGGCGGGGCAGGCCTGCAGCGCCAGCACGAGTGCGGTGAATGAGAAGTTGCGGAGCATGGATGAAAAACGGAGGGTTCGCGGGACACGGAGACGGACCAGGAGGTGCCCGTGACGATTTTGTCACAGATTTTCGATTTCGAAATGACAAAATCGCCAATAATTCTGTCAAATTTGCTGATGCTGAGACATCCGGTGATTTGAAATCCACACCGGTCGCCATCGGCGGCTTCAGGGTGGGGAAACGCTTCATCACCGCCGGAATGGCGATCACCCGTCCGCTTCGTTTTGGGGGCTGGAAAGTTGGAAACGCGGTGCGGGTTTGTAGTGGCGGCGCGATTGGGAGTCCGGCAGACTGCGCGCATGACTCCTCTGGATCGACCCACTCACCATACGGTTCTCGGATATCTCGCCTGGCTGCTCGGTTTCTTCGGGCTGCATCGGTTTTACTGCGGAAAGCCGCTCACCGGGATCCTGTGGGCGTTGACGGGCGGGGTGTTGCTGATCGGCTGGCTGGTGGACCTTTTCCTGATCCCCGGCATGTGCGATGAGGCCAACCGCAGGTTCCGACCCGGGATTTACGACCACACCGTCGCCTGGGTTTTGCTGGTTTTTCTGGGGATTTTCGGTGCGCACCGGTTTTACCTCGGCCGGATCGGCACCGGGATTCTGTGGCTGCTCACCGGCGGATTGTTCGGGCTGGGGGTGCTTTACGACCTCTGCACGCTCAACGAGCAAATCGGGGTCAGAAACTCCAGGTAACCGGCCCGCGAGGGCGGGTGGGGACGGTCTTCCGGACGCCCGTCTGACCAAAAATCCCCCGGATGGGGTGTTTTGTCCTTGCCACCCCGGTCCGGTTGGCCCACAAACGGCTTCCGCCCGTCCGGGGGTGCACACGAATGTTGCTCCGCCGCGCGGCGGGCAACCCACATCTCGCGCGCTCCCATGGAAACCATTTCATCCCGAATCACCAAAGTACACCCCTCGCTCACGCTCGCCATCACCAATCAGGCCAAGGCCATGAAGGCGAAAGGGGAGGAAGTCTATGCGCTGGCCGGTGGCGAACCGGAAGTCGATACCCCGGATTTCATCAAAGCGGCCGCCATCGAGGCGCTGCAGGCCGGTCACACGAAATACACCCCCGCCGGCGGCATCCCCGAGCTGCGCGAGGCCATCGCCGCCAAACTGCAGGCCGACAACAAACTCGGATACGACGCCAAGGAAATCTGCGTGACCGCCGGCGGCAAGATGGCCTGCTACAACGCGATTCTGGCCGTCGTCGAGGAAGGCGACGAGGTCATCATCCCCTCTCCCTACTGGGTTTCCTATCCGGAAATGGTCCGCCTCGCGGGCGGCGTCCCGGTGATCGTGGAAACGATGGAGTCCACCGGCTGGAAAATGACCGCCGAGCAGTTCGAAGAAGCCATGACCCCGGCCACCAAAATGGTCATCCTCAACTCGCCCTCCAACCCGACCGGCGCGGTTTACACCGAGGAAGAACTCCGGGCGATCGGCGAAATCGCCGCCGCCGAGGACATCGTGATCCTTTCCGACGAAATCTACGAGAAGCTCGTCTATGGCGACGCCAAGCATGTTTCCATCGCGTCGCTCAGCTCCGAACTCCGCGACCTGACCATCACGGTCAACGGCTTTTCCAAGGCCTATTCGATGACCGGCTGGCGCCTCGGCTACACCGCCGCGCCGAAGCACTTCGCGGACGCCATCGACAAGATCCAGAACCACACGGTTTCCAATGCCACCGCGTTCGCCCAATACGGCGCGCTGGCCGCGCTTCAGGGGGACCAGGCGTTCATCGAGGACCTCTGCGGCGAATATGACGTGAAGCGCCAGTTCATGCTGGGCCGCCTCAAGGGGATTTCCAAAATCCGCGTGGTGGAACCGCACGGCGCGTTCTATTTCTTCGTCTATACCGGCAACATGGGCCTCAAGTCGCTCAACCTCTGCGACAAACTGCTGTCCCGCTACAAGGTCGCCGCCGTTCCCGGCGTGGCCTTCGGCTACGACGAGGGGATCCGCCTCAGCTACTGCACCACGCTCGACGTCCTCAACGAGGGACTCAACCGCTTCGAGCAGTTCTGCCGCGAGCATTGACCGCACGGATCACGGAGTGGAAAATCCGCGGCGGTTTTCCACCCCGGCGCCCCTTGAAATTCCGCCGCGGCTGGCTAGTTTCCGGGCATGATTGCACTACTGATCGCATACGCCCAATCCCAACCCCACATGCCCCAGATCAACCTGGTTTACTGGGTGATCATCGGCGGCACCCTGCTGTTGAGCCTGGCGGTGAGCGGCATGCTCAAAAGCCGCTTCTCCGAGTATTCCCAGGTGCCGATCCGGATGACCGGCGCCCAGGTTGCCGAGGCCATGCTCAGGGCCCATGGCATCCGCGACGTCCGCGTCGTCTCCACCCCCGGCAGTCTCACCGACCACTACGATCCGGTGAGCAAAACCGTCAACCTCAGCGAACCGGTCTATGCCATGAACTCGGTGGCGGCGGCGGCGGTCGCCGCCCACGAGTGCGGCCACGCGGTCCAGCACCAGCAGGCCTATCAGTGGCTCGCGTTCCGTTCGAAAATGGTCCCCGCCGTCCAGTTCGCCAGCAATATGCTCAACTGGATCATGATGCTCAGCATCTTCGGCATGTTCATGTTCGGTCCGATGACGCTGTGGATCTACGTCGCCCTGTTCGGGGTGACCACCCTGTTCGCGCTGGTCACGCTGCCGGTGGAGTTCGACGCCAGCCGCCGCGCGCTGGTGTGGCTGGAAGGCAGCGGCCTGGCCGCCTCCATGGAACACGAAAAGGCGAAAAACGCCCTGTTCTGGGCCGCCATGACCTATGTCGCCGGCGCCGTCGGATCGCTCGCCCAGTTGCTCTATTTCCTCATGATGGCCCTAGGCCAGCGCAGGGAGGAATGAAACTCCGGAGCATGCGGACAAGGCGCAGTCCCGCCCCAGGGAGCGGGTTCAAATGCTTCGGGAACCTCCCTCCTGAACCCGTCGGGATAGCGGACGAGTCCGCCGCCGGCATCACACTCTGACGGCGAAGAAGTCCCACATCACCTGTTGATAGACCTCGCGCTTGAAGGGCGGCAGCCAGTCGAGGTCGAACTCGTCGGGCTCGATCCAGCGGTAGTTTGAAAACTCGCGGCACTTCTGGTTCACGTCCACCGGCGGCGAATCGGATAGGGTGCGGCAAAGGAAATAGGTTTGCTCCTGGCCGTGGTTGCCGTGTTTCAGCAGCTTGCGCCGGCGGATTTCGGTCGGATAGAGGTAACGGTAGCCGTCGCGGCGATCCACGATTGCGTAATGGTGGGGCAGCAGGCCCACTTCCTCGCGGATTTCGCGGCGGAGCGCCTGTTCCGGAGTTTCGCCCGAATCGACGCCTCCTTGGGGAAATTGCCAAGCACCGGCCACCATCCATCGCTCGCAGACGAGCAATTGGCCGGCCGGTTTCACTATCAACGCCGCAACATTCGGTCGGAAGCGAACCATCGCGGGGATGCCTACCACACCGATTTCCCCCCCGCAACCCCAAATTTCGGATTTCCTAAGGATCTAAGGATCCGTAGCGGACGTTTCCGACGTTTTCTCAGCCACGGGTATTTCCGCCGGCATCTCCGCCGCGGGAGGAGCCATCCGGATTTCCAGCGGCGCGGAGGCGCTGAGGTGGACGTCGCGCTGAGGGAATGCGATCGAGATGCCGGCGTCGGCGAGGCGTTTGTCGATCATGAAACGGAGGTCGCTGGCGATTTGGTTGGCGTTGGTGTTTTCCTTGAGTTCGACCCAGAAATAGAGTCCGAAGAGCAGCGAATCCGGCCCGAAATCCTCGAACAGCACGAGCGGCGCCGGGTCGGATAGAATGAGGCCGTGGCGTTTGGCGCAGTCGGCGAGGATTTCCGCCACCCGCGGCAGGGGAGATCCGTATGCGACACCGACTTTCACCACGCGTCGGAGTTTCGCGTTGGTGTGGGTCCAGTTGGTGACCCGGTTTTCCAACAGAATGGAGTTCGGGATGAGCGTCTCCACGCCGTCGAACCCGCGCAGGGTGGACGAGCGGGTATCGACGGACGAGACACGGCCGATGATGCCATCGACGTCGAGGATGTCGCCCACCTTGATCTTGCGTTCTGCGAGGACGATGATGCCGCTGATGAGATTTTTGAAAATCGTCTGGGTGCCGAAGCCGAACCCGAGGGCGAGCGCTCCACCGAGGAAGGCGAATGCGGTCAGGGGGATTTTCAGCAGATGCAGGGTGAAAAGCGCGAGCAGCGCGCCGGTGGCGACCATTCCCCAGCGGCGGAGGGTGCGCGCCTGGGCCTCGCCGGCCCACCCTTGCTGGATGACCGTCCGCTGGATCCGCCGGCTGATCCACGACGCCGCGCGGTAGGATATCACGAAAAACAGGATGGCCCCAAGCAACCAGCCGAGGCTCAGCCCGCGAGTGACGGTTAGGTTCTGGCCGTTGAGTTCGACGGTGTCGCTATAACTGTAAACCGTGAAGTTCCAGATTTTTCCGAGTTTTGACCAGAAGACGGCCATCGCGTCGCCGACCCGTTGGGAGAGTGTACGCCGGGTGAGGGACTCGGTGCCGTCATCAACCCAGCGGTCGATGCTGCGGCCGGAATTGGTGATCAGCTCGTCGAGGGCGGTGACGCATTCGCTTTTCTGGTGGAGAGCCGTGAGGATGCGCTGTGCGCTGGCGCGTTCGGGTGAGCTGTCGGATAGGGCCGAGAGGGCGGACTCCTGCTCGCGGATCGCGGCGCCTACGGCGACCTGTTCGTTTTCCGCGAACGCGCGCCACCCTTGGAAGGTGCGCTGGATTTCGAGGATCTGCTTGCGCGCCCGCTGCCGTTCGTCCGCGGAAGGGGATGTCAGCAATTCGCGGCGCAACTTGAGCGCCTCAGGAATGTCCGCGTAGATCCTGAGACCCGCTCCTAACAAATCCATCGCGTAGCTGAGCGCTTCTTCCTCGGCGTTGAGCGCGCGGAGTTTCATTTCGGCAGCGGCGAGTTTCGGGTCGGGCTTGGAGTCCTCGGGCTTGTCGGCGGGCGGATCCGTCTGCTGCCGCATTTTCTCGATGTCGGATCGGAGTTGGTCGCGCTCGGCGAGGAGGTTCGAGTGGCGTTTGGCGATGGCAACGAGATTTTTCTCCGCCGCGGTGGTCTTCGCGCGTGCGGCGGCATGTGCGTTGGCGAGGTCGTCGTCGGTGAAGACCACGTGGTTTACGACGGCCTCGAGTTGGCGTTTGATCAGGCTGAGATCGGCTTCGGCGGCACGGGTCCGGGGCTTTTGGGCGTCAAGTCCCTGCCGGAGGTAGGAGAGCGAGGTGGCGATGCCCTGAAGGCGCAGGTTGGCGGCGTCGAGGCGCCAGAGCGCGCTAGGTTCGTCAGCAGTTCCCTTTGCCCGTGCGGCTTTGTCCGCGGCGAGTTGGCTGACTTTTTCGGCCTCCCGGTATTGTTCCTGGCGGGCTGTCAGTTGGCGTTCGAGGAGGGCGACGGTGGATTGGAAGGAATTCAGTTTCGCTTGCGCCGCGTCGTTCTGGTTGCGGAGTTCGTCGTAGAACAGAAACGAGTAGGGAGGTTTTTGGTCGAAGCCCTTCCATTCGTTCGCGCGCCGTTCGGCTTCGAGTGCGGCGGCCTCGGCCGCCTTGGATGAATCGAGTCCCTTGAGTGTCCGTTCCAGATTGAAAGCGATTCGGATCAGGTCCGATCTGCGTTCGGAAACCTCGGTGGGGGTAATGGCGGTTGGAACCGGCTCCGGAGTGGCGGATTCGAGACGCTGGAGGCGCTTGCGGACTTCCGCGAGTGCGTCGGATAGCTGTTGCGCGTTTTGTTTAGGCTCGGAGGCCGACGTTTTGGTTTCCTTGGATTGCGGAAGGCCGGGGATCGGTATCTTCGGAAGTTGGCCATGTGCGGCATGGGGCGCTCCAAGGATCAGCAGCACCACGAAAATCGAGCGGGCAATGGAGATCGGATAGGGATTTTGGGATGGGAAACGCACGGCAGGGATGTGGCGAGGATGGTCGGGGCGGTGGGGTTGTCAAGCCAAGGTCATCGGGCATTTCGGACGCTTCGGGGGTGGCATGCTGAAATGACTTGCGCGGATTTTGACGGTTTCCGATAACACGGGCGCGCTACGGACGTATGGTGCCAACCCGAAAACCGATGAAAACAAACACACGCAAACCCGCCGGATGGATAGTGATGATGGGCCTCCTCGCCGCTGGAACGGCCGAGATTTCCGCCAAGGACTGGCCGCAATGGCGCGGGCCGAACCGCGACGGCAAATCCACCGAAACCGGAATCATCAAAAACTGGGAAACCAACCCGCCGAAGCTGCTGTGGATGGGCGAGGGGATGGGTGCGGGTTACGCGGGCGTCGCGGTGGTGGGCGACCGGATCTATACCACCGGTGACCTGGCCGCGGGGCAGGGCGTGATCGCGGTGAATGCCAAGGATGGCAAGGTGGTGTGGTCCACGCCTCTGACGGAAGGCGCGCCGAAGCACGGATTCGAGGGCGCCCGCTGCACCCCCACGGTCGAAGGCGGCATGCTGTGGGTGACCACGTCCGACGGAGCGGTGGCCTGTCTCGATACCACCGGCAAGGTTGTTTGGAAGAAAAGTTTCAGCGAGGAATGGGGTGGAAAAATGATGTCCGGTTGGGGATTTTCCGAGTCCGTTCTGATTGATGGCGACAACGCCGTCTGCACTCCCGGCGGACCTGAGGCGATGATGGTGGCACTGGATAAGAAGACCGGCAAGGAAGCCTGGCGGTGCAAGATGCCGGAAGGCGGTGGCAAAGGCAAGGACGGCGCGGGCTATGGCTCGGCGGTGATCTCCAACGGCGCCGGCGTGAAACAATACGTCCAGATGACCGGACGGGGCCTGATCGGCGTGCGCGCTTCCGACGGCAAGTTCCTGTGGAGCTACGACCACGTGGCGAACGACGTGGCCAACATTTCCACGCCGGTGGTGATCGGCGACCACATTTTCGCGTCCACCGCCTACGGCACGGGCACGGGTCTGGTCAAGCTGGTGAAAGACGGCGACGGCGTGAAAGCCGAGGAAGTCTATTTCATCGATCCCAACAAACTCCAGAACCACCACGGCGGGATGGTGCTGGTGGACGGCCACATCTACTGCGGCCACAAACAAAATGGCGGCGACCCGGTCTGCGTGGATATCAAAACCGGCGAACTCAAATGGGGGCCCGTAAAGGCGCCCGGAAAGGGTTCCGGATCGGTTAGCTATGTGGACGGCCACCTGATTTTCCGCTATCAGAATGGCGTGGTGGCGCTGGTCGAGGCCACGCCATCCGGATACAAGCTGAAAGGCAGCTTCAAGCCCGAGTTCCAGCAAAAGGAATCGTGGGCGCATCCGGTGGTATCCGGCGGACGCCTCTATCTGAGGGAGCAGGACAAGCTGATGTGCTACGGTCTGTGAGGTCCCGCCGGTGGCGGCGCGGAGGCGTGTTGGGAGCGGAGGCAAGTGACGGTTTTCAAAAATAACATTACAAATGAAATCGAAATATACGGGAGGATGGAGAGTGTCGTGCGGAATTCTGGCGGGGGCGGTTTTCGCGCCCGCGGCGATGGCCGCGGAGGAAACCGTGAAGCGGTTGGAACCGATGGTGGTGGTGGGCGAGCGGGCGACCGCCAGCGTGCTGCTGGGTGCCGATCTCCGGTTGCTGCAGGCGAACACGCTGTCTGATCTATCCGGCGCGCTGCCGGGATTCAACGTGGTGACCAGCGACACGCGCGGCTATGGCGATGTGATCTCGATGCGCGGGTCCGCGAACACGCTGTTTTTTTCCCCGCCGTCTGTAGGGATGATGGTGGACGATGTGCCGCAGGGCGAGGTTTTCAGCTATCCGGCCGGGTTGTTGGATCTGGCGCAGGTGCGTTTGCTCCGCGGTCCGCAGGGCGCGGCATTCGGCAGAAACGGAGCCGCCGGCATGATCGAAATGCTGACGCCGCGGCCCGGAGATAAGCCCGGCGGGACGCTCACCATGGACGGTGGGTCGTATGACGCGTTCGGCGCCCGCCTGAGCACGGGTGGTCCGCTGGGAGGCGGGTTCGCCCACACGCTGCAGCTCTATCATCAGGAGCGGGACGGATATATCAACGACCCCACGCTGGGCCGGGCGATCGACGACCGCTCTCTAACCGGCGGAATGGCAAACCTGTTCTGGAAACCGGCAGCGGATACCGAGGTGCGGCTGCGCGTGCTGGCCGAAACCGCCGACGACGGAGCCCAGCGGCTGAGTCTGTTGGGAAGTCCGGATCCCTACGTGGTGCAGTCCGACGAACCGGGCTGCAACGACATGGAGCGCGTTCAGGTCTCGCTGCATTTCACCAAGGACGCCGAGTGGGGCCGCTTCAAGTCGATCACCGCCTGGCAGGAGTGGAAGCTGGACCCGAATATCACGGACTTGGACATGATGGCGCTGGGTCCCGTGTTCAATATGCGGTCCACGATCTATCAGGACCAGCGGGTCTGGAGCCAGGAATTGCGTTGGGAATCGCCCGAGGAATCCGCTCCGTGGCATTGGCGTACCGGATTGTTCTGGATGGACCAGAAGATCGGCGGCGACGGGTTGCGGGAGTTTCCGGTGCCGGTGGGCCCGGGGATGTGGATGCCCTACAACGAGCGCACGCTGTTTGATATGGATCAGACAACATTGGCGGCATACGGTCGTGTGACCTATGACTTCAACGACAAAACCCAGATCCAAGCGGGAGCGAGGTTGGAATATGCGAACGCGAGCATCGATCGGACGAAAACCGACGCTTTCGGCGGAAGCAGCACGGTGATCGACGATAAGGACGGCTGGTATTGCTCGCCGGAACTAGGGATCAGCCAGGAGTTCGCAACCGGTTTGCGTTGGTTCGCCCGCAGCGCCGTGGGCGTGAAACCCGCGGGCTACTCCGCGTTTGCGAGCACGCCGGCTACGGCCACGTATGATGAGGAGACCGGGCTTAACAACGAGATTGGCCTGGAGGCTTCCTTGCCTGACCAGCGGTTGGAGTTTGGTGTCACCGGTTTCTGCAACTGGATCCACGACTACCAGGTCAACCAGCCGTCGCCGATGTCCACCGACTACATCACGGTGAATGCGGACCGTGTGCTTGCCTACGGCCTTGAGGCCCAGGCCCGCTGGCGTCCGGTTGACGCTCTAACCATCCAAGCCGCGGCCGGCTGGGTGAACTGCGAGTATCAGGATTACTTCGACGTCGCGAACGGCGTGAGCCGCGACGGCAATGCGGTGCCCTACGTTCCTGAATTCTCCGGTAGCCTCGGCGTTCGCTACGATTTTCCGCGGGGATTCTACGCGCAAACCTCGCTGCGGGTGAACGGCCCCACCTACTTCGACGACGCGAATACCCGGAACTTCCGCCAGGATGCCTATCTGGTTTGGGATGCGGAGGTGGGATATGCCCGCGACCGCTATTCGATCGCCTTGTTCGGGCGGAATCTATCCGACGAGATGTACTACACCTTCATCAATGGCGGGATCGGTGCCGGTTCGCCGGGGGATCCCCAGGTCTTCGGGGTGAGAGCCGCGGTGACGTTCTGATATCTTTCGGTTACGGAAGCGCCAGTGTCGCCCGCACGGGGAAATGGTCGGACGGCGGATGGCCGTCGGCCCCCGTCGGGCGGAGGATGGCGGACTCGCGAACGGCGATGCCGGAGGTGGTTAGGATATAATCAATCCGCGGGCCGTCCGGTTTCGCCGTGAAGTCGTGGAATGTGCCGGAGGTCGCGGGCGATGCTCCGGGGTTGAGAACGGCCCACGCGTCGGTAAGCGGAGGGTTTCCGGTGGTTAGGCTGATGATCGACGGGTTGTCCGGAGTGGCGTTGAGGTCGCCGGTCATGACAACCGGCGGGCCGCCGGACAGGGATTGGATCCGCTTCAGGATCATCTCCGACGCGTGTTCGCGGGCGGGTTGGGATTGGTGATCGTAGTGGGCGTTGAACAGAGCGATCTCCCGTTTGGTTTCGAGGTGCCGGAACCTCGCCCAGGTGCAGATCCGGGTCACCTTGTTTCCCCAAGTGGCGGATCCCGGAACGTCCGGCGTGTCGGATAGCCAGAAGGTGCCGGACTCCAGCGCTTCCCAGCGGTCGTTCCGATAGAGTATGGCGGCGTATTCTCCCTTGGTCTTGCCGTCCTCGCGGCCGACGCCGATCTCGGAGAAGCCGGGCAGGCGCTCATGGAGGTCATCTAGCATCGTGCGGAACGCTTCCTGGACGCCGACAAAGTCCGGTTGGTCGTCACGGATGGTGGCGGCGGCGGCATCGCGGCGCGCGGTCCATTCGCGCGGTCCCCGGTCCTCCGACGTGATGTAGCGGAGGTTGAACGTCATCACGCGGACATCCTGCGGTTTTTTTCCGCAGGATGTCAGGAGCGCGAGCAGGAGCAGAAAAAAGTATCGCATGGCGGAAATGGGTTAGGGAATCAAAGTGGCGGACCATTCGTCCGGTTTGAAGCCGATTAGCGCGACACCGTCGCCAATGACGAACGGACGCTTCACCAGATTTCCGTTGGACCGGAGGATTTCGAAGGCCTCGGTTTCGGATAGATCGTCCAATCGGTCCTTGATACCGAGTTCGCGGTAGTCGTTGGAGGAGGTGTTGAAGAGCTTCCTGAGGTCGCCGTTTTTCGCCTTGAGCGCCGCGCGGAGTTCGGCGGGCGAGGGGGGAGTTTCGCGGATCGGCCTGACCCGATGGGCGATGCCATGCTGGTCGAGCCATTTCAGGGCATTCCGGCAGGTGGAGCAGTTTTGATAGCAATAGACGGTGAGCATGGGCAAAGCTTTGCCCCTGGAGGCCGCCGACGCAAGGGGAACCTGATCGGATCGGGAAATCGTTGTTGTCTGGCGTAGGGGACGGGCTAGAATCCCGCGGTATGGCGACGATGCCCATGGTGCCCTGGATGTTGCAGGCCTCGCCCCGGCGGCGGTGGTTGGTCGGGGTGTCGGGTGGCGCGGATTCGGTGGCGCTGCTGCGGTTGCTGGTGGCGCACGGTTTTCGCAACCTGGTGGTGTGCCACCTCAACCACGGTTTGCGGGGTAAGGCGGCGGCCGGTGATGCGGCGTTTGTGGCGAAACTGGCTAACAATCTGGATTTGCCATTCGAAACCCGGAAGGCCGATGTGGAGAAGCTTTCAGCGGAGCGCGGGGAATCCATCGAAACCGCCGCCCGTCACGAGCGGTTGGCGTTTTTCGCTGATTGCGCCACCAAGCACCGCTGCAACCGGCTGATTCTAGCCCATCACGCCGACGACCAGGCGGAGACGATTCTGTGGAACCTGCTCCGCGGCTCGCATGGTTTAAAGGGTATGGCGGCGGAGAAACGGATTAAGGTTTCCAGATCGGTGGAGTTGGAAATCCACCGGCCGTTGTTAGCTTGTCGCAGGGATGATCTGCGTGCCTGGTTGGCATCGAACCGATGGCGTTGGCGCGAGGATGCCACCAATGCGGAGCCGGTGGCGGTGCGCAACCGGCTGAGGAACGAGGCGCTTCCATTGTTAGGCGAGATCTCCGGTCGCGATGCCGTCCCGATGTTGCTCCGGGCCGCCGCCGGGGTGGACGACGCCGAACGGATCACCCGATGGGCGCTCGAACAGGCGCGCGTGCGCGATCCGCAGGGGCGCCTCCATCTGGGGGCGCTGCGCGCGATCCCCGAGGCGCTCCGGCGCGCGGCGGTGCTGGATTATTTGCTGGAATCGGCCGTGCCCGGAATCAGCCGGGATTTGTTGGATCAGGCGCTCGGTTTGCTGGATACCGCCGGTCCGGCGCGGATCAACCTGCCCGGAGGAGGCTGGCTGCGCCGGAAAGAGGGTCGCGTTTATCTATCGAAATAGCCGACCGGATCCCATACTCTCACATTCCGGTTAGGTCGTCCGGCGTGCCGTGTTCGCGGTCGGGGCCGGCGGAGCGGATGACCAATTGCCGCGCCGAAATCGTGTGGAAAAACAGCGGCGTACCCCAGCGGTCGCAGAGGCGGCCCTGGGAGTCGATGGCGCGGTGGCCCTGCGGGATGAACCGCAGGTGTTTGGCATTCGATCCTAACAAACAAGCGGTGATCTCCTCGTTGTCGCCCACCGGATTCTCCCCAAGCGCCTTGCGGTAATCGGCGAACACTACGGTTAGGATCTCGATATCGGCGTTGGCATCGCCTTCGTCGGCCAGCAGGTTGGCGGTGGCGGCGAGAACCGGGTGATCGGTGACAGGCTGATTGGCGTTTTCGCGAGGTGGATCAGGCGCCGGCGGCGGGGTGGGGGAGGGAATGGGATCTCCGGCGGTTTGTTGGAGAGGCGGAGACGAATCGGGCGTCCGGTATTTGTAATAGAGCCCCGAAGCTAACAGAACGAGTCCGGCCACGGTTGCGGTGATGGACTTTCGCCGCTGGGTGGATGGCCGATGTTCCTCGGGAGGGTTCACAGGAAACCAAGGTTGGCGGTGGATGACGCGAACGGGTCGTCGAAGCGCGGCAGGTTGGGAAAGATCGTGGCGATTTCCGAAGATCCCGCGCCGAGCCATTTTGTGAGGACGGCGCAGTATTGGTCCACCGAAGTGGTGGGGATCCAGCGACCGCGGTTGGTGGTCTTGCCCGCGTCCATGGATCCGGTGGCGTTGCCGGTTTTGAGCGGCGGAAAATGGCCGTAAAAATTCCCTCCGTTGACCGCTCCTCCCATGACCAGGGCGTGCCCGCCCCACGCGTGGTCGCTTCCGGCCTTGGCAACGTCGGAATTGTTGGGTGTTAGAGTGCGGTTGAAATCGGATGCGGTGAAGGTGACCACCTCGTTCCACGCGTTGACGCCGGGAGCGTTCAGCGCGTCGTGGAACGCCTTCATGCCGGTGGCCAGTTCGTCCATCAGATTGGTGTGGGAGGCGAGCATGTTCTGATGGGTGTCGTATCCGCCGACCTGGCAGAAGAATATCTGGCGGTTGTTGCCGAGAGTGGCGCGTCCCGCGATGAGCTTGGCGATCATCTTGAGCTGGTCACCGAGCGAGTGGTCGGCACCGGCGGCGGTGAAGATGGCGTCAAAGTTCGTTCCGCTGGCGGCGGCGGCGGTCATCGCGGCCCCGATTGTGCCTTCGGTGGCGCGCGCCCGCAGGAGGATGCGCCGGTATTCCTCTTCGTGGAGATTGGCGTGGGTGAGTTTCATGATGTCCTCGAACGCCTTGAAGCGTTTGCCGGTGTCCGTGGTCTTGTAGGTGCCGTCGGTATTGAGCGCGCTGGTGTAGTTGGTTCCGTAGCCGCTGAGCGCCACCACGCCCGACGGCTGGACGACGTATTGTACGACGCTTCCGGTGGTTCCCACTTGGAATGAATTCACTCCAGCCAGCGAGATTGACATCGAGACCTTGGATGCATCCGGCGAGTTATAGGAAGCGTGCAACAGCTCCGCGGCCCGCCCGCCCCAACCGCTCGCAAACGGACGGTCGGGCAGCGAACTTTGCCACTGGGTCTGCTGGTCCGAGTGGGAAAACAACTGGCTGGGGAGCGGAACGGTGCCGGAGTTGTAAACCGTGCGCGAAGCCACCGGATAGGCGAGGGTGCCGACATTCGCCACCACGGCGAGTTTCCCCGCGTTGAACAACTCGGCGAGCGGTGCGGCCGAGGGATGGAACCCAAGCGGCTGGGCCTGTCCGCCGTAATGCCGGGTGAATGCGCCGGATGTCGCAGGCTGTGTTAGGGCGGCGAGCCCGGCGGAGGGCAGGGCCAGCACGCCGCGCCCCGCCTCGTAGTCCACTCTCGCCTGTGAGCTTGCGGCGTCGCCAGCGGGCACCACCATATTGTTGGAGTCGTTGCCGCCGTTGAGAAACAGGAAAACTAGTGCCTTGTAACCGGGATCCGGCACACCCTGGGCCATCGCCGCGGTCATCAGGCGCAGGTGCGCGAGCGCGTTGACCAGACCCGTGACCCCCAGCGCCGCGCAGGACGACTGCCGCAGAAAGTCGCGTCGCGTCCGGCGGAATTCCTTTTCGTGAGATTTCATCGGATTGAAAGAAGAATGGTTATTTCTGAACGGTGAAGTCCGGGCATTTGACGATCAGATAGAGCGCGGCCTTGATCCGGTTGTTCATGGAGGTGGCCTGTCCGGTGGTGCTGGAATTGGAGGTGGAGCGGATCGAATTGATCGCGTCCAACAGCACCTTGCGCGGGGTTCCGGGCGTGCTGCCGTAACGGGCCTTTAACGAACCCGAGCACAGCAGCAGATCGATCCGGTCCACCACGCGCTCGACGGCGGTTGCGATGCTGGCGGCGTTGTTGAACGTGGCGGTGTCGAGGTTGTCGAAGACACCGTCGCCGTTGGCGTCCACCACCGCCATGTATTCGGCGCGCAGCGGCTCGAAGTCGATGATGAGATTGTCGGAGTTTGTGGTGTAGCCGACCTCGGCGGCATTGGGCAACGATCCGGTGCTTTGGCCGTTGGATCCGTAGATGGGCACGTAGTGATAGTTGATGGCCTTGACCACGGTGGTTTCGTTGGCGATCTGGAATTCCGGAGACACGAGACCGTTTTCCGCGAGTGGTCCGGATGGGGCGAAATCCGGGCGAAACCAATTGAACACGCTCGGCGCATCCACCGGCATCTGGACCAATTCGTCGGTGGTCCGGGAGAAGCGGACGATTCTCGCTCCGGCGGGAAACTTTGCCAGTTCGTCCGCCGGATAGCCATAGGCGGATAGATCGGACAGCAGCAGTTCCGCTCTCGCGCCGGTGGCGCGCAGCAGCGCCGTGTGGCGGAGCAGGTGCTCCTTGGCATGGCCCGTTCCGCTTCCGGAGTTGGCCAGATCCGGATCGCGGGCTTCAGGGTCCAACAGAATGGCCTTGGTGACGGCTCCCAGATTTCCGCCGCTGGATGAAAACACGGTGGCCACGCGGTGGAGGTAGCCGGCAGATGGGTTGGCGGTGGTGAAACGCTGGATCAGCCGGCGCGCGATGAATGGCGGCGTGTTCGGATGGGCCGCCAGAAAATCGAGTGCCGCCGCGAGATCCTGTTCGCCGGTTAGACCGGCCGGAACATCCAGTCCCAGATAACTTTTCGCACCGGTATCATGGTAGCTCGGAAACATCTTCATCGGGTTGGTCCAGCGCGCCTCATAGCGCTCGGTGCCCGCGCCGCGGTTGAAATCGGTGTTGGGAACCACCGTGTCGCTGTTGGTCGGATTGTTATGGACGCTGAACGCCCATCCGGTGAACACGCGGGCCAGTTCGGTGATGTCCCCTTGGCCGTAGGTGGGGATCGGCAGGCCGTCGTTTCCGAGAACCAGCGATCCGTCCGGATGGAGTTTCACCAGGCCGATCGAGAACAACTGCATGATTTCTCGCGCGAAATTCTCGTCGGGCGAAACCACCACCACGCCGGAACCGTTCACCACTTCCTTCTGGTTGCGCAGGTGGGAGAGATAATGCCCCATCACCGGATGCAGCGACACACCCTCCAACAGATTCCGGAGCGGTCCGGTGCCGCGGTCCTTGAGCATGTCGTAGTAGTTGGTCAGGCCGTAGGCCCTCTCGTAGAGTTGGTCGTCTTCCTCCGAAACGACGAATATCTCGCTGAGCGCGAAGGCCTGGCGCTGGCGGAGTTGGTCGGGCGCACCGAGCGCGATGGTCCACCATGCCCGGCGGCGGTTGCTTTGGTTAGGGTCGAAAGAGGCGTTGTAATAACTCTTGCCGGGGTCCGAGTAGATCGCGATTTCCTGGGTGTTTCCGGCTCGTGTCAGCGCCTCGTGCGAAGGCGAGGGAAGGGCGAATTGCTCGTCGATCCACTCGCCAAAAGCAGCGATGCGGTCGCCTTCGTGGGCGGTGACGCGCGCGCGCATGGCCTCGATATCGGCCATGGTGGGACCGAAGGTGGCTTGGGTCAGAAAACGGGCGATCTCGCGGTCGAGCGCGTCGCCGGTTAGGGTGGCGACCGCCTGGGGCGGTGGCGGTGGCTGGAATTCAGTGGATCCGGTGACCGGTTGGAAGGATCCTCCGATCTCGCCGGAGGCGCTGGTTTCCGTGAACACCACAAAGGAGAAATCTCCGGACAGCAACGCATCGAGCACGGCCTGGTCGGTGGTGAAATGTTGGGCCGCCTTGATCGGCCAGGCAAAGCCGCCGTATTGGGTCGCAGGAACCGAAACGAGGGTGGCGCCACCCGACGTCAGAACCTGCGCCGCATTCGCCGGGGCGCGCAGGTTGGAGAAGGTCACGCTGAGGGTGGCCGCGGAGTTGTCGCCGGCAAGGCGGATCGCCACCAGTCCGGAACCTAACGAACCGACTCCCGGCCTGGGTGACAAGTAGGCGACGAGCAACCGCTGGTTGGCGGAAACCGGGTTCGCATCACATATTCTAACACCGACGGAGTCCGCCATGCCGCTGATGTGCCAGCGGATTTCCTCGGGCACTTCGGGGATCGTATCGGTCACGGGTTTCACCCGCAGTTCGGAATCGTTTTGTCCGGCGGGGATGACCAAGCGCGCGGTCACGGTGTTCTCCGCGCTGTCGGTGAGTTGGAAATCCGCCGCTCCCGCCGCTCCGACCGTCGGATTAGAGGCCTGAGCGCGACGGAGAAACACGGTGAACGGTTTGTCGGTCAGGGTGGTCCGGCTGAACGTGAGTTTCGCCGGAGTCGCCTCTTTTTCGTAGGCGTCGGCGACGGTAGTGGAAACCGTTAGCCCCCCGCCGTTGATCGCGGCCAGCCAATCGCCGACAACCGTTAGATCGCCCTGCGGTGCGCCGGTTCCGAAACTGTCGCCCTGATTCGGATCGAAGCCGGCCAACTGCGCTTCCGCCCAATCCGACACCCCGTCTCCATCGGTGTCGGCGTCCTCCGCCGTGACCCGATAGAATTTCGCGTCTCCGGACTTCGCGCCCGCCGGGAGAGCCAGTTGGGAACTGGTGGCGATCACCGGGCTTCCCATTTCCGTCCACGGGCCGTTCGGGGAAGGAGATGACCAAACCTGATAGCGTTTGCCGGTCTGGGTAGGCAGATTGAGCGTGACATTTCCGGCGATTCCCAGGGATCCGACATGCAGTGAGTCGGATGGATCGAAAGGATCGGTACCTGCGATCGACTCGCTCCGGTTGGTTTGGCCATCGTGATCGTCGTCGTCGGCTGGCGGAAGTGCGCCCACCGCATAGCGGGCTTCCCAAACGTCGCACATGCCATTGGAGTTTCCGTCGATCACGCCACGCGCGACCGGAGAGATTCCGATGGATAAAAAACAACAAACAATAAGCCGCCCCCGGAGCATGAGTGCATCATTCAACCGGGCGGCGGCTTGTCAAGAAGGAATCAAAGAAATCAGGATCAATTAATGAGTGACCCGAGTTCCACTACCGGAACCGAGGACTTTCACGCGGTCGCCCACGTAGAATTCCTCGCGGGGATTGACCTGCTGAACGATGGAAACCGTGCCGGCGCCTCCGTCGAGTTTCACGGTGATATCGATGCCTTGGCGGGAGTTCATCGCTTGTTCGGCATGGGAGCCGACCGCGCTGCCGACCAGCGCGCCACCAATGGCACCCGCGGTATTGGCGGCGCTGCCCTTGCCGATATTGTGGCCGAGGAATCCGCCGGCGACACCGCCGAGCAGCGCGCCGGTTTGGTTGCCGCCTTCGATTTTCACCGGGCGGATGGAGGTGACGCGGCCGGTTTGGACGCTTTGCATCTGGCGGGCGTCGCCGCGGCGGTAGGTGTCACCGGTGAGGGTGTCTTGGGCGCAGGAGGCGAACAGAAGCGCCACGGGCAGGCAGAGAAGATAAGTGGTTTTCATCGCCGGGGAGCCTAAACCCCCGCCTATCATGGCGCAAGGGGAAAGTTTCCGGTGCCGCATAAATTTCGCGCATGTCTTGCCTCTGGTGGGGGAGGGGCAGAAAAAAGGCTCGTAAAATGCGGCCCGTATTGGCCTGATTGGCCCGTGATCCACCCGACTGCCATCGTTTCCCCGCTTGCCAAACTCGGCCGCAACGTCCGAGTGGGGCCGTATTCCATCATCGGACCCCACGTTGAATTGGGCGACGACTGCGTGCTGCATTCCCACGTCATTATCGAGGGCACCTCGCGGTTCGGGCGGAACAACGAGTTTTTTCCCTTCGCCATCGTGGGCGGAAAAACCCAGGATCTGAAATACCAGGGCGAGCCGACCTATCTGGAAGTGGGCGACCACAACGTGTTTCGTGAAAACTGCACCGTCCACCGCGGAACCACGGCGGAGATTCCCACCCGGATCGGTTCGCACAACCTGTTTCTCAGTTACGCGCACGTTGCGCACGACTGCCAGTTGTCCGACAACATCATTCTTTCCAACAACGCCACCCTCGGCGGGCACGTGGTGGTTGAGGAATACGCCATCGTTTCCGGGCTGAGCGCGGTTCATCAGTTCAGCAAGATCGGCTGCCACTCGATCATCGGCGGCTGTGCGAAAGTCTCCCAGGACGTGCCGCCTTTCATGATCGTGGACGGAAACCCCGGAGCCACCCGCGGCCTCAATCTGGTGGGTCTCCAGCGCCGCGGGTTCTCCGAGGAAACCATCCGCGACCTGAAATCCGCCTACAAAAAGCTCTTTCTGAAAAAGGACCAGAATCTGGCCATTGCCGTCAGTTCGCTCAAGGCCACCCACGCCGCCTCCTGCCCGCAAGTGGCGCACCTGATCCACTTCATCGAGTCATCCCAGCGCGGAATCACGCGGTGAGATCAGGCGCGGGTGTGGATTGTTAGCTGGGTTCGGTCAATCGCCGAGTCCCCAGGATTTGTTGGGTTCGGCAGCGAGGTCGAATTCGAGGGTACCACCTGCGACGATTTCGCGGTGGCTGAGCCAACAGCGGTTGAGCGGTTTGCCGTTGAGGGTGGCTGAGCGGATATAGCGTTCGCCGGGTCCGTTGCCTCGGGTGGTGATGACGAAAGTGCGGTCCTTTCCATAGATCGGGTCGATCCGGATTTCCACTCGGTCGAAGAGCGGGGTGAAGATCTCGTAGCGGGGATCACCGGGGCAGGCCTGGTGCAGTCCGGACGCGGCGAGGATGAACCAAGCGGACATCTGGCCGACGTCCTCGTCGCCGCAGAGGCCGTTGTAGGGATCGTCGCCATAGGCGCGCTCGCTGATGAATCGCACCCATTTCTGGGTGAGCCATGGCGCGCCGGCCCGATTGAAAAGAAATGGCATGAAATGCACCGGTTCGTTGGCGTGATTGTATAACTCGTTCCACTTGGTGACGTCCGGCGTGCGGGCGAAGAAGTCCGTTAGGCGGGTGAGGAATTTTTCCTGGCCGCCCACTTGCCCGATGAGCCCCGGGATGTCATGCGGGACAAACCATCCCTGCTGGTTGGGATTGGACTCCACGCATCCGCCCTTGAACCAGCCCGTGGCGGGATCGTAGAGCTGGCGCCAGCCGCGGCTGCGTTCGAGAAAACGACCGGCATCCTCGGTTTTGCCGAGACTCCCGGCGAACCGCGAAATCGACCAGTCGGCCAGATTGTATTCGCCGGTGTCGGATAGATTGCCGGAGAATCCCTTCTCGCCCGCGTTGATCTTCTCGCAGGTCCGTTTCGACAGCCGATAGGCTTTTTCCACATCGAAATTGCGCAATCCTTTCTGATAGGCGTCGTTGATGGCGATCACGGCGGGGTTTCCGTTCATGCATCCGCTGTAGGCGTTGAGGAACTCCCAGCGTTCCAGATAGCCCTTGCCGGACTCTTCCGCCAGATCGCAGAGCGAGCTGATGCTGTCGCCGACGACGCCCGGCGCGATGAGGGTCATCAGCGGATAGTGGCTGCGATAGACATCCCAGCCGCTGAAGATCGTGCGGCGGGTGTAGCGGTCGCTGCGGCGGGGCCTGCGCGCCTCGTCGCCGCCCGGATAGGAACCGTCGGCGTCGGCGAAACAACGCGGGTCGATCATGGCGTGATACATGGCGGTGTGGAACGCCACCCGTTGTTGCGGTGTGCCGCCGGAAACCGTGATGCGGGAGAGTTCACGCTGCCATAGATCGCGGGCGGCGGCGCGGACCTTGTCGAAGTCCCATCCGGAAATGTCATGCCGGAGATTCTCACGGGCCCCATTTATGCTAACAAACGAGATTCCGGCTTTCATCAGGACCCGCTCGCCGGCGGTGGTGGGAAACTCGGTGTAGAAGCCGATGTGTTTTCCCTCCCGTTCCCGGCAACCGGGCATGACGGCGGCTTTCGCCATGGTTTCGAGAAACGCCGGGTCGTGCTGCTGGTGCTTGCGCGGCTTGCCTTCGGGAATGGCCGCCTCCCAAACGCCGAAGTCGGCCATGGGTTTGCTGAATTCCGCGTGGAAATAGACCGTGTAGTTCGGTTGGCCGTCGCCGTTGCCCCAGCCGCCGCCGTCGCGGGTGCAGCGCATCCAGCCTTCCACCGCGTTCGCCGACACCACCCTAACCGACTGGGCGACCGCCGTGCCGCCGATGCGGCGGGCGAGGTCGATCTGGATGCGCGATTGCGGGTTCTCCGGAAACGTGAACCGCAGCATACCGCTGCGCGGCGCGGCGGTTAGCTCGGCGCGGATGCCGTAGTCCGTTAGGGTCACGGCGTAATATCCGGCCGCGGCGGTCTCATCGGCCTTGCGGGAAAGATAGCCGCTGCCGGGTCTGTTGGTTTCGCCGTAGCTCGTTTTGAGCGGTCCGGTGGTGGGCGTCACGAGCAGGTTGCCGAGGTCGCCATACCAGCCGATGCCGCTCATGTGGGTGAAACTGAACCCCATGATTGTCTCGTGCTCGAAGTTGTAGCCGGGTCCGTTGTCGCCTTCGCTGATGGTATCCGGACTGAGCTGGACCAAGCCATAGGGCGTGGCCGCGCCGGGAAACGTCTTGCCGCGGCTTGCCGAGCCGATTTTCCGGGACTCGGTGATCGCGCCGATGAACGGGTTGACGCAATCGACCTCCCGCGCGTCCGGCGGCGGCGCGGGGATGCGTCCTGCGGATTCTTCGCCACGGGCGGAGTTGGATGTTAGAACAACGGCGCAGCAAAGCAGCGCGCGGAGGGAAACAGGTTGGTTCGGTTTCATGGCTGGGAGGATGGTCCGGTTGTGGCGCGGGGATGCCAGGGATCCGGATAGAGTCCGGCCTTGAGCAGCAGGGCGGGATCGATTCCGGCGCGGCGGCAGAGTTCTTCGGGAAACCCGGCGAACTTCGTGGCGGCTTCGAGGGTGTTGCCGCGGTCGGTGATGTTGGAAGGTGGGCGCAGGATGAACGTCGGGCAGCCGACGGCCAGATTGTCGGTGACGGTGTTGGCATTCGCGTTTTCGGTCAGATCGGCGAGTTGCGGATAGCGTTTCAGGTAGAGATCGCGGTCGAGTTCGGGGGAGGGGAACTTCGGGGAGACAAACGCCCGCCAGCGGTCCGGTTGCCAGGCGCTGAAGGAAACCGCGGCGGAGCAGCCGATGAACAGGTTGTTGCGGATGATCTGGTCGCGTCCGCCGTGGATCTGGATGGCGCCGAACCACGATCCGCCGGCGCCGCAGCGCTCGAACAGATTGTGTTCCACCAACTGGCCGGAGATCGCGTCGTCGAAACGGATCGCCGCGCGGCCGAGCTTCGGCTTGGCGCCGTCCGCGCCGGGGCCGATGTCGCGCCAGCGGTTGTAGCGGAACACATTGCCGCGCAGGGTCGGGTCTCCCCACATATCGACCGCGCCCTGGTCATCGGACTCCAGCACCACCCGCGAGACATCGTTGAACTCGATGACATGATCGTTTCCACCCACGCGGATGGCGCTGCTGGGGATATCGTGGATCTGGTTGTGGCTGATCCGGTGGCCCACGCCGGTCACCAGCACGGCGGGTGTGTAGGTGGGATCGACGCACGACAGGTGGTGAAACCGGCAGTTGGTGATGAAATGGCGGCCGGGTGTCAGGGTCTTGCGGTCGCCTCCGCCGATGATGGCGCCGCCGCGTCCGGTTAGATCAAAGTCGCAGGAAACCACACCGCAGGCCGATCCGCCGGATAGAGTCAGGGCATCGCCGCCGAGCCGTGAGAACCGGCAGCCCCGGAAAACGATGTTGTCGGAGTCTTTCACCCGAACCCCATCCGCCGCGCCGCCGCTCCAGGTGATGCGGTGGAAGCGGATATGACCGGCCTTCTCGACCGTCACCGCCGGGAAGGTGGTTAGGGAAAGGCGCAGTCCGTCCGGGCCCTTGCCGGTTAGGCTGTTGCCGGCGGCGGGCCAATCCTTCATGGCATGGACGTAAAGCGTCAGCGTGGCGCGGTCGATATACCACTCGCCGGGTTCGTCGATTTCCGAAAAGAGATTGGTGGCGTGAAACGGTTGGCCGGGGCGGTAACCGTAGGTGTGAAACGGCGGTTCGAGGACGATCTCGCGGGTTTCCGGGTTGATCGATTTCACCACCTCGCGCGATTCCGCCCAGTCCCAGAACCAATACCCGTGCAGGATGATGTCCGGATCGGCGGTCCAGCGGGCCATCCGGTCGGTCGCGCAGGTGAAACGTCCGGTCTTGCTTCCCTTGATGCCGTGGATCTGGTGGTCATCGGGTTCGAGGATTTTCCCGATCACAACGTCTCCGGTGTTAGGCCAGCGGGCGAGCGGAAGTTCGCGGTCACCGGCGAACAGTCGGACCGCCGGGGTGGTGTGGAATCCGCGACCGCTGCCGAAACCGCCGAGGCGGGGCGGAGGAACCGATCCGATGCCGGCGGACTTCAGCGAGACCTGCCAGACCTTGTCTCGGGCGCTCTCCGGCAGGCGCGCCAACAACGCGGGATCGGTGACCCTGGCAAAGCCGGTTAGAGCGGTGTCCCCGGTGAAAAGGCAGCGTGACGCCGCACTTCCCTGATAGACGATGGGCGACTCCGCGGTACCCGAATCCTCCGCGGTCAGGGCGAGCGTGCCTTTGAGCGGATAGGTCCCGTCGGCGATGTCCACGAGCACGCCGCCCGCGGGGAGCGGGCCGCGTTTCTTCAGCGCGCGGATGGCATCGCGCGCGGCTTCGGGAGAGTCGAGCGGCGAGGTTGCGGCACCATCGTTTCCCGCCTTGCCGGCGGCGGAAACGTGGAGCACCCGTCCGGGCTTGGGCAGGGGCTGATCCTGCGAATCAACCACGGAGGGTGATGCTGCCACGGCGATGCCGGGAAGAACCCAAAACGCACACATTCGGGAAAAATCCATGCAGCCGATACGTTGCGAAGTGTCCGAAAATATCGCCGTGGAAAATCTCCCCCCCCGCGTCCTTCACCACGTGCAGCAGCATGTTCATGCGGGCGAGGTTGTAGGTGGTGATGTTCTTCTCCTGCCGAGGATTTTGCCGATGGTGCCGCCCGCGTCCTTTATCCGGTGCCGCACATTCAGGATCAGCGAGCCGGAGCCGCAGGCCATGTCCATCACGCTTTCCAACCGCTTCTTGGTGCCCGTCTTCGGTTCTTTGCTGTCCAGCGTCGCGATGGCGTAGAGCACGCTGGAAATCTGTTGCGGTGCGTCGAATTGCCTCACTTCGTTCACCCTTCGGGCAGCCTGCGGCTGGCTATCTCCGCTGCGCTCCGGTTCGCCCGCTTTCTTGCCCGCCCCAGCGGCGAACTGGCCGATCAGATATTCACAGGCATAGCCCAGCACATCCACCTCGGTGGAGAACCCGGCGAGCCCTTCGGCGCTCAGAGCAGCCGATCAATCTTGCTGGTTGTGCGGTAGCGCACCGGCTTTGGTTTGGTGACTTTCTCCAGCACTGCTTCTTCCACCAATTGAGCGAGCCAAGCCTTTGCCTGTGGTTTCGTAACGACCAGCAGAGCTGCTACTTCTTCTTCCGTGCGAGCTTCGGCAAGTTCGCGTCGAAGAATCTCCCGCACTGCGTTCAATAACTCTGCATCGGGTGATGTTTTCGTGTCGGTTGCCGCTGGTTCGATCGTTTCCGACACTGCTTCAATGGGCTTTGCCAAAGGAGTGGCTTCATAAACGGTTGGGGCCTCCCGCAGGGTAAGCGGTAGCATTTCTTGTTTAGGCTCCGCAGCGACTGACTCAGCCGCAGCGATGAGCGCCCGACCGAACTCGGTCCCACTTTGCGGATTAGGCCATGGCTTGCCGCCTCGATTTAGAAGAGCCAAGTTACCTTTGCCTACATTGGCTCCGTTGCGGACAAAAACCGGCACGAAGTGCAAACGGTCGAGTTGCTCGATGGCTCCTGCCCATGTTCCTCCTTTCTCAAAATCCGACGTCACCACCAAAGCCGCATCTGCCAGAGCGTAGATGAGCTTATTCCGCTGCATGGCGTGCCCCACATTGAAGCCCGCTGCTGGATCGTAGGGAGATACCAGCACGAGTCGGCCTTCCATCAGCGAATCCCGATTGTCGCGGGCCAAGGCAGCCTTATCCAAACTGTCCGCCATCACTCCGGCCACATCTCCACCGGCCATCAGCGCACCGTGCATCGCCGCCCGGTCGATCCCCTTGGCACCGCCGGAGACGATGGAACGATGCGCCTCCGCGCTCAACCTACCCACATTCTCCGTGTAGCTGATCAATTCATCATCGACATGCCGCGAGCCGACGACCGCCAAGCCGCCTTTCTCCAGCAGAGCAATGTCCCCGCAACCGTAAAGCAGCGGCGGAGCATCTTCCTTGAGCTTTACTTTTAGCCGCCTCGGATACTTGGCGTCGGCCCGGCTGATCACCCAGATCGCCCGCGCGTTCCACCGCTCCACAGCCTGACTGAGGAGGAAACCGCGACCGAGCAGCGCATCCAGCCGCGCCCGTCCGAAAAGCTGGGCGCAAACTTCGATCAACTCCGCGGCATCCTGTGCGAGCAGGTCCGCTGGCTGCTTCTGCTTTTGGCGCAGAATGAGGGCGAGCTTGTTGTATTCGCCCAGACTCAGCAGTTCGCGTGAAGTCTCACCGCGTCCGGCAATCAGCGGAGCGGTCAGCAGCAGGATAGCCTGCGTGTTTGGTGTCAAAGGCTCGATCATTCGTCAGAGTTTGCAGTTGAAGCCAGCGCCAGAGGATACACTGGCCCGCTGCCGTTGGAGGTTAAAAGATAAGCGGCGACCGTCAGGGTCCACCTTGAATCGACCATGTCATCCACGAGCAACACGGGACCGGCCGGCACGTTTCCATGAATCCGCAATGAACCGTCAACATTCCGGGCTTGCTGACTGCTGTTCGCCATCTCTTTCTGTGGCGGACGTGCGTCTGTCTTTTGGAGCACGGGATGAAACGGTAAGTTCAAAGCGGTAGCTAATCGCTGTGCAAAGTCGGGCACGAGGTTTGGGTGGCGGATGGAAGGAATACTCGTCACCCATTGGGGCGCAGGAGCGGGAGCCCACTCCCGAATCAGAGCGGCACACGCCGTCACCAAGTCATTCGAGAAATGACCATCGCGATACTTGCCCAGCCGAACTGACTCTCCCCAGCCAGCATCTCCCCACATGCAGAGAATCTTGCCGGGCTGAAGATTTTGCTCTGGTGTGATGTTTGTGTTGCCGCGAACGCCGAGACCCGCGAGCCCCCCTGGCGGCCATTTCTTGCGAGGTTCCAGCGGTAGGCTGGTCCGGCGCAAGAATGCTACGGCCTCCCTGGCAACACGTTCGTCCACCGTTGATGAGAGTGGTGCGAGATTGGGGGCGTGATACGAACCGGGATCTCCATCGAGGGCTCGAATCAGAAACTCCATGTGCCCGTTTTGGAGCTGAGCGTATTCCTGCATCTGTGCCTGCTCCGTTTGACGCAACGCCGTCAGGCGCTCCGCCCGCTGCCAAAACTCTTCGCTCAGGTTCGCTGCGGTCAGAGTCCATTTGCTATCTTGCTTGGCTATCGGTGAAGGCGATTCCAGTGACAAAAGTAGCAGTGCCTTATCAATTCTGCCGAAGCTGACGTTCACTCGCTCCATCAGTCCGTTGACCGAAAGTCCATCAGCCTCCGCTCCGAGCGCGGCCAACACCGCCGCCACTTCGTCCCGAGTGGGAAAGGCGCTTTCAATGAAGAAACTCGTGATGTTGGTATCTTCTCTGCCACTGAGCAAAACTCCGTGTGCTCCGGGAAGCGCTGCGGGAAGATTACGCCCGGCACGGCCCACCTGTTGATAGTAGGCCACGACCGAACCGGGCGTCTGATAGTGAATGACGAAGGCAAGATCGGGTTTGTCGAAACCCATGCCCAGCTTCGTTGTCGCCACCAACGCCTTCACCTCGTTCGCGAGAAGTGCATCTTCCAAGGCGTTGGCACGTTCCGGCGCGAGACCACTATGGTAAGCCTCGACGGCGAGTCCGCGCATCCGCAGCCACTCGGCCACGCGCTCGGCATCTCGCTGCGTCAGGGCGTAGATGATGCCACTCCCCGGAATCGTCGGGAGGTGCGTCGCGAGCCACGCCAGTCGCTCCGCCTGGCTCGGCATCCGCATTGTTTGGAGCAGCAATGTCGAGCGGCTTAGATCCCCACGGGAGACCGCGAGATTCGGACCCAGCACGGTCTGCAAATCCTCCATTACCCGGTTGTTCGCCGTCGCAGTGGTAGCCAGCACGCGGACGTTCTGTGGGAGGAGACGAATCCGCCGCTCGATGAGCCGATACTCGGGAACAAAATCGTGCCCCCAGTCCGAGATGCAGTGTGCCTCATCAATAACCACCATGGAGACGGTCGCGGCGATTCGAGCCAGCACCTGGGTGTTGAACTGGTCGTTCATCAGCCGCTTTGGGTGGATGAGCAGGATGTCCACTTCGTTTCGCGCGATTGCTCCTTCAATAGCCGCCCAATCATCTCGGTTTCCCGAGTGGATGGTGACCGCTCTAATGCCCATCCGCTCCGCCGCCGCGATCTGATTCCGCATGAGCGCCAGCAAGGGTGAAATCAAAATCGCCGGCCCCATGCCTTCTTCGCGCAGCAGCTTGGTCGCGATGAAATACACCGAACTCTTTCCCCAACCTGTCTTCTGCACCACCAGCAACCGACCGCGCCCATCCACCACATGCTGAATTGCCTGCTCTTGATCATCACAAAAAGCCGCCCACGGGTTTTGAGTGCCGAGGCGGAGAAGTTCGAGAGCGCGTGCTGGGTTGTATGGCATGGCGAGTTCCCTGGCGATAAGTTCAAAATTCAACAACGACATCCTTGCCGAAACCTAAGCCAGCGACCTCGGCAGCGAGGCGGATAATGGTTTTCTTCAACACGTTGTTGAGATTGGTAGCGACAAGCCAGCCGCCCGGCAAAGTGTCGCGCATTTCTCGAAGGTCTTCACGGTCGGGATAGAGTTCTTCCGCTGTTCGTGCGATGTAGCGGCGCTTGCGGCCTTGGGCGTCTGGGTGTTGGGAGCAGCGTTCGAGGAACGAAGGATCGGATTTCGCGAGTTCTCGAAGGACGATGACCATGGCATCCTTGGCGTTGGGGTATGTATGCGCCTGACCAAGCAGCACGAGCTTGCCGCTGCGGGTTGTTTCGTTTGTTGTGCGCGCCGGCGTCGAACGGGAAGCAGCACCGCTACCTGGCTGCGTGGTGTTACTGCGTGCGGCTTCCACGATGATTGTCCTGCCGAGGCCTGCGAGAAACTCCGCCACATCGTCGTCGTCTGGTCGGACGCCTGCTCGCGACTCAACCGCGTTGGTCACAATCTCCACGAGGAGTTCGTCGCCCTTTTCCACCAATTCTCGCCAAGCCTCAGGAATGGCGGCTCTAGCCTGCGATTGTCGATTGCGGCTGCGGTATTCCTTTCGCGCAGTCTCAAGCGCTTCGCCGGATTGGACCATGGCGCAATCCAGGTAGCGGTGAAGCGCTTCGGCAGCCTCGGCGGGAGGACGCTCGTAGAGGTCGAGCTTGTAGACGCGGCGGTCCTCGTAACTGCCTTGCTCAGCTGGCAGGTAGAAGCTCCACGTTCTTCCATCGGTCAGCACGACGAATGGAACACCCGTGTGAAAAGCGTATTCGAGTGCCTGACGCACCGCGTCTTCTGCTTTGCCGGGTTGTTTAACTTCGGTAAATATCGCTGGCTTCGAGGGCGGATAGCATAGCGCGAAATCCGCACGACCTTCACCTGTTTGATATTCAGGCCAGACGACATTGGTGTCCCATGTGTCCCAACCGAGTTCCTGGAAAACGCGCAGGACGATGCCTTGGGAAATGGCCTGCTCGTTCGGGAACTTCCCCTGACGCAGCCGTGAAGTGATGTCGGCTAGTGTGGTTTCGAGTGACATAAGTTTTAAGCAGAGAGGGCCATATGCGAATTTTCCTTCACCCTGAAGATCTGTCCGAGGAACGGATCCCTGCGGTCCACGACGAAGACGCATTTGTGGATGGGGTCGTTTTCCTTGAGCAGGGTGGCGGCCTTGAAAGAGGTGAGCGTCTTGCCGCTGCCGGTGGTGTGCCAGACGTAGCCGGTGCCGACTAAGCCATCCTCCCGCAGCGCCGCAGGCGGGGTGTCGTGGGGAGGCTTGGCGTGGGATTTGGCGGGCATGGCGGCGGGATTTGGGAAAACCGGTCAGCCGCAAGACTACGGATTGTCGCGGTGGGGGCAATCAGAATGTGGGGAGGCGGCAGACAGCGAAACCGGCATGATGCGGGGCCTTGTTTTCCGCTCCACTGCGTTTGCAGGTCGGAAAATGGTTTGGCACCATCGGGCCAAGAAGCCAGATGCCAGAATCCGGAAACCAGTAAGAAAGCACCTTTCATCAACATGGCTACGCCGCGAATTGGGCCAAATCATTTTCCGACCGGATCAGGATGTCTGAAGCTGGAACTCTCCGGCGAATTCTACCGAGCGCCGATCCGGCAGGGAATGGGCGGCAGGGTTCCGACTTTCACGAGCGGGGCTTTGCCTTTCGGGGCGGCTTGGGGACGCTTTGGGGCCGGGGCGGAAACATCGACGATGAGATTGCCGAGCGGACCGGGTTTCACCTTCGCGGCGTCGGCGCTGAAGACGAGTTCCACCGAGCCGGGCTGCACTTTTGGGACCATCGTGATGCCGGTGGGCGGGTTGGTTAGAGAAAACACCAATTCCGGGTTGTTGCGGCCTTGGGGGCGCGGGAAGCGGAAGGTGGCGGATCCCCCGGCGGGAACGGTGATCCCGGCGGCGCAGAGCGGGCGAAGGCGGTCCAGCGCGGCAAGCGCGTTTTGCGGGCGGTTGGCATTGGGCGCGCGGCCGGTGACGCATACCAGGCATTCCGCGGCGGGAACAAGGTGCCGATAGAAAAACGCCTGCATCCGGTCGTCGGCGGGTTGGGCGGGGCGGACGATTTCGGAGCCGCCATCCTTGGCGCGGCCGACGATGGATATGGCGTGGACGCCGGTTTCCGCGTTGTTGGGCAGCCGCAGGGTCAGTTGGACCGAGTCCTTGCCCGCGGGGATGGTCGCGCCTAGCAAACCGTAGCCCGGAAGCGGATTGGCCAGTTCGAGATTGATAGGTCCGGTTAGGCCGTCGTGGCGCACCACATGGGCGGTGAATGAAACCAGGGATCCCGCGCGGCCGTTGAGGGCGGATGGAGTGACGCGCAGGGCGAAATCCGGCTTCGGCGGGGCGATGGTGAGCCGATAGGCATGCGCGCGGCTGCCCTTGCCCTGGGTATCGGAAACCTCGAACTGATAGATCCCCGCCGAGGCCGCCTTGAAGGTGGCGCGCGGATCGGCATGATGGGTGAGCAGTCCGCACGAGGGATCATCGCAGTCGTCATTGGAGACGGTTTCCTTTCCATCCGGCCCGGTGACCCGGAGAAATCCATCCAGCGGCGAGCCCAAACGCCGTGCGCGGACCTCGGCCACGACCGATTGCCCGGCGTCCAGGCGGATGTGAAAACGGTCGCGTTCGCCGGGTTTGCGGATGATCGCGTTGACCGTGCAGGGAAACGGCAGTTCCCATGGTTTGGCGGCGGTGTCGTCATTGTCGGCCTCGATGAAATCCGGATGGATGCCCGCCTCGAACTGCATGAATCCGAGGATTGGCGGGCGCGGCGGGATCTGGCGGACGCCGGGAGTGTCGCCGACGCCGATGGCGGCCTGATAGTCGGTTAGGTTCCAGCCGGAAACCCGGACCGACGCCTTGGTTCCGGTTTTTCCGCCCAGCGGAAACTGTTCGGTGAGGCACGGGATTTCGCCGAAGGTGATGCGATAGACGAAATCCTCGCGCCCGCGGCAGATCGAATCGCGGATCCGCAGGAAATACCGTCCATCGGCCGGAATGGTGGCGCACAGCAGCGGATCGGGACGGTGATCGAAGCTCCCCTTGAACGCGACTTCCTGTCCGCTGGCATCCAACAGGGCGAGGGTCGCCTGGAACCATCCGGGGACCGCGTCGGCCAGATAGGGCATCAGCTCGCGGGCGGCGGCGGCGGAGGTCAGTTTCATGCCCTTGCGCGCGTCGAAGGCGAAACAATCGGTGTCGCCGGGCATGATCCGGCCGTTGAGCACGGAGGGCAGCGCGGCCGGGGGAGCCTTGGCGGCATCCGGCGTGTCGTTCGGTTCGGTTTCCGAAATTTCGGGGAGGTTGCCCACCATGAACACCAGCGGGTTGGATAGACCGCTTTGGCCCAGCAGGCGCAGCTCGCGGCGGCCGACGGGTGCGTCCGCAGGGATACTCAGCCGGATTGTGAGCCGCTCGGCGAGCTGTGCGTTCGGCTGGCGTTTCGGGTCGCGGCGCTGCTCGACCGCTTCGAGGAACGCGCTGATATCGTCTTCGGAAATCCCCTCGCGGGAGGCGATGGCGCGGAGGAGTTCCTCATCGCGCACCGTGCGGATAGGTTTGTTGGGGCGTTTGCCATCGGCCGGAGGCGCCGTGTTTTTCAGGATCTTCTCGCGCTCCGTCTTGAGCAGTTCGCGGATCTTGTTTTCCACCTGGTTGTTGAGCGGCTTGTGATGCTTGAGCACGGTGGCGGGGAGGTCGCCGCCGGAAAACACCAGCTTGTTGACGTTGCCGAGCGCCAGCCCGCCGACGGTGATTTCCACATCCGTGCCGGTCCTGCCTCCGGCCGGATAGACGTAGCCCACCACCGGGCCGTTCTGGCCGGGGCGCGCCTGTTGGGCGGAAAGCGGCGCGACGAGGGAAAGCAGGAAAACGGCCGGGAGATATCGCATGGTTTCGGGTCCTCCGGTTCACATGATTTCCTTGAGTCGGCCGCCGGATTGCAGCTTGTCCTCCTTGCGCGGCACCACATGGGCGGTTAGACCGAGCGGATGGGGCAGGGTGGCGTCGGTATCGATGCCCATCAGTTCGTAGATGCTGCCGACCAGGTCCCACGGATAGACCGGGCGCTCCTTGACCTCCTCGCCGCGGGCGTCGGTGGCGCCGACGACTTGTCCGCCCTTGAATCCGCCGCCCGCGACCATGTGGCAGAACGCCTTGCCGAAGTGGTTGCGGCCGCCGTTCCAGGGCGACTCGGTCAGGACCTTCGGGGTCCGGCCGAACTCGCCGCCCCACCAGACGATGGTGCTGTCCAACAACCCGCGCGTGGCGAGGTCCATGATCAGGGTGCCGACGCCCTTGTCCATTTCCGGAAGCTGCCGCCGCATGATCTGGAAGTGCTGCTTGTGGGTGTCCCAGCCCTTGTAGTTGATGGTGATGTAGGGCACGCCCGCCTCGGCCAGGCGGCGGGCCATCAGGCAGGCCTGGCCGAAGGTGGTGCGGCCGTATTGGTCGCGCAATTCGGGCTTTTCCTGGCCGAGGTCGAAGATCTTCGCGCCATCGCCGAGGATGAGATCGTAGGCCTCGTCCTCACAGCGTTTGAGGGATTTTACGGCGGGGTCGTCGGGATTCGCTTTTGCTAGGGAATCGAGCCGGTGGAGCAGCTCGCGCCGCGACCGCTGGCGCTCGGTGGTGATGCCTTCCGCGACGATTCCCTCCACGGCGAACGGGGCTTTCGCGGGGTTTCCGCCGGTGGCGAACGGCTTGCACTTCGCGCCGAGGAATCCGCTTTCGGAAAAGCGGCCCTGAGGTTCGGTTAGGACGATGTAGGGCGGAAGTTGGCTCTGATAGGTCGGAGGCCGACCCTTGAACAGCGAGACCACCGCGCCGACGGACGGATAGGTCACGCGTTCGCCCGCCGGATGGCCGGTTTGCATCATGTAGGACGCCGTTTCGTGGCCGTTGTTGTTATGGGTCATGCCGCGCAGGATCGAGAACTTGTCGGCCTGTGCGGCCAGCACGGGAAGGAGTTCGTTGATCCGGATGCCGGAGACCTTGGTTTCGATCGGTTTGAGAAACGCGCCCGCGTAATCCGCTCCCGCTTCGGGTTTGGGATCGAAGGTGTCGAGGTGGCAGGGGCCGCCCCACATCCAGATCTGGATCACGGATTTCGCGCGGGCGACCTTGCCCGGCGCGCCGGGTGCCGGAGCCGTGGGAGTGATCGCGTGGAGCGGATGGTTGGAACAAACCACGCTGGCCGAGCCGCCGATCACCCACTTGAGCACGCGGCGGCGGGTCACCGGGAGTCCGGGGATGTTGGAAGGCGCGGCGGAAGCGTCACCGCCGGCGTTTAGCAGTTGCATCAGTGGCGACATAGGAACTCGGTGGTGTTGAACAAGGCCCAGGTTAGATCAACCATGGCATCCTTGCGGTTGTCGGAGGTCGCGAGCGTCTCGCGGAAAATCGCGGTTTCCTCGGGTGTGGGCGGGCGCGAGAGGACGGTCAGATAGAGCCGCTCGACGGCCGAGTTCGCGCCCGGCTTGCCGCGCACGAGGTCACGCAGCAGATCGCCTTTCTCGATCTTGGCGCGGACGTGTGACGAGTTGAGGAAATGCAGCCGTTGGCCCGCCGTTGGCGCCGGATTGCGTTCCGCCGCCATACCCGAATCGCGCGACGGGCGGCCGAACAATTCGAGAAACGAGCTGCTGATGCTGCCGTCCGGGATGGCGATGGCGCATGTGCCCTCGGGCAGGAAGGTGAACGGTTCGGGGATCGGGCTGGAGTAGGACTCGCTGGTGCCGGTGACCTGGCAGAGCGCGTCGATCAGCAATTCCGCGTCGAGCCGGCGCAGCGGATAGCAGGCGAAAAGCTCAGTGGCTTTCGGGTGAGGTGAGGCGGGCACCGGCGATTGCTGATAGGTCCGCGAGTTGGCGATCAGGCGGAGCAGGTGGCGGAAATCGTAGCCGTGGGCGGCCAGTTCTTTCGATAGATAGGCTAACAATTCCGGATTGGAGGGCGGGTTGTCGCGGCGGAAATCGTCGGGTTCGTGGACGATGCCGCGGCCGAACATCCAGAACCACGCGCGGTTGGCGAGGCAACGGGCGAACCACGGGTTGTCCGGTCCCACCAACCAGTCCGCGAACGCGGCGCGCGGATCGGTTTCCGGGGAAAACGTCAGGGTTTTCCCGTCGGGCATGACCACCGGCTTCGCCGGCGCGGGTTTGGATGGATCGAAGTAAACGATTTCCTCTTTCCATTCCTGGGTGGACTTGTAGCCGACGCGGGAAAAGCAGGCGGCCAGCGCGTCGAGTTCCGCGGCGGACCAGGATTCCTGGCGGACGCCCATGAAGGCGAGCGAGGTGGCGGCGGCTAGGGATTTCGGATCGCGTGCCTGGACGGCGCGGAAGAAATTCGCTTCCGGAACCCGCATGTTGCTGCCGGTGGCGGTTAGGAGACCGCGCGCCATGCGGTCGAGCGGCAGATTGGTCCGCACGCAGTCGTGGATCAGCCGATGATAGGCCTGGGCGGGATTCGGCCACAGGTTGATCGGAAACTCGGCCTTGACCCGCAGCACGTCACACCAGCGCATCGCCCAGTAATCGGCGAACTCCGGCCGCGCGAACAACCGGTCCACCAGTTTGGCGCGCTTGCCGGACGATTTGTCCGCCAGAAACTCCGCCACTTCGTCGGCGGTGGGAAGCGTGCCTATCAGATCGAGATGGATCCGCCTGACAAAAACCGCGTCCGAACACGCCGGCGCGGGAACGAGTTTCTCCTTGTTGAGGCGCGCGGCGACCAGATCGTCGATCTTCGATTGCGGGGTCGCGTGCGAGCCAGATTCAAAGGCCTCCCGCGGGTTGGGGCCGGCGGAGGGCGCCGCCATGGCCGTGATCGCGGAGAGTCCGATGAACAGCAGGGTTTTCACGGTCGGAAGGCTTCGAGTTCCAATTCAAACAGCAGGTCCGGGCGGCACACGTCGGCATGCACCACCACCGCCATGTTTTCCGGCAGATCGTATCGGGCGCGCACGGGTTCCCACAGAGCGAGGTCGGAGGCGCTTTGGAAATAGGCGATCCCGCGGACCGAGTGGCACCAATCCATCCCGGCCGCGCGGAGGATCGCTTCCACGACCTCCATCGTGCGGGTGATCTGCGCCGAGACGTCGTCGAGGTATTCCGTTTCACCGCTGGGCGCGATGCTGGCGGTGCCGGAAACGTGGAGGGTGGTGCCGGCGGGCGTGCGCAGGGTGACCGCGCGGCTGAAGGCGCTGCCGTAGGAATAGGCGCTGCCCTGGAGCGGCGATTCGGCGACCTGGATTTCGAGCTTGGAGGATTTCGCGCGGCAGGCGTGGACTTTCGCGAGCGGCAGCAGCCCGGTGTCGTTGGCGATGCCGATGCCGGTGCTCGCGGGCATGAGGCGGGAAAACACGTCGTGCTCGGTGAAGAAATTCGTGCGGGTGCGGTTGAATCCATCATACCAGGAAAGGATGTCCTCCAGATAGTACCATGTCCTAACCACATCGCGGAACGTCATGCCCACCGATTCGAGGCAGGTCTTGATGCTGCCGATCACCTCAAGCGTCTGGCCGGGGCCGTCGGCGTCGGTTTGGGTGAATGGAACCAATCCGCCCAGATAGCAATACGCCGCGTGCGCGTCTTCAAAGCGGAAGCCGACATGGGTGGCTCCCAGTTTCACCGGAGTGACTTCCACCCCGAGCACCGCCCGCGCCAGCATTCCGCCGCCTAACGGACCGTGATTGCCCGAGTTGACGAGGAACGACGACGGAAACCCCGGCGTGAGCCATTTGGAAAGAGCGTGATGGAGTTTGGTGACCACGGATTGGTCGCCGAAGGCATCGAGTTCGACCAAGGTGGCGCCGGTTTCGACGAGAAAATTCCCGAGGTCGGCTGCCCAGCGCGAGGTGTTGGGGTGGTTGCCGGGAGTCGCACCCAGCAGGTACTCCGTCCAGCCGTCTTTCGGGATCGCGCGGAACCAAAGCGAGCCGTAGGTATGAGCGGATTCGAGCGGCGTGTGGGCACAGGCGTTCATGGCATAGTCGGTAGGTTAAACCACGCGCGGAGGCGTTGGTAGCGGCCACTACGCGGATTTTCGCGCCGGTATTTCGGAAAAGTGATGGGTTGGAGCCTTGTTCCGGGACCAAAGCTCCCCGGACGACGGCCGTCGCCTGAATGTGCGGTGGATTTCCACATTTCCGCCCCCGCGACCGGTTCAACATGTCCTGCGGCAGGCTCCGCCTCAGTACAAGGATCGAACGATCCATCCGTCAGGTCGCTGATGGGCACCCCGCGCGAGGTGGAGCGCAGGTTACTGGCGGTCGAGCGTTTCCTGTAGCTTGGGATCGGGGATGGCGCCGCGTTTGAGAGCCTCGTCGTAGTATGCGCGGGCCTCCTTGAGGCGGTTGTCGCGGGAGCAGATGACGGCAAGGTTGAAGTAGGGCTCGCTGGGCATTGGGTCGGCGGTGATGGCGGCCTTGAAGTGGGATTCGGCGTCCTTGGTTTTGCCGAGTTGATAGAGGATGACCCCCAGCAGGCGCTGGCTGCTGTTGTCGTCTTGGGCGAGGTCCACGCTGCGGCGTACGGCTTGCTCGGCACCGGGGATATCGCCCTGGTTGTAGAGCGAGAGGCCGAGCATGCGGTGGGCGTAGGGGTTGTCCGGATCGAGTTCCACCGCCTTGCGGAAGGTATCGGCGGCGGCGGCGGAGTCCTCCAGCCGCAGGTGGACGACTCCGAGCTTGCACAGCGAGGAAACGTGGCCGGGGTTCTCGGTTAGGATCAGTTCGAAGAGTTCGCGGGCGGGCAGCAGGCGGTCGGACGCGAAGGCCTTGGTGGCCGCGCGGTCGTAGCTGTCGATGTCCTTGGCGAGCGCCTTGCGGTTGGTGTTGGCGCGTTCGGGATCGAGGGCGAAGGGCGAGAACAGGTCGGCGTCGGCGCGCCCGGCGACGAGTTGCTCCTCCTCGGGTGTTAGGGAAATCTCTCCGCCCTTGATGATTTCGATGGCGCCACTGATTTTCGGGTCGTCCTTGCCGAGCTGCTTGGCGCCTTCCAGCATGATTTCGGCGGCTTGGCGGCGGCGTTCCTGGGCGAGGAGCTGGCGTTTGATGATATTGCGGAGGGTGGCGATTTCGGCGGGGTCCGCGGCCACTTGGCCGTTGGCGAGCGCGTGATCCTCGCGGGCGAGGCGGGCCTGGAGTTCGGCGAGCCGCTGCTCCTGGAGCTTGCGGTCCTGCGCGAGCCGGTTGATCTGGGATTTGGCGACGGCGAGGTCGGTGAGCGCGTCGGTTAGCTCGTCTTTGGTGGCGTTGTTGTCTTTGTAAAGGGCGTCGAGTTTCTCCTTCGACTCGCGGAGGCTCTTGGCGAGGCCCATGTTCTGTTCGATGAGTTCCTTGATCCGTTCGCCCTCGTTGAGGTTGAGGAGGGCTTTCATTTGGTCGCGCTCGGCGGCGAGGGAGTCGTATTCGGTGCGGAGTTGGGTATAGGCGTCGCGGCTTTGTTGGAGTTCGCGCTGGAGACCGGCGATTTGGCGGTGGGCGTTGGCGAGTTGTTTGTCCTTGGTTTCAACCGTCTGCTGGAGTGTGCGCAGTTGCCGCTGCATGCCGGCGATGGTGTCGTTTGACGTCTTGCGGGCGAGGTCGAGGTCGCGCTGGAGATCGGCAGCCTGTTGGCGAGCGACGTTGAGATCGGCCTCCAGGGTGGCGGCTTTGGCCATGGTTTCGGTGTGTTCCTTGCGGCTCAGGCTGAGCGCCATGGACATGGCGTCGCGCTCCTGTTCGAGGCGGGCGATTCGGGAGTTGAGGGCTTTCACCTCGCCTGCCATCGGGGCGCGGGAGAGTTCCGAGCGGAGTTTGGCGGCGGTGGCCTCGGCGGCGCGGAGTTGGGCCTTGAGGTCTTCGATGCGCTCCTCCTGCCGGGCGACCTGCGCGGGCGAGGTCATCGAGTCCTGAAGCTGCTTGCGGATCCGGTCGATGTTCCGTTGTTGTTCGTCGAGGCGCTTTTGGTCGAGCGGGTTGGCATTGAGCGGGTTGGCGTCCTCTATTTCCACGGCGGGGCGTTCGCCGGGGGCGAGCGGTTTGTGGGTTCCGCCTTCGAGTTCGGCGATGGCGCCTTCGCGTTTTTTCCGTTGTTCGTCGGCGAGGGGACGGATTCGGGTGATCGTTTTCCCGTTGCGCTCGGTGCGGCCGGTGACCATTTCGGGTTTCCAGTTCGGATAGAACCGGGTGATCGACTTCAGGAGTTTGTCCGCCTGTTGGAGCTTCTCGAGCGCGGTAATGTAGTCGAGATCCTTTTCCGCTTCTTCGGCGCTGCTGGCCGAGAGATAGGCTTGGAAAAAGACGTCGGATGGATCGAACTGCGCGGGGGCCACCGGCGCGGGAGCGGGTGCCTGCGCGTCTGTGGAAACGGGTGACAACACGCCAGCGGCCAGCGCCAGAAGTGGCAGCCGGAGGAATCTGAAACGTCGCGACCGAACGAACATGGGGCGGCAGAGTAGCCCCCCGGAACGGGATTGCAAGGGCAAAGGCTTGCGCCGCCGCGGAATCCCGCGTAGCTTCCCGCGTGCCAGAGACCCGAACGATTTCCGCCGCCGATGACGACATGAAGGACGCCCTGCGCGAGGCTTGCGCCTTGCTGGAGCAGGGCGAGGTCGTGGCGCTGCCCACCGAAACGGTGTACGGACTGGCCGCGGACGCCTTCAATCCCGCCGCAGTGGCAAAGGTTTTCTCGGTAAAGGAGCGTCCGTCGTTTGACCCGCTGATCGTCCACATCGCCTCGCGCGGGGATCTGAAACGGGTGGCCATCGTGCCGGACGACATCGCGGAAACGGTGGACAAACTGGCTTCGAATTTCTGGCCGGGGCCGCTGACCCTGATCCTGCCGAGGCACCCCGACGTGCCGGACCTCGTGACGAGCGGCCTGCCCACGGTGGCCGTCCGGCAAAGCGCCCACCCGGTTTTCCGCGCGATCAACAAGGCGCTTGGCCGCCCCATCGCCGCCCCGAGCGCGAACCGCTTCGGCAGCATTTCGCCGACTTCGGCCTCGGCCGTGCTCAAGGAACTTGGCGGACGGATTCCGCTGGTGGTGGACGCCGGGGCGTGCTGCGAAGGGCTGGAAAGCACGATCATTTCCATCGAGCCCCGCGAAGGGAAGAAGCCGGTCTTCCGGCTGCATCGCGCCGGGCCGGTGACGAAGGAAATGCTCCAACCGTTTGGCAAGGTGGAAAAGGTCCGCGACCCGGTGGGGCAGGCCCCGCAGGCGCCGGGCCAGCTTGCCAGCCACTACGCGCCGCGCACGCCGCTGGTTCTGTTGGAAAAGCCGGAGGATTTCATCCCCGAGGAAGGGAAACGCTACGGCCTCCTGAGCTACACCGGCTCCGACGACGGCCGCTACGTCAACCTCCACGATTGGGAAACCGTAGAGTCCCTCAGTCCCGGCAGCGGGAAACTCGCCGAGGCGGCGATCCGGTTGTTTTATGTCGTGCGCCGACTCGACGAGGCCGGACTGGACGCCATCATCGCCGAACCGGTTAGCGAAACCGGCCTCGGCGTCGCCATCATGGACCGCCTGCGCCGGGCGGCCGCCAAACCCTCCACCCTTTCCTAACATGAGAACCCTTCTGTCACTCGTTTTCCTCGCTCCGGTGATCGCCAGAGCCGATCTGGTCATCACCGAGATCATGTGCAGCAGCGCGCACACCGATGGTACCCGCAATGGCGACTGGTGGGAACTCACCAATACCGGCGCCTCCGCCGTGAGCCTGGCGAACTACTCATGGGACGATGATCCGCCGGTGGCGGGTGCGGTGAAATTCAACGCGGGCATCTCCATCCAACCGGGCGAATCCATCATCATCCTCGACGAGGTGGACGCCACGACTTTCAAGGCCGCGTGGGGGCTCACGGGAACCAACCCGGCCACCTCGCAGCCCTATCAGGTTCTGACGCGCGCGAATTTCTCGACCGCTTCCTTTCCCGGCCTTGGCGCATCGGGACAGGATGGGGTGTATCTCTATAACATTTCGAACGTCCTCTTGGATTCCGCGGTTTACACCACAACCAGCACGAGCGGTTTCTCCAGGGCCTGGTTTACCAACAACGTGGCCGTGGCGGGCGAATACAGTGTGAGCGGACTTTATGGAGCGGCGGCATCGACTGACGCCACTCCTGACGTGGCTTCGCCGGGCATCGCCGTGCCGCAGCCTCCCAACACCCCGCCGGTGTTCGTTGGAGACGCCCGTACCTTCTGGCCGATCACCTGGGATCTGCTCAATTCGACCTTCCGCATCCAGGCGCAGGACACGGTGGGGCAGACGGTCACGTATTCGATCATTTCCAATCCCTCCAATCTATCCATCATCGCGGACGGTGCCACCAAGATGAGGCTTTCCGGACCTCCTCCATCCGCTGGCGACCACACCTTCACCATCCGCGCGAGCGACGGCTCGCTAACGACCGACCAAACCTTCACTCTAACCGTCTATCCGGCCAGCGTGCCGGTGGTGGTCAACGAATACAACGCGGTGAGTGGTTCTAACATCGGGAGCGACTCGTATTTTGGCGCGGTCGCCGGAAACGGGGGGGACTGGTTCGAACTCGCGGTGGTGGGCACCGGCACCGCCGCCAGCACCGTGGACATGAGGGGATGGAAAATCGACATCACGGCCGGCGGATCCACCAATACCATTGTCCTGTCCAACGACGCCTACTGGTCCGCCGTTCCCGCGGGAACCATCCTCACATTCAGCGAGGACAATACGGCAGGAGGTGGCCTCGACACCGGGATCAACCGGGTGAGCCAGCGCAACACCACCGGCCATCTGTGGTCCAACATCTGGCTGCACGATCCGTTTTTCATCAACCAGACCGACTCGACCTTCGGCGGCGGCATCACCATCGACAACAACAACACCTGGATCACCCTCCGCAACTCGGCGGGAACGGTTGTCAGCGGCCCCTGCGGAGAGGGGATCGCCTCCCGGGACACGGATTTCAACGGCTATCCCGACACGCTGGTCGGCGTGAGCGGTTCGGAAGTACTCGCGCTGGGCAGTTCGCCGTCGCCCTCGGTACATCCGCTGACGGTCACCTATCATGGCGAGGCCACCTCGACCTTCGGATCGCCCAACGTCACCACCGTCGGCAACCAGTCGTTCGCCGCGTATCTCAACACCAACACTCCGCCGCGGATCACCAGCACGCCGGTCCGCTACGCCACGGGAACCTACAGCTACATCGTGACCGCGATCGATCCCAGCGGTGGAACGCTCGCGATTGGCGTGTCCGGTCTGCCCTCGTTTCTGACGTTTTCCGGCAACACGATTTCCAACAACCGCGCGCTAACGCTGGCCGATGCCGGCGAGTATGTGATCCGCGTGGAGGCGTCGGACGGCACCTATACCACGCCGCAGGTGTTTCTTCTAACCGTATTCAATCCGTCGCCCACCGTGATCCTGAACGAGTACAACGCGGTGGACAGCACCACACCGGTGGGAACGTTCCTCAACGGCGGCACCGAGACGCTTGATATCGACGGAGTGCCCAACGCCGCGGACAAGCATTTCGGCCGGGTGGAAGGCAATGGCGGCGACTGGTTCGAACTCGCGGTCGTTGGCAGCGGAAACGCGGGCACCGTTGATATGCGTGGATGGAAAATCGAGATCGGCCAGCACGATGGGCCGGTTTTCGGCACCTCGGCGATGATCCAGCTTTCCACGCATCACTATTGGTCCGCGGTGCCCACCGGAACCCTATTGACGTTCATCGAGCACAACACGGCCCAGGGCGGACTCGATACCGGAATTTCCATCCGCAACCGCCGGTCCACCGTGGGCGATACCTGGACCAATATCTGGATCGGCGACACCACTTATCTAACATACACTGATGCGTTGACCAACGGCTATACCGTCACGGGTGGCGTGGTGAGTGGTGTGGCGGTGGACGATCTCGGCACCCGCTTGCGGATCAAGGACGCGAGCGGCCGGATCGTGTTCGGCGCGGCGGGCGAGGGGATCTCGCCGGTTTCCGGAGTGAACGACAAGGAGGTCTTCGAACTCCAGGCCAATCCGCTGCCATCGGTTTCGCCGTTGTCCACGGCCTATCTTGACGATGCCACCGGCTCGTCGTTCGGTTGGCCTAACGAATGGAGCGTGAACACCCAATCGTTCGCGACTTATGTGTACACCCCCACGCCCTATGAATCATGGATCGGCGGCTATGCCGTGGCAGATCCGTCTCCCAACGCCGACCCCGACGGCGATGGCCGGAGCAACCGGGTGGAATACGCGTTCGGTGGAGACCCCGGAGTCGCCGATGGTCCGGCCGGAGGTCAAACGGTCGAGAGCGCGGGAGGAACGGTCACCTGGCAATACGCTCGCAGAAGCGGTGATGCCTCGCTGGTGTTCAGCCATCAGCGGTCGGTTGATCTGACCAATTGGCAAACGCTGGTTCCGGTTAGTGTCACCACCGCTCCCCATCCCGTGCTGGCCGGTTTTGAAACGGTCACCGTAACCGCCACCGCCGCGCCGGTGTCCGGCAAGGAGTTCTTCCGCGCATCGCTGGCCCCGTAACCGCGCTCGTGAGAGCGTGGCTTCCCAGGCCCCGTGGCTGGGGCGTCCCCGCCCCAGTCCGTCGCCGGTGCGTCCCGCTCCGGCGTTTCCGGCCCACCACGCCGGAAAATCCACCGCCAAGACGCCAAGTTCGCCAAGAAGATTGCAGAGCAGAGATGGTGGGATCGTGGATGAAGAAGCGCAACGCCCCCCAAATAACCAATAACAAATAACCAATAACAAACAACCGCGGCAACGCCGCTACCCCTTCGCGAAATACTTCACGATCGCGGCGGTTAGACCGGGGATGTCGCTCTTGGTGGCCTCGAAGGCGGGTTTGGTGCCGTGCTTGCGCAGCACGTCACTCGTGATCGGGCCGATGCTGCCGGCCACGCAGCCATCGGGCCACGGGATGCCGAGGTCGAAGAAATGGTCCACGGTGGAGCCCGAGGTGAAGGTGATCAGGTCCGCGCCGTCGTCTATCAATCTTGCGCGCGCGCCGGTGGGGTCCTCGGTTTCCGGCACGGTGCGGTAGGCGATGCACTCGTCCACGATCGCACCCATTTTCGCCAGTCCGTCGCCGATGATCTCGCGGGTTTCCTCCGCCTTGATCCACAGGATGGTCAGGTTCTCGATGCTTTCCTTTTTGAACGCGTCCAGCAGGCCTTCGGCGACGAATTTCTCCGGGATCAGATCGACGCCGAACCGGTATTCGCGGATTTTCTTCGCGGTGCCGGCGCCGATGGCGGCGATCTTCGGGTTGCCGAGGCAGCGGGCGTCCGGATAGGCCGCGAAAAAGGCGTCGAAGAACCGCTCCACGCCGTTGGGGCTGGTGAACACGAGCCAGTCGTATTCGTGGGCGCCGGAGACCATTTCGGCGAAGCCCTGGCGGTCCTGCGGGGCCTCGATCCGGATGGTGGGAAGCTCGATCACATCCGCTCCGAGGTCGCGGAGGCTCTTGCTGAGTTCGCCGGCCTGCTCGCGGGTGCGGGTGACGACGATCCGCTTGCCAAACAACGGGCGGGTTTCAAACCAGTTGAGTTTTTCGCGCTCGTTGACCACCGTGCCGATGACCGCCACGGCGGGGGACGCGAACTTGGTTTTCTCCGCGATGTCGGCGATGGTGGTTAGAGTGCCGGTGATGGTGCGTTGGGAAGCGGTGGTGGCCCAGCGGGTGAGGGATACCGGCGTGGCGGGGTCCGCGCCGTTTTCCACGAACGCGCCGGTGATCTCGCGCAGACGGGAAACGCCCATCACGAATACCTTGGTGCCGGGCGCCTTGGCCAGTTGTTTGAAATCGATCGAGCTGAAGCCCTTGGTCGGATCCTCATGGCCGGTGAAAATGGTTAGCTGCGTGCAATGGTCGCGGTGCGTCACCGGAATGCCCGCGTAGGCCGGGCCGGCGATGGTCGAGCTGATCCCCGGCACGATCTCGAACCGCACCCCGGCCGCCACCAATTCGGCCGCTTCCTCGCCGCCGCGGCCGAAGATCATCGGGTCGCCGCCCTTGAGGCGCACCACCTTTTTGCCTTCCTTGGTCTTCGCCACGATCAATTCGTTGATCTGGTCCTGCGGCATCGCGTGGTCGCGGGCGCGTTTGCCGACGTGGATTTTCTCGCAGTCGGGCTTGGTCCAACGGAGCAGCTCCGCGCTGCTGAGCGCGTCATAGACCAGCACGTCGGCGGATTCGATGCATTCCTTGGCGCGCAGGGTGACCAGTCCGAGGTCGCCGGGACCGGCGCCCACGAGATAACAGATTCCGGGTTTGCTCATGAGAGGGATTGATAGAGAGTTAGGGCGGCGGCGAGGGGTTCGTCGGCCGGGCATTCGACGGTCGCGGTGCGCGGCGCGCCGCCGGATTCCGGAAACACCCGTGCGGATAGATGGATGCGGTCTCCGTGAAGCGAGGAATACACGCCGACCGGAGTATGGCAGCCGGCGTCCAACAGTCGGAGAAACTCCCGTTCCGCGGTGACCCTCAGCCAGGTTTCCCGGTGGCCGATCGCCTCGGCGAAAACTCGGCTCGGTGCGTCGCTGGCGCGGGTTTCCAGGCCGATCGCGCCTTGGCCGGCGGCGGGGAAAAATTCGTCCTCCGGTAACCGAACGGCCACGAGCCCGGGCATGTTTGCCACCGGCTCCGAGGGCGCGGACTGGGACTCCGGCAGGAAGTCGAGCCGGACGAGTCCGGCCTCGGCCAACAGGATGGCGTCGTAGGTGTCATCTTCCGCCAGTTTGCGCAAGCGGGTGGGGACATTTCCGCGCAGATCGACGATGGTCAGGTCGGGCCGCAGCCATTCGAGCTGCCGGGCGCGGCGGACGCTGCTGGTGCCGACCCGCGCGCCTTCGGGAAGCTCCGCCAGCGAAGCCGCCCCGCGGGTGACCAGCACGTCGCGGATGGGCGCGCGACGCAGCACGGCCGCGAGAACGAAGCGGGGCTCGAGGACGGTCGGCAGATCCTTCAGGCTGTGGACGGCGAGGTCGATTTCCCCGGAATCGAGCGCCTGTTCGAGTTCCTTGATGAACACGCCCTTGTCGAAAATCCCCTCCGCCTTGGCCACTTCGTTGAGCGAAACGTCGGTGCGGCGGTCGCCGGTGGTTTTGATCACGTTGCGGACCCGTTCCAGATCGGGGAACATGGCCGCAAGCGCGCCCTCGGTGGCGGTGGCCTGGACCAGCGCCAGTTCGCTGCCCCGCGTGCCGATGATCAGCCGCGGGGTGGGGGATGTGTCTTCGTTCGGGATCATGGATGCGATGGCTGGGCCTGGATTCGGAGTCGTTCGAGACCGGAGTTTTGCACGGGGAAGCGGCAATAAGCCGCGCCCGCCCCGCCCTTGTCAAGTGGGGAGTGCGAAAGTGGAGCCGGGACCCGGTAGGATCCAGGTTGGTTTGCTCCAGGATTGGCGAAAGGACCCGTTCAAAGTCCGTTCGAGATCGGTCCAGAGTAGGTTCGAGATCGACCCAAACCCCATGCGAGATCGTTCCAACCGCCCGTGAAATCCACGCCGCCAATGGAACAAAGCGGCCGGAAACGTGTGCTTCGCGAATGGAACGCTTGTAGCGGCGCTCTACGATCGTCGGGGTCAGTGGGATGTGGGAATCCTTTTGTTTGGTTTTCATTTTGGCCTTTCTGCCTCAGGGGCAGTCAGCGACGGTCATAGACGCGCCGCTACATTTTGCGGATGAGAATGCTTGTGGCGGCGCTCTGTGAGCGTCGGGGCCTGTGGGATGTGGAAATCCTAATCATTGGCTTTCACTTTTGCGTTTCGGCCTCGGGGCCGGTCAGCGACGGTCATAGACGCGCCGCTACAGTTTGCGGATGAGAATGCTTGTAGCGGCGCTCTGCGAGCGTCGGGGCGAGTGGGATGTGGGAATCCTGTTGTTTGGCTTTCATTTTGGCGTTTCGGCCTCGGGGCAGTCAGCGACGGTCATAGACGCGCCGCTACATTTAGCGGATGAGAATGCTTGTAGCGGCGCTCTGCGAGCGTCGGGGCGAGTGGGATGTGGGAATCCTAATCATTGGCTTTCATTTTGGCGTTTCGGCCTCGGGGGCGGTCAGCGGCGGTCATAGACGCGCCGCTACAGTTCGCGGATGGACCGTCCGTGTAAGGAAGGCGGTTGAAAAACCCGCCAAATGACCTTCCCCCAATAACAAATAACCAATAACAAAACCCTACCCCCCCAACCCCGGAAGATTGAGTTTTCCGAGTTCGTCACGGATGATTTGGTCGCAGTGTTCGATCTGGAGTTGTCGGCGGGCGCGGCCTTCGTTGGCGAGGTGTTCGAGTTTGTCGATGTCGTAGAGATAGACCTCCTCGATTTCGGCGACGGCGGGGTGGATGTCGCGGGGGACGGCGATGTCGATGAAGAACAGCGGGCGGTATTTGCGGGCGCGGCGGACTTTTTCCACGTGCTCGCGGAGGATCAGGGCGTGGGGTGCGCCGGTGGAGGAGATGACCACGTCCACTTTTTCGAGAACTTGCTCCCAGTCGTCGAATTTGACGGCGGTACCGCCCATTTCGGTGGCGAGTTCCACCGCGCGGTCGAACGAGCGGTTGGTGACGAAGATCGAGCGGGCTCCGCGTGAGACGAGGCTTTGGGCGGTGATGCGGCACATCTCGCCGGCCCCGAGGATCATCACCTGGCTGTCCTTGAGGTGGCCGAAAATCTTTTCCGCGAGATCGACGGCCACGTTGCCGACGGAGGTGGCGCCTTCCTGGATGGAGGTCTCGGTGCGGACTTTTTTGCCGACGCCGAACGCGCGTTGGAACAGCCGGTTGAGGATGCCGCCGGTGGTGCCGGCGGCGTGGGCCGCGTGATAGGCCTGCTTGACCTGGCCGAAGATCTCGGTTTCGCCGAGCATCATCGAGTCGAGTCCGCTGACCACCCGGCAAAGGTGGACCGCGGCGTCGGCTTTGGTTTTCCGATAGAAATGCGAGGATGTGGCGCCGTCGAGTTTTTCGCGTTCCAGCAGGCGGCGTTCCAGGATCTCAAGCGCTTGTCCAGCGTCCGGCGCGGCCAGGTAGTATTCGGTGCGGTTGCAGGTGGAAACGATGACGACTTCCGCGGCGCCCGCGAGTTCGACGAGATCGGCGGACGCCTGGCCGAGGCGCGGGGTCCCAACGGCGAATTTCTCGCGCACCTCCACCGGAGCGGTCCGATGATTCAATCCCAAACAGAACAGCTCCATCAGACCGAGAAAAACAGCAGGAGTGAAACCACAAATATCGCCACTGAGGCAAGCGCCAGCTTCCTCCCCGTCATTCCGCGGAACGTCTTGAACACCAGCAGGCCCACGTAGGCCGTCCAAACCGCGATCGCCGCGAAAAAGTGCCCCGGCGAGTGTTCGGCCGGGCCCATGAAGACTCCGGCCAGCACACCAAGCGTGAGCAATCCGGTGCCGACCCACAGCATGCGTTCCAGCGAGACCAGCAGCGAATGGGCGGGCGGCATGTTGCGGAACAGCCCGCTACGGAGCACCTGCTCCTTGAGCTGGTGGTTGAGCGTCAGAAACATCACGCCGGAGATCGCGGCCAGGCCGAGCGCCCCATAGGCGAGCACGGCGGCGGACGAGTGCAGGGCGTGAAACGCGCTGGTTTCCGGAATCCGGTGCGGCGGAGCCTCCACCGCCACGAAACCAAGGGCCCCGAGCTGCAGCACCACCACCAGCGGCGCGCTGAACACTCCGAGCAACGACAGCCGATAGGCCGAGCCGACAACCAGATAGAATATCGTCACCGCCCAGGCCAGATAAGCCAGGATTTCGCCGGGATCGTGCAGCGGGCACGAGCCGCGGACCTGCCCGCGCAGGCTCAGAAATCCGAACTGGCAGACCAGCACGAACAGCATCCAAACCACTGTCACGCGGCTGCGCTGCCCGCGATGCACCGAGACCATACCCCACCCGCCGCCAATGGCGGCCAGTGCGGTTGCGGCGATGAGAAACCAGCGGTCCATGCCCTTGTTTTGCCGGATCGGGGCCGTTCGGCAAGTATAACTTTCGGCTTTCTTTCCGGACGGGGCGGGGGACCGCCAACAAGAAGCCACCATCAGCCGTCGGGCCGATGGTGGCTCAGAAAAAATCGCCGGGGATGTGGGATCAGAGTGCCTTGAGGGCGGCTTTCACGGCTTCGAAATCCGGCAGGTCCTTCGGGTGGTTCTGGACCTCCGCGTAACGGACGACACCCTGCTTGTCGATCACGAAGGCGGAGCGCTTGGCCACGCCGCCCATGATCAGGTTCGCTTCGGGGAGGAAGCTGTCGTAGGCCACACCGTAGGCCTTGGCCACGGCATGCTCGTAGTCGCTGAGCAGCGGGAGGGTGATGCCTTCCTTCTCCGCCCATGCGGCTTGGGCGAACGGATTGTCACCGGAGATCCCGAATACCTTCGCATCGAGGGCCTGATATTCGCTGATGCCGGCGGAAATGTCGCAGAATTCCTTGGTGCAGACGCCCGTGAAGGCCATCGGGACGAAAAGAAGGACGATATTCGCGGAGCCGATCTCGTCTTTCAGGGTGACGAGTTTCGGGCCTTCGGCGGTCTTGGTGACAAGGGTGAAATCGGGGGCTTGGTCTCCTACGTTGATGCTCATATTGGTTCGTTTGGTGTCGTTTTGGTTGCAGTTTGCGGGCGGAGTATAGATGCTCCCGGCCTCCGGTCAACCGGTCGAGGTGAAATGAATGGTGATTTTTCGGATTTCGGGCGTCATTTGGGATGTGGCAGCGGTATCGAGTCGCTGATGGACGACCTTGGCCACGCGCTGGCCAGCGGTGGGCCGGACATCCGGATGCTGGGGGGAGGCCAACCGGCCCGGATCCCCGAGATGGACGCGGTTTGGAAACGCCGGGTCGAGGAACTCGCCGCCGAACCCGGCGGACTCGGCCGGGCGCTGACCTCCTATGATCCGCCGAGGGGCAATCCGCGGTTTCTGGAAGCCGTGGCCGGGCTTTTCCGCAGGACCTTCGGCTGGGAAATCGGTCCGGAAAACGTGGCGATCACCGCGGGCGGACAAACCGCGTTTTTTTTCCTGTTCAACCTGCTCGCCGGACGCATGCCGGATGGCTCCCGCCGCAAGATCCTCCTCCCGCTGGTGCCGGAATACATCGGCTACGCGAATCAGGGCGTGGATGGCGACCTTTTCCGTGCCCAGCCTCCGGTGATCGAGAAAACCGGTCCTCACGAGTTCAAGTACCGCGTGGATTTCGACCGATTGGAGATCACTCCCGAAGTCGCCGCCATTTGCGCGTCGCGCCCGACCAACCCGACCGGAAACGTCCTCACCGACGAAGAGGTGGCGCGCCTCGCCGCGCTCGCCAGGTCGGCGGGCATCCCGCTGATCCTCGACAACGCCTACGGCGCTCCGTTTCCGGGGATCTTCTTCTCCGACGCGACTCCGTTTTGGGACGACAACACGATTCTGACCCTCAGTTTGTCGAAAATCGGCCTTCCCGGCGTGCGCACCGGCGTGGTGATCGGCCCGGAACGGGTGATCCGCGCGCTGGGCTCGATGAGCGCCATCGTGGGACTGGCCAACCCGAGCATCGGCCAGCAAATCCTGCTGCCGTTGCTGGAGTCCGGGGAAATCCTCCGGCTGAGCGACGGTGTGGTGCGCCCGTTCTATCAGGACCGATGCGCCCGCGCCCGCGCCGAGGCGTTGGCGGCGTTCGGCGACGACTTCGAGTGGTACATGCACCGCAGCGAGGGCGCGCTTTTCCTGTGGCTCTGGTTCCCCGGCCTGCCGATCCCAGTGAGGGATTTATACGATCGCTTGAAACGCCGGGGTGTCTTGGTTGTTTCGGGGGATTACTTCTTTTTCGGCGATGATCGGCCCGATTGGCGGCACCGCCACGAATGCATCCGTGTGACCTACTCGATGGATGAGGCGGTGGTGCGCGACGGTCTCCGGATCATCGGCGAAGAAGTCCGCAACTGTTGGCGGGAAGTCGGCGGATGATCCTCCTCACGGGTAATCGCCGTGGATGGGGCGCTATCGTCCCATACCGTGGCTGATGGCATGGGCCGGGAGGCCACGCTCTCACGAGCGCGGCTACGGAGGGGCCCCCCACGAGCGCGGCTACGGAGGGGGCCCCACGAGCGCGGCTACGGAGAGGTCCCCACGAGCGCGGCTACGGAGGACGCGCCTTCTTCATGTAGCCGCCTTCGTGAGAAGGTGGCCCACCAGGGGCGGACGGAAACCAAACCCCGTCCTATTTATCCGATCCGGCCGGTTGCAACTGTTTCTCGATCCGCTTGAGGCGTTGTTGGATCTGGTCGAGCGCTTTGGAGATTTCGGCGATTTCCTCGGCGCTGACGGCGGGTTCGGATGGTGTGGGCTTGGCGTTTGCGATCGCGGCGGCGAGATCGGACTGGGCGGAGGCCAAAATCTCCGCGACGTTTGCGGCGGGGATGGCGAAGGTGTTGACGCGGCCGGCGCGGGAGACGTTGATGCCCACGCAGGTGCCGTCCAGGTTGACCAGCGGGCCGCCGCATTGGGCGGGCTCCAGCGGGATGTCGTGCTGGAGCACGAGCGGGAAGCCGTCGATCTTCGGCGAGAGCGGGCCACTCATCTTGTTGATCTTGAGGAACTCGCCGCTGGCCTTCGCCGTCGGGCGTTCGCCGAGTTTCACTTCGAGGTTGAGCTTTTCCTCACCGCGCTGGACATCGAGTTTCACCACGTCGCCGGGTTTGAATCGGGTGATGGTGCGGGTGAATCCGATCGGGTCGGAAACGGGCTCGCCGTTGATCGCGGTGATCGAGTCGCCGGCCTTGACGCCGCCTTTGTCGGCCGGGCCGTCCTTGGTTACGGACTTGGCGGTGATGCGGCCGCCGGTGGCCACGGTGCGGTCGGACTCAATGCCGAGGAAACCGATGTGGCCGAGCGGGCGGTTGGTCACGCTCACCAGGCCGATGCCGAGCGGTTCGCCGTCGGTGCCGGGCACGGCCAACAACGATCCTCGGGTGGATGCGGGAACCTTGGCGTCCAGTTTCACTGGCGTGAGTCCCTTGGCCGGGATGGCGAACAGGGCGAGGTCCCAGTCGGCGAAGCGTTTCACCAGCGTGGCCGGATAGTCCTTTTTGCCGATGCTGACGGTGATGTCGCCTTTCGCGGTCTCCGAGCTCTTGGTTAGAATCCCGCCGTCGGCGCTGACAACCGTGCCGAGCGCGACATCCTTGCCATCGCAGCGGATTGTCACCGTGGCCCCGGAGGTTTCGCGGGTGACCGGCTTAAGGGCTTTGAGCACGGACAGGAAGAAATCGTCCGGTGCGGCTTGGCCCGCGCCCAGAAATTTCTGGAGTTCCGCCATCCCGCCGAGGTCGGCGAGGTCTTCCGGGGTGATTTCGAGGCGGCCGCCGTTGGAGCGGGCGCGGTCCATCAGCTTTGCGATGCGGTCCCGCTTGGCTTTTTCCGCAGCGGTCTCCTTTTCGGTGCCCGTGGCGGGCTTGTCCTTCGGCTGCTCGGGCTTGGCGGCCTTTTCATCGCCTTTTTTCGGTTCCGGGGCTTTCATTTCACCGGGTTTCCGCTGCTCGAGGCGCTCCTTGAGGCGCTGTTGGATGCGGTCCATGCCACCGAACTTTTCGATCAGATCCGGGGTGAGCTTGAGTTCCGCGCGGCCGTCCTTGGCTTCGTCCAGGCACTTGTCGATGAAGGCGTTGAGTTCGTCGTCCGCGGTGGGGGCGGGTTTTTCGTCGGCCTTGGATTCGTTGGGAGGCGGGAAAGGGATCCGCAGCCGCTTGGTTTCACCATCGCGCTGATAGGCGAGGCTCACGAATGGCCGCGGCCTGCGGTTTGCCAGAGCATCGGCGAACTCGGCGATGGTGGTCACTTTCCGCGCTCCGATCCTGACGATCACATCCTTCGCCTGGAGGCCGGCCTTGGCAGCGGGGGAATCCGGCGCCACTTCATCGATGGTCACGCCCTCCTCGCTTTCCGCGCCGAGTTTCAGGCCCAGCTTCGGCTGCGGCTTGGGCTCGGAGGCCTTGGGCTTGTCGCCTTCCGGTTTCTTTTCCGGGTTCGGTTTCTTTTCACCGGCTTTCTGGTTGAACCGCTTGCCGGTGCGTTTGCCGGCCAGCAGGTCGTCCCATTGGTCGCGGAACACTTTGATCGGCACATGGCGGTTCTCGCCGAGGGTGGCTCCGATGTTGGAATGGATGCCGATCACCCGGCCTTCCGTGTCGAACAGCGGTCCGCCCGAATCGCCGCTGACCACGGTGGAATCCGTGATGAGAAACTCCCCGTAGCCCAGCACGCGGCCCAGCCGGAGCGGCGGCGTGCGCAGAGGATCATAACCGCCCGGATGGCCCAGCGCCACGCACCAGGCGTTGGTCGGCAACGGGTCGGCTGGCGCCACTTCCACAAACGGATACTCGCCGGGGTCGGTGATCCGGAGCATCGCCGCATCGCGGTCGAAGTCCGCTCCCAGCGGCTCGGCCTTCGCGCGCTTGCCGTCGGCAAACAGGACGACGATGTCCCCGGTCATCGCCGATGAAACATGGCCCGCGCTGAGGATCAGCCCCTCCTTGCTCACGATCACGCCGGAGCCCGCGGCACCGCCATTGGCCGACATCAGCGAAACCGTGGCCGCCGCGGTCCTGTCGGCCATGGACACCAGCTTGCGGTCGAGCTGCCGGAGGTCGTCCAGCCCTGAAATCAGCGGTGCCGTGGCCTTGGAATCGGCCTCGGGAGCGGCATGGAGCGGTGCCGGCACCGCAAAAAGCAGACCGGCTACGAACGGAAGGAAACGGAAGGGAAGTTTCATGGAATCTCGGATCAAATTGCGGAAAAGCGCCCGAAGGCGTGAGTTTACCGCCACCAAACGGCGCTTTCGTTTCGGGAAATTCCGGGGGAGGGGTTATTCGGGGCGTGGAAGTATGGGGAGACGCCGCCCGAGGTCCGTGGCGCGGGCCACGGGAGCTAACGACTCTCGGGAGCACGAATCGGTTCGCATGAATTCAGGCACATCCCAACTCGTTCCACACTGTTCACAATGATCCTTCATGCTTTGCCGAAAGACTGGGTATTCTACGAGAGTGGCAGGATGGGAAATGGAGGGTTCTTGACCTGATAGGAAGGCGGCTACGGGATGACGCTTCAGAGTCTTGCGTCTTGAAGTCTTGTGTCTCCACCGGCAGGTGGCGTGTCAGGCTTTCACGCGTTCGAGATTGGCGCCAAGCATGAGGAGTTTCTCGTCGATGTGCTCGTAGCCGCGGTCGATGTGATAGAGGCGGTTGATGGCGGTGGTGCCCTTGGCGGTTAGGGCGGCGAGCACCAGGGCGGCGGAGGCGCGGAGGTCGGAGGCCATGACGGGGGCGGCGGAAAGCCCGGCGACGCCGCGGACGACCGCGGTGCCGTTATCGACGGTGATGTCGGCGCCCATGCGTTTCAGTTCCGCGCAGTGCATGAAGCGCTGGGGGAAGATGGTGTCCTTGATAACGCTGATGCCGGGGGTGGTGGCCAGGAGAGCGGTCATCTGCGCCTGCATGTCGGTGGGGTAGCCCGGATAGGGGGCTGTGGTTAGATCGCAGCCTTTCGGTTCGTCGCCGCGGTGGACGGAGCAGGTGTCGCCGGCGGGGTTGAACTCGATGCGGTGGCCGGCCCTTACAAGCGCGGCGGTGATGGCCTTGAGGTGTTCCTGGCAAACGCGGCGGAGGGTGACGCCCTCTCCGGCCAGCGCGGCGGCGGCCATGAAGGTGCCGGCTTCGATCCGGTCGGGAATGACCGTGTGGCGGACACCGTGAAGTTCGCTGACACCCTCGATCTCGATCCGGGTGGTGCCCGCACCGGTGATTTTGGCGCCCATGGCGTTGAGGAAATTGGCGAGGTCCACCACTTCCGGTTCGGCGGCGGCGGATTCGATCACGGTGACGCCTTCCGCGAGAGTGGCGGCCATCATCACGTTGTCGGTACCGAGCACGGTGGGCCCGTGGGTGCCGCGGAGGTCGATTTCCGCGCCGCGCAGGCCGTCGGGGGCGGTTAGGATCATGTTTCCGCCCTCGAATTCCACTTTGGCGCCCAGCGCCTCAAGCCCGCGGAGGTGGAGGTCCACCGGGCGGTCGCCGATGATGCAGCCGCCGGGCAGGGAGACCACGGCGCGGCGTTTGCGGGCGAGCAGGGGGCCCATGACGCAGATCGAGGCGCGCATCCGGCGGACGAGGTCGTAGGGGGCTTCCTCCGCGACGTCGGCGCAGGAGATCCGGACGGTGCCGGAGTAGCGTTCCACATCCGCGCCCAGCGCGCTGAGGATCTGGACCATGTAGTTGGTGTCGGAAACGTCGGGCACCCGGCTGATGAGGCAGTCCTCGCCGGTGAGAATGGTGGCCGCGAGAATCGGCAGCGAGGCGTTCTTGGAACCGGAGATGTTGATGGCGCCTTTGAGCGGCGCGCCGCCGTGTACGAGGAGTTTGTCCATGGGGTAAATGCTGAAAAACTGAAAAGCTGAAAAGCGGAAATGTTGTGAATGAGGGAGCCTGGTGCCTTATAACAAATAACCAATAACGAATAACATCAAACCGGAGGTTTGAATGACAACGGGAAGCGGGGGATGTTGGAGAGATCGGATTTGACTTCGATGGCGGTGAAGCCGGCGCGCTCCAGCATGGAGGCGACCTGGGCGGATTGCTGGTGGCCGATTTCGAGGGCGAGCCAGCCGCCGGGATCGAGACGGGCGAAGGCTTCCGGGATGAAACGGCGGATGATGTCGAGGCCGTCGGGACCGCCGAAGAGGGCGAGCGCCGGATCGTGGAGAACCTCGCGGCTCAGAGAGGGGCGCTCGGTTTCCGGGACGTAGGGCAGATTGGCGACGATGCCACCGAATGATCCGGTTAGGCCGGCGAACAGATCGGACTGGGCGAAGGTGATGTTGGAAACGCCGAGGGCGTCCGCGTTTTCACGGGCCAGGGCGAGAGCGTCCGGCGAGACATCGGCGAGGGTGACGTGCCAGTCCGGGCGTTCGGCGGCGAGGGTTAGGCCGAGCACGCCCGAGCCGCAACCGATGTCGAGCACGGCGGAGGTGGCCGGCAGATCATGAACTAACAACCATTCCGCGAGTTCCTCGGTTTCCGGGCGGGGAATGAGGGCGCGGGCGTCGGTTTTGAAGGTGCGGCGGTGGAACTCCACGTTTCCCAACAAATGTTGGAGCGGCACGCCTTCGCCGCGCGATTTGAGCGCCTCGCGGAGCGGCTGGAGTTCGCGTTCGCCGAGCGGGCGGTCGAACTGGACGTAGAGCTGGGTGCGGGTGCAATCGAGCTGGCGGGCGACGAGAAGCTGCATGTTGCGGCGCGCGTCGGCGATGCCGCGCTTCTCCAGATAGAGCGTGCCTTTGTCGATGGTTTCAAGCACGGTGCTCATGGTCAGAGTGCGGCGATGGCGGCCATCAGGCGTTTGGCGAGCTGGTCGTAGCCTTCCTTGCCGGATGCCTGTTTGATTTCCTCCGGGGTGAGGCGGATCGCCGGGCCGATGGTAACGGAAATGCGGGTGAATTTCACGCGTGCCGATCCGCGGGGCAGCGCCTCGTAAGCGCCGCGGATGCGGACCGGTTGGATTGGCGCGCCGGCCTTGGCGGCGACGAGTCCCACGCCGGGCGCGGCCTCGCCGAGGTCGCCGCTGCCGGTGCGTTCGCCTTCCGGGAAAATCAGCACCGGCTCGCCTTCCTTGAGCAGTTTGATGACCGTCTTGAGGCTGGCCATGTCCGGCCGGTCCTGGTCCACCGGGATGGCCTGCCAGCGCGGATAGAGCCATCCGGCGAAACCGGTGAAGAGCGTCTTGCGCGCCAGATACCAGATCGCGTGCCGATAGAGATTGCCGATCAGCGGGGGATCGATGAAACTTTGGTGGTTGGAAACGATGAGCACCGGACCTTCGGTGACGAGATGCTCGCGGCCGGTCACTTTCATGCCGAACAACGAGCGGAACAGGGAACCGAAAAGCATCCAGCCGCACCAGTAGATCCAGGACATCGTGGTTTGATAGGGTTAGGGGTTAGACGGGCAGTCCCTGCCGTTTCAGAATGGCGAGGGTGGCTTCCAGGGCGGATTCGACGGTGTGGTCGGAGTTGTCCAGCACGGTGGCGCCCTCCGCGACCATCAGCGGGGCGGTGGCGCGGCGGCTGTCGGCGGCATCGCGTTTCGCCACGGAATCGACCTCGCCCATATCGACGCGGCGCGCGGCGCGGACGTGCTCGGCGGCATCGACATAGATTTTGTAGGGCGTATCCGGGAAAACGACCGAGCCGATATCGCGGCCTTCCATGACCACATCGGTGCGGTTCAGATAGTCGCGCTGGAGTGCGACGAGCCGCGCGCGGACTTCCGGGATGGCGGCGATGGCGGAGACGTGCGCGTTGACCTGCGGGCTGCGGAGTTCGTCGCCGGGGTCGGTGCCATTGATCGCGATGGTGGAGGTGACACCGTCGTCGCCGCAGGCGATTTCCAATCGATCCAACATCGCGATGACCGCGTGCGGGTCGTGGGGATCGACGCCGGATTTGAGCGCCTGCCAGGTGACGGCGCGGTACATCGCTCCGGAGTTCACCATGATGAGTCCGAGGCGTTTGGCGAGTTCGCGGGCGATGGTGCTTTTGCCCGAGGCGGCCGGGCCGTCGATGGCGATCGCGAAATGTTGGGGATGATGGGGGACGGAATCGGTCACGGCTGCGGATCGGTGGGCAGGGTGAAGGCGGATGGGTCGGTGGCGTGGGCCATGACGGCCCGGAGGTGGTGGGAGAATCCCGGATAGGACGTGTTCACGCAATCGGTGTTGCGGATGACCGTTTCACCGGAGGCGAAGAGGCCGGCGATGGCGAAGGCCATGGCGATGCGGTGGTCGCCGAAGCTGTCGAGGTCCGCGCCGTGGAGCTGTCTGCCGCCGTGGATGGCCATGCCGTCGTCGAACTCCTCGATTTCGGCGCCCATCGCGCGGAGGTTATTGACCGCGGTGGTGATGCGGTCGGTTTCCTTGACGCGGAGTTCGCGGGCGTTGCGGATCTCGGTGGTGCCGGAGGCGAGCGCGGCGGCCACGGCGATGACCGGAATTTCGTCGATCAGATTGGGGATTTCCGCCGGTTTGAGGGTGGTGCCGGTTAGGTTGGCGCCTTGGATTTCCAGATGGCCGATGGGTTCGCCGGACGACGAGTGAAGTGCCTCGTGGATGTGCGCGCCCATGCGGGAGAGCACGTTGAGAATGGCGGTGCGGGTGGGATTGAGGCCCACGTCGCGGACGCGGAGCAGGGACCCCGGCAGGGCGGCGGCGGCGACCAGCCAGAAGGCGGCGCTGGAAATGTCTCCGGGCACGGTGAAATCGCAGGCCTGCGGGATTTGTCCGCCGGTCAGGGAAATCGCGTTGCCATCGCGGCGCACCGACATGCCGAACGAGGCGAACATGCGTTCCGTGTGGTCGCGGGTTTCGGCGGGCTGGGTGACGGTGGTTTCGCCGTCGGTGAAGAGTCCCGCGAGGAGGATGGCGCTTTTCACCTGGGCGCTGGCGACAGGCATTTCGTAGCGGATCGGGCGGAGCCGGGCGCCGTGGATCCGGAGCGGCGCGCATCCGGGTTTCGCGCCCAGGGTTTCGATGGACGCGCCCATTTCTGCGAGCGGTTGGGTGATACGGCCCATCGGACGCGAGGAAAGCGAGGCGTCGCCGAAAAGCTCCGAGTCGAACGGCTGCGCGGCGAGCAGGCCGGCGAGGAGCCGCATGCCGGTGCCCGAGTTTCCGCAGTCGATTGGCGCGGCCGGGGCGGCAAGGCGCATCGAGCGGCCGTGGATGACGAGTTCGGTGGGGCCGTAGCCGGTAAGGGAGGCGAGCACCTCGTGGCGCGCGCCGAGGGCGGCCATGGCGTTAAGCGTGTTCAGGCAGTCCTCGGAGGGCAGGAAATTGCGGATGGCGCAGGTGCCGTTGGAGAGGCCGCCGAGGATCGCGGCGCGGTGGGAAACGCTCTTGTCGCCCGGCACGCTGAGTTCGGCTTGCAGGGAGGAAATGGCGGTGACGCGGAAGTCCGGCATGGTTTGGGGAAAATCAATCGAAGGTGACGGGAGCGCTGGGCGCGAGGTGGTCGCGCAGGTCTTTGGCGGACGCCAGCCACGCGCGGACACGCTGATGATCCCCCGCTTCGAGAAATGCAAGGAATTTGGTCAAATCCGCGATGGATTCGCGCAGCGGGCCGGCGATGGCCGCACGGTTTTCGGTGAGAATCTCCGCCCACATTGCGGCGTCGCCGGAAGCGACCCGGGTGGTATCGCGCAGCCCGCCGCCGCCGAAACGGCCAAGTTCGGGCTCTGCCAGACACACCCGCGCGGTGCAGGCGGCGATCAGGTGCGGGAGATGGCTGATCCGGGCGACCAGCGAATCGTGCGCCGCGGCGTCCATCCAGGTGGTTTCGCAGCCGAGGGATTTCCAGAAACGGTCCAGGCGGTCGGCGAGAGGCTGGCCGACCTGGTTGTCATTGGTGAGCAGGCAGGCCGCGCCGGAAAACAGTCCGGCGGTGGCCGCGGCGATCCCGGTTTGCTCCGAGCCGGCCATTGGGTGACTGCCGATGAACGGCTGACCGGTTTTCGCGAGGATGGGAGTCAGGGTTTCGTGGAGGATCTTCTTCACGGAGCCCACGTCGGTCACCAGGCAATCCGACGGGAGTCCGGCGGCGACCGCGGACGCCAGCAATCCGGGCATGGAACCCACGGGCACGCAGAGGACCGCCAGATCGGCACCGGCCACCGCGGCGGATAGATCGCCGGTGGCTCCGGAAATGCCGCGCTCGCGGGCGGAGGCGGCGGTTTCCTCGCGGCGGGCCCAAAGCCGGACGTCCGGCGGGTTGGATCGCTCCCGAAGCGCCAGCGCCAAGGAGCCGCCCAGCAGGCCGCTACCAAGGATGGCTATGGAGGAAAAGGAATCGGTCATTCTGAAAAAACGACCGGGACCAGTGGGGCACCGGACCCGGTCGGAAACGGGGATAAGCCAGTGTTAGGTCGGATGGCTCAGGGCACTCGGAAATATTTCTTTTCCGACGGCGGATAGGTGGGGTCGCGGACGAGGGTGCCGGGTGCGATGCCGCGGACGTCGATGAGCTTGTTGTTATAGGGGCTCAGCACGAATCCGTCCTTGCCGGGAGCTTTCTTGGCCACCTCGTAGGTGGGCTTGTCCACAACGGGAGGCTTGTTGGGTGGCGGAAATTCATCGCCGCCGCTGGCGGAACCATCGGGGGTCTTGATTTTGTCCCCTTCCTTATCCTTGTTTTTGGCCTCTTCTTCCTTCAGCTTGGCCTCCTCCTTCTTTTTCAATTCGTCGGCCTTGGCCTTTTCCTCAGCTTCCTTGGTGACAGCTTCCGGGTTCGGTTTGTGCCGATGTTTCGGGGTGTTTTCCGGATAGGGATAGCACGACACCACGAAAAGCGTGGCGGCTGCGGCCAGAATGAGGTTGATGGACGGTTTCATACGGGGAGATCGCAATGGTGGTGAAGAACCGGTCCCGCAGTGCGGGGCGCTGGGAAACGCTAGCCAAACGGCGGGGAGTGTCAAGTATGGATTATGTATTTTTTGAGGACGGCGGGTGGTGGGGAGACTCTGTCCGGCACCGCCAGACTGACGCACCTTCCACCTTCCGATGAAGCGTATCAGGAACACCCACCCGCAGTGGGTTACGATTCACACCGATCACTCCCGCTTCTTGCTTTCGAAAACCGATGGAGTGCATACCAGCCGGGCGCAGCCAGCAGCAGGGACAGGCGGGGAACGGTGGCGGTTCCCTCCGCCGGAGCACCCGCCACAGGGGCGGAGGGTGTTCCGTTTCCGGCGGTGGAAACGGAGCGGGTGGCGAGCTCCTTCTCGGTGGGCTTGTCCACGAGGGCATGCGATTGAGGGACCCTTCGGTGTATTGGCAGACCGACTTTCGTTAGATAGTGGATGGTTCACGCTCGAGAAAGCGCTTCACCGACTCGCGTTTGAGGCGGAGTTCGCGCCACTCGTTGACGAGGCGGCTGGCCTCGATGATGCCGCAGCCGGCGGGCAGGGCGAGTTGGCGGTCCTGCCACCAGATGCCGCGGATGGCGACCACGGCGTCGAAGCGGTCCTGATGGGCCACGCCGAACGGCGCGCCGAACTCGGGCGGGCAGTGGAGGCGGTCGCGCCATTCTAACAGTTTTGCCAGGGTTTCCACCGTGCGCGGGAGCGGGCCGAGAGCCGGTGTGGGGTGCAGGCGCTTCAACAACGCCTCGGGACAGGCGGGCGTGTCGAGTCCAACGTCGATGAATGTTAGAAAATGGACGATGCTGCCGAGGTCGAGGATCGTCCGCGGGTGGCGCCGGAGCGTGCCCAGGTCGGTTAGTTTGGAAACCAGCGTCTGGGCGACGTATTCGTGCTCGCGGATCTCCTTGTCATCCACGCCGAAGACATCGCGGTCGTCGTGGCGGGCGGTGCCGGCCAGGGCCATGGTCTGGAGGCCGCGGTCTTGATAGGATATGAGCAGTTCCGGGGTGGCTCCGGCGAATCCGTTGTCGCGGCCGACGAATCCGTAGGACATGAGCGGTGCGGATTGGCGGGCCATGGCGGCCGCCAGGCCGGGGCCGGGCGGGGATGCGGCCTCGCCCATCTCGACGACCACCGGCACGGTTTTTTCAAACAGTCCGACGTGCATGGCGGCCATGATTTCCTGAAAGACGGCGGAAAACGGCGTGGCGTCCGGCGCATCCCAGCGGCACACGGGCTGGGTGATCCGCTCGTGGCGGGCCGCGAATTCCCCAGGGGTCATCGTTTCCACCCGCGCGGGGATTTTCCACGGCGTTGGGTCGGTTAGAGTGAAATCCTGCACATAGAACGCGGTTGTTCCGTTAGGCGCGGATACGGCGGACTCGAACGGCCCGTGGCCGACGACCACGGTGCCGTCGGGGCGGGCCAGCCAGGCCATGGAGGCGGAGGTGGTGGGCATGGCGTGAGGGTTCTGCCGGATTCGGAATCGGGAGACGCCGGGTTATTTTCCGGGAGCCGGCTTCTCGGCGGGCTCCATCAGGGCGGCCACCGAGGCGTTGACGAACGATCCCGGCGTGCCGACGTATTGGATCTTGCGCTCGCGGTCCAGCACATAGACCAGCGGCCAGGTCCCCACCCGGTAGATGCCCGACAACTCGTTGCGCGGATCGGAGAAATTCGGGAACCCGAGCAGGTCGGCGTCGGTTTGTTGGATCGAGCGCAGGTTGGCCACGGTGTCGTTGTTCACGCCTACGAGGACCAAGCCCTTTTCCGCATAGGTTTTCCGGAGGGAGCCCATGGATTCGAGAAGCCGCACCACATCCGTGACGCCGCTGTTCCAAAACAGCAGGACCACGACCTTTCCCTTGTGGTCGGAAAGTGTCATCGGGCGCGAGCCGGAATCCATGCCGGTTAGATCGGGGGCGATCCGTCCCTTGGTTAGATTGCGGATCACGTAGAGTTCGTCCTGCGCGAGCTTGGCCACGGTGACGCCGGAGATCTCCACGTCGGCCGAGTCGATGATCGCCTTGCGGAGCAGCTTGAGGCGGCGGGACATCAGCTCCGGATCGTCGCCCAGCGAGCGGAGCCGCATGGCGGTGGCAAGAGCGGCCACTCCCTGGACGGATTTGTCGGTGTGGGAGGTCTGGAGTTTTTCCAACAGCGCGAACGATTTCGGATCGGAGCCGGAGGCATAGGCGAGGCAGACCGGGGCGAGCTTTGGGTTGGATAGGTGATAGGAACTGATCGCGGTGGCGATGGTGTCGAGTTCCTTGCCAAACTGCCGCGGGTCGGCCGGAGCGGATGGAGCGGGCGACGGGGTGGCGCTTTCGGTGGGATTGGGTGCCTGCAGGTTGAGTGTCAGGCCGATGAACCACGCCATGGGATCGGCCACCCATGATTCGCCGAGGGACGGGGAGATGACGGTCCACATCTTGCGGGCGTAAACCGCGGGGTCGGGTCGGGCGTTCCATGCGGCCATGCGGGTTTCGGCGGTGGTGGCTGAGGTTACGGCGACGTTCCATTTGGCCATTTCCGCCTTGTAATCGGCTTTGACCCGTTCCGCATCGGCCGGGGCGGCTGGAGCCGCTTGAAGCAGGGCGAGGGCGAGAATGGCGGGGCGGATGAGGTTGCGCATGCGCGGAGCATGGCAGGCGGGGAGGGGATTTGAAGCCCAAAATCAGGGCAATTCGCCAGCCGTGGCCGCCGTTTCGCAGAAACTCCGTGCGGTGGTGCGGGCCCACACGTCCGCGGCGATCACGGTTTCGAGCGAGGCGGACGGCAGAACCGTGTGGGCGTCCATCGCGGATTCCACGCACCGCCAGATGCCGGGGAAGGACAGTTTTCCGGCTCGGAAAGCCTCCACCGCCACTTCGTTGGCGGCGTTGAAAACCGCGGGCAGCGTGCCGCCTGTGAGCCCGGCCCGGCGGGCCAGCCCAAGCGCGGGAAACACCCCGTCGCGCGGCTCCTCGAAGTCCAACCGGCCGAGCGCGGCGAAATCCGGCGACGCGAGTCCGCCCGCCACGCGGTCCGGCCAAGTGAGCGCGTATTGGATCGGAAAACACATGTCGGTCCGGCTGAGTTGGGCGAGCACCGAGCCGTCGCGGAACTCGACCATCGAGTGGACGATGCTCTGCGGATGCACCAGCACCGCGATGCGGTCCATGCCGATGCCGAACAACCACCGGGCCTCGATCATTTCCAGGCCTTTGTTGAAAAGCGTGGCGGAGTCGATGGTGATTTTGGGCCCCATGTCCCAGGTGGGATGGCGCAGCGCCTGGGCGGGGGTTACTTTTGCCAGATCGGCGGCGGGCCATTGCCGGAACGGTCCGCCCGATGCGGTTAGAATGAGCCGTGAGATTTCGTCCGGTCCGCCGCGGTGGCCTTCCAGGCATTGGAAAATCGCGTTGTGTTCGCTATCCACGGGCAGCAGTTTCACGCCGTGGCGGGCGGCAGCGGTGGTGATTACCTCGCCGGCCATCACCAGGATTTCCTTGGAGGCCACCGCCAGATCGCGGCCGGCCTCGATCGCCGCGAGCGCCGGTTGCAGCCCCGCCGTCCCCACGATGGCCACCAGCACGATATCGGCTCCGGCCATGGTCGCCAGGCCGGCCAGGCCTTCGGGGCCGGTGCGCACGTTGGTTCCCGGCGGCAGCAGCGCGCGCAGGGCGGCTTCCTTGGACGCGTCATGGATCGCGACCTCCCGCACGCCGGTGGCGCGGACCTGTTCGGCCAGTTTTTCGATGTTTCCTCTCGCCGCCAGGCCGACGATTTCTATCCGATCCGGCAACCTGCGGGCGACCTCCAGCGTGGAGCATCCGATGGATCCGGTGGATCCCAGCAAAACCACCCTGCGTTTCCGTGGAGCGGTCATGCGATGGCGGGGCGGACCCAGAGCAGATAGAAATACAGCACGGGCGCGGTGAAACAAATGCTGTCGATCAGGTCGAGCGCGCCGCCGATACCGGGGAGCATCTGGCCGGAATCCTTGGCGCCGAGGGCGCGCTTGACCACGCTTTCCGCGAGGTCGCCGATCACCGCGAGCACGCCGAGCACGAACCCTAGCAAAACCACGTGGCCCCACCCGCCGAGCACGGCGAAATGTTGGGGAAACAGCGCGTAAAGCCCGCAACCCGCGAGCTGGGAGAACGCCAGTCCTCCCGCAAATCCTTCCCACGTTTTGGCGGGGCTGATGTGCGGGATCATCTTGTGGCGGCCGATCACCGAGCCGGTCAGATAGGCACCCATGTCGGAGAATTTCGTGACCGCCAACAGCCACAGCACGAGCAGCGCGGCTGGCATCGCCACCTTGCTGTCCGCCAACCGCCATTCCGGGAGGAAAAACAGCAGTTTGGAGGTGAAATTGAACAGCACCGCCACATAAACGAAGGCACCCGCCGTGGTCATCACGCCGGTGAGCGTGTCGATCCCGCGGACCGGCACGCGCAGGTGGATCACAAACGCGCCGCAAAGGCACAACCCCACCAGCGCCAGTTCCCAGCCCGGCAGCACCGTCCGCCCCAACGCCAGATCCGCGTGAAGGACGGCACAGTAGAGCGCCGTCAGAATCAGCCCGAACCGGCCGCAGCTACTCACCCCGGCCTTCCCGGCCATGCGGAAAATCTCCAGCGTGGAAACCAGCGTCAGTAGGGCGATCAGCCCCAGATACGCCCACGCCCGCATGCTGGCGAAGGTCGCCCCCACCAGCCCCCACAACAGCAGGGTGCTCCCCAGCCGCCGGGCGAAAACCAGCGCTTTGGACGGGGACGGAGTGGCGGAAGACGGGACCATGACGGGCGGCATCCAAGCCGCTCGCGCCCGTGCTGGCAAACCAATCCGCAATTTTACCGCAACCTTTTTTTCGGGGCAGGGTTCATCCTCCTACGAGCCCGTAACCGCGCTCCAACAACAAAGTCAACCCCAACACCAGAACAAACCATGAAAGTTACCTATCTGCTCGCATTCAGCGCCATGCTCGGCGTCAGCGCCTTTGCCCAGGATGCCCCCGCCAAGCCGGATCGTCCGGCCCGCCCGGGTGGTCCCGGCGGCAACCGCCCGATGCCCGAAGCCATCCTCAAGAAATATGACAAGGACGGCGACGGCAAACTCTCCGAGGAAGAACGCACCGCATGGCAGGCCGATATGAAGGCCGCCCGCGAAAAACGCCAGAAGGCGATGCTGGAGAAATACGATAAGGACGGCGACGGCAAGCTCAACGAAGAGGAGACCAAGGCCGCCCGCGAAGGCCAGCAAAAGGAAATGCTGGAAAAATATGACAAGGACGGCGACGGCAAGCTCAACGAAGAGGAAATGAAGAAAGCCCGTGAGGAAAATCCCGGCTTCGGCCGCATGGGTGGCCGTCCGGGCGCTCCCGGTGGCCCGGGTGGACGTGAGGGTGGCCGCCGTGGTGGTCCGGGTGCCCCTCCGGCCCCCGCTCCCGCACCGGCTCCCGCTCCCGAAGAAAAGTAATCCGATAGCGGGATCATCGATCTGACACGGCCGCGGACGGTTCACCCCGTCCGCGGTATTTTGCTTTGCGGGATGGCTTGGTTAGTCCTTGTCCCATCCGGGCCCGAAGCGGTTCCGCGCCGGTTGATCCTCGTGTCACGGAACGGTTTGAGTCGGCGCCGGGTTCTGTGGCATGAAGTCATGAGGCTTTGGCATGATGTCGAGGGGACTCGCACAGGCTCTGCCGGTCACTTGTGCCTAAGCGCTTGACAGGGCGGCTTGGTTAGGCGAGTTTGGCGGCATGTTCCGGAAAGTAATGATGTTGTTGTGCGTGCCGTTCGTTTCCATGGTTGCCGTGGCGGAGCCTTCGGCTCCGGGGGCGGTGCCGGACGTCAGGATTACGGTGAAGGCGGTGTCCGCGGGGGCGGATCGGTCCAACAAGTCCGTGACATCCTCGCGGCGGCTCGAGATCCATCTGGAAAACCGGGAGCACCGTGAGCTGACCGGGTTGAAAATCGAGTGGAAGATCGTGGGCGAGGATATCCGCAACGACCGAAAATCGGTGGAGTCCAAGGGAACGAAAGAAATCAAGCTGGATGCCGATGGCAAGCTGGACGTGGAATCCGGAACCGCGAAGTTTACTGAAAAGGAAGGCGAGGTGAAGGTCACCGGCAAGGGCAAGAACAAGCGCCGGACGGTGGGCCCGGACACGGGTAAACGGTATGCGGGCTATGTGGTCGAACTGTTCCAGAACGGCAAGCGGATCGCCGGGGCATCCACCAACGGCATCGAGAAGCAGATCAAGTGATGCAAAACCACCTTTGACCCGCGTCAGGGTGGCGCGTCGGCCACCCGCACGCGGAGAAAGGCTCTGGAGAGGCCTCCTTCGGTGCGGAAGCTGCGGTAGGTCCATCCCGCGTCCAGCGCGGGAAGGCCGGTGCGCAAAGCATCCGCTTCCGGGCCGGTGACCTCGGACAGCCCGAGATTCCAGACCGACAGATCCCCGGCTCCCTCGATTTGATAGTATATGCCGTCGATCCCGGTGGAAACCGGACCGTTTCCGGAAAACTCCGCGCCGGACCGGACCGGCAGCGTGATGGCGAGGCAGTCGATGCCCCCGATCACGGCGATCCGGGTGGCAATCCGTCCGTCTCTAACGTCGGATAGAGGATCGGAGTTGAAGGCGAACTCCCCGAGGTTGATCAGTCCGTCACCGTCGGGATCCTGGTCCTTTCCGTCATTGACTCCGGCGGTGAGTCTGGCTGCCCAGAGAACGTAGGGATCGGTGGCGGTCACGGTGATCCGGAGCGTGGCTTCCGCGAAGGCTCCGGCGCCGTCGGTGGCGCGGATGGTGAAACTGTTGGGGCCGACGTCGCTGCCCGCGGGCGTTCCTGTTAGGGATCCGTCGGCCGCGATCGCGAGCCACGGTGGGCCGCCGGTTTTCGAATAGGTTAGGATGTCCCCGGCGTCGATGTCGCCGGCCGACCCGGCGACCGTGCCTGCATAAACCTGACCTTCTGCCGCGCCGATGCCGTCAATGGGATCGGTGGTGAAGGTCGGAGCGTCGTTCACGTTGGAAACCGTGACATTCAGCGTCGCGGTGGCGCTGGCGTTTGATCCGTCGGTAACCCGCACCGTGAAAATGTTAGGCCCGACGTCGGAGTTCCCCGGAGTGCCACCCAGGGCACCGGTCGGCGAAACCGTGAGCCAGTCCGGTCCGCTGATTTTCTCGAAGTTCAGCATGTCTCCGGCGTCGATGTCGCTCGCCGCGAGCTGCCCGGTGAAGGCGCTGTCCTCGGTGGCCTCGGCGTTGATCGTATCGGTGGTGAAGGTGGGGGCGTCATTCGTGTTAGCCACCGTGACATTCAGCGTCGCGGTGGCGGTAGCGCTCGACCCGTCGGTGACCCGCACCGTGAAAACGTTAGGCCCGACGTCGGAGTTCCCCGGCGTGCCGCCAAGGGCACCGGTGGGGGAGACCGTGAGCCAGTCCGGTCCGCTGGTTTTCTCGAAGTTCAGCATGTCTCCGGCGTCGATGTCGCTGGCCGCGAGCTGCCCGGTGAAGGCACTGTCCTCGGTGGCCGCGGCGGCGATGGGATCAGCGGTGAAGGTGGGGGCGTCATTCGTGTTCGCCACCGTGACATTCAGCGTCGCGGTGGCGCTGGCGTTTGATCCGTCGGTGACCCGCACCGTGAAAATGTTAGGCCCGACGTCCGAGTTCCCCGGAGTGCCGCCAAGGGCACCGGTGGGGGATACCGTGAGCCAGTCCGGTCCGCTGGTTTTCTCGAAGTTCAGCATGTCTCCGGCGTCGATGTCGCTGGCCGCGAGCTGCCCGGTGAAGGCGCTGTCCTCGGTAGCCGCGGCGGCGATGGGATCGGTGGTGAATGTCGGAGCGTCATTCGTGTTAGCCACCGTGACATTGAGCGTCGCGATGTCGCTGGCGTTTGATCCGTCGGTAACCCGCACGGTGAAGACATTGGGACCCACGTCCGAGTTGCCCGGCGTGCCGCCAAGGGCACCGGTCGGCGAAACCGTGAGCCAGTCCGGTCCGCTGGTTTTCTCGAAGTTCAGCGATTCTCCTGCGTCGATGTCGCTCGCCGCGAGGTGCCCGGTGAAGGCGCTGTCCTCGGTGGCAGCGGCGGCGATGGGATCGGTGGTGAAGGTGGGGGCGTCATTCGTGTTAGCCACCGTGACATTCAGCGTCGCGGTGGCGCTGGCGTTTGATCCGTCGGTGACCCGCACCGTGAAAATGTTAGGCCCGACGTCCGAGTTCCCCGGAGTGCCGCCAAGGGCACCGGTGGGGGATACCGTGAGCCAGTCCGGTCCGCTGGTTTTCTCGAAGTTCAGCATGTCTCCGGCGTCGATGTCGCTGGCCGCGAGCTGCCCGGTGAAGGCGCTGTCCTCGGTAGCCGCGGCGGCGATGGGATCGGTGGTGAATGTCGGAGCGTCATTCGTGTTAGCCACCGTGACATTGAGCGTCGCGATGTCGCTGGCGTTTGATCCGTCGGTAACCCGCACGGTGAAGACATTGGGACCCACGTCCGAGTTGCCCGGCGTGCCGCCAAGGGCACCGGTCGGCGAAACCGTGAGCCAGTCCGGTCCGCTGGTTTTCTCGAAGTTCAGCGATTCTCCTGCGTCGATGTCGCTCGCCGCGAGGTGCCCGGTGAAGGCGCTGTCCTCGGTGGCAGCGGCGTTGATCGGATCGGTGGTGAAGGTGGGGGCGTCGTTTGCGGGGGTGATGGTCATCGTGACGGTAGCGGAGGCCGTGCCTTCGTTGGCATCGGAAATCGTGTAGGTGAAGCTGTCGGTGCCAAACCAGTTGGGGGCGGGGGTGTAGTGCACATTCTGCCCGCTGATAGAGACCAGTCCGTGGCCGCCTTGGGTGACAGACACGATGGTAAGGGCATCGCCATCCAGATCCGTGTCGTTGGCTTTCACCGGAATGACCGCAACGGTGTCTTCGGGTGCGCCCGCGATATCATCTCCGGCAATGGGAAGCGCGCGAACGCGGATGGTGCCGGTGGTGGCGAGTTCGTCCGTCTTCCAGACCAGGCCGGGGTCCAGCGACGGCAGCGTGATCGAGGCAAAGGAACCGTTGCGGGTGGTCGCGCTGAACAACTGGAACGAGTCGCCGGCCGCGAGGGGATCCGGACCGGTGGAGGTCACGAGCAAGTCGCCCCCGAAGGTGACCGTGGTGAGGCCCTGGACCCGGTCGTTGCTCCTGGTCACGCCCGATTTTCCGAGTTCCATCCGGGTGGTTCCGGCGAGCGTGAGCGTGTTACTGATAGAAAAACTGGCGATCGAGTTGTTGCCGGGCGCGAGCGTGCCGCCAGCGGCAATGGTGGTGGGCCCCATCACGTTTCCGGTGCCGCCCAGCGTCGCTCCGGCGGCCACGGTGACGGCACTGCCGGCCGCGAGCGAGCCATTCACCCAGAGGGTTCCTTCGTTGACCAGAGTGGGTCTGGCATAGGTGTTAGTGGCACCGAGCCTGAGCGTGCCCGCTCCGGTCTTGATCAGCGATGCTCCCGCCGGATCACCGCTTGGGGAGGTTCGGAGAACCGACGAAATGTCCAGATCGACTCCGGAGGCGGTGGTGCCGGCGGCGACGTTGAAGGTCGTGCTGCCCTGGCGCAGCGGTGAGATCGGGATCCCGCTGATGGTCGATGTTGTGGCGGACGCGAGGGAATTGAGTGCGGAGGTGCCGCCATAGAAGTCGATGTTGCCGTTGGTGACGCCGGTGATCGATCCGCCGGTCAGGTTGAGGGTCGCACTGCCGAGCGTCTGGTTGGAAGCGGTGCTCACATGGAGATTTCCTCCCGTTAGGTTGATCGTGGTCAGCGCGTTGGCTCCGCCGCCGTATCCCGTGGCGTCGTCGGTGGCCAATTGGAGAGTGCCGCCGGATTGGACGGTCACGGTGCCGCGGATCGTGCCCCGTGTTCCTCCACCTCCGGTTAGGTTCAGGGTGCCTCCCTGGACCGTGGTTCCTCCAGTGTAGGTATGCTGGACGGAGAGCGCGACCGTGCCGGAACCGGTTTTCACCAAGCCACCGGTACCGGAAATCACACCTGAAATGGTGATGTTCCCGGCTCCATCCAGAGTGAGCGCGTTTCCAGAGTTGGCCACCGTGCCGCTGACCGTCAGTGTGCCTGAGTTGCTGGTGAATGGCTGCGGAACCGCCAGGGTGGTGGCGATGCCCCAGGTGTTGTTGCCCGTTTGGTTGAGCAGGCCCCATTGGAGCGCAACCGCGTTTCCTGATAGGGAAAACCCGCCGTTGCCAAAAACGATCCGGCCCACCGAGTTCAGTAGATTGTTAGATGCGCTCTGGCGGGCGGTCCCGGCGAATGTCAGGACCTGTCCACTGGTGGGCAGCACTCCGTTCCAGTTTCCGGCGGTGCCCCAGAGATTGTCGCTACCGCCGCCATTCCACTGGCTGGTGCCGACGGTGGTGACGCTGATGCTGCCGGTGGTGGCGAGGGCGCTGGTGTCCCAGGCCAGCCCGACCGGCAGCGGCGGAAGGCTAACCGAGGTGAAGGAGCCGGAAAACCCCGACGCTGAGAACAGTTGGAACGTGTCTCCAGAGGCGAAGGCGTTCGCGCCCGTGGCGGTGACGGTTAGCGTTCCGCCGTAGGTTATGGTGTTGGTGGATCCCGTCACCACGAGTTTGCCGGAGTCGGGGGTGCCCCCCTTGTTGATGGACGCGAGAACGGCACCGGCGAGGGTGGTCGAGGAACCCACCGTCATCACGGCGGTGCCGCCGAAATCCACCGTGCTGCCTGCTGCGGCGGTAAGGGAGGCAACCGTCTGGTCATATCCCCTGAGGGTCAACCTGGCACCCGACGAAACCGGCACGCTGGCCGCGCTGCCGAGGCAGTTGGCGACGCCGCAAAGAACCGTTCCCCCCATGACCTTCACGGCGGTGTTGCTTGCGGTGGCGGCACCGTTGAGCAGCACCGAACCTCCGCCGCGTTTGTAAAACCCCTGGCTGCCGACGTTGAGCGAACCTTGGACGATCAGATCGCCGGTGCCGGTGTTGACGCCTGGGTCCACCTGTACCGACATTCCATAGCCGGAACTAACAAGCTGAATGTTCGAATCCAAGGCCGACCCTGACGCCTCGGCCTTGCACCACAGGCCGGTGCCGTTGACATCGAAGGTGCCGATCTTTGCCAGACCGCTGCCATATTGGCGGATGGTGGTCGGCAGGGATTGCAGGACGATCTGGCCGCTCGCGTTGTAGGTCTTTCCGCCGGCAAGTTGGAATCCGGTGGTAGCGGCCGCGCCGTCACCGGAAATGACGAGATTGGTGTTGGCATAACCACCGCCGGTGGAGTAGCCGATCCGCAAGGTGGCACCCTGGGCGACAGAATACGCGACGTCGCCGGATTTTTTCTGTACCTCGAGCGTGCCTTGGCTGACCCGGACCGCCCCAGTGAACGTGCTGGTTCCCGTTAGGGTGAGCAATCCGGTGCCCATCTTGTTGAACCCTTGGGTGCCGGCCACGACCGCGCCGATAGTGGTTTCGGTCTTGGCGGATAGATTGGGGGTTCCCCCGGTGACGGTCAAGGTCAGGGGACCGCCCGATCCGGTGTTGATCGTCCACCGGTGTTTGGCGGTCGCGTTCAGGTCGTCCAGGATCATCGTGCCCAGAGTGCGGGCGCCATCGAGTGTGACCGTGCGGTTGGCGGACAGGTTCAGGGTGCCGAAATCGGCGACCGCATCGGTGCCGCCCGCCACGGTTCCGCCGCTCCAATTGCCGGTTGCCGGCCAGGACCCGCCTGAGGCGTTGGTCCAGACACCCGACCCCGGCGGCGAGCTGATCAACAGGTTGGCCGGAGCGCTGGTGACGCCGTTGGCCACCACCGTGTAGCTTCCCGCATCGCCGGGAGTCACACTGGCGATGGTGTGGGTGGAGCCGGTCGCGCCGGGGATGTCGATGCCATTGAACTGCCATTGATAGGACGCCGGAACCGGACCGATGACCGACGCGGAGAAAGTCGCGGGCAGACCAGCCACCACCGAGATCGATTCCGGACTCACCGAAACGCTTGCGGGGACTATCACGTTCGATCCGGTTAGACTGTACCCGTCGAAGCTGGCGCGGTGAATGTTGGGATTGAACGATTGCATCGCGTGGGTGAAAACGCCCGCGTGGATGGTGGTACCAAAGTTGGCGATCGTGATGGTGTTGGCCACGGACCAGATCACGCCGTCCGCGGACACCGAGCTGGTGAACACGTTGCCAACCCGTTGGATCTTATACCATTTGTTTCCGCCCCCGAGGTTCGACGACCATTTGTTGGCATCGCCGTTTCCTTCCCGCATGGTGTCGTCCTGGAAATAGGTGCCGCCGCCGACGGAACTGAACAAGGCGACGAAGCGGGTGGAACTCCCGTTGCCCAGCGGTTCGCCGATGGTTGTGTTGGCCGTGCTGCGCAGGATGATGCCCCCCCGCCAGCTTCCGGATGGGGAAATGCCGTCGGAACCGGCCGTGTTAGGCGTCATGTCGGCGAGGTGCGCGATCAGCGTGCAATCCCCGGTTACCTGGCGGCTCATCATGTTCATGCCGTCGCCGAGGATTGACACCGTGTTTCCCGAAACGCTGGCTCCGGAGGCATAGTTATGCATTTCAAGCGGATTCCAGCTCCACGCGCCCATGACGGAGTTGGTGGTGGTGATGGTGATCGGTTCCGAATCGATCGTGCCGTTGCCGTTGAAAACGACGCGGGCCCTAACCTGGTTTACCGGAGCGGTCCAGACCATCGAGTTCAGCTCATAGGGCGCGGAGGAATCCTGGCCGATGAAATACCCGGCGGCGGAGTCGGGCCGGGGGTAGTAGGGCTTGTCCCCGGCCATGTAGAACTGCACGCTGTTGATGGTCGCGCCGTTGGCTGTCACCGATGCGCCGAGGCCGGGACTGGAATTGACGACCGTAGAGTTGTTAGCGGGCGAACTGAGGGCAACGGTCGGCTCGCCAGAGGCCGGAATCCGCGAAAACGCGGACGCGGGAACGTCGGTCGGCGCGATGCCGGGGCCTTCGTAGGTGAGGCCGATGCCGTCGTTATACACGGTCGTGTTCACCGTCGGCGGATCGCCCCGGAAATATCGCAATGTCAGGGCGTGTTTTCCTGCCGCCAGCGCGATGGCACCGCTCTTGAACTGGGTCGAGTCGTGCAGCCCATCGAAGTCGATCACCGTCGTTCCATCGATGACCAGCACACTGCCGTCCCCGGAGCGCAGGGTGAAGGCATATATGCCGTCGGTAGGAGCCTGGAAATACCCGGAGTAATGGAATCCGTAATTCGTCCGCCTCAGGCGAGGCGTGGCATCGGGAAACCCGACCGCACCCTGGCGGATGGGGGTTAGCGTGGAGAAATCCGGCAGCGCCGACCACGAGCCGGATGCGGCCTGATAGTATTGATAGTTCAGCCCGGCCACGGTTCCGGAAACCGAAGCCGCCGGGCTGAGTGCGGCCGGATCGGGCGTGATCGGAACGGGGGTGCCGTTGTTATAAAAAATATCGGAAATGGTGAGTCGCACATAAGGGGTGGCGATGCCGGTGACATCGAGCATCTTCTGGCGGGTATCCGGCTCGTTGTCGGTGAACGTCAGCGCCGGCGAACCGGTGTAGCCGGCGTTGTTGAAAACCTCGATCTTATATGTCAGTTGCGGCGAGCTTGTGGGCGGCATTTCCCATTTCACCACCATCCGCGAACCATGGACCGTGGCCGTCGCGGCGCTCACCACGATGGAATCGAAGGTTGGTGCCGCCGGTTGGTCGGTTAGGGTGACGGTGTTGGGGACGTTGTATTGGCCGGTGAACCCCGGGCCGACGTCGGATTGCGCGAAACTTGTCGGATAGGTGGCGTCGGTGGCCGAATAGGTATAGCCGGACGAAGTGAACCTGATCTGGTTTGCCCGCTGCCAGGCCCCGCTTTTGTGATAGTAACCGCCGGCGTGGGCGACCTTGTAATCGCCGGAATAGCCGGTGAAATTCTCCTGCCATCCGCTCATTCCGTTGACGCCCGTGACGGCGAACGGATACCGGAATGTTCCGAGGTGGTGCCAGTGGCCCGTGGTCGGATCCTTCATCCACATTCCCTGATAGCCCACGTGCGGGGTGCCATCCGCCGGTTGCCAATAGCGCACCACCTCGCGCGTCCAGAGGTCGGGGGAAAACTGCGGCCAGTAGCCCTTGATCGCGCAACTGCTGCCTTCGCCGATCTGGGCGTAGCCGACCATGTTGGTTCCCGCGAAGGTGGGGATCTGTTGCGAGTAGGGCGCGTAGCCGCCGCTGGCCGGCCAGCAGACATACTGCACGAGTGATTTGGTCCCGCCGCTGTTCTGATGGGTGTAGCCGCCGTAGAAATACCCCGATCCGCCATCCGAGCTGCTCACATATTCCTGATGGACCGCGTCGTAGATCCCGCCGGGCACGTTCACCGAACGGTAGTCCTGCATGATGCAGTCCGAGTTGCTAGGGACATTGTAGGAATGGTATTGGGCGTGGGAGGCGGCCGGAGCCAGCATCAATGCGGCCGCCAGTGCCGCAATCGCTCGGAACGGCCGCTCTAACCGGCATGCGGATGGGGCTTCTGCCTCTTTCATTCGGTCGGGCGCGCTCATGGAACTGTTATTCGGGTTGCGGAAAACAAAAATGCCGGACGGAAGGTCCTGTTGGCCGCCCGTCGCGTCAAGCCGAATCAGGGGAATCCCCTTCGTTCATTTTCCGTCGCCGGCTACGGTCCGGCCGGTGTGGGGTCCTTGTCTTCCACGATCCCTACGTCAATGCCTTGCCCACCGTAGGTTTGCGAGACCCGTACGGCGATGACGTTTTTGCCGGGTTTCAGGGTAGCCAGGGCGGCGGGCGCGATGTCCGCCTCCTCGTAGCCGGTGACCCAGCCAGGGAGTTTGGCGGCGGGGACGCCATTCAGATAGATCTCGGGATTCTCATCATAGACGAGAAGAAACCGGGGTTGGCGGAGCGGTCGGTCGGGTAGGACAAATTCGCGGCGCAGCCACAGGCCCTTGGTTTGCCAAACGGTGCCGACCGTTAGGCCGGGCGTGCCCTTGGTGCCGAATCCGGCCGGGCCGGAAGACCATGTGGAATCGTCGAACCCGGGCTCCGTCCATCCGGGCGGCGGTTGGGCGGTGGTAAAACGCCAGATCGCCGGTTTTTTTCGTGCGGTGGGCACGATTTCGCGGATGGGTCCGCCGAGTTCGGTCGGCGCCCACGGTCCGGTGATGTTGGCGCCGCGGCGCGACCAGGTGAGCCACAGTTCGGGTTCCGCGAGGAGTTTGATATAGACGCCACCGACCACCGGACGGGCTTGGAATCCTTTCTGGCGGGCGTCGGTGGTGACAAACCAGTCGGATAGAGGCACCCGCGACGGGGTTTCGTTGGCGTAGCGCCAGATCGGATCCAACAAGGCGTTGAAATCCTGCGGGTCGGTGGCCGGGGCGATGCTCCACAGCGCCCAATCCAACAACGAGGTGTCGGTGCGGTTGTCCACCGGCAGGCCGTATTTCATCTGCACCTTGCGGTAGTGGGCGATCTCAGCGGCGGCCACCTCGGGAGGCAGCAGGTTGGTTCCGAGGATGCGGTCCCAGATCAGGTTGTGTTTCATGCACCAGGTGCCCGGGAGATGATAGGCTAACCGGGTATGGCCCTCGTCCTTGGCGAGGACTTGCCACTTGGCCGCGTAATCGCGGGCGATGGAGCGGTATTTCGCGGCCTGCTCCCGGTCGCCGGCCAAATCGCAAAGCTGCGCGTATCCACCGATGGCGATGACCGCCTTGAGTCCCAGATTCGCGGCGCGGGGAAGGTGGCCGAACATATCCGCGGAACATAGCTGGTTTTGCGGGTCGAGCCCTTCTCTAACCAGGTAGTCGGCCCATTTGGCGAGCATCGTCCGATAGGGTTTCACGTAGTCCGCATTGCCCTCGCATTTCGACAGTGCCGCGAGCATGATGAGCATGTTGCCGCTTTCCTCGACCGGCATGCGGTCGCCGTCCTTGCCCGCCATGCCGTAAACCTGGCCGGTGGCGTGCGGATAGGTGCCGAGATCATGTGGGGCGTAATCATACGGCCATGCGGCGGAAGCCGCGTAGTCGAGCACCGGCTGGAGCATCGCCTTGGCGAGCGCCGGACTCAGGGCGAGGAAAAACGGCGCCTGGGGATACAGCACATCGACGGTGCCGATGCAGCCGTTGGAAAAGTTCTCCTTCGGGAACAGCAGCGGCTGGCCCTTGGCATCGGCGGCAAGTTTGTTGCCGGCCAGGGTCTGGCGATAGGCCAACGCGCACAATTGCGCGTAAGGCTCCCCAAAACGGGTTAGATCGGCGGTGAGCCGGGTGTCGAATTCGGCGCATCGGCGGAGGAGTGCCGGATAGTCGGCCGCCGCATGCTCTAGCAGTCCTTCCGCCGTCTCGGCGTTCCGCCGCCAATAGGGGCGGAGCTTTGCGCGGAAATACCGGATCGAGAATTCGTCGTCGTAGGCCAGCATGAGCCATTGGGAGACCGGTGTCGCGGAGATCTTGGCGTCATTGAAGGCCGCGCACGCCGCCGGTGCGTCGGCGGCCGGCACCGGGCAGGCCATTTTCACCTTGGGAAAAGCGCCTCCCGAGGCGAACGCCCCACGCGCCATATCCGGGGGCAGCAAATGGGTGGTGGCGCCGTTCGCGGTTGGCGCGGCCAGATAGAAATAGCCCCAGTCGATCCGCAGATCGTCGCCCTTTTTGGCTAGGACGGGTTGCTCGGAGGATCCGATGCGCACGGTTGATAGAGCGGCGGTGTCGGCGCGGGAAAACGTGACCGCCTGCCGGGGTTCGTTGACGGCTATCTCCGCCGCGGCATCGAAGTAGCAAGCGACGTCGTGGCTGCCGCCGTCCGTTGCGACGGACTCGAAGGCGACGTAGGTCACCGGGCGCGAAAGAACGTCGAGGTCATCCGGCAATGATGGAGTTAGAAACGTGAGCGTCAGCCGGATGCCCGCACCGCTGAAACCCGCGATCGTGCGGGTGGGGTGGACTTCGACGCCGGTTTGCGGGAGGGCCGGGATCTCGGCGGGTTCCTTGCCGAGCACCCGATAGGCCTTGCCGTCGATACGGACGAGGGCGGTGAGACGGTGGGGCTTGCCGGTCCAGTGGGTGGTGTCGGTTTCGGTCAGTTTGTCCGCCCCTGACCAGATGCTGAAGTAGGGATCGTGAGTCACCAGCGGAACCGCGGGCGGGCGCAGGGGGGCGGCTTGGACGGCGGCGACGGATAGGGTCAGGATCGTTGCCAAACGGCGCAAGCAGGTGGATAGGGTGGGGGACATGGGAGCATGGAAGCAGAGCCTCCGGCACAAAACGGGGAAACCACAGGACTTGTTTCAGCGGGGGGGGCACCGGAAAGCTCGACACGGGAGCGGGTGATCCATTGACTTACGGCTTTGGGATCAATCTGAAATCCTTCCAATCCGCTGAAATGGAGTGGCTTGTGCGGTATGCGCGGAATTTGCGACACCCGAATCCGGAATTTTTCAAACCCGCGCTTGTCGAACGGGCTTTGGCATGCCTACCATCGCCCAGCCTACTGCCCGCGTGACTCATTTTGCCTCTTCCAGCCACATCGTCGGTATCCTCCCAGCGCGCTGGGGGTCCACCCGCTTCCCCGGAAAACCGCTCTATCAATTGGCCGGGAAACCGCTGATCCAGCATGTCTGGGATCGCTGCCAGGCATGCTCGAACCTCGCCGAGGTGATGGTTGCCACCGACGACCCGCGGATTTTCGATGCCGTGGAAGCATTCGGCGGCAAGGCGGTGATGACCTCCACGGACCATCCGACGGGCACCGACCGGATCGCGGTGGCTCTCGCGGCGGTCCCGGCCGCCACCCATGTGATCAACATCCAGGGTGACGAGCCGTTGATCGAGCCTGCATTGATCGATGAACTGGCCGCGATCATGGCTGCGGATGCGTCGCTCGACATGGCCACGGCCGCCAATCCGCTGGATCCGTCCGACCCGGTGGTGGCGGACCCGAATGTGGTGAAGGTGGTCACCGCGCTGAATGGCCGGGCACTGTATTTTTCGCGTTCCCCGCTGCCGTTTTTCCGCAACCCGGTTCCCGGCCTCATGGTGCTCCGCCACAAGGGGATCTACGCCTACAGCCGGGGATTTCTCGAACGCTTCGTGTCCTGGCCGCCGTCGCCGCTTGAAAGGGCCGAGTCGCTCGAACAGCTTCGCGCGCTTGAGAACGGGGCGTCCATCCACGTGATCACCACCACCGACACCTCGCCCGGCGTGGACACGCCCGAGCAGGCCGCCGAGATCGAACGACTTCTCTCCGTTTCCCGATAATCGATACTATCTAACCGAAAACATCTCCCACCATGAAATATATTTTTGTCACCGGCGGCGTCGTTTCCTCACTCGGCAAGGGCCTGGCGGCCGCCTCGATCGGCACGCTGCTCGAACACCGCGGGCTGAAGGTGCTGATGCAGAAGTTCGATCCCTATCTGAACGTCGATCCGGGAACGATGTCGCCGTTCCAACATGGCGAGGTATATGTGCTCAACGACGGCGCGGAGACCGACCTCGACCTGGGGCATTACGAGCGGTTCACCTCCGGCGAGTTGACCCGGCTCAACAACCTGACATCCGGGCAGGTGTTCGATTCCGTGATCCGCAAGGAGCGCCGCGGCGACTATCTGGGCACGACCGTGCAGTTCATCCCGCATGTGACCGATGAGATCAAGATTCGCCTGCGCGAGGTGACGCAGAACAACCCGGACGTCAACGTGCTGATCACCGAGATCGGTGGCACGGTGGGGGATATGGAGGGCCTGCTTTTCATCGAGGCGCTGCGGCAGTTCGCGCTGGAAGTCGGCAAGGAGAACGTGTGTTTCATCCACGTCACGTTGCTTCCGCTGATCAAGGCGGCCGGGGAAATCAAAACCAAGCCGACCCAGCAATCCGTGGCCAAGCTGCGTGAGCTGGGGATCCAGCCGGATATCATCATTTGCCGCACCGAGGCCGACCTCGACGAGGACAACCGGCGCAAAATCGCGATGTTCTGCAATGTCGAAGCGAAAAACGTGGTCGCCTTCCGCGATGTGGCCCACACGATTTACGAATGCCCGCTGGATCTCCGCCGCGACAAGATCGACCGCCTGGTGGTGGACAAGATCGGACTCGGGCACACGCCCGCGCCGGCTCTGGAGGATTGGGAGCGCTTCGTCCAGCGGATCATCCATCCGAAACACAAGGTGACCATCGCCGTGGCCGGAAAATACGGTCTGCAGGATGCCTACAAGTCGATTTACGAGGCGCTCATCCACGCCGGGGCGCTGCACAACACCAAGGTGAAGATCCAGCGGATCGACGTGGAGGATATCGAGGAACGCGGTGCCCGTGAGGTGATCGGCGAGGTGGACGGCATTCTGGTGCCGGGCGGCTTCGGCGAACGCGGGATAGAGGGTAAGATCGCCGCCGCTCAATACGCGAGGGAGGAGCGGATCCCGTATTTCGGCATCTGCCTCGGAATGCAGGTGGCGGTGATCGAGTTCGCGCGAAACGTCTGCAAGCTCAAGGGTGCGAACTCCACCGAGTTTGAAAAAGCCACCCGCCATCCGGTGATCAGCTTGCAGGAAGAGCAGATCGGCGTGGAGGATATGGGAGCCACCATGCGGCTGGGGGCCTGCGAATCCTATCTGATCGCCGACACCCTGGCCCATCAGTTATACGGCGGCGCGAAGACCATCCGCGAGCGCCACCGCCACCGCTACGAGTTCAACGCCGACTACCGCGACCGCGTCGAAGAGGGAGGCATGGTGATATCCTCGCTTTCGGCGAAGGAAGGGCTAGTGGAGATCGTGGAAATTCCCGCGCACCCGTTCTTCATTGGCGCGCAGTTCCATCCGGAGTTCCAATCCAAGCCCAACCGGGCGCACCCGATCTTCGCGGGCTTCATCGGCGCCGCGCTCGAATACGCGCGGAAGTGAAATCCCCAAGCGGGGAGGGACTGGAACCCATGTGGCGAATACCTGCCTGAACAGCCACTCCGATCGAACGGGAGGCGGCTTTCTGCGGGCGGTGGATCATTCGCGCCGGATTCCTACCGCCTTTCAGCCGTGTCCAGAGCAACGGCTTTGTATCCTCCTTTCGAACGGAAGTAAACGACCATGCCCAGGTAGCAAACTAACATAAAGCCGGGGAAAGCCGCCATTTTGCCGAGTGCGGAGAACTGTCCCGCGGTGTTCGCGGCCTTGAGGGATTGCTTGGCCGCTTCGTCGGTCACGGCTTTCGTTTTCTCGGGATCGATCGCCTTGTAGGCACCTAGCAGGTAGTCCTTTTCGACGGTCACTACCTGATGGATGGCGGGGTTGTCTTTCTGCAACTGTTTCGTTGCCGTGGATTCCTGAAGAAATCCGATGAACGGGAAGCCCAGGATGCCAACCGCCAGCATGCCGATGCCGCCCACCGCATTCATGGTTAGAGCGCCGCCCTTGGGGCATTGTTCCGAAGTCACAGCCAGCATCGTGGGCCAGAAGAAGGTTTTGCCCACCGCATAGACGGTGGCTGCGGCGAAGATGGCGAGCATTCCGGAAGTGGCGGTCTTGGAGAGAGCCGTCAGCCCGATCACCGCAAGCAGGGCGCATGAGGCGAGCAGTCCGAGCGGCGATATCCGATGGGCGATATTGCCGGCAAAGAAACGCAGCCCCATCATGATTGCGGATGTGTAAACCAGCACCCATCCCGGATTGTGGCCGGCCTGCTTCATCGGTTCTTCCATCAGCGCGCTGATCCACCCGTCAGTGCCGATCTCGGTGGTGGCGAGTGGCATCATAATCACAATCAGCAAGGCGAGAATGCCTCGGCCAAAGGATTTGGTCAGCACCGCGAACACGACCACGATCAGCCCGGTTAGAATCCAGGCGACGCCATGCGACCAACCAAACACCTGCCCGAGCTGGGCCAGAACAAGCCCGAACCCAACGAGCGCGCCGAAGGCGCCGAATTCGCCGAGCATTTGAAGGTAGCTCACGCCCGCGGTTTCGCGCTCGCTGCGGGGGAATGTCACTCCGACGAGCATGATAAAGGAAATAATCGCCGGCAAAAGGATCAGCCCGAGGGTGATCCGCCAGTCGGCATTGCTCGCGAGCGCGATCGTGCAAAGGCCGCCGAGAACGAGGCCACCGGGCCACCCGGCGTGGAGCGCGTTGAGCCATTTGGTCTTATCCTTGTTGAAAAGCGTGGCCACGACCGGATTCACGTAGGCTTCCACGGTGCCATTGCCCAATCCAAGGATGATGCTGCCCCAGTAGAGCAGCGAATATCCCTTTTTCTGGGCGGCGACCAATTCCTCGCCACTCACGCCTTGGATGGTGCTGTACGCGGCGAATGCCATCGCCACGTAGGCCAGATAGCAGAGGAACGAGAAGATCATCGCCGTCTTGTAGCCGATCCTGTCGATGACCAGACTGAAGAGGATGATGCTCACGCCGAATGGCCAGACGCCGGCGCCCTGAAGGTTGCCGACCATCACCTTATCGAGGGCGAAGTCTCCGGCAAATTGGCCTCCGCAGAGATACATGCGGCTGAAAAACGCGTACGCGGTGGTGATAAGGGCGATGAAGCATCCCCAAAAGATGATCGTGTTGGGCGATTTGGATTGAGTGGTCATGGGTTGGTGGGTACGCCGCGATGCTAGAGAGGTCCTTGCGACTTGTCCAACTCAATTGTAGCGATTCGCGCCACGGGGCCACACGGGGTCGTCCATTCGGGCGGTCCCGCTTTTTTTGTTGAAAATGAACGCGATCCGGAGATACATAACTTTTCCTGATAAATGGCAAAAGCGATTCTTTAAAAAAGTTCTTGCGCGGAGGGGTGGTTTTGTGGATCTTGGCGCTCCCCCTGTTTACCCCCATCCCCCCATGAAAACCAAGATCCTGCTTGCGCTTGTATCTGTCGCTGCTGCTGGCCTGTCCTACGGTCAGACGCTGGTGACCCAAACCCTGTATTTCAGTGGTGTGCCCGATTTTGAGACCCCGCTGGTGTTCTCGAAATATGCGGGCAATGCCTCCGATATCCAGAATGTGTCGATCGACTACGATCTTACGATTTCCGGCGGCCAGTTCGTTGTGGACAACGACGCGGACACACCTGCCGAGGTGGCGGTTAAGTTCGGCGCGCGTTTGGACGCGACCTCGCTTCAGGTGACGATGCTCAACCACGCGTTTTCGGCGATCATCAATGACGTCGAAGCAACCAACCAGGCCCAATACCTCCTGACGCCGAATTTCGGTGACGGTCTGAACGATTACGACCCGACTCCGACGGATGGTGCGGTGTTGGTGGGTGCCACGGTGAACGAAGCGGGCGGCGATGACGTGCATCCGCTGTTTTGGAGCCAGTATGCCGGTGGGGGCACGTTCACGGTCAATGTGAAGGCCTCGCAGATTGGTTCCCTGAGCTACAACAGCGGTGTCGAAACCGCAACCACTCCGGTTGTGGCGAACGGCTCTATCACGGTGTCGTATCTCGTGGTTCCCGAAGTTTCCTCGTCTGTCCTTCTTGGTATTTCCGCGCTTGGTTTGGCCTTCCGCCGCCGGCGCTGACAAATTTCCTCAGTGTTGTCCCAGCTGTTTGCGGCGTATCCCCCTGAGGATTAGTCTCTGTCGTCGCAAACGTGTTTTCCAACCCGGATCGCCCAAGCGGTCCGGGTTGGTTTTTTCAATGCGGCAGCATGGCGAGCACATCCGATGGCGAACAGCCGCGCTCGCGTAGGGTGGCGATGGCGAGTGCGTCATGGCGTTTCGCCAGGCGGCGGCCGGATCCATCGGTCACGAGCCGATGGTGGAGATACAGCGGTTCCGGAAAGCCGAGCAGGGACTGGAGCGTCCTGTGGATGTGGGTGGAGGGCAGCAGATCCTCTCCCCGTGTGACATGGGAGATGTTTTGGAAGGCGTCATCCACCACGACCGCGAGGTGGTAGGCGGCGCCGATGTCCTTGCGGGATAGCACCACATCGCCTAACAAATCCGGCCGGACGCCGACCGTGCCGTGGTGGAGGTCGGTGAACGTGAGCGGCCCGGTAAGGGATGCGGCGAGCCGCGAATCGAGGCGCCATGCCGGGGTGGCGCCCGCGGCCAGTTTGCGCTGGACGGTTTCCGGGTCGATCCGGCGGCAAATTCCCGGATAGAGAGGACCTTCGGGCCCCTGGGGGGCGGACGCCATGGCGGAAATCTCGTGCAGAATGTCCTTTCGGGTGCAGAAACACGGATAGATCACGCCCATGGAACGCAGTTGGGCGATTGCGGCCGCATAGGCTTCGAGACGGGTGGTCTGGCGCAAGGGAGGCTCGTCCCACCGGAATCCGAGCCATCGCAGATCCTCCTCGATTTCCGCGTAGTGATGGTCTCTGACGCGGGTGGAATCGATGTCCTCGTGGCGGAGGAGGAATGCGCCGCCGTGGCGGCGCGCCAGGTCATGGGCCACTTGGGCGGCCAAAACGTGGCCCAAGTGGAGCCGTCCGGTGGGACTGGGAGCGAAACGGGTGCGGACCATGGAGGGGCGCAGTTTAGGGCGATTCGCCACGATTGCCAACAGTGGATCGTGCTTCATGCGCTCGGTCCGGCGGTGACAAATCACTTTTAGGCCCTCCGACAGTTCTATGCGGGGGGGGCGTCGGATCGGGAATTCCGAAGTGGCATGGATTCTGCTTGTGTTTGAAATGCGGTTGCCGTTCCTTTCCGGTTCGGCAGGAGGCAGGACCGATGGCGGAATTTTCACTGCATCAGAATCTATCCCAGCAGCAGACCCTTGCGCCGCAGATGCGCAAGAGTCTGGAGGTGTTGCAGGCCGGAACCATGGAGCTTGCGCAGATGGTTCGGCAGGCCTTGGAGGCCAACCCCGTGCTGGAGGATGTCAGCGAAACCGTTTCCCTTGACGCGGACGGGCCGGATCCGGAAGCGGCCGATTCGCTGGAGCATCTCAACGAAACCGACGACGATTGGCGGGATGATGACATCGTCAGTGGTAGGTTGGGGACGTGGAACGAGGACGATGAGGAGAAGCGCCAACACCTGTATGAATCGATCGTTGCGCCGGAAACTCTCCAGCAGTTTCTGCACCAGCAGCTTGCCTACTCGATGATCGAGCCGGAACTGCGTGTTGCCGCCGAGGCGGTGCTGGGAAATCTGGATTCCCGCGGGTTTCTTGATCTGCCGGCGCGCGAGTTGGGACTCAGGCTGGGCATTCGGCCGACGTTGTTGGATGCCGCGCTGGAGTTGGTGCGCTCATTCGATCCACCGGGTGTGGGGGCCGCCAACCTTCCGGACTCGCTGTTGCTCCAATTGGAGCGTCGGGGAGATCGCGAAAGCCTGGAGTACCGGATCGTGGCGGAACACTTGGAGGATTTGGCAAAACGGCAGTTCGCGAGGATCGCACGCGCGCTCGGCGTGACCGAGGAACGGGTGGCCGAGGCGACCTCATCCATCGCGCGACTCTCTCCGAACCCCGGAGCGGCGTTCGAGCCGGCGGGAAATCCGTTTGTCGTGCCGGATGTGGTGATCGAAAGGGACGACGACGGCGAGTGGACCGCGCGGCTAACCGACGAGCGTTTGCCGAGCCTCCGGATCAACGATTTTTACAAGGACATGATCGGTGGGGCGAAGACCGATGCCGCGACCCGCCAGTTTCTGCGTGATCGGATCGCGGAAGGCAAGGGGCTGATCCGGGCAATCGAGCTGCGGCAGGAAACGATTCTGGCGATCACGTTCAAAGTGATCGAACACCAACGTGCGTTCCTCGATCATGGACCACGGCAGCTCCGGCCGATGACGATGACCGGGATGGCTGAGGAACTCGGGATGCACAATGCGACCATTTCCCGCGCGGTGGCGGGCAAGTACGTTCTCACACCGCACGGATTGTTGGAAATGCGGGCGTTTTTCGCCTCCGGCTATCAGACGAGCGACGGCGGGGAGGTTTCCAATGCGGCCGTGCGAGAGGCCATGCTGCGGTTGGTGCAGCGTGAGAATCCCGCCAAGCCGCTCACCGACGAGGCGCTGGCCAAGGCGCTTGCCGGGCAGGGAATCAAGATCGCCCGGCGGACGGTTGCGAAGTACCGCGAGCAGATTGGCATCCAGCCGGCGCATCTGCGGAAAGCGATCCGGTCAACGGAATAGCAAAATACGCGCAAATTGAGGCGGAAAGTGCGTTGTGATCGGAGACGCCAAAGCGTAGCTTCCGGAATGGCGGGTGTCCGCGTGGTCCGCATTTCCGGACCGGGCACCCGTTAGAACCCGAAATTCCCCGATTTTCCATGAAAACCAGCACAACCCGAGTGGCCGGCCCCGCGCCGACGGCAGCCCGACTTTTTTCGCGCGCGTTTGTGACCGGCATGGCCGTCGGCCTGGTCGCCGTGGCGGCTGCCGCCGATGCGAACCTAATGGTGGTGGTGAAAGGCCAGCGGTTCAGGCAAAGCGGACCGGATTTCGTGATGCTGAAGGATTGGGACAATTGGGAAGACGACCGTCCGCTCGCGCTGGAGGCATTTGTGCGGGAATCGGCGTCCGGCGTGGTCTTGCAGGGGACCGTGCAGATTCCCGGAGGCGAGGTTTTGCCGCTGGTCAGGGAGGAAACCGGGGGGACCGAACTGCGGACCGAGTATCAGTCGGACGAGTTGTTGGACCTCGACACCCGGAGGCCGGACGGAAGCTACACATTCACTCTTGCGACGCAGCATGACGGCCCGCGGTCGGTGACGGTGAATCTATCCGGCGGGGTCTATCCGCCCGTTCCCAGGATCACCAACTTCTCGTCACTGCAATCGCTTAACTCAGCCACCGACGCGGTGGTCCAGTGGTCGGCGTTCACCGGGGGCACCAGCAATGATTTTGTCATGATGTCGGTCTTTGGGGATGAAGGTGACAGGGTGTTCGGAACGGCGGGACCGGGAGAGGCCGGATCGCTCAACGGAACTTCGGTGCAAGCGACGATCCCGGCAGGTACCCTTCAGGCCGGGCGCACCTACGAGGCCGAGGTGATGTTCGTCAAGGTGGTTGGCGTGAACGCCAGCTACGGGATGGCCATCGCCGGATACCACAAGGTCGTGAACTTCAACATCCAGACCGCGGCCCAGTCCGGAGCGGCGCTGGGAGCCGGTCTGGCTCGGGCGCTGCCGCCGGACTATCAATCCGGCGTCGGCCGCGACTCGGCCGTCACCTTCCGGTTCACCCGCCAGATGAATCCTTCCTTCAGGGCGGTCACATGGTCGGGCACGGGACTGAACCCGTCGAACTTCAGCTATCAGTGGAACGACGGAAACCGCGTGCTCTGGTGCAAATACAACTCCGCACTGCCCGCCGGGACCCGGATCGACTGGTCGCTCGATCTAACGGGATTCCGCGACGCGGCCGGGTTTGCGCTGACCGGCAGCCGGTCCGGGTATTTCACAACCACCATGGACGCGCCCGAAAGCCCGCCCGATGTCGCGGGCTACTATGTGGTAAAGGCGCGCGGATTCCGGCAGACCGGCCCCGCACCGGTGGCGTCCGGAATGTATGGGTGCGATGTGGCGGTGGAACTGGCCGCGTTCAACCGGGTGAGGGAGCCGGCCTTGCTCACGCTTGGCGCCACCGGGACCACCGGGAAGCTCCAGCCGTCCGAGTGGGACCCCGCGATGGGCATTGAGGCCACGTTCGCTTCGAAAACGGACTTGGATCGGTTTTTCCCCAACGGAACCTTCATCTATTCTCTAACCGGAGTTTCGGATGGGACCAAGGCTCTGACACTCGATCTTGGCGCCTCGGACAACTATCCGGCCGCGCCCGTGGTCACCAACCACACAGCCCTTCAGGCGATCAACCCGTCCGTGGACACGCCGATCACCTGGAACGCCTTGGACGGATGGAGCCCGGTGATGGCGGTGGGTAGCGGGTTGATCGAACTGGAGATCGAGAACGATCAGGGAAACGAGGTTATCTGGGTGGACAACGAGGAGCTAACAAGCGGAACCGGGTTCACCCTGCCCGCCGGAACCCTGTGGCCGGGGCGGACCTATCATGTCAGTCTGGCCTTCACCTATGTGACCGACATGGATGGATCCTACGGCGCATGGGGAGGGGCTTCGGGTTTCCGAAGCATCACCGAGTTCACCATCACCACCACGGGTTCGCCCAGCATGCCGGTACTGGCGATTTCCGACGGAGGGATGGGGATGAACATCGGAATTTCCGGCGGCGAACCGCAGCGGAGTTATGTGGTGGAAACCTCTCCGGACATGCGGCGCTGGCTACCCCAGGAAGAACGCTGGATCGGCGACGTCCAACAAACGAACCAATTCCATGACAGTGACGCGAAATACCTCGGCCAACGCTATTACCGGTTGCGTGACCGGGCGGCAGGTGAGGTGGTTGCGCGGCGGGTGACGATCCAGGGCACGGTGTGGACCGATGGCTTCCGCACCACGCCCGTGGCGGGAGCCGTGGTCGGCACCACCTTGGATGGGCGTACCGCGTTGACCGATCCAAACGGCCGGTTTTTCCTGGAAACCGATACCGCGTCGAGCGGGGGAACCTCCGACTACACGATCATCGTCAGCGGCGCGCCCGGATCCAAATCGTTCGGCCCCTGGGGTTGGGGTGACCAGCCGCGGGAACAGAATTTGGAGATGGAGTGATTTGCCCTTGATCGGGGAGGGGGGGCTGTGGATTCTCCCGCCATGCTCCCTCTGAGATTTGTTCCCGCTGTTTTGGTTTTGCCGGCACTTTTGCCGGCGTGCTCGCCCGTGACCTCACGCAAGGATGTTGACGACCAGTACAAAATGTTCGGTCTTCTGGAGAAGTTCGACCGCTTCGACTACAACGGCGACGGTTATCTGACCCGCAAGGAACTTGAGGACGGCATCCGCGACAAAGGCACCGTTCATCTGACTCCGGAGCAATACAACAAGGTGATGAAGGCCTACGACACCAACCGCGACGCCCGGATCTCCCTGCACGAGGCCGAAGTCGGGGCAAAGCGCGGTCCCGTGATTTTCAAAGAGGTTGGGCTGTGAAGCGTCGGGTGATCAGGGTTGCGGACGGTCCATGGCTGTCCGCAGATCGACGAGCGGCTGTTGGGAAACCGTGATCAGGCGGTTCTGTGGGTGGTCGAGCAGGGCGATCAGGCTGAGGACGATGGTGAAGGCCAGCGCCAGAATGGGAGCGGCGTACGAGCGCTTGGAGGCGGCTATCGCCGTTTGATAGCCCACCGAGATCATCCCGAGAACAACGAGAGCGTAGAGGGCGATCCAGATGCCGCCGGGGATTCTCGCCTGAAGTCCCACGGCCACTCGGAGCGCATGGACCGAGCACAGGTCGTTGACGGACTCGACGTAGAGCGCCGCCACATCCGAGTTCATGTCCTTGCGGGCGTTGGCCACGGCCATTTGCCACAAGCCGTCCTGGAGACGCGTGGCTTCCGTGAGAGCGGAAGCCACTTTGTCCATGTCCTGGTTTGTCACCACGGCCACCCTTCCGTCAACGTAGCTCTTGAGCATTTCCCTCGCTTGCGTTCGGTCGGGTTCGGGGAGGAACGAGGCACGGGCATACGCGGTTCGGATCGCGTTCGCCTCCTCGCGAACCAAGCCTTTTCTGGTGTCGTATCGGTCGGAAACGATACTGAAGGTGAACGCCAGCATGAATGCGAGGAGCCCCAGTATGGCACCCGCGATCGCGGAGACCGGAGATTCCTTTTCGTCCTCGGACTTTCGGTGGGCGGATCGCCCGAGCCGATACCCGGCTTCCATGGCCAGCGCCACGATGAAGAACGTTCCGAAGGTGACGAGAAGAAGCGGAAATTGGTCGATTTTCATACGGGCGGGGATCGTGGAGACCAATAAAGCCTACCGGGGGCGGCGTGGCAAGGAGATACACATCATCGCGGGTGAGGTGTATGAAATTCCGGGGTTGCCTGTTGTCGATGCGAAAAACGGCGCAAGAAACCGCTTGACAGGATGGGAGGAGATGCCAGTTTCCGGTTGCTTGCCGCGTGAGGCGGCGGGCGAGTTGCATCAAGTCCATGCGTCACAAATCACCTCTCCTCTCAATCGTTCCGCTGGGTCTGGCTCTGGCCGGAACCTGTCCGGCCGCGGTTCTTTACACCAATGCGGGCCCCATTTCCGTCGATGAATCCTTGGCGGGATCGAACCTTCCGGGTCTTTCCCTCTCCCGCGGTTCTTCGGCTGCGGACACGTTGTATTTCAAGTTCACCGTGACCAATCCGGCGTCGAACAGCACGACCGAGAATTACTACGCCGGTTTCCAGTTATGGGAGGGTGGAGGCGAGCGTTTGGGAGTCGGCAACGCGTGGGGAGCCTATGCGTACAGCGCGTTTTCAACCGCTTCCGGCGATCTCGACCTGAAATCCGCCAATCCCGAACCAAGCCAGTTCTATCAGTTGGTTAGAAACACCGACCTTACCACGATCGTCATCCGGGTGGACTTCGTGAATGGCGGCAATGACAACGTCACGGTATGGCTGAATCCGGATCTGGGACTCACCGAGGATGCCCAGAGTTCCAGTTTGACGACAACCTTCCAGGCAAACGCCACCTTCAATGAAATCCATTTGCGCGAAGGCGGAGGCGGAGGCGGCTGGACCTACTCCGACATCGCGATCGCGCAAAACGGCATGGACACCGGGTTCTTCGCGGTGCCGGAAAGTTCCGTGGCGCTGTTGGGCGGTTTGGGCGTGCTTTCCCTGCTGCGACGCAGGAAAGGCTAGACTCCGGTCGTTTCGGAAATCCGCTCAGTAGGAATGGTTCTCCACCCCCTTCGGGTTTGAAGGCGACGAAGATGCGGAGAACAACGATTTCGTTTCATCTTCGGATAGAGACTCGGCGGGCTCGAAATTGGGGCCGTTGGCGTAGGTCATGATGGACGCGTAAAGCTGCCGGATCTCGTTCTGTCCGCGGAATCCGTTGGCGATGGCCTTTGGCAGGTCTGCCATGCAGACGAGCAGCCTACCGGGGCCGACCTTGATCTCGAACAGCAGGCCGAGCCGGTGGCAGCGTTCGACGTTGTCGATCGGTTCGACGATGGGTCGGAGCTGTTTGACGCCGTCGAGGATCAGTGGCTCGGCGAATTTCATGATTGGCCACCATTGCCAGTCGGAATGGAATTCGGTGGGAAACCCGGCGAGCGCCGGATGATCGGGACGGATCAGCAGCCCGAGGGTGCCGGGCGAGGTCCGGTCGGGTTTGCCACCGGCGATGCCGTTGAACATCGAGTAGTTCCAGAAGCATGGGATGAAAAGCCCCTGGGTGACGGTTTGTTTGGATAACGCGTGTTCTTCCGCGAACAACACGGCCTTTCCTCCATTGCGCAGGGTTTCGAACATCCGGTCGTCGGGCCGGGAGAAGACCCGAACGCTCGCTGTTGGCTTGAAGGCGCTGTCCGGCACACCCGGATAGATCCACAGCGGCCATGTGTTAGGTGATTCCATGCCGGGTAGGCGCACCGCGAGGGTGTAGCGTCCCGGTTGCTTCACGAAATCCAGCGGAATGGCGATGGAACCCGCGTCACGCACTTCGCCCTGCGGAATGCGGGCGCGGATCCGGCCGTCGCGTATGGCTGCGCCACGGTTGTCGGTTAGGCTCCAGGCGAGTTCGGTGTCGAGGTTGCTGGCGGAGTAGTTGGAAACCGCCACGCGGGTGGTGAAGGTTTCACCGGAGAGCCAAACGAATTTGGGGAACCGGGCGAGCGGCACGATGTCCCCATTGAAAGCGAGGAATTCCTCGCGGGTGACGAATCCTTTGTTTTCCATGAACGCATTCAGTGGCCCGATCAATGCGGTGCCTTGGCCCGGAAAGTCCTGAAGGTCGAGAGTCTGGAAACCAGCCATATCCGCGGTGCGGCGCGCCATCTCGAACTCCTCCTTGTAACACTGTACCGCAAGTGGTCCGACCGCGCGGAAGAACTCCTCCACCCGCGCCTTGCCATGGATCTTGTGGGCGCGGTCCAGCAGACGCTCGAGATTCCGGGGGGCGAGCACTCCGGTGTAGCGTGGCAACTCGCGGGCGTCCGGATAGAACTGGAACTGCCCGGTTTCATGGCCGAGCACCGGTTTGCCTCCGAGCCGGACGCCGCTGGAGAAATCGCGGTCGGTGTTGGGTGTTTCGGCGTTGATGATGCCGCCGTCGCGGTTGTCCACATGCGCGAACGATCCGCGGGTGTTGTTGGAGAATCCGGTTTGGTCATCGCGACGGCCGATGCGCGCGGAAATCATATAATCCTCCCCGTCCGGGACGCCGAGACCGCCCAGATGCGGCCATGCGGCGAAAGTATAAAGTTTGTCAGGCGCGATCGCGCGGAAACGATCCACCAGCATGCGCATGCCAGCCGGATCCGCGGATAGCTCATTGCCGAGGCAGAACATCCGGAACGACTTGTGGTTGCCATACTCGCGCAGAATCGCCTCGCCCTCGTCGAGCAGGAATTTGAAATCCGGGTGGTTCTCGTCGGCGGGAAACCGGCCCCAGATAGGAAGCTCGGGTTGCAGATGGATGCCGAGTTTGTCGGCCGCCTCGAACGCGGCCTTGGGCGGACACCACGAGTGGAAACGCAGATGATTGAATCCGTAGCTCTTGACGCTTCCGAGATATTCTTCCCAGGTGGCCGTGTCCATTGGCGCGTGACCCAGCAGGGGAAACACACAGGCATCGTGCTTGCCGCGGAGGAACACCCGTTTTCCGCCGTCGGTGAAATGGGTTCCCTCGGCCTTGAACGAGGTGTGGCCGGTGAGTGCCGCGGGAGTGCGGGGATCGGTTGATAGAACCAGCTTGCCGATGATTCCGTTCCAGTTGGTTTGGGTCTGGTCGGAATTCTGATGGGCGTTGAAGGTGAATCCCGGATTGCCGTTGAGCGGGTCGTTGTCGATCAGGATGGTTAGAGTATGCGCGCCCGGTTTCGCCAGACCACCCGGAATGACGTACCGGTGCGGCACGCAGAGCCGGCGTTGTTCGCCGATCCATGCGTTGTCCAACCACATTTTGGAGAACTTGGTGCGTTCCAAGGTCAGATGCAATTCCTTGCCGGACGCATCCGGTGGAATCTCAATCCGCCGATGATACCACGCCCGGCCGGAAAACAAAACCCGCCGCCAAAGGCGGGAGGTGCCGCCATCGTCCGCTCCCGCGTTGCCGATTCCCACCTCGTCGAGCGTTCCCGGAAGCCGGATCTTCGGGGCGCTTGCGTAAACGTCCAACGGCGGTTGGAACCTGCAATCCGGCTTGCGCGGTTGCTCCAGATAGACCCGCCATTCGCCAGCCACCGGGATATCGACGGCCTGGGCACACCATTGAAGGCCAATGGCAACGAAAGCGGCGGTTTTCAGGAGTGGTGCAATGCCGGTGCGGTTCATCGGGATCGACTTTGGCACGGGTACCATGGATTGGCAAATCATGGATTGGGGTGTTTGGGTGTGTCAGATCCGGGTTGAATGCTCCGTATGGGGAAACATGCGCCCTCTAATCCTGTTTGCCGTGTTTTTCTCCGCGTTTTCCCATGCCGCGCCGCTGCCGGTGCCGGAGGCGGGGAAGCTGCCGCGCTGGCGGGGCTTCAATTTGTTGGAGAAATTCTATCATTCCGGAAAGCGCGAGCCGTTCCGCGAGGACGATTTCAGGTTGATCTCCAAACTCGGCTTCAACTTCGTCCGTTTGCCGATGGACTACCGCGGCTACATCGCGGACGGGGATTGGAACCGTTTCGACGAGGCGCCGCTCAAACAGATCGACGAGGCGGTGGAATGGGGGAGAAAATACGGCATCCATGTTAGTCTCAACCTCCACCGCGCGCCCGGATGGACGGTGGCGAAACCGCCGGAACCGAAGAACCTGTGGACCGACGCGGAGGCGCGGCAGGCAACCGTGCGGCATTGGGCGATGTTCGCCCGGAGGTATCGCGGCATCCCGAGCGCGAACCTCAGTTTCAATCTTTTCAACGAGCCGGCCGGTGTGCCGGAGGAGAGTTATCTGAGTGTGGTTAGGGAGGTCGTCACAGCGATCCGCTCCGAGGATGCCGCACGGCTCGTGCTGTGCGACGGGTTGGAGTGGGGCACCAAACCCGTTGAAGGAATGATCCCGCTGAAAGTGGGCATGATGACGCGCGGCTATTCGCCGTTCCAACTGACCCACTACCGGGCGAACTGGGTGGACGGTTCCGACAAGTGGGACGTTCCCGTGTGGCCGGAAATCGCGGGCACCGGCGGCACGCTGATCAGCCCGGCGAAGAAGGAACTGAGCCGTCCGCTCCATATCAACGGGCGCATCGCCGCCGGGTCCACCCTGCGGATGGTCGCCACCACGCTCTCCACCGCCGCCACTCTAACCGTGTCCGATGCCGCGGGCAGGGAAGTGTGGCGGCAGTCCCTAACCGCCGGACCTGACAAGGGACCGTGGAACAAGGTGACCCGCGATGAGCGGTGGCAAAACTGGAAGGCCGAGGGCGAGGTGGAGTTGAAGGTGAAACTGGACGCCGCGACCGACGGACTGGTGTTGCGCGTGGTGGATGGCGATTGGGTGACGCTCGGGCTGCTGGCGATCCAAGATGGCGGAGGAAAACCCGAGGCGAAGGTGCGGTTGACCCCATCGTGGGACCAGGTGCCGGAAGTGCTTTTGTATGAATCCGCCGCGCCCGGCGGTCCGATGTTAGGAATCCGTCACGGCCGAGAATGGCTCCGGGACCAGGCGGTCCGCCCATGGCGGGAGTTTGCCGCCAAGGGTGGTGGCGTGATGGTCGGCGAGTGGGGCGCGTTCCAACAGACCCCGCACGATGTGACCCTGCGCTGGGCCGAGGACTGCCTGCGCAACTGGCAGGAAGCCGGATGGGGGTGGGCGCTTTGGAATTTCCGCGGCAGCTTCGGCATCCTCGACAGCGGGCGTACCGATGTGGAATACGAGGATTTCGAAGGGCACAAACTGGACCGGAAGTTTCTCGAATTGTTGCAGCGGTATTGACATGCCGCCGCGAAGAATCCAGATGGATGCCGCCCCATGAAAAAGTGTATCGTATCGAATATCGGAGCGTCCGGCCGCTGGTTGCGCGGCATGGGCGGCGTTTCTCTGCTCGCCGGGGCGTGGTTCGCCTATCCGCAGTGGCCGTGGGTGGCGCTGATCCTGGCTCTGTCCGGCATATCGGGAATCGCCGCCGGATTTCTCGGGTGGTGCGCGCTCCGCGCGATGGGCATCCGCACGCCGTTTTAGGCGGGGCGCACGCCGGGAGCGTTGAGGGCCTTTGTGATCTGGTTTTCTAACACAAAAAGCAGGAATGTCCAATAGTCTTCTTTTCCAAGGGTATCGCGCATCACATGAGCCGGCAGAAATCGGCGCAATTCACCGACAAAATCCGCGCGGATGGCTGGTTCGGTCTTCATGCGCGCCAGTCGCTCCAGCAGGTTGTCAGAAAACTCGGTCACACCACGCCGGTGGTCGCTGACTTTGATAGATAGTAGTCCGGCGTCGAACTCCACACCCTGTTGTACGAGCCATCCGATGTCCCAGAGGTCGCGGTTTTTCATCCGGCCTTCGCGGAAAGCCAGAGCTATGATTTTGTCGGCCAGGATTTCCTCGCGGCTTTGGGCTTGGAGTATCAACCCGGCGGTGCCAAGATCCACCCCATAGGAATTGCGCAACATCATCGGCCGCGGGTCGTGGCTTGGAATCGCGCAAATATCGAGGTGAATCCGCTGGGCCGGCAAATGGCGATGGCCCGGGCGGGTTTCGATGACAAGCTTCCAGGTCGAAACATTGCCGCCGGTCTTTACAGGTTCACTAACTTTGACCGGAAGTCCATAACGGGCCTCCAGACGATCCACAAGCACCCGGCCCAGTGCGGCCAGATCGCCGCGTTCGAAGTGACTGCCACCGGTGAAATCAAGGTCTTCGCTGAGTCGTGTGGAGCCATAGCAAGCGCGCAGGCAGGTTCCGCCGATAAAGGTGAGTCCCGCCAAGAGGCCTGCCCCGGCCATCTCGCGCAGGATGTCATGGTGCAGCAGTTCCTTTTCCACCACGGGACGCAGTGGGGCGAGTTCGGTTCTGGACCGCAGCGCCTCATTCACCAGTTGATCAAACAAGCTCATGCAGTGCCTCCTTGTCCACAAGGTCCATGCTGCGGCGTGTCGCCCTCATGTCACGCATCGCCAGGCGAACCGACGCCCGCCACAGACGCCGGTCGGGATCATATGCCAACTCGCCCGCGACATGGTCGGGACGACGGGCCGTATGGACGAACTCGATGTGGCCGAAATCGCCGCAGTCCACCACATGGCTCCTGCCGGATGTCATCAGGGTGATCCAATTGAACGGCACCTGCGAGATGACTCCCGCGTCACTCAGAGCGGTTTCAAGGCTGATATAGTTGAACTCACCGGCCCGCAACCGCGCCGCGGTGTGAAACAGAAGGTGTTCGATCGGATAGTCGGGAACCCGGTAGAGATAGATGCCGCGGCAGACCCGCTTAAGCAGGCCCGCCTTTTCCGCCCGGGAGAGGAGCACGGCCAATTGGGCACAGCCGGGGACTGCCCCCGCCAGATCAGAAACCGCGAAGACACACCGCTCCCGGTCCGCCAGCAAGCGGAGCGTCCGGTCGAGTTGACGGATTGGCTGCACGGGAGTAACTCTACAAAACATTGCTGAAAATGCAAGGTTTTGTTTTGGAATTGTGGATTCGCCAAGCGCGGAGCGAGCCGCTAAGGTGCTGCGCAAGCCGTGGCTGACACACCTGATCTCAGAAATCTGCTCCATGATTCGCGATGGAGGGACCGCTTCGACGACGAGATGCTCGCCGCCGGCGGCGGGTGTGTGGGGAAGGTGAGGGATCTGACAGTGGAATTTACCGATGATGAAACGGCGGTGCTGCGCGCTGCGGTGGCGGGCGAGGAAACCGAGGTGACCGCGTGGGGATCGGATGGGGATTGGAATCTGGAAACCTCATGTTCCTGTGAAAACGGCTCGTTTTGCCATCATGCCGCCGCGCTGATGCTCAGGGCGGCGCGGGAGCGCGATCCGGGGCGTTTGGGGCGATCCGGCGTTGCCACGGCCGTGGCGGCCGGATTGGCGGCGTTGCGAAGTGGCGGGGGCGAACCACGGATGGCCGCCGCGATGCCGAGAATCGAGGTTGCGCCCCGCTTCGAACTGCATGTCACGCGCGGCGCGACCGACCGCAATACCCGGCTGTTGCTGAAATCGTTAGGCCAGGCCGAGCCGGAGACGTGGATCGCCGCCAGCGCCTGGGTCATCTACGATAGCCATCGTAGATCGTTGCGTTCGGCCGGACCGGAATGGACCAGCGAAGTCGTGGGGCCGGATGGAAAACGGGCGCTGCTGGTCCACCGGGCCGCGGCGGAAAACGCCGCCGTCCAACAGCTCCGGGATACCGGGCTGTCATCGGTGAACGCGAATCCCGCGTGGCGGTTCATTCTCAACATGCACGCCCGCCACGGCGGCGATGGTAACGGCGCCGATCTCTGGTTTCCCGATCCCGGAAGGGTGGCGGTGGACGATTTCTGGTATCAATTCCGCGGCGAGATGGTGGCCAAACTGGAAGCCGCCGGATGGAAGGTGGTCGTCGATGACAACGTCGGGCACCGGGTTTACGAAGCGGATCCGGAGGCGTGGGACAGCGGTCTCGAACCGGCGCAGGGCGGGTGGTTCAGCTTGTCGGTGGGTTTCATGGTGGGTGGAAACCGGTATGACCTGCTGCCGATTCTCGCCCGGTTGTTGGAGAGCGATTTTTTACGGGAATCGCTGGACCGTCCGCCGAATGGTTATGTGTATGCGCCGATTTCCGGTGGGGACGCCTTGCGGTTGCCGGTCGGGCGGGTGCGGCTGATCCTGCGGCATCTCGCCGCCTTGCTGGACCCGAAATTTCCGGAGCGCACGCGGGTTCACGTGCTCGATGCCGCGGCCCTTGGCGCGGTTGCCGGGCTGGGAGTGGATCCGCCGCCCGAACTCGCGGCGCTGGCCGAGAAGATCCGCGATTTCTCCGGCATCGAACCGGTGGCGCCCGCTCCGGGTGTTAGGGCCACCCTCCGGGACTATCAGCTCGCCGGATTCCGCTGGATGCGCTTTCTATCCGACCATGGGTTGCACGGCATCCTCGCCGACGACATGGGTCTGGGCAAAACCCTGCAAACCCTGACCCATATCCTAACCGAGAAGGAATCCGGACGAAACGCCGGCAGGCCCGCGCTGGTGGTGGCGCCCACCTCGGTGGTGCCAAACTGGCGTTCGGAGGCCCTCAAGTTCACTCCCGCGCTCCGCACGTTCGTTTTATCCGGCCCGGATAGAAAGAGTTACTTCCGGTCGATTCCCCACGCGGATCTCGTGCTCACCTCCTATGCGCTGCTCCAGCGGGATATCGAGAAACTCGCCGCCATTCCGTTCCATCTGGTGGTGCTCGACGAGGCGCAGCATATCAAGAACCCTCGCGCCAAGGTGGCCCAGGCCGCGTGCAAGCTCCAGGCGGCGCACCGGCTCTGTCTATCGGGAACGCCGATCGAGAACCACCTCGGGGAACTGTGGAGCCTGATGCGTTTCCTGATTCCCGGATTCCTCGGCAGCGAGGACCAATTCAACGCCCGCTACCGCAAGCCGATCGAAAAGGATGGCGACGAGGAATGCAACGAGGCGCTCAAACGGCGGGTGGCGCCGCTCATCCTCCGACGGACCAAGGACCAGGTGGCCAAGGAACTGCCGCCCAAAACCGAACTGGTCCATCTGATCGAACTCCATACCTCGCAGAAAGACCTCTACGAGACCGTTAGGGCGACGATGGACAAGCGCGTGCGCCAGGCGATCGCCGCGCGGGGCCTCGGCCAGTCGCAGATCGTGTTCCTCGACGCGCTGCTGAAACTGCGCCAGATCTGCTGCGATCCGCGGTTGCTACCCGACGAGTTTTCGAGTCAGGTCCGGGAGTCCGCGAAGCTCGATTTCCTGACCGAGTTGCTGGAGGTGCTGATCGAGGAGGGTCGGCGGATTCTGTTGTTCTCGCAGTTCACCTCGATGTTGGCGCTGATCGAGGAGCACCTCGCCAAGGCCGGGATCGCCTATCTGAAACTGACCGGGGCTTCCAAGGACCGCGGCGCGCTGGTGGAGGATTTCCAGAGCGGCAGGGTGCCGGTTTTCCTGATTTCCCTCAAGGCCGGCGGTACCGGTCTCAATCTAACCGCCGCCGACACCGTGATCCACTACGACCCCTGGTGGAACCCCGCCGCCGAGGCGCAGGCGACCGACCGAGCCTATCGGATCGGCCAGGACAAGCCGGTGTTCGTCCACAAACTGCTCTGCCAGGACACCGTGGAGGAACGCATCCACAAGCTCCAACAGGAAAAGGGAAAACTCGCCGCCGGCATCCTAACCGGAGCGCTGTCCGGAGGCCCGCTTGACGCGGAAACCGTCCGGCTTTTGCTGGAGACGTAGGTGGCCGCTATTGGCCCTTCGCATCCCAAAGGCATCGACGCTCGCAGAGCGCCGCTACAAGCGGCCCATTCGCTGTAGCGGCGCGTCTACGACCGCCGCACTTTTCCGAGACCGGAAAGGACAGGGAAACGCCCAACGAATGAGATTCTCGCATCGCAAAGGCCTCGACGCTCGCGGAGCGCCGCTACAAGCGGCCCATTCGCTGTAGCGGCGCGTCTATGACCGCCGCACTTTTTCCGAGACCGAAAAAGATAGGGAAACGGCCGACGAAAGAGATCTTCGCATCGCAAAGGCCTCGACGCTCGTAGAGCGCCGCTACAAGCGGCCCATTCGCTGTAGCGGCGCGTTTAGACCGCCGCACTCCGCCGGGTCGCGGGTTGCTGTCAGTTGCTCCGGCGCCGGCGGGCGAGGCCGAGGCCGGCGACCAGCAGGAGGGCGGCGGCGGTGGGTTCCGGGACGGCGGACAGGAGCAGGTCGTTGCCGGTGGTTAGGGAGTTGGTGGCCTGGTCCGCGTTGTAGAAGACGGCGAACTCCTGGCCGCCCAGGGTGATGAAGCCGCCGGCCGTCGGATACATCGCGGAGTAGGCGCTGACCATCGTGGTGTTGGCGAAGGTGCCGGTGATGGAGTCGGTTCCGTCGTTGAGGATCAGCCAGTAGCGGCTGGCGGGCCCGATGGCGCTGCCGGTCTGCCAGGTTCCGCTGAGCGCCGCTCCGGTGAGGTCAACCGAGCCGGTCACGTTGATGACATCATTGGTGCCGATACCGTCGATGTTGGCCTGGAGGGTGCCGCCGGAGGAGAAGGCGAGGTTGCCGGTGACACTGAGCGTGCCGATGGTGGTGGTGGTGCCTGAGGAGATGGTTCCATGGCTGCCGATGCGCACTCCGCCTTGCGAGTTGATCGATCCGTTTCCGACGAGTAGTCCCGGGGCGTTGGTGTTGTCGATGCCGCCGGTGTCGCCGTTGCCCACGCGGATCGGGTTTGAACTGCCGCTCTTGGTCAGGGTGCCATTGACGGTGAGGCTGCCGGAGGAATTGTTATTGCGCCCGACGAAGAATTGTCCTGCCGAGGTGTCGGTTAGGGAAGCGCCGGTAGCGATGGTCATAGTGCCGGTGCCCGATTCGCCGATGCTGGTGTCGGAACCGGTGTGGCTGACGGATCCTCCGGTCAGGTTGTAGGTTCCGGTGTGGTTGGCGGCGATGCCGACGACGAATGCGCCGCCGATCGAAGCGGCCCCGCCGGACTGGTTGACCGTGGCGGAACCGGTGCCGACGCTGGTGGTGGAATCGCCGCCGAGAAACAGAGGACCACGTACGGTGAAGGTGCCGTCGGCAATGGTGATCAGGCCGGTTCCGCTGTCTCTGCCGGCGTAGATGCCGTTGACATTGGTCGAGCCGCTGTTGTGGTTGAAAGTTCCGGTGCCGGCGAGGCCGATCACCAGGTTGGTTCCGCCCGTGATCTCGTAGGTGCCGCCGTTGACGTTTACGGTGCCTTTGCCGCTGGCGTTTTGGCCGAGCCAATCCCAGTTGCCGGATTCGTTGTGATAGAGTCCGCCGGATTCGACATTGAGCACGCCGGTACCGTCGTAGCCGATGCGGATGTCACCCACGTTGCCGCCGGATTCGCGGCGGAATGCCCCGCCGGAGGCGATGGTGAGGGTGCCGTTGCCGGAGCCGTTGCGGCCGATGTAGAGGTCGGACCGCGCGGCGGCGGTGTTGGTGCGTGAGAAAACGGCGTTGTTTTCAACGACCATGGAGGCTGTTCCGGTGAAGCCGACGGTCAGTTCGCCATCGGACATGTCCATGCGCGCTCCGGTGCCGGTGAGGCGCAGCAGGCCTTTGGATCCGCCCTCGGCGCCCACTTCCACGTTGCCGCGGGCGTTGAATTTTCCGCCCGCGTTCACGGTTAGGATACTTTGCACGGACGATGAACCCTGGCCGATGCGGATGTGGGGATTCTGGACGGGATTTCCGCCGCTCCAGGTTTTCTGGTCGCCTTCCAGCACGCCGTCGGAGTTGATGGTGACGAAGCCGGCGGTCCCGCCGTTTGCGGCAAGGTTCATGTTGAACGCGCCGCCGTTGGCCGAACCGTCCACCCGGTCGCGCAGGTTGAGCACCGCGCTGCCGGCCGCGCCGCTGCCATCACCGACATTGATGGTTCCGGTGCCGCCGGTTTCCACGCCGACCTGGAGGTTGGTGCCGCCGCCGGTGCCGTCGGTGATGTGGAAACGTCCGTCATTGATGTTGAGGGTGCCGCCCGCCTTGTGGCCGATGCGCACCCACCATCCGTCCATGGCCTGGCTGAGCACGCCGCCGTTGATGTTGATGGTGTTGCCGTTGCCGACGCCCATGTCATTGGAGCCGTTCAGTCCGGCGAATGGGGAGGAACTGGTGTAAATGACGGTGTGCCCGGAAAGAATGTTGGCGGTATCGCCCACACCGGTCTGGGGTGTGGCACCGCCCGACCAGGTGCCGGTGGCATTCCAGTTTCCGGATGCCGCGGAATCGATCGAAGCGGCCGAGGCCACGCCGAAGGGGACGACAATGCACCCGAGGATCGAGAGGCGGGTGAAATTCAGCGGGCTCGTGCGGAAGAACGGATTCGAGGGAGTCTTCATCGGTTTGGTTGGTTGGATCGGTTTGCGGACGATTGGAACGGCGGACAGGAAGTTACGCTTCACGGCCCACCGGAATTTCAGGGTTGGTTATTTACGGAGTGACGGTCACGCGCATGCGGGCGAATTGCCTGGCCTCTGGGGCGCGGGGGAGGGTCAGGGTGATGGTGTCGTTGGTGTCATGGGGGCTGACCGTGACGCCGGCGGACGATGAGGCGGTATCGGCCCCGACGTGATAGACGGTGGGCCAGCCGGTGAGAGCGGTCCCGACTTCGATATCGACGGAAATGTCGGGTGTCATCGCGGCATGGGCGCGATCAAAGGTGAAGACGAAATCTCCGCCGGGGGTGGAGGAGGAGGTCCCACCGGCATTGGCGGTGGTGGGCTCGGTGCCGAGCACGTATTCCACGGCGTCGGCCAGGCTGTCGTGGTCGAAGTCGTCGGTGGCGTTTCCGGAAAGGCCGTGGGTCGTGGCCCATGCGGCGAAGCCGGTGCTGGTTTGTTTGATCAGTTTGACCTGCTTGGCATCGAGGTCGTAAGCGACCGCATAGCCCGCCGGCGCGCCGGTTACCGTGAAGCTTCCGGTCAGGGTGTTGGTGCAACTGGCGAGCACATAGCTGTCGGCGGTGGGAGGTGCCAGTTCGGCCAACTGGAGGGTGGCTCCGGTGATGTCGAGGCTGCCGGTTACCGTCAGGAGGTCGGCGGTGGCCCCGCTGATGTCCGCGTGGAGGATGCCAGCGGAGGAAAACGCGACATCGCCGGTGACGGCGAGGGTGCCGGCGGTGGTGGTTAGGCCCGCAGTCACGGTGCCGTGGCTGCCGATGCGCACGCCGGCGGCGGAGCTGATGGTACCGGTGCCGCCGAGCAGACCGGGGGCGGTGGTGTTGTCAATTCCATCGGCATTGCCGTTACCGACGCGGATCGGGTTTGTGCCGCCGCTCTTGGTTAGGGTGCCATTGACGATCAGCGTTCCGTTGGATCCCTCGTTGCGGCCGACGAAGAGCTGTCCGGGAGAGGTGTCGGTTAGCGAGGCGCCTGCGGCGATGGTCATGGTGCCGGTGCCGGATTCGCCAACGCTGGTGTCGGAGCCGGTGTGGGTGACGGATCCGCCGGCAAGGTTGTAGGTTCCGGTGTGGTTGGCGGCGATGCCGACGACGAACGCGCCGCCGATCGAAGCGGCCCCGCCGGATTGGTTGACGGTGGCGGATCCGGTGCCGGCGCTGGTGGTGGAATCGCCGCCGAGAAACAGGGAGCCTCGCACGTTGAAGGTGCCGCCGGCGATGGTGATCAGGCCGGTTCCGCTGTCCCTGCCGGCGTAGATGCCGTTTACGTTGGTGGAGCCGCTGTTGTGGTTGAAGGTGCCGGTTCCATTCAGGCCGATGATGAGGTTGGTCCCTCCGGTGATTTCATAGGTGCCCCCGTTCACGTTGACGGTGCCGTTGCTGCCGGCATTCTGGCCAAGCCAGTCCCAGTTGCCGGATTCATTGTGGAAAAGCCCTCCGGTTTCGACATTGAGCACACCGGTTCCGCTGTAGCCAATGCGCAGGTCCCCGACATTGCCGCCGGCCCAGCGGCTGAATTCGCCGGTTGCGCCGATGGTGATGGTGCCATTGCCCGAAGCGTTGCGACCGACAAAAAGATCCGATCTGGCGTCGCTGGTATGAGTTCGGGAGAACACCGCTCCGTTTTCCACCGTCATCACGCCGGTGCCGGTGAAACCGACGGTGAACTCGCCGTCGGACATATCCATCCGGGCGCCGGTACCGGTCAGGTGGAGCAAGCCTTTGGATCCGCCTTCCGCAGCCACTTCCACGTTGCCTCGGGCGTTGAACTGTCCGCCCGCGTTGACGGTTAGAGAGCTTTGCAGGCTGGATGACGCCCGGCCGATGCGGATATGGGGGTTCTGGACGATAGCGCCGGCGTTCCATGTTTTCTGGTCGCCTTCCAGCACACCGTCGGACTGGATGGTGATGGATCCCACGGTCTCGCCGTTTTGGGCGATGTTGATGTCGAATGAACCGCCGTTGAGCGAGCCATCGACGCGGTCGCGCATATTGAGGATCGCGCTGTACGCCGAGCCGGTGCCATCGCCGATGTTGACGGTGCCGTTTCCGCCGGTTTCCACGCCGACCATGAAGTTGGTGCCGCCGCCGGTGCCGTCGGTGATGTGGAAACGTCCGTCATTGATGTTGAGGTTGCCGGCCGCCTTGTGGCCGATGCGCACCCACCAGCCGTCCATGGCCTGGCTGAGCACGCCGCCGTTGATGTTGATCGTATTGCCGTTGCCGACCCCGAGGTCGTTGGAGCCGTTCAACCCGGCGAAGGGAGACGCACTGGTGTAGATGACCGTGTGATCCAACAGAATATTGGCGGTATCGCCCGCACCGGGTTGCGGAACGGTCGCGCCGGACCAGGTTTCGGGGGCGTTCCAGTTTCCCGAGGCCGCGGTGTCGATCGATGCGGCCGAAACGGTTCCCACGGGGATCAGGACCGCGCCGAGGAGCGGCAGGCGGGAAGCCGCATGGTGGAGGAGAGATTCTCGGTAACCTTCGGTGGCTGTGGACTTCCGGAACAGACCAAAGAGGGAGAAACGGCGGGTTTTCATCGTGGGGTTTGGTTGATAGAGGCTGCGGAGCGGCTCCGAAGTTGTCGGAAGGATAACCAAACCACCATCACCCGCAAGCTCATTTTGTGAATCCGCCAAGGAATTCTTCCTACAGCAGCATGCTCTTGCCCGGTTCCGGCTTATTTGGCGGGCTGGTCGTTGTAGAAAACGAGCGGAGTCCGCGCGCCCTCCGAGGCCACGATGATCGAATGGCCGTCGGCGGAAAAGGTGATCGCCTCCGCCTGTGGCAGCCCGTGGGGGAGGAGGACGGTCGCCGGTTTGGCGAAGGCCTGCGGCCATGATTCGCCTTTGGCGCGGGAAAACACGAACACGCTCAGGTAAGTGGCCACCGCCGCCACGCTGCCATCCGGGCTGATCGCCATGCCGGTGGGTTGGGAACCGAACGGATGGATCGGGAACCCGCGCGGTGGCTTGACGCTGGTGGTGCCGATCGGCCTGGCGATCACTTCGGCGCCCTTGGCGGGGCGCAGGGGGATTTGATAGAGCGTGGGCGGGTCGGTTCGCTTGCTCAGCAGCAGGATCCGGTTCTCGGCGGTGTCCACGGCCACGCTTTCGCAATCGCGCGGGCCGTCGGCGTAGCGGAACTCGATGGACCACTCCGGCGCGGCCGCCGCATCGAGACGGGCATCGCCGTTAGGCAGCGGCGGCTCGGCGATAACGTGGATCCTGCAGGTCGGGTAGCGGCTTTCGTTGTCGCCGGTGTCCGCGATCAGCAGATAGGGTTTGCCGTTCAAACGGAATGCGGATAGATCCTCCCAATCGCGGTTGGTCACGCCGGTGACGCTCAGTCGGCCGCGGTCGGCTCCGGTGGCCGAAAGGAGCAGCAGTTCGGCGGGACAGCCGCTGTCATTGAGCAGCCAGAATCGGTCGGGCGAGCGACTGCTTACGGCGATCCCGCTGGTTTCCGTGGCGGCCGGCGAGCCGAGTCGGACGTCCGCCGATTGCCGGGTGAAAACCAACGCCGCCAACCCGGCCGTGGTGGCGAGCAGGAAGAGAACCGGAATGCGGGCGGATCGTGAAACGGACAGTGGCATGGGCGGGGCGGGGAAGATAGCACGTCGCCGCGCTTTGGAAAGCCCATTGAGTTTGATCGGACGAGGGGGGGGATTCTTGGCGGGTATCGATGGAACGCCGATGGCAGTGCACACTGCGATTCCTCAGTCAGGTCTGGCGGTGTCGCAACGGAGCGGCGGGCGATTCGGGCCCCACGCCGAACCGAAACTCAGTGGTTGCCCCGTGGAAAAATTCCGTATTTCGGGGCGAACCACAGCGACAATGCGAACACCAGAGCCTGGATCAGCACGATGCAAGCGGCGGTGGAGGCGTCGATGTGATAACTGATGAACACGCCGGCGATGGTGGAAAAGGCCGCCGCCAACACTGCGATGAGCAGCATGCGGTCGAAGCGGTCCGTCCACAGGTGGGCGATGCTTCCGGGGGTCACCAGCATGGCGACGACCAGGATGATGCCGACGGCTTGCAGGGAAACGACGATGGAGAGCGACAGCAGTCCTAACAGCAGGTAGTTCAGCAAACGGTCCGGCAGGGCCATCACCCGTGCCTGGCCTGGATCGAAACAGATCAGCAGCAGGTCGCGGCGCAAGGCGAGCGTCACGCCGAGCACCACGGTCCCGAGGACGAGGGTTTGCCAGACCTGCGAGCGCGTGATGCCGAGGATGTTTCCCACCAGGATGTGGTCGAGGTGCATGTCCGACCGAGTGCGGCTGAAGAGCACGAGACCGAACGCGAACAGCCCGGTGAACACGACGCCCATGACCGTGTCCTCCTTGATGCGGCTGTTCTGTTTGATGAAACCGGTGCTCACAGCGCAGAGCAGGCCGGCCGCGAACGCGCCGATGGCGAGTGGCAGTCCGACGAGGTATGCCAGCACGATTCCCGGCAGCACGGCGTGTGACACCGCGTCGCCCATGAGCGACCAGCCCTTGAGAACCAGGAAGCATGAAAGAACCGCGCACATCGCGGCGACGACCGAGCCGACGATGAGGGCGTCCCTCATGAAGGCGAATTGGAAGGGCTCGAAAAAGGCGTTCATGGCGCGGATTGCAGGCGCAGGCGGCGTTTCGCGGCGAGCATGCCGTGTTTCGGAGCGAAGATGAAGGCTGTGAGAAACAACAGGGTTTGCAACGTGACGATGCATCCGCCGGTAGCCCCGTTGAAATAATAACTCGCATACGCTCCGGCAAGCGAGGTGCCCGCGCCCATGGCGGATGAAAGCCAGAGCATTTTTCCGAAGCGGTCCGTTAGCAGATAGGCAGTGGCTCCTGGAGTGACGAGCATGGCAACGACCAGGCAGGCACCCACCGCCTGCAGCGCGGCGATGGCGGTGGCCGCGAGCAGGGAAAGCAGGATGACATGCAGCATTCCCGCGCGCAGGCCGAGAGTGCGGGCCTGGTTCGGATCAAAGCAGAACAGCATCAGGTCTTTCCATTTGAGACCGAGCACCAGCAACGTGACCGCGCTGATGCTGATGACCTGCGTGATGTCAGGATCGGAGATGCCGAGGATATTGCCGAGAATGATGACCTTGAGATCCACCCGCGCCGGGAACAGCGAGATGAGCAGCAGGCCGAGCGCGAACCAGGCGGTGAAGACGATGCCGATGGTCGCGTCCTCGCGGATGCGGCTTTTCGCGCGGATGAAGGCCATCGCCGCCGCCGCTAACAGACCGGCCACGAATGCACCGAGCGCGAACGGCAGCCCGAGGATGTAGGCGATGGAAACGCCGGGAACCACCGCGTGGGATAGCGCGTCGCCCATCAGCGACCAGCCCTTGAGGGTGACGAACGAGGATAGGAATCCGCAGACGCCGCCGATCAACGCGCTGACCCAGATGGCACGCAACATGTAGTCGTAATGAAGGGGGATGAGCAGCTCAGTCATCGGTCACGGATCGTTGTTCGAGCAGTTCCGCGTGCTCACGGCGGTCTTTGTATTCGAGGTGGCCGCCCTTGCCGAACACCAGCGGGCGCTCGTCGTCGGTGAGCACGCGGATCGTCCGGCCGTCGTGGTCCTGGATGGTGGATTGATCGAACTGGAACTGCCGCAAAACGCCGCCGAACGTGGCGGTTAGATTGGCCTCGGTGAAAATCTCCGCAGTGGGCCCGTAGGCGAGCACGGTGCGGTTGATGAGCACCACCTGATCGCAGAACTCGGGCACGCTGCCGAGATTGTGGGTGGAAACCAGGATGATCGCGCCGGTATCCCGCAACTCGCGCAGCAACGCGATGATGGCCTCCTCGGTTTTCACATCCACCCCGGTGAAGGGTTCGTCTAATAAAATCACCCTGCCGCCCTGAGCCAGGGCGCGGGCGAGAAAGACGCGCTTCTTCTGGCCGCCGCTCAGTTCGCCGATCTGGCGGTCGCGGAACTCCCACATCGAGACGCGCTTCAGGCTTTCCTCGACTTTCGCCTTGTCCACCGCGCGGGGGATGCGGAGGAAGTTCATCGCGCCGTAGCGTCCCATCATCGCCACATCCCACACGCTGACGGGAAACTGCCAGTCCACCTCCTCCGCCTGCGGCACATAGGCGACGAGGTGTTGTTTCAAAACGGCGCGCACGGGCAGGCCGCTGATCCGGACACTCCCGGACGTTGGGTTCACGAAGCCCATGATGCTTTTGAAAAGCGTGGACTTGCCGCTGCCGTTCACGCCCACCAGCGCGCAGATGGTGCCGCTGCCGAGGTGGAAGGTGGCATCGTGCAGGGCGAGGTGGCCGTTCGGATAGGCTACCGAAACGCCCTCCACATCAAGGCTGGGTGACGGCGCGGTCATTGGCCGAGGAATCCTTTCACGATGGTTTCGGCGTTGGTTTCCAGCAGTTTCAGATAGGTTGGCGCGGGGCCGTCGGCTTCGGTGAGCGAGTCCACATAGAGCACGCCGCCGTAGCGGGCACCGGTTTCCCGCGCGACCTGCCGCGCGGGCTTGTCGCTCACGGTGCTCTCGGAAAAGACCACCGGGATGTTGTTGGAACGCACGGCGTCGATGACGGCGCGCACTTGCTGGGGCGTGCCCTGGGCGTCGGCATTGATCGGCCAGAGGTAGAGTTGGCGGAGTCCGTAGTTGGCGCAGAGATAGGAGAACGCGCCCTCGCTGCTGACGAGCCAGCGTTGTTCCTCGGGGATGGCGGCGAGTTTCCGGCGGACCGGTTCGTCGAGCGCCTTGATTTTGGCGGAGTAGGCGGCGGCGTTCTTGTTATAGACCGCCTCGTTGGGGGGATCCATTTTCGCCAGCGCCTTGCGGATGTTTTCCACATAGATGAGCGCGTTGAACGGTGACATCCACGCGTGGGGATTGGGTTTTCCGGTGTAGGGACCCTCGGTGATTCCGATCGGCGCCACACCTTCGGTTAGGACGGCGCTCGGCACGTCTTTGACGTTTTCGAAGAACTTCTCGAACCACAGTTCGAGGTTCATGCCGTTCCACAAAACGAGGTCGGCGCCATGGGCCTTCACGATGTCCTTGGGTGTCGGGTCATAACCGTGGATTTCGCTGCCGGGCTTGGTGATGGACTCCACGATGGCCGCATCACCCGCGACTTCGCGGGCCATGTCAGCAATGATGGTGAAACTGGTGACGACTTTCTTTTTCCCGGTGTCGGCCGTCGATTGCCCGCGATCACACCCTGCGGCAAGCAAGCCGAGCAGTGCGGAAAAGGGGAGGAGGAATTTTCGAGGTTTGGATAGGGACATGTGATCTATGAATGAGGTTCGGATCAAAACTTGGTGCTCAGTCCGACAAACGGGGTGAGATCGGCGGATGCGCTGGTCAGCCCGACGCGGATGCCACCATCGAGTTGCCAGGTCTCGGTGATTGCCCACGTCATGCCGGTGTTGAAATAGGCTTCGATGTCGTCCGATGACTCGGCGGAGAAAATCCCGACGACTTCGAGAAATCCGGCGGTGTTTCCCGTGATCGCGTGGCTGGCGGTGGCGGAGGCGATGCCGACGACATGATGGCCGCTGCCATCGTCATCCGCAGCGAAGTCCACTTCGCCCATGACCGCGCAGGACCAATCCGCCGGCCCGGCGAAAGCAAAGGGAACAATCAAACCGCCCTCGAACTCATCGTTTCCAAGATCGCCGCGAGCGGTCGGGATTTTCACGAAGGGCATGAGGGCCATGGCCGTGTCGCCGCCGTCGTTGCCCCAGAGGTTGTATTTCAGGCGGATTTCCGTGTCGCCATAGCCCTCGTCGCCATCGCGGACATGGGTGTGAAAGGGCATGACCACTTGCAGGTCGGCGCAGTCGGTAAGCCCGAATTTGGCATTCAGCTCGCCGAGGGTGTATTCCGTCCAGTCACCGCCATCGCGGGTGAATGCGGCCATTTCCATCTCGAATTGGCAATGGCCTTTGTCCACGGTGTAGGCACTTTCCGTCGTGTCCGGACGGTCGGTGCTCAACTCCCGCATTCCTGCCCGCGACGCAAGCCGCGGCCGTTCGTTCCCGGGTTCGCCGGGCATCAAACCCACCTCCGCAGCGCCGGATGCCCCGGTCGCCACCACTCCCGCCACGATGACGGCTACGCCGCGCCGCCTAACCCAATCCGCGGGGGAATTTGGTGTAGCACACACACTAGGTTGTTGTTTGTGATTCATAATGTAGTCAAGGCTACATCTATTGTGCTCGACTGTCAACGGATTATTTGAAAATTTCCGGCGCAGAGAAAACCATGGCCACAAAACCGATCCGACCAGCAGGGAGAGCCAATGCCGGGGCCGCGAAGTCCCAGGCGGCCAACCTCCGGCAAACCCGGCGCGAGCACGCGCATGAGACGGCCGAGGACTACGTGGAGGCGATCGGCGATCTGATCGCGGAGACGGGTGAGGCGCGGGTCGTGGATCTGGCGAAACGGTTGGGGGTGACGCATGCCACGGTGAACCGCACCATCGGACGTCTGCGGAAGGCGGGCTATGTGACCTCGCAACCCTACCGGTCGATTTTCCTAACGGATTCCGGGAGGGATCTGGCGGTGGCGTGCAAGAGCCGGCATGAGACGGTGGTCGCGTTTCTTCGATCCCTTGGCATTCCGGAAAGGGTCGCGGAAATGGATGCCGAGGGCATTGAGCACCACGTCAGTCCGGAAACGTTGGCGGCATTCAGGAACGCGCTGCGGAACGATTGAGCGGACCGTTCAGGCCGTTGGATGAATGACGGCACCGGAGACTTGCCCGGGACCGTGGGATCTGGAAGTTTCCTGCGGCTTTGCGGATGAAAATCGGTTTCCGGTGGATGTTAGAGAGACGGCTCGCAAAGAACATGGATGGATCCCTTTGCAACGGTCCCGCCCATGAGCTTCAGTGCCACTCCGATTCCGCGATCAAATCTGGCGGCGCCGCGACAAAGCGGCGGGAAATTTTCCCCTGTGCGGCTTCGCAGACATACCAACCTTTGTCGCGCGAGCCGTCGTGATTGCCGCGGTAGCGCGAGCAGCAGCGGTTGGTGCTGACGACGGCCTCGTTGAACAGCATTTGGGAGTAGCCGTGCCAGTGCCCGTTGAACACGGCCTGGAGGTTGAACTTCGCGAACAGCTTGAGCAGATCGTCCGCGTTTTTCGGCCGCCGGGCGAGGCCCGCTCCGAGCGGAAAGTGGGTGGATAGAATGGTCGGCCGGCGCGGATCGAGTTTGGGAAGGGCGGATTCCAGCCAGGCGAGATTTTCCTTGAGAATGCGGGTTTGGATGTAGCCGGTGTTTTCGACCGAGTCGCAGCAGACGATTTGCCAGCCACGGTGGCTGACGACGTGATTGCGCTTCCCGGGGAAGAACTTCTCAAACTCCGTGCGCTCGCCTTTCGAACCCACATCATGGTTGCCAAGCGTCAGATGGACCGGCATCCGCAGCAAGGGCAACACCTCGCGGATGCCGCCGAATTCCGCCGGTTTGCAGTTGCTGGTCAGATCGCCGGAGAGCAGTGCGAATTCCGCGTCCGGGGCGCTGGCGCGCATGGCGGCGAAGACTTTCCCGAACCATTGCGGGCATTTCTTCGGGTCGGTGAAATGGACGTCGTTGAAGGCAAGAAACCGGAACGAGCCGTTCTCGCCCGCCGCTTCCTGCGCGTGAGCCCATCCGGGCCAGAGGCCGGCGGCCAGAAGCGAGGCCGTGGATCGGGTGAGAAACGCGCGGCGGCTGGTCGGTGAGGTTTGGATCGGGGCGGTGGTTTGCATGTGCGGGAAAACCGGTACGGGGCGGGATCCCGATCGCTTTCTTCGGTTAGGCAGGCTCTTTGGCGGAGGAATGGACATGGGGTCGCGCGAGGGAATCTTTCCCGCCGTTTCCCGCAATGGCGGCCACCCAGGAGGGGAAACCTCCCCTCGCCGGCGGAAGATGCGAACCGCCAGCGAGAGGAGGGATGCCGTCGTTGCAAACTCCACGGCAAATGATCGGAAAACGGACGGAGGATCAGAAGTCGAACTTGCACCCGAGGTGGAACATCCGCGGGAACCGGGGGCCGTAAACATATCCCGAGTCGCGGTTGGGGCCGATGTCGAGGTCGTCCTGATAGTCGTCGAAGAGATTTTTGACGCCTGCGGTCAGGGTCATGTCCACATCGCCCACCTTGAGTTTCCGGGCGAGCGCCAGATCGAGGGTGAAGAACGAAGGGGACTTCTCCAGCCGATCGGCGGGGATGTAGCCGGCGTAGTGGGGGACTTCCATGGGGCCGGTGTATTTGCCTCCCACGAAGACCTCGCACCACGGCGAGTTCCATGTCAGGCCAAGGGTGCCGTAATGCTCCGGGGTGCGTTCGAACGCCCGGCTGCCGAAGTCGCCGGCGGGTTCGTCGAACAGCGCCCGTTGTTCGACGAAGCCGAGATCGAACCGGAGATCGTGGTTGATTTGCCAGGTGATGTTGAACTCCGCGCCGTAAACATCCGCGCCGAAGGAGTTCACGCGGGTGAATTCGCGCTCGGGAGTCAGCGGATCGTCCGCATCCACGATGTCGAAGGTGTCTTCCAGCCGGGTGAAGAAGCCGTTGAGTTCAAAGGTGACCGGGCTGGTGTCATCGGCGGTGATCGCTTTCGGGATGAACTCGGCATCCAGCGCCGGGCTCCACTCGCAGCCGAGGGTAATGCTTTGGGAGGTTTCCTCCCGGAGTCCCGGAGCGTTGCGGATGATCGACGCGCTGCCGCCCACCTGGGTGATGTGGAGGTCTTCGTCGAACACCTGGGGAGCGCGGAATCCCGACGAGTAGGAACTCCGGATCGCCAGATCCTCGCGGAGCTGATACTTCGCGGCCACCCGCGGCGAGAGCACCGGGTCTTCGAGTTCCGAATTGAAATCCACCCGCGCTCCGGCAACGATGTTCCATTTTTCAGTGGGGTCCCATTCGGCCTGCCCCAACACCCCGAAGTCGTCGATTTCCTGCGAGGTGAAGCGGTTGTAGGCGGGTTGCTCGTCCTCAAGTTTCTCGTATTGATACTGGAGGCCCATCGATAGCTCGAGACCGTCGCGGACCTTGTAGCGTCCCAGAAAGTCGGCCTGATAGACCGGGCTTTCCGACTCGCCGAAGGCGTTCGGATCACCACCGGATCCGTAGTAGGTGTCGCGGTGGGTGTAGTTGGCGCTGAGACCGAACTCATAGGAGAGCCGGTCCGTGAGATCATGCTCCCAACGGACGCCGCCCTGATAGATCTGGCTGTCGATCCATTCCGCGACCTGGGCCGAGGTGACGGGTTGGTCCAGCAGATCCCCCCCCCCGGCGTTCTTCCTGGATGGTGTTGAAATCCATCACCAGACGCGTGGCATCGGTGGGTTTCCAAACCGACCGGATGCCGCCCGACCAGAACTCCTGATAGCCCACCTCGCTGAAACCGTCGTTGTTGTGATCGTAGGAGGAGCGGTCGATCCATTGGCCAAAAGCAATGACTCCCAGGTCGCCACTTTGGGTGACCCGCTCGATTCCGAAGCCGGCCTGGTGGTTCGGGCCGCCGCCGTAGGTGGACCAACCGTAGTCCACATACCCGCTGTTTTCCCGAGGGTCGCGGGGGATGATATTGACGACCCCCGCGATGGCCCCCGGACCATAAAGGGCGGATCCGCCGCCTTTCACCACCTCGATCCGGTCAACGAGAGCGGATGGAATCTGTTCGACCCCGTAAACCGAGGCCAGCGACGAAAGGGCGGGGCGCCCGTCGTTGAGAATCTGGGTGAAGTTTCCCTGCAATCCCAGCAACCTGACCTGTTGGAAATTGCAGTTCTGGCAGTCGTTTTCCACCCGCACCCCGGTGATCCATTCGAGCGCGTCGGCGAGGGTATAGGACTCGGTCTGCTCGATCTGCTTCTTGTTGACCACCTCGGTCCGCACCGGGGCCTCGCTGAGTTTCCGCTCGCTGCGGGTTCCGGTGACCACCAGTGGCTTCAAGCACGTCCTGGGCACGGGCCGGAGGCTGGAAAATCACCGTGACCGCCGCAGCGGACAATAGAATGGAAATTTTGGTTGGTTTCATGGCATGCGGTTGGTTTTGAATAGGATATGGCCAAGCGCCCCGGTTTCGCGAGAAGGTGGAGAAGCACGGCTGCCGGGGGATGTTGTTTTATTGAGAATGAGTGTCAACAACAAAAACGAAGAATTTTTCCCGCTGGGTGAGATCCGTTCTGCCGGGGCAGTTTCGCTAGAACGCGCAGCGCATCCCGATGGTGAGATCCCTGCTGGGCAGGGGGCCACATCCTTGCGGAAGGAGGTGGACAAGCGGGCTTCCTCCTCGAGCAGGTTGGTGAGACGGAGGAAGAAGGTCAGGTCTTGGGAGCGGATCCGGGTGCGCCAGGACGCATCGGCGTTGACCATGGTGTAGGCATCGGCGGGGAGTTCCGGGCGCGGGGGGGGGCGGTTGGACTGCGTGGGCTCAAGTTGCGCCGGCCCGTGGGCGGTGGTGGGCAACGAGGCGATGTTGGCTAGAATTTGAGCCTGGCGGGCTTCACGGCATCCCGGTTGAGCTTGTCGCAAACGAGGGCGCACAGATCGAAGACCATCGGATCCGCGATTCGATAGAAAACCTGGGTTCCTTCCTTGCGGCGGGCGACCACACCGGCGTCGTGCAGGATTTTCAGTTGCTTGGATACGTTCGCCTGGCTGGTGGGCAGGGTCCCGACGATGTCCGAAACGCTGAGTTCTCCGGCTTTCAGCTCCTGAATAATCGCCAGCCGGCTGGCTTCCGCGAAGGCGCGGAACAGATTGGACACCCGTTCGAGTTGCTGGGGATCGAGTTTCATCGCGGGCGGAACTTGAACCGGAAACCCGATTCCCGCAAGAATTACCGGTTGGGAATATGCTCATTGTGGCAACCTTTCGGCAGGGGGGCTGCCGCACACGGATTGCACGAATCGGCGCGGACGACGCTTCGGGGTGGTCTTTTTCCCGCAGGGTTGCCGTTCCGCCGACTATGAAGGACACCAACGATCCGCTTTCCGCCGGCTAAACTCCGCATTTTTATCGTTTTTGAGATTCAATCTCAAAAAGTTCTTGCGTTCCGGTCGGATCGGTGTTTTCTCCCGCGTGCCGCGACACCGTCGGTGCGGATGGCGCGGGAAAGCCGATCTAACATTACAAACATGGAGCACAAGATGACTGAATTTCCGACAATCAAGGGGACCTTGCGGCGTGAAGGCCGCGATTTGTCCGGGGCCGAGCTATTGGGAGGCGTTCTGTTGGCGACCGGGATCGCATCCGGGGCGGTGCCGGAGACCGGGAAACCGGAGGAAGCGCCGGCGGGTCCGGACCGGAAACTCGATCCGATCGTGGTGACGGCGGACCGGAACAAAGGGGCATACAAGCCGGAGCGGGTGAGCAACAGGAAGTATCCCGCCCCGTTGCGCGACACCCCGAAGACCGTGACGGTGATCCCGGAGGAGATCATCGAGGAACAGGGCGCGCGGACGCTAACCGAAGTGCTGCGAAATGTCCCCGGCATCTCGATCCAGGCCGGGGAGGGTGGCGGGGCTAGCAACACCTCGGGTGACATGTTTTCCATGTGGGGATTCGACGCCAGCCAAAGCCTGTTCCGCGACGGGGTACGGGACATGGGGTTGCTGAGCCGCGATACGTTCAACACCGAGACCGTGGAGGTCTATCCGGGACCGGGAGGTTCCGACGTCGGGCGCGGAACGGCCGCCGGATATGTCAATACCGCCACGAAAACCCCAACCGCGGAGGATCACTATCGCGCCTCGGTGGTGGCGGGCGACGCCCAGAGATGGCGCGGAACGGCCGACCTCAACCGGAGGATTCCCGGACAGGGCTTGCCCTCCTGGGTGGGCGACGCGGCGTGGCGGCTCAATCTGATGGGCGAGACCGGCAACGTGCCCGGCCGGGACCGGGTGGAACGCGAGGCATGGGGCATCGCCCCGTCGGCAGCCGTTGGCATGGGAACCGACCGCAGGTTCACCCTCTATACCCAGCATGTCGGCCAGGACAATATCCCGGACTACGGACTGCCCCTGAATGCGGGCAGACCGCTGCCGGGAGTGAATCCGGATTGGTTTTACGGAAGCACCCGTTCGACCCACGAGGACATCAACCAGGACATGGCCACCGGGGTCTTCGAGTTCGACATCAACCGGAATCTAACGCTCCGGAATCTGACAAGGATCGGCCGATCCTATCGTGACGCGGTGATCCTCAGCCCCGGATACAACGCGGCGACCAACCAGATCACCCGCTCCCTTCAGGCCAACGAACGGACCTATGAGGCGTTTGTGAACCAAACCACGGCCGAACTGAAAATCGAGCACGGGGATTTCAAGCACACCCTGGTGGCGGCGGTGGAGTATTCCAACGAGAATCAGGACACTCACACCGGAAGCCGCACGCTGGCCCCCATGGCGGTGGGCGCGCCGCCTGTCGATTTCGCGGAGGCGCGGCCCGCCGCGACGACGCACACTCTGGGCGAGTCCGAAACACTGGGCGTTTCATTGTTCGATCACGTCGAGTGGGGCAGGCACTGGATTCTAACCGGCGGAATGCGCCTGGACGATTACGACACCCGCTACCGGGCGCTGTCACCGGCCAGCGCCACCAATCCGGACGGATGGGTGGATGAGGACACGGCGGACACCGTGTTCAGCGGCAGGATCGGCCTGACCTACAAGCCGGTGGAGGAACTCAGCATTTATGCCGCGTTCGGCAGTTCGGTGACGCCTCCCGGCGCGGCCAATTTCACCCTCAGCGAAACCGGAACCAGCCAGGACAATCCGAATGTGGAACCGCAGGAGGCCAGAAGTGTCAGCCTCGGCGCGAAATGGGATCTGCTGGATGGTGATCTCGGTCTAACGGCCGCGCTGTTTCACACCGAGAACACCAACGTGCTCTACAACGACGACACCACCGGCACCTATTATTCCAACGGAGCGCAAGTCGTGGACGGCGTCACGCTGGGCCTCAACGGCAACCTCACCGACAACTGGCGGATCTTCGCCAACGCGACCTGGCTGGACGCGACCGTGGACCAACCCGGAGACCAATACGACGGCTTCGACGTGATCCGCACGCCGGGATTCTCATGCGGACTGTGGACGACCTATCAGCTTCCGTGGAACCTGACGGTCGGTGGCGGCGTCCGCTATCAGGGGGCTGCCTACGCCAATGCGGCCAATACCGTCCGTTCTCCCTCCTACGCGGTGGTGGACGCGATGCTCGAATACAAGCTCAACGAGCACGTGGACATGCGGCTCAATCTGACCAACCTGCTCGACCGCGACTATATCCAGTCGATCAACAACAACACCCAGCGCGGGAATTACGGCGCGCCATTCGGTGTGACGTTCACCACCAACATCAGCTTCTGAACCGATGATCCTGACCATTCCGAACGTGCTTTCGCCGGCTGCCTTGGCAGAGGCGCGCGACGCGCTGGAATCCGCGCCGTGGGAGGACGGGGCCGGCACCGCCGGCCACCAGGCGTCGCTGGTGAAAAGCAACCGCCAACTGCCCGCGGGTGATCCCGTCGCGAGGCGGTTGGGCGCGATGATCGCTCAGGCGCTGGGAAACCATCCGCTTTTCGTCAGTGCGGCGCTGCCGCTGCATTTCCTGCCGCCGATGTTCAACCGCTACGAAGGCGGCGGCGAATACGGCACGCATGTGGACGGAGCGATACGGCGGGTTCCTGGGCTTGATAGAACGATCCGTACCGATGTGTCGTGCACGCTGTTTTTCGCCGATCCGGAGGAATACGACGGCGGCGAGTTGGTGATCGAGGACACCTATGGGGCCCATTCGGTGAAGCTTCCGGCCGGGCATGCGGTGGTCTATCCGTCCACCAGCCTGCACCGGGTCAATCCGGTGACGCGGGGACGGCGGATCGCGTCATTCATGTGGATCCAGAGCCTGGTCCGCGACGACCAGCGGCGGGCGATGCTGTTTGACCTCGACTGCGCCATCCGGGATCTCGGAACGGAACGGTCCGGAGACTCCCCGGTCGTCACTCTAACCGGAATCTACCACAACCTGCTGCGTCAATGGGCGGAGACCTAACGGAAATGATCGCGCGCCGGACGCTGCGGGTGTTGTTCTGGTCCCACTTGGCGCTTGGAGTTGTGGCTGGGCTGGCGATCGCGCTATTGGCCGCCACCGGGATCGCGATGAGCTTTGAATCCGTGGTGATCGACCGGATGGAGCGTTCTCTGATGACGCGGCACGCCACTCCGCTGGGCGCACCCCCGATGGGTGTGGACCGCATGATGGCCTTGGCCAGGGAGCGATTCCCGGACATGCGCGACCCGGTGCTCGAAGTGCGTTCCGATCCCGCGCTGCCGTGGATCTATCGGACCGGACGCGGGGAACGGCACTATCTCCACCCGGCTAACGGTGACGATCTGGGAGCCGGCCCCGAAAGAGCGCGCCGGTTGTTCCAGGCCGTGGTGTCGCTCCACCGCTGGCTGGTGTGGCAGCCGGAAGGCGGGATAAGGCGGGGCGGTGCGGTGCGTGAAAACGAGGGGGAACGCCGGGAACCGGGCGGCTGGAGGAAATGGGGCGGCGCGATCACGTCGGCCGCCTGCCTCATCTATCTGACGTTGGCGCTGACCGGACTGCCCCTGTGGCTGCGAGGCATCCGCGGCATGGTGGCGCTGCGCGCGAAGTGTTGGTTCAGGCGCGGCCTTTCCGGCAAGGCGAGGGACTGGAACTGGCATCACGTCCTGGGATGGTGGGCGCTACCCGGTATTCTGACGATCACCCTAACCGGAACGATCATGGCCTATCCATGGGCCAATGCCGCGCTGTTTGCCGCATTCGGCGAATCCCCGCCCGCTCGCGCTTCGGGAGCGCCCCCGGGCGAGTCCCCGCGCCAGCGCTCCCCTCGAACGCCCGCCGCCCCGCCGCCGGCCCCCGCAAATCTCGGAACCGTGCCGCGGTTGGCGGCGGAGCGGATGCCGGGCTGGAAGACGCTCGAAATCTCCCGGCCCGCGGCTGACGGTGGCGCGCCCGTCCGGATCATCATCGGCGACGCGGGGCGCGGCCGCCCCGACCGGCGGATCGGGTTTTCTCTAACGGAAGTTGGGCTTGTCCCGAATGCCGTCCCTAACGGAGATCCGACTCCCGCGGCTCGGGCCCGGCGTTGGGTCCGCTGGATCCATACCGGCGAGGCGGGCGGGTGGTGGGGGCAGGTCCTGGCGGTTGGCGTTTGCTCCGCCACGCTGGTGTTGGTCTGGACCGGTTACGCGCTCACATGGCGTCGATGGACGCGATTTCGAAAACCCATGATCTAACGGAATTTAATGATGGATGCCGACGACACGGATCTGCGAGCGGCGGCCATCATGGCCGAGGGAGTCGGATTGTTGGAGAACGGGATGTTGGTCGGCGCGCTCCGGTGCTTCGATGAGACAATCCGGCTCCGGGAGCGAGCGCCCTGGGACAGTTCTCCCCATGGGGCGTGGTTGTTAGCCGGAGCGTGGTTGAATCGTTCGGACGTGCTGCGCCGCCTCGATCCGCCCGATCATGCGGGTGCGGAACAAGCCCTGGATATGGCGCTTGAGCGGGCGAGCCGGACCGTACCCGGCAGCGATTCGCGGCATGTGTCGCGGATGGCGCTGTGTTTTCTCAACCGCGCGTCGCTGCGCCATGAAACGGGCCGCTCCGACGAGGCGCTGGCGGATTTCGGATCGGCGGAGAACGTGTTGGACCAATCCCCCGACCGGACGGCGCCGTCGTGGCAGGCGCTGAAAGTGATGGGCGGTGTCAACAAGGCGCTTGTGTTGCTGGACAACAACCGGGTCGCTGAGGCACATGCGGCCCTTGATGCCTGCCGCGACGAAACCGATTCGCTCGGCGAACCCGACCTGACATTCCGCTGGCATCTCGCGGTTTGCCGGGCGGCCGGCATCATGTTGGATACGGAGGTCGGAGGAAACGCGCCGCCGATTTCCATTGAAACAGTGGTGCGCGCGGTGAGGCTGGCATCCGGACTGCCGATCCACCGGGAACGGATCCCTGAATTGCTAGCGTATGGCGCGCTGCTTTGCCGGCGATGCCGGCCCGTGGGGTTCGCCGGATTTGTCAACGAATGCCTGCGGATCCCCGGAGTGCTCGATCATCCGCGCCACCGCGCCGATCTGGCGGGTGCCGTGTTGCTGGCTATCCGCGATCTGGAACTTCGCGTGCTTCATGGCTGGCCCGGCCCGGATAGCGGCGACGATCCGGTCGGGTTGCTCCGGACGCTCCAGTACCTCCACGCCCGGCTTATCGATTTCCCATGAACCCGCTCCCTCCCCAACACGATCTTTCCCGGTTGTTCGATCTGGCCGATTACGAGCGGATGGCCCGCTCCATTCTCAGCGAGCCGGTGTGGGCCTATCTGAATGGCGGAGCGGGCGACGAACTCACCGTAGCGGAGAACCTGCGGGCCTGGGACCGGCTGCGGCTGATGCCGCGGGTGCTCGCGGATCTCGGCGGCACGGACGCGTCGGTTTCTTTGTTAGGTCAACGGTTCGGAATGCCGGTGCTCGTCGCTCCCACCGCCAGGCACGCGTTGTTTCATCCGGATGCCGAATCCGCCACGGCGCTCGGGGCGGCCGCGATGGGGGCGGGAATGGTGGCCGCTTCTCTATCAACCGAGCCGCTGGAACGCATCGCGGACCACTATGGAGAGGGGTTGTGGCTGCAGATGGATTTGGAGCGCGACCACACCGCTGCGGCCGATTCCTGCGCGCGGGCGGAGGCGGCCGGATGTGCCGCTCTGGTGCTCACCGCCGACGCCCCGGTGCATTGTTTCCGCTACCGAGAACGACGGGCGGGATTTCGTTTTCCCGATGGAGACGGCGTGTCGTCGCCAGCCGCGCAAGCCGCAGAAGACCGGATCTTCGGTAGCGCTATGTTAGGGCGTGCGCCCGGATGGAGCGACCTCGAGTGGCTGTGCGGCGCCACCCGGCTGCCGGTGTGGCTCAAAGGCGTGATGCACCCGGCCGATGCCGGTCTTGCCCTGCGCCACGGTGCCTCTGGGATCATCGTTTCCAATCATGGCGGGCGCGTTCTCGATGGCGTGCCGGCTACCCTCGAAGCCCTTCCCGATGTGGTTAGGGAGGTGGCCGGCCGTGCGCCGGTGCTGGTGGACGGCGGGATCCGTCGCGGAACCGATGTCGTGAAAGCCCTCGCCCTTGGGGCCTCCGCGGTGCTTCTCGGCCGCCCGATCCTGCATGGACTCGCGGTCGGTGGCGCGGCCGGCGTCGCCCATTGTTTGAAGATCCTGCGCACCGAATTGGAGGCCGCGATGGCCCTAACCGGATGTCCCACCGCCGATAGCATTCGGCAAACCCCACCGGTGTCCGCGATCTAACGTCGTTCCGGGGAACGTTCGCGCTTGACACCGGGCGGGCTGCCGCCTACGACCGGGCTCGTCGAAATCCGCTTATGAAAACCAAATCATCGCGCTCCAAAGCCGTGCCGTCGCTTACCGACAGCCTCAATCTCGTGCTTGCCGATTCATACGCCCTGATGTCGCTGACCCACCTTGCGCACTGGAATGTCGAGGGGCAGGGGTTTTTCGCGCTGCACACCGCGTTCCAGACCCAGTATGAGGAACTGTTCACGGCGATCGACGAGATTGCCGAGCGGATCCGCGCGCTGGGATCTTACGCGATCGGCGGACTCGGCACGCTGGCCGCCGCCGCGGGGATGAAGGAATTCGCCTCACCTCTCGGACAGGAGCAGTATGTCAAAGCGCTTTTGGCCGCCAATGAGAAGCTGGTGAAGGACGCCATGGTAGCGCGCGACTTGGCCGGCGACGCCAACGATCCCGAAAGCCAGGATCTGATGACCGAGCGCATCACGCTCCATCAGAAAACGATCTGGATGCTGAAGAGCTACCTGAAATAGCTCCTGGGGAATCGCCTTCAACGGAAGGGTGGCGCTTCCGGGTTTATGAAAATCCGAATGATTTCCATCGCGGCCAGCGTATGGGGCACACAAGTTATGTCCGTGATTCCGCCACCCATGAAACTGATCTCTCTCCGATCCGCCGGTTTTCTTCTGTTGGTATCCGCAATGCCCGTTTTCGCCGATCCGTTGCTGAGGATCCGCAATGCGGAGCTTGAGGTGACCTATGATGTGGCTGCGGCGGAGTTTTCCTTGCTTCACAGGTCTGACAATCGGGTTTTCGCGAAGAACGGAAAATTCGGGACGCCCGGGGGCAAGGCGGCGGTGGTTTCCGTCAAGGACCCGGTATTCGGCCATGCCGAGGCTATCGAGATCGTAACCGATGGCGGCAACCGCAACCGGATCTCGCTGGTTCCGGGGCTCCCGTTCGCGTTGTTCAGCGGCACGCTGCGCAATGCCACGGGCGAGGCTGTGGTCCATAACAAGGTTCCGGTGTTCTCGGCGGTGGTGGATACCGGCGCGGTTCCTGGTGCGGTTAGAACGCTCGGCACCGGCGGGCTGCTGGAACCGGCGAAGAATCCCGGAAGCTACGCGTTTCTAACCATCGCGGATCCGGTCACGCGGTCGGGAGTTGTGGGCGGCTGGATCACCCACGACCGCGGCAGCGGCGTGGTGTTCTCTCCGGCGGCGGACGGTGTGGTTAGGATGGCGCCGAGGATCGACTACGGGCGCCTGCGGATCAAACCCGGCGAGGAGACGGCCACCGAAACCTTCGCGATGGGGTGGTTCGCGGACGCGCGGTTCGGTATGGAGTCCTATGCCGACGCGATCGCCAAAGTGTATGCGATCAAACTGCCCCGCCAGCAGGCCGGGTTCTGCACCTGGTATATGGAGAAGCACGCCGGTGCATGCGATGAAACCCATCTGCCGGAGGTCTCTGCGGTGGCCGCGAAGGAGCTGAAGCCGTATGGCTTCGATTTCATCCAGATCGACGACCAATGGCAGGACGGGATTCATCCCAATGGACCGAAAAAGAATTTCACCACCCACGCGCCGAAGGGGCCTTATCCGAGCGGTATGAAAAAAGCGGCGGAAAACATATCAAATCTCGGGTTGGTTCCCGGCATCTGGTTCATGCCGTTCGCCGGAACCTGGGAGGATCCGCATTTCAAGGACCATCAGGATTGGTTTGCCAAAAATCCCGAGGGAAAACCCTATGAAACCGCATGGGGTGGCACTTGTCTGGATATGACGAACCCGGAGGCGCAGGAATACGTGCGCGGGATCGTCCACCGCATCTCGCACGATTGGGGTTACAGGTTTTTCAAGATGGACGGCTATTGGACCGGCAGCGCCACCAAGCAGGTTTATGTGAACAACGGATATGTGGAAGACGGCATCGGCGACGCCACCTTCCACAACCCGGACAAGACCAACATCGAGGCGCTGCGCGATGGCACCCGCCTCGTGCGCGAGACGGCGGGACCCGGTGTGTTTCTGCTAGGTTGCTGCGTTTCCCAGAACATGCGCTCGTTTGGCGGCACCTTCGGTTTGTTGGACGCGATGCGGATAGGTCCCGACACCGGGGGGGACATCGGCGCGCCGCATGGTTCGCGGCTGTGGTTCCTCAACGGGCGCGTGTGGTGGAATGATCCGGACTGCGTCTTCGTGCGCAAGAGCCTGCCGATCGAGCGCGCGAGGCTCAACGCGTCGTGGACCGCCATCGCCGGGCAGCTTTTCTATACCAGCGACTGGATGCCGGAGACGCCTCCCGAGCGGTTGGATATCGTCAAACGCTGCATCCCCGCGCATGGCTTGCCCGCGCGGCCGGTGGACGTGTTTGAGAGCGATGTGGCGAAGGTCTGGTTGCTAACCGACACGCGCCAGCAGGTCCGGCGCGATGTGCTGGCGTTCTACAACTGGGGGGAAAAGGACGAGATGATCTCGGTAGCGGCAGACCGCGCCGGATTGCCCGCCGCGCCGGAATATGTGGCCTTCGATTTTTGGGCGAACAAGTTTGTTCCGCCGTTCCGCGACGATGTAATGTCCGTCCTGTCGGGAAGATCGTGCCGGATTCTATCCGTGCGGCCGGTTTCCGCGGTTCCGCAACTTCTCAGCACCTCGCGCCACGTCACGCAGGGGATCGTGGATGTCACCGGCGAGCGATGGGACCCGGACGATTCCGCTCTAACCGGATCAAGCAAGGTGGTGGGCGGCGATTCCTATGAGCTGAGGATCGTACTCCCGGTTGGAGACAAATCGTGGCGGGTCACCGCGGCCGAGGTTTCTCCCGAAGACGCCGCCGCCGGGGTGAAGGCGACCTTCAAACAGGATGGCCCCAAACTGCGTGTGGTTCTAACCAGTCCGGGCAGCCGGGAAACGAAGTGGCGCGTCCGGTTCGAACCCGCCAAGGTGGCGGTCGCGCCGCCGCCGCCGGTTGGAAACCCGGTGGCCGTTTGCGACCACCGCGGGGTGACGCTCACCTGGACCGCCGGGGACTCCGACACTTGCCGGATCGTGCGCGATGACGGGACGGTTTTCGAGTCGTCCTCCAACACGCTAACCGACACCACCACCCGCAACGGAGTGACCTATCGCTATCAGATCAGCGCGTTGGGCTGGGGCGGGACGGTTTCACCGCCGGTGTCGGTGGAGGTTACCTCGAAGCAACCGGAGCGTCCGGCCACGCCGCCATTGCCAACGGTCCACCTGAGTGATTTGAAACCGCGCGAGGTCAAGAACGGCTGGGGGTCGGTCGCGGCCAACCAGGAGATCGGCGGCGGTCCGCTGCGGATTGGCGGAAAGACCTACGCCAAAGGCATCGGCGCGCACGCCAACGCGGTTTCGGTCTATCCGATTCCGCCGGAGGCCGTGAGGTTTGTCGCGGTGGTGGGGATTGATGATTCGCGGAAGAAGGACCCGCGTTCGAGTGTGGTGTTTCAGGTCTGGGGCGATGTTAGGGAAATGGGTGAAAAGCCCGTGCTGATCGCCGAGTCCCCGGTGTTGTGCGACAAGTCGCTTCGCGATTGGGCGTTCAACATCGAACTCAACACCCGCTTCAGGGAACTCCGCCTGGTGGTCACCGACGCGGGCGACGGCATCGCCGCCGACCACGCCGACTGGGTGGACGCGGGATTCGTCACCGGCCGGTGACGGTTAGGGAACCCATCGGCGCGAAGATTTCCCCGCCGCGCCGTGTCTCGGGCCGGCTCAGCGTGTTAGGATGAGCACCTTGCCATAGGAGTCCGCTCCGTTGAGGCTGCGGATCCCGGCGCGGAGGACCAGCGTGTTGTTGGAGGCGATGGTCTTGGGCAGTTTGAACCGATAGACATTGCCGCGGTGGAAATCGCCGGTCTGGCCGTCGTGGCGGTCGGTGGCGATCACCATGCCGTCGGCCACAATGGAGGCTTCGCGGATGTCGAGGCGGTGGTGGCCTTTGGTGTATTGGAATCGGACACCGTCGAGGCGGGCAAGTTGTTCGGGGGTGATTTTCCATTCGACGGATTTCCACTCGCCAGTGACGAGGCCGGGTTCCCAGGTGCCGATGATCTCGCCCTGTGCGGCGGTGTTAGGAAGTTGGCGCTGATAGGCTTCCTTGACCCAGGCTGCGGCTTGCGCCGCGGGATCGGCCACGCGCTCCACCGGGCTGATTCCGATGCCATTCACCCAGCGGGCTTCCCATTCGTGGCGGTTGAACGGTTTTCCTTCCGCCATTGCCGCCGTCATCGCCTTGAGGCGGGGAACGTAGAAGTCGCGGATAAGCCCCGACCAGACGCGGCACGAGTAGTCGTTCACGGGTGGCCCCCAGACGGTGACGATCTGGCGGGCGTTGCGCTCCCAATCGTCCTTTTCGGCCGGGCTGCCGATGTGGCCGCGGGCGTGGTCGATCCATGCTTGGAGACGGAGCAGACTGTGGGATTCCAACAATCTATCGGCGTTGAGCAGGAGAGCGAGGCCTTCGTCCACCAGCTTGAGGAAGGTTTCCGTGTCACCGTTGCCGTGGGCTTCGCGGGCGGCCACGAACCATTCCTCGGCGCGCAATCCGAGCGCCAGCGCCGCCATTTCCAAAGCATCGTCGCGATAGTTGGGTTGCTTGCCATGCTCGCCGGCCTTGCTGAGAAAAAGATTGATGGCATCGACGAACCTGGGGTCCCGATAGACCGAGCCCTGGCCGAGGTTCATCGCCTGCCAGCCGAAAGTGGGATGATCCTGGAAACTGCTGTAAACGCTGCGGCGGAGGGCGAGCCAGGCGTCCGCGAGTACCGGATCGTCGGAGCCGTAGCGGTTGGCGGCATAGGCTGGCAGCCAGGTGTCGAGATGGACGGGTTGGGTGGTCCACGCGGTGTCGCTCATCAGTTCGTAGAGCACCTCGTTGTTTTCGAGTCCCTCGCCGGAGATGGTGAATCCGGTTAGATTGCCTTTTGCCGGGCTGGCCAGGGTTTTGGCGGCTTGGCTGGCGTAGAAGTCCATCTTGCCCGTGTAGGCGGTCTTGCCTCCCATGTTAGGGACGTAGCCCATGACCCACGAGCGTCCGTGAAAGGCTCCGAAATCGTCCCAGTTCGGATTGTAATCGTTCGCGTAATCCAGCACCAGCAGGTCGTTGGGAGGCACGGACTCGACGAGAGACTTGACGGTTTCCGTGTTCCAGATGTTGCGCTGATAGTTGAACATCCATCCCTGAAGGACCCATACCCCGTCGGGATCGGCGGCGCGGATCGTGTCATAGGTGGACTTGCCGTAGCGCGCCAGCATGACGGCGGGCGGTTGGTCGGTTTGCGGGAGTTGGAGTTCGTTGAAACTGTCCACCAGCCAGTAGCGGGCATCGCCGAATTCCTTCTTCCACTCGGTGATGAATGCCTTGCCGATCCGCGCCCAAAGCGGCGAGTCCGGCAGCATCACCACCGGGCGTTGCGAGACGGGAATGCCGCCGTTCCAGTGGGTAACGTGAAGGTTCACGTCGGGGTGAAGGCGTTTGATGCCCGGAGGCACAAAACCGGCGAACCCCTGGATGACCGGTTCGATGCCCAGTTCCCTCATGCGGGCTAGCAGTTTCTTTTGCAGGGCGATCTGGTCGCGGTGCCATGATTCGGTTAGGCCGGAGCCCATGTCCCGGATATTGCCCATGCGCTGCCAAGGCAGGTGTGCGGGGCCGGTCTGGGCCTCGGCGATCTCCTTGTCGGTTAGTCCCATGTTTTTCCAAACCCGGAGTGCGATGGCCTCGGTGGCCACCGGGGCCATGACCATGTTGTAGCCGTGCATGGCCATCCAATCCAGCTCCCGCTCCCAACGCTCCCAACCCCAGTAGGGCGTGGTGTATCCGAACGTGACCACGTTGTAGCAGTGCCGGATGCGGAACGGGCTGGTGCCGGTGGTTTCCGCAGCGTCCGGAAAACGATCGGAGAGGCGAAGCCGCGGACCCGCCCAACCGACGGTGCCGAGTTTGTTGGCGCGGAGGTAATCGTAGGCACCGCGACACAGCGCGGCGGTGCTGCCGCCGGTGATCGCGAGCTTGCCTCCGGTCGCCTGATAGCGGTAGGTTTCGGAGGCCGATGGATCGAGGGTCAGGGTGACGGACCGGGCGGCGTTAGGGCCCAAGGTGCGCGCCAGCACGCCGCGCGCGCCGGCGACACTGTCCGCAAGGGCCGGGGAAACCAGTGCGGCGATCAGGCACAATGGAATGATTGATCGCATAATTGACATATAGGTTAGACCATTGGCGCCGAGGAGGTGAGCCATCGGGCCGCGTTGGTCCAGAACTTCGCGTATTGGTCCCAGAACACGAAATTGCAGCCCCAATGCGGCGCCGGGTCCGAGGTATATGCCAGGACGCGGCCTTTGCCGAACTGTCCGACGGCCACCGCCGGATCGCCTTCTCCCGCCCACTCGGCGATCACCGGGCAGCCTTCGCGCGGCAGGACGCGGTTGAATCCCAGGATGGGCGGCATGGATGTTAGGTCGAGGCCGTCGAGTATCGGATGGGATTTGCCGACCGCCTCCGCCCGGAATCCCTCCGTGCTTTCGCGCAGGTCCTCCATTTCCATGCAACGCACCGGCAGAATCTCCGCTAGGGGTGTGCGGCCCCATCCGCCCTTGCCCATCTCGCCGTTGAAACTGAGCCAGCCTCCGAGAAACATCATGTGGACGCCGGATTTCACCGCCTCCACCGTCAAACGCACGCGGTCGGGAAAGGTGAGGATCCTGGTGCCGAACAGGTGGCGGTTGAAAAACTGGGGATGCAGTTGGAAGTTCTTCGCCTCCACATCCGAAAAGACCACGATGTCGTGGGTGGCCAGCACCTCCTCGTAGCCGCCGGGTTTCATGTTGTAGAAGTCCCAGGTCGGCACGCTGGTGACCTGGAACTCTCCGGTTGATTGCAGTCCATCGAGCAGCCAGTGGCCGTAATTGATGAAGTCCAAGCCCTTCGCCGCGTGGTTGAAGGAGGTTTCCGCATAAATCGGTCCGATTTGAACCGCCCAGTCTCCGATGTAGTAGATCTTTTTCATGCAAGCCGATGACGGAATCATGTCCGCCCTGTCGCAAGCAGGCTGGCCCGAAAGGGGGATTGGGTCAATCGCCGAATGATCGATAGGTTCGGGGCTCAGGAGAGTGGCCGAATCTGAAGCGGGTCGGCGATCACTGTTGGCGGGCCTTGAAGCGCATGAACATTCGGGTTTCTCCAGAACGGGTGATTACCCGGTAGCGGGTGAATCCGGCGGGGACGCCGCTTTGGTTGGCGGCGGGGACCACATCGCCAGGGCGGGCGGCCCATGAGCCTGCCGCCAGCGTGGTGGAAAACTCAAGGCTGGCGAGGGTGTTGTCGCTGGCCTCGAGATCGCGGAGCGTGACGGTGGCCTCTCCGTTGGTGAAGCGGACGGGATTGGGATCGTGCGCGGAGGGATTTCCGTTGGTTAGAAACTCCAGCAGATTGGAGAGGCCGTCGTGGTCGCCGTCGAGGTTGGCGATGGCGGAGCGGCCGGAGCCGGTGGGGATGTTGTGGTCGCGCGCCCAGTCGAGGAAGGTGTCGCGGGTATCCGCGGGGCCGTAGGTGAAACGGGCGGTGGCGGTGGTGGCGGCGCTGGATTTCACCCGCACCCAATGGGCGTGATAGCCGGTGGGGAAAACGTGGGTGACGGTTTCCCCGGCGCCGAGGCTGAAGGTCTGATAGGCGGACCAGGTGTTGTCGGCGAGGAGGTCCACTTCCACGGTGATGGTGGCGGGCGCTGAAGATGTTAGAGCGAGTTCCTTGCGGTCGTAGCCATACATCAGGTAGGGATCGGACGGGGTGTTGGCTGCGACGGCGGAGTTGTTCCAAGGGCCACCCACGCCGCGGGGTTCGCCCATGCGCCAGATGTCGTCGATTTCGCCGAGCCAGAGGGCGGCGCTGCCATCGGCGTTTCTCACGAGTCTGTCGGAGGCCGGGGCATCGTCGAGAACGCCGGTTAGAACAAGCAATCCCCGCCAGGAGGCGAAGTCGGTGATGCGTTTGCCGTGGGTGACGAGGGCGCGCATTTTGCGCATGCCGCCGGAGATGTCGCGCGGCACTTCGTAGAAGGTGCCGTGGCAGTTGAGCAGCTCGCGTTCGGTGACGGCCTCGCGGATGCCGCGCGCCCAACCGGCGGCGAACGGGGCATCGTAGAGCGGATCGAGCTTGGGCAGGCGGAACTTCATCGAGTTTTCGATCACCCATGCGGACGCGCTGTCCGATCCGAATTCATGGGCCAGCGCCGCGGCGCTGCGGAGGCCGCTTTCCGCGGTGGGGTCGGTGATGTCGTCGAGGGTCATGGTGCCGCCGATGCGGTGGTAGCGGTGGGTGGTGGCGGACCCGTTGGGCGAGGTGCGGGAGGATGCGAACTCGAGCTGGAGCGCGGAGTTGTTCATCACGCGGATGATGCCGTCGGACATCGAGCGGGTGTCGCGGATATCGGCAAGGGCCGCGAACTCATCCGAAACGGCCGACGCCGGAGTGTGGTGGGGGTATGGCGTGTGGAGGTGGAAGAAGGCGGTTAGGTTGGAGGCGGGATCTGAGCTTTGCAGCCGCAACCATGGATCGGTTAGGTCGCTGATGATTTCGAACACGTAGCCGCCGGCCGGAACCGGGATGGACCGCGCGGTGGCCCAGGCGCCATTGCCGGCGGATGTTTGCAGGGTGATGGTGGTGGCGGTGGCGCCGGAGTTGCGGAGGTGCAGGGTGCGCCGGGAAAACCCGCCTATCAGAAACGGGTCGGAGATTTGTCCGGCGGCGACGGACTGGTTCATCCACACCGCGCCGTGGCCGGTTGGCGCGCCCCATTGGGTGCGGATGGTGTTGAGATCGCCGAACCAGAGGTTGGACTGATCCTTGAGGGCGAGCGCGTTGTCAAACTGGGAGGCGTCGTCCTTGCCCATTACCAGTTTGCCGCCGAACATGCAGTAGTCGGTGGGCATTTTGCAGTAGGTGGATAGGGGTTTGAGTCCCGCGAAGTTGGCGGAGGAGAAGGTTTTCGGAAACTCGAAGAAGAGCCCGTGCATGTGCATCAGATAGATGCTGTTGGGGTCTGATGGATCGAGTTGGCGGATCCGCGGCCATTCGGTGTGCCAGCCGTGGGCGCCGTCGTGGGTGTAGGATGCCTTCGGCAGACGCCAGGTGTGGAAGGTGTTGTTTTCCATCGAATGGAGGACGACGGAGCGGGCGTCGAATCCGGTGGTCCAAACCGGGTCGGTGGCGGGATTGGGATTTCCCGTGATGCCGCCGGGACCGGTTGCCTCGCAGGTTTGGACGCGTTCGATTTCGTTCCATGCGACCATCCGTTCCGGGTTGGCTCCGGATCCGTTGACGGCGCCGTCCCATGTGGCGAGCACGCCGGACGGATAGGTTTGGCTCGATTCGCCGTTGTTTCCAACAACAAGGCGGCCCTGGCCGGAGTACGCGCCTTTTCCGTGGTAGCCGGATAGGAAATTGTCGCCGGCGGACTGCACGTCCGGATAGCGGGTGATGTAGGTTAGATCGGTGGCGTTCACATCATAGAGGCCGTCCTCCATGGTGAAGATGTACAGGCGGTTGGGATCGGATAGATGGGCGGCGGAGGCGGTGAGCCGGCCGGGAATCACCCCGGTGGATGATCCCGCGGGACGCAGAACCCGGACGTTCCGGTTGGAGTCGATGAAATACGGTCCGATGTTGAGCTGGTTGGAAGCGGTGTGGATGAAGCGGTTGGCCGGGGTGCCGCCGACGGATTCGGCACGGATCAAGCGGGTGAGGTCGGGGTTGATCTCATAGAGCTTGTCGGTGCCGCCGTTCGGGATATGCGGGCCGTAGGTGATGGCCCAGAGTTTTCCGGCCCATGGGACCACGGCGCCGACTCCGCATTCGAGGTGGGTGTTGGTCATCGCCAGATGCGGATAGATGCCGGAGATGTTCACCACTTTGTCGGGAGCGGTTACGTTGATGGTGGCGGTGTTCGAGTCCGCGCTGGCGAGGGAATTGGTGACACGAACCCAGTAGCCGGTGGTTGTGGTTAGGATCGGCGTGGGGAAGACCGGGGAGTTCGTGCCGACCGGGTTGGTGGTGGTTCCGGAGTTTCCCTGATACCATTGGTAGGAAAGCGGGGCCGTGCCGTTGGCGGCAACGCTCAGGATGGTTCCGGAGTTTCCCGGAATCGTGGCGGAGGCCGGATGGGTGACGATGGTTGGGGCGGATGGCGGGGTGTTGTCGGTTAGGGTGATGTCGTCCACCGTGATGCCGTTGGTGGTGCCGTCGAAGGCGAGGCGTCCGAAGGCCAACGGCGAGGTGCTTTGGAAGCGGGCGCTGGTTTTGGTGGTCCAGGTGCTGCCGTTGGTGGAAAAGGCAATCTCGTAGGACCGAGCGGCGGTGTCGAACGAGGTTCCGGTGATGCGCAGCCAGTAGCTGGTGTTGCCGGTGATGTTCAGGCTGGTTAGATCGTCGGCCCATGAGGAGGTGCTCCCGTTATAGGTCCGCACGGCGTTGTTGTCGAAGGAAACGGCCAGGTTATCCTGGCCGGATTCGCCCCGGATGCGGATGCGGCCGTTGTTGGTGTCCGCGGTGGGGGTTGCGGCCAGCCGGAAGCGCAGGGTGAGGGTGAAATGGGTGAGCGCGTCGCCTGCCGTGGGGCTGATGTCCTGCGAGAGCACGGTGGCGCCGCCGGTGGGGATGGTGGCGGACACGGCGCCGCTGATAGGCGTGGCGGTGTTCACCGTGGCGCTGCCGGCGGACCACGCCGTCAGCGAGGTGGAGGACGCCTCGAAGTCACCGTTGGAAAACGTGTGGGCGGGGGCTGCGGTTCGGCTGGCGGCCAGCAGAATGGCTAAAATGGCGGATCTGGTGATCATCTCGGGAAAGTGGCTTAATTTCGGGGAAAGGGGAGGAAACCCGGGCGATTGAATATCGGAAGCGAAGGGGGTTCCAGCATTCTCGGTTGGCAGGGATGGACAAAAACTTGGCGAACGAGGCAGGGTGCGCTACGATTTCCGTGATGCCGGAAGCCGCCGAGTTGATACCCTATGAACGCCTGCTTTTGGCACGGCCAGCGCTGTTGTGGGCGCTGGAGAGGAAGTGGGCTGCCGACGAAGCCGCCATCAAAGGGATGGAACTCGACTCGGCCGAAAACAGCGCGTGGCTTGTTCTGGAGGGGGAGGCGCGGGTGGACCACGGTGGAGCAACCCACCGCGCCGGGCCGGGGGTGTGGTTGTTTCCGAAGCCCGGAAAGCGCAACCAATCGTTTGCGGGTGATTTCCATTTTCTATCCGTGACCGTCCGGTGGCAATGGCCGGGTGGCAGGCATCTTTTCGACGAGGGACTCACCCGGTCTCTGGAGTCCGCGGAAGCTCCCTGGCTGGAATCCTCGGCGCGGGAGCTGATCCGGCAGGTCCGCGAGACCACCCCGCACGACCATTATCACATCGGTCGCCACCCGGTGACCTTGGCGCAATCCGCGAGGCTTTTCGAACTGGCGGGCGGCTGGGCGTCGATATTCATCAGGGCGATGGATCATCTCGGCGTGAAGCCCGACATGGGGACCAACCGCGACCCGAGGGTGGTGGATTTGCTCGCGAAACTGCGTGAGGCGTCCGCTCTGCCGCTTCCGGACCGAGGGGAGTTGGCCGCCTCGGCCGGGGTTTCGCCCAGGCAGTTGGACCGTCTGCTCAAGGATGCCACCGGAAAGACCCTGGCGGAAAATCACGACGCGTTCCGTTTCGAAAGAGCCCGCTCCGCGCTGTTGGAACGAGGCCTCCGGGTCAAGGAGGTGGCCTCGGAATCGGGATTCGACGATCTTTCGTCGTTTTCCCGTTGGTTTTCCAAACACGCGGGCTGTTCTCCCAGAAGTTTCAGGGATCAATATGCCGCGATCTGATGCCCCGCGCCCGTTCCCGACGGCGAAAAATGCGGTCGTCCTTGAAAAACCGGGCGGGGGAGGGGCGTAGTGGGGGCCATGTCCATCTCCCCGACCGTTTCCACCATGCCCCGCCGCAGGTTTCTGGCGACCGGCGCGGCCGCCTTGGGTCTTGCGCCGATGGCGTTTCTGAAAGGCCAGCAGGGGTCCCCGAATGACGAAATCGCCATCGGGTTGGTCGGTTGTGGCGGAATGGGAATGGGCGACATGAACAATTTCCTCCACATGCCCGGTTGCCGGGTGGTCGCGGTCTGCGATCCCGACGCCAACGCGATGAATGGAGCGAAAAAAAAGGTGGACGACCATTACAAGAACCAGGACTGCAAGACCTACAAGCACTTCAAGGAGCTGATCGCCCATCCGGGGTTGGACGCGCTGATTTGCGGCACGCCGGACCACATGCACGCCAGTGTCGGCATCGCGGCGGCCAATGCCGGCAAGCACGTGTATGGCGAAAAGCCGTTCACCTGGGGCCTGCGCGAAGGCCGGATGCTGGTGGACGCGATCCAGAAGAACAAAATCGTCTGGCAAACCGGCTCGCAGCAGCGCTCCGGTGGCGAATTCCGCCGGTTCAAGGCCCTGCTCCAGAACAACACGCTCGGAAAAATCACCCGCATCGAGGCGGGCACTCCCTCCGGCATGAGCATCCAGGGCCACGCTCCGGAGGACAAATGGGCGGAAATGGCCGGAAAACCGCCGGCCCACCTCGATTGGGAAACCTATTGCGGCCCGGTGAAAGGCTACCCCTACCACCCGATGATCCACCCGTGGAACTGGCGCTGGACCCACACGTTCGGCGGCGGCCAGTTGATGGACTGGGTGGGCCACCACGTCGATATCGCCCTGTGGTCGCTGGGGCTCGACCACACCGGCCCGGTCAAAGTGGAGGCCGCCGGGGAACTGGGCCAGCACAAGGTCTTCGACACCTACGTGAAATATGCCTACCAAGGCACCTTTGAGGACGGCCGGGTCATCGAGGTACGCAGCGATTTCATGGGCACCAAGGTCACCGGTGAAAATGGCTGGATCCACGTGGATCGCGGACGCCTGGAGGCCTCCGACCGCGAAATGCTGCGCAACGTGCCCGCCGGCTACAACGAGAAGATCCCCGGACACCACCAGGATTTCATCAATTGCATCCGCGAGGGGCGTTTCAATACCGCTTCCGAACCCGAGGGCTGCCACCGCTCGGCGTCGTTCGGCATGCTCGCCCTGGTCGCCATGGACTCGAAACAACCGGTAAAATGGGACCCGAAAACCGAACAGATCATTGACAATCCCGAGCAGGCGAAGCATCCGCGTCTCGGCGCGCGCATCGTCTGAGCACTTCGAGCGCGATTTCTTCAATCCAAGCATTCTTTACGAACATGATCCATCCATCCCGCCGCAACTTCCTCAAATCCGCCGCCGCCATGGCCGGCGCGGGCTTAGCCCCCAATATTCTGCTAGGCCAGAACAAGGGATCCAAGCAACTCAACATCGCCGCCGTCGGTTGCGGCGGCAAGGGCAGCAGCGACATCTCCCAGATTGCCGGCGGCAACCGCATCGCCTTCCTCTGCGATATCGACAAAAACATGGCCAAAGGCGCCATGGAGCGCCACCCGGACGCGAAGTATTTTTCGGACTACCGCGAAATGTTCGCCACCGTTGCCGACAAGATCGACGTGGTCACCGTTTCCACCCCCGACCACATGCACTTCGCCATCGCGCTCGAGGCGATCAAGCTCGGCAAGCCGGTGATGGTCCAGAAACCGATGTGCAACAACCTCTGGGAAGCCCGCGTGCTCCAGAACCTGGCCAAACAGAAAAACGTGCTCACCGTGATGGGCAACCAGGGCGCCACCATGGAAGGCACCCGCATCCTGCGCGAATGGATCGAGGCCGGGCTGATCGGCGAAGTCAAGGAAGTCCACTACTGGACCAACCGCCCGATCTGGCCCCAGGGCAAGGGACTCGAATTCCCCAGCCAGCCGGTGCCGGAGCACATCAATTGGGACGTCTGGCAGGGAACCGTGGCCACCGAGCGCCCGTATAGCCCGAAAATCCATCCGTTCGCCTGGCGCGGATTCTGGGATTACGGCTGCGGCGCCCTCGGCGACATCGGCTGCCACAGCATGAATTCGGCGTTCTGGGCGCTCGATCTGAGGGGCGACTTCATCGTCGAGGCGAGCAATGTTTCCGAGTTCGACGATGTCACCTGCCCGAAACGCGCCACCATTACCTATCAGTTCCCCGCGAAAGGCCGCCGCGGCCCGGTGAAGGTCGTCTGGCAGGACGGCGTGGGCGATGCCAACAATGACAAGGATTTCGTCCGTCCGCCGGGCATTCCGGCCGATCTGCAGTTGAACAAGGAGTTCGGCCAGGTGTTCGTGGGAACCGAGGGCACGATCTTCGTCAACGACGCCTACTGCGAAAGGGCCCCGGTGGTCTATCCGGAAGCCCTGCGCGAGAAAGCCCGCAAGATCAGAAAAGTCTATCCGCGCGTCAAGGGCGGCCCCACCCAGGAACTCTGCGCCGCCGTCCGCGGCGACGGGCCGAAACCGGTCTCCAACTTCGTCGATCACGCCGGACCGCTCACCGAAATGGTCCTCGCCGGCAACTTCGCCGTGCGCTTCGGCAAGAAAATCGACTGGGACTTCGCCAAAATGGAGGCCCGCGGCATGCCGGAAGTCCGGGCCATGCTCAAACGGGTCTATCGAAAAGGATGGGAACCGAAACTTTCCTGATAAGCCTCCCGGACTAACAACGTATTTCCAACACACAACCTAACCTACAAACGATATGTCAGAAGAATGCTGCAAGAACGACTCCGCGGAATGCTGCAAGGGTGAAGCCCCGGCCGAATGCTGCAAAGGCGGCGGATCCAAGGAATGCTGCAAGACCGATTGCTGCGCCGCGCTCGCCAACATCTACGGCGCGGGCCTCCTCCGCATCTGGCTCGCCGTCCGCGCGATCCAGACGGGCTTGGAGAAATACGCCGGACTTCAGGGATCCGACAAACTGGTGAACATCGACGGCAAGCCCAATGATTACGGGCTAACCGAAGCCACGCAGGTTAAGGAATACGCCATGAGCCACTACCACGGCGTGCCGGAGGCGCTGATGAAGAAATTCCAGGCGGAACCACTGATGAATCTGAAGATGCTCGCGCTCTACGACAAGGTCCTCGGCCCCGCGCTCATCGTGCTCGGCCTCACCATCCTGCTCGGCATCGCCACCCGCACCTCGCTGTTCCTATTGGGCCTGCTGTATGTCAGCCTCACCTTCGGCCTGATCCTCATCAAGGAGGACTCCGGCGTGGCCTGGCTCGGCATCCACATGATCATGATCGTCATGGCGCTCTCGATGTCGAAATACAACCGGCTCTGCGTGCTGAAGAAATGGTAACCCGGAACCCCTGATCCATCATGGAAAACACTCCTTCCAATATCCCGCGCAGGGATTTCCTCCAACGCGCCACCGCCGGTGTCGGCGCGGGCCTGGTGCTCGGCGTTCCTAACATTCTCCGCGCCGCGGACGCCGCGCCGTCAAAGAAAATCAACGTCGCGCTTGTCGGCCACGGCAAACAGGGACAGGTCCTGTTCGACGCCATGAAGAACATTCCCGGCCTGCATTTCCAGGCGGTTTGTGACATTTGGGACTACAATCGGGGCGCTGGTGTGGGGCATGTTTACGCGGTCGAAAAGCAGAAACCCAAAGCCTATGCCGATATCGATGAAATGTTGGCCACCGAGAAAGGTCTCGACGCGGCAGTGATCGCCACGCCGGATTTCTGGCATTCCCCCCATACGGTTAAGTGTCTTGAAGCGGGACTGCATGTGTATTGCGAGAAAATGATGTCCAACACCATCGAAGGCGCGCGCGCCATGGTGGTGGCGGCGGAGAAATCCGGCAAGCTTTGCCAGATCGGCCATCAGCGCCGGAGCAATCCGCGCTATCGGTTCACGCTCGACCAATTGATCAATGGCAGCAAGATTTGCGGCCAGATCATCAATGTGAATGGCCAGTGGAACCGCGCCGTCAAGTCGTCCCAGGACATCGCTTACAAGCCGTCGCTCACGATCAAGCCTGAGGTGCTCGCGAAATATGGTTTCAAGGACATGCACCAGTTCATGAACTGGCGGTTCTACCGCGATCTATCCGGTGGTGCGATTTCCGACCTTGGAGCCCATCAGATTGACATCTTCAACTGGTTCCTTGGTGCCGTGCCGAAGTCCCTTTATGCGACGGGTGCCAACAGCTATTTCAAGAACCGCGAGCATTTCGACAACGTTATGGCGCTGTTCGACTATGAAACTCCGCAGGGATTGGTCCGCGCGTTCTATCAGGTTCTCACCACCACCAGCGCCGGCGGCGGGTATTACGAGAGTTTCATGGGCACCGAAGGGACGATCAAGATATCGGAGAATTCGAGTGCGACCGAAATTTTCAAGGAAACCAGTCCGGCGCCCAAGGACCCCACGGTTCCGGTTGATCCGAATGCCAAGATTCCGCCGCTCTCTTGGGACGGATTGGTCCAGCGTGGGCTGCTGCGCAAGCAGGCGGCCGCACCGAAACCGAAGACAGAAGGGGTCGTTGATTCCCGTGTCTCCGCTCCGCCCGAGGGGTTCGCGCTGCCCGGCGAACTGAACAAGCCGCCCCATCAGCCGCACCTTGAGAATTTCTTCGCCGCCATCCGCGGCGAGGCGAAACTCAACTGCGACGCCCGCCACGCCTTCCTCAGCGAAGCGCCGATTTATTATGTCAATCCGTCCGCTCTATCCAAGCAACCGATCGTTTTCACTCCCGAACAACTAAGCGTATAACCGAATGAAACACACCACCACCATTACCACACTGCTCGCGGCTTCCACCGCACTGTTCCTGATCAACTGCAAGGGAGGCGGCTCGTCCACTTCCGGCGGCGGCACCTCCGGCGGCACTCCCGGCGGCGATCCGCTGGCCGTGGAATTCCCCCCCGAGTTGATCGAGGGAACTCCCAAGCCGATGAATGTGCCCAATCTGGTCCAGGTACCGGAAAAGGCCCCGACCTTCCTCGTTCCCAAGGGCACCGCGCTGCTGTCCAAGGGCAAGAAGGTCACCAGCTCGGATGACAACCCGATCATCGGAACGCTTGACCTCATCACCGACGGCGACAAGCAGGCCGGCGAAGGGTACTTTGTCGAACTGTTGGATGGCACCCAATGGGTCCAGATCGACCTCGAAAAGAGCGCCGCCGTTCACGCGGTGTGCCTGTGGCACTTCCACTCCCAGCGCCGCGCCTATCACGACGTGATCGTGCAGATCTCCGACGATCCGGAGTTCAAGACCGGTGTCACCACCGTGTATAACAACGATTACGACGACTCCTCGAAGCTCGGCAAGGGCTCCGACAATCCCTACGTGGAATCCCGCTTCGGCCTCATCGCCGACGGCAAGGGCACCAAGGGCCGCTACGTCCGCCTCTACAGCATGGGCAACACCTCCAACGAGATGAACCACTACATCGAAGTCGAGGTATACGGCATCGCCCAGTAATCCGATTATTGTTAGTTTGTTGTTCCATAGACCCCCGGGGCACCTTCTCCCCGGGGGTCGTTTTTTTTTCATGTGGCCGCGGGCATCCTGCCCCAGTCCGTATCCGGCGCGTCCCGCGCAGGATATAACCCGAAATCCGAAGTTCAGGGTGGTTTGGACGCTCGATTTACCACTGAGAGACTGGGAGCCACTGAGGAAACTGATTTTTTGGAGAAGAGTGGGAATGCACCGATTGATGAATGGGAAGGATTTCCCCCAAATCAAAAATCACTTCAGTGGAATCAGTGATTTTCAGTTCCCCAGTGGAAAAAACGGATGCACGGGTCATGCCAACTTCCGATTTCGGGATAAACGACGATGCGATAGAAATCGTAATGCGTGATCGTATGGATCCGCAGTTATGAAAGGAGTCCCATCCGGATTGAGTCGCCGTGATTTTCTCGCGTTGTCCGCGGCGGGTGCGGGTGGCGGATTGATCGCCGCCGCTCCGGGTGAGAACACCGTTTCTCCGGGTGGTGGACCTGATGCGATCCATGTGGCGGTTGTCGGGTTTGGTAAGCAGGGGCAGGTTCTGTTTGATGCCATGAAGAACATCCCCGGACTGCATTTCCAGGCGGTTTGTGATATATGGGGCTACAGTCGCGGCGTTGCTGCTGGACTTGTTTACGGACGCGAGAGGCGGAAGCCCAAGGCATACGTTGACATCGACGAGATGCTTGCCACCGAGAAGGGGCTGGATGCCGTGATTGTCGCCACTCCGGACCATTGGCATGCGGAGCACACGGTGAAATGCCTGCGGGCGGGGCTGCATGTGTATTGTGAGAAAATGATGGCCCACACGCTGGATGGGGCGCGGGAGATTGTCAAAGCCGCGGAGGAAACCGGCCGTGTCTGCCAGATTGGCTACCAGCGGCGCAGCAATCCGCGGTATCGATATACGTTGGAACAACTGGTCCAGCGGCACAAGATATGTGGGCGCATATCCGGATTCAACGCCCAGTGGAACCGATCGGCTAGAGCGTCACAGGACGTCCCGTTCAAACCCAGCCTATCGGTTGCCCCCGATGTGCTCGGCCGATACGGATACCGGGATATGCACCAGTTGCTGAACTGGCGGAATTTCCGCGGGTTTGGCGGCGGCCCGGTGCGTGCGCTGGCGTGTTACCACATCGACGTGCTCCATTGGTTCCTCGGCGGGACGCCGCGTTCGGCAATGGCGACGGGTGATCGCGTGGTGTTCAAGGGCAGGGACGTGTATGACACCTGGATGGGTTTGTTGGAATACGAAACGCCTGCCGGAAACGTGAGCGCGTTTTTCCAGACCCTGATGGCATCCTCAGGAACCGGAGGGTTCTTCGAGCGATTCATCGGTGATCGTTCCACGGTGACGATTTCGGAGAATGCGGTGTGGACGCGCATTGAGCCCAGCGGAACTTTGGCCACGGACCCATGTTGGCTGGATCTGGAGAAGCGGGGCTATGTGGTTCCGGTGTTTCCCGAGTCGCAGTTTTTTGGCAGAAACAAGGACCGGATCTTTTCCGAGCCGTCGAGACCGTTGCCCGAATATACTTTGCCGGGCGAATGCAACAAACCCGCGCACCAGCCTCATTTGGAGAACTTCTTCGCGGCCATCCGTGGCGAGGAGAAACCGAACTGCGACGCCCGCACCGCGTTCGCGACCGAGGTGATGGTCTGGAACCTGGAAGCCGCCGCGCGGGAGCGCCGGATCATCGATTTTCCGGAAGATTATCTAACCGTCTGATTTCACCAACACACACGACCATGAAAGACAAAACACCGCTATTGTTGTTAGCCGCGTCCGTTCCGATTTTCCTGGCATCCTGCAAGGGCCCTTCGCAGGGCGGGGGAGCCGGGGGGACGGCCGGAGGAGAACCGCTGGACATCAACTATCCGCCCGCGGTGGTGGGGGGAACGGAGAAGCCGGTGAAAGGAGTGCCCAACCTGGTCCCGGTTCCGGAAGCTCCGCCGCGATTCAATGTCCCGAAGGGGACTGCGCTGCTTTCCAAAGGCGCGAAGGTGACCGGCAGCGACGACAATCCGATCATCGGGTCGCTGGAGCTGATCACCGACGGCGACAAGCAATGCGATGAGGGCTATTTCGTCGAATTGTTGGACGGCAGCCAGTGGGTGCAGATCGACTTGGGCAAGAGCGCGGCGGTTCACGCGGTGTGCGTGTGGCATTATTTCCAGGGGGCGAAGCCGCCCGCGTATGGACGGGCCTATCATGACGTGGTGATCCGGGTTTCCGATGATCCGGAGTTCAAGGACGGGGCGTTCACCACGCTCTATAACAACGACTACGACGATTCCTCGAAGTTGGGCAAGGGCAGCGACTCGCCGTATGCCGAATCGCGATTCGGACTGATTGCCGATGGCAAAGGCGCCACCGGACGCTACGTCCGGCTCTACTCCGCCGGCAGCACCGCCACCGAGATGAACCACTACACCGAGGTCGAAGTGTACGGGGTTCCCCGGTAGAAGTCACGGGGAACCCGGAATGCTTGGATGTTCGCTCAGCCTTCGCCGAGGCTGCGGAATCCGCGGCCTGAGTGGCGGCCTGAGGGGGCCGCGGGTGCGGATGGCGCGGGCTGCGGGGATACCGACGGCTGGCGGTTTTCCTGGGGGGCCGGGCGTTCGATCCGGGGTTGCGGTGCCGGTTGGGGAGCCGGCTGAGGGGTAGGAGGAACGAAGGACGGCTGGGGCCGCGACTGGTTCTGCCTTGCGGGGGACTTCCACGATCGGGCGGCCGGCGTGGGCTGGCTTTGCGGGACTTCAACCGGCACCCGGTAGTTTTGGGGTAGGCCGGGCTGGGTCGCACCCGATGGATTCCGGTAGTTGTTTCCGCCGGAGGGACGGACGTGATTCTGCTGGAATCCGTTGGGGGTGGAGTTTGGCTGATAGCGGTTCGGCTGATTGCGATTTGGCATTTGCTGCGTCTGGGACGGCCAGCCCGAGTTGTTCTGCCGGTAACCGGGCTGCGGATACGAAGCTTGCCCCCGGTAACGGTCGGGCGACGAATTCTGGAACGAGCGGGGAGGCGTGTAGTCCTGCTGGCGAACCTGTCGCGCCCACGAATGGCCGGTGCTGTGGTAGGCGGTGGCCCGGTTTTGATAGTTCCGCAGGTTTACATTGGTCACGCGGACCGGAGGCGGGCAATAGTTGGAGCGGTAGCCGTGGGGATGCGGCACGCCGACGACCGCGTGGGGACGATATCCCGACGGATAGTATCCGTAGAGGTAGGGGTCGTAGTAGCAGCGGCGGGTGTAATCGTAATAGCAGTAGGTATAGGGGTCATAGCCCCAGCGTGGATTGCCGGTGCTGACGAAAAACGTCGTGGAAAACCCGGGGTTGCCATATCCGTAGCCCGCACCGTAGCCATAGCTGGAGGAGCCGGAATCGTAATACCCGCCGCCCGCGTAGTAGTAGTTCGGGTCGCAGGAACTGAGAGAGATGGCGCAGAGGGCGCCGGCGGCGAGGGTTGACCAGAGTCTGAGGTTGTTACTCATGCGCCTGAGACGTAAGCCGCCCGGGAATTTATTCAAGGCATCCCCGGCATTTTTTTCGTCGGGAAGGCGAGGCGGGTTGACAAGCGGGTCCGGGATGGGCTTCGCTGTGGCACCTCATCCATGCAAGCGCCCATTCTCGTCACAGGAGGAGCCGGTTACATCGGTTCCCATACCGTCCGCCTTTTGGCATCCCAGAACCGGAAAATCGTCGTGCTCGACAATCTCGTTTACGGCCACGATCAGGCGATCGTCGATCCGGGAGTGGAACTGGTGGTGGGGGATGTGGGCGACCGCGACCTGTTGCGCGGCCTTTTCGAGCGCCATCGTTTCGGGGCGGTGATCCACTTCGCGGCCTTCGCGTTTGTCGGCGAGTCGGTGACCGATCCGCTGAAATACTACGAAAACAACACGGCGGAACCGGTGGTTTTGCTTCAGGTGATGCAGGAATTCGGCTGCAAGGTGTTCGTGTTTTCCTCCACTTGCGCCACCTATGGAGTGCCCAACAAAGTGCCGATCACCGAAACCAACACCCAGAATCCGATCAACCCTTACGGTCGCAGCAAGCTGATGGTCGAGCAGATCCTCGCGGATTGCGACCACGCCTGGGGACTCCGCAGCGCCTGCCTGCGCTATTTCAACGCCAGCGGCAGCTCCGCGGACGGGCTGATCGGCGAAGATCACCGGCCGGAAACCCACCTCATCCCGCGGGTTCTGATGGCGGTCACCGGGGAAATCGAGTTTCTGGAGGTTTTCGGGACCGACTACCCGACGCCGGACGGCACCTGCATCCGGGACTACATTCACGTGGACGATCTGGCATCCGCCCATGCCATGGCGCTGGACCATTTGGCGGAGGGCGGCGCTTCGGTGCGCTGCAACCTCGGTACCGGGGTGGGAGTTTCGGTACGCGAGATTATCAATGCCGCCGAGGAAATCACCGGACGCGAGGTGCCCGTGAAATACGGCCCCCGACGCGAAGGTGACCCGCCGATGCTGGTGGCGGACCCCTCGCTGGCCAAGGAACTGCTGGGCTGGGAAGCGGTCCACCGCGACGTGCGCGACATGATCCGGCCCGCTTGGCTGTGGATGAGCGGGCCACGGAAGGGGCGTTTTCCGGCCAATGGTTCGGCATCCTAGGAATTTTCGCTAATTGCTTGCCAACCGCCGGGGCGGTGGCATATTCCCCTCCGAACAACGACGCCCTACCATGCGATCAAACCCTCCCGTTCACACCAAAATCCTGCGGAAATCCGGTTTCTCCCTTGTGGAGTTGCTCACCGTGATCGCGATAATTTCCATCCTGATGACGGTTTCCATCGTCGGTCTCAACGGCATGGCCGGGGGCAAGGGGGTTTCCACCGCCGTTTCGACCAGCGAGGCGGTTTTTGAGGAAGCCCGGTCCCTTGCCATCGGAAAACGCACCAGCGCGGCCGTCTTGGTCAGCGTTCAGGACCCGCGCAACCGCGACACCTACCTGCGCCGGATGGTGGTCGCCTACAAGGAGATCGACCCGGTGACCAACGAGCAAAAAAGCGATTGGGTGCTGGCCTCCCGCGGTGCCACGCTGCCGGACAAGGTTTATTACAGCACCGACCTCAGCAAGCGGAACCACAAGAATGGCTCCGGTTCGCTGGACCGGATCACCCTTTCGAACGTCAAGCGCGAATATTCCGGTGAGTATTACATTTACGAGTTCAACTCCGAGGGAATCTGCACCACACCGGGCGCCAGCTTTGTGGTGGGCACTGGCACGCTGCCTATCGGGGAAAGGCACCCAAAGACTGTTGCCAGCGCCAAGCGCGACTTCGGGGGCTTCGTGATCTGGAGAAACGGCGCGACCTCGATTTTCCGCGATCCGAGCCAGATTCTGACTCACGGTGATGTCTCCAAGTTTTAATCCAATTCCATGAAAACCGCAATTTTACGCAAGCGTTCCGGCTTCACTCTGATGGAGACGGTGATTGCCATCGGTGTGCTCGCCGTTCTGCTCACCGCCTTCATGTATGTGTTTGGTCCTGCCATGGCGGGGATCCGCAAGTCGATCAACGTCCAGGAGGCCGACCGCCTCGCGTCCACCCTTGAACGCGAACTGGGAACTCTCCGCAGCGGACAACAAAGCGGGGATATCAAAACCGGTTTCGACAAGGCCTTCGAGTGGGTGAAGAAATCCAACGACCCCAGCAACGCGCTTTGCATCTATCAATACCGGGGAGATCCGGGCAAACAGCGCAGCGACGGTACCCTCGAGCCGGTGGTGCGCAGCTCCAACGGAGTCGCGGGTCGCGATTTTGTGGTTCAGCCGATTCTCCGCCGGATGAGCGATCCCCAGTTTTCCAAGGATCTGGAGGCCGTGGAAGGGCCTGTTTTCGTGGTGAAATGCACCCAGTTGGTGTATGAAAAGGGCAGCGGCCTCATCACCGGTGCCGAAGGCGAAGTCCGCGACATGCAAGAGGGAACACCGGTGGGAAGCCCGGACGACTACAAGGATGCGGTGATCGCGTTTTCCGCCGATTTTTACAGCATGCCCGCAAATAGCTCCCAGTTTTTCATGAGTGAGACGTTCAAGAAGAAATTCCGTAGCTCGGGCAAGCCCGTGTTCAGCCGGAATCTGGCCGTCCGCCGCTAAACCCATAACCCTCCAAATCCATGATCACCAATCGGTCCCAATCCATCCGCCGGGGGTTCACCTTGGTCGAGTTGCTGGTGGCAATGGCCATCACGACCATCATCGCCTCGATCCTTGTCTCCGTCACCGCCGTCGCGGTGGACGCGTGGAACCGCAGCCGCGCGGAGATCCGAGCCGCCCGTCAGGCAAAATTCATGGTGGACTCGCTGGCCCGCGACTTCGAATCGCTGGTCACCCGCAAGGGGAACAATTTCGAGTGGCTCTCCGCCGAAAGCTCGAAAAACCTTCCGGGATCAGGCTCCTATCAAAGCTCCAACGCCGCCAACCTCGTGCTGTTCTCCGCCGTGACGGACCGCTACGACGGGAAAATCAACGACCCCAACGTGGACAAAGGCGGCGATGTTTCCTGCGTTTCCTATCAGTTGGACTACAAGAATCCGGTCGATGGAAACCGTGACCGTTTCTCGACGTTCACGCTCTACCGCCTGTTGGTCAACCCGGACGAGGCGTTCCAGAATCTGCTCGGCAAGACCGACCTGGCGACCGCGTTCCAAGCCTATCGCACCCAGGTGACCGATGTGGAAAACTTCGTTTGCGAAAACGTCTATCAATTCAGCATGACCTTCCATGTGGAAGTGGTGAAGAACGCGGGAACTCCGGATGCGGTCCGGTTCACCGTCCCGGTCTCGATGGGACCCACCGCCGCCGGCGGCCGCGCCACCAGCTTCCGGATTCTCGGCACCGGCATCGAACTGGATGCCTCGCCGAACTCCAACGTGACCATCGACGAACTCAAGGCCGGACGCCTCGCCGCGATGGAAGTTTCCCTGACGGTCCTGACCGACACCGGTATCCGCCAGATGCAGAACTCCAAGCTCAAGGGCGACGCGCTTTCCAAGCTGATGGCCCGCAACTCGTTCCACTACTCGAAGCTCGTCGAACTGCCGAGCATGTGATGGCGGGGAACGCCGACGACGCTCCGTCGGCATCGGATGCAGGGAACGCCGACGTCCTCGTCGGCATGTGGGTGAGGTGCCAATGAAAATGCCGCACGCGGATCATCCGGTTCCCCCACTTGGCGATGAGAACTTCCGGATAGTGCGCTATTTCATGTAGCCGCCTTCGTGAGAAGGTGGCCGGGGCGGGCACGACGGGACCTGGGAGGCCACGCTCTCGCGAGAGCGGCTACGGAGCAGACATGGCCATGGAGAACACGCCATCTTACGGGGTCGGGTGGGAGTTTCGCCCGCCCCGGATCAGATCCTCGTCCTCCCAGGAGGCGGGATCGTCCAGCGATTCGAGGTGGGTGAAGACGTGGCTGTTGGGAAGTGCCTCGGACATCTCCGTCTCGATGCGCTCGACCAGTTCGTGGCCATGGTGGACGGTCCATGCGCCGGGCACCAGCACGTGAACGGACACGAACCTCAGCGCTCCAGCCTGCCGGGTGCGCAAGGCATGGAACTGGACATTCTCGCCGCGGAAACGATCGAGCACCGCATGAATGGTGGCCAGGTCCCCTGGCGGTAGAGCGGGGTCCATCAGCCCGGAAATCGACTTCCAGACGATGCGCGTGCCGGTCCAGAGGATATTGGCGGCCACCAGCAGGGCCACCACCGGATCCAGCCAGAGCCAGCCGGTGAAAACGACGCCCGCCACACCGATCAGCACCCCGATCGAAGTCCAAACGTCGGTTAGAAGATGATGGGCGTTGGCCTCCAGGGTGATCGAGTGCTCCAGCCGGCCCACCCGCAGCAGCAGCAGCGCCACCGCGAGATTCAGCGCGGACGAAACCGCGGAAACGGCGAGACCGAGACCGACCTCCGAGAGCGCCGAGGGATGGAGAAGCCGGTTGATCGCCGCCGCGGCGATGCTGATCGCGGCCACCAGGATCAGCGCGCCCTCCACGCCGCTGGAGAAATACTCCGCCTTGCCGTGACCGTAGGCGTGGTCTTCGTCGGCGGGACGCGCCGCGATGGTGAGCATCGAGAGCGCCATCAGCCCGCCCACCAGATTGACAAGCGATTCGAGCGCGTCCGAAAGCAGGCCCACCGAGCCGGTGAGCCAGTAGGCCAGCGCCTTGAGCGCGATGGTGGTGACCGCCGCCGCGATCGATAGCCAGGCGTAACGGGTAAGGGAACGGCGGGTCATTCTCGGTTAGAACGGGATGTCGGATTGGTCCTCGATCTGGACAACGGCCATGGCGGCGATGCCCTCGCGACGCCCGATGAATCCAAGACCTTCGTTGGTGGTGGCCTTGACCCCCACCTTTTCGGGCCGGATGCCGAGCGCCTTGGCGATGCTGGATTTCATCGCATCGCGATAGGGTAGGATCTTCGGCGCCTCCGCGATCAGGGAGGTGTCCACATTTTCAATCACACATTTCCGGGATTTCAGGATTTCCCTGCATTTCCTTAGGATGAGCAGCGATGAAATACCGGCACAGGCGGGGTCTCCGGGTGGGAAGAAATGGCCGATATCGGGTTCGCCGAGCGCGCCTAACAAAGCGTCGGCGATGGCGTGGCAGAGGACATCCGCATCCGAATGTCCGTCAAGGCCGAGATGGTGGGGGATCTCCACGCCCCCGAGGATGAGTTTGCGGTTTTCCGCGAAACGGTGGACGTCGTAGCCGATGCCGATCATGGGATATGTGTAGGTTAGAGAATCTCGTCGAGCGGGATGCGTCCGTTGGTGGCGACGATCGACCACGAATCCGGCTGGCCGGGGATCGGGGTTAGATCCACCTTGCCTCCGGCCCGTTCCAGCAGAAGCTGTCCCGCGGCGATGTCCCACAGCGAGATTTTCGACTCGATGTAGGCGTCCATCCGCCCGGTGGCGATGTAGGCCATGCCCAGCGCGGCGGATCCCATCATGCGCATCTTGCGGGCCTTCACCGAGGCTCGGCGGAACCGTTCGATTCCGGTGCGCAGCGCCTCTTCGTCCTTGCCGCAGCCGACAAACAGGATCGATTCGGATAGTTTCTCCCGTTTGCTTGCCGCGATCACCTTGCCGTTGAGCATTGGCGGACCGCCGGCCTCCACCGTCCAAGTCTCCCCGATCATCGGGTCGTGGATCACTCCCAGCACGATCTCGCCGGCCTCCCGCAGCGCGATGGACACGCAGAAATGCGGGATGTTGTAGTAGTAATTCACCGTGCCGTCGATCGGATCGACGATCCATTGGCGGTCGGATTCCGGGTTGCCGGCCACGCCTTCCTCGCCGTAAAGCGCGTCGCCGGAGCGGCTTCCCAGCAGAATGCCGGTGATCAGCTCCTGGGACTTCTTGTCGAGTTCGAGCTTGATGTCGTGGTGGGTCGCCTCATCGACGACCGCATCGGTGCCGAAATGGGCGCGGAGCAGCTTGCCCGCTTCAAGCGCGGCATGGATGGCGAGTTCGAGGTCGGTCATGGGTGGGGAAGTTATTTGTTATTTGTTATTTGTTATTGGGGAGAAAGCGGGAGCGCTGGCGCGCCGGGTTCTTTCTTGTGTCTTGCGTCTTGAAGTCTTGTGTCTATCCGGCGGCCTCCGTGGATGGTTTTCCGAAATCCGACAACCGAAAGCTACGGTTCGCACCCCACCCGCTCCGCATGGAGGGTGAGAATGGCGTGGGCGAGGCGGTGGGCGAGGTCGTGTTTGGTGGTTTCGGGGACTTGTTCGTTGTGGGTCGGATAGACGAGGAGGACTTCGTTGCGGTCGGAATCGAAACCGATGCCCGGCTTCGAAACGTCGTTGGCGATGATCAGGTCGCAGCGCTTGCGGGTCAGCTTGTCGCGGGCGTTGGCCTCCAGGTCGTTGGTTTCGGCGGCAAAACCGACCAGGGTTCCTTCGAACCCGAACGGCTCCCGGGCGGATCCGAGGATGTCAGTTGTTTTAACCAACTCAAGCGTCAGCGGGTCGGAGGATTTCTTGATTTTCTCCGGTGCGGGATCGCGAACCGTGTAGTCGGCCACCGCCGCCGCGAAAACCGCGATGTCCATCCGCCCGATCGAATGGCGCACGGCGTCGCACATGTCGGCGGCGGTTTCCACCGGGATGAAATCGACGTGATCGGGCACATCCAGGTCGGTGGGGCCGGAAACCAGCAGCACCGAGTGGCCCGCGTGCTGGAAGGCATGGGCGAGCGCATAGCCCATCTTTCCCGAGGATCGGTTCGTCAGAAAACGGACCGGATCAATGGGTTCGCGGGTGGGACCTGCGGTGACGAGGATGCGCACGCGCCGAGTCTGCCCGCCCGGCGGCGGCATGCAAGCCGCAACTCACCGGTGCCGCGCGAAACGGAGCATCGGAACGAATCTGCCGGGCAAAATCCTTGTTGGCCCGTGGTGCCTTGCATACGCTCTGTCGCAAGCCGTATGAAAACCATGAAAGCAATCCACCGCCCGACGAACCGTTGCGGAAACTGGAACTGCTCATCGACCGCACTTCGCTCGAGGTCTTTGTCAACGATGGCGTGGTCTCCTCCACGCAGTTCGTTCTGCCGCGTGGAAACGGCCTATCCGCCAAAGCGGAAGGAGGCCCGGTCCGGATCGGCGCGCTTCGCATCCATCCGCTCGCTTCAGCCTGGCCGGACGCCACGGCGCTGGAGCGTTAGGGTGGATCTGCGTTCGGAACCACGATTCGGATGGTCCCAGGTGGCGGAAGCAACCTGTTGGATCCTTCGGTTTCTTAGGGACACGTGCAGATGACGTTTGATAGACCGTCGGGGCGCTCGTGTCTGAGATTGACACCGGCAGCGGCCATGCGTTGAAAAAACCGTTCGACGTCGCTTTTGGGGAGGTTTGACCACGGTGGTCCTCCGCAAGTGACGTATAAGTCCACAATCCGTGGCGCGGGGATGCGTTCCAATCGATCTATCAGTCGGTCAAGAGTCTCGAAACTCTCGTATCCGGATTCCCTGCTGGGGATTCCTGTCAGGCGGCATTGGTGCTCCCTGATGGTGCGCGTTGCGCGATTTTCGCGTGGAACGCAGGCGCGGGTTGACAGGGCGGGGGAGAGGGGGCAGCATTCCCCGCGAGTGAGCAATCTTCCGAAAGCCGTGTCCCCGGCGGGACGTGTCCCCGTGTTTTCCCTCGCGTGTTTCGCGCTGGGGGCGGTCGCGTTTGCGGAGATCATTGTGGCCGGGATCGCGCTCGCGGCGCGGTTGGAGTCGGCTCGTGAGGTGAGAATTGTGGAGCGCGAGGTGGTGAAGGTGGTGGCGGTGCCGTCCGCCGCGCAGAAGCCGCGGGAGGTCGCGGAGCCGGTGGTGATCCGTCCGGTGGCCGCCGTTCCCGCGCCGAAGCCGGTGGCGGTTTCGGATTTGCCGCCTCCGACGCCGCTGAAGGTTCCGCCGATCGCCGATCCGGTGGCGGAGCGGTTGGTAACCGAGGCCAAGCAGGCACGGGTGGCGGGCGACATGGGGAGGGCGGTGCTGAAACTTGAGGAGGCAAAGGGTCTCGCGCCCAACGAGCCGCAGGTTCTGTTCGAGCTGGGTATGGTGCATGAGGCGCTGGGGGTTTTCGACACCGCATCCGACTATTTCGCGAAGGTGGCCGCGCTGGAGCCGTCCAAAGCGGGCACGCTCTACACCAAGGCCCATGAAAAACTCCGCGACGGGTTCCAGACCCGAGTTCCCACCGGAACGGTCGCTCTCGGGACAGTGCGGAAATTCGAAAACCCGGATCATCCGGACGGAAAGCGGGTTATTCTGACCATCCCGGTTGAGAAGGCACCGGGGGAGGAGATCAACCCCAACGATGTGGTGGTGAGCGTGGAGTTATTCAACCGCAGCAAGCGCGACGGCATCGTTCCGCTGGAGGACAAGAGCTGGGCATCGGCGGGAATTTGCGTGACCGAGCCCTACGATTTTCTGGATAACGAGGAAAGCCTACAGGTGACCTATACGATTCCGCAGAGGGATCCGGCCACGGACCATTTGTTCGGCGAACTCGAGTATTACGGCTATGTGGTTTCCCTCCACTACAAGGGCGAGGTGGTGGATCTTGACGCTCGTCCGCGCGACCTGGCGGCCCGCAGCAGGGAGCGGGTGGCGCCCGCCGCTGACCCGATGGCGAACGACCCCAACCTTCCGTTCAACACCCCGGACCCGAACTTCCCCGGTGTGTTGCCACCGCCCTGATCCCGTATTTTCCCGTTAGCCTATCGATCATGGACGACGTTCCCGAATCCCTCCGCCTTGGTGAGTACGTGCTCAAGGAAAGTCTGGCAGAAACGCCGGACACGCGCCGATGGATCGCGGACCAGGCATCGGTGGGGCGCACGGTGGTGATCGAAGAACTCAAACCGGAGGCGATGGGCCGGATGGACGCGTTTCTGGCGGACGTACGGGCCAAGGCGGCGGTGGATCACCCGCTGATAGGAACGGTGTTCGAGGCGGTTTCCAGCGGCGGGGTTTGCTATTGCGCGCTGGAATTGCTGCCCGGCGTGTCGCTGGCGGACCGCCTGCGCGCGGGTGAACCGTTGAAGCCGGCGAAGCTCGCTTACTTTCTGCGGCGGGTGGCGGAGGCCAATCTCTATCACGAGTCGCGCGGTCACGCCACGGCGATGTTCGGCCCGGAAGCCGTGCGCATCGACGACGCGGGAGTGGTCCGCATGGACAATCTGGTCGTCGCGGGGGAACGCGATCCCGACCAATCCGCACGCGACGTGGCGAACTTCGGAACGCGGCTGCCTGCGCTGGTGGCCGACGGTTTGCCCGGCGCGACCCGCATTCTGACACTGCTGGGCTGGATGCGCGGCGGGTTGGAGGGCAACCCGCTGACCTGGCAGGCCGTGCATGGCTATTGCGAGCAGATCGAGCAGCAATTGGCGGAATTGGTTCCCGCGATGACTCCGATGACCGCCGCGGTGGTGCGGCCGAAGAAATTTCCGATGTGGGCCGTTGCGGTGGTGGCGGTGTCCGTGGTGCTGGCGACGGTGGTGCTGTTGGCAAGCGGAAGGAAACCGCGGACGGTGACCAAGACCGAACTGCCTGGCGCGGTTTTGATAGAAGCGGGTGAACATCCCACGCCGGATGGAGGAAAAGGCCCGTTGAAAGCCTTCCGCATTGCCGCCCACGAGGTGACGATCGGTGAATACCGGGAGTTTCTCGAAACACTGGAACTGCACGCGAAAAACGGCCGCAGCAAGATGTTCGATCACGACAAACAACCGCCGGAGAAATCCGGTCACGCGCCGGACGACTGGCCCGCTCTGTTGGATGCCGCCATGGTGCGCGGCACTTGGCAGGGCCGCGAGGTTTCCATGGACACCCCGGTGGTGGGGGTCGATTGGTGGGACGCCGTGGCTTATGCCGAGTGGAAAAAGGCGCGGTTGCCAACCCAGGAGGAATGGTTCGCCGCGCTGCGCGTGGGGATCGAGGAACCGGCCAAACTGCCTCCCGGGTCGTGGCAGGCGGTGTCGGCGGAAACCGCGGACCGCACCCGCAACGGGTTGTTGGGCATGGCGGGGTCGGTGGCCGAGTGGACTCTGCGACCCGGCGTGCCTCCGGACAATCCCGCCGGCCGTCCGCAGTGGGTGGTGATCGGCGGATCCTATCTGAACCGGACCAACGGGGCGCTGAGCCGCGAATGGTTGGCCGACCGCGGCTTGCGTCGGCCGGATCTCGGGTTCCGGTTGGTTTACGCACCCTAACCGAGCATGTTCAATCTGGTTCTGGTTCATCCGGATATCCCGCACAACGCCGGTGCGGCGGGGCGGCTGGCGGTGGCCACCGGCTCGCGGTTGCATCTGATCCGTCCACTGGGGTTTTCGCTGGATGACAAGCACGTCCGCCGGACCGGGCTGGACTATTGGCAGGATGTGGATGTCACGGTGTGGGATTCGCTGGAATCCCTACGTGAAAGCGCGGATGCCGCCGCGGGGTTTTGGTATCTGAGCACCAAGGCCGAGCGTTCCCACTGGGAGGTCGCGTTCCGCCCCGGCGACTATCTGGTTTTCGGATGCGAAACCAAGGGGCTGCCCGAACCGATGGTGGCGGCGGCCGGCGATCACGCGCTGCGGATTCCGATGAAACTGGGGGGCGTTCGCAGCCTGAACCTATCCACGGCAGTGGCGATCACGCTCTATGAAGCGCTGCGCCAGTGCGGTCCGGAGTGGTGAAACCGCGGAAGCCGCTACCCGAACGGGGGGCTTGGCCGATGGTTGGGGTTTCCCCAGAATGCGTCCGCGTCCGGCTTGTCCGGCGTGGCATTCGCTTTCACGGAGGTTTTCGGATCGGCAACCGGCTTCTTGCTAGGTCCCGCCGGTGTTGATTCGGGGCTTCCGTCGTCGCCGGGTGGTGGTGGGTTAATACCTAACCGGCGACCCGCGCGGGCACGCGCGGTGAACGATAGGCCGGTGCGGCGGTGGCTCCGCCGCGCCGGCCATCAATCACGGGTTTCCGGTCCGATAGGGAGTGGCGTCTTCGGCAACCATGGGCAGCGCGGGTGAGGCACCGGGTGGGCCGAGAAGGTTTGGCAGCCGCGCTTCCAGCCAGGTCCGCGCGGCGTGGGTTCCCAAGGCGCAGGCCCAAATGGTGACGACATGCCAGCCCATCTCGCGGAGAGCGGACTCGTTGCGCTGGTCGCGCGCCTTGTTTCCCGAGATTTTCGCGACCCACCAATCGTGGCGGGATTTGGGTAGCCGGAAATGCTTGCACCCCTCGTGGCCATGCCAGAAACAGCCGTGGACGAACACCACCGTGCGCAGCAGGGGCAAAACCACATCGGGTTTGCCGGGAAGTCCGCGGTTTTTCGGACCATTCACGGTGAAACGATACCCCATCCGGTGCAGCAGCGAGCGCAGGGCGATCTCCGGCTTGGTGTCGCGCCCCCGGATGCGGGACATGACCTCGGAACGTTTTTCTGGCGTGAAAATATCGGTCATCGTGCGGGAAAAACGGTGGGAATTTCCACGCTCGAAGTAAAGCCCGAACGGCGGGGGTTTTAGTTGCCAAGCGCCGGGTTTCCGGCAAGACTCCGCCCGTCAGTCCGCCATCACCAGCCCATGAGAGTCGTCGCCATCGCCAACCAGAAGGGAGGAGTGGGTAAAACCACCACCGCCCTCAATCTATCCGCCGGTCTCGCGTTGCAGGGCCAGCGCGTGCTCTTGGTGGACCTCGATCCGCAGGCCAACTGCACCAGCGGGCTCGGTCTGGAAGTGCCGGAAGGCGGCAGCATGTACCCGGTTCTGCTGGGCGAAACCACGGTCCACCAGCAGATCATGGCCACCGGACGGGAAAACCTCTCGCTGGTCCCATCGGAAATGGATTTGGCCGGAGTGGAAATCGAGTTGGCCCGCAGCGACGACCACCTCACCCGCTTGCGGAGGATTCTCCAGGCGCTCAAGCCCAACGATCTTTTCGAATACTGCATCCTCGACACGCCGCCCTCGCTGGGGGTGCTGATGACCTCCGCCCTCGCCTCGGCCGATGAAATCCTTATCCCGCTCCAATGCGAGTGGTTCGGCCTGGAGGGACTCGCGAAAATCGTGCATGTGATCGACCAGATCCGTGGATCCGACGCACAACTCGATATCCGGATGGAAGGAATCGTGATGACGATGTACGACGGCCGAACCCTGCTATCCAGGCAGGTGGTGGAGGAGGTGAGCCGGTATTTTCCCGACCAGATGTATCAGACGCTCATTCCGCGGACGATCCGGATCGGTGAGGCGCCGAGCCATGGCAAGACGATCTTCGAACATGATCCGTTAGGCTCGGGGAGCCAATCCTATCAGGCGCTGGCGCGGGAATTCATCACCCGCCACGCGGTGGCCGGACCGCTGTTGGCCACCCGGACCGGATCGTGAGCGACGGGACGTCATCGCTTGTCGGCGAAGCGCCGCAGGACGCCGCGCTCCGCGGGTTTCTCGCGGCGGTGGCGCTGGTGCTGGTGGTGGCATCGCACCTGGTGTGGTCGTCGCCGGAGTATCGCCAGCAGCATTTGTTATTGGCTGGGTTGTTAGCCATGATGGGTTTTCGCGGAATCCTTTGGCCGCTGTTGCGAAAGTCTGGGGCCCGTGGCGCGCTGGCGGTTGCCGGACTGCTGATCGCGCATGCCGCTTCGTGGATCGGCGGGGTGTGGAACGGAGTTCCGCCGGTCGCGGCAACGGGTGCGGCCGCGCAAGGACTGATAGGCGCGGTGGGCTTGGCGGTTCTGGTGGCGGTGTTGGTGGAGAAACGCTTTCACCGGTATGCGAAATGGACCGGGTTTGCGGTGCTGGCTCTGATCGTGACGGGGTCGTTTATCGGGTATCTGGTTTCGATCGAGCGGTACATCGAATTGGGGGGATATGGGAATTTCTACAGCCAGTTGCGGATGGCGCTCATCTGGCCGACACGGATGCTGACCGCCGCATTCGGGCAGATCGCGTGGGACAACGCGAATTACGCGGCGTATTATTTCGCGCTGGCCTTCGCGCTGCTGCTTGAATCGATGGCGGATGGCGGAGTCCGCAATCCGTGGATGCGGTGGGGTTGGTGTGTGGCATTGGTGGCCGGAGTGTATCTGACCGCGTCGCGCAGCGGGGCCATGATGGGCTGCTTTGCCCTGGCGCTTGTTTTGCCGGGCCGGCCGCTCCGGTTCCTGCTGAGAACACTGGCGGTTGTGGCGTTGGGTATCGCCGTGGGATACGGGGGCCTTCATTTCAAGGAGAATCTCATTTCACCCAAATCGGAGTCGCTGGAACCGGCATCGCGTGCTGAGCCTCCAAAGTCCGGATCGCCCAGTGCGCCGCGCCCGAAGCCGCCGCCTCCCAAAGTCCCTGATCCCGGAAAACGCGTGGAGACCACGGAGGATCACACCTCCGCCTATCTGAAACGGGCAAGCGCGGGACGAACCAAGATCTATCTCCATTTGTGGAAATCAATGGCGGCATCCCGCTGGTGCGGTAAGGGACTGGCGGTAACCGGAAAGGACGTGGATTTTCTCAACCATGAACATTCCAGCTATGTGGCGACTTTCCGCGGTGGCGGCCTGGTTGCGCTGGCAGGGCATACGCTGGCGCTGGCGGCCGCGGCCTGGGGCGCGCTGAGGTTGTGGAGACGCCATTCGCTTCGCTGGCCGGCGGTGTTGCTGGTCGTCGCCACGGGCGGATTGTTGTTCGACCGCAGTTCGGTCATCGCTCTAACCGGAAACTACGAGTTTCTCAGCCATTGGGTGGCGGTGTGGGTGGCGGTACTGCTGGCTCCGGGCGAATCCGGAGCTTCCGATTAGATCGAGGTGTGTACGCTCTCGTGGAGAATCCGCAGGCCCTGCCGCACATAATCCACACCCGACCACACGGTGCATGCCGCCGCCACCATACACGGATAGATCGGTGAAAACGGCACCCATTTGAGCATCACCCAGCCCAGCGCGACCATTTGCGCCACGGTGCAGATTTTTCCACTCCACTGCGGGGCGATCTTGACCTCGTGGCCGGTGTAATGGAGCACCACGATCCCTCCGAGAATGATGCAGTCGCGCACGATCACCAGCGCCGTGAGCCACAGCGGCAGGTGCCAGTCGTTCGGACCCCAATCGACCGCGGTCAGGGTGATGAATGCGGTTAGGAGAAGCGATTTGTCGGCGATCGGATCGATAACGGCGCCGAACTTCGAGCGCTGGTTGAAACGCCGGGCGATCCATCCGTCGATGCCGTCGCTGGCGGCGGCGGTGATGAACGCGGCCAGCGCGGCCCAGCGGAGCCACTCGCGTGGGGCGCCGTCCGCCACACTATGACCGTAGTAGATCGCCAACACGGCGAACACCGGGACGAGCAGCAACCGGGAGAGTGTGATTTTGCTTGCGAGCGTCATGTGGGGAATAAACCACATCCGGAGTCGTTTTGGAATGGGAAAAATCGGCGGGTGGCCGGAAATCGCGGGTTTCGCGTGGAGGTCCGGATTTTCAGCGGGGAATGTGCGAGCATTCATATCGGTAGTTGCCAGCGGGCGGAAATTCGTCCATCAATCGGCGGCGCATGAACCGACCGATTAACCGCCAGCCCGAGGCCCATGTTCCCGCCGCCGCCGCACTGATTGGGGCGTTGGCGGTGTTGCTTGCGGCCGGATTGACCGCTCTGGGAGCGCTTGCGGCGGTGGATGCTTCGGTTGTGGATGCGTTGGCGGCGGCGTTGCGGCAGCCGGTTGGCTCGGCGTTTCCGAAATCGCTGCCGACGTGGGGATTGTGGTCGGCAACCGCGTTTTTCGGAGTGGGGCTGGCATGGGCGATGCTCTCGGTGCCGGGAGTCTGGCGGAGGGTGGTGCTGTGGATTTGCACTCTGCTGCTGGTGGCCGCCTGGGCACCGGTGCTGGCGCTTGCCGCGCATCGGCCGACGGTTGGAGCACCGCTGGTGGCGGTGCTGTGGGTGGGCGTTTGCGTGTGGTTTTACGCGAGCAAACACCGCTTGCCCTGCGACGGTGCCGAACCCCCGATCCGTGCAAAGCGGATATCCGGAGATACCTAACACACCATGGCACAGGCTGATTTTCCCGAACCCGTCAAAAACCTCATCGGCGAACTCAAGCGTTTGCCAGGCGTGGGGCCGCGCAGCGCCGAGCGGATCGCCATGTGGCTGTTGCAAAGCCCCAAGGCCGATCCTCCGGAACTCGCCAAAGCGGTGATGGAGGCTCGTGACACGGTGATCGCATGCCCGGTATGCGGATTCTTCGCCACCGATGCCGCGTGCCAGTTATGTGATGATCCGAAGCGCGATGATCAATTGTTATGTGTGGTCGAACAGGCGACCGACGTGCTGCCGCTGGAGCGTTCGGGAGCCTTTCGCGGGCGCTACCATTGTTTGGGCGGGAAACTCTCGCCGTTGGACCGTGTCGCGCCGGAGGATCTCAGGATTCCGCCGCTGCTTCGCCGGATCGAACAGGCGGAGGGCTCCATCGAGGTGATTCTGGCCCTCGGCGCGGACGTCGAAGGCGAGGCGACCGCCAATTACCTGGCCGGCCTGCTCCGGGGTGGAAAGTGCCGGATATCGAGGATCGCCCAAGGGCTGCCGGCGGGCGGCGGACTGGAACACGCCGACGGACTCACGCTGATGCGGGCGATCGAGGGCCGGAGAGGGTGGTGATTTCGGTCGATTGGTTAGCAAAACCGTTCCAGGATCGGCCGGAGTTCGGTCACGGTGGCTTCCGGCCACAGCGAGCGCCCGGTCATGATCGCGCCATCCAGCGAGCGATGCTCCGGCCAGTTGGGCTCGGTCGGGATCAGCGGAATCGCGGCGGATAGAAGCCGTTTGGCCGTGGCGACGTTCGCTTGCAAATGGCCGATCACGGTTTCCGCGGTCACCGGTTCTTCGTCGGTTTTCCAACAATCGTAGTCGGTGATCATCGCCAGTGTGGCGAGTGCGATCTCTGCCTCACGCGCGAGCTTGGCTTCCGGGAGATTGGTCATGCCGATCACATCGAATCCCAGTTGCCGGTTGGCGTTGCTTTCCGCGCGGGTGGAAAACGCCGGGCCATCCATGTTCACGTAGGTGCCGCCATCGTGGCAGCGGATGCCGGCCGCGCTGGCGCAATCCCGCAGGATCGTCCGCAGCCCGGCACTAACCGGTTCGGCGAAACCGACATGCGCTGCAATCCCGCGACCGAAAAACGTGTGATGCTCCCGGCGCGAGGTGCGGTCGAAATACTGGTCCGGCAGCAACACGTCGCGCGGGTGGTATTCCTCGCGCAGACTGCCCACCGCTGTCACACAGACCAGCCACCGGACGTTCAAACTGCGCAGCGCCCAAACATTCGCGCGATGGTTGATTTCGTTAGGAAGGATCCGGTGGCCGCGCCCGTGGCGGGGGAGAAACCACACCTTGCGGCCGGCGAAGTTGCCGCCTACCAGCGCGTCCGATGGCGGGCCGAACGGGGTCTCCACCACACGCTCGTCCGTCATTTCAAAGCCGTCCAACTCGTAGAGTCCGCTGCCGCCGATGATGCCAATTGCCGGGTCCATGGGCGGGGTTCTAGCGGTCCCCGCGACCCGTGGCAAGCGCCTTGTGGATCGGATGGATCGCTATTTTCCGGCGGGTTCCGCGAACCACTTCAGCGCGTCCTCGAAATGCGGTTTGTGAAACGAATGCCCGCCGTCGAAGAACTCGCTGCGGGTGATTCGCATCCCGTTGGCCTTGAGGCTGGCCAGAACGCCTTTCACGCTGCCCTCGGAAACCAGATCGTCTGTTTTGCCGGTGCTCATGAACACCTTGACCTTCCGATAGCCGCCGGACGGGGCGTTGTAGAGTTCCTTCCCTTTGGCACTGAAATCCGCGTTGCATCCGCCGAGAAACGCGCCGGTCACGCGGTAGTCGTTCTTCAGGAGATATCCGCACGGATAGAAGCATCCCTTGGCGCCACCGGAAAATCCGCCGACGGCGAAATCCCAGCCCGTGATGCCCGGCCACACGCTCTTGAGCTTGGCGAATGCGCATAGGATGTCGGTGTTGTGATTCGCGCGGCCGATGCTGGTGTCGTAGGCCAAACAGACCCATCCGTTGGCAACGCAGGCGGGAGCATACATGCCGAACACACCGAAGTTTCCGGAGCGGGCCTGATCGTCGTTGTTGACCGCCGTGTTCGCGATAAATACACGCTGCGGTTTGGATGGATCAAAATCGGCGGGCACGGCGACGGCGATCTTGTAGCCGGTGTCCTTGCCCTTGAGCTTCTTGGTCACGCGTTCCAGGGTTTCCGCGTCGTAGGCGTATTCGTAGGTGTTCATCTTGCCGCCGGTTTCCAACGGTTTTCCATCAAACTCCAGGGTCTTTCCATCACCCGCCGCCTCGGGCTTTTCGTCGGAGGCTTTTCCGGCATCGTCTCCGGATTTGTTGGTCTTGCCGGAGGCCCGGTCCTTGAGCCATTCGTCCACGAACTTGCGGTCCTCGTCGGATAGCTTGTCCAACGGCAGCTTGACCTCCTTGCCGCCGCGGTTGACCACCACCGCGGCGTCATCCGCGCGGACGATCTCCGCTTCCAACGTGCGCCCCTGGGAATCCGTCCAAACCCTCGCTTGCGCGAAACCGGACGCCAACACAAACAAACAAAACAGCGCTTTCACGGTCGGAAAACTAGCAAATCCGCGCGGCGGGGCAATCCCAAATTCCGGGGCCAGGGGCATTCTCCACGAAATACTCCGGCATTCGGACAGAAATCGCCCGCCGCCAACGTCTAGCCATCAGACCAACCAACCCATGACCAACCCATTCAAACGCCGCTGGTTCCGCGTGAGCGCGTGGTTTCTCATTTTCATTCTGGCCCTTGTCGCACTGCTGTGGCTGTCCGTCAACTGGGGCGGTGCCCGCGCGTTGCGCGCCACCGAGGCGAAGTTCAAAGCCGCCGGAGAAAGCACCGATCTGAACGAGGTGCTTCCCGACCCCGTGCCCGACGAACGGAATTTCTGTGCGATTCCCATCCTCAAGGATATCGCGCTCGTGGTGGACGGCGATCGTGACAAAGGTGAACCGGCCCTGAAACGGAAACGTCTCAAGGAACTGGCATTCTGGAAGGAGGACATGGGCCGGGTATCGGGAAAGAAGCGGCCCAAATCGCTAGGTGCCGATAGAAGCGGAGCATTGTGTGACATGACGGTTTGGAGTGACTTTCTGAGCGGGTTGCGGCCCGAGGTTTCCCGTTCGGAGAATCCCGCGCGCACGGTGCTGGAGTGCCTGTCCGTCCAGGATGCCACCGTCGCCGAACTCGCGGCGGGCTTGGACCGGCGCGAGGCGCAGTGGACGCCCGCGTTGAAGACGCGCGTCGCGGGTAGAGGCCCTCTTCTGGACTCGGTGTCCCACTTGCTCGCGGTCCAGCCGATTTCCGGTGCCTTGGCACTTCGGGCAACCGCCGCCGCTCGTTGTGGTGAAGTCGGCAAGGCCCACGAGTCGATCCGGATTCTGATCCGGATCGGCGAGGCGTCGGCGGAGGAGAATCTGATCGGGATGCTTGTTGCATGCGCGAATAGCCAGTGCCTGGCGTTCACTGTGCGCGAGTTATGTGATGCCCGCGCGGGCACCGTGGAGGGTTTCGAACGGTTGGAGGTGGAGCTTTCCAATCTGGACCTTCGCGGCGGCACGTTGGAGGCGTGGCGCGCTGAAGCGGCGACTATGATGCTTGCCTGGCGGCAGTTGAAACGGGGCGAGATGCCTTGGACGGAAGATACCGACTCGGCCGCCTCGGCAAAGTTGCGCCTGATGCCGGACGGCTTCTTCGACGGCAGTGCCGCCAATTTCGGAGAGGTCGTTCTGGATACGGTTATTCTGCCGCTCCGGGATCAGGGGTGGAGTGCCGCTCTGGCGGCTACGGAGCAATACCGGAACCAAACGAGCCATTCCAGTGCGTTGTCCCGGATGTGCCGTGATCTCAATCTTCTCACCTGGATGGAGGATTCGACGCTTCTCGCGTTACGTATGTTAGGTAAGGCGGCATACGCCCAGTGTCTCATCGACCAGGCCGTGATCGCTTGCGTTCTGGAACAATACCGGATCAAAAACGGCGGCTATCCGGAGACCCTCGCCGGGGTCACCCTGTCATCCGGAAAGCCGCTTCCCGTCGATCTGGTGAGCGGCAAACCGATGGGCTATCAAAAAACACCGGATGGCAAATACAAGTTGTGGGGTGTCGGACTCGACCGCAAGGATGACGGAGGAGAGCAAATCGAAGCGCGAGTTGGTCCGACGGGCGAGGGAGCGGAAGGCGACTGGGTATGGAGCTTTTCCCCCGACAAATGACCCGCCGGAAACGCCCTGTTCGCCCCCGAAAGATCCCGCCGCCTGACGCCGTAGTCCGGAAGCGCGGAACGCGCGGCATGTTATGGAGAATCCAGCGAACAACAATCTCACCCGCCGAAGTTTTCTAACACGAGGAGCCGCGGCCGCGGGAGCGGTCGGGTTGCCGTATTTCATCCCGGCCAGGGCGCTGGGCAGGGACGGGGCTGTCGCGCCCAGCAACCGGATCGTGATGGCCGGCATCGGCATCGGCGGGCGGGGATCGGGCGACCTAAGCGTGATGCTTGGCCAGCAGGACGTCCAGTTTGTGGCGGTGTGCGATGTCCGCAAGGAACGGCGCGAGGCGGCCAAGGCGGCGGTCGATGGGAAAAACGGCAACACCGGCTGCGCCGTTTACAGCGACATGCGGCAGCTTCTGGCGGAGCGGACGGATGTGGAGGGCGTGCTGATCGCCACCGGCGACCGATGGCACGCGTTGGCCTCGGTGCTGGCGATGCGCGCGGGAAAGGACGTGTATTGCGAGAAACCGGCCTGCCTAACCGTCGCGCAGGGCCTGCGGGTGGTCGAAACGGCGCGGCGCTACGGCCGTGTCTATCAAACCGGTGCCCAGCGGCTCAGCGAGTCGCCCCACGTTTGCGCCATCGAGATGGCGCGGATGGGGCGGTTGGGGCAGATCCACACGGTGTATGCCGACTGCCGCTGGCGGGGCGGGTTGCGGCGCGACTGGCTTCCGGCACAACCCGAACCCGCGAAGGCGGATCTGGATTGGGATCTCTGGTTAGGGCCGAGTCCGATGAGGCCCTACAACGCCGGCTATGTGAATGGCAACGGCTGGTATGATCACGAGGATCTCGCCACGGACGTGGCCCAGTGGGGCGCTCACACGGTGGCGCAGGCGCTCGCGGGGTTGGATATGACAAATGTCACGTCCATCGACTTCGAGTTCGCGGGCCCGGACGCGACCATGGTGACGCGCCTTTCCAATGGCGTGAAACTCGTGCTCTATCGGATTGCCGGCAGCGTGTGGGAACCGTGCCAGTATTGGAGCGGATCCTGTGGCGAGCGGTTTGACGGCACGGAAGGCTGGGCCGGGGCCGCGGATGGCTATTCGAAGCCCGATGTTTCCTCTCCCGTGCTGATGAAGGACTACAAACGGATCTTGGCCGAGTATGCGGTTAGAACGCGCCGTCCGTTCAATCACATCCGGGATTTCCTCGATTGCATCCGTTCGCGCCGGGATACGGTTGCCAATCCCGAGGTGATGTTCCGCTCGATGTGCATCTGTCTCGCCGCTGACATTGTCGAAAAACTCGGGCGGAACCTGAAGTTCGATCTGGCAAAAGCGGAGTTCGTCGGCGACGCCGAGGCCAATCGCCTGAAAAACCGCGCGATGCGCGCTCCCTACACCTTCTGATCCCAATTTCAAATGATGCGAACCATGAAACGTCTTTGTCTTGCCGTGTTGTTGTGTGCCGGCACCTTGTCCGCCCAGGAAGAGCCGCTGCTCGCCGTGCTCAAGAGCGGTGCGTCGCCCGCGGAGAAAGCGGCGGCTTGCCGGGAGTTGGCGCGCGTTGGAACCGCTCAGGCGGTGCCGGTGCTGGAGCCGTTGCTCGCGGACGAATCCCTATCCGACATGGCGCGCTTCGCGCTCGAACCGATCCCGGATCCCGCGGCGGATGCGGCGCTGCGTTCCGCGCTCGGTAAAGTCAATGGCCGGATGCGGGTGGGAGTGATTTCCAGCATGGCCGTGCGCAAGGATCCGGGATCGGTCGGGCCGTTGGGCGGGCTTCTATCCGATCCGGATCCCGCCGTGGCGCAGGCCGCCGCGCGGGCGCTGGGTGCCTTTGGCGCCGCCGCGGTCCCGGTGCTGGACGCCGCTCTGGCAAAATGCGAACCGGCGAACCGTCCGTCGGTGACCGAAGGGCTGCTTGCTTGTGCCGGGGAAGGTCCGGAATCGACCGCCATTTATGACAAACTGCGCGCTCTGCCGGATCTGCCGGAGCATTCCCGGATTGCGGCACTGCGGGGTGCCGTCCGCTCGCGGGGCGCGGCCGGACTGGCGGTGCTTGCCGATGCGATCCGCAGCGGAAAAGACATTCCCTCCGGTGCGGCGATCCGGATCGCGATGGAAATCCAGGGGCCCGACGTGACTCGCCTGTTAGTCGCCGAACTCGCCGCAGCCCCGGAACCGAAGCGGATGGATCTCGTGCAAGCGCTCGGTCTCCGGCGCGATGCCACTGCGGAACCGGCGCTGGTGCCGCTGGCACAGGGCGGGCCCGTCGAACTGCGGACCGCCGCGGTCCGCAGCCTCTCGCAGATCGGTTCCGCGTCGTCGTTGCCGTTGTTTGCCTCGCTCGCGACGGGTTCCGAGCCGACGGTCGCCGCGGAGGCGATGGCCGGGTTGGTCGGAATTTCCGGCAAGGATGCGGACCAAACTTTGATAGGAATGGCAAACGCCGCCGACCCGAAACACCGGCCCGCGCTGGTGGCCGCCATCGGCCAGCGGCGGATTGAGGCGGGGATTCCGAAATTGTTGGAATGGTCCGCCGGTGCGGATGCCGGATTGGCAAACGCCAGCCTCAAGGCGCTGCGCGACCTTGGCAGAACCGGGGACATTCCGGGAGTTGCCGCCGCCCTGGCCCAGCCTGCCACCCTATCCGAAGCGGAGGCCGCATTGGCGGCGATTTGCGCGCGGGAAACCCAGCCCGGGTTGTCCGGCGGAAAGCTGATAGCCTTGCTGCCGTCGGCCCAGGGCGGTGCGAAGTTGGCGGTGCTGCGCGTTCTCGGCAAGATCGGTGATCCCGCGGCCCGGACGGCGGTGGACGCGGCCGCCAAGGACGCGGATCCGGCGGTTAGGGCGGAGGCGGCCAAGGTTCTATCCGAGTGGCCGGCGGAACCCGGATTCGTCCCGATCTTCAACGGCCGCGACCTCGCGGGTTGGAACGGAAAGCCCGGATGGTGGAAGGTCGAGGACGGAGCGCTCACCTCCGAAAGCACGCCGGAAAAGCCCTGCAAGGAATGCAACTACCTGATCTGGCGCGGCGACCGGCCCGCCGATTTCGAGCTGCTGGCGGAATACAAAATCAGCGCGCAGGGAAATTCCGGAATCCAGATCCGCTCGGAAGAGCTGCCCAACTGGGACACCTTCGGCTATCAGGCGGACCTTACCGGCGACGGCTCTCTAACTGGATTCGTCTATCACCACCAATACGCCCTCATCGCCGGCCGCGGCGAGAAGGTGGACATCGCGGCCGATGGCAAGAAAACCACCTCGCCGCTCGCCGACCCGGCGGACCTGCTCAAGCGGGTGAAGCCGGGCGATTGGAACACCTATCACATCATCTGCCGGGGCTCCGCGATCACGCTTTCCATCAACGGCACCGTGATGTGCGAGATCACCGACCACCGGGTGAAACCGGAAAACGCGCGCGGGATCATCGCCCTCCAAATGCACCCCGGCCCGCCGATGAAAATCCAGTTCCGGAATCTCCGGCTGAAGCGGCTGTGAAACCGCATGCCCGTCCCGGAGTCCGCTCCGGGCGGGTCGGGATCGGAGATGGTGGATCGTGGATGAAAAAGCGCACCTCCCCCCCCAATAACCGGTAACAAATAACCAATAACCCCATCCCCACCACCTTTTGCCTACGATTCGCGAAAGGTGAATGAGAGCATGGAACGTGGAAGATGTGAAGGGGATAGGTCTTATGGGACATATATCTCGTATGGGAGCTATTTTCCCTGATTATCCCCTGGTTTCCGCCTCGCGTCCAAGCGGGCGCGGGTCATGCGTTCGCGGAGGCCGCCTTCGGCGAGGAAGGCCTTTTCCAAAGCGCGGAGTTGCTGATCCAGGAGGTAATTGGTCTGGTGGATAAGGCAGATGAGGATATTGGCCACGATCTCGGGCGGGCGGGTTTCAAAAAATGTTCCATAAGTCTCATAGGACACATCCGGCCGCGCCCCCAGTTTTCTCACAAAGAGCGCCTCTGTGGAGTCCTTTTCCCAAAGCACATGGCCACCCGTGCGGAGGTAATCCCGGTAGTCCTCCAGCAGTTCCTCCAGACTGGAACGGGCCACATTCACCAGCTTGATCTCCATTTCCTTGGATGTGCCGGATGCCTGGCTGCCCTCCAGGATATTCTGCTTACCGGACCGAGCCGCCTGGGTCATCTGGTCCACCGTGCGGTCGCGCTTGTCCATGAACCGCGCGCAGAACCGGACGGTGCCGTCATAGACAATGCGGGCCTTCCTGAAAGATAGCAGGTCTTCGTAGCCGCCGTGGGGTGGGATGAAGTGGTCTTCCGGCATGGGCATAGGTTGTATGGGTCGTATGGGCTGGGTTGTTGCCATGCCGTGGAGGTTTCACCGGGGAGAATGCCAGATCCGGGTTAGATGGGAAGGAGAAAGATGGGCCGTTCGGGAATTTGCATCGTGAGGCGAGCATCCGGTCCACGAGGGAAACGGTTAATTCGCGTCCGGCGCGGTTTCCGTGGGGCGGGTGAACACGGCTGCGACGGGGTGGTGGTCGCTGGCGTGGACCGGGACGACCTTTGCTCCGGCACACCGGAGCGGTCCCCGGAAAAGGATGTGGTCGTAGCGGTTTTTCAGGGTGATGCCGGGAAAAACCGGCCATGTCCAGGTGGCGGTGGTGGTGTCGAATTCTGACAGGGCGTCGGAGAATCCGATGGTTGATAGGTAGGCGACTCCGGCTTTGTCCTCGTGTTCGTTGAAATCGCCGGCGATGAGGCAGGGTTGGCCGTTCGGCACGGCGGTGACGAATGCGGCGAGTTCGTGGCGGTGGACCGATGGTGCCTTGAGATAGCCGGACGCGCTAACCGATCCATCCTCGCCCAGGGGCGGACGGAGGTGGACATTGAGGCATTGGACACGCCCGAGCGGTGATTTCGTTTCCACCAACAACGCCGGGAACCAACCTGCTTTGGCGGGCAGAATCCGCTGGTTGAGCAGGGGGGATTTGGAGAGTACCGCGATGCCCCCCGCGCCTCCCTCGTGGTGGAAAATCCGGTGCGGATAGGTGGATCCGAGATCCGCCGCGATCCGGTGTTCCCAATCGGGATGGGTTTCCTGGAGGAAGACGAAGTCCGCGCCGGAATCACGCAGATAGGCGGTCACTGCGTCAGGTTTCGGGCAGCCCCAGTTCACGTTGTAGGTGACAACCCGGAAGTTTGGCGGTGGCGGTGAGAAATCCGGGCGACGGACGGGTGCGCAGGAACCGAGGACGGCCAGCAGGAAACAAACCGCGATGCGGGGAAGGTTCATGGTTGCTAGAGTTTCTCAAGCGCCGGCGCGAGCAGCCGCGCGACTTCGGCCACGGTGACCGGGCGGGCGAGTTCGTCTTCGAGACAGGTCATGGCGACTCCGGCGATCCCGCACGGGGTGATGGCGGAGAACGGGGCGAGCGATTCGCGGGTCACGTTGAGGGCGAAGCCGTGCATCGACACCCATTTGCGCACGCCGACGCCGATGGAGGCCAGTTTGCGGTCGGCCACCCACACGCCGGTTAGGCCGTTGCGGCGGTCCGCGGCGATGCCAAGTTCCGCGCAAAGCCGGATCAGCGCGTCCTCGATGGCGCGGAGGTGGAGGTGAAGGTCGCGGCCGCGTTGGGTCAGGTCGAGGATCGGATAGCCCACCAACTGGCCGGGACCGTGATAGGTCGCCTGGCCGCCGCGGTTGGTATCGAAAACCGGGTGGGGGAGGGCGTCCGGATCGCGCAGCGACGATTGGTCGCGCAGGCGGCCGATGGTATAGACCGGGCTGTGTTCCAACAGATAGATCGTTTCCGGTCCGGAGCCGTCGAGCAGCGCCGCGACGGCGTCGTCCTGCAGGCGGAGGCCGGCCTCGTAGTCGAGCGGATCCGCCAGGTGGATCACCCGCGGCATCAGTGGCAGACCGGGCAGGTGTTGAGGGAGGTGAAGAAATCGTTGCCCTTGTTATCCACCAGGATGAACGCGGGGAAATTCTCCACCGTGATTTTCCACACCGCTTCCATGCCGAGTTCGGGGAAAGCGACGACTTCCTGCGAGGTGATGTGGTCCTTGGCCAGCAGCGCGGCGGGTCCTCCGGCGGAGCCCAGATAGAAGCCGCCGTGTTTCTTGCAGGCGTCGGTCACCTGTTGGGAGCGGTTGCCCTTGGCGAGCATGACCATCGATCCGCCCTTGGCTTGGAAAATATCCACATAACTGTCCATGCGTCCGGCGGTGGTTGGGCCGAACGATCCGGACGCCATACCGGCGGGAGTCTTTGCCGGGCCCGCGTAATAGACCGGATACTTCTTGATGTAGTCGGGCAGATCGCCGGTGTCGTCCAGGATCTCCTTGAGCTTGGCGTGGGCGATGTCGCGGGCGACGATGATCGTTCCGGTTAGGGAAACGGCGGTGGTCACCGGATATTTTGACAGGGTGGCCAGGGTTTCCTCCATCCCGAGGTCCAGATTGATCGGCACGCCCTTGAATTTCCAGTCGCGGTATTGGTCGGGGATGAAACGGCCGGGATTTTTTTCGAGTTTTTCCAGGAAAATCCCGTCCTTGGTGATTTTCGCTTTCGCCTGGCGGTCGGCCGAGCAGGAAACCCCGAGACCGACCGGGCAGGAGGCACCGTGGCGCGGGAGGCGGACCACGCGGACGTCGAGGGCGAAATATTTCCCGCCGAACTGGGCGCCGAGGCCGATCTCGCGGGCTGCTGCGAGGAGTTCCGCTTCGAGTTCCAGATCGCGGAACGCGCGGCCGTGTTCGTTGCCGGTGGTGGGCAGGGCGTCGTAGTATTTGGTGGATGCCAGTTTCACCGTCTTGAGGCAGTTTTCCGCCGAGGTGCCGCCGATGACGATGGCGATATGATAGGGCGGGCAGGCGGCGGTGCCCAACGAGGCCATTTTCGCGATGCAGAACTCCTTGAGGCGTTTCGGATTGAGCAGGGCCTTGGTTTCCTGATAGAGATAGGTTTTGTTGGCCGATCCGCCGCCTTTGGTGACGAAGAGGAACTTGTAGGCGTCGCCTTCCGTGGCGTAGAGATCGACTTGGGCGGGGAGGTTGGTCTTGGTGTTGACCTCCTCATACATCGAAAGCGCGGCGGTCTGCGAGTAGCGGAGGTTTTCGCCGGTGTAGGTTTTCCAGATGCCTTTGGAAAGGGCTTCCGCGTCGTCGCCGCAGGTCCAGACCTGCTGGCCTTTCTTGCCGACGATGGTGGCCGTGCCGGTGTCCTGGCAGAACGGGAGGATGCCGTGCGCGGCGATCTCCGCGTTCTTGAGCATCATCAGGGCCACCATCCGGTCGTTGTCCGAGGCTTCGGGATCATCGAGGATCGCCGCGACCTGGGCGAGGTGGGCGGGGCGCAGCATGAAATTGATCGACTTGATCGCCTCCGCGGCGAGCAAGGTCAGACCCTCAGGTGAGACTTTGAGAACCGGTTTGCCCTCGAACTCGGAGACCGTGACATGGTCCGTGGTGAGCAATTCGTATTCGGTGGTGTCCGGGCCGAGCGGGAAGGGATCCTGATAGGTGAATGGTTTGTCAGACATGGCGCGTGGGAGGTGCGGCGGGCTTGTAGGACCTTTGCGGGCGCTTGGCAACCGAATCCGGCGGTTTTTCCGGCAGGATCATGGGGCACCTCAGACCACCCTGGACCACAGGACTTTCAGGTATCTGCTTTCCGGGTAGTTCGAGAGGGTGGGGTGGTCCGGGCCGGCTCCGGTACGGTCGAAAATCTGCAGGCGGAGTTGGCGCTTGTGGGCGGCAGTGATGACGACGCGCTCGAAGGTATCGGCCGCGAGTTGGCCGGAACACGAGCAGGTGACAAACAGTCCGCCGGGTTTCACCAGTTGTACGGCGAGCTTGTTGAGGTCGGCGTATTTTCCCATGCCGGTCTCGTCCTCGCGGCCGTGGATGAACTTCGGCGGATCGGCGATGACGAGATCCCACTGGCGGCCGTTTTCGATCATGGTGCGCACCCAGGTGAAGGCGTCCGCGTGGGTGAATCTGACCTTCGCGCCGTTGAGGTTTGCGTTGCGTTTGGCCATCTCGACGGCCGCCTCGTCCAGATCAATGGCGGTGACTTCCGAGGCACCCGCAAGCGCCGCGGAAACCGCGAATCCACCGTTGTAACAACAAAGATCGAGCACGTTCCGTCCCGCGGCGTAGGTGCCGAATTTCCGGCGGTTGTCGCGTTGGTCGCAGAAAAATCCGGTCTTGTGGCCCTTGCTGAAATCGACCTCGTAACGGATCCCGTGTTCGCGGATTTTCACGGTGCGCACGGGGTCTGGCACCGCGCCGCCGGTGCGCGGGATGCCTTCCACGCGGGCCAGGGTGTCGTCCACGCTGAGCACCAGCCGCTTGGTGTCGAAACACTCGTGCAGCAGCGGCAGCCAGCGGGGAAGCCGCTGCCAGGCGGCCAGATTGGTTAGCTCCACGGAAAGCACGTCGTCGAACTTGTCCGCCACCAAACCGGGCAGGAAATCGGCGTCGCCGTGGATCGCCCGGTAGGCATTGGCGGTATCATCCAACCGGTGGATCTCCCGCCGCAGAACGGCCGCCCGGCGGATCGCCTGCTCGAAAAACGATTCGTCGAGCGGCTCCGCGGAGTGGCTGACGATCCGCAGCGGCATGTTGGACCGCTTGTTCCACAGCCCCCAGCCGAACGGATTGCCGTCCTTGTCGAGCACCTGGACCAGCGAACCCGGCGTGGCGTCCGGCGATGACTCGCCGATCATCTTGGGCCAGATGGACGGATGGAACGTGAGATTCTTGATTTGAACGGTCGGCACGGCGCGATCAAGCCGCATGCCGCGGCGCTTGTCGATTGAATTGTCCTCGGCGAAATCGCTTTGCATCGCCGCCCGGAATGCGGATGCTCGGGGCCGAATGAAAATGCATCGATTGTTAGCCGAGGCCGCCGCAGGGCTGGTGAAGTCCGTGTTCAAGGAGCACCGGGTGTTGGATCACGCGCTGGCAGCGGCGTTCGAGGCCAATCCGAAGTGGGGCAAGCGCGACCGCGGGTTCGTCGCGGAGACCGCGTTCGAGGTGGTTAGATGGCGGCGGGCGCTGGCGTTTCTGGCGGACAGCGAGGAGGCCAACGCCCTGTGCGCGGCCCAGTGGACGCGGATGGGCTACGAGCTGCCGGATTGGTGGCAATACCGGGGCGCCCGCGCCGACGACATCCGGGGGCGCGAGATTTCCCTTTCCGATCAGCCGCGGAAGATCCGCGAGTCGCTGCCGGATTGGTTGGACGAACTGGGCGAATCGGAACTCGGCACCGCGTGGGACGCGGAAATCTCCGCCCTCAACCGCCGAGCGCCGGTCTATCTGCGGGTCAACACCCTGAAGCTGGACCTCCAGGCCGCGATGGCCTGGCTGGCGGAGGCCGGCGTGGAGGCCGCTCCCGTGCCCGGCGTGCCGGACGCGCTGGTGCTGCCCGAGGGCCGCATCCTGCCCAAGCCGCTGCGCGAAGACGGCCGGGTGGAAATCCAGGACGCCGGATCGCAGTGGATCGCGCCGATGGTGGATCCGCAACCCGGCGAAATGGTCATCGACGCTTGCTGCGGCGCGGGCGGAAAATCGCTGCATCTGGCCGCCCTGATGCGCAACGAAGGCAGGGTGTTCGCGATGGATGTGGACGCGAAGAAACTAACCGAATTGGAACGCCGCGCGAAACGTGCCGGGGCCACCTGCCTGCGTCCGCGGCCGATCCTGCCGGCCACGGTTCCCGATTTCGCCGGGGTGGGGGATCGGTTGTTGGTGGATGCGCCGTGTTCCGGGCTGGGCACGCTCCGGCGCCAACCGGACCTCAAATGGCGCCTCAAACCCGCCCAGATCGACCGGGTGCGCGGCATCCAGCGGGATCTTCTAACCACCTATCCGGAGATGCTCAAACCCGGCGGGCGCCTGGTTTATGCCACCTGCTCGATCCTCCCCTCGGAAAACCGTGGCGCCGTGGACGGCCTGCTCGCTGATGGTGGATTCAGGCTTGTCGAAGAGCGCGTCATTTCTCCATCGGCCCACGGATTCGACGGCTTCTACGCGGCGGCGTTGGAGAAGATTTAACCGATTTCAAGCCGATGCGGTCCGATTGTCGGGATCGGGATGGGAAACGACCGACGGCAATGACATTCGGGTTCGTGTTGCCGTGCCCCTGCAACCCTGCGTTCTCGAAAAAAGCAACCTCAGCGGCTACTGTCTAACTTTATTGGCCGGCGGCATGCGCGTTCAGAACCCCGCCCGGATTTCCCGCAGCACGGCGATGGCCGCGTCGCGGTTGGGTTCGTCCGGAAGCGGGGAAGTTCCGAATGCCTGCCGGACGATTTCGAGTTGTTCTTCGGCGAGTGCCACCAGCGTTTCGTAATCGAACTTTCCCGCGCGGACTTGAAGGAGGTAGTCCCGGTTCGGGCGGCGGACGCGGAGGATGCCTTCGGTGGCGATCTCGTGGGCCATATCCAACAATCTCAGCGTGTGCATCAGGTTCTTCGAGTCGTAGCCGCGGCCGTGTCCGGCATTGGTGCGGTAGCGTTCCTCGTTGCGCAGGCCGACCCACTCCCAATACTCGCGATGGGCTTTGCAATGGGCGCGGAAAGCATCGTGATTGCAGTTCATCCAGGCGATAGGCTTGGCGAGGTGCGGAACGCTGCTGAAAACCAGCGAGTCCGGGTCTTTGGGTGAAACCAGACCTCGATAGGAGCAGACCTCGTCATGATAGATCGCATACAGCTCCGTAGCGTGCCGCACGGCGGTGAGTCCGCAGTGTTTCGGATTGAAACCGCGGGCCGCCAGCCATTCCAGCACCGGCACGCTGCCCTGGCCCTCCGGCACATGGCAGAACTCCAGCAGCCCCATCCGGCGCTCGGGTTGCGGGTTGACGATCTTTTTGTTGAGTCCGCGCGCTTTGCGGATCTGGCCCATGGCGTATTCACCGTAGGTCCGGGCGCATAATTTCGATAGAAACATCTCCGGCCGGAGATGCTGATAGAGCGGATGGCGGAAACGCGCGCAGTCGTGCGGCATGGCCAGCAATTCGAGGGCGTTGGGATTGTTTTTGAGCAACATTTCAACAAACCGCCCCACTTCGTAATACACCTCATCGCCTTTGGGATCGGCCACCTGCTCGATTCCGTCCAATCCCAATAAGAAATCCGAAGGTGCCACGAACACGCCGCGGCGGTCCTCATCCGAGCCGGGCAAAGCGGTGCCATAGGCCTGGCTGCCGGCCACCGTGTCAAACAGAAGCAGATCCGGCATCCGCACCCGGTCCAGCGTGAAGTCGGATGGCTTCGTTGGAGCGGCAAGCGGCCGGCGCTCCATCCGGATCTCTAACCGCAGCAAGGCGTCGAGCGGCCCAATGTCGCCGGTTCCCTTGGGCAGCGTGTCCAGTGTCGCTTCGAGTTCGGCCATGGCCGCATGGAGGAAATCGTCCAGTGCCGGGATGCGGGGCATCCGTTCACTCTCGCCGGTTCGCGCCTTGTGAGCCAGCAGCCCGGGGATTTCCGCCATCACCTCCTGCGGCGCGCAAGGTAGCAGGTTGGCAAAAGGAACCGGGGGAATCCCGCGCCCGCGGGCCACCCAGAGTGCGGCCAACATCCCGCGCAAAGCGTAGAGGTAGTCCTTCGCTCTAACTGTCTCAGTCTGCAATTTCGCCAGCACCATTTGTTTGGCCAACCCGCGGTAATGGTCCACCGAAGCGCGCGGAGAAAACACCTCGCGCGCGGTTCCTTGCCACCGGCTCCGGAATTCCGGTTCCTCCCGATAGACAATCGGCGAATGCAGCCACTCGACCAACGCGCCGTTGGACTTTCCCAACAATCTGGCGGCCTTACGCACATCCCAGCCGCCCGCGTCGAGCAGGCCCTCCAGCGGCAGGTCGATGGACTCCAAACCGTCCGCCACCGAAACGTAGGCGCGATTCGGTTTGGCGAAGATGAAGCGGATGTCAAAATCGCTGTCCGGCGAGGCAAAGCCCCACGCCCGGCTGCCGGATTCGCAGGCATAGAGAATCCGCACCCCGTGGCGGGCTTCCAGGCGGTTCAGCAGGGCATCGATTTCAGCGGTCACGGAAAGAGCATTTGCGATCAAGCCGGTCCAGCCAAGCAAATCCATCCCGGAGAACATTTTTCCCGGATAGGGATTTGGTTTTCTGGTCGAGGCGACAATACCCGGTGATCATCTATGGATGATCTCCAATCCGATCGACGCCTTGCCTTCATTCCCCGAAATCCTGAACGGGGGAGTTCCCCTCTCTTGAGTTCTGATTCACTTGCCACGAATTCCAACAATCTTCAAGACTTCGGTGGGCAACCGAGGGAACCAAAACTCGTGCAAATTCGTGAAATTCGTGTCAGACCGGAACCGGGAGGTTCTCCCTCTCCATAATCGCTCCGGGTTCGGGGCTTCTGACCCGGTTCCGTTACCCTTCAACACCCTCCGTGTCCGCGCTTCAGGTGGTCGAGGGTCCGCAGGATCGTGTCCAGCACGCGGTCGAGATCGGTGCCGAGATCATCGGCCAGGAAGCGGAGGATGAAATACCCGTGGGTTTGCAACAGCGCGTCCTTGCGCCGGTCTCGGCGCCAGGCGGTCGCGTCGGATAGATGCTGGGCCCCGTCGAGTTCGATCACCAGGCGGGAGCCCGTATCGAGGAAATCCACCTCCATCTGGCTGCGGTCGTCGAACGGAATGGGCAGGATGGCATTGAGATTGAAGCGGTCTGCTAGATCGGGCAGCGATTCGAGACGGCGGAACAGGAACGCCTCGCTGGCGCTGCGAGCGCGATCCGCACCCTCGTGTGGCGCGAGCGTGACCCGCACGAACAGCCTTGCCAGCGGAGCGTCCACGCCGTCCCGGATCAGCCTGCGCACACTGGCGGAGTAGTCGGATTTCCATTTGGCATCCACCGGCAGCGGGACTTCCACCGGCCAGCCGGGCAGCGCGCTGGCGGGCAGCAGGATGGTGTAGCCGAGCGCGTCGTATCCGGTGCAGCGCTTGTTGAACATCCTCTCCAGCATTCGCACATCCAGGTCCACATAGTCATAGACTTGCACCTTGCGTTTGCCATCGTGGAGCCGGTGCAGGCGACCCACATATTGGGCGATGGTTCCGCGCCAGGATACCGGCATGGTTAGAAACAGGGTGTCCAGCCTCGGGTCGTCAAAGCCCTCCCCAATGAAACGCCCGGTGGCCAGCAGCACCCGCCCGACATCGTCCGGGATGGATTTGACACGCTCCAACGCCGCCAGCAACGCCTTGCGACCCATTCCACCCTGCAAGGTGACCACATGCGGCACCGCGGGTGCCAAGAATTTGGAGAGGATTTCAATGTGCTCCGTTCTCTCGGTTAGGACCACGGGAGCCCGGCCCTCCCGCACGGAGGCAATCACCTCATCGCAGATCATGCGGTTGCGAGCTTCGGAGTGCTGCACGGCATTGCAAAGCCGCTGGAACTCGGCGCGAGCGTCCTCCTCCGGCGCTCCCTCTGGAACAAACCCGGTGGGACGCACCAGCACCTCGTGGGTGAATGGACGCTCCGCTGCCTGTTGGCGGGCGTCCACCCGGTGCCGCACCGGCCCACACTGCATGAAAATGATCGGCTGCCAGCCATCCTTGCGGGTGACCGTCGCCGAGAGTCCGGTAACATATTTTGCCTTCGCCCTGCGGGCCACCTGCTCGAAACTTTGTGCGGACAGGTGGTGGCATTCATCCACCACCAAATGGCCGTAGTCGGCCACCAGATCCTGCACCACCTGCTTGCGGATCATGCTTTGCATCAGCGCCACATCGATGCGCCCGGTGAGTTTCTTCCGGCCGCCGCCCCAACGGCCGATCTCGTTGGTATCGAGCCCGAGAAACGCCGCGAGCCGTTCGACCCATTGTTCCAACAACTGCTGGCGGTGGACCAGCACCAGGGTGTTCACTCCGCGTTGGGCGATGAGCCATGCGGCGAGCACGGTTTTGCCGAATGCGGTGGTGGCGGCAAGCACGCCGGTGTCATGCGCCATCATCGCCGCTCCGGCGGCGGCCTGTTCGGGGCGCAATTCGCCATGGAATGTTAGGTTAAGCGGGTGGCCGAAGAAGCGCTCGTCGCGGATGTCGGCAGTGATTTCCAGAGTTTTCAACAACTCCATGACCTCCGCAAAACATCCGCGCGGAAGGGCGAGGTGCTGAGGATGGTCTTCCGCGCAGGCGATGACGCGCGGCTTGTCATATGTGGGGAGGCGCATCGCCTGTGCCCTGTAGAACTCCGGATTCTGGAAGGCCGCCAGCCGGATCAGCGCGTTGCGGAGACCCGGGCCGAGCGTGGATTTTGGCAGATAGATCTGGTCCGCCAGCACCACCACGACCCGTTCCGGGTGGGGGCCCTGCGGCAGCGCGTCCCTGCGCCGCGAGGGCGGTGCGGTCCACGGTTCGGGATCGTCCTCGTCCGTCGCGGCCATGCGCACGCCCACGATCCGGCCACGTCCTTCGGCCGCTCTAACCATCTCCTCGGCGCGCGGCTTGGGAATGCGACGCATTCCAGCCAGAAATGCCCACTGGTCTTCGTGCGGCTGGAAAGCCTCATCGAGAAACACGCTGTTCCCCGCATCGCGCGGGGCTTTTTGAAGTGGTAGCGCGATCAGATTTCCGAAACCACCGCGCGGCAGCGTGTCCTGATTCGGAAACAGACGGTCATACGAACGCAAGCCCACTTCGGGGCGTCGCTCCATCGTCTCAGTTAGAACATGTGCGCCGAGTTTTCTCGCCAGTGCGGCGGGCACGGGATCTTCGAAAAACCACCACACATGGCCGCCAACGCCGGAGCGCGAGCGTTCGAGTGCTGCCGGGATTTCCAATCGGCGGCAGGTTTCCATGAACGCCTCGGCATCTTCCCGCCAATGCTCTCCATCGAAGTCCACCGCCAGAAAGTGGCAGTGTTCGTCCAGTAACATCGGATAGACTCCCATTACGAAATCGCGGCCGAACGCGTCCTTTCCGGACAAATGCCAACGCAGCACTTCGTCGGTAACGGGCAGGTATTTCTGGAATTTGCAGTCGGCGCATTTGGTGTGCGGTTTCTCACACACGCCCTTGACCCACTCGTTTCCGCATACCGGCGCGTAGCCGGACTTTCCGGTCTTCGACGACGTAAAGCGACGCGCATACACCTCCTCCCGCCCGCCGAACAGCGACCGGAACAGCGTGATTTTGTCCCCAATTGAGGAGAGTTGGTTCACGCTCGCGCGGGGGATTGGATTCGCAAGCTTTGTTGCCATGCGGGCATGGATTATGAATATTTCCAGACGATGACAAATCCCAATTCACCTGAAGTTTCGCTTACAAATCTTCCAAGGTCGTCGGTGGTTATCGATTGTATTGCGGGTCTTGCTAAGGCAGCGACCGTGACCTTGGAATCCGCGCAGGTGGCCGGGTTCGGAATGTCAGTTCTCAATCCGGGGAAATGGTCACGATGATGAGGGTGGTGTCGTCGATGCCGGAGTTTTCGATGGCGCGGCGGGCGAGGGAGCGGGTGGTGTCCGAGGGGTCGGGAGCGGTTTTCGCTAGGGCGTCGGAGATATGGCGTTCCCATACGCCGTCGATCAGGCCGTCGGAGCAGATGAGAAATCGGTCGCCGGGCAGATAGGGGATGGCGGCGAAGTGGGGGCAGACGTTCTGGTGGCCGCCTCCGACGACTTCGTAGAGGGCGGATCGGCGCGGATGGGTGCGGAATTGAAACTCGGTGATCTCGCCGCGTTTCCATTGGCCCCATGCGGCGGTGTGGTCGCGGGTGAGTTGGGTGAGTTGGCCGCCGCTGGACCGATAGATCCTGGAGTCGCCGACGTTCGTCAGATAGAGATTCTCGGGTGTGAACCAGGCGAGCGCGAGGGTGGCGGCCATCCCCTTGTGCTCGGGGAGTTTGGCTTCGGCGTTGATGTGTTCGTGGACCGAGCGGATGGCGTCGTCGAGGTGGCTGAGGCAATCCGGGAACATGCCCGCGGCGGCGGCCTTGAAGGTTTCCGGTATGATCTCCGACATCCTCTGGAGGATGAGTGAAGATGCGAGATCACCGGCATTTCCGCCGCCCATGCCATCGGAAACGGCGAAGACAAGGTCGTGATTGGCCAGGGACCGGATGCCCTCGGCGGGTAGCGTTTCGGCGCCTTTCGGACTGGAGGCGAAGGCGATGAAGGAGTCGTCGTTGCGGAGCTTGCGGGAGCCGCTGTGTGTTAGGGCGGACCAACGAAGGAGCGCGGGGGAGGGCACGGCGGGTCAGGGGGGTGGTGGGTTGTTGGCGGCGGGGTCCGGCATGGGGAGGATTTCCGCCAGCTCGAAGTCGATGATGCAGAAACAGCCGAGCTTGTCGGAATAGGTGATGTTGCGCGGTTCCGCGTCCAGGTGGCGGATGCCGTAGTCGCGCTCGAGTTTGGCGAAAATGCGGTCGGCTTTCTCCTTGGTGATCTGGGTGGCGGGTTTGCCGCAGTTGGTGGTCACGAAGTAGAGTTCCTCGGGATGTTCTTCGAGCAGGCGGGGAACATAGGGGCATCCGCGTTTTTCGAGGGCCTTGAGCACGGCCACTTCGGTGGCGTAGCGGATTTCCGCGTCGGTTCCGCGCAGGCGTTTGTGGACGTTGCCGTAGAAGTCGATACGGACGTGCGAGCGGATGCCGTCTTTGAGAGGTGGAAGGGACATGGAAACAGGGCGCGCCGCGCCGGAAATGAGTGAACACCAGGCGGGATGGTCTGTCACGTTCTAACGGAATATTGCCGCTCCACCGTCCCGGACCCGCTCCGGCATCTGATGCTATCGAGTCAACGGGAAAAACGCGGCGGTAACCGGCATCCCCACGGCGGTTTCATTTGATGGAGTTTGTGTTGGTTTTGGGTTGTTGGATCGATTGGGCGCCCCGAATGTTCGGGAAACCCACGGATGGAAATCAGGGTGGAACCGCGACATCGCGGATGCCGCGGACTTCGGTCTGTTTGGAAGCCGGGTCTTCGGTTAGGATCTGGAGCACGCGCTTGGGACCGGGGTGGGGCCATGCTCCCGAGGAGAAATTCTCCCACTTGCCGTCGATCTTGCGGGCGGCTTTCATCGCCGAGGCACCGTTGGGGCCTGCAGGCGGATTCGGAATCACGCGTATCTCGCCTGCCTTGAAGTCGAAGGATTTCTTCTCAAGTTCTATCCGTACCGGCAGCGAAGTCAGGTTGAGAATATTGACCGAGCCGTACGGAAACGCCTTGGGACTGTCGTCCACGGCGATCACCTTGCAAGCCGGTTTTCCGGGAACCTCCGGAACGAACACGAGAATCACCGATTTGATTCCCGCCGGAAGGTCGCAGGCACCGATCCGGGAGGCTGGATCGGTGTCGGAGGAGAACTCCAACTTGCCGGTGGTTAGAGGAAGGGTGTCGAACTCGTGGTTCAGGAAGGTCTTGGGATGGATCTTGCCCGCGGACTTTCCGCCAGACTGGACGCCGAGGACGTCTGGAACCGACCCGGGGACCACCGCGACCGCGCGGATCCGCAGGGATGCCGACGGGGCGTCGGCGGCAAGAGCATGGCCGGAGAATATCGCCAAGGCGACGGCTGCGAGTTGCGTGCGCATGGGGACTGTTGGGTTTTCGGGTTTTGGTCGGTTCCGCCTAGAGTCCGGGAGAAACGTCGCGGACGCCGCGGATTTCGGTTTGGCCGGTGGCGGGGTTGAGGAAGAGTACCTGGAGAACGCGTTTTTCGCCGGGGTGGGGCCAGGCGCCGGAGGCGATGCGCCGCCATTGGTTTTCGGCAAACGCGAAGGCTTTCATGCCGGAGGAGTTGTTTTCGGCGACGGGCGGGTTCTCTATCACCTTGGTTTCCCCGCTCTTGAAGTCGAAGTTGTCCTTTTCCAACTGGATTCTAACCGGCTGGGGGCTGAGGTTGAGGATTTTGATGGATCCTGGCGGAAATTCGCCACCCGAGTCGCCGATGACCAGGACGCGGAACGGCGGGTCGCCGGGTTTGGCGGTGCCGGGGAGGAACATCAGAATGCCGCGGCGGAACCCCTGCGGAACCTTGGTCCGGGCGATGATGGAGGCGGCCTTCGATACCGAAGCGGGGTCGGCCTCGGTGGTGAAAACGATCTCGGTGGCGGCGGCGGGAATGCTGCCGGCCTCGTGATTCAGATAGCTTTTGACCTCCATCCGCACGCCGGGTTCCTTGTTGGTGGTGCCGATCGCGTGGGCGAAGACCTCGGGGGGAGGGGAGTCGAGTTGGAACGAAAGGGCACGCACCCGCAGGCCGGAGCCGGATTGGGAGACCGGGGCGGGCGCCGGTTGCTGCGCGGATAGGGACGTGGCGGCGGCCAGCAGGAAAAGGACGGTACGGCGGAGGAACATGGGGGATTTCCGGAAAATATTGGTTAGGTTATATTTCATCGGGCGAGAGCCAGCGGAAGGAAACGATGGACAGCCGGCGGCCGAAGCGGATGTTGGAGGTTTGCTTGAGATCGGCGGTTTTGAGCGCGGCGTCTTCGGAGGTGTCGAGGTAGTCGGGCATACGCTGGATGACGGCTTCGCAAACGGCGGTGGCGGTGACGGCGCCATTGCGGGTGCGGCTTTCGCCGTAGGCGCGGATGCGGAAGGTGTCGCCGCGGACGGTGATGACGGGTGCCAGCGCCATCAGCAGGTCGCCTTGGGTGAGCATGGACGGAGCGCCCTCGGCGGATTTTCCGGAGCGGGCGGCCGGGTTGGCGATGCCGGTTAGGGCCTTTTCACTGGTCACTGGGCGGCGGGACAGATCGACGGAGTCGAGATTGTGGAAGGGTTCGTTGATCTGGCTTTCGTCGATCGCGGTCTGGAGCAGGCCGGCAAGGGTGTGGAGGCCGGTTCCCAAGCGTCGGTTGACGAATTCGCCGAGGGTTAGACTGGGGGCTTTGTCGGTTTTGCCGCGCTCGCGGATTTCTTCGACGATCTTTTCGGCGAGCAGTTTGATCTGTTTGTCGTCGAGGGCGCGGAACCCGGCCCAGCGGATCTGACCGCTGAGGTCGAGGCCGGCCTTGGCTCCGAAGGACTCGCTGTCGCCGGCGATCGGCAGTCCGGTTCTCGGGAACCCGGTTTTGTCCTTGGGGGCGAGATCGGCGAGGGTCCAGCCGCGGAGTTCGGCGTCGCGCAACGAGGAAAGCAGGGCGCGCCACGCGTCCACCGAGTCGGAGTTGACGTTGAAGGCGCCGCGGATGCCGAGGTAGCCGCCGAGTTCCTTGGCGAGTTGGGCGTCGCCGAGTTTGTCGAGGCGTTCGGCCTGTTGGTCGGCGGACCCTTCGGGCGGCAGGAGGGGAATGAAGCGCGGATTGAGGAGGTTGTTCTCGCCGTTGAAGAAGTCCGCCAGCATGGCACCGCGTTTGGTGCCGGGGAGCAACGGTGTGGTGAAACTGCCAACGGTCGAGAAGAACGTGGAGTCCCACAGCGCGTTGTTGATGAGGTAGGAATGGTCCAGCATTTGCCCGGTGCCACCTGCCGGGGAGGCGCGGCTGACGGCTCCGGCGGGGATGAGCGGATGGGCTCGGGAGTTGCCGAACGCATGTGTGACGCGCGGAAGGTTGGAACTCACCACGAGGTTGGCAGGGATGAGGTCGCCCAGCGAAACGGCGGGCATGATGGGAACGCGGAACATCGGCACGTTGGAGACGCCACCGTTGGAGAATGAGGTGGCTCCGTAATAGCCGCGCTTGGTTTCGGCGTCGAACTCGATGCCGCCGGGGTTTTGGTTGAAGTCGGAGACCTCTTCCAGTCGCAGATCGTATGTATCCAGAGCGTTGCCGACTCGGGTGGTGTTGAGATCGGCTCCCTCGATCACCGGATGGTTGTGAAGCCAGGGCATGGCGACGTCCTGAGGGCCTTTGGTGGTCTTGGCGGTCATCGTCAGGATGGCGAAGGGGGATTTTCCGCCCACCGATTTGTCGTCCGGTTTCTGGAGGATGTCTCCGGCTTTGAAAGTGCGTTTGATGATCGGGTTGGTGGGATTGGCGCTCAGCTCCTTGGCCGGATCCGCGTAGCGGAAATTGTAGGTGCGCAGGATGTCGGTGGTGGGTTCCTGCGAGCTTCCCGCCAGCAGATCGACGCGGAAATCGGGTTGGTTGGCGAGGTTGGTCGCGCGCCCGGGTTTGGCTTCCACCGAGAAGGTGTCGTTGAGTTTGATGGCCAGCCAACCGCCGTTCCAGGTGTTGGCGATCTCGAAATCGTAGCGGGTGGCCTGCGGACGGGTGGCGTAGCTCAGGTGGTCGGTCTGCAACCCGGCGCGCGGGTCCCATCCGGGCACCGATTCAACGCCGAACAGATTTCCGGTGCGTCCGTCCCGGTTGCCGAAGTCGTTGGCGGCGTTCCAGTCGAAGAAGCATCTGACGGAATAGCCGCCGGAGGTTTCCAGGCCCCAGGTCCAGTTGGTTTCCAGCCATGGCGAGAATACCTTCACCTCGCCCGGTTCGAGGCGGATGCGCGCGCCGGGGCGGCTGCCGGTCAACTGGGTGAGAAGCATGGTGAAATAGCGGTGCGCGTCCTGATTGCGCTCGTTGGCGATCATGAATCGGCCCATCGGATGGAAATCGCCGGTGGCGAACTCGTCGCGCAGCCACACTTCGTTTTTCTTGAAGCCGAAACGCACCGGCGGGTCCCAGATCCGGATCCGCATCTTGGTTAAATCGAGGGCGATGTCGTAGGGGTTGTAGAGCGTGATGACCGGGTCGTAAACCAGATGGGGACAGCCGTAGTTCTGATTGCCCGCCGGGTTGCCCTTGGTGTTGAAGAAGTTCACGCGGTCGCCGATGTGGTTGTAGTGGGTCACGGCCGAGAACATGATCTGGAGTTTTGCGACGACGGGCAGCAGCCGTTCGGTCGAGGTGGTGGGAATCACCCCACTGGCCGTGGGCCGGAGGTCGGTTGAACTGAGAGTGAGTTGGGGTTTGCCGGATGCCGCGGCGGTCACTCTCCGATAGAGTTGGTAGTGGCTGCGCAGGAAATCCCAGCGCGGCGCGCCGTCGTTGGCGGCGTAGTAGAGGGTTTGTTGGCCGTTGACATTCGGGCTTGCGGACGCCGATTCGAACAGGGTGGTTAGGTCGGTTCGGATTCCGCCCTCGGCCACGTTGGTTAGAAGCCCCACCGAGTAGGGTGTGATGTAGGCCTGGTGATCCGGAATGGTCTTGCCTTGGTCCTTGCCCACGGCGACCACGGCGGTGTCGAGCGAGAGGATTTTGTTGGGGTCGCCCAGCTTGTCAGGCGCCAGCACGGGAAGGATCGCCTCGGGGCGAGCGCGGCCTGGGGCGGTGCGCCGGGCCAAGCGGTCGCCGGTCTGGGTCGGTTTGCTTTCAGGAAGATTGATCGGGGCCTTCATGCTCTCGTCCATCACCCCCCAGGCGAATCCACCGCGGTTGGTGGTGGTCGAAACCGGCACCCGTTCGGCGCGGAGAAACGGCTTGGTGGCGCTGCTCGAAGCGGTCGCCGTGGTTTCCGGCGGTTTCACCAACCATATGGTATCGGATAGTTTCGGAACCGCGGTTCTGGCGGTTTCGTAGTCCTTGGTGGAGACCAGCCAGCGGCGGAAACGCGCGGCCTTTTCGGAATAGGAAGGTCCGGAGGATCCCGGTTGCCAGCGCCACGACTCCCACGCGCCTAGCAAATTCGGGTCGGTGGTGTTTTCGCCCGCCACCGACGAAGCGTTCGCGGAAATCCGTTGGTCGGGACCCATTGAAGTCTGCAGCTCGCCGAGCGCGATCATCAGAGCGAGGCGCGCGTTGGCCATCGCTTCCGCCTTGGCGGCGCCTTGGCCGCCCGCGCGGAGGCTAACAGACGACAGGGTCAGCAATCCGACTGCTAACAGTGTCAGCAGGATCATCATCGAAAGCGTGATCACCAGCGCGAAGCCTCCGCGCCGCTGTCGGGCACGGAGGGGTATCCGGAGATTCGGAATTATGGATTGAAGATGGGTTTGCACGGGGAATTTGAGGCTTGTGGGACTCGGGTTAGGAACGGCGGCCGGGTAGAATGTTGGCTCGGAAGATGTCGCGGAGGGCCTTGGTTGACACGACAGTGTGGGCACACAGTAATTTTCAAGAGGATGATACCCCCCTTTTTCAGCTTGTGATGCCAAAAGATGTATTACAGTAATCAAGTTGAGCGGAAATCCTGAACTTCGCGTTGCATTGTCGGTCGTAACTACCTGGATTTAAGCGACTTGCCTCCTATATACAAGAAGCCGGCATCACCCGATTGGGGGATGCCGGCAAAATAACCCGATTGGGGGGAAGACCGATTATTGTACGACCGCGAGCGGTTTTGTGGTCTTCCACTGGCCGCGGGTGAAGTCCGGGAAGTCCTGTGGCATTCCGTCTTCCGCGACCGACTTGCGGCTGAGCGGGGTGACGGCCGCCCAGAACGCGCCTTCATAGACATTCTGATCGAGAGGCTCTCCTTTTCTCAGGCACTCGATCATGCGGAAGTTCATGATGGCGTCCATGCCGCCGTGGCCACCGTGTTTCTTGGCGACATCGGCCATCCGCTTGTAGAGCGGGTGGTCGAAGTATTCGTAGAACGCGTTAAAGCCGCCGCCTTCGATCCATTCGTGGTAGTTGGAACTTTGGTTAGGCTTGTCTTCCGGCAGGTTGAGCAGTTTCCGAAGCTCCGGGGTGGCGTTCTTCCAGCAATAGTCGAGCGCGAGCCGATTGGGGAAACCCGCGCCGGTGCCGCGGGTGCCCTGGATCAGATTGTGGCGGGAGTAAGGGCGCGGGCTGCTCTCGTCCCACTGGACCATGAGGGTCCGGCCTAACACCGTTTTGATGACCGAGGTATTCATATCTCCGCCCTTCGAGTAGTCGATCTGGCGGAGCTTGGAATCCGGTTTGGTTTTTTCCTTGGCGTAGAGTTCGTGGTTTTTAGCCGGCGACGAGAAAGAAACGAGGCGGCGGAAATTGTCCTCGCCGCGGCCCAGGTTCATGTATTGAGCGACCGGGCCGAGGCCGTGGGTCGGATAGAGGTTGCCGTTTTCCTTAGCCCAGTGATAGGTGCGCCAGAAGCCGGTGCCACGGCCCGCGTCCACCTGATGCATCTGGCCGCGCAGTTCGTGGATATAGGCGGCCTCGCCATGAAGGATCTCGCCGAAAACGCCCTGGCGGCACATGTTGAGGAACATCAGCTCCTCGCGGCCATAGTTGACGTTTTCCATCATCATGCAGTGGCGCTGCGTTTTTTCCGAGGTGTCGATGATCTTCCAGAGTTCCTCGATGCTGGTGCCGAGCGGCACTTCGACAAACGCGTGGGCGCCCGAAAGCATCGCGTCGATGGCCATCGGCGCGTGCCATTCCCAAGGCGTGGCGATCCAAACCGCGTCGGGCTTGGTTTCCGCGAGCATTTTTTGATAGGCATGCTCGTCGCCGAAGTAGAGTTTCACATTCTTGTGACGCTCGGGATCCTGCTTGAGAACGGCGTTCCTGGCGTTGTTGCAGAGATCTTCGTAAAGGTCGCAAATGCCGACCACTTCGGTGCCTTCGCAGGCGGCGGCTTGGACGATGTGGCCCGGACCTCGGGCACCGACACCGATGATGGCGACTTTGACCTTATCGAGCTTCGGAGCGGCGAAATCGCCCATGTATTTGGCTCCGGCAAGGCGGGATGGGGTGTTTGCGGACTGCGCGGCGGCCAGCGACGGAAGCGCGGCCATGCCGGCGGTGAAACCACCAAGGGCTTTGAGGAAACTACGGCGGGGTGACGGATTCGGTGTGGGGATATTCATAGTGGAAACAAAATGGACGCGCTCAATACGCCAAAATCCGGCCCTTTTGTCACGAATTTCGTGGTTTTCACCCCGAAAATCAGTACTCCTCCTCTTCCTGCCCCGGTACCGGCGGGATCACATCCTCGCGTTGGAGCAGCCTAACGAGGTCGAGGTCGTCCAACAGATCTTCCGGCGTGTTCGCGACGATGGCGGCGTAGGGCATCATCCGGTCCAACTCGGCGACCGCGCAATGCACCATCGAAGTGACAATATCCGCGTCGAAGCGCTCGCGCTCGAACAGATTGGTGATCCGGAAAACGAGGAACCCGCGGTCGATGTCGTATTCGAAACCGCCGAGGGTGAGCGGCTTGTTGCCGCGGGCCAGCAGTTCGAGCGCCACCGGAAGGTGCTCCTCGCCGAGCGGGAGCGGCGTTTCCGAAACGATGGTCAGCGCGTTGAGCTGCGGATAGGCCTGCGCAATCAGGCTGATCCGGGTGTGGTGCGCCTCGAACCCGGCGCGCAGGACATCGCGGCCCTCGACGAGTTCGCAGTGCCAGCCTTGGCGGCCGAATGCCTGTTCGACGGATAGAATCTGGGGAGAAGCGGGGCGCATGTCAGGTGGTCGGGGGAGGTGGGGTGGATAGGGAAATCATCGTGACCCGGCCGGCGATCGCTTGCGCGAGAAGCGGGCGTCTATCCGCGCGAACCGGTTTGAGAGACAGATGGATCCCCGCACTGCGCCCGGCATTGTAATGGAGCGTCAGCAAGCCCTGGTCCTCCGTGATCTCCGCGGTGTGGATCTCGCTCCAAGCGATCATCCGCATGCCGTCGGCCGGACGGAAAAACGGGAAAATCTCGATTCCCAGGGGCGTCAGGATCAGATAGGCGTGGCGGGTCAGGCGAATCGCCGTCCGGGCGGATGCCCACGCGCACGCCAGCGGAATCGCGGCCCACAGCGGATGCGGGATCCGCGGGTCGATCCCACGGTAGCCGGCGCACACGCCCAATATGATCGCGGCGGCGCACAACACCGCGGCGGCGACCCAAAACAGCGGCGCCTGCCCGGATCGGGTGAAACGCAGCTCCTTTTCGGGGGATTGGACGGGCAGCGGCATGGTTAGGGAGCGGTATTTGCGGAGTTGCGTGACTTCGTTTCGGAATCAGCGCCCGTTTCACGCGCGGCGAGTTGCTCGCGGGAGACGAATTCGTCACCGTCGCGCTGCCGCTGGATCGCATTGACCACCATCAGGATCAGGACGCCGACGATCACGAACGACGCTTCCAGGAAAAACGGTGTCGAGATGATGCCCACCACCATTCCCAACGCTTCTCCGACCGGTCCGGGAATTTTCATCCAGCCGAACCACAGCGCCACGACCCCGCAGGCCACCGCCAGCAGGATCCCCACCGCGATCGCCACTTGCTTCGCCCGTTCGTCTGTGCCGCGCAGCGTCATCGGGGCGATCTTACACCGGATCCCGGCCGCCACCAAGGGGAAATCGTGGGGGCCATGCGGTCGCGAGATTTTTCCGCGAATCACCGCTTGACGCCTGTTGGAAACGATTTACACTCAAATCGTTTCCACGATACTCCGATGGTAGCCACGACCGAGATTTCCGCTGACTCCGCCAAAGGCGGCGAGGTGCGCCTGCGCATTCTGACGGTGGCGCGCGAGACGTTTTTCCGGCACGGGTTCCGGAGCGTGACGATGGATGAGCTTGCGGAACGGATGGGTATGAGCAAGAAAACCCTGTATGTCCATTTCCGCAGCAAGCGCGAGTTGTTGGACGCGGTGATCGAGCGGAAGTTCGGTGAACTGGAGCGGCGGCTGGCCGACGAGGCGGATCGGGCGGGGGATTTCGGGGCGCGTTTGGCCGCGTTTCTGGAATCGGTGGCGGTGGCGGTGGGCGAACTCACGCCCGCATTCGTGCGGGACGTGGCGAGATCGGGACCGGATCTGCGGGAACGGCTGCTTGCCCGGCGGCAGGCGGTATTGGGGGGCGCTCTGGAACGATTGCTGGCGGCCGGGCGGCAGGCCGGCAGGGTCCGGACGGATCTTCCGCAGGATCTGCTCGTCGAGATCCTGCTGGGAACCCTCAACACCGTGGCGGTACCGGAAACCGTGATCCGGCGGGGCATCCCCCCGATAGATATGCTAACCGGAATCCTCAGGGTGTTTCTTCACGGTGTGCTGGTTCCGGATGCCGTGCCCAATTCAACCGAACCATGTCCATGAAGCGCCCGATTTTCCACACTTTGGCCTGCGCCGCCATCCTTCTAACCGCCTCAGGCTGCCGCAAGGCTCCGACGGGTCGGGTGCAGGGATACATCGAGGGCGAGTTCGTTCACGTGGCGTCGCCGATTGGCGGAAAACTGGTGAAGCTTCAGGTGGACCGGGGTGCGGATGTGGCGGAAGGGGCGCCGCTGTTCGAATTGGAAAACGAGGCCGAACTTGCGGGCCGGAATGAGGCCGGAAATCGCGTCAAACAGGCGCAGTCCGCGCTGGACGACGCCCGCAAGGGGCTGCGGACCAGCGAGATGGAGGCGTTGGAGGCGGAACTGGCGTCGGCCCGCGCGGCGCTGGCGTTTTCGACCGGCGAATTGGCGCGGCAGGAACAGGCGCGGAAGAACAACGCGGCTTCCGAGCGGGACCTTCAGTCGGCCCGATCATTGTGCGACCGGGACCGTGAGTTGGTTAGGAAATTGGAAGCCTCCCTCGCCACCGCGCGCCTTGGCGCCAGGGAGGATCTGGTGAAGGCCGCCGAGCACACGCTCGCCGCGCAGAAGGCGGCGTTGGATGGAGCCGAATGGAAGCTCACGCAGAAGAAACAATCCGCACCGCGGGCCGGGAAGGTGACCGACATTGTGTTTCGCGAGGGGGATTATGTCGCGCCTGGAGCGCCGGTGGTGGTGATGCTGCCGCCGGGAAATGTGAAAGTCCGGGCATTCGTGCCGGAGAAATTGTTGGGATCGTTGCGCGAGGGCGGCAAGGCGGTGGTCCACATCGATGGCGTGGACAAGCCCGTGGACGCGGCGATCGTGTTCATTTCTCCCAGGGCCGAGTTCACGCCGCCGGTGATTTACAGCCGCGACATGCGCGAGAAATTCGTATGGCGGGTGGATCTGTCCGTTTCGCCGGAGGTCGCGGCCGGACTCCATCCGGGGCAGCCGGTGGAAGTGGATTTCGAAACGGCGAATCCCTGAAATCCATGGACTCCGATCTAGTCATCGACGTGAGAAACATGACCAAACGCTTTGGCGGGCGGACCGTGGTGAACGCGATCGACATGCGGGTGAAAAAGGGCGAGATCCACGGATTCCTCGGACCTAACGGGAGTGGCAAGACCACCTTTATCCGGATGCTGTGCGGACTGTTGAAACCGGACGCGGGCGAGGGGACCTGCCTCGGGTACGACGTGCTCCGGGAGTCGGCGATGATCAAGCGTCAGGTAGGCTACATGACCCAGCGGTTCAGCTATTACGAGGATCTGACCATCGAGGAGAATCTGGATTTCGTCGCCCGTCTCTATCACCTTCCCAACCGCCGCCAAGCGGTGGCGGAGAGCATCGAGAAGCTCGGCCTCTCCGCCCGCAAGCGCCAGTTGGCGGGGCAGCTATCCGGCGGGTGGAAACAGCGGATGGCGCTGGCGGCGTGCCTGATCCACCAGCCCAAGCTGCTTCTGCTGGACGAACCGACCGCAGGCGTGGATCCCAAGGCCAGGCGCGATTTTTGGGAGGAGATCCACGATCTCGCGGAGCAGGGCCTGACGTTTCTCATCACCACCCACTACATGGACGAGGCGGAGCGCTGCCACCGGTTGGCCTATATTTCCTACGGCGACTTGCTGGTCACCGGCAACGCCAGCGATGTGATCCGCCATGCCGGTCTAACCACATGGCTGGTTTCCGGACCGGAGCTCAACACCCTGGCAAGGACCTTGCGCGAACTGCCCGGCATCGAACAGGCGGTGGCGTTTGGCGAAACGCTCCATGTCTCCGGCGCGGACGCGGACCTGATCGCACGCAGCATCGCCCCATTCATGCGTGAACCCTACCTCTGGCAGCAGGTGAACTCGGGCCTTGAGGACGTGTTCATCCATCTCATGGGAACCTCATCCGACAATTTCCACTCATGATCCGCAACCACCGGTTTTCGTTTGCGAGGCTCTGGGCGATGGTCGTCAAGGAGGCGATCCAACTCCGTCGCGACCGCGTGACATCGGCGATGATTTTCGGAATTCCGATCGCGCAGATCTTTCTGTTCGGGTTCGTGATCAACAGCGACCCGCGCCATCTGCCGGCGGCGGTGGTGATGGCGGACGACGGTCCATCCGGCCGGGCGTTGCTGGCGGGATTTTCGAATTCGACCTATTATGATTTCACCCGCCGCGCCACGACCGAGGCCGAGGCGCGCGAGTGGCTTCAGCGGGGTGAGGTGCAGTTTGTGGTGAACATACCCGCCGGGTTCACGCGGGATCTGCTGGGTGGGCGGAGGCCCGCGCTGCTGGTGGAGGCGGATGCCAGCGATCCGACCGCCACTCACGGCGCGATTGCTGCGGTTAACGGGATCGTGGAGACCTGGATGGCCCAGGAAATGAAGGGGCCGCTGGCCCACCTGGCCGGACGTCCGCCGCCCGTGGAAACCCGCATCCATGCGTTCTACAACCCGGAGGGCATCACGTCCCACAATATCGTTCCCGGTCTGATGGGCGTGGTGCTGACGATGACGCTGGTGATGATCACCGGCCTTGCGATCACCCGCGAGCGCGAGCGCGGCACCATGGAAAACCTGCTTGCCATGCCGTTGCGTCCGGCCGAGGTGCTGATTGGGAAGATCACGTTGTACATCATCATCGGATATGTGCAGCTAGGCATCATTCTCCTCGCCGCGCGTTTCGTTTTCGGCGTGCCGATCCACGGAAATCTGCTGGTGCTGCTGGTGGGGTCGCTGTTCTTCATCGCCGCGAATCTCGCGCTCGGGATCACGTTTTCCACCATCGCGAGGAACCAGTTGCAGGCGATGCAGATGACCGTGTTCATCTTCCTGCCGTCGATTCTGCTTTCCGGGTTCATGTTTCCGTTCCGGGGAATGCCGGTGTGGGCCCAGTGGCTGGGGGAAATCCTGCCCAACACCCACTTCATCCGGGTGGCACGCGGCGTCATGCTCAAGGGTGCCGGTTTATCCAGTCTGGCCCCGGACATCATGGCCATCGCGGTTTTCGCCGCGCTGATGCTCGGGATCGGCATCAAACGCTACCGCCAGACGCTTGATTGACCCACGGTTCGCGGCTTTTGCTTGCGTGCCCGTGAAAATCGTGCATGGTTGGCCCGCCGCCGCGCCGGTGAGCCGACTGAGAACCCAAGAACCAACCTGATGTTTTCGCGTTTTGCCCGCATTTCCGTGGCCTTGCTGCCGTTGATGGCAGGGGCGGAGCATGCTTTGGCGCAGCAGGCGAAGACGGTGAAATCCAGCCAGTCCACCACCAAGCCCGTCGCGGTTCCCAGGGTGGTGGTGCCGACCAGCAGCCGCCCGACAGCGCCCGCCAGACCGGTGGCGCCTTCCGTCCGCGGACTGTATCCGTGGCGCCTTCATGTCACCGTCACCGTTTTCTGGATCGGCGAGCAGCCGGACGGGCGAAATCTGGTTCCCAACTGCAAATCCTCCTGGGATCAGAACTGGATGGCCAATTTCGGCGGCTACGACAACCCCGACCCCGGTGCCCGGATCGCCAACCACACCACCGGTGAATTCCGGCCGAAGGCATTCGTTCCCAAGCTCAACCCGTTCTACGTGGCGCTGCCGTATAACGATGTGATCGGCTCTTCCGCCCACAAGCCCGAGGCGTCGCGGGTGATTCCTTGGTTCTCCCGAGTGCGTCCCGCGCCGGGTGAAACCGTCTGCAAGGGAAAATGGGTGCAAATCTATAACGGTTCGCGCAGTTGCTACGCCCAGTGGGAGGACTGCGGGCCGTGGGTTACCGATGACTGGCAGTATGTTTTCGGCAACGCGAAACCGAAAAACGGCCAGAACGGCGGCGTTGGCATCGACATTTCCCCGGCCGTCCGGGATTACCTGAGCCTGCCCTCTGGCAAGCGCGTCCACTGGCGGTTCGTCGAGGATGCCGAAGTTCCCTACGGCCCATGGAAAAAATACGGCCAGACGCCAGCCGCCAGGCCGCAGCAGCCGGTGAACCCCGGCCAACGGCCGCCCGACGATGCCGACCCCGAGGCGGTTCAAAACTACCTGGAATACCTCCGGAAACAGCGTGACGAGGAGTATCTGAAGAAGCCGATGCGCAATGCCGGACCGTGATTGCTCCGGAAAATCGTAGGAAATCGCACGAATTTCCCAAAATCGGCAGCATTCTTCTTGACGCGGTCCGCGGCCGCGCCTAAAACCCGCGCCCCCAACCACTCTAAGACCTTACTCCCATGGCCACCGCACAAGTTATCCTCAAAGAAAAAATCGACGGCCTCGGCGTTGAAGCCGATGTCGTCAAAGTCCGCGCTGGCTACGCGCGCAATTTCCTGATTCCGCAAGGGAAGGCTTACGAAGCGAATCGCTCGAACCTCCGCCACGTGGAAGCCCTCAAGGTCGCCCGCGCACGCCGCGAAGCCGAGGAACTCGCCGTCGCCCAGGAACTCGCCACCAGGATTTCCAAGATCAAGCCGAAGTTCACCCTTTCCACGGGCCAGGGCGGCAAGGCGTTCGGCTCCGTCACCAACATGGACATCCATAAGGAACTCGAAGCCGCCGGTATCGTGATCGACCGCCACGCCATCGAGTTGGAAAAACCGGTGAAGACCTCCGGCAAGACCGAGGTTACCATCCGTCTCCATCCGCAGGTGGCCACCACGCTCACCATCACGGTGGACGCCGGCGACGCGGCCGAATCCGAGGAAGCCCAAGCCTGATCCGCTATGGCATCCGACATCCGCATCACGCTGCACACCACGGCCGGCGACATTGAGGCGACCCTGTACGCCTCCAAAGCGCCGCTCACCTGTGCCAATTTCCTGAACCTGGCCCGCCGGGGGTATTACAACAACGTCGCCTTCCACCGCGTGATCGACCAGTTCATGCTCCAAGGCGGCGATCCCACCGAGAGCGGCCGCGGCGGTCCGGGCTACAAGTTCGCCGACGAGTTCCATCCCGAGCTTCGCCACCGCGCTCCGGGTGTGTTCTCCATGGCCAACGCCGGCCCGGGCACCAACGGTTCGCAGTTTTTCATCACCACCGTGCCGACACCGTTCCTCGATAACCGCCACTCGGTCTTCGGGCAAATCACCAACGGCTTGGACGTCACCGCCAAGGTCACCGGCAAAAACAACACCGGCGAGCGCGGCTGCAAGTTCAACGGCGTGGGCGACAAGATCACCTCGATCACCATCCACGACGACACCACCGATCTGTTCGAGTCCCAGAAAGACCATCTGGAACACTGGAACTCGATCCTCGACCGCGCCTAACCGGCTCGGTCGCGAAAACCGACACCTTCATTTCCGCCCGCGGCCCCATCCGGAGCCGCGGGCGTCTTGTTTCCGTGGACAATGGGGGACATCGGATCAGCCCGAAATCCGAAGTTTGGGGTAGTTTGGACGTTCGGATTACCGCTGAAACACTGAGAACCACTGAGGAAACTGGTTTTTCGGAGAGAATAGGGAGGCACCGATTGATGAATGGGATCGATTTTCCCAAAAAAATCATTTCAGTGGGATCAGTGATTTTCAGTTCCTCAGTGGTAAAAATGGATGCGTGGGCCATTCCAACTTCCGATTTCGGGATCAGCGGCTCTGGAGATGCCGTTTGACCGCCTCGATCTCCATGGCGTCGAACCGGCGGCGCTTTTCGTCGTAGCGGCGGTATTTCTCGTGTTCGGCTTTGGTCCAGATGTTGGATTCGGTGTAATCGCCGCCGTAGGGGACGTAGAGATCGATCCAGCAGGCGATGGTCTCATAGTCGGTCTGCGTGAGCCGAACCCCGTAGTGGTCGTTTTCCAACAGCGTGAGGAGGTTGCTTTTGATGGATCCCGAGGTATTCGGCGGAATGGGAGTGGGAACCGATTGCGACCCCAGCCAAGCGACCATTTTGCCCTCGGGGCGCCCGCGGAAAGGTGCGTTCGGTTTGTCATCGTCATGCCGGGATTGGGTGAGGACCAGATAGGAATCGCTCCACGCCCGGCCGGCGAATTCGTCGTTCACCGTTTCGCCTAACAGGCTGAACGCGCGTTCCCGCGAAACCGAGCGGTCCTTCGGCGCTTGTTCGAGCACGGGCGGCTTTTCGCCCTTGGCGCAGGCGAGCACGGGATCGCGGTGGTTGTGGCATTTCACGCAGTGGCGGTCGAGGATTGGCTGGACCTCGCGGATATAACTGAACCCGCGCGGCGGGCCGTGGAAGGGTTCGAGCTTCCGCGGCGGCTGGCGCATGGCGATGGTGCCGCTGCCGGATAGATAGGCCGCCGGCGCCTGATTCTTCGTATCGTGGCAGCCCACGCAGGATCCGGTTTCGCCGGGTTGCAGGGTGCTCCAGGTGCGCATCGTCTGGATCGCGCGGCCTTTGGCGTCGAGCGCCTGGAAATAGACCGGGGTGCGCGCCGGGACCTCGAAATAGGCGGAGCCGTCCTCGTGAACCGGGGTCTCCCCGAGCACGCGCTTCACGTCCCAGGTGCCGTTGCCGATAGCCACCGGGGTGCTGATCAGCGCGCCGCCGCCGGGACCGCCGCTGTGGTTGGAGCGGATGCCGGCGGGCCGGAATTCCAGCGCCACCACGCGCAGCCGTTTCACCGTGCCGCGGGCGACTCCGACCAGGCCCTGCCCCTGATAGATGTCACGCACATAGTAGGAGGCGGTGGTCTTGCGGTAGTCCACCGCGCTGGGCCGTGCGGGCGGGCGGGTTCTGGATGTTAGAACCACCGGCTGGAGGCACGGCAGATCCGGATCGGTGGCCAGCAGCTCGCGGTTGCCGTCGGCGTCCATCCAGTAGAGCCCGAAATCCGCCTCCCCCTTGCGGCCTTTCGGCGGATCCCATCCGTCGGGCGCGTAGCTCACGACCCACTCGCGGTCGGATAGAGGAAACGGATAGGCGAAAAGTTCGCCCTGCTGGCCGTAGGAGTCGATCCGTTCGGCCTTGGTCTCGCGGACCGGGGAAACGAGCTGGACACCCTCGTTTTCCTGCCGGCCTAACGATGGATCGATGACCGCCAGCTTTCCCGCCTGGCTGGAATGGTGGCCGCACAGGATGGCAAGCACCTTGCTGGTGCCGGGAATGCCCCTGGCTTGGGCGATGGTGGTGGGAAACCACGAGCTGTTGCCATAGAACTCCGACTGGCCGGTGCCGTCCGGATTCATCTGGAACAGCGGCTGCGGAAACACCTGCCCGCGGTCGTTGTAGTCCCAGCGGGTGTAGATCACGCGGCCGTCATCGAGGATTTGCGGATAGACCGTGTGGACTTGGTCAAATCCCAGACGCCGGATGATTTGCCCGGCGGGATCGCAGGTGTAGAGATTGCTCACCTCGGTCCAGAAACAATCGACCGTCTGGACGCACCTGGTGGAGGCAAACACGAAATCGCCGTTGGGCAGATAGGCCGGTTCGTAATCCGCCACGCCGGAGCCGGTGGTGACCTGCCGCAGCGCCTTGGTGGCCAGATCAAGCTCATAAAGGTGGTAGTCGTCCTCCCGGAGCGATTTTTTCCACGCGAACGCCAGACGTTTGGCATCCCATGACAAGGCCGGGTCGCGAAGCGCGCCGTCCGGGGAGTCGATCAGGGTGGTGACAACGGGTTGTCCGGTGGATAGATCGAGAACGCACAGCGACGAACCCGGCAGGAAATGGCACTCCGCCTGGGCATCCGATTGTCCTTCGGTGTAGGCGAAAAACGACGGCCGGATCGAGCGGCGCTTCACGAAGGCGATGCGGGGCGCGGTGGTGGTTAGAGCGGCGAGCCGGGCGGTCCGGCGCGCATCGCAGGCCGTGGCGTAGAGCGCCAGCCAGCGGAGATCGCCCGCGGGTGCGTTGGCGGCGGTTGCCGAGGCGATCCCTTCGGCCAGCCCGGCGGGCTGGGCGGCCAGTTTGGCGGTCACTTTCGCCAGCGTCGCCGCATCGACTTTCGAGGGGTCGGAAACTCCCAGATCCTGCCGCAGCCAGTCCGCCGCAATCGGAAAATCCCGCTGAAACGCCGCCAAATCCGGGTGTTGCATCCATGCCTCGGTCCACGGCACCGCCGGCAGCCGCATGGCTCCCGCGAGGAGGAGCAGAACGGCCGCGCGCAAATGGCGGAATACCTTGGGTGAATCGTGGATCACGCCGCCAATACGGCTGCCGGCGACGGATTCTTGCGGACGGTTGGGGCTCCTGCGCCGGACTGGGGGGCGGCCACGACTGCAGTTAATGACGGCTAGAGCCGGAGGAGGGTTAGGGATTCGGTGGGACGTCTTGCTCGGCCTGTTGTCCCATTGGCGTGCGGATTCCGGGCAAGTGGCCGCGCACGACATACCAGAGAAATAGTGGAACTCCGATCATGTTCATCATTATCAGCACGATCGTCCACTGAACCCGCAGCCGTATGGAGTGCTTACCCAGCCAAAGGACGGCGATACAAATCAGTACGAATACTCCCGTAAGTGAACCAACGACCGCCATCAACAGTTCATTGTGGGGTCTTACCACATCAGCGATATCGAATCCGATTGCTACTCCAACGAAAAATGAGACCATGCAGCCAATGTAGATGGCTGGTAGAACCAGGGATGCGTAAAACAGGGTCTTCATTTCTTTACCCAACGATTGAGCGCTCCTACGGCAGCGATTGAATGGAGATTGGGTTGAGTGTGAGTGGCTGGATTGGGCCCCGTGCGCAATCTTCCGCGGAAGCCACTGTGCGAGTCAAGCCCATGCTGTCCCTTTCGCAACCGCAGTAGCGGTGGAACCGCCGTGATTGCGGAGATGCGCTTGTTCATCCGCCTTCCATCACCCCGGATCTTCCATCTCCTTGGCGAACTTGGCGTCTTGGCGGTGAAGTTTCTGGGCTGGGGTGAGGTTGGAATGCCGGCGCGAGACGCACCGGCAACGGACTGGCGCGAGACGCGCCAGCAACGGCACACCGGTGCGAGGCGAGTCGTCCGTTGCCCGGTTCACAAGGTGGCGGCGACGGACGGCGCGGCGGATAGAAAGGAGGGGAATTCCGGTTCCCAGTCGGTGGCGCGGAGTTTGGCGTTGGAGACCCGCTTGTGGGTCCAGCCGCGCTTGCGGTCGAGGTCGCGCGGGGCGGTGGGTGGGAGCGGGCGGTTGAATATCCCGCAAAGGCCGCGGTAGCAATCGAGTTGGCTGATGGGCTCGGAATCGCAGACGTTGAAAATCCCGCCGCGGGTGGCGTCTCCCAGGCTAACCAAATGGAGCAGCGCGCGGGCGGCGTCGTCGCGATGGATCTGGTTGAGGATGCGGCGGCCGTCTTCCTCAATCACCGCCTGGCCGGCGAGAAACTTGGTTAGGATGACCGAGCGGCCGGGTCCGTAGATGCCGGCCAACCGCGCCACGGTGCCGCCGGAAGCGAGCGTCAGGCGCTCCGTTTCCAGCAGCATCCGCCCGGTTTCGCGGTCGGGATCGGTGGGGCTGTCCTCGGTGACCAGAGAGCCGTCGGTCTGGGCGTAAACCGACGAACTGGAAACGAACACCAGCCTGGTCTCCGGAAAGGCCGCCAGCAGGTGGCGGCTGCCATCCAGATAGATCCGCTGATAGGCATCCGCGCCGCCGCGGTTGGTGGCGGCGCAATGGATGATGGCGTCCGGCGGTGAAACGGCGGCTGCCAGATCGGCGACGGCATGGGCTGACGAAACATCGAGCGCGCGGGTGCCATCGCCGCCGGATAGGGAGGTGGCGGTGACCTGCCATTCAGCGGCCCGGAACAGCCCGGCGACCGCCGTGCCGAGGTATCCGTGGCCGATGAGGAGCAGGTGCATCAAGATGATATCACTTCGCCTGGGCGGCGGCTTCGATCACGTCTTCGGCGGGGAGCACCACGTTGGTGGCGCCGCCAAGTCCGCCTTCGGAAGCTTCGGACTTGGGACCGAAACGGTTGATGCCGATGCCGACGAATTTGCCTTCGCCATTGAACACGGGGACGCCGAGGCAGGGGGCGCCGATGCGGGCGAAGGTGCGCGGCTTGGTAATCAGGGCCATCACTTCGGTGGTCATCACGAGCGGTTCGCGGTTGAGATCCTTGCCGAGGCGGCCGAGAACGATCACATCGTCCAACATCCCGAGCGGCGCGCTGTTGGCGGTATCGATGGCGGTGAAGGTCAGGCCCTCGGTCTTTTCCGGACGGACGAAGGCGAGGTCGAGATCGGTGTCCTTGAACACCACCTTGGCCGGAGCCTCGGTGCCGTCGGCCATGATGATTTTCACTTCCTTGGTGTCGGATTTGGCGCTGAGCTTGATCGCGCCCTGCGGGGTGTTGATGGTGCGGCCGTCCACGGAGGCGGCGACGTCGAGGGTGGAAAGCGGCACGACGATCAGTCCGTCCTTGTTGAGAACGGTGCCGATGACCTCGAGCTTTTTCTCTTCCTTGCGGGCCGGGTTATCGCCGGCGATGACTTCGATTTCCACCGTGGCGCTGAGCTGGACGACGGAGTTTTTGTTGGATGCGGAAAGCGCGAGGGCTTTATCCTTGAGAGGGCCGGTGGCGGCGTTGGCAAGCGGTGTGGCGGCGAGAGCGGCCAGAAGCAGGGTGCGGAATTTCATAGCGTTGCGGTGGTGTGTTGTTGGAATGTCGGGGTTGGGAGTGTTTTGGACCACGGATTGCACGGATGGTCACGGATGGAGCTTCGCGCTTGTCTTTATCCTATCCGAGTTCGTTCGTGTTGTCCGTGGCGTGTTGGTTTGTTATTATTGCCAGGAGGGTTCGAGTTCGATGTAGCGGGTGACGAGGCCGCGTTTGACGAAGAACACGAACGGGCTGCGTTTTTCCTTCTCCAACTTTTCGAGCTGGGTCTTGAGGGTCTTGATGGAGTCGGTCGGTTCGCCGTCGATGGAGATGAGGATGTCGCCGTTGGCTAGGCCGCCGAGCGAGGCCCAGCCGGACGATTTCACCTCGTTGATGAAGACTCCCTTGAAATCTTCGGGCAGGTTTTCCGAGATCCGGTCGTTCTGGCTGATGTCGCGGGCCTTGAACTCGAGTGGCTCGCACTCGTGGGTGTCCAGTTCGCTGTTGGACTCGGGGGAGGCGTCGAGTTTGACCTTCACCGGTAGATCCTGTTTGTCGCGCCTGACGATCAGGTCGGCTTCGGTGCCGATTTTGTATTGGCGGATGGCGGTGGAGAATACATCCGAGTCTTCCGGGCGGGAGGCGGCGATGACCGTGCCGTCGAGTTTGAGGATCAGGTCGCCGGTTTTGAGGCCGGCCTTTTCGGCGTTGGATCCGGGATGCACGCGGGTGACGCGGATGCCCTTGGTTCCGGGAATGCCGAGCGCCTCGGCCAGATCGGCGGAAATCACCTGGGTTTCCACGCCGATCCATGCCTTGCGGGCGAGACCGGGCTTGTCGGGATCGGGTTCGGGGCCGATCTTCACGACGGTTAGGTAACTGCGGCTGTCGTGTTCGTAGGCGACGAGGGTGGGGATCGGCTTGGTGGCGTCCTTGGTGATCTCGGCGCTCACGCGGATGAGGTCGGCGAGGTTGGAGACCGGTTTGCCGCCGACTTCGAGGATCAGGTCGCCGGGGGCGATGGCGGGTTTGGAGTCGGCGGCGGCACCGCCGGGGCGGAGGCTCTGGACCACGGCGGCGCGGTTGTCGGCGCGGTGGAGTTCCTTGGCGTTGAGCTTGGTGAGGTCGCGGGCGGTGATGCCCCATGAGAGCAATTCCTTTTCGCGGGGCTGGGCCGGTTCGCGTTCGGCGGTGGTGATTTTCCAAGTGGCGGGTTTGCCATCGCGGGTGCCTTCCATGGCGATTTCCGATCCGATGGGAGCTTCCAGCACGATGCGGTTGAACACCGGGATGTCCTCGGCCGCGCGGGCGGGGGCGAGGGCGGTGCCGTTGCATTTGGTGATGATGTCGCCAGCCTTGAGACCGGCCGCGGCTGCGGGAGAATCCGCGATGACCCCGGAAACGAGAACGCCGGCGTCCGCCTTGGTGGTCTTCAGCAGCGGCTGCACCGCAAGGCCGGTCCAACTGCGTTTGACCGACCCGGTGGCGATGATTTCATCCGAGACCTTTTTCGCGAGATTCGACGGGATGGCGCCTCCGAGGCTGCCGATGCCGACCTCATTGATGCCGATGATCTCACCTTTCAGATTCACCAGCGGGCCGCCCGAGTTTCCGCCGAAGATCACCGCGTCGTGACCGATCCAGCGGACGATTTCTCCGACCGCTTCGCCATCGAGGCGCATCGACTCGCGCGGGGCGATCATTTCCAGGTTGGCGACGATCCCCTGGGTGACCGATTGCGAGAGACCGGCCGGGCTGCCCATCGCAAGCACGATGTCGCCCACGGCAAGCGTCGAGCTGTCGCCGAATTTCGCGACCGGCAGGGCCATGTTAGGGTCGCGCAGGTCCTTTTTGTCGATCTTGAGCACGGCGAGGTCGGCCAGCGGGTCGGTGCCGACGAGGGTGGCGCGGAGTTCCTGGCGGTCGGCCAGATTGACGACGATCCGCGACGCGCGGCCGGCCACGTGGTGATTGGTGACGATGTAACCGTCCGGGCTGATGATGGCGCCGGAGCCGCTGGCGCGTTGTTTCTGCATGCGGCCGGAACCGCCTTCCTCGGACACCACGTAGATGCGGACGAGGGACGGATAGACCGAGTTGACGGCGGCTTCGATCTGGGGATCGACCTTGGCCGAGGCGGGTGACACGAGGGCGGACGCAACGGCGGTTGCGGTGGCGAAGTGGCGGAACGGGTGGGGCATGGGATGGGAAGGGGTTGCCTGTTGGTGGCAGCACAGCGAGGCGGACCGGGGGATCTGTCTCGAAAAACCGGGAAAAAGCAATCCCGATCTCCGGTGGGGCGGGAATTTCGCGGAAACCGGATCGACCGGCGGCAGAGGGGCGGTCCTTGCGTTTCAGGGGGTGGAGAGGACCGGTTTGGTGGCCACGGCAACCGCCACAAAATAGACCACGGTGAGAAACGCCAGCAGCAGGGTCCCGGTGGCCAAAATGCTTCGGCGGTCCGCCCAAGGGCGGTTTTTCCGCTGTCCGTTCGCCATCAAGGCCACCCACATGGCGGGCAGCGCGAGCAGCCACCATCCGTAGCCGGAAAGCGCCCGCGCCAGAGTGAGGCTGGCCCCCCGGCCACGCCCGGAAACAAGGACTTCCTCGAAAAACCGCATGGAGACCGAAAGCAGGAGCGACCCCGCAAGCACCGTCAGGCACTGCAGCGCGGCTAGATAGGCGAGTATGCGGTGTTCCTTCATCGCGGGGAGAAGCGTAGCAGCGGGATGATGGGATGCACGGGAAATCGCGGGGGGGGTCGGCGACTGAGCAAAAGTGGATTTAATTGTCTGAGCAAAAGTGGACAGATCTCCATGATCTTGGTGACGGTATTCGGCGAGGGTCTCAGGCCACTGAGATCGCCTTCCGATGGAGCCGGCGGAGCACAGCGGCCTCGGGCCAGCCAGCCCATATTGGGGCTCCGCCCCAAACCCCGGAGTTTATCGATTTGGAGCGAATGGCTACAAGGAAGGCGTCCTTTCCGGCGGTTCGGCGAGAGAAAGTCAATACGAAGATGCCAGAGCAATCGCCAGATGATGAAGAAATCCACTTTTGCTCGATTTAATTCTGTCCACTTTTGCTCAGCTCCCAACAGGGAAATCGCGGGGGGGGAAGGCGCTCCAGGTTGCCATCCCTGACAAGTGGCCGGAACCGGATCGCCAAGTGGAGCGGAATCGGCGTTTCCAAGATCTATCTGTGGAGTCTGGACCTCTCCGGAGCCACACGGGGCGCGGGCGTCGTCGGCGGCCTGCTTCCCATCCTTGACGTCGGTGCGTCTGACCGTCACTATCCGACCTACGACGGAAACGGCAACGTGGGTGAATCCAACAACTGATTAGATAACGCAATTTTATGAAAACGCTTCCCATTGCACTTCTATTGGTGTCCTCACTTTCTGTGGCATCATCTTCCGAGATGCCGAGCACTGAGAAAAAGGTCAAATCTACTGCCGGAATCAACTTTGTTGAGGTGGATGCGGCTTCTTTCATGATGGGATCACCCCACGATGATGGACTCCGCGGAGACGATGAGGATCAGGTCGCTGTTCGGTTGAGCAAATTCTGGATCAGCGAAACCGAGGTTTCTTGGCGGCAGTTGAACGAGATAACGGGAGCGGGAAGCGCGGAATATGTCCTTCGCAGACCGATCAAGGCCGAGGAGCTTGACCTTCCGGTAGTCGGAAAGGGCTATTTTGAGTTGGATTACTTTTTCCGCGCCCTAACATCCCGATGCATTGACGAAAAAGTGTTTGCGAGTGGCGCGGCAAACCTTCCAACCGAGGCACAGTGGGAGTATGTTGCAAAGAACGGCTCCAATGCGATTCTGAGTGAGCGAGCCCTTTGGTCAATTGCTCAAGAGAACAACGAAAACATCGGCCCCCTGTCTAACGGCCCTCGTGTTCGGGTGTGCGGGTATTCCAAACCGAACAGGTTTGGTTGTCGTGACATGCTTGGAAATGTCCTTGAGCTTTGTAGGGATGTTTATACCACGAAACTTCCGGGAGGGGATGATCCGTTTGTGCATTCCGGCGACATCCGGCAGTTGTTCTTTGTCGTAAAAGGAGGTAACTGTTTTGGAGATATTTCCGATAGCAGGGCTTCACGACGGGGCTTTGTTAAACCTGGGGCGGCACCAAGTCACGTCGGGTTTCGGGTCGTTTGGGAATCACAAAAATAAAGGTGATGAATTGACCAACTGTTGCGTGAGCCCACCCGTGCCGGGCGCTCTCCGATGAGGCGTCCCGTTGGGACGCGGGGAATCCGGGATGCGGGATACCCACGGTTGGCACCGTGGGCTGGGATGATCCGTCCCGTTGGGACGAACAGCGGGAGTTTCAGGACGAGTTTAGGAACTCCCCGGACGAGTGGCGGGAGTCCCAGGACAGGCGGAGGGAGTTCCAGGACGGGCGGCGGGAGTCCCCGGACAAGTGGCGGGAGTCCCGAGACGAGTTTAGGTAAGTGGGGAAACGGGTCGGAACAATGTTCCGGAGCGTCGGAACACGTTTGCGGGGCGGTGGAACGCTTTGACGGCCATCCCTGGCAAACGGCGGGAATCGTTTGCGGCCGTTTTTGGTGCTCGCCAAGCGGGTTGGAGCGGTTTAGGAATGGCGCGGATGAATGTGGCAATGCTGGAGCCTTCGGGGTTGATCGAGCAGGGCGGGCCCTTGGTATGGGTGCTGCTGGGCTTGGCGTTTATTGGAGCGGTGTGCGTGATCGAGCGGATGTTCTTTTTCCATCGGGCGCGGATCAACGTGGGGGATTTGCTGGTGGGGTTGGGGCATCACATCCGGCGGCGGGCGTTCGCCGAGGCGCTGCACGAGGCCGCGCGGGCGCCGGGTCCGGTGGCGCGGGTGGCCCACGCGGCGCTGCTGCGCTACTACCTGCCGCGCCGCGATCTGCGCGATGTGGTGCGGGAGGCAGGGCAACTCGAGGTGCCGCGGATCGAGAACAACATCCGGGCGATCCTGGGCGTGGCGCTGCTGGCGCCGCTGGTGGGCATGCTGGGCACGCTGGTGGGAATGGTGGAGGTTTTCCAGAACGTGAGCGAACGCGGCGGATTCTCGGTGCCGGCGGAGCTGAGCGTGGGAGTTTTCACCGCGCTGATCACCTCGGTGGTCGGCCTGACCGTGGCGGTGCCGATGTATCTTTTCTATCTGTATTTTCTCGGCCGGGCCAAGCGCCTGATCCACCGGATCGAGCGGGCCGGGATCGAAATGGTCCACCTGCTGGCCGACGCCCGCGAGGAGGAGGAATTCGCGCCCTTCCGGGGTGAGGTCACGGCGGGCCGCAAGACGCCGAAACCGCCGCAATCCGAGCCGTCCGCATGAAATTGGTCACCACGCTGCCGGAGCGGCCCGGGTTTCTGCACGTGATTCCCGCGCTGGATCTGTTTCTGATGCTGGTCCTGTTTTTCATGGTGGGTCCTTCGCTGATCGTGCAATCCGGCGTGACGGTGGATCTGCCGCCCTCGAAGTTCCAGATGGAGCGGTTCCAGGACACGCTGGTGGTGACGCTCGGCGCCGGCGATGCCGCGGGAAACATTCACTTCGGCCGGCGGTCGGTGACGTTTGACGAACTGGAGCGGATCTTCGACCGCAAGCGGGCCGACGGTTCGGCCGCAAAATCGGTCGTGCTGCTGCAATCGGCGTCCGAGATCCCCGTTCAAACCGAGCGAAAGGTGGCGGAGATGATCATCGGCAAGGGATTCCGGCTGGCGCTGGTGGGGCAGGGTCCCAACCGCCTGAAAGACAAGGCCGGGGCGGAGCTTCCGGCCGGCGAAGACCCATGAGCGCCAAACCATCCAACGGAAACGCGAGGGCGGGGGATTTCAAGTGGCTCTATCCGTGGCGGAGCCGCGGCACCCGCTGGGGCGCGCTGTTGGGATACGGCGGTCTAACCGGGATGGGGTTTGTGGTCCTGTTGGGAATGGTGCGGGTGAAGGTCGCCAGCCCGCAGTTCGAGATGGAACGGCGCGGCTCGCTGGTCTATCTGCCGGCCACCGGCGATGGCGCGGTGTGGGCGGAGCGCGCCCGCGAGGCGGGGCCGGCGCTGTCCAGATATGATCCCGCGTCGTGGCTGGGGTATGCCGCGCTGGAGCGCGGGATTTCGGATGCCACCGCGGTGACGCTTCCGCCGCGCGAGACGCGGCTGCTCGACCTGCCGCCGGAAGAAGTGGCGCCCATTTCTCTGGCGGCCAAGGGAGAGGTGGTTTTGCCCGAACGGCGGGTGGAAGTTGCCGCGCCCAAGCCCGCCGGCAAGCTCCGCCAGGTGCCCGCGCTGTTTCCGCTGTCGCCGCTCCGCGGGGCGGCGATGCCTGCGGAGTTGCCGCCGTTTTCCGGGGAGATCAAGACGGCTGCGGCCGGGGCGGCCCGGCAGTTCGCGCGCTGGCAGTTCCTGCTGCGGCTGGATGGCGACGGCCGGGTGACCGAGTGCCTCCCGCAGGACCCCGCCGATGGCAATGCCGCGACGCTCGGGACGTGGCTCAGGGAGGTGCGTTTCGATCCGAAACTGGCCGGCGAGGGCGGATGGTTCGCGGTGGCGGTTCGTCTAACCAACAAGAGCGATGGAACTGACGATCACTGAGTTTGTTTTGTGGGTTTTGCTGGGGAGCGCGGCCGCCGTGCTCGCCTGCGCGCTCGCGTCGCGCTGGCTGCACCGCCGGGCCGAACACCGGGGCCGGATGCGCCGGGTCGTCTGCCGGATGTGCCTGCACGCGTTCGAGGATTCGTCGCGCGACGAAGTGGTGAAATGCCCGGCCTGCGGGATTCCAACCGGACGCGGAAACGCATGAGCCGCCCGGTCTATCAGCCCGCCGACGCGATGCTCGAGGTCCGGGAGATCTACGCCGAACTCGCCAGGCGTCCGTTGCGGAAGAACTGCACCGGGTTGGCCGATTGCTGCCGGTTCCGTCTGACCGGAAAAACGCCCTATCTGACCATCGGCGAGGCGTTGGTTGCCGCCGCGGCATGGCGCGCCGCGGGACGCACTTCGGTTAGGCCGGCGCCCGATGGCTCGTGCCCGTTTCTGGGGGGCGATGGCAGATGCCGGATCTATGAGGGGCGCCCGTTCGGCTGCCGCACCCACTTTTGTGAGGCGGCGGGCGGTCCGATGGCGCGCGGCGAGGTCCGGGATCTGATCCAACGGCTGGAGGACATCGACCACCGCCTCGGCGGCCAGGGCGCGGTGAACCTGCCGGCGGCCGTCCAGGCCGCAATGGCCCCCAAATCAGGCGGCAAACGGCGTTGAAACCGCGCATATTTTACCAATTCCTTGACCTCCCGGAAATCGGGGACTAGCAGGGCCATCGCGTCCGGCGACAATCCGGCGAACTCACCACCATGGATCTAACCACCACAGCATACGGCACCTGGAGCGGCGGACGCTTCATGCACTTCGGCGAAACCTTGCCCGAGGAGCGCTTCGTTTCCTGCATCACCACCGCCTACGAGGCGGGCATCCGGACCTTCGTCACCGCCGATGTCTATGGCAACGGCAAGGCGGACGAGTTGCTAGGTCAGGCGCTCAAAGGCGTGGACCGCGAAAGTTACTGCCTGGTAGGCATGGTGGGTCACGATTTCTACGACGGCCAACGTCAGGGCAATCAGGGCTATCCGCGTTTCACCTCCGCCGACCTGCGCGGACCCGATGCCTACGCCGACTATTTGAATACCGCCACCACGCGCTCGCTGGAACGCTGCGGCACCGACCGTTTCGACCTGCTCATGCTGCACAATCCGGATGAAACCGGCTTCACCAGCGAGGTGGTGTGGGAGGGGCTCCGCTCGCTCAAGGATCAGGGTATGACCGACCGCCTCGGCATTGCGCCGGGACCGGCCAACGGGTTCGTGCTGGATGTCATCGACTGCTGCGAGCGCTTCGGCGAGCTCATCGACTGGGCGATGCTGATCCTCAACCCGCTCGAACCGTGGCCCGTCGGCTTGGCCCTGCCCGCCTGCGAGAAACACGGGGTGAAAGTGCTCACCCGCGTGGTGGACCACGGCGGATTGTTCCATGGCGATCTAACGGACGGCCACGTTTTCAAACCCGGCGACCACCGGACCTTCCGCCCGCAGGGATGGGTGGGCCACGGGATGGAGAAAATCGCGAACATGCTTCCCGTGGCCGACAAACACGGCCTGTCGCTGTTGGAGTTCGCGGCGATCTGGAACCTCAGCCACCCGGCGGTGGAAAGCGTGGTGCCCACCTTCATGCAGGAGGTCGGCGATGGCGCCCGGCCGATCGAGGAAAAGATCCGCGAGTTCGCGAAACTGCCAGCCAACGTTCGTCTATCAGAAGATGAAGTCGCGGAGATCCGCAGGATCGGCGACAACACCGGCTGCATGATGCTCAAGGGCGCCAGCAAACGCCACGCCGAACACCTCCGCCCCGACGAATGGCCGATGCGCCCCGATCTTCTGGACCTCGCCGGACGCTACGGCCTGGGGAGCGAGTGGTAGGAGAAGGCATTCCAGTGGTTTGATGAGCACAAATCGTAACTTGAAGCACGATTCGGGTGAATGTGGTTCCGGTTCCCGGATCGGTGTCGAAAATCGGGTCGCCTCCGTTACCTAACACGGAAATGCCGGGATGGCTTTGCGTGGAAAAACGCTCATTCGACACTCTCGATCCGGTCGAGGTTGCCCTTGGCTGGCGGGAGGGATGTTGGAGGCGGGAGGTTTTCAGCGAGGCCTTCGAGGATCATGCGGGCGAGCGGGGCGGCCACCTTGCCGCCGGATCCGGCGTTTTCCACGACCACCGCGATGGCGTATCGGGGAGCGGATGCGGGTGCGTAGCCGATGAATGTGGCGATGTGGGATTGCTTTCCCCGATCCATGGTCTGGCAGGTTCCCGAGGCCCCCGCGATCTCGGTGAGGGAGCTTTGGGCGCGCTTGGCGGTGCCGTCCGGCCCGCGCACGTTGTCGAACAAGGCCAGCCGGATCATTTCGAGATCCTCCGTTTTCCAGCCTGCCTCGACAAGATCAAGCCGGAGCCGGGGCGGGGAGTCGCGGTCCAACCGGGGAACGAATATCCTGCCGCTGCCGAGCCCTGCCGCGAAAGACGCGAGTTGGAGCGGCGTGGCTTGGGTGGTTCCCTGTCCGATCGCTGTTAGTGCGTTTTGGGCCGATCCCGCTGGCAGACCAGAAGTGCGGGCCTTCAGGTTTTCCGGCGACGGCATGATGCCCGCCGATTCTCCGGTTAGACCGATGCCGGTGGGTTGGCCGAACCCCACCATGGTCCCGGTCTCCGCGAGCTTTTCGGGGCCGATCTTCTTCGCGGCGAGGTAGAAATACGCGTTGCATGAGCGGGTGACCGCGTCATGCAGCGAGAGATCGCCGTGACTCCCGCGTTCCGCGGCACCTATCCAACAGTAGAATTTGCGATCCGCTATGGTGACGAATCCGTCGCAGGTGTGGTGGTCGGCGGCGTTTCCGGCGCGGCAGGCGGCGAGCGCGGTGACCAGTTTGAATGGGGAACCCGGCGGTTGGGACGCGAGCGTCCGGTTCGCGAACGGATAGGCCGGGTTGTCATGGTAGGTCTTCCATTTCTCCTTGCTGATGCCGGGAACAAAGTCGTTAGGATCGAACGACGGCACCGACACGCTGGCCAGGAGCTCGCCATCCGCGCAGTCCAGCACCACCACCGCTCCGCGGCCGATGTTCGCGTTGCGGAACACGGTTTCCGCGTGGTGTTGGAGTTTGGCGTCGAGGGTTAGATTCACGTCGCGGCCTTGTTGGAGCGGCTTTTCGAAAAGCAGTTCGGCGCCGAGGATGCCCTGCTTGGCTGAAGGTTTCAGATAGCCTATCGGATGCGCCGCGAGCGCACCATAGGGATAGCGGCGGTTTCCGTCGGGTGCGGTGTCGGCCAGCACCAAGCCGTTGCGGTCCAACAAACGTCCGCGCTTGTTGGGTTCGGCGGGTGCCGCCCGCAGCATTGCCAGAGGCAATCCCACCAGCAGCGCGGTCCCTGTCGCGACGGCCACGATCCGGCGGGTTATGGCGCGGCGGTTGCGGTTGGGTTCGAGGATTGTGGTGATCCGCGATTCCAAACCTGCTGGCCGCGCCATGGCGAGCGCCGCCGGGTGGTGGGAAACCGTCTGGCACGCGGAAATGGAGAGAATTTCCTCGGCGTAACCGCTGGATGGGATTCCGTGGCGCAGCACGCAGTCGTCGCAGGCGAGTTCCTGCTCGCGTCTGATACCGGAGAGGGCAAGCCACGCGAGCGGATTGAACCAGTGGACGGCGACCGCGAGGTGGGCTAACAGCAATGCCAGCGGGTCGCGCCGGCGCAGATGGCAAAGCTCGTGGAGCAGCACCGTCCGCAGCCGTCGGGACGGCCAATCCGCCGCGTCATCCGGCAGCAGCAGCGTGGGCCGGAAGAGGCCCCAGACCATCGGCATGACCGACGCACCGCCTAGCAGCAACCGGGGCGGACGTTTCAATCCGAGTTCGCCAGCCACGCCGGAAACCGCGTCGAACAAAGGGCCGGAAGCGACCGTTTTCGAGCGGACGGATAGACGCCGGAGCTTGAACACGCTCGCGGCGATCGGTAGCAGGCACAGAGCGGCGACGGAGGCCCATAGAGTTAGGATCCACCGCGCCTTCACCCGGATCGGGCGGGGCAGGGGAGGCAGCGGTTTGGCCGTGCGCGGAGGCGCGGGCGATGCCGCGACCGGAGCGGCTTGGATTTCGGATGTAGTCGAGGGTTCAAGGCCAATCGCCGGATCGACAGGTTCGGGTGTGTGTGCCGGGCGTGCTGAGAACAATCGCGGCGCTTCCTCCCAGCACATCCATGCGGGCAGGATGTGCCACTGCGGAAGCAAGCGGAACGAAAGGGGGAGCAGCAGTGATCCGGTTAGGGCGCAGAGCCATACCAGATGCCGGGTGGATGCCGAGGTTCGTTTTCCCGCGATCCACACGACCAATGCCGCCGCGGCGAGCAGCAGGCCGGCCTTCGCGGCCGCGTCCACCATGGCCACAACCGCCGCACCCGTCGCGGCCGTTCCGACAAGAATCAAGCGCGGGTTCATGGTTTCAGCGGCCCTCCTTTCGCGCTTGTTCGATCAGGTAGTCGAGGCGGGAGAGTTGCTCCGGGCTAACCGGCTTGCGGCCTGCCAAATGTGCGGCCAGCGCCTCGTCAACCGCTCCGCCGAAGAAGGTGTCGATCACATGCTGGAGCGCCCTTTTGCCGGCGTTCTCACGGGACTGGCGGGGACTGTAAACGACCTCACGGCCATCCTGGCGCCCTTTGACGAAACCCTTCTCCTTGAGGATGTGCAGCATCCGCCTCACGGCCATCGGCGTGGGCGGGTCCGGCAGCGCGGCCACGATCTGGTTCACCGTGGCTTCGCCTTGGGCGAAAATCGCATCCATGATCTGCCGCTCGCGGCGGCTCAGTTCGGTGGGGTCGGACATGCGTTAAGGAATTAGCGGATTTTCGGCGGATGTCAACCGGAAATCGTTAAAAATTTAACACATCGCGGTTTTTGTGGAATTCCTCGCCCTTGGGGCCACCTTCTCACGAAGGCGGCTACGGGCGGATCACTCACGAAGGCGGCTACTGTCGGATCTCTCACGAAGGCGGCTACGATCCGAAGGCGGTTGCGAGCCATCACCCTGCGAATGCGCGTACTTGTAAACCGTTTGTTGTGATGCGACATTTGGGGACGACCCCGGATCCGCCATGAAAGCCCTCACGTTTCTCCTCTGCCTCTTGCCCGCCTCGGCCTTCGCCTGGAATGCCGATGAGATTGATTTTCCCGGTGAGGGAAACGGGTGGAGCATCGGTTCCAACAGCGTGAAGTTCACCGGGCCCGACGGGTATTCCGAGTGGTTCCGCTACACGCTTGTGGCTCCATCGAGCGATCCGGACTATGAGTTTCTCATGGTCACCGGGAACAACTGGGGTCAGAAATACGGCGGCAATGTGATCTTCGAGCGCGACGCGCTGGACGTGCTGTATTACGGATCCGGTCAGCCCAATGCGCGCTTTGGCGGTGTGACGGCGGGGAAACGCTATGTGTTCACGGTGAAGAACCCCGGTTTGGCGGATACCTGGCTGAGCGTGCAGGAACTGGATGCCGCGCCGGTTTCCATCACAGCGGTCTCGCGCGACGCGGGATCGGGCGTGATCACCGCGGATTTGTCCGGAACGCCTTCGCCCAAGGAAAAAGTCTATGTCCGCTACACGGATGACGGATGGAGCCATTGGTCGGTCGCGCGGGCGAATGTGGGCGGCGCCACAGCCACCGCTTCGATTCCGGAAGTGAAGGACGGCCGGACCTATCAATATTACGTGTTCACCTCCACCGCCGCGCCGGACAAGTTTCACAACGGCTTCGCGGTCGATTGCTGCACGTTGGCGTGGAATAACAATTCCGGCTCCAACTATTCCTTTGCCGCCCCGCAGCGGATCACCGCGTTTTCGGTGAATGGCGAGGAAGGTTCCTACAAGACCACCAAGTTTTTCATCGACGAAATCGCGGGTGATTCCCAGCCCGTCAGCATTTCCGCCACGTTCGCATCGGGAGAGACGCCCGCGGAGGTCCAGCTTGTGACCAACCTGAACCGCCGCGACCGCGCGGACGCGGATGCCAACGGCGACGGGATTGAGGACGCGATCCTGCCGCCCTCGCGGGATACGGTGGACACCGGCGATGCCAACTACTACCGGGCCTATCCGATGAGCGGGACGGGCGGTGTCTATCAAACCACGCTGACGGCATCGAAAACCGGAGCCTACCGCGCCACCGTCCGCTACCGGATGAGCGGCAGTTCGGTCTGGCATTACTATCAGGGGCGTCCCGCGCCGGCTTATGGCGGATGGGACCACGCGCTGGTCGTTTCCCCCCGGAAAACCTTGGAAATGACCCTTTATGAGGTCAATCCCCTGACTGTGGAAGCCACCGCCGCCAACCAGGCCGGACGCAGCACCTTTGTGGATCTGTTGGGCGCCGCGGATGGCGATAGCGACGGCAGCGATCCGGTGAATCTCGATTATTTCAACTATCTTCAGGTGAACTGCCTATGGTTCCAACCGATCCATCCCACCGGACAAGAGGGGGTGGAAAACGATCCGGATACCAACATGCCCTATCAGCCCGGCAGTCCGTATGCCACGCGGAATTTTTTCGCGGTCAATCCGGCGATGGGCAGCGCGAACACCGAGGCATCGGCGCTCGCCGAGTTCCAGAACCTCGTGGCCAAAGCCGGTGCCTATCAGGGGTCGGTGGGCACGGTGAACGTGATGTTGGACTTCGTCGCCAACCACACCGCGTGGGACGCGGTTTACGGACAGGGTGGCGTCAACCTCGGATACACCGCTGATGCCGCCGAGCGCTTGCCGATCTCGTGGTATTCGAGGAAAGGCAACTACGGGCTGCCCGCGAGATGGCATAACTCGCCGGTGGATTCGGACATCGCCGTGGCGCCGGACCGCCATGATTTCGGAAAATGGAACGATGTTGCGGAACTCAACTACGGACGCTATTCGGCGCTGGTGGAGCTTCAGGACGGATCCCAACAGAACCGCTACAAGAACGAGGACGATTTGTTCGACTACGGGTGCATGAACGACCGGGTGGTGAAGCTATGGCGCTACCTCGGACGCTATCCGCAGTATTGGCTGCAACAAACCGGCCACACGCTTTCCAACAGTTCCGGCGGTACCGCGGTCGAGAGGCTTGCGGCCGACAACAAGGGCATCGACTCGCTGCGGTGCGACTTCGGCCAGGGCCTGCCGAATCCGCTGTGGGAATACATCATCAACCGGACCCGTTCGATGAAGTGGAACTTCGTGTTCATGGCGGAAACCCTCGATGGCGCGGAGCCGGGCTACCGCTCCAACCGGGTGTTCGACATCCTCAACGAAAGCATCGTGTTCCAGTTCACCCAGGCGCATATCAACAGCGCGGTGGATCTTCGTTCGGCGTTGGATGCGCGGCGCAATACCTATCGGTCCGGCGCGATTCTGCTCAATCTAACCGGACATGACGAGGTTCTGCCGGACAACGACCCGTGGTTGAACGCCACCCGTTACGGCGCGCTCTCCACCGTCCATGGGTTGCCGATGATTTTCAACGGCCAGGAGCAGGGAATCCAGAACTACAATGCGGCCGATCCGACTTATGACGGCTTCGACCATCACGAGCTGAACTTCGGAAAATATATCCCGCATTTCAAGAAGTGGAACCGCTTGCGGGTGTGGGACAGCCCGCCGCCCTTCAGCGCCGGCATGGCGCAATGGTACGGCCGGGTCAATTGGGCCCGTCACAACAGCCCGGCGCTGGCCGGTCTCAACCAGTATTACCTCGACAAGCGGCCGGACGGCAGTGCGCCTAACACCAAGCTGTTCGCGATCGCCCGATACCAGACCGCCGGTGCCTCGCCCGCCCACGGCGATGTGGTGCTGGCATTCGCGAATCTGTTCGCCCATGGCGGTTCCCACGCGTTGGCGGCGGACACGTTCGGTCTGCGCGGCACCGGGGACGAATTGTGGGGTCTGTTGGGATTGTCCAACTCGGTGTCCCGCCTCTACAACGTGCGCAACCTCGCCTCGTCGGATGCGTCGGCGCTGCTTTGGCCCTCGCCGCGTTCCGGGGCGGATCTCTATCAGAACGGAATCCATGTCAGCCTCGGCGGCGGCACCTCCAGTGCCATTACCGCCGACGGCGAACTGGTGCAGTACCTGAAACTGGTGGACGTGACCCCCCCGCCCGCGCCGCAGCCGCTGGCTCCCTATTACGTGATCGGCACTTCGGGAACCTTCACTTGGGTGCCGTCGTTCGCACCGCAGGACGGCATTTCGCACTATCGGATCAGCGTGGGCACCAGTCCGGGCGGAACGGAGGTGGCCAACCAAGCGGTCGTGCCATTCGGAACGAAAAGCTATGCATTCGCCGGAACCGCCGGAACCACCTACTATGCCACGCTGGTCGCCGTCAGCAACGCGGGCATCGTTTCTACCACAGCCGGATCGTCCGACGCGGGGGCTCCGAATCCGGCATCCCCGACCACGCCTGTTAGACTGTTGGATCCGTCCGCCGATGAGGATGGCGACGGTCAGCCGAACGCGGCCGAGCAAATGGCCGGCACCAATCCGCTGGCGGCGGATTCGGTGCTGAAGATCGTCCATCTCACGCGGTCCGGCGCGGATATGACCGTCCAAGCCGCGACCGTTCCCGGCAAGATCTACCAGTTGGAAACCAGCGTGACGTTGCTGCCGGATTCGTGGGTTCCCGCCGCTGATCAGACCACCGCGGTTTCCGCCACGACCGACTTCGTCCATCCGGGAGGATCCGGTGCGGTTCGGCGTTTCTATCGGATTCGGGTTGTTCCTTGAGAATAGCTCGCCATTTTTCCGCCAATAGGCTTGACACGGCCCGACCTTTTGGGTAGGCGGTCAAGTATGACAAACAAATCGCAGTGTCGGTTGGGGTGGATTGTCGCCGTCTGTATCGCGTGTCAAACACCGCTGTTGGCGAAGGACGAGAAAAGCGCGGAGGAAATGGCCGCAGAATACAAGGAGCGTGTCGAAAAGGCGAACCTCGAGGCTTTTCCCGAGAAGCACCAGGCCATGGCTTCATGGTGCAAGCGCAACTATCCGGAGAAATACGAGTTGCACATGCGCGCCTACCACGAGTATCAGTTCAGCCAATTGGAGAACGCGCTCCCGGTCTCACCGTCGCCCGATCAGTTGAAGGCGCTGATTCCAAAGGCGGAGAAGCTTGAGCTTCCCGACAAGGCGAAGGAACTGCGGACCAAGTGGGGCGAGGCCCAGTTCGCGATTCACGAGAAAAAGTTGAAGCCCGGTGACGTGAAGCTCATGCAAATGCTACTCAAGTGGGCGATGGACAACCAGGTGGAATACATCGATCCAGTGCGGAAGCTTGCGGAGGACATCCTGAAGGACGATGGTTCCTACCTTCCGGCGCACAAAGCTCTGGGACATGTCGAGGTGGATGGAAAATGGACCTCAATCGAGGAAATGATCGGCGGAATCAATATCCGGGATCCCAAGGCTCGGCTGGAATTGCATCGGAAACTCACCGCGGGGACGGCGGGGAAGCCCAGGGACCTCCTGCCCAATCCCGACCGTGGGATGATTAAGGAGGGCGATCTGCTACTGGCATCAACGGAGGCCAGTGGAGGTCAGGCGAAATATTTCATCGGATTGAACGGCTATTCGAAAGGACGCGGAGCCGCGCTGGTAATTTCCTTGCACGGCGGCGGCGAGGGGGGATTCGAGGCGGCGAAGTCCGGGGCCCGGATAGGCGCCAATGAGTTCGTCCACTGCAAGTTCAAAGGCGGTTGCGTGATACTCGCGCCAATTGCGCGCAGCCACGTCACCAACTCATGGGGCACCCTTTCGAATTTCGAGGACCTACTCGATGCCATGGAGGATACGCGCGCCCGTTTCAACATCGACATGAAGCGGATCTATATCACCGGCCAATCAATGGGCGGGGGCGGGACGTCGTTGTACTATCTGTGCTTCCCGGAACTGGCCGCGGCGTCATGCGCGCGTGCCGGATTCTATTTCCGTGATGGCAGCGTCAAGGATGTGTTGGAAAAGCCAATCATGGTGATCCAGGGCGAGAAGGATGAGGCCTTCCGGATCAGTTCACGGGATGAACTGCTCAAGCAGGTCAAGGATGCGGGCGGCAAGCTGACTCACATCAGTCTGCCGGATACCGACCACTTCATTCCTGCGACGGAGGTTCTCAAGAACGCGCTGCCGTATTTTGAAGAGTTCACCAACGACATTGAACCTGATCTCCGGGTGATCCGAGCCGCAGGCAGGTCCTACTTCAAATGATCCCGCTCGCCTGCAGCCGGTGGCGTGGCGCAGAGTTGGACAAACGCCTCGAGTGTCCGAGCGGCCTGGAGAGGGGAGTGGGTTAGATAGCGGTGCGGGCCGTTGGGAGCTGCGGTGAAGGTCGTCTTCCCCTCGTCCGAGATTTCGACTTTTCCGGGACCGGATAGGCCGAAATACCCGCGGTCGGGAAACGCGATATACAGCGGACAGGTGAGGTCCCAGGTCGGGTTTTCGCCGTGTTCGCCGCAGTAGGCGACGTAGGCGTCTCTAACGATGTGGCGGGTCGGTGTCCGGTAGTCCTCGCGGACGCTTGCCGAGGGGAACCGCATGCCCATGCCGATCTCAAAGCCGCTCCACACGATGGGACCGGGCCAGTTTCCGGCAAGGGTCTTCGCCGAGCGGATGTCCTTGACCACGTTGAACTCGAGGTGGTCCTTGAACTTTCCGGAGGAATCGAAAGCACCCGCCATCACCACGAGTTGGCGGACCTTTCGACGGACCAGGTCGATTCCGGTGAGGGTGCTTGAAGCGTCGGCGCCGGATTCGAGCAGCCGGGCGAGGTTGGTGGAAAAACCGACCTGCGCGATGTGGACCGAGCCATCGGGCTGCGCGGCCAGGGTTTGGCGCAAGAGCGCCACCGCGTCGGGCGGAGTGGTGTTGTTAGGAAATACCGGTTCTCCGGCACCGTCCTTTCGGGATGCAAGACCGAGGTATTTGCCCTCGTCGGGCGTTGCGCCGCCGCGGACGGCCCCAACAGGGATGTTAGGACGCCCGTAGAACGTGTTGATCGCGCTAGCAAACGGAGCGGACAGCGGATGGTCCTTGCTGGTGGTGACGGCCAGCAGCTCGACCACGCCACGGGATTGCAGCGCGTGGATCAGCGCCAGCGCCTGCACGTCATCGACGTCGTTGCCCATATCGGTGTCGAAGATCAGCTTCCGCGGCTCCGCATGGAGAGTCGGAATCAAAAGGATGCATGCGAGGAAGGATCTCATGGCGTTGGGGGAATCGCATGCCATTTACGTGGCATCGAGGGGAGGTCGATCACGGAATCCGCTTGCCCGGCTCCGGGTCGGCGTGCATGCTCCGATGGTGCCTACGATCTCACAACTGCCTAACGAACTGCTATTGGTCGGCGTGCCCGGCCCGGAACTGGATGCCGCCATGGCCGCGCGCCTGCGACGGCTGCAACCCGGCGGGTTCATCCTGTTTGGCCGCAACATCGTTTCCGCTCCGCAATTGCGGAAGCTCACCGACGACCTCCGCGACCTGAGCGCAACCGAGCCGATCATCACCATCGATCAGGAAGGCGGACGGGTTTCGCGGCTGCGGCTGATTGGCCACGAGCCACCCAACGCCCAACAGCTCCGGCAGCGCGCGGATCCCGGACTGATCGCCGACCACGGCCGGATCACCGGCGAGTTGCTGCGGCTGTTCGGGTTCAATCTCGATCTGTGTCCGGTGCTCGACATTTCCTTCGATGACGAGGCGGACAACTCGCTGCGCGGGCGTTGTTATGGCGGTTCGGTGGAAGAAACGATCCGCAATGCCGAGGCGTTCCGGGCCTCGATGGCGGCGGCGGGTGTGTTGTCGTGCGGCAAGCATTTTCCCGGCTACACCTTCGCGGGCCTCGATCCGCACCATGAACTGCCATGCATCGGCCGCTCGCGCGCCGAGCTTGATGCCTGCGAACTCGCCGTGTTCCGGGCGTTCGCGGATCGCGTTGATAGCATGATGATCGGACACGCGCACTATCCGTGTTTCGAGCCGAACGACGCCGTGCCCGCGTCGCTTTCCCCCGCGGTGATCCGGGATTGCCTGATCGGGGAATTGGGTTTCCGCGGGCTGGTGATGACCGACGACCTCGACATGGGTGCCATTCTCAACACCTTCGGGTGGGAGGAAACGATCCGCCGCGCGGTGCATGCCGGCAATCATCTGATCATGATCTGCCATCGATTGGAGGCCGCCGAGGATGCGCTCAAAACGCTCGAATCCATGCCAGCCGCCGATATCGAGCACGCCCTAACCGGTGTCGGGGCGTTCAAATCCCGGCTCGCCCCGCCGACCGCGTTTTCCGAAGACGCCCACCGGGCGCTTGACCGGCAGGTTTGGGGTTTGCGTGTGGCCACGCTCGGCGAGGAACTCGCCCAAACCCGCAGCCCCGAGGACGGAAAACGCTCGCCTGTGGAGGTGTATTGAACCCCAAATCGGAAGTTGTCATGACCCGTGCATCCATTTTTTCCACTGAGGAACTGAATATCACTGATTCCACTGAAGTGATTTTTGATTTTAGGGAAATCCCTCCCATCCATCAATCGGCGCTTTCCCAATTTTCTCCAAAAAATCAGTTTTCTCAGTGGAACCCAGTCTCTCAGTGGTAAATCGAGCGTCCAAACTACCCTGAACTTCGGGTTGAATTGGGATTGCCCATTCCTATCTATCAAAATTATCATGAAAATCGAACATCTTGCGTTGAATGTGGCTGATCCCGTGGGGATGGCGGAGTGGTATTGCCGGCACCTGGGCTTTGTGGTGGCACGGAAATCGTCCGGTCCGTCTCTGGCCCATTTCCTGCGCGATCCCGCGACCGGTGTGATGCTGGAGATCTATCTGAATCCACCCGACCGGGTGCCCGATTACGCGGGTATGGATCCATTGTTGCTGCACCTCGCGTTCGCGAGCGATGATCTTTCGGCCGATTGTGCCGCGTTGGTCGCCGCCGGGGCCAAGCTGGTCTCCGACCAAACGCTCGCCGACGGCAGCCGGGTGGCGATGCTGCGGGACCCGTGGGATCTGTGCATCCAGCTCTGCCAACGCGCGGCGGGGTATTTTTCATAAACGCCGGTTTTCGCCGCGAGAGCACGCCAAATGGTGGCCATTCCGGGCCGGCGGTGATGATTCCGGTGACAGGATGCGGCACCCCGGAGCGTTTCCGGAGTCATGATGAAAAGGATGATATCAGGTTGCTGGTTGGTTGCCGTGGCATGCGGGATGGCGTATGCCGCCGAACCGGAGCCGGTGGTGAACTACGACGAAAGCAAGGCGGGCAACCTGCCGTTGCCAGAATTGCTGAAGACTTCCGCAGGACAAACGGTGGAGACGGCCGACGCATGGATCAAGATTCGCCGGCCGGAGATCGTGGCGATGTTCGAGCGGCATGTGTATGGGAAAACGCCGCCGCCGGAAGCGTGGGGGAAGGTCGAGTGGAAGATAGCCGGGATAAAACGTGACGCGCTGGGGGGATTGGCCACCCGAAAGCTGGTGCACGTTTCGCTGCCCGGGCATCCGGCATGGCAGGGGATGGATGTTATGTTATATGTTCCCAACAAGCGGACCGGCCCCGCGCCATGCTTCGCGGGACTCAGTTTCAATGGCAACCACGCCGTGAGCGACGAACCGGACATCCCCCTTTCCGCCCGCTGGATGCGCGAGGACAAGACCGGAGGCGCAGAGGGCAACCGCGCCACCGAACTGAGCCGTGGAAAGGAGTTAGGCCGCTGGCCGCTGAAGATGTTGATGGAACGCGGATTCGCCGTGGCCACCGCGTATTGCGGCGATCTGGAACCCGACCATGCCGACGGATGGAAAACCGGCTTGCGGGCGGCCCTCAGCCCGGACGGGGCGAAAACCGTGTGGTGCGACGGCGAGTGGGGCGCGATCGGCGCGTGGGCATGGGGACTCAGCCGGATCGCCGATTGCCTTGAGTCGGACCCGGATATCGATTCGAAGCATCTTGCGGTGATCGGGCACTCCCGATTGGGGAAAACCGCGCTGTGGGCGGGCGCGTGCGATCCTCGGTTCTCGCTGGTGGTTTCCAACGAATCCGGCGAAGGTGGAGCGGCGCTGATGCGGAGGGACATCGGCGAAACCACGGCGATCATCACCAAGGCGTTCCCCCATTGGTTCACACCCACCTACGCCCGGTATGCCGGCAAGGCGGCGGATTGCCCGGTGGATCAGCATATGCTTGTCGCACTGATTGCTCCACGTTCGATATATATCGCCAGTGCGGTGGACGACCGCTGGGCCGACCCGAAGGGTGAATTCCTCGCGGGGCTCGATGCGGAACCGGTGTTCGCGCTGTTCGGGATGAAAGGCTACGGCACCACCACGCAACCGCCGCCGGGAAAACCGGTGGGCGATGCCATCGGCTATCATATCCGGGAGGGAAAGCACGACCTGACCGAATATGACTGGCAGCAATACGCGGAGTTCGCCAAGCGCCGGTTCGGGGAGGAGAAGTGATTGCGAGAATGGTCTCGCCGGGTTCTCAGGAGGAGGATCTGGCGGCAACCATCCGATAAACATGGTCGCCGGCGCGGACCTGTAGCGGGCATTGGACGGCAACCGATTCCCCCTTGCGGGCTGAGGGAACCGACCGGTGGTCGATTTGGATGGACTCCACCTTGATGCGGACCACGCCGGTGGTGGGGCCTTGGATGAGAATCTCGTCACCGGGGGCGAAACCGGTCTCGCGGATTCGCAGTTCGGCGGCCCCGGCCTTGCGGTAGTATTTCGCCACATCGCCCACCCGGACCTTGCGGTGGGACGCTTGGTTGTTAGGAGCGCCGGTCCACTGGTCCAGCGGTTTGCCCATGAAGAAACCCGAGGAAAGGCCGCGGTGGAACACCGAATCGAGTTCGCGCGTCAGCGAGTCCTTGAGCGCTTGGAAACCGGCGGCGAAATCCGGTTTCCGGCGGTTGGCGAAATAGTGGTCCACGGCTTTCCGATAGGCGGCGGTGACGGTGGCCACGTAGTCCGGCGAGCGGCCGCGGCCCTCGATTTTCAGGCTATCAACCCCGGCTTCCAACAGCCGCTCGATGAACGGCAGGGTACAGAGGTCTTGCGGGCTGAGCAGGTAATTCTCACCCATCCGATAGGAAACCTCGTTGTCGGCGGCGGTGATCTGATAGGGCCGGCGGCACGGCTGGGTACACTGGCCGCGGTTGGCGGATTTTCCGGTGGTGGATTCCGACATATAGCAGCGTCCGCTGACCGAAACGCACATCGCACCGTGGGCGAAGACCTCGATCTCGATCTCCTTGGCCGCGGCTCCGAGCCGGGCGCTGAGGCGGCGGCGAATCGAGCGGATTTGGTCGAGCGTACACTCACGTGCCAGCACAAAACGGCGGATGCCGTGGGTGCGGTAAAACGATTCGAGCGCCACGGAGTTCGATACCGACATCTGGGTGGATAGAAACACCGGCAGCCCGAGATCGGTGGCGGCCTGGACTACCGCCATGTCCCACGCGATCACCGCGTCGATGCCGGCGGTCTTCGCGGCGGTCAGGACGCGCTTCATTCGGGCGATTTCGTCCTCGTAGATGATGGTATTGAGCGCCAGATAGGCTTTGGCCCCCGAGGCATGGCAGGTCTCCGCGATTTTGGGCAGTTCCGCGGTGCGGAAATTGCTGGAGTTCTCCCGCATGTTGAACCCGCGGATGCCGAAATAGACCGCGTCGGCACCGGCCTGGAGGGCCGCGCGCAGGCTGGCCCAACTGCCGCCCGGCGCCATGATTTCCGGTTTGCGGGCGGATGGCATCTGGAATCGCTCCGCGACTATTCGACGACCACTTTGGTGCCGAGTTTCACCTTGTTGTGGACGATCGGAACGGCCGAGCCGGGGCCGCGGATGCAGCCGTGCGACGCGCGGTAGCGTTTGACCGGTCCGATGTGATGGCCGATGCCGTCGTTGGTGAGACGCATCCAGTAGCGCATGGCGGCTCCCTCGAAGCGTCCGCCTTCCGGCACCTGGTCCTTCAGGATGTCGGCGTCACTGTTCACACAGTCGCCTTCCGAGTCATAGATGCGTCCGTAGCGGTTGGACCGCTTGTCCACGACTTTCTCGGAAATCCTGTATTCGCCCTTGGGGGTTTCATAACCATTGCGCCCCGAGCAGATCGGATAGTCCATCACAATGTCCTCGCCGTTCATCAGGAGTCCGCGCTGTTTTCCGGTCAGGATGCGGAGGCTGGAGTTTTCCGGGTTGGTTTTGGCGAGCAACTCCTCGTTTTTCCAGATGGAATAGGTTTTCGGATAGGTAGGCTCTGCGGTAAAATGTTCGTAGGTACCCGGCGGATAGGGGTTGACGAACTTGCCGGACGCGTCCGTCGTCGGTGGCGGTGTCGTCTTCGTGGCGCAACTGGCCAGAAGCAGGGCGGACGCGGCTGCGGCAATGCGGAGGATGGGTAGGGCGTGATGCATGGTAGATCGGCGCGGGGCGGCGACGATTAATCGAAGATCACGGGAAATGCAATAGGATAATCGGAATTTCCGCGCAGCGGCCGGCAGGATAGGAGAAATTCCGCGCCGGGCATCGAATAAAACTCCGCGTGGCGCGTCAGACCGGGCATGGATACCCGAATCGTCCGCCGTTTCCGATTGGCCGCCTGCCTGGCGCTGTCCGCAGCACTGGCGTTGTCCGGCACAAGCTGCACGACCACTTATGATTATTACGGTCGCCCGGTCCAGTCGGTGGATCCCGGCATGGCCGCGGCCGGCATCGCGGCGGCGGGATTGATCGGGTATGCGATCGGCCAGAACAACCGGCACCATCACGGGCATTGCGGTCCGCGGGGTGGCTCCCACACCAGCTATGGGGTGAGTGTGGGCGGAGGCTATCCGGGAGGGTACGGATACGGCGGTTACTACGGAGGCGGCTACTGAATCAAGCGCGCGGGTGCGCCTGGTCGTAGGCCGTCTTGAGGCGCTCCTTGGTGACGTGGGTGTAGATCTGGGTGGTGGATAGGGACGCGTGTCCCAACAGCGACTGCACGCTGCGCAAATCCGCGCCGGCGTCTAGCAAGTGGGTGGCGAAGCTGTGGCGGAGTTTGTGCGGACTCACACCGAACGGAATACCACTGAGTTTGAGGTACTTTTTCAGCAGCAGATCCACGGCCTGCTGGGTGATGCGGCGGCGGAGTTTGCTGAGAAACAACGGCCCGGAAGTGACGGCGGCGGCCTGGCGGTAGCGCTGGATCGCGTTGAGCGCGGGGGTGCCGATGGGGACGATACGCTCCTTGGCGCCCTTCCCGCGGACCCGGACGGTTTCTCCGATGAAATCGAGGTCCCTGATATCAATTGCGAGCAATTCCGAAATCCGGAGGCCGGACGAATAGAACAGCTCCAGGATCGCCGCGTCGCGCAGCGGAAGCCATTCGGGAGCGGTTTTCGCGGGCTCTGTCCGCAAGGGCAGGGTGAGCAGTTCGTCGATTTGTTGGATGGTTAGCACAACCGGCAGGCGGCGCTCGGGTTTGGGAAGCTGGACTTCCGCCACCGGACTGTGGGCAAGCCCCCGGCGCAGCACGAGATACTTGTAAAACGACCTGAGCGCGGCGAAACGCAGCCGAATGGTGGATCGTTTCAGCCCCTGTTTCATCAGCGCGAACAAATAGTCGCGAAAATCATCTGCCACGGCCTCGCGCCAGCCGGAAAACCGTTCGCCGCGCCAATCCCGATAGGCATCCAGCGCCCGTTCGTAGTTGCCGAGCGTCAGCGGCGACGCACTCTTTTCCACGCGCTGGAATTCCAGAAACGCGGTCTGATCGGAATCGGACATGTTAGAGCGGGGTGCTGGTGTCTTCGGATTTGGGGTTTAGTATTTCCCAAAGTGCTCCCATCCGCCGGTTAGGTTATCGGAGTCGTCGGCGGCGGTGATGGTGCCGATGCGGGTGAGGGCTGGGAAACCGGCGGGCCATTGTGACAAACGGGGGATTGTTCCCGGCGGCAGGGTGATGAGCAGCTCGAAGTCCTCTCCATCGCCGAGGGCCTGCTCCAGGGTACATCCGGGGGTAACCGGAATGGCTCGCGGGTCCAGCCGGAATCCGCAACCCGAGGCGGCGGCGAGGCGGGGGAGGTCCTTCGCCAGGCCGTCGGAGATGTCCATCACTGCCGACGGCTTGGCGTGGTTGGCGAGCCACGAGGCGGCTTCGGCGCGGGGGGCGAAGGTGAGGTGTTTTCCACGGATCGATCCGCCGAGGGTGCCTGTAACGAAAATCGCGTCGCCGATGTTGGCGGTTGAACGCAGGGTGAGGTGTTCGCGGCGGACGGTGCCGGTGGCGGCCACCGAGATCACCTTGGCGGAGCCCGCGGGGACCGAAGTGGTTTCTCCGCCGGCCAGCAATCCGCCGAAGCGGGTCATGCACGCGGCCATTCCCTGATAGAGGGATTCCACCCAGGCGACCGGTGTTTCCCCCGGCAGCGCGAGGGTGATGAGAAACCGGTCCGGCGTGCCGCCCATCGCGGAGAAATCCGAGACGACCCGCGCGATGGCCTTCCAGCCCACATCCGAAGCGGCCGCGTCCGGCAGATAGTGGACGTGTTCCACCAGCGCGTCGGTTTTCAGCAGCGTGAGGGTGGGGGAGTTTTCACCGGGATCGATGACCGCGCAGTCATCTCCGGGGCCGGCGGCGGGATCCGCGGCGAGCGGCAGCAAGGTGGTTAGGCGCCGGATTAGCGCGTCCTCGCCGATGTCGCTGAGGGTGTTCACAGGTTATCCGGGATTTCGATGCCTGACAGTCGGACGGCGAGCTGGATCGCCACGGTGGCGCCGTTGAAGCAGAAATGCATCGCCATCGGCGCCCATAGCGAGCCGGTAAGCTCGTAGGCCAGCACCAGCAGGGCTCCGAAAACAAACAGCGGCAGCAACGGGGCCAGAGCGCCATGGGCGGCGGCGAAGATCAGCGCGGTGGCTCCTCCCGCGACCCACGGACCGGCAAAACGCTTTGCCGCCGGATAGAGATAGCCGCGGAATACAATCTCTTCGCATATCGGAGCGACGAGCACCGCGGCCACGGCCATGAGCGTGAGCACCAGCGGGTCCTTGGTTTGTTGGAGAAGTTTCACGCTGTCCTGGGTACTTTCCACGCCGAGCGATTTCATCAGCTCCATGTAGCCGCTGAGAAACAGCCCGGCGCTCAAAAACCACATTGTTAGGACGGAGACCGGGGCGATCAGCAGCACCCAGCGCCATCCCGGCCAGCGCAGACCCAGCCACGCCACCGGATTGACCCGCCAGACCACCATGGCGATGGTGAGCGTGGTGATGAAAAGCTGAAAACCGATCGACTGCAGCAATCCGTTGGCGCTGATTACAATGTCGGTTTTATCGGCGGCCACCGAGGCGTTTCCCAGGGACAGAAAGGCGAACATCAGCGCGATGAATCCCATCCAGATCAGGTCGAGTTTGCGGTAGTGGCCGACCGGGACCTTGCCCGTCGGCAGCGGCGGGGGAATGGCGGGTAGGACCGAAGGGGGCTGATAGGGAGAACCGTCGTTTCCGGCCGCCGGAAGGTCCTCCGGTCCCGGGCCATCCGCCGATGGGCTTAGAACGGTGATCGCCCGAAAAACCGCGGCGACAACGAAGGCCGCCAGCGACGCGGCGAAACAGATCACCAGGACCGTGACGGTGGGATTGGAGAACGAGATCATGGGTAGGAAAAGAAGGACCGGCGGGAATTTCCGCCGCCGGGGGAGCATGGAGGCGGAGGGCTGGGAAATCAAGCCCGCGTGTTGCCGGCATTCCGGCGGGTTTATCTTTCGGGTTCCGGGAGATTTCGCTTCGCAAGGCGGGGATCGGGTGCTAGCTTCCGCGCGTCCCTACCGACCAACCCGCATGGCAACCCACGATTTCACCGCCCCGACCTTGGAAGAGTTGGCAAAACTCCTGCCGGCCTATGACTTCGAAGTGCTGATCGCCAAAGGTGGGATGGGCGCGGTGTACCGTGCCAAACAGCGGTCGCTGGCACGCGATGTCGCGATCAAGATCCTGCCCCGCGAGTTTGGCAGGGACCCCCGTTTCCGCGAGTCGTTCGAGACCGAGGCCCGCGCGATGGCGAGGCTCAACCATCCCAATCTGATAGGCGTTTACGACTCCGGTTCGGTGGACGAGATGCTCTACATCGTGATGGAGTATGTGCCCGGAAAATCGCTCTATCATTCCGCCTATGGCAAGCAGGTCGATCCGAAACAGGCGGTCGAACTGATCCAGGGGATCTGCGCCGGGCTGGGGCACGCCCACGAGAACGGCATCATCCATCGCGATATCAAGCCGGCCAACGTGCTCCTCACTCCGAAAGCGGAGCCGAAGATCGGAGATTTCGGCTTGGCGCGCCCCATGGAAGCCGAGGGATCCGGATTGGTCATGGGAACGCCGGGTTACTCTGCGCCCGAGTTGCTTCAGCACCCGGAGGTGGCTGACAAACGGTCCGACCTTTATGCGGTTGGCGTGATTCTCTACGAGCTTCTAACGGGTGAGCGCGAGACCGCGGATTCGCCGCCGCCCTCGGCGAAATGTGGCTGCGGAACCGGCATGGATGACATCTGGCGCAGGGCAACCCATCCCGACCCGAACCAGCGCTTTCAAGACGCCTCCACTTTCAGGGCGGCATTGGCGCGTTGGCTGACCGGCTATCTGAAAGTCAAGCAGACGCAATCCCAGGCCAAGGGATCCGTCAAAGCGAACGCGGCGGCCCAGCCCAAAGTGCTTGCCGGCGCACGTCCGGTTGCCGCGGGGGCGACCGATTCCGCGCCGGGCGGCGCGCCGCAGGTGCAGTTCGAGATGAAGACGAACTGGCATTTCATTCGTAACCTTTTCATCATCGCGGCGCTCATCATCGCGGTGGCCATCGCGTGGAAGAAACTCGAAATCGCCCGGGAAGTCCGCGAGCGCGACGACATCCGCCAGCGCGAACTTCAGGCCGAACGCGAAGCGAAAGCGGAGGCCGAAGCGAAACAGCGGGCCCGCGAAATCGTGCGCCAGCGCGAAGAACAGCAGGCCGCGAAAAACGGCAACCAACAGACACAGCCCGGCCAAGGCAATCCAGGCAATACCGTGACTCCGACGACGGGTCCCGGGACCGGCACACAACCCGGAGCCACCGCCCGGAAGGATCCTCCCAAGCCCGAAACGAAGCCCGAGACCACCGTGGAGTCGCTCACCCGCCTGCGGCTGGACCTCGTCAACGGAAAGCGCGACGAAATGCCGATCGGCGTCCAGCGTCGGGGCGACAGCGATTTTCTGGCGGTTCCCACCGCGATGACCTGGGCGGACGCCGCATGGTATGCGGAGCGTTTCGGAGGTCACCTCGCCACGCCGAATTCCACCGAGGACATCAATTGGCTGGAGCGGCTTGCTCCGGGCGAGGAGTTCGTTTGGATCGGTGCCGGGCGCAGCGGCCGGGACGAGTGGACGATGCTTGACGGAAAACGCTGGAGCGTCTCGCCGGCACCGAAAGGGCTCGGCAATTTTCTGGCCCTTGGGAAGTTCGGGATGAAGACGTTCGATTCCAAGGCGGTTCAGCCATTCATCATCCAGTGGCACCGCGACGGCTCGAATCCGGCTTCCATGGCGGCGGCTTTGCAGGCTTGCCGGGACTCGCAAGGCGAAGCCAATCCCTACTATCCTCCGGGAACCGTGGCCGCCGACAGCAGGTATTTCCTTTACGTAACCCGGCCGCTTTCCTGGCGCGATGCGGTGGATATGGCCGAACGCTCGGGCGGACACCTCGCCGTGGTGTCCAATGCGGCGGAGGCCGGACATCTGGCGGAATTCATTGATGCACAGGTGGCTCCGGACGGTGTCTGGCTGGGTGGGTTTCTCAAAGGCAAGGCCTGGAATTGGGTGACCGGAGAACCGTGGACCGTCGCCAAATGGGCCAAATCCCCGCCTGCCGACGGCAGCCTGGCGTTGCTTGTTAGGCCGAAAACGGGTTGGGAGCCGCTGGATCTATCCCTGCTGGCATCCGGCTTTGTGATCGAATGGAGCGGCGATCGGGAACGCGGAACGGCGGTTTCCCCAACCGCGATGGACACCAGCGGCGGCAGCGCAATCACCCTGAAGGCCAAGGAACTCGTTATGGCGGCGGACCGCAAGCGCGTGGAGCAGTTTGTTTCCAACGCGAAGGCGTTCAACTGGGATCTGGATGTCTGGATGCGCGGGCTTTCTTCCAACGAGCAGAACGCGTGGCAGGTTCACGTGATGAAGCTCAAGGCGCTGGTCCGCAATTCGCGTGTCCCCGCCACCGTGCCGGAGTCCGCCAAGATCAGCCTTTCGCCGAAAATGTCCCAGATTGCCTCACACGCGGCATCCAAACAGCAGGAAATCAACCAGACCTTCCTTGCCGAAGTGGCAAAGATCCGGACCGCCTATCAAACGAAAGTCCGAGCCGAGGTGAAAGCACTGGAGGACGCCGGAAAAATCGAGCAGGGCGCCGCCCTGCGCCAGGAATACAAGCAGTCCGAGGACATCGAACAGTGGCTCAAGGGGTTCGGCATCGATCCTTCTGCCGGAAACGTCCGGGTCGAAGAATCCGCGGAAGATCCCTAGCCCGCGAATAGGTGGAAAATTTGCGGCAACTTTTCGGCTGCTGCGGGGTTCAAGCGACGACTGACCGGGGAATTCCGGGCTTGAGGGCGAAATTTCTGGAATTTTGCTTGCATGCCGGGGAGAATTGGTTAGCCTTCCTGAAGCAATTCGATGTCCGACAGCCCACATTCCGTTCCGTTTTCCGCGCCGGATCCTTCCTGGCTAGCTCCGCTTTTCCCCGGATATGCGATCGAGTGTCTGATTGCCACCGGGGGGATGGGGGCGGTTTACAAGGCCACGCAGATTTCGTTGGATCGTCCGGTGGCCATCAAAATCCTGCCGCGTGAGTTCGGTCAGGATGCGGAATTCCGCACCAGTTTCGAGACCGAGGCGAAAACCATGGCCCGGCTCAACCACCCGAATCTCATCGGTGTGTTCGATTTCGGCGAGGTCGAGGGCATGTTGTTCATCATCATGGAGTTCGTCCCCGGCAAGACGCTCTTCCACTCGGCCCATGGTGTGGCGATCGCCCAGGATGAGGCGGCCCGGATTGTGGTTGGCGTCTGCGAGGCCCTCGCCCATGCCCATGAACACGGAATCCTCCACCGCGATATCAAACCGGGCAACATCCTTCTCGACCAGCAGGCCCGCCCGAAAATCGGGGACTTCGGTCTGGCCCGGCCCATCGGCGCGGCCGTCAAGGACGGTGAAACGATTTTCGGAACGCCGCACTACACCGCTCCCGAGGTTCTCAAATTCCCGAACGCGGTTGATGCGCGCGCGGATATTTTCTCCATTGGTGTGGTATTCCATGAGCTTCTCACTGGCAAACTGCCCGCCAATGATCCGCGGCCCGCTTCGATGATCAGCGGATCGGACCCGCGTTTTGACGCCATCATCCGTCGGGCGACCCACCCTTCCGCCGATCTGCGCTACGCCAGTGCGGCGGACATGGCAAAGGACATCAAGGCGATCAATGTTTCCGGCGCGGCGGCCAGATCCCGCGCTGCCATCCCGGTGGCGGTACCTGGGGCGGTCGGACCCGGCCGTCCGCAGCCATTCCGTGGTACGGTGGGCGTTCCCGCGAAGTCGTCCGGAGCAGGTGTGGTGATGGGCATGCTGGCGATCGCCGCGGCCATCGTGGTGGCGATCCTGATCATGACCAAGGGCCACAAGCCCGCTCCGTTGCCGGTTGAATCCGTGCCCGGAACCGACGTGGTGGAAACCCCGGTTCCCAAGCCCGATCCGCCGAAGCCGAAGCCGGAGGTCAAGCCCGATCCGAAGCCCGAGCCCGAGGTGGTACGCGAGGATCCCAAACCCGATCCGGAACCTGAACCGGACCCGGAACCAATGCCGGAAGTGGTCAAAAAAGAGGACCCGACCCCGGTGGCTCCAACTCCGATGCCCACGTTCGATGTGCCGAAATTCCTGGACAAGGCACGCGAGATCACTCGCCAGCGGGCGGCTCCCTATCTGGCTGAGCACGCCAAGGAACTGAAGAAGAATCTTGATGCCTACGAACGCAAGGTGAAGCGGGAAATCCGCGCGCTTGAGCCGACCGGTCGCCGATTCGTCGAGGGACGGGCGGAGGAGAGTTTCGCCCTGTGGACGGCGGACGGCAATCGGATTCCGAGCACCTTGGAAACGCCTCCGGGCTTCGGACGGGGCGGCCGTGGGCAGGGTGGTCTTGCGGGCGGCGGGCGCAACGAGGAGAAGGGCTTTTTTGACAAGCTCAAGGGCATGCACGAGGAGGCCTACCAACTGCAGGTCCAACTCGATGAAAAACTCGAACTCAATCTGACGCAGCTCGCCAACACGGTCTATCTGTTGGGATTGCGGAAACAAATCGAACGTCTCACCGATCCCAATGAAGTTCCCTCGGTGGACCGGATCAAGGAGGAGATCGACGCGGTCACATCCAGTCCCAAGTACTTCGCCGCCCTGATGCGCGGGCTCGACACCGAGGCCGCGAAACAGGCGGTTGAAGAAGGTGATGACAAGGATCGAGACCGCAAGAAAGGCGACAAGAACAAGGACAACGACGTGGCCGACAAGGAAGAGGGGCAGGTGAAGTGATTCATGTCCGTTAGGCACCGTGGGGTGCAAAGGGGCCGGGCGAAACCGGTTTGACGCCCGTCGGGATGAAGCGAGTTCTCCGTTAGGCTTGCCATGTTGGAGCCGCGGCGGACAAGGGTTGCGAATTTCCGAAGTTTTTGTTTGACCGGGGACCGGACATGGCCATGATCCTAGCAAACGTTAGGCGATATGAAAGGCAATGCCCATGCATGGAAGATGTCGGTGGCCGCGGTTGCGACCGTTTGTTTTTCAATGTTCTTTTCGCGGCAGGCGGTCGCGGATGTGTTCAAGGCAAACAACACCCTGGATCTGAGTGACGGAGGCAGTTGGGATGGGGGACTGGTGCCGGGATTGGGCGATGCGGTGGTCTGGGATTCCCGGGTTACGGGAGCAAACACCGTATCATTGGCACAGTTCGCCGATTGGGGGAGCATCCGCATCTCCGATCCGGGCGGTCCGGTGAGGATAAACGGAGCCGGCCCCATCACGCTCGACATGAGTCTTGGCATCGACATGTCCGCGGCCACCACCGATCTGACCATCGCACCCAAGGTGTTTTTCGACCCGTTTCAGGAATGGAACATCGGAACGGGGAGGACGCTGACGTTGGAGGGAGGAGCCGCGCCGCGCCTTATGGTGGATGATCGCCTGAGGAAGACGGGGGGAGGCTCGCTCAGGCTTGCGGGCGGATCCTTCGAAGGGGAGATCGACATCTACGGGGGCCGGGTCGAGGCGGCCGGCGTCAACCTGTCATCCGCCATCGTCCAGCTTGGCGGATCTTTCGGCGAGGGTGACAATCCCACGCTTGCCTTGGGGGGGGGCGAGGTCGTGCCCTTGCTGGTGGTGCCCCAAGGAGTAACCGGGGCGGCGTTGGCGCTCACATCGACCACCGGCAGTGTTTCAACCCTCCATTCCGGCAATCTGCAGAGCCCGCTGACGATACGCAGGGAGTCGGTTTCAACATTGGGTCCTTCGCTCGCGATCCGCCTTCTTGGAAGCGCGGTTCCCTCCGGAACGGACGCTCTTGAGCTTTCCTCGTCCGGCACAGCCGGCGGCGCCATACGCCTGAGCAATCCCAACGGACTGATCTTCGAGGGGAATATCCGGGTCTCCAGTGGGATGTGGAGTCTGCAATCGAGTTACCTGACATCCTACCCTAACAGCGCCTTGCCGGACTCGGCGATGATATCCGTTGAAAATTCGGCGGGACTGGCGTTGGGGTTTGCAAGTGGCGCGAGGGAAACGATCGGAGGGTTGGCGGGCACGGGGATGGTTTCGGTTTCGGCGCCAGCCAACCTGACGATTGATACGGGCAATTTCGAGAATGAAGGAAGGCGGGTGTTTTCCGGGATTTTGGCGGCATTTGTATCAAGTCTCACCTTGACCGGATCCGGTAGTCAGGAGTTGGGCGGGGCGCGAATCGCTTATACGGGCCCAACCAAGATTGAGGATGGGAGACTGCGGTTGGATGCCACCACCAACTGGGCAAGCGCCATCAGCTTTGGAAGTGGCGCGGCCCCCGTCTTGGATCTCCACGCTTCCGAAGACGTGACATGGAGTCTAACCAGCGGAGTGTCCGGAGGAACCGGAAACGCGAGGATCTCGAAGTCCGGCATGGGGACCGTCGTTCTGGCGGGCAGCGGCAAGACATTCGGAGGCGACCCGTCGGTAGGGTTCACGGTGGGAGAGGGACGTTTGATCCTGAGTTCGTCATTCGCCAATCCGGTGGGCGTTCTGGTGGCACCCGGTGCGACGTTCGGCGGTGCGGCGTCGGTGGGGCAAGCGGTGGTCTGGCCCGGTGGCGAGATTGAGGCGGGCGTGAAAGGGAGCGGTACACTAACCATGGAAGGGCTTCGGTTCGAGCATGCGGGCGCATTGCGCAGCAGTCCTGCGGCGGGCACGACCCCGCTGGTGGTGAGCGGCGCTCTGGAAACCCGGGGCATCGCCGGTGGTTTGGAGGTGCGCTTGGGCACGGTTCCCCAGGCCGCCGGAACCTATCCGATCATGCGGTTTGGCGCCTGGAGTGGTTCCGCCGAGGAATTCAGGCTGCCTGCTGCGTCGCGAACGCTCGAACTGCAGGTTCAGGACGGAACGCTGTCGGTGAAGGTCGATTTTTCCAACAACCTCCGCTGGGTTGGCCAATCAACCGAATGGAGTTCGAACGGACTGGCGGAAAAGAACTGGCGGACTTCGGGTTCCGGCGCGCCGACGGACTTCATGTATTTTGACGAGGCCCGATTTGACGACTCGGCGGTAGGAACCGAGGTCGTTGTGGACCGGACGGATGTATTTCCAGCGCGGATGGTTTTCGATCACTCGGCGAAGGACTTCAATTTGTCCGGGGGAATGGACATCGGAAGCGGGAGTTTGGAGAAGAACGGGACAGGAACGTTGCGGATCGCGGGAGAGTTCGGATTTACCGGAGGAGCCTTTCTCAACGCCGGCACGGTTTCCATCACCAGCGAATTGTCGCTCGGCACCGGCACCCGGACCTTCAACGGAGGCCGACTGCAAATGACCGGGGCGAACCAGACCTGGAGCAACCCGACGGTGGTCAATGCGGGAGGCGGAACGTTGGATGTCGCGGCGGGGACGGAGGTTAGACATGTGGGAACGCTGTCCGGAGCGGGTGTCCTGACCAAAGAGGGCGACGGGATTCTAACGCTGCCTTCCAGTTCCGGGGTTGTCAGCTCGAAGGTGGCGATCGCAGGCGGCGTGCTCAGGCTGAGCTACGGCGCGGGCACGGTGTCCTACACCGGAGAGATTTCCGGCAGCGGCGGGGTTTTGCAGTTGGTCGGAAACGGTACGGGGGGCACGGCCGGCCTCACACTTGCGGGGAAGGGAACGTTCACGGGTGAGACTCAGATTTACGGGCGCAGGATCTTCCTCAACTGCGCCACCGGGAACGCGATCGGCGGGGATATCCGGATCATGGGAGGAAACTGGCCCTATCATGGACTCACGGTCAACCGGAGCGAACAAATCGCGGATAGCGCGGTCTTGCGGTTCGATGCCATTTCATCCCCCTATGATTTCCGCCTAAACGGAAAGACGGAAACGCTGGCGGGGATCGAAACGGCGGATGGTGGCGCCGTTCCGTCGCCGAACGCGATTATTGAGAACGCGGGGGTGGACAACGGGATCAACGATTCCAACGGCATGGCATTGGGGCAGTTGATTGTTGCGGGCAGCGGGAACCACCAATACTTCGGGACCCTGCGGGACCAATACAACACCAGCGGCAACAACCGCCTGGCATTCACCAAATCGGGAACGGGCACCCAAGTCCTGATAGGCACCGGCATCACCTACACGGGCGCCACGATGATCAACTCCGGGCGGTTGGTGCTGCGGGATGCGACGGCATTCGCGAGTGCGTCCGTCACCCTGGCCGGGGGCACGTTGGAACTCGCCGGAACCGCGGGAAACTGGACCTTCGCCCGCCCTATCACCGGCGGAGCGGGGGATCTGGTGAAATCGGGGGAGGGTACGGTCACTCTAACATCAGCAGCCTCGCACACCGGGAAAACCGTCGTCAACGGAGGAACGCTTGCTATGGGTGCGGGAGGATCCATCCCCAGCACCTCCCAAGTCGTGCTCAATGGAGGGAATTTCAATGCATCGGCGCTGGCCTCCGGATTTCAGGTGAGCGAATTGTTGGGAAGCGGTTTGCTAACCGGATCGGTGACGGTGAGCAACCGCCTGTCCATCGGGAATTCGCCGGGGACGATGGGTTTTCAGAACCTCACTCTGGGTGCCGGTTCCGTGGCCGAGTTCGAAGTGACGGGCGGCGGCAGTGCCGGCGATCTGGGAAATGTGGCCGGGCTGCTGAATCTGAATGGCGCGGGACTCTCGCTGATCCAGCTAGGAACCTACACGGCGAACGACAAATTCACGCTTTTCGCCTACACCGTGGGCAATCTGCTAGGAAACTTCGGCGGATTGGAGGATGACGCGGAATTCGAGGCAGCGGGCGGGCGCTGGAAGATCGATTATGACGATCCGCTTGCCGGAGTGAATGGCGGAGTGGGCGAGCGATTCGTGACCGTGACCGCGGTACCGGAGGCCGGATCGGTCTGGCTGTTGGGCGGGGCCGCGCTCGCAATGTCGCTGCGCCGACGGCGGCCGGGCGGTTGGTGATGGTATCGAGGCCGCAGCGGAAGGGGTGCGGCGAATTTTAGAGTACCAGAAACAGACGTGAATCCGCCGGCAAGAACATCGGCGCGCCCCAACTGTGGCGGAGATCGACCCTACGTTTGCAACGGCCTAACCGATCCGGAACACGATCCGCGCTTTTGAGAGGTCGTAGGGAGACATTTCCATGCGGACTTTGTCACCGACGACGAGTCGAATGAAACGCTTGCGCATTTTGCCGGAGATATGGGCGAGGACTTCGTGGCCGCTGGCGAGTTTCACTCGGAACATGGTGCCAGCCAGAACGGCGGAGATCATGCCTTCCACTTCCACGGCCTTGTCCTCATCCTCCTCCAGTTTGGGAGCGGGGCGTACGGGCGGACGACCGCCGCCGCGGTTGCCACCCGACGAAGAACGGTTGTTGCCACGATTGGCGGGACGGGACGAAGATTTGTTAGGACGTGCTGCCATAGGTATTGGAGGCGGAGGAAAATGGGGCGGAACAAGCCCCAACGCGGCGGATGCTACCGGACCGCGGCAGCTACGGCAATCCCAAATCCGGCAAAATGCGGAAATTCCGCGTTTCCATCGGACGGGCGCCGGGATTTCTTGCCATCCCCGGCCGGCCGGACATGCTCCCGCCATGCAAAGTACCACCACCCCATCCCCGCGCTCTCTCGACGCGGTTTGCCAACTGATCGGCAACACGCCGTTGCTGGAAATCCACTATCGTTTCCGCGGCCGCGAGCGGAAACTCTACGCGAAATACGAGTCGATGAACATGACCGGCTCGGTGAAAGACCGGATGGCCAGCCACATCCTGAAGGACGCCTACGCCAATGGCCGGATCAAGCCGGGCGACATGATCGCCGAGGCCACCTCCGGAAATACCGGAATCTCGTTTGCGGCCATCGGCCGGGCGATGGGGCATCCGGTGCGGATCTACATGCCCGACTGGATGAGCCAGGAGCGGGTTTGCATCATCCAGAGTTTCGGCGCGGAGATCGTGCCGGTTTCGAAAGAGCAGGGCGGATTTCTGGGATCAATCCGGATGGCGGAGGAGTTTGCGGCCGGGAATGAGGGCGTGTTTCTGCCGCGGCAGTTTGAAAACCAGGCGAACGCGGCGGCCCACGAGGAGACCACCGGGCGGGAAATTCTCGCGCAGTTGGAGCGGTTGGGGCGGAGCCCAGGCGCCTTCGTGGCCGGGGTGGGGACCGGCGGCACCGTGATGGGTGTGGGGCGGGCCCTGCGCGCCGCGTATCCGAATGTCCGCGTCCACCCGTTGGAGCCGGCCGATTCGCCGACCATCCGCACCGGGCACAAAGTGGGAAAACACCGGATCCAGGGGATCTCCGACGAGTTCGTGCCGGCGATCGTCGATCTAACCGTCATTGATCCGGTGATCGACGTGTGGGACGGCGATGCGATCATCATGGCGCAACGGCTGGCCACCAGCGTCGGGCTTGGGGTTGGCATCAGTTCCGGGGCGAACTTTCTGGGAGCCGCGCAGTTGGTGGAGGAACTGGGTGATGACGCCGCGGTGGTCACCGTGTTTTCGGATTCCAACAAAAAGTACCTCTCCACCGATCTGTGCCGCTGCGAGCCGGAGCGCGAGGGGTACGCGGCGCCCGAGATTGAATTGTTGGGTTTTCGTGCCGTGCGCTGAGGGGCGTCACGGGAGGATCTGGACGCGATCGCCGGTTTCGGTCAGGCGGAATAGCTCGGACGCCTTCCCGGCGGGCACCCGGATGCAGCCGTGGGAGGCGGGGTAGCCGGGAACGTAGCCTTGGTGGAGTCCGAAATCGCTACAACTCAGTCGTTGGAAATACGGCATCGAGGCATGGTAGATCGTGGATGTCCAGGTGCGGTTTTTGTCAGTGATGACGAATTCTCCGGTGCGGGTCGCATACCCCCTGCGCCCGGTGGAGACCTTGGTTTTGAAAATCTCCTTCCCGGTTCCATCATACATCACCGCCTGCTGGGCGGATAGGCTGATCACGATCCTGCGGTCTTCGCGCTCCGGGTCCCTTCCCAACATCGCGCGCATCACTTTCACGTCATTGTGGACGGCGGCGAAATTGATCGGCCAGAAATGGTTCTCGCGGGTCCAGACGTTGCGCTTGGCTCCGGCGTCAAGCAGATGGGTTACGGTCTTCGGTTCCCCGCACCCGGCGGCGAGCATCAAGGGTGTCAGATTGCGGTCGGTGCGCAGAAACCGCCGCATGGTGGCGGATTTCACATGGTCGAGAAACGCCGGACTGGGCGGAACGATGAGCGCCTGATTGGGATTTGCCCCGGCATCCAGCAGAAGCTTCACGGTGCGGTGGCACCCTTTGGCGATGGCGAGGTGGAGCGCGGTCTGACCCTCCGGCAGGTGCGGATTGGCCGCGCCATACGCGCTGGCGAGGGTGGCGGCAAGTTCGTCGTTTCCACCCCTCAGCGCGGAAACCATCGGAGTGTCGGCCATCGGTCCGATCCCGCGTTCGTTGGTCACGCCGCATGCGATCAACAATCCGACCATGGCGCGGTCGCCGCGCGCGCAGGCGTCGCGCAGCACCCGCCCCGGAGGGCTGCCGTAATCCAACAGAATCTTGGTCAGGGATATGTTGCCGGACCATGCCGCGCGCTCCACGGGCAGACTGCCGATGGCGTCTCTGCGGCTGGAACTGGCGCCGAGACCCAGCAGCCATGCCACCATTTCCCGGTCGTTCCCGGCGCAGGCCCGATCTAACGGACGTGTGCCGCTTTTTCCCGGATTGTCGGGATTCGCGCCTGCCGCCACGAGGCAGCGCATCCCTTCATGCCAGCGGGCCGCGATGGTAGTTAGAAAAGCCGCGTCGAGCGATTCCGGATTTGGTGTTCTTCCCCGGCCGGCGTGGAGGATCAGGTTCATCAGCCGTGTGTCTCGGCTTTCCACGGCGTGGTTCAGGGCGGTTCGGCCCTTGGAATCCGCCGCGGCGGGAGAGGCACCGCGTTCCAACAGGATCCGACAGAGCAGGTGATTCCGTTGGGATGCCGCCATGACCAGCGGCGGCGTGGATGATCCGCCGCCGGCGTCCGGATCCGCGCCGCAGTCCAACAGCAGACCGCAGAGGGAGACATCCGCTTTTCCAACAGCATGCTGGAGGGGAGTGGTGCCTGTGGGGGCCGGGGCGTTGGGATCCGCTCCCGCTTTGGTTAGGGGGCGGATGAAGTCGGTCCATCCGTGCCGCATCGCGAGGTGGACCAGTCCATCGCCGGACGGGCTGATGAGTCCGGGATCGGCTCCCAGAGTGATGAGTGCCTCCGCCACATCGCGGTGGCCGCTTTCGATCGCCAGGTGCAGGAGCGGCGTTCCTTGACGGTCTTTGAGGTGGGGGTCGGCCCCCGCGCGCATCATCATCCGGACGAGTTCCAGACGTCCTTCCCGGATCGCCCATGGCAGGATCTTCTCGCCACCGGGCATTTGGCCGTCGGCGTTGGCCCCGGCAAGCACCAGAGTTTCTATCAAGCCCATCTCGCCGGTGGCCACCGCCGCGCCGAGCACGCTGGTCTGGTCGGGCGTGGTCGCGTTGACACCCGCGCCGGAACCTAGCAGCAATGTGGCGGTTTTCGCGTCGCGGTTATCGACGGCGATCCGCAGCGGAGTCCTGCCGAAGGCGTCGCGCTGTTCGGTGTGGACTTTGGCGATCAACAGCAGCCCCACGATTCTCCCGTCCTGGCGTCCGGCGGCTTCCACCAGCGCTCGGCCGCTCGGTTCCACCCCTGCGGCTGCAAGATCGCGCAGCGCCTGCTTTTGGGGTGAATCGCACGACACCATGAGACCGGCCACCAATGGCGGCAGACCGGTCCGGATCAATGCGATGAAAAAGCGGGGGGAAGACACAGCAGCGCGGAGCCTAGCACAATCCGCGCCGGACGCAAGGATGGCGATATGGCACACCGCGCATCACGTTTCCGCACGGGGTCGGATGCGGATGGGACTGTCGATTGCCGATCCATGAAGATCCCGGGACTCCAGCCAAGGCCAGCCGCAAAGGTCACTCGTCCTTGCCGCAGCATTGTTTGAACTTTTTGCCGGAGCCGCAGGGGCAGGGGGCGTTGCGGCCGGTGCTCTCGATGGCGAAGGACGGCTTGCGTTTCGGCAGGTTGAGCTTGAGGGCCGGGGCGCCTTCCGGCGAGGGCAGGGCCGAGGGATCGATGTGGCCGGACGAGCCGGAAGTGGCGATGTTTTCGTGGCTGAGGGCCTCTTCGCCGCCATGGAGTTGCTGCGGGCGGCTGTGGAGCTGGCGCAGGAAATTCTCGAGATTGGTCGCGGAGCGGAACAGGTTCTGGAGGGCCTCCAGCTTGATCCCGTCCATCAGGTTGACAAACAGTTCGTAGGCCTCGTTTTTGTACTCGATGAGCGGATCCTTCTGGCCTTGGGCGCGGAGGTGGACTCCTTCGCGGAGTGCGTCCATGTTATACAAATGCGCCTGCCATTGTTTGTCGATCGCGACGAGCACCATGCGGCGCTCCTCCTGGTCGAGAACTTCCAGCGGCAGGTTGGCCACCCGGCGTTCGTAGGTCTCCTTGACCTTGCGGACGAGCAGCGGCGCGATTCTGTCGGGTGGTGTGGACTCGCGGTTGAGTTCCTCCGGTGTGACGTGGATCGGGAAGGTCGAGTTCACCCAGCGGATCAGGTCGGCGTAATCGGTGATGGCATCCTCATGTTCGGCGAGGTAGCCTTCGAGCTTGCTGGGGACGGTTTCGTCGATGATCTCGTTGACCAGATCGCGCGGGGTTTCGGTGGTTAGAACCTCGTTGCGGTAGCCATAGACCACCTCGCGCTGTTTGTTCATCACGTCGTCGAAGTCGAGCACGCGTTTGCGCCAAACATAATTGCGCTGCTCGACGCGTTTTTGGGCGGATTCCACCGACTTGTTGAGCCAGGAATGTTCGAGTGCCTCGCCGTCTTTCATGCCGAAACGCTCCATCATGGAGGTCATGCGCTCGGCGGCGGCGAAGTTGCGCATGAGGTCGTCCTCGAAGGAAATGAAGAACTGCGAGCGTCCGGGGTCTCCCTGGCGGGCGCAACGGCCGCGGAGCTGGCGGTCGATGCGGCGCGATTCGTGGCGCTCGGTGCCGATGACGAAGAGACCGCCGAGTTCCGGGACGCCGGGCCCGAGTTTGATGTCGGTGCCACGGCCGGCCATGTTGGTGGAAACGGTGACCGCGCCGGGCTGGCCGGCTTTGGCGACGATTTCGGCTTCCTGCTGATGGAATTTCGCGTTGAGCACCGAGTGCGGGATCTTGGCGCGCTGGAGCATGCGGGAGAGCGTTTGCGACGACTCGACGGAGGCCGTGCCGCAGAGAATCGGCTGGCCCTTGGCGTGGGCTTCCTCGATTTTCTGGATCACCGCGTTGAATTTTTCGCGGCGGGTCTTGAAGACCTGGTCGTTCTCGTCCTTACGGGTGTTAGGACGGTTGGGCGGGATCGGGAGGACGTCCAGCTTGTAGATGTCGTGGAATTCCGAGGCTTCGGTTTCCGCGGTGCCGGTCATGCCCGCGAGTTTCTCGTAGAGGCGGAAATAGTTCTGGATGGTGATGGTGGCGAAGGTCTGGGTCTCCTTCTCGATCTCCACGCCTTCCTTGGCCTCGACCGCCTGATGGAGGCCGTCGGACCAGCGTCGTCCGGGCATCTCGCGGCCAGTGTTTTCGTCCACGATCACCACCTTGCCGTCCTTGACCACGTATTGCACGTCCTTTTCGTAAACGCAGTAGGCCTTGAGGAGTTGGGAAATGTTATGGATTTTCTCCGCCTGGGAATCCATCCGGATCTGCGCCGCCTCGCGGGCCGCGAGCTTCTGCTCGTCGGTTAGAGTGGGGTGGGTGTCGATATCGGCGAAAATGGTGCCGAGGTCCGGCAGGGTGAAGGCCTCCGGGTCGCCGGGGGAGAGGAACTCGCGGCCCATCTCCATCAGGTCGGAATCGTGGCCTTTCTCGTCGATCACGAAATAGAGTTCCTCCTTGAGGATGAAGAGTTCCTTTTTCTGGGCGTCCTGGAGCAGGGCGAGTTCGGCCTTCTCGACGAGGCGCCGCAGTTCGGGTTCCTCCATGAAGCGGAGGAAGCGCCGATTGCGCGGCTGGCCGAGTTTCAGCTTGTAGAGCGAGCGTCCGGCCTCGTCCTTGTTACCCGCTTCCAACAGTTTGTCCACCTCGGTGGCGAGGTCGTTGCAGAGCTGGGTCTGCTTTCTAACCAACGACTCGACCATCGGGCGGTATTTGTCGTATTGATGGGACGTCTGACTTGAGGGGCCGGAAATAATCAGCGGTGTGCGGGCCTCGTCGATGAGGATGGAGTCCACTTCGTCGATGATGGCCAGATAGTGTCCGCGCTGGACCTGTTCGTCTTTGGTAGAGGCCATGCCGTTGTCGCGGAGGTAGTCGAAACCGAACTCGGCGTTGGTGCCGTAGGTGATGTCGCAGCCGTATTCGGCGCGGCGTTCCCACGGGGGCATCTGGTTCTGGATGCAACCGACGGTTAGGCCGAGGAACTTGTAAAGCGCGCCCATCCATTCCGAGTCGCGGCGGGCGAGGTAGTCGTTGACGGTGACGATGTGGACGCCCAGTCCGGTCAGGGCGTTCAGATAGACCGGCAGGGTGGCCACGAGGGTCTTGCCCTCACCGGTCTGCATTTCCGCGATCATGCCGCGGTGGAGGGCCACGCCGCCGACGAGCTGGACGTCGAAGTGGACCATTTCCCAGGGAATTTCCTGTTCGGTGACGGTGATGGTGGTGCCGCAGAGGCGGCGCGCGCCGTTTTTGACGATCGCGTAGGCTTCGGGTAGAATCGAGTCGAGGTATTTGGCGCGGGATTTGCGGAATTCCGGGGTGATGTCGTGGAACGCCTCTTTGGCTGCCTCGATGGAAGCCGGGGTGGCCTCGACCATGGCCGGGAGCGAGGGAAACTCGTCGCGCAGCGGGTTGAGGCGTTGTTCGAGGAGATCGGCCACGGCGCGGAGTTCTTCGGGCTCCATGCGCGCGATCATCGGTTTGGCTGGGGCGTCCAATTCGTGGTAGCGGGACAGGTGTTTCTGCCACTTGCGGGTCATTTCCACGAGTTTCTCCACGGGTTCCCGCTGAAGGGCCTCCTCGATCTCGTTGATCCGGACCACGGTGGGCCGGATGCGGCGTAGTTCGCGCTGGTTTTTGCTACCGACGATTTTCTGGAGAATCCACTTGATCATGAGGGAAATGCGTGAAGTTGGGAGGCGGTATGCCGCCGGGGGGCGGTGGATACACCGGGAAAACCTCCGGCGCAAGCGTTTGCGGCAAAATCCGTGATTTGGAGATCAAAAGACCGGAATGCCCCATCGCGCGGGGGGAACCGGTGGAACATCAATACCGCCCGAGAATTCCCCGGCAGCCGTCTTCCAGAAGTGCGATCACTTTCTCGAACCCCTGCTGGCCGCCGTAGTAGGGATCCGGCACGCACGGGTCGTCATGGGAGGTGCAGAACTCCACCAGCGGCCGGATTTTTTCCCGGAAACACCCCTCGCGATCAAGCCTGCGGACGGCTTTGAGGTTTTCGTCGTCCATGGTGACGATGAGGTCGAAGCCGGCGAGGTCCGCCGGTTTGATTTGGCGGGCGTGTCCGGTGACCGGATAGCCGTGCGAACGCAGGGTGGCGGTCATCCGGGAATCCGGCGGACTGCCTTCGTGGAAATCGATCGTGCCGGCCGAGTCGATGTGGAAATCGGCGTCCCGTCCGGCGTCGGAAACCATCTTGCGGAAGATGTTTTCCCCGGCGGGGGATCGGCAAATGTTGCCCATGCAGACAAAGAGCACACGGATTGGCTTGCGGTCGGCGTTCATAGGTGAATGGATGCGCGCGCAGATGGTCGTGATTTTCCGTATATTGGCAATGGCAATTTTGGCGGCACCCTTGTTGCGTGGTGCCGGGGGGCCGAACGTGCTGGTGATTCTCTCCGGCGATCAAGGGTATGGCGAGCTTTCATCGAGCGGTCATCCCTTGTTGAAAACGCCACGCTTGGATCGGCTGCGGGGCGAGGGGATGGATTTCCGGCGGATGATCGGATCGCCGTATGGAACCGGATCGCGGGTGCAATTGCTGAGCGGGCTGCATGAGTTCCGCTGCGGGGTGAGCCATACTTTGGGCGGGCGCAATCTGATCCGGCCCGGCGTGGTTCTGCTGCCGGAGATTTTCGCGAAAGCGGGATACCGCACCGCGCTGATCGGCCGCTGGGGCTTGGGCGAAGCCTATCCGTGCCGACCCGAGGACCGCGGGTTCGAGGACATTTGGATCTGCGGGGGATCGGCGCTGGGTCACCTGGCGGACTACTGGGGAAACTCGGCCCGGAAATTCCGCGTGCGGACCCGCGATGGCTGGAAGGAACGCGACGGCTATGCCAACGCGGTTTGGGCAGACGAGGCGAGGCGCTACCTCGCGCTCCGGGCGGGGGACGGGAAACCGTTTTTCCTTCAGCTTGGGTTCACCGCACCCCAAGCCCCTTACGAGACTCCTCCGGGAACTGCCGACCGGTTCCGCGCCGCTGGGGTCAAGGAGCCCCTCGCGTCCTATCTGGCCCTGCTGGAGGACCTCGATGCCAAGGTCGGCACAGTCCTCGACGAACTCGACAGGCTCAAGCTCGCGGAAAAAACCCTGGTCGTTTTCGCCGGTGAAAACGGACCGCCGTTCCCAACCGGAAGCGCCAACCTGAAGGGCGTTGCCGGAAGCGCGGACGAGGGCGGCGTGCGGGTTCCGGCCTTTGTCCGATGGCCCGGAAAAATCCCGGCCAACCAGAAAACGGAGGATTTGAGCGGCTTAGATGATTTGTTTGAATCGATTGTTGGGTTGTGTGGTTTGAAGCCTGTCGCAAGGGATGGAGCGGAAGGGAGGGACCTCTCCGGTTACCTTATTGGCAGCGCGAAGGACCTCAAAAAACGAACGATTTACACACATGTTGGATGCTGGGGAGGCGACGAGCGGCCCGAGGGTCAACGGACGATCGGGTTTGCCGTTCGGGAAGGTGCTTGGGTCCTTAGCGGGCTCGACTTGTGCGATGTCGGCAACGATCCGGGGCAGAAGACGAGTTTGTTTGACCAGCATCAGGACGTGGGAACCCGGCTGTTGGGAGCTTATGGAGTGTGGTGGGGAGGGGGCGCTGCCAGTGTGAGGGAGCCGGTGCGCTACGTGATCGGCGATCCGCATCAGCCGGTGGTGAAACTGACCGCCGCCGACTGGTGGCCGAGCCGTGAGGTGGGTGGAGCGATGGGCGCGGATTCGGTTGTGGCCCAGTCATCGGTCCGGAGGAAGCTTGGTTCGTTCGCCGAAGGCGGAGATATACCCGAAACCGCCGGACTGTGGAAGGTTAGGATTGCGCGGGAAGGGCATTACCGGGTTCGCGCGGCGATGATTCCCGGCGATGCCCCACAGGAGGAGATTAATCGGTTAGGGCAATTGAAAGCCGGCATGCTCCACTTGCGGACCGGGAAAAAGGAGGTTCAGATGCAGATCGTCAAGGGAGCCACCTCCGCCACCCTGAACATGGATTTGCCCGGGGGCGACCTCGATTTGGAGGTATGGTTTTCCGGGCAGTTGGTAGGAGGACGGATGCTCGGCGCTTTGTTTCTCGATATCGAGCGCATCGGCGACCGCAAGCGTCCCGATTTGGACATCGATTTTCATACGGTTCCGAAGAAATAAGAGAAACTTTGTGACAGTTGCGGGTTTAATGTGACCGAACCTCGCATCATCAAATCTATGAAAAATCCTTGGATATTTCCAGCAGCCGCGTTGGCCATAGGCGCGCTCGGCGGCTTTATGGCAGGCAAAAACACCGCCGCACCCTCCGATACCGCCAAAGAAGAAGGCGCCGCACCCCGGATCCGCTCGTCCTCGCAGGGGCGCACCGAGGTGGCGGGCGAGTCCCGCCGTTCCTCCGGCAATCGCGCGCGCAGCCTCGACGAGGCGATCCGCACGCCGGGCCAGACCAATCGCATTCAGGCGCTAATGGACTATTTCGCCGGCCTAACCCCCGAGCAGCTCGAGGCCGAGGCCGCGAAACTTGAGGACCTTCCCATGTCCGAGCGCCTGATGGCGTCTTTCCTGCTGTTCGGCAAGTGGGCCGAGACCGATCCGATGGCCGCGATGGCCTACACCAGCAAGATGGGCATGGCCGGGAATTTCGTGCGCCCCACCATTCTCCAGAGTTGGGCCAGCACCGACCCGCAGGGAGCTGCCGAGTATTACAAGAACAACTCCCGTGAGTTCGCCATGATGGGCATGATGGGTGGCGGCCGCGGCCCGATGGGCGGTGGCAGCGGAGCCTCGGTGATCGCCAGCGAATGGGCGAAGCAGGACCCGACCGCCGCGATGGCTTGGGCCGCAACGCTGACCGGCAACGACAAGGCCACCGCGATGCGCAGTGTGGCCTCGGAAGTCGCCAATTCAGACCCCGCGAAGGCTTGGACGATGGTCTCCACCATGGATGCGGATAGCCAGGGCCGCGCCTATCGGGATATCGCCGAAAAATGGGGTGCCAAGGATTTTTCGGAAGCCCAAAAGCAGATTGCCAGCCTTCCGGCCGAGCAACAGGCTGAAGCGCTCGCCTCCGCGATCGAAGGTCTTTCCAAGGTCAATGCCAAACAAGCGGTGGTCGAACTCGCGAAGATCCCCGCGGGTGACGAGCGTGACGGGGCCACCCGGACGCTGGTCGGCAATTGGTCGAAAGACAACGCGAAGGATGCCGCCGCATGGGTGGTCGCCAGCGCGGATGAGACCGCCAAAGAACGGGCGCTCCGCGAGGTGATGCCAAATTATGTGAATCAGGACCAGCAGGGCGCTCTGGCGTTTGTCAACGGGCTGCCGGCGGGCGAACTTCGGGACGGAGCCGTGTCCACCTACCTTTTCAATGATCGCACTTCTGCTCCGACCGATCGCCTCAAAATCGCCGAGTCCATCGGCGACGAGCAATCCCGCAACCGCACCATCAACATGGTTGCGGGAGCATGGATGATGGAGGATCCCAAGGCCGCCAACGAGTATATCCAAAGCTCCAGCGCGTTCTCCGACGAAGCCAAGGCGCGTGCCGCCGAAGGTCGTCCCATCTGGGGCGGCGGGCCGGGCGGCGGCCGTGGCCCGGGCGGCGGCCGTGGCGGTCGCTGATCCGGTTTCGGAATGACGCTTTGATGGGGGACCCGGCAGGCAATGCCGGGTCCCTTTTTTTCGCCGGATCGTGATTGGCACTTGCCGTCCCCATGGGTGCCGGGACATGGAATGCGCCCGAGCCACGAACCCACGGCCGAAACTGCGGATACTCGGATGAAAGATTCTTAAGATTTACGAAAATTTCAAAAAAATTAAGTTTCTTGTTGACATCTTCCGATTCTATGCGAAAATATCGCCGCTATGAAAAACAAACTGCTGCTTGTTTCCGCCCTTCTCGCGATGCCTGCCTTTGGTGGCACCACGGCGAAGGAAGTCATCCCGGCACCCGCCCCGGCCCAGCCAAGTCTCTGGAATTGGTTCATCGGTGGTTCGGCCGGATACCTGGTTGATGCCGAAGAAGCGATGTACACCGGCCACGTCGGGGTTGACACCCCGTGGACCGTGGGCGGATGGAATGTCGCTCTGTTTGCCGAACTCGCTTCGACCGAAGTTGAAAACGGCTATTCGATCGTCAATCCCGCCTTCACGTCGGCCGTGGTGATGTCCCCTGTGGACGTCGAAACCGAGGTAATGCCGCTGACGCTGAACGTCAAGCTCGAGCGTCCGCTGACCGGCAAGCTCAACGGCTATGTTGGCGCGGGCCTTGGCGTTTCGTTCATTGATGTCACCGCGACCTCGGTGGTCCCCGCCGGCAATTACAGCGATGACGAAACCGTGTTCACCGGACAGGTCTTCGCGGGCCTCGTTTACAACGTGAGCGAAGCCTTCGAGGTCTTCGGCGGCGCGCGCTGGATCTTCACCGACAGCGCCGACGTGCGCGGCCGCGAAGTTGATTTCGACGAGGACGTCTTCTTCGAAGGCGGCCTGCGGATCAACTTCTGATAGTTCCGTTCTTTCCAACCAACATCCGGCCGTTGGGAGCGATCCCGGCGGCCGGATTTTCATTTGTGGGTCTGTTGGAAACGCGGATCCGGAAATAAGGCTGTTGGAAACGCGGATCCGGAAATAACGGGCCGCCCCGATTGGCGGCGGGTCATTGCCTGCGGAGCCGGTGCCAGGCGGAGGTGTCCGGATTGACGAGCGCTTCCGCCGAAAGGTCGGATAGCGTGTGGCGATCGATCAGATACTCCAACAAAACAAGCGACGCCACCGCATCGAACAGCGCGTCGTGCCAGGTCCGGTCGGAAACCAGTTCGGCAACCCTTTCCCCGAGGCCGAAGTGGGTGCAGAGCGCGCCGAGCGAGTGATCGGTTAGCTCGGGCCATGCGGCGCGGGCCAGCAGCAGGGTGTCCACCCACGGGCCGAATCCATGCCCGGGAAACGCGCGGAGGAACCGCTTTTCCGTGCCTTTTCCGTGCGCCACGACCACCGCACCCTGGAGCCGCGCCTTCAACTCCGGCCACAGCGTGGCGAGCGCGGGCGCGCCTTTCAGATGGGTCGTGGTGATGCCGTGGACCTTCTGCGCCGACCACAGGATCGGCTGGGTACAGCGCAGATAGGAAACGAACGGATCGTGGTGCCCCGCGTCCGCCGACCACGTGGCGAGGCCCACCTGAACCGGGCAGTCGGTTTGCCCGCGCCCGCCGCCGGCCGACTCGAAGTCGATCGCGGTGAACCGGCAATCGCGGATCGCGGGCATGCGGGACGCGTTCTCCGGTTAGATCCGGATTTCGTGGATGATGAGCCAGTTTTTCTGCGGCGCGGTGACCTTGATCCGCAGATGCGCGGTGCCGGCCGGGACTTTGCCTTCGGCGACGCCGTCCTTGAAATCGGCCACTTTGGTCCACGCGCTGCCATTGGCGGATGCCTCCAACACGCCGCTTTCCAGACGGTCGCCGTTTTTGCCGGCCGGTCCGCCGGTGGTGATGGAGACGGAAGTTTCCGCAGCGGTGGCGGCCTTCAGGTGAAGCGTGAAATGATCGCCCGCGCGCAGTTCGCGGTCGGCCCAGAAGAACGTGTCCGGGCTTCCGTCGAACGCCAGTTCGGGCCAATGGTCCTGATAGGTTCCAATCGAGGTTTCCACGGTGGATCCGTCCTTGGTCTTGCGCACCGGAGGAACGAATAGTTCGCCGCGGTTGATTCCGGCGGCGTCGTAGTGCTTCAGAACGCCGGTCAGGCGCTGGCGGAAGTTCTCATAGTTCTTCGCCGCCAGCGGGGTCCAGGCCACTTCGGCCAGCGCGGCGATCCGCGGAAACGCGTGGTATTCGACCTTTTTGAAGGTTTTGAAATACTCCGACCACAGTTGCGCCTGCACGCCTAACACATGCTTGGCTTCCGCCGGGGACAGCGCTTTCGGCACGGGATCGTAGGAATAGACTTTCTCGATCGGCAGCAGTCCGCCGATGGCTTCGAACTCCTTGCCTTTCGCCAGTTCGCTCTTTTCGGGGGCCTGATAGTGGTCGAAGTAGGTATGGCTGTTAGGAGCCATCACCACGTCGTGGCCTTCCTTGGCGGAGTCGATGCCGCCCTGTTCGCCGCGCCAGGACATCACGGTGGCTTTCGGCGAGAGGCCGCCCTCGCGGATCTCGTCCCATCCGATCAGCTTGCGGCCTTTGGACTCGAGGATTTTCTCCACCCGCTTGATGAAGTAGCTTTGGACGTCGTGGCCGTTCTTCAGGTTTTCCTTCTTCATCAGCTCGCGGACGCGCGGTGATTTGTCCCATTGGTCCTTCGGCGCCTCGTCGCCGCCGATGTGGATGTAGGGGGAGGGGAACAGCGCGCAAACTTCGGTTAGGACGTCGTCGATGAAACCGAACACCTTCTCGGTGGGCGCGAACACGTAGGGGTGCACGCCCCAGCGGGTCATCACTTTCGGGGCGTAGCCGGGAATGTCGTCGTTGCCCAGTTCCGGATAGGCGGTGATCGCCGCGGCGGCGTGGCCGGGAAGCTCGATTTCCGGAACCACGGTGATATGGCGGGCCTTGGCGTAGGCCACGATCTCGCGAATCTGGTCCTGGGTGTAGAATCCGCCATAGCGCACCCCGTCGTCGGAATTGCGGTTGCCGTAGGGCGGGGTGGAGTCGCGGAAACCGCCGACCGTGGTGAGCTTGGGGTATTTCTTGATCTCGATCCGCCAACCCTGGTCTTCGGTCAGATGCCAGTGGAGCACATTGAGCTTGTGGAAGGCCAGCCAGTCGATGAACCGCTTGACGTCCTCGGCCGGATAGAAATGGCGGCCCACGTCGAGGTGCATGCCGCGCCAACCGAAGCGCGGATAGTCGGTGACGGTCGCGGCGGGGATTTCGGCTTTGCCGTTCTCCAATTTTCCAGCGGGCAGCAGTTGGAGAATGCTACGAGTGCCGTAGTAGGCGCCGGCCGCATCCTTGCCGACCACTTTCACCGCCTGCGGCGTGATCGTGAGCCGATAGCCCGACGCGGGAACGTCGAGGGTTGGATCCAAGTCCAGCAGGATCTCCGATGCCAGATGGATTTTGAGTTCCTTGGCGTAGGTGCGGGCCGGTTGGCCGGTCAGTTTCCCGAGGTCATCGGCAAACAGCTTGGCGTCGGCCGCGAGATCGCGGTGATGGCGGATCGCGGTTTCCGCGGAAAACACGAACGTGCCCGCGGCGGTTTCGACTTTGACCGGCTGGGGAATGATCGGCAGCGGATCGGCGGCAAGCGCGCCCATCCCGGCGGCAAGGGTGATGGTGGTTAGGAGTTTCATGACTTTGGCAAACGGTTCCAGGGCGAGAGTCTAGTCCCCGACCGGCGGCTTGGCGAGGGAAATCCGTGGTGGCATTCTCGGGTGGCGGAACTGCCTGCGGCCTGATCTCTCGTCCTGAATGTGAGCCCGCACGCCACGCGGTTGACAGGGTGGGGGCGTTGTGGAAGGATCGCGGTCCGATGAATGAGGAAGCGGAAGGCGAAATGAAGGAGCTGAAACTGGAGTATGAGACGCCCCAGTTTCTGCATTCGCTGTTGGCGGAGGACGACCGGAATCTGGCCTATCTGGAGGAGCGGATCGGGGTGAAATCGGTGACCCGCGACGGGTGGGTGTCGTTTTCCGGTCCGCAGGAGGCGCTTGGAAAGGCGAGGGAGGTGTTTGATGATCTGGAAGCCGCGCGGCGGGCCGGACGGCGGATTGAGGCGCGGGACTTCCGGTTGGCGGTGGAGGTGGCGGCGGGATTGGGAGGTGTCGGCGTTTCGCAGTTGGCCCATGTGCGGTTGGTGGGCTCGCGCGGGCGCAAGCCGGTGGTGCCCCGCACGCCTAACCAACTCGCCTATGTGCGGGCGATCGAGCATCACGACGTGGTCTTCGGTCTCGGTCCCGCGGGCACGGGCAAAACCTATCTGGCGATGGCGATGGCATTGACCATGCTGAAGCGCGCGTCGATCCAGCGGGTCGTTCTAACGAGGCCGGCGGTGGAGGCGGGTGAGGCGCTGGGTTTCCTGCCCGGCGATCTGCGCGAGAAGGTTGCGCCCTATCTGCGACCGCTTTACGACGCGATCCATGACATGTTGGACCCTGAGGAAGCGCAGCGCTATCTGGATGAAGGCACGATCGAGATCGCGCCGCTGGCGTTCATGCGCGGGCGGACGCTGGCCAGGTCGTTCGTGATTCTGGACGAAGCCCAGAATACCACGCGCGAGCAGATGTTCATGGCGCTCACCCGCTTGGGCGAGGATTCGCGGATGGTCATCACCGGCGACGGCTCGCAAGTGGACTTGAAACCGGGCGTGCGCTCCGGATTGGCCGAGGCCGAGCACGCCCTGACCGGCATCGAGGGCGTGGCGGTGCTGCGTTTCGACCGCGACGACATCGTGCGCCATCCGGTGGTGGGCAGAATCGTGGCGGCGTATGAGAGACACAGGGCGTGATTTTCTGATCTCCGGATAACTCATGGCGAAGCGCCTGAAGCGCCACCAAACGCCATTTCCCGGCATTCCGATGAACGAAACGGCAATCCGGCGGCGTTAAATCCGCCCACACCTATGAAAATGCGAACCCTGACTCCCCTGATCGGATTGGCAATGGCCTCCGGTCTCACCTTGGCCGCCCCATCGGACAAGCCCACCAAATCCGGCAAAGCCAGCCGTGGCGAACCCGCAAAACCCGAACAAACCGCCCCGGCTCCCCAAGCCGAGGCCGCCAAACCCGCCTCTCCCCAGGACGCGGAAACGCGCAAGATGGTTCAGGAAATGGAGCGCCTCAGTCTGGAAAACAAACTGCAGGCCGAACGCACCGCCAAAGCCACCGCCAAGCTGCGCGACGAGGTCGCACGCCTCAAGGCCGAGCGCGAACTGATGACCGAACAGCTCGCCATCGAATCCGTCCGGCGCCAGCAGGCCAACAAGGATGAGATCGCCAAACTGGAAGCCGAGAAGGAAAAAATCCTCCGCGACAGCGAACTGCTCAAGGCGCGTTCCGAAAAACTGGCCACCGAGTTGAAGTCCGCCCAGACCGAGGCGATGCTCAAGGTCACCCGCCTCCAAAGCGAGATGGCATTGATCGAAACCACCGAAAAGCACGGGCAATTCGCCAAGGCCAAGCCGATCTACCTGCAAAACCCGCTCAAGGATGACGGTACGCTCGTCATTTCGGACCGCCGCATCCCGCTCAATGGTCCCATCAGCTCCAAGACCGCCGATTTCATCACGACCCGCATCGACTATTGGAACAACAAGGACCGCAAGCTGCCGATCTTCATCGTCATCGACGATTGCCCTGGTGGTTCGGTGATGGCCGGCTATCAGATTCTCAAGGCGATGGAGTCCTCCGACGCTCCCGTACATGTGGTGGTGAAATCGTTCGCCGCATCGATGGCCGCGTGCATCACCACTCTTGCCAAGGAGTCGTATGCCTATCCGAACGCGGTGATTCTCCATCACCAGATCAGTTCGCAGATCATGGGTGCCCGCCTCAATCTGACCCAACAGCGCGAGTTTTTCGAGGAAAGCACCCGCTGGTGGCAGCGCCTCGCCACCCCCATTGCCACCAAGATGGGTCTAACCACCGAAGAACTCATCAAGCGGATGTATGAGCACTCCACCAGCGGCGACTGGAGCGAATTCGGCGAGCAGGCGAAGGATCTGAAATGGGTGAACCATATCATTTCCGGAGTCGAGGAAAGCTCGTTCACCAAGGACCCCGATGCCAAAGCTTCCGCGCCCACCGCGGTTCCGGCGCCGGCCACACCGACCCGTTCCGCCGCGATGGTGGAGGAGGTTGACGAGGAGGGACGCCCGTTCATGTGGCTGCCCCGTCTCAATCCGAAGGATGTCTATTTCCTCTACAATCCGGACGGCTACTACCGCGTGCGCTGATGGCACTTGAGGATGATTTCACCTGGGTCGTGGCCAAGGCATTGCGCGGCCACGACCTAACAATCGAACAGGCGGCCGCCCGGATGGACATCGATCCACGGGCGGCCGTCGCTTTTTGCGAGGGTGCGTTTTCGCGGGAAATGGCGGAGCGCTTCGCGGAGTCATTGGATCTGGATCCTGCGGCGCTCGCCGGACTACCGGATTACGAACCACCGCAAGCGCTGCCAGATGGAGTCCAGCGATTGGAACTGCCGTTCCACGACGGCACGGTGAACGCGTGGCTCATCCGTGCGGGCGGAGTCAGCCTGCTGTTCGATACCGGCGACCGCGGGGGAGCGTGCCATGCGATCCTTGCGGCCTCGAACATCGGATGTCCGGACGCGGTTTTCATCACCCACGATCACCGCGACCACACCGGCGGCATGGCCGACTTCGTAATAGCGCCCGGGGCGGTTTTCGGTTGGAATATCCGCCGCGCGCGGTCGGTAGAGCCCGGGGACGTCCTGCGGTTCGGGGGGATCGCGGTTTCGGCGCTGGATCTATCCGGCCATGCGGACCCGGCGCTCGGCTATCGGATCGACGGTCTGGCGAACAATGCGCTGGTTTGCGGCGACGCTCTGTTCGCCGGATCGATCGGAGGTTGCCGCGATGCCGCAACCTATCGGACCGCCCTTGCCAAGCTGCGCGCCGCCCTTGGGCCGCTTCCGGATGAAACCGTGCTGCTCCCCGGCCATGGCCCCGCCACCACACTGGGGTCCGAACGCCGCCACAACCCGTTCCTGGCAGGGTGGTGTTAGTTTCAGACGGTTATTGGACCGCGGATCGATCAATACCGGAACGGAACCGGAACGAGGTTGAGATCGGCCGGGGAAGGGAAGCGCGATCCGGCAACGCGCGGTGGCTCACTCGTCGGTTTTTTCGGAAAGTTGCTCTTTGATCTGCGCCTTGATTTCCTCGACGTGTTGGCCGAGTTCGGAATCCGGGGCGAGTTCCTTTGCTTCGTCGAGTGCCTTGAGCGCGTCATCGAGCTTCTTGAGTTCGGTGTTGATCATCGCTTTCACGAAGCAGAGCTGCTGTTTGTCCTCGTTGGTGAGTTTTTTGTTTTCGGCGAGGGTTTTGGCGACGAGTTTCAGGGCTCCCTCATGGTTTTTGGCGCGGCCCAGTTTGTTGAGTTCCTCATCGAAATCGCCGAGACGTTCCTTGCGGGCGGCGGCCTCCTTTTCCTGGGCGGCCTCGGATTCCGCCCGCTTGCTGGCGGCTTCCTGCTGTTCCTTGACGATCGCGGCTTCCTTTTCGCCACCGGCCAGGAGGTCGCCGATCATTTCCTTGTTGAGTCCCGCCGGGTGGATCGAAAACAGCAGCTTGCCATTCTTCACGACAAAGGCGTGGGGGATGCCATTCACTCCGGCCGCTTTCAGCCATTCGTCGGCAAACGCGCCTTCCATTCCGGTGAAAGCCACCGGATAGGACATCCCATCGCCTTTGGCCTTGACGAATTCTCCGACCTTCGCCTTGTCGTCCTCCCATACGTTCATGCCCACCACGTGGAGGCCTTGCTCCTTGAGTTCCTTGTAGAGATCGTTCACGTGGGGTATCGCCTGCACGCAGGGGCCGCACCACGTGGCCCAGCATTCGATCACATATAGGTGATCCTTCACCCATTCCTTGGGTGCCTCGCCTTGGATGAAGGTTGCGGCTCCGATGGCGTCGGTTTTGACGGCGTCGCCGGGTTTCAGGGTGGCGGCAGCCGCCATCGCGCAGGCTGCGAAATAACTCAGGAGCGTTTTCATGGTGTGGAGCGGGTAAAAACGCCGATGACGGAGGATTTTGTCAAGCAACTTTCCCCGACAGCAGATTCGGCCGAAAAATCAAAGCGGCGTGCAATCCCAGAGGACACACGGGGGAGCCATCAGGCGCCGCGCATCAGCGAGATTTCCGCAAGGGAGACCATGGCGTTCACGAGTGCCTCGCGCGGGGTGGTCTTGAGGTCGGCGACCGGGATGGCGCGGTCGAGCGTGAACTTGCCGGAGCGGGTGCGGCGCAGGGCGCTGAGGTGGCCGCCGCAACCGAGCCGCGCGCCGATGTCGTGGGCGTAGGTGCGCACGTAGAAGCCCTTGGAGCAGTTCACGGTGAAGTCGATCTCCGGCAGGGCGAGGCGGCTGATTTGATAGGAAGTGACGTGGACCGGACGCGGTTCGCGTTCGATTTCCTGGCCCTTGCGCGCCAGTTTGTAGAGCGGCACGCCGTCCTTCTTGATCGCGGAAACCATGGGCGGGATTTGGTCGAACGCGCCGGTTAGAGTATCGAACGCCGCGCGCACCTCCGTCTCGGATAGATCGGGAACCGGCTTGGTTTCCAACACCTCGCCCTGGCGGTCCTGGGTGGAGGTGACGGCGCCGAGGGTGATGGTGCCCTGATATTCCTTGTCCTCGCTCATCAGCAGGTCCTGGATCTTGGTGGCACGGCCCACGACCAGCATCAGCAAGCCGGTGGCCATGGGATCGAGCGTGCCGCAGTGGCCGATTTTTTTGGTATTGAGAGCCTTGCGGGCGATGGCCACAACGTCGTGGGAGGTCATGTCCGGGGCTTTGTCGATCAGCAGCACGCCGCTGGGGCCGTCTTGGTTGATGGGGTTGGGTCGCATGTTGGAGATGAATGTTGGAAAACGGAAACCGGTTCTAACCGGCATGGGCGGTGATCCGGCGGTCGATGGCCGCCAGCACGAGGTCACGGGTTTCGGCCAGAGGGGTTTTCATCCGGATGCCCGCCGCGAGCGAGTGGCCGCCGCCGCCGAACTCCGCGGCGATCTGGCAGACGTCGTAACGGCGGTCCTTGGAACGCATGGAAACGCGGGATTTCCCGTCGGGAAGTTCCTCGAAGAAAACGGCCACCTGCACCCCGCGGATGGCGCGGATGAAGTCGATCAGCCCTTCGCTGTCCTCGGGCCGGAGGTCCAGAGCCACGCGGGTGGCGGCGTCCAGCGTCCAGTGGGCGACGAGCCCGCCCGAGGCGCGTTCCAGGGTGTTGAGCAGCGCCCGGAGCAGTTCTAACCGACGATAGGGATGGTTGTCGTAGGTGTTGGAGTTGATCGTGCCCACGTCGAGGCCGCGGCGCACCAGATCGGCCGCCATGTCGTAGGTTTTGGCGGTGGTGGACGGGTATTGGAACGATCCGGTGTCGGTGGAGACCGCCACATAGAGGGCGTCGCGGGACTCCGGAGGCATGGGCAGCCCGAGGGCGGTGATCAGCTCGTAGAGAATTTCGCCGGTGGCCGGGCTGGTCGGATCTATCAGACTGAGGTCGCCATAGCCAGGATTGGAAATGTGGTGGTCGATGTTGAGCCAGAGCGGAATGTTGGAAACCGCGTGGAGACAGCGGTCGCCGAGGCGCGGGCGGGTGGCGGTGTCCAGCGCGATGACCACGTCGGCGGTCACGGGTTCGTCCGGCGGCGTTTCGATTTTCTCCGATCCGGTTAGAAACGCGAGGCTGTCCGGGAGGCCATCCTCGTTGAGCATGCGCACCTGTTTTCCGGCGGCCAGCAACGAAAACCCGAGGCCAAGCTGGGAGCCGATGGCATCGCCGTCCGGGCGAACATGGCTGAGAAGTACGAACGACTGGCGCTCGCGCAAAACGGCGCCGATTTGTTCGAAAGTGGCAGGCTGGGGAGAATCGCTCATGGGGTAGGACCGCGATGCGGGACGCGGATGGTGCCGGGCCGGGTGGACCGTTGCAAGAAAAAACGGCGGGTATCACTCGGCGGGCGGGTCCGGCAGCGGCTGGAGCATCAGATTGCGGAAGGCGAAAGGGCTGCCTTCGTTGCGCAGGACGATCCTGCCGGGGCCGCGCGGCCCTTCGCTGGTTCGGTTGACCGTGAGGCCGTTGATCTCAACGGTGACCGTTCCGTTTCGCACGATGAGTTTCAGCCGGTGCCAATTTCCGGCAACATCCTTCGGGTCGGCGATGCGCGGGCACTGGAAATCGACGGGTTTGCCGCCGGCCTTGATCGCGATACCGCCGATCTGATAGATATCGCCGCCGTTGTCCGGAAGGAGCTGGACCTCGAGGTATTGGGGCCCTCGTTCCGCGCGTTCGCCCTGTTCGGTTAGCAGGAGCCCGATGCCGCTGTCGCCGTCCTTCGCGTCCGCCTTGTAATCGAGGGTTAGAACATAGTGCTCGTAGCGTCCGGCACTCCAGAGATCGCCCGGATCGATAAACCGACGTCCCTTGCAGATCAACTCGCCCTCCGAGGCCTCCCAGGCCTTGCAGGTTTCCATCGGTTCGTTGCCGAGGTGGGGTTCCCAGCCGCCGAGGTCGCCGCCGCTGAACAGGATGATGGGCATTTCCCCGAGCGGTTTGCCGGCGATACCCGCTTCTTTGGATGCCGCCCATTCCTTCCACTGGGCGCCCGCAACCGCGCGGACGGACGGGTCCGCACCGGGGTCGAACCCGAAATCCCGCCCGCTCAGGCCCCGCAGGGCGAGATTGGCGAAATGCCGGATATGGAAAGCGGGTGAATCCAACAATCGGACGAGCGCGTCCAATGAGCGGTTGTCCTTGCGGTTGCCGAGTTCCGTGGCGGCCCGCAGAGCGACGTTGGGGTCCCGATCCTGAAGAAGCGTCACCAGCATGTCGGTGGATTCGCCGCCGGGAAGACCGCCCAAGGCCGCGGCGGCCACGCGCCGGATAGCGGGACTTTCCGAGGTCAGGTGCCGTTTCAATTCGGGAATATCCGCCTCAGTCACGGTGGCTCGGGCCGCGCTTTCCACGGTGGTCTGGGCCGGACTCCAAACCTTCCGGGCGATCACCTGGGTCAGCCGGTCATACTCGCCCTTGGTGCCGCTGTCCGCGATTTTCCGCAGGATGGCGTTGAGCCGGTCGTTTTCCACGCGGATCGAAAAATCCTCGGAAATCTTGCGCAACCGGTGACGGGTTTCAGGGCGCTTCTCGGAGGCCGCCAACTCGCGGATGAACGCCGGGAGGCTCGGCAGGGACGCGAGTTCGCGCGTGGCCGCCTCGCGCTCGGCGAATGACTCGGACTCCAGCCGGTCGATGGTGGGCTGAAGGCGCGCCACGATTGTCGGATCGGGCAAAAACGAAGCGAGTGGCGATTCGCCGCCTACCTCCGGTGCCGCGAAGGCGTAGCTCGCCAGCAACATGAGAAGGGAGCGATGCGGACGCATGACGGGGCCAACCTATCACGTGTTTTCGGGGAGGCAAGCGAGGATTCCGCCGTCATGAGACCCGAGTGCCCTATTTTCCTCCCGTGATCGTTCCGAAATCCAAGTCGAAGCGGGCGAGGTATTTGCGCAGGCGATCGGCGTCGTTAGGAGCGGAACGTTTGGTTCGGGAAACGGCGAACAACTCGCGTCCGGCGTCCGAAAGCGTGCGGCTGCGTCGGCAGACGGCCACCACATGGGCGAGTTGCACCCGGTCGAACGGATCGATTTCCGCCAGGGTTTCCGGATCCAACGGGCTATCCAATCCGGCGCTGGAGTCCGCGGCGGGGATTTGGCCGGGGCGTTTCCAGCTTTCCCGCAGGCGGCCGATTTCCTCGGCCACCTCGTCCGTGCGGATCCGCCCGCGCGGGGCGAGTGTGGCCATGCGCGTCACCGCCGCGTTGAGATCGCGGAAATTTCCGGTCCAGGGAGTGTCCGCTGCCTCCGCGAACCGCATGAATGCCAACCGTGCCTCCTTGTTCATGCTCGCCGCGCGGCCGTGTGTGCGGTGGAAGCGGTCGAGTTCGTAGTCGAGGTTGGGCTCGATGTCCTCGCGGCGGTCGGCCAGGGAGGGAAGGGAAAAGGTCCACAACTGGATCCTCGCTAACAAATCCTCGCGGAACCGCCCGGCCGCCACTTCGGCGCGCAAGTCGCGGTTGGTGCCGGCGATCAGTTGGAAATCACTGGTGGTCGGACGATCCGCTCCAACCGGCAGAAACGTCTTGTCCTCCAGCGCGCGCAACAACATCGCTTGCTCGTCGGTTCCCAGTTCGCCGATTTCATCGAGAAACAGCACGCCGCCATCCGCCTCGCGCAGCAGACCGGGCCGGTCCTTTTGCGCGCCGGTGAACGAACCCCGCACATGGCCGAACAGCGCCGACGCCGCGGTGTCGCCGGCCAAGGTGGCGCAGTTCACTTCCACCAACCCGCCGCGCAGTCCGCCCCGCTGTTTCCGCAACTCGTAGATGCGCCTCGCCAGCAGCGATTTGCCCGCGCCGGTAGGTCCGGTTAGAAGAAGCGGGGACTTGGACCTCAGCGCCACCTGTTCGATCCGGTCGATCAGGCGATTGAACCCGCCGTTGCGCGTGGGGATGCCGCTCTTGAGAAACTCGGTCACTTCCGCCTGTTCGCGCTCGAAGCGGGTCGCGAGCCTGTCGTATTTCGATAGATCGAGGTCGATCACCGAATAGCCCGCCTTGCGGTCGCGCGAGGTCTTGCTGGATGGCGGGGAGGTCTGGATGAGCTTGCCGGGAAGGGTGCCCGCCTCGTTGAGCAGGAACAGCGAGATTTGCGCGATATGGGTGCCGGTGGTGATGTGGATGAAATACTCCTCGCGCTCCGGATCGAACGGATAGGCGCGCGCCCAATCGTGCAGCGCTCCATAGACCGCTTCCAAGTCCCACGGATCACGGCCGAATTTCACCTCGTGCAGCCGGGTTTCGGTTTCCGGGGAAACCTGCCGGATGTCGTCCAACACCCGGTTGGCCAGTTTGGTGAAATTTCCCTCCGCCAGCAGCTCGAAGCGGTCCCACAGGAGATTGTCATGCTGGAACAGCGAAACCGTGGGCCGCCAAGCGTCCCATCGCGAAACATCAAATCCGCTGTCCATCTTCGTTCCCAGAATGCCAATCGCCACGCGCTTCATGGATAAGATCTTATTCAGTAGGATACATATTGGCAATATTTATTTTGGCGACAGGCGGAGCCTCAAAAATTTCTGGAAATTTTTTATTTTCGTAAAACACTGGAAATAAGTAGATTGTGATGAAATTTGTCGGCCGAATTGCCCTCCCTTTGGATTTTGGCACGATGCCTGCGAATACCCATCCCGTCCGCCAAACACCAACGGACACACTCCCATGGCAAACCGATCCCTATTCCAGTCCCTCCGCGGAGTCCTCGCTCCGGCCACCACCACCCACAACGATGCGGGCGGGGTCGCCTACGATCTTTCTCCCCGCGCCACGCTCGCACGGTTGGCGGCCACCGGCTGCCTCAACCAAACCTATTACGCTTCCGCCGAGGTTCAGCTCGACCGCGTACTGGCGTTGGCCGGGCAGGTGGATGACGCGTTCATCGCCCGGCTCGCGCTTTACTCGCGCCGCCGCGCTTTCATGAAGGACATGCCCGCGCTGTTTTGTGCGATCCTGGCCACCCGCAATCTGGATCTTCTCACGGAAGTTTTCCCTCAGGTTGTGGACAACGGGCGGATGCTGCGGACCTTCGTGCAGATCGTTCGGTCTGGTGTCACCGGCCGGAAGTCCCTTGGCACCGCGCCCAAGCGGTTGATCCGCCAATGGTTGGAGCGTGCCAGCGAGGCCCAGCTCATCCAGGCGGCTATCGGCAACGCGCCTTCCCTTGCGGACATCGTGAAAATGGTCCACCCCAAGCCGTTGACCGACGACCACGAGGCGTTCTTCGCGTGGCTCATTGGAAAGCCTTGGGATCCTGCCTCGTTGCCGGAAACCTTGCGGAACTTCGAGGAATGGAAGGCAAATCGCTCCGGCCCGGTGCCTGCGGTGCCATTCCAAATGCTCACCGCGCTCGACCCCGGACATGAGGAATGGACCGCCATCGCCAAGCGCGCCTCCTGGCAGACCACCCGAATGAACCTCAATACCTTCGCCCGGCACGGTGTGTTTGATAGAGCGGAGATGATCCCGCTCATCGCCCGCCGGTTGGCTGATCCCGAGCAGGTTCGCCGTGCCCGCGCGTTTCCCTATCAGCTCATGGCCGCATACATGGCGGCTGGAAATGGGGTGCCCGCGGAGATCCGCGAGGCGCTGCAGGACGCGATGGAAACCGCCACTGCCAACGTGCCTGCCATCGCCGGAAGGGTTGTGGTTTGCCCCGATGTTTCCGGTTCCATGCAGATGCCCGTCACCGGAAACCGCAAAGGCGGAACCTCCAAGGTCCGGTGTGTGGATGTCGCCGCATTGTTAAGCGCCGCGCTGGTCCGGGCGAATCCCCGCACCCGGGTGATTCCGTTCGAGACCCGGGTGGTCGATGTGAAAGTCAACCCACGCGATTCCGTGATGACCAATGCCGCCAAACTCGCGGCGGTGGGTGGAGGTGGAACCAACTGCTCCGCGCCACTGGCGATGCTCAACCGCGAGAAGGCCGCGGCCGACCTGGTCATCTACGTTTCCGACAACGAATCCTGGGCCGATCCCCGGGCCAACCGCGGCACCGCGATGATGAACGAGTGGGAAACCTTCCGCTCGCGCAACCGGAACGTCCGCCTGGTTTGTCTCGATCTGGTTCCTAACATCACCACCCAGGCGCCAGACCGCTCCGACATCCTCAACATCGGCGGATTCAGTGACGCCGTGTTCGATCTGCTCGCCGCGTTCGCGGCCGGGGAGGGCGGCGCGGAAACCTTCCTGCGGGAAATCGAAAGCCAGCCCCTCGCCGCCGACCGCATGACCGCATGAAACCAATCTCCGCCGCGCCGGATGCCGATGGGATTACACTCGTCTGTCACACGAAACACCAAACCGTATCCCATCCCTCTTGCCGGCGCGGCGGACACCGCCCCCATTTCCAACCGACTAACAACCAACCCCAAGCCAACACGATTTTCCGCCCCGCGAATGCCCGGAAAACTACATGGATTCTTTGGTCGCCGGTTCGAATCCGGCTCCCGTCCGAAATGGCGGGATAGCTCAGCCAGGTAGAGCAGAGAAAGCGTTTTCCCAATCTTGTCGCGGGCTCCGGAAGCCCAACCACCCATCCACCAAATCCGCCGAATGCGGATTGGACTACATCGAATCCGAAGCCGCCCGGTTTGAATCCGGACCTCCGCGCGCCGCGTGGAGTGGAGTAATGACAACTCGTCGGAAAGTCGTCCAATCAATTCCTTGTCGGCGGACCTCAACCCAACCTAACACCCATGCAAACCAACGTCCACGCCAATGAACGTCCGTCCCGCTTCCTCAAACAGCGGATCGGAGCGTTTTCAGAAGTGCTTACGTTCTTTGCATCCGAGCCGAAGCGGCAGGTCGCCTTCCTTCTGCAGATCGAATTCTGGGATTGGGAAATGGAAGGTTTGATCTTCGCGGTCGAGAGCTTCACCGCACGTTCGGTCGCGTGGCACATGAGTGGCCGGAGCGCGAACGATTTGCTTGCCACGCGCGGACTGTTTCTAACATCGCGCTCGCGGAAGCGATACTCATCCGCCGTCCAGACCGTGAAGGTAGTCGCCCCAACTGGCGATCTCACCGACCTCGTCTCCCAGTGGAACCATCTTGTGGACCGGTGCGAGAACCTCCTCGATCCCGAGGAATCCCACCGGACACGGGAGTCGGGAGGGCGCGCATTGGAGAATCTCGCAAGATATCGAAAACAACCTCTACACCCCTACGCCGGCTGATGCCGGCGCTCCATCACAAAGCACCCTCCCATCCTATCACTTGACACTTGAAGCTCAAAACTTAACCCTTGAAACTCCCATGACCACCATCCACAAGACCGACGATGCCATCGGCTTCATTCCGCTTCCCGACAATTCGGGAAAACCGATCACCGTGATCGGGACTGACGCCATACGCGACAATTTCGACGCCGAATGCCTCAGGCAGGCGGTGAATTCCCGCATGGCGCCGGGGGTCACCGATGTGATTCTCAACCCTGACGGCCACGCCGGATATGGTGCCCCGATCGGATGCGTGATGGTTTCGCCATCGCATATCTATCCGGGACCGGTGGGGGTTGACATCAAGTGCTCGATGTCCCTGCTCCAACTGAACATTCCGGAGGATGCCATCACCGACAAGCGGGTGCGCCGCGCGTTGATCGAAGCGATCACCGACCGCACGCCGACCGGTGCCGGACGGGGCCAGCGAAACGTGAAGAAAGCGCGCCGCGTGGACCGCGATCTGGGTTTCCAGGCCGTGACCGAAGGTGCCACCCGCGAGGTGTGCGAGGCGCTTGGGATTCCGCCCGAGTGGGCCACGCGCTGCGAGGATTCCACCCACCGCGGACATGATGGTTCCTATGACGCGCTGCGCCAGCGTTTGGATCACATCCTCGCCACCGGAAGGATCCGCCATTTCGCCGAGAAAATCCAACAGTTGGGTTCCTACGGAGGCGGCAACCACTTCGGGGAATGCGAGATCACCTGCGTCGCGGACCGTCCGTCGGCCCGCGCGGCGGCGGCGGTCTTCGGGTTGGAGGACAATCATGTGTCCTTCCTCAGCCACTGCGGTTCGCGCGGATTCGGGAATTTGTTAGCCCAGAACCAGTTCAAGGATCTGGAGCGAAAGTTCGAGTTGTGGAGCACGCCCTATCCGTCCGGCGACAAAAAGCTGGTTTATGCGCCGCTCGGCACCGCCGAGGCCGATGCCTATCTGGACGACATGGCGCTCGGCGCGAATTTCGCGACGGTGAACCACCTGCTGATCAACGCGCTGGTGTTGGAGGCGTTCCAGGAAGTCATGCCCGGCGCCTCCGGAAACCTCGTGTATTTCATCTCCCACAACATCGCCCGCGAGGAAATCGTGGATGGGAAAAAGGCATGGGTGCACCGCAAAGGGGCCACCCGCGCGGTTCCGGGCGGACACTTCGCGTTGGCGGGGACTCCGTTTGCGGAAACCGGACACCCGATCCTGCTGCCCGGAAATCCGCGCGACGGATCGGTGGTGATGGTCGCCCAGGGCGGAGCCGAGCGCACCGCGTGGTCGGTGAACCACGGCGCGGGCCGCCAGATGGGCCGCAAGGCCGCGGCACGCACGCTCGACCAAACCGCCGTCGATGCGGACTTCGACGCCTCCGATATTCTAACGAACTGCCGCCGCTACCCGATCGATGAGGCTCCTGACGCCTACAAGTCGTTTCCGGAAGTGCTGCGCAGTGTCGAAGCCGCGGGCCTCGCCACAACCGTCGCCAAACTCCAGGCGCGCTTCGTGATCAAGGACGAGGCCGCGGCGGATGACTAGAAGACAGAAGACCGCTGCGCTCAAAGACAGAAGACAGAAGACAGAAGACGGTGAGACAGAAGACAAGAACTCGCGGATCATTTGCCATTTCATTGGACTTGCGTTCCCGTCCTTGCTTGCTCCGATCTTCTGTCTTCTGTCTCAACGTCTTCTGTCTATCTTCCCATTTTCCCGTTTCTATCAAACCTCGACTCCATCCCGATTCCAATCACTTTCCATGATCTCTCTCAACGGCCAATCCGGTGGCGGACAGATGCTCCGCACCGCGCTTTCGCTCTCCATGATCACGGGCGAGGCGTTTCGCATGACCGAGATCCGCGGCAAACGCCAGCGGCCGGGACTGATGCGCCAGCACCTCACCTGCGTCAAGGCCGCCGCCGCGATCTGCGACGCCACGGTGGATGGCGCGGAGATCGGATCCACAAGCATCGTGTTCCGTCCCGGCAAGTTGCGCGGCGGCGACTATCAGTTCGCAATCGGCACGGCGGGCAGCACCGGTCTGCTGTTCCAAACCTTGTTTCCCGCATTATGCCATGCCGACGCACCGAGCACGCTGGTGCTGGAGGGCGGCACGCACAATCCTCTGGCGCCACCGTTCGAATTTCTGGATTCGGTGTTTCTTCCCGCCGTGGCGAAACTCGGATTCGATGGCAACCTGGAATTGTTGGAGTCCGGCTTCGCGCCGGTGGGTGGCGGGTCGATCCGCGGGGTGGTTCGGCCGATGGAGAAACCATTGCCCTGCGAGTTCCGTGACCATGGCACGCTCCGCAGGCTATCAATTCGCGTGCCGCTGCGCAACCTGCCGGTCTCGATCGCCGAACGGATCCGGGACGCCGCGCTGGCGATATTGCCGGAGGCGGAGGCCACCGTCGAGGCGCGCAATCCCGGCCCCGGTCGCGGGGTTTGCGTTCTGATAGGCGCGGAATTCGAGCATCACGCGGAAATGACCAGCGCGTTCGGTGAACAGGGAATCTCCGCCGAAAAGGTAGCCGGCCGCGCCGCCCGCGCGATGCGGGACTATATCGCCACGGGTGCGGCGGTCGGCCGCTGTCTGGCCGACCAGTTGTTGCTGCCCATGGCGTTGGCGGGCGGAGGCGGGTTTCTCACCATGCCGGTGGATGATCACGTTCCCACCAACATCGCCGTCATCGGGAAGTTTCTGTCGGTTAGGATCCGCCACTATCCGGTGGCGAGCGGCCAGGTGCGGGTGGAAGTCGGTTGACGGCGGAGCCGCGGATCACGGTGACGGTCGGACGGCCAGCCTCAGGAAGCGGGCACCGGCGCTGACAGGGATCGAGACGGTGCGTTTGCCTTGGGCGTCGGGTTCGGAAACGGTGACGCCCGCGGAGGTCCATGTCGATAGATCCGCGCTGGTTTCCGCACCATAGATGATGCCGTCGCTATCGCCCTGGAATGTTAGGCTCAGGGCTCCGTTGGCGAGAACCGGTTGAGGCAGACTGGTGGATAGATTCCGCGTCGGATCGAGGCCCAGCGCGTATGCCATGAGGAGACTCACACCGTCGTGGTTGGAGTCGGTGAGGATGCCGGTGTCCGGGGGGAGACCGTAGCCCGTGAGCCATGCGACGAGGGCGGGTGAAGCACCGAGTTCCACCGCCGGATAGCCGTACCAAAGCGGCGAAGTGAAACCGACCGACGACGGATAATAGAAAACGGTGAATTCGTCGTTGGCCGCGTCGAAAGGTTCGTTACCGAGGGTGGAGGGAGCGTCCCCCTCGAAGATCACCCATTTGAGCGAGGATGCCGAGTGGAACGCGTCGTCCCCGAGCGAGGTGACGGCGGAGGACAGGGTTAGGTTTGTGAGGCTTTTCAATCCCGCGCAGGCCCAGCTTCCGATCCCGGTGACGTGGGTGGTCAGCGGTGGTGTGGTTAGCCCGGTGGCGTAGTAGAACGCGTCCTCGGCAAGGGTGGTGAGCCCGGCGGGGAGGGTGACGGTTGTGAGTCCGGCGCAATGGGCGAAGGCACCGGTGCCCAATGACGTTACCGACGGGGGGACCGGATACGTTCCGCCTTTCGCCGGCGGGCAAAGAATGAGGGTGGTTTTCGCGGTGTCGAACAGGACGCCATCCTGGCTGCTGAATACGCTGTTGCCGGATGACACGGAGATACTGGCGAGGGATCCGCAACCCCGGAACGCCCCGTCGCCGATGGTAGCCAGCGCGTTGCCGAAGCTGATCGATGTTAGGGCGGAGCACCCCGAGAACGCCCCCGCGCCGATGGTGGCCACGGTGGCGGGTGGATTGCAGGTGATCAGCGCGCGGCAGTTGTGGAACGCATTGTTGCCCACCGCGGTCACGTTTCCGGCGAAAGTGATGGAAACGAGTGATCCGCAGTCGTCGCACATTTCCGCGGGGATGGCGTTGACACCGCCCGGGACGGCGAGGGTTGCGAGGCTCCCGCATCCGGCAAGTGCCGAGTCGCCGATGGTGGTTAGGGAAGCGGGTAGGGTGAGAGTGGTGATTGCTTTGCATCCGGAGAATGCCATCGGGCCGATCGATGTGACCGTGGATGGGATGGTGACGGATGTCAGGGCGGCGCAGCCTTGGAGCAATCCCTGTGGCAGGACCGTTGTCCCGGTGGGAAGTGAGATGGTTTGCAACGCGGTGCACCCTTGGAACGCTCCCGCGCCGATCTTCGTGACGCTTGCCCCCGATGCGAACGCAATGGAGGTGATGCCGGCGCGGTCCTTGAACGCGGCACGGCCGATTTCGGCAACGGTGTAGCCGCCGAGTGTGGACGGAACGGTGACCGCACCCGTGGGCTCGGCGGAAAACCCGGTGATGGTGGTCTTGCTGTTCTCCGAGGTGTAGGTGAAGCTCTGGGCCCGAATTGCCGTGGAAGCCGCGAGCAATCCGGATAGAACGACGAGGAAACGGACTGGATTCATGGTTGGGGTTTCCTTTCTGGCGGTTAGGGGGTGGTGACGCTGCCGACGGCGGTGCCCAAGGTGAACGATTTCACCTGGGTGGTGGTTCCGGTGACTGTCGCGCCACCGGTATAATAACCGTGAAATTCGGTGCCGCCGCTGACCGTTCCGCCGGTGTGGATTGTGTAGGTGACTCCGGTGGCCAGTCCGGGCAGGCTGATGACCATGGTCATCGGCGTGGTACCACCACCCCCGCCGCCCCCGGAATAGGTTCTGGGGACCTTGTAAATCATCACGGGAGTCCCGTTGGCTTTCAGTTGGACGATCGTTCCCGAGGTGCCGGTCCCTTTATAGAGGATCGTGCGCTGGGTGCAACTCGCCGCAGTGGGCGTGCTGGTGGCTCCTCCCGTGCCGATCATCGCGGGTCCTCCGGATGCGGTGGTGATGGCGAAGTTGTTCTGGTCGCAGTCGAACCCCTCCTCCGGGGCGCTGGCACCCGATGTGACGATTGTGCCGCCGGTGAGAAGGAAGGTTCCGTTGGAGTCCATGCCGTCGTTGTTGCTCGCATAGGAATAGATGGATCCTCCATTGACGGTGATCTTGGTGGCGGCATTGATCCCGTCGTCGTAGGTGGTCACCTCGATGGTGCCGCCATTGATGGTTAGGGTGGTCTTGCTTTCAATACCCTCGGCGCCGTTCTGGGTCGTGTTGGCGGTGATCTTTCCGCCGTTGATGACAAATGCGCCGAAGCACACGAGCGCCTTGGGGGTGGAGTAGTTGTTGGTGGCCACGGTGGCGCGGGTGCCGGTGGCGGACGAGGAAATGACGGGGGTATTGGCGACTCCCGCGGTGCCGAGAGTCATCGCTCCGTCGCTGCTGATGCCGTCGCATCCGCTGCCGGTGGCGGACGCGGTGATGGTGCCGCCGGTGATGGTTAGAGTGCCGTCCGCCGTGAGGCAATCACCGGCCGCGATGTCCGAGGTCCCCGATGAATTGGTGAAAGCGGCCGACGGCGCGCCGCTGACAGTTAGGTTGAGCGTCCCGCCGGAAATCGCGATGTTTCCATCCGCGGTGACCGCTTTTCCAGCGGTGCCGCTGTGGGTGACCGTGATGGTGCCGTTGGAAATGTTCAGGGCGGATTCCGCCTTGATGGCCGAGCAGTAGGAGGGATCGTAGCGACCGGCGGTGGCGGTGGCCTCCAGCACCACGGCTCCGGTCATGGCGAAGGTGAGTGAACCTCCGGCGATGGTCATCGCTCCGGTGCTCTTGAGTCCTTTGGATTGGTTACCCTTGCACACGATCACCAGCGTGCCACCGGTGACCGCGAGCGTGGATGGTGAGGCAATGCAATCCCCGGATGCCCCTGAAACAGTTGTGGAAACCATGCCGCCGTTGATGGTTAGGGCGAGATCGGATGACAGGCAATCGCCCGAGACGCCGCTGCTCAGCGTGGTGACGGTGCCGTTGTCGATTGTCAGGGTGCCGTCGGCCTTGAGGCAATCCGCTGTGGCCATGTCTGAGACCCCGAGTGAGTTGGTGTAGCTGGTTGATGGAGCGCCGGAGGTCGCGATATCGAGGGTGCCGCCGGTGACGGAGATATTGCCGCCGGTGCTGATGCCCTTGCCGGCGACGCCGGTGTGGGTGATGGCGAACGATCCTCCGGAAACCGAGACATTGCCGTCGCATTTGACGGCGGTGCAGTAGGAGGGATCCACATAGGTGCCTGAGGTTCCGGTAACGGTGGCCAGATAGACCGATCCGGATAGATTCATCAGCGCGGATCCGCCGGTGAGCGCGATGTTTCCCTTGCTCGAAATACCTTTCGACTGAGTGCCGGTCACGGTGAAGTCGAGCGCGCCGCCGTTGATGGTCACATCGCCGTCGCAGGTGACGCACTTGGTGTCGGCCACCGTGCTGCGGACGCTGATGGAGCCGCCGTTGATCGTGACAAAGCCGGTATCGCCGTCGATGCCGTCGCCGGTTGCGGCTAGATCAAGTTTGCCGTGGTCCATCCGGAAATAGTCTTTCGCGTGGATGGCATCTTTCGCGGCGGTTAGGATCTTCACCTCGCCGCCGAGGCAGCGGATGTAGTCTTTTCCGTGGATGCCGTGGCCCTTCATGCCGGAGACCCGCAACGCTCCGTTTCCGCCAACGATCAGCGGGCCGGTGACATACAGGGTGCCGGTCCCGGCGCGGGTGTAATTCGCCGAGTCGGTGAGCTGGCTGGTCGTCCCGGTGGGTAGCACCAAATAGGCGCGCTCGGAAGAAAACACCGAGACCGCCGGGCCGTCGGTGCTGGTTAGGGTGGCGCCATTCAGGGTGATTTTCGCCGGGTGGGTGCTGGTGATTTCCACATAGCCGTCCGAAGTGGTGCCGGATAGGATATATTCGACGCCGCGGACCGCGGAGGTGATGGAGATCCTCGAGGTGGTGCTGCCGTAGGCGATGGTGACGTCCGCTCCGTTGGTGATGGCCGCCGAAGTACCCGAGAATGCGATCCCAACGGTCTTCGTGAAGTCCGAGTTTTCGACGTAATCCCGGTCGGCGGCCCGGATTGGGGTGCCCATGGCGAGCAGAAGACAGGCGATGGATGTTAGTGAAATACCGTGCATGGCGGGAACGTGGCTGACTTGCCAAACGATATCGCACCTGCCGGCTATTTGGGTCAACGGGAAGTATGTTAAGAATTGTAAGGCGCGATTGCCATGGACCACCACAGCGTCCGTACGGTGACGAATCGGGAATACGGACGCGCCATTGGCGCTACTTCTCCGGTTTCGGTTTGGGGCCGATGTAGCCGGTGGAGATGGCGACGTCGTCGAACCAGACGGTGTTGTCCTTGGCTGCCTGGTGGACATAGACGCCGAGGTCGAAGCGCTTGACGAGGACGCGGGCGTCGGAGCGCCAGCGGATGCCGGTGAAATGGAGATAGAGCTTGCCGTCGATCCACGCGGCGAGTTCGCCATCGGCTTTGCCGGGCGTGTTGGTGCGGATCATGTGTTCCAGGCAATACCAGCGTCCGCGCTCGGGGACGAAGCGGTCGGCAGCCTCCGGTGCGAGCATATTGCCCCAGTAGTGGCCGTCGGGATCCTTTTTCATGTCCATCCAATAGGTGTAGAGAAACAGGTAGCCCGGCGGTTTGACTTTGCGCCAATCGCACCAGGGTTCGAAGCGGCTGTTGAAATGGTCGTCACCGCGAGGGCGGATGCCGGCTTTGCCCATCGCCTGCCATTTGTCGGAACCGGATACCGCGGCGAGCGATCCGCCGGTGTGGTTGAGGTTTCCTTGGTCGTAGTCCGCGGCAAAGCGGATGTGGTACCGCAGATGGGCGCGTTCGAGACCGTCGTTGCCGATCCATCCGGTGGCTCCGGCACCGGAGGATTCGCCGTTGTTGGCAGGCGCGGTGAAGCGGATCGATCCATGGCCTGAGTTGGCCTGCGCCGCTTCGGTTTCAAGCACCGCCAGGCCTTCTTTCAGGCCGCGGATCTCGAAGTATTTTGCCAGCGATGCCTTTCCCTCGAAATCATCCTGAAACACGATTGTTCCGGCAGACTGAAGGGCGGCCAGCGCCTTCGGATCGGAAAGGGTCCGTTTGGTGACCAATTGCGGCGGCTGCGGCTCCTCGCAACGGGCGGCGGGAGTGAATGCCAGAGGAATCGTGACAAGTGCGGCGGCAAGCGTTTTCCGTTTCATGGATAACGGATACCGTCCGTTCGCGTTCTTGGCAAGGCGGTTGTGTCTTGCGGACGGAATTTCCGCCATGCGATCAGCGCGTGTTGATGATCCGGTAGCGGAAGAAGCCTTTCGAAAGCGGGTATCCGGTCAGATCGACCGTGTCCACACGTTCGGAAATCCCGGAGCCGATATCGGTGACCGTCTTGACGGAGTCAATTGGGGTCCATGCCGTCAGATCGGTCGAGGAAAGCAGGTCGAGCGAGATCCACGCGGGCAGTTCGCGCAGTCGGGTGCGGATCTCAAAAGAATCGTCGGACAACAGGGATGCCGTAATCGCGGTGGGATCGCTTGCCGACGGGTTGGTGCCAAAAACATATTCCAACAGATCGGTGCGGCCGTCTCCATCGGCATCCCCGGTACCGAGAACGGTGGTTATTCCGGTCAGAGATCGCTCGTCTCCGTCCGGGATGCCGTCGCGGTCGGCGTCGAACTGGTCGAAGGTCGCCAGAAACGCGGCGGGCTGCAGTGCGGAGGGGGTAATGCGAACCATGTCCACCTCTCCGGTGAGATAGCGCGTTCCGGCGTTGTAGCGCCCCACCCAGACCGCTTGGCCGTTGGCCAGGGTGTTGACGGTGGTGTCCGCGAGTGATCCGGATAGGGTTCCGTCGATATAGAGGCGCAGTTGTTTGTTGGCGGGGACGGTGGCGTCGCGTACGGCGGCAATGTGATGCCACTGGCCGTCATTGATGGTGGCCGCCGAGTAGAACACCCGTTCCACCGTGTTGTCGGAAATCAGGAAGCGCGCCTTGCCGTTCTCCACGCGCAGCCACCATGACGGCGAGGTGGCGGCGAGATCCTTGGCCACCAGCGAGCCGATCTGGGTGGAGCCGGAGGGGATCCGGCAGACAACTTCGATGGTGAACGAATGGTTGGGACCAAAGTCGAACCGGTTGGCGGAATCCGAATCGAGGATGCGAATGCCACCGTCGCCGGAGAAGGAAAGCGCCCTGCCGCTGCCGTGGGAGGGGGCGCCCACTGTCACGGGAAACGGTTTGGTTGCCGTCATGTGCATCCCGTTTTCATCCGGATGGACATCCCGTATGGCACCTGTGGCGGTTGAGCAGGTGCCGCCGGGCGCGGTTTCTTCGAAGTTCCAGAACGCGGCGCCCGGGCGTTCGGCCGGGGGCGCGGGTTGGTCCAGCCATTCCACGTTGAAACGGGTTAGGGTGATCGTTTCGTAGGCCGATGAGGTGCCTTTCTCATACAGCATCGCCATCCGATCCTCGGTTAGGCGGACCATGTCGGAGTAGGCGGAAGGGCCTTCGTGAATCGCTTTTGGGGTGGACCACGTGATTCCCTCGTCGGAGGACGACCAGACGGAAATCCGGTTGCGGGAGTTGCCGTTCGGACAGGAAAACAGGATCCGGTTGTTGGAGTCGCCCGTGTCGGTGGCATGAAACCGTGCCAGGCCGCCCTGGACGACGGGACACACGAACTGCGGGGCGTCGGTGAAATCGGATGGGGTGTAGGTTAGGCCACCATCGTTGGAGAAGGTGGTGGCCCGCGTGTGGGTCCCCAGATGGTCACGGGCGTTGAAGAAGATCCGCGAGCCTCCGTCGGGAGCGGTGGCCACCAGTTCGACCGCCAGATTTTCGTTAGGTTTCACCGTGGGTGTCGTGACCGCCACCGCACCGATCTGCCAAGTGGAACCGCCATCATCGGAGTAGATCACGTGGGAGCCGAAGGCCTTGTTATCGGAGCGTATGTGGTCGCAGGGGACGATCAGCCGGCCCGCCTGATTGCCGCGGGTCAGGGCGATGCCTGCGCCGGGACCGGTGGCATACCACGCCCAGGCGGACTGCTTTGCCGTGGCGGTGATCTCGGAGGCGGTTGACCAAGTTAGGCCGTCGTCGGTGGATGAAATGAGGAACACACGGCGGGTATCGGCGCTGGTGCCCGCGACGATCGAGGATTCGTTATCGGTTCCGAGATTCCAGGTGCTGAGCAGCCGGATGGCGCCGGAGGCCGGATCCACCACCGGTGCGGGGTTGCCGCAGGTGTTGGAGCCGTCGCTCCAAACGATCTGTTGGGCGCTCCATGTATCGCCGTTGTCGGTGGATCGGCGGACAAGAAGATCGATATCACCGGTATCGGACGACGAGTTTTTGCGACCCTCGCAGAACGCCAGCAGAGTGCCGTTTTGGGTGCGCACGATCGCCGGAATCCGGTAGGTGCTGTATCCGTCCTGGCCGGAGGTGAACAGCGGCGCATGATCGATCAGCGGCGCGCCGCCCGCGTGGGCGACCGCCAGCGCGCCCGCGATTGCCTGGGGCATCATGGTTTTTGGGAGGGATAACATGTCGCAGGACAACGCTACCACACCGAATTGCCTCGCGCGGCAGGAAATCATTGGTTTTTTGAAGATCCAATCGCGGACGTCCGGGAGGCACGGTGACCCCGGAAGCATGATGGGGGTGGCGCGCCCGAACCGGATGTTCCTCGGACATGTGTGTTGGCGGTTCCGGTGGGAGGTTTCCAGACGTCATCGGAATCGGGGGGGGCGTTGTTGGGGATGGATTTCTGAGATTCCCGTTGCGCGGTGGCCTCGGAGACGGCAAGATCGGGCGGCGATGGCAGACGCTCCTCCGGCTGTTGAAATCAGGAATCTGGTGAAGGACTTTGCGACGTCCTTCCGCCGGAGGAGATTGCGTGCGGTGGATGGAGTTTCTCTGATGATCGGAGCCGGCGAGGTCTATGGGTTGATAGGCCCCAACGGCTCGGGCAAATCGACAACCATGAAGGCATTGCTGGGGCTGGTGGTTCCCACCGCGGGGAGTTGTGCGATTTTCGGAAAGGATTCGTTGCGGGTGGATTCGCGGCAGGAGGTGGGCTATCTGCCCGAGAATCCGTATTTTTACAAACACCTGACGGGGGCCGAAACGCTGCGGTTCTACGGCCGGCTCTGCGGGATGGGCGGACGTGTGCTGGAGGCGCGAATTGGCGAGTTGCTCGAACTGGTCGATCTAACGGACGCGCGCGACCGCCGGGTGGGCGCGTATTCGAAGGGCATGTTGCAGCGGGTCGGCTTGGCCCAGGCACTCGTCCAGGATCCCCGGTTGGTGATTTTGGACGAGCCGACGGCCGGGGTGGACCCGATCGGATCCCGTCAGATTCGCGATCTGATATTCAAGCTGCGGGAGCGGGGAATCACCGTGTTTCTGTGTTCGCATTTGTTGGAGCAAGTGCAGGAGGTGTGCGACCGGGTGGGGATCATTTTCCAGGGAAAGATGGTGCGCGAGGGGCGGTTGGAGGAGTTGATCGCCATCGAGGACCAGACCGAGGTGGTGTTGCGCGACGCGTCGCCGGAGTTGGTGGCGCGGATTGAGGCGATGGCGGTGGAGGGAGGAGCCGGAGTGGTCCGCAGCGGACGGCCGAAGACCACGCTGGAGCGGCTGTTCCTGCGGGAAACCATGAAAGGAGGCGGGCAATGAGCGGTTTAGCGGTTAGAGGAGGACACTGCGGGCGGATTGTGGCGTTGGGGCTGACCACCTTCACGCAGTTGGTGAGGATGAAGGTGTTCTATTTCCTGCTGGTGTTCGCTCTGATCGTGTTGGGTAGCAATTTCCTCGACCTCCCGCAGCACAATCTGCCGGAGAATCTCGGCCTTGGGGTGCTGCGGGCGATCCGGAGTTGGTCGCTGGGCGCGATGACCCTGTTTTCGATGGTGATGGCGATCGTGGCCACTTCGCTGCTGCTCCCGCGCGATGTGGAGGACCGCACGCTCTACACGATTCTGGCGAAGCCGGTTCCGCGGATCGACTATCTGGCGGGGAAATTGTTGGGCGTGTTGTTGCTGCTCGCGGTTTCGCTGGCGGTGATGGACTTGGTGATGGTGGCGGTGTTGCAAATGAGGGTGGTGATGTTCGAGGGGCAGATCGACGCGATGGTCGCCGCGGGAAAGGGAACGGACCAGATGGAGGAAATGCGCGCCAGATTGGCGGCACAGGCCCCGGGATGGGCGTTGCAGGGCGGGGTGGGGGCGGTTTTTCTGCGCGCCGCCGTGGTGACGGCGCTCACGCTGTTCATCTCCACGTTTTCCACCAGCACGCTGTTCACCACGATTGTTAGCTTTCTGATGTATTTCCTGGGGCACATCCAGTCGGACATCCGCGAGGTGTTCAGCGGGAGCCACGGAGCCGGCATGCTGGAGCGCGGCGGGGCCCTGTTGCTGAGCCTGGTGCTGCCGGATTTCCGCATCTTCGGCGTGATCGATTCGGTGATCGAAGGCGTATCGATGCCGGGCGAGGCGTTCGGGCGTTTGGCGGTTCTATCGGGTTTCCACGTGGCGATCTATCTGGTGGCGGCTTGGGTGGTGTTTTCCGGGAAGGAGGTGTGATATGGCGGTTTCGTTGCGCAAATACCTGTTGCTCGCGGCTGGGTTGTTAGCCGCCGGTGCCCTGAGGCTGCCGCTGGAATCGCGCTGGTCGCGGGACTTTGAGCGGCAGGGACTGCTCATTGCGGATCCGGATCCGGGAACAATGGCGAAAATGGGGCAGACGCTGTGCGCGGTGGCGCTGGGGGGCTTGCGGACGCTGGTAGCCACCGTATTCGATCTCCGGGCCGTGGGATTTTACGAGGATCTCGCCTGGGACAAACTGGCGGACACATACGAAATCATGTTCGCGCTTGCTCCGCGTACCGGAGAATATTGGGCGGCAGGGGCGCGTCACCAAGCCTACGATGCGGCGTCGTATTACCGCCATGATGAATCGTTGGAGATGTCTCCCGCGCTGCGCGAGGCCCACTGGCGGGCATCGGTTCTGCGCGGGCGCGACATGTTGGAGCGGGGAATCCGCAATTTGCCCGACAATCCAGACCTCCACAAGGCGCTCGGCGCCCTTCTATCCGATCCGTTCCGCCATCGGGCGTTCGGCGCGTCGGATGCGACGTTCGAGGCCGCGGCGCGAGCCTATGGCGCGGCGGCGGATTGTCCGGAGGCACTGCCCTATCTGCGGCGCTTCGAAATGTACTCGCTGGCGCGGGTTCCGCACCGCAGGGCGGAGGCGCTGGAACTCGCCTGGCGGCTCTACGCCAATCCGGGAAACCGCTTGCCCACCCTGTGCCGGGTTTATTTCGCGCTTCAGGTGGCGGCCAATCCGGGCGTCATCGATCCGCTGGCGCTGGCGGTGGCGATGTTCGGATCGGAGGATGCGGCGTATCGGGAGTTGGCAGACTACTGGCTGCGCGGGGCTGATGGCATGCCGATGGATGGAGTGGCACTCGTGTTGCGCCGGATAGAAGCTGGACGCGGTATTCCCGATGCGGAAAGCGTTTTCCGCAAGGAAACCCGGCGATCGGACGAGCGGCGGGGAGAGTAGACCGCTTTCACGACGTTACTTCATCAGGCTAATATGACCGGTGTATTCCTTCTTGGAAGTTTCCTTGGACTTTTCCTTGTGCGCGCTGACGACCTCGCCAAGGTGCGGGCTGTAAACCGATCCGGTGGCGACGAGGAATCCCGTTTCCGGGCAATAGCGGCTGGAGCCGCTCCAGTCATAGCCGCTGAGCGTTCCGGTGGCGGACGGACGGACGATGCCATCGGGTGTTAGAAAAATGGGCGTACCGCCGTCATCGCAGTCGGTGCGCTCGACGACAGCTCCGGCCGGGCTTGTTAGAATCCCTGGACCTGGCCTTGGGGCGGTCATCTTTTTGGGAATCTCGAAGCATGGCTCCGGAAGCTCAGTCTCCGGTTCCGGTTCAGGAAAGCGAACCACAACGAATGGCAGGAACCGGTAAACGAACTTCTCGTCCTTCTTTTCGTCGTCTTTGCCCTTTTTCTTGCGTGCAAGGGGGTCGCCATTGGCGGAGCCTCCGCCGTGCGGATAGACGAGGGTGCCGTTGCGGCTAACGATGCACAAGTGCGGACCGGCGGCCTCCGCGGTGGCCATGGTCAGATCAGGCAAGCCATCGGCTCCAAGTTCCTGAACGCAGTCTTCGCCGTCATAGACGAAAGTGGTAACGGCAGGCGGTTGTTGCGCGTTGGCCGACGGGATGGCGCTCGAGATGCGCCGCCCGGCCGGGTCATAAGCGTAGGTGGCCAAGGTGCCGACGGTGCCGGTGCCGACGACGGCGATTAGGCGCGAGGCGGCATCGTATACGAACTCCTTGGTTCCGGCACTTCCACTCATGCTGGTGAGGCAGCCTTCGGGATCCCAGGTGAGCGGTCCGCCGGGCCATGTCGAGTAGCGGCCCATTTGCCGGTCGCCGGGCGGCAGCGTGTCACTCTGCGTGTAGCTGCCAGCGTAGGGTGAACCGCTTGATTCCAGTAGTCTGCCACGATGATCGTAGGTGTATGAGACATCCGATTCGATGGCGACTTGTCCGCCGGTGGTTTGCCGCACGCGGGTGACGCAGTTGGTGAAGCGGTCAAGGCGGTCGAGGGTTAGGTCACAACGGCGACCGGCGGCTTGGTTTGCGCTGCCGAACACGGTGGCGCGGGCGATCGGGGCCTGATCGCGGTTGCGGCGGTAGAGCGTGCTGGAAAGCAAAGCGCCGGTGCCGCTGGTGATCTGCTCTCGCACGCAGCGGTCGAAACTGAAATCATCGGCGCTGCCGCCGAGCGGCAGTTGGGGTTCGCCATCGGCGCGGTATTCGAAGGTGGTGACCACGCCATTTGCCCGGGTCTCCCGCCATGGCCGATAGCCGGCGTGTTGGACGACCGTGATCGGCGGAGAAACGAGTTCGCCGGTGCCGCTAACAGCCGATTTGCTCTCCATGAAACCGAGGGCGTCGCGTGTTTCCACGAAGGTGGTTCCGTCCGGATAGGTGACGCTGGTGCGTCCGCGATGGTCGAAGGTACGCGTGATGGTGCGGACCGTGAAGGGTGCGGCGCTGCCGGTTGTGGTGGTTTCGCTGAGAGGGTTGCCCGTGGAATCCCAAGTGCGTGAGAGAATCGTTGTTCCTTCGGCACTGGCGACCGTGCGTCCCAATCCGTCGTGGTCGTAACTGGTGACGACCGGCGGCGCGCTTGAACCCACCGGTGGCGAGCAAGTGACGAGATCGGGGAGCCCGTCGCGGTCGAGTTCGGTAGTAACGACGGTGCCATCTCGGTGGACCGTGGAGTGCGGGCGGCCGAAGGGGTCGAAACCGCGGGTTTCGTGGGTTCCATCGGGAAAGTCGGTTTGTGTCAGGCGGCCCAGCGCGTCGCGGGTGAAGGTGGTGACGTATCCGTATGCGTCCGTGATGGAGCGGCATTCGCCGTTCCAACATTGGTAGCGGCATAGGGTTTCGAAATTTCCATCCCCGTCCACATCGACCTCGCTGGCCACGGAGAACGGCTGGGTGCCGAGAGTGCTGCTAACGGATCCGTCGTAGCGGTTGCGGTGGACGGTGCCGCGGGCGACGGCGAATTCGGTGATGCGCCCGAGCGAATCGTAGGCGCAGGTCTGGCTGTTGGATCCGCCGTCCTGCGTGCCGGAGCAGCGGCCCAGCTCGTCGTACGACATGGTGCGGGTGAACGTCTTATCGGTCTGGCCGACGGTGCGGAAATGGTCGGTTCTGCCGCAGACGAGGATGCGTCCTTCGGCATCGCGGGATAGAGAAACGGAGCAGGCGCCATCGGTGCAGGTGACAAGGCGTCCGGCGCTGTCGTAGGTGCAGGTTAGGATGACATCCGCGTTGTTGGTGAGACTCATGGCTAGACCGGCGGGTGAGCGGTGAATGATGCGGGTCTCGGTGGGCGATGTGCCTTGTGCGCCGGGAGAGAAACGCTCCGTGATGGTGATGTCATCGGCGGTGAAGACGTCGAAGAACACGCTCGGAGGCATCGCCAGGCCATGGGACTCTTTCACGATCTTCGGAGTATGTTTTGGCAGGTTTGATTTTACCCGCGCTAGCAGCACATTGCTAGCGGAACCAGGTTCGTCGCTTACCTCTCCCATGAAGCTGACCGTCGCGAATCCCTGTTCGTCATATTCATAAACGGTCTGGTTCCCCATCGGATCGGTGACGGAAGACAAACGGTGGAAACCGTCGTAGGCGCAGGTGGTGGTGAGCGGTGTGTACGCACCGGGCGCGCCGGCTGCGGGCAAGCGCGAGCAGGCGACGCAGGCGCCGAGGGCATCGTAGTCGCATTGGTCGGTGACGGTAATCGTGGTGCTTCGCCCGCCCTGATGGGTGCGGTAGAGAAGTCCGCGCTCGTCGTAATCGAAGTCGCACACTTCATCGGTCGCCTGGCCGCGGCTGGCGGCGGGCGTGCTAACACGTACGCACTGGCCCGCATCGTCGTAGGAAAAGTCGCGTACGGCGAGATTCTCATCGCCGAGTGTGGCGGGATCGAGAAGCGTGACCGGCGGACTCACGGGCCGTTGTTCGGCAGCAATCCGGACAAGGCGGCCGCGCGCGTCATGAACGGCGAAGGCGCTGTAGGCGGGATTGGCGGAATCGAGCGCCCCGGTGGTATCGCGATGCTCAAGGTCGCAGCGGACCAGCAGACCGCCGGAGTCGTAGTGGCAACTGAACGCGATGCGGGACGGGGCGCCGGTTCCGATCTCGGGCGTGCGGATGACGGTTAGACGGTCGAGCGCGTCGTATTCCGCGAGCCATGTCAGACCGCGCGGGTCGGTGCAGGTGGTGACGCGGCCCAGCGTGTCGCGGATACATGTGGTGGTTAGGCCAAGTTCGCCAGGGTCATGGATTTGGCCGAGTTGCCATCCGCTGGCGGCGTCATAGCTGAATTGCTCGGTGAACCCTCCGGTGGCTCCGTTGAGCAATGTGATTCCGGTGCATTGGCCGAGCGCGTTGAAGCTGGCATCGCAGCCCGCGCCATCTATCGGGGTTCGGACGGAGGTGCAGTTGCCGTTCGCATCGTAAACCCAGGTGAAAACCTGGCCGTGTGAGGTGGTTAGACGGGTGCAATGGCCCAGCCGCGGACGGCGTGGATCGGTACAGTCTTTGCCATCGGGGCCGACGACGCGGGCGGAATCGGTGCAGCCGCCTTCACCGTCCTCTCCACCCCATATGCCGAGACCACCCACGGTTCGCAGGTTGCCGCCCGGATTCTTTCCGCTCTTGATCCCGATGCCGCCTATCGGATTGCCGCAGATGATGAGGTCACCGCCTTTGATGCTGAGACCACCGACAATCTGGCTGACCGTGGCACCTTCGTCGGCATCGGACGCCTCCGGAACTCCGGATGCTACGGCGCGCGGTACGCTACCGGCTTTGTTCTTCACAAAGATTCGATGTCCCGCCATCGCTGCCGCCAGCGGGTCAGGGCCGCCGCAATCGTTGTCGTCGTCACTCCCCGCCGCAATCCGGCCAAGTGAGGCTTTGGTTGGACTCTCGCGTCCTGGGCGCTTCTTTTCCTTTGCGAGCGAAGGGCATTCGTCGGTGCCGAAACCCGGCAGGTAATCGCAGGTCACAGTCCGCAATTCGCCACCGGGAGAGCGGAGGCTGATGACATGCACATTGCCGCGCTCGCGAATCGGGCAATCACGGCGCAGTTCGCTGCCGTAGGTGAACAGCTCCTGGGTGCCATCCGGATGGGTGACGCGGGTGAGGCTGTTGTCGGCGTTGTAGCGGAAAGCCGTAACAAAGGCCTCCGGATCGCTTGCGCGGAGTTTGCCCGCGGGACGGTTGTCGGATTCGGTCACCGGCTGGTCGGGCAACGCAAATCCGGTTAGATCGCGGAGCGCGACGCAGCGGTGTTGGGAGTCGTAATCGCATTCGGTGACACGCCCGAGTTCATCGTTTTCAAAACAACGGTAGGCGGCTCCGCTGCCGGGCGGCAGAGTGGCGATCTTGAGCACGGTGACATGGCCGGAAAGCGCGTCGAGGCGGTTGGAGTCCACCGTTTCGGCGACGTCATAGTCGAGCGCCAAAGGATCGGTTTGGGATGAATAGGTGAACTTCTGGACCAAACGGCCCGCGCCATCGGTGACGGTTAGGAGATTGTGATTGAGATTGTCGTCGGCGTTGCCGGTCGAGTAGGTGAAAACGGTTGGGTTGGCAAGCGGTTGTTGGCCGGGAGCCCGCACACATGAAACGGATTTGAGATCGCCCGCGCCGCCGCCCGGTTCACCGGTGGCGTAGTAGTCGTAAACCACATAGCGGCCGGTGTGGTCGGTTAGGGTGCTCACCCGGCCGTTGCCGTCGTAGGCACATGTCAGACTCTGGCCGAATTGGCTGGAAACCGTCGTGAGCCGGCCCGCGCCATCGTAGGCGAGACTGAGCGCGACACCGTTGCTGTCGGCAACGCTGCTGAGGCATCCCGACCCCGGCCCGCCGCTGGGCGGACGGAAGACGAATTGCGACTTGTCGGCGAATGTTAGAGTGAAGGTGTTGTCGGGGTTGAAGCGGCCCTCGCGGAACATGCCGTCGCAGCGGTACGAGCCGTCGGCCTGCCTGCGGAGAATGTCGCGGCGTCCGTCGCCGCCGAATAGATAGATCCGCGTTGCGGAAGATCCAGCCGCGAGCGGAATCGGCTCGATCCGGACATCGAAAGAAACAAAGTGGGTGGATCCGCAGTAGATCGCCATGGGATTGCTGGTGACGGTGCCGCCACTGCCCGCCCTCGAGCGGTAGGTGCGGGTCCAGACGATGGGCGGGCCGACGGGTGTTTCGAGGACGATGTCATCCTGTTCGGTGGCGATTTCGCCGGGGCGTTCGCCCGAGATTGAGATAGCACGTAGGTTCATTCTCACCTCGCTGCGCTTGCCGCGGGCGGCCAAGCCAAGCTGGCGCAGGTTGTGTCCGCACTTCGTCCGAGTGGCCTTTTCCTTGGCCTTCATCAGCGCGGGCATGAGCAGCGAAGCCGGATCCACCACAGGTGAATCGGATGGCGGCGCCACAAAGGTGATGTCTTCGCACAGGTCCACATCGAACTGATTGGTGAACACTTTCTTTCGCCCTGCGGCGGTTGCTTCAAAGTGCTTTTTCCCATCCGATGCCTTCATCGCCCGCATCAGTGGCGGAAGTCCCGGTGGCGAATCGGTCGCGCGTCCGGTTTCAGTGACCTCGAAGTGTTGCGTGATGGCCGCGACCGTGGTGCCGCCGGCGTCCACTACCCTTGCTGATAGAATGTGGGCTCCCGGGACAAACTCCCCCACTCCCACGGTGGCGGAATATTGACCTTGCGCGCCCGGCGCGATGGGAATGCTCACCGGCGGGCCGCCTTCGACCTCGAACACCAGCGCGCCTCCGACCGGCAGGCACTGGCCGCGCAGCAATATCGTCCCGCCCGCGGGGCTTAGCACCGGCGGATCAACCTCAAACACCGCTGCCTGAGGAATATCAATCCTATAGAACGCCTGCGGACCCGCCGCTTCGGGATCGAGCCAAGTGCCCGCGGTGCCCGTCGCCTCCACTACCGCGCGGTTGCGCCACGAGCCCGAGGAGAGATCGGTGGTGCTGCTGATCCGGTAACTCACTCCCGGCTGCGCGGTCCACGAAAGCTGCGTCTGTGTGCCGACGATGCCGGTGGAAAATTCAAGCGATGGCGCGAGCCCGCTGTCGTCGGCGGCGAGCGGCAGCGACAGTGCGAGCGATGCCACGGCGGATAGGAGGCGGAAGGATATGGGTTTCATGGGTTTGTGTTGCTGAGGGGACTGATTGCGACCAGGGAGTCGCGAGGGAGTACATTTCAAGACTCCATGGGATCACCGGTTTGAGCAATTGATCCCTCACAATGACCATTCAGACTCACTGGTCAAAGAGAAAGCAAAAAATGCGCAATAAAATTTGCGCGACGACCATTGAAGCAAGATATGTCGTCCGGGATATCGTTCCGCGACTGAGACGAGTCAATCCCTTTGAATTTTGCTGAGAAATTCCTTAAAAAAGCCGGATTCTGTCGAAGCAATGGGCCTTGCGATACGTCGCGACCGGCATGTGCTTTGGTGGAGTGCTTTTACGAATGCTGGCTGCCGATCAAGCGATCATCGGAAAATATGCGTGTATTCAATTGGTGTGCCATCCGATCCTGTTCATTTAGCCACGCCGAATCTTTGGAGGCGCGTCTATGACCGCTGCTGATTATACACAGGGGCGGGAAAGCCAAACCGGAGGGCCAACGCTTTTCGCCACTCGTTCTAACAGTCTTGAATGGATGGGACAACCTGCCGGGGCGAGTGACGAAGATCCGGGGGAGTTGCGGCCCCGCGGATGGTTTCGGGGAGGCTGCGGAAACGGAATCCGGGCGGACAATGATCAGATAGGCGGGGGAGATCCTCCCTTCAGGGGAAATCACCGTTTGCGCGGGGTAACGTGGAGTTGGCTGGCGTTGATGATGAGCGCTTCGGAAGTGGACGCCTTGTCGATGATGCCAGTTAGAGTGACGGTCGATAGCTCGGTCAGTCCATGGGTGCCCTTGAGGCTTTGTTTGATAACCCGGCCGTTTTTATCGAGCAATTGGATGGTGGCGGTGGCGCGCTGCTTGTCCTCCGGGGTGTCACAGCAGGTGTCCCACGGAGTGGCGCACTCGTCGCCGGGGTTCTCGTCGCAGGGTGTTAGGACACTGCGGTCTCCCAGAACGAAGGCGGCCCGGCCATCGACGAACGGGGCCTCACGTCCCATGACAAGTCCGGTGATGGTGACCGTCTCCCCCGGCTTGGCGGTGGCGCGGATCGAGTGGATGGCGGCGGGCGAGGCGGGTGGCGTACCAACAAAGAACGGATCGAGTGACGCGGCGGCTTGTGGCGCGTTGGCTGGTGCGGTGGTTTTCTTCTCACAGGCCGGAAGGGTGAGTGCAAGGATGGCAATGATCAGGCTGGCGGGTGGTTTCATGGTAATGGGATGTTGGGGTTGGTTGGGGTGGTGGAGTGGGGCGGAATGCCCACGTTCGTTGAGGGGGTTAGGATGAGCGGAGGGCGGTGGGCAGAGGTGGCTTGAGGCAGCGCAGCGCGGGCGGCAGGGCGCCAATAATGCCTAGCAGGATTCCGGTGGCAAGCCCGGCGCCGGCGATTTCCGGAGTGACCGAAACGGTGAACGCGCCGATTGAAAACGGGATCGTCCGGCCGTCCAGCAACAGCAGGGCGAGCACTGATGCAAGCAGTGTTCCGGTTAGACAGGCGAGCAGGCTTTCCTGGACAAGCGAAAGCAGGATCACCCTTCGGGAGAAGCCGACCGCCTGGAGAGTGGCCAGCTCGCGGATGCGCGAGGCGAACGCCGCGTAGAGCGTGTTGAGACCGCCAAACACCGCGCCGGCGGCCACCAGTCCGGCGGTGATCCAGGTCATCACCCGCAATGGGCGGAAAAACTTCGTTAGAGCGGCGTAGTAATCGCTTTCACGCATGGCGGTGAGTTCCAGGTCGAGACGCTGCTTGCTGAATAGGTCGGCGTCGGCGAAGTCGTCCGGGTTTTCCATCCGCATCACCACGCAGGAAACCGTTTCGCGCTGGGCCAGCATGCGGATGTCGCTCAGGGTTGCCCAGATTTCGGATTCCAAGACGGTGCCGGGCGCGGCGAAGGTGCCGCGGATTGTCATTTCCGCGCCGTCGAGACGCACCTTGGTTCCGGGCTTGAGTGCGTCGGGTGGCAGGTGGAGTTTTCTCCAGGCGAGTCGGCCGACCATCAATTCGCCGGCACCGGGGAAATGCCCGTCCAGCAGTCGCACCTCCGGATGGACGAGCAGCGCCTGCGGGGTGACACCGCGGAAAACGCCCGCCGAGCGGTGGTTGTCCTTTGTGGTCAGATAGGTCATGTATTGGATTTCGGTGGAGACAGCCGGGGTGCCCAAGGGCTTGGCAACACCTCCGACCGCGGCCTCGGCGATCCCAGCGGTGCGCTCGGGAATTTCGCTGCGCTGGATGCTTTCCTCGCTGCCCGCGCCGAGCAGGATGGCGTTGAGCGGAGAACCTGACGCGGCGAGCACGCGGGTCATGCCTTGGTTCAGCGCGCCCGCGGCCATCACCAGCAGGACGACGAGCGCGCTGCCGCCGATCGTTTGCAGCAGCCGGGATTTGTCGCGGAACAGATTTCGAAGCGCGTAGGTGAAGGGAAGCATGGTCGCTTATTGGAAGTGAATGGTAGGGGACGGATGGATCTCGTGTGGCTTGCAAAAACAGGCGGTCTATTCCCTGAGGTTCTTGACGATGGGCTGGCGGATGGCCTGGATGGCGGGAAAGAGAGCGGCGAGCAAGCCGAGGGCGAGGGCCGCGAGGATTGCGGAAACGGCGGTGGCCGCCTCCGGCCGTATGGCCAGTGTGTGGCCTTCGCTGCCGAGGGTGAAACTCTGCCAGCGCAGAAACGACCAGGCGAGAAGGGTGCCCAAAAGTCCGCCGAGCAAGCCTAACAAACCTCCCTCGCTGACCACCAGGAAAAGGATCGCCCGCCCCGGATACCCCAAGGTCCGGAGAATCGCGTGCTCCTTCACCCGACCGCGGACCACAAGCAGGATCGCGTTGCCCACCAAACCGATGACGGCCGCGACAGCGCCGAGTCCGAGCCAGCGGGTGAAGCCGATCAGTTCGATCAACTGGCCGGCGCTTTCCGCGAAGAACGCCTTTTCGGGGCGCGTGTTGGTCGGTTGTTGGGCTGATTTGAAACGCGCGTCGATCGCATCGGATACCGGCTTGAGGTCGGACGACGCGTTCACGCGGACATTGAATTGGGTGACCACACCGAGTCCGGCTTTCGAAGCTTGTTGGAGAAACGGAAGTTTCACGTAGGCCACGTTGTTGTCCTGCGGAAATGGCGAGCGGATGATACCGGCAACATGCACCCGGATACCGACGGCGTCGAACGAATCACCCGGTTTGAGGCCGCGGCGCCGGGCGAACTGTTCTCCTAACAATGAGCCGTCGTCGCGTTGGTCCCAGACCGCCGGATCACCTTCGATGACCGCGATCTCCGGGGCATACCGGGTGAGTTTGCCCTCCGGAACGCCGCGGAAGGTGATGACGTCCAGGCTCGCGCCGCAGTTGTTGACCACCACTTGTACCGGAATGACCTCGCGGACTCCGGGAATCGAGCGGATGTCATCGGCATAATGCTCCGGCAACCTGCTGGTGGCCGGGCAGAAGCGGTTCTCCCGATAGACCACGAGAGTGGTGTCCGCCGCGGTTGTCTCGGTGGCATTGGCAAGCGAGCGCTGGAGGGTCTCAACCGCGGTTAGAAGAAACATCCCCGCCGCCACGCCGAGAACGGTGAGCAGGGTGCGCAGCCGGTGACGGACGAGCTGTTTGAATGCCAGGGGCAGGAGTTTGAGCAATCTCATGGCGGAAGGCGTGGTGGCTAACGGGCGGCGGTTTCCTGTTCCAGAAGTTGGCCCTTTTCGAGGTGCAACACCCTGTCGGCGGCGGCGGCGGCCTTGGCGTCGTGGGTGACCATGACGATGGTTTTGCCGTGCTCGTTCACAAGGGAGCGGAGCAGGTCGAGAATGTGCGCCGCGGATTCGCGGTCCAGGTCGCCGGTGGGTTCGTCCGCGACGAGCAAGGGCGGGTCGGATACGAGCGCGCGCGCGATGGCGACACGCTGTTCCTGACCGCCCGAGAGTTCGTTAGGGGTGTGGTGCATGCGATCGGAGAGGCCGACGAGTGCGAGCGCCTGCTCGACTTTCTCGCGCCGTTCGCGGCGCGGGAGCGGGGAGAGCAGCAGCGGCAGTTCGACATTTTCGAACGCGGTTAGAACCGGGACGAGGTGATAGAGCTGGAAGATGTATCCCACGTTTTCGCCACGCCAGCGGGTGAGCTGGCGGCGGTTAAAGGCGGAAATGTCCTGGCCGTCGATCACAAGCGAGCCCCCGGTGGGCGAATCGATGCCGGAGAGCAGGTTGAGCAGGGTGGTCTTGCCGGAGCCGGAGGGGCCCATCAGGGCGAGGAATTCCCCGCGTGAGACGGTTAGATCAAGCTTCTCGAGCGGCGTGACGAGGTTGGGACCTTTCCGATAGGATTTGGTGATGCCGTGGCACCGGATCATGGGCGGTTGGGTGGCGGGGGAGTTCATGGGACTTGGACGGGTTTGACACGCTGGCCTTCGCGGAGGCCGACCGGGTTTCTAACGACCCACTCGCCGGGTCGGACACCCGATTCGAGGCGTCGCCGGCCGTCGCGGGTTTCGGCGGTGGCGACGATGGGGCGGCTGGAAACGCGGGAGCTTTCCGGATCACAGATCCAGACGGCCGCACCGTCGATCGAGGATTCCGGAACGAACACCGCGAGCGGCCCCGTTGACGATGGAGGAGAGGAAGGTTGCCGTCCCACGGCAGATGCCGCCGCCGCCGGTTCCAGGAATTCCGCGCGGCAGAGCATTTCCGGTCGGAGTTGATCGGCGGGATTGAGGATGCGGACTTTGGCCTGGAGGGTGTTCCGCTGGAGGTCGGCTTCGCCGTTGATCCGGGTGACGATTCCGTCGAACGGTTGGTTGGGAAGCAGGTTGCAGCGGATGCGAACCGGACCGCCGACGGATAGGCCGGAGGCATCGGCAAGCGGAACGTCCACCCGAACCTGCAGTTTGGCGGGGTCGTAGAGAATCGCGATGGTGGAACTGTCCACATCGTCCATGGCGGCCATCTTTTTCTGTCCTGGCGCGGCCATGAGGCGGAGGATGCGTCCATCGAACGGGGCGGTGATGCGGGTGCGGGAGAGGTTGAGGTCGGCTTGGGCGAGCTGGACCTTGGCGGCGGTCAAGCGCGCGGTCATCGCGGCGCTTTCCTGTTGGATTCCAGCGTGTTCCTCCTCGGATTGCCGGATCATCGCCTGCCTGACTCGGACGGCGGCCTGACGCCGGGAGTTTTCGAGTTTCGCGCTGATCCGCTCGGTTTCCGGAACCGCATCGCCACGGGTGCGTTCCAAGCGGGCCAGTCGGTCGGCGGCCTCGCTGGCATCGGCTTCGGCGGCGAGCAAGCCCGCCCGCTCTGCGGCAAGCTTGTGTTCGGTGGCCTTGGCGGAATTGGCAAGTGCGGCCAATTCCGCTTCACGCATGGTGACGTCCGCGGCAGCCGCGTCGCGGGCCAGCCGTGTGTCGGCGTCGATCAAGGTGGCGATCAGGTCTCCCTTTTTGACGATCGCTCCTTCGAGCGCGTTCACGGTATTGACGAATCCGTCTGTTAGGGCGGTGACTTTGACCGGTTGAGGATCGGGTTCGATCCAACCTGAGGCCTGGAATAGCAGCTTGCCCGAGCTTCCGGTTTGGGGTGCGCGGGTGGGTGCCGTATGGGAGTCGGGGGAATCATTGTTGCCGGATGCCTGTGGAGCCGGAATAGCGAGGGCGATGGTGATCTCCACCGCTTTTGCCGGGATCAACCGGTCGCGGAAAAGTAGCAGGAAAACGCAAGCGAAGCCGGTTGCGATGGCGGTCGGCAATAACCAGGCGGCACGGCGGCCCCCTGTCCGCGGCGGACCGGGCTGACGGATGATTTTTGATAGATCGGGTCTTGAATCGGACATGGAAATGCTGTGAAAACGCAGGATACGGGCTCCCTGTTCGGGGATCGTGGGTGGCGGTCGCGCGCTTCAGATGCGCGCGCCATCGGACGGCGGAAAGGGCCGTCGTTTCACAGCAGAAGCGTCAGGTTTCGCAAATAGCGGGGTGGTCCCGCCGGGGGGCCTCGTTCGCGGGGAGATTCGGGAGCGGGAGTATCCACGGCAGGAGCGGGCGGTGCCAGAAACGCCACGGGAGGAAGATCGACCGCCACCGGGAGCGGTGTCACGAAATCCAGGGACGGAACCCCATCGGGAACAGGCTTGAGAGCCACCGTGCATGAAGGTTGAACCGGGGCATGCGGGCACTTGTCGTGGCAGTCGCAGGATGATTCCTCTTCACAGGCGCAGCATTGCGAGCCCGCCTGCACGATCGCGTTCACGCAGAGGCAATACCGAAACGGGGCACCGGCCACGGGCAGAACAAGCCCGAGGACCAGAAGCATCAACCATGCTTTCACGCGCCGCGACATCGGAGGAAGGATACCCGTCCGATGAACGAAAGCAAACCTTATTCAATATTTCTCGATTCTGGCCCTGACGAACTCGAACGAGTAGGACGAACTGCCGGGGCTGCGGAACGACCGGTATTCATAGCCGGGGCTGAGTTCCGGAAGTCCGGTGGTGATGGCGGGCACTTCTGTCATGGTCAGGTTCCACGCAACGAGGTTGGCGGTGCCCTGGATCCGGTAGCGGATGCCGTCGGCTTCCAGAATCAACTCGCCACCGGCGGTATCCCACGTAGGAGTGGTGGCACCCAGCCGCACCGGGATGGTCAAGACCTGGGCGAATGACGCGCCGAAGCTGGCGATCGTTTGGCGCACCTTGCCGGACGCCGCACCCGAGGTGGGATCGGAGTCGAGAGCGAATTCGACGAAGTTCGGATCATTGTCGCCATCCGGATTGGCGGTGGGGGACGCGGTGGGGCCGGTTAGAGAGTAGCCATCCAACCAGGATGTGAAACTGGTGGCGGGCTCCCAAGTGAGGCGCGCGAAATAGCCGGTGCTGGCGACTCCGGTTTCCGCCTGTAGTTCGGCCTCGGTCCACGAGACTTCCATCAGATCGTGGGTCGGGAACGACTGCACCACCTGCGGCACCTTCGCCGAGCGTTGCCAGGAGGTCATGTTGGGTGCCACCTGGATGACGACCTTGTAGTCTTGTTGATAGGGATTGAGATCGAAACGGATCGTAAGCGCCTTGCCGGGCTGCCGCGGTGTGGTGCCGAGAATGGAGGCATCCGGCGAGTTCGGATCGCGGCCATGGACGAACTCGACGAAGTTGGGAAACGGGTCGGCGTCCGGATTGGAGGAAACACCGCCGGCCGACTGGCTGCCGCCAAGGTGATAGGTCCGCCAGTTTTGATAGGTCATCGGCCGCACCGTGACATCGAACGTGGTGGAAGCGCTGCTTGCGGAATCCCGGACGGTGACGGTGTGGGTCCCGGCGGTTGAAAACACGAGTTGGTGGTTGTTCAGCACACCCGATACCAGAGCCGGAGTGTTACCCGCGCCGGTGGATAGGGCGGGGGACTCGACGATCAGCGCGCGGTTGAAGGTGGTTTGGATCACGCCGCCGACATCCGTGACCGACAGATTCACGGTGACGGGGAGCCCAACCAGAGTGGTGGAAGCGCTTGGCGTAGCATGCACGACAAATCCCTGTCCGACGAACTCGGTGGTGCTGGAAGCCGCGACCTTTGCGGTGCCGGTATAGGGCACCGAATCCGGTTGGAAGACGCCCTCGACGTCCGGGAGTCCCAGCCATGATAGCGTGAGCGACAACTCCCCGGCCGATGGAATCAGGTTGGTTTCGCCGCTGGCATCGAGCAGCAGTGATAGATCGAAATACGCGGATGTGGACGACGTGCCGTCGCCGATCACCGCCAGCAACGGATAGGCCGATTGCGCGTGGGTGGCGATGAGGATGCCGCCGGAAACATCGCCGGTGGTGGGCACCATCGCGCTGAGATCCGCGATCAACTGACGGGATTCCGGTACGAACGAAGCGGTTCGCGCGGTGGTCAGCGGGGTAAGCGCTCCCGTGGCGAGTACGGTGTCCGTTGTGGCGGCTAGCGCCTGAGGTCTGACGAAATAATCGGTCTCGGGATCCAGCCCGCTGATCCGGACGAAGGCCACGCCCTTGGCATTCATTGCGTCCTGGAGATCGCGGTTGGACTCGCGGGAGGCGGCAGTGCTGGAAGCCTCGCGACGGGCGTTTTCCAACGACTGGACCTCAATCCGGACCGAGGTGGTCACATTCTGGGTGGCGGCTGCATCGGTGAACACCTCAAGACCCGGACGGGCGGTTTCGGTGAACTCCCATGCGACGCAGGCGCCGGAGGAGGTCACATTGCCGACGTTGATCTGTTGGACGGCGGGCACCGCGGAGACCGGCAGCATGAGCAGGCCGGAGGCGGCGATCAGGCGGAAAAGGAGGTGTTTCATGGCGTGGCGGACGTGGAGGGTTCGGTGGTGGGGACTTTGCCTTCGATGATCGGGCCGGACATCCGGCCTTTGCCGGGTTTTCCTTCTAGCAGAATCGCTTCGTCGCCACCCGCGAGGATCATCACGCGGGTGTAACCTTCCGAACGGAGCCGGCGGACGGTTTCGCGGAGGTCGTCGCCCACGGCGCCGACGAGAACGACGAGCGGCGGGGTGTTGTCCGGCGCGGCCCTGCCGGGGCGCGGGATGGTCTTGGAACGCATCTTGGCGGGTGGTTCATGGGACCGGCGGAGTTCGTCGAGACCGCGTTTGTACTCGCGGTTGCCGGCTTTGGCGCAGTAGCCGGAAACCGTGTCGGGAGTGGAGGCGTTCGCGGGTTTCTTGCCGAGCGCCGCTTTGGTGGCGGTTTTTCCGGTCGTGGCCGGATCCACCTGCCGGACATCCACCATCACCACCGGATCCTTCAAGTCGGTCAGATCCTGATAGGTTATATGTTGGATCTCCTCGTTGTGAAGTCCTTTGGAAGAGGTTGCGGTCGCGCTTGCAAGAGCCTGCCATGCCGAGAAACCACCCTCCAGGGCTTCCGCTTTCCAACCCGGACGCTTGTTGAGTTCGGCGGCGATGCCCGCGACGTCGATCTTGCCGAGTCCGTCGTCGAAAAGCACCACGGGCGAGAGCGGCGGCAGCTTCTTTTCGCGGATGATGGTGGCCGGCACGTTCATCGCGCCGGGGATGGTGCCCGTTTCGAAGCGGTTGGACGGGCGGAGATCGATCAGATGGATCAGCTGCCCGGCGGCCAGTTTGGCGGATAGATCGGCGGCGGTGATCGCACCGGCCGACTGTGTTAGGACGGCGTGGGCCAGGACGCCGGCGATGGCGGTGGAAACGATGGATGGTTTCATGGCGGATGGAAGGGTATGGGGTGGGCGTTTCATGGTTTCCAGGAGGGGACCGGAGCTTTCACATCCAGCAAAAGCGTGGCGACGCGCGGGATGGCGAAATCCGGACCTATCAATTGGCCCGCGTCGGTGACTTCCACGGCGCGCCAGCGGCCGGAGAACGCGTCGTAGAAGCGGAGGGCTCTGAGTTTGTCCGTGCCGATGGACGCGATCACCTTGTGGGCGGTGGCGTCAACCGGGAAGCCGGCGTGGCTGAAGGCGTTCAACCCGACGGATAGAGCGATGGTGTTTTCTCCGCCCACGCCGAGGTCGGCCATGTTGGGTTGGCTGAACTGCACCCAAATGAAACCGCCCGCCGTGAGCGGGAAGTCCTCGCCCGATGCCGTCCCGCCGCTGAAGGTCGCGGTGCGTGAAACGAGCGGGCTGAACGAGTCGAAGGTGGTGACGGACGATATGCCCGCCTGGGGCCCCCATTCGGCGAGCAACGCGTGCGAGGTGGCGAAGGTGGCGGCAAGCGCCGGCGTCACGGCGATGGCGTTGGCCTTCACCGACACCGGCTGCAGTCCGGGGAGCAGAGAAGCCACCGAGCGGCGGGTGGTGGAGTCGATGTTCTCGGTCCAGACCGCGAAACCATTGCCGAGCGATCCGGGACCGTAATCCGCCTCGGCGCGGGTGAGTGATACGCCGCTGCCGGTCTGCACGTCCATCAGACGGATGTTTTCGGTTCCGGTGCCGAGCGAGTCTTCCTGATAGAGCAGCCACCACCCGGCGAGTTCCGGGTTGATCTCATTGTAGGTGGTTTCCGTCAGCCGTTGTTCGGTGCCCTTGAGCAGATCGAACAGATAGATATCCGCCTGGCCGTTTCGGTTGTCCTGCCAGGCGATCAGGTCGCCGAAGATCACCGGATTGTTTTGGCCGAAGGTGTTGTTGGTGATGCGGCGGCGGGCGCGGGTTTCGAGGTCGCAGAAATAGACCTCACCGGGTCCGACGTTGCGGTGGTCCTCCCACACGCAGCGTCCGGCGTGGACGCGCGGGCGGAACTGACTGCCTTGTGCCGGATTGCACAGGAAACGCGTGTTCGTTTCCGCATTCCATGCCTCCACCTGCCAGGGAGCGGCCGGGTTATCGGCGGGCTGGGTTTGATAGACCACCCAAGGCCAGGATACGGCCGGGTTTACCTCGGATTTGTTGGTGGTCTCGGTGACCGCACCGGACGTGCCGGTTGTGAGGTCTCGCCACAGGATGTCGGTCGTGTTGTTGGGGCGGCGTGCCTGCCAGACGGCATAGCGCCCGTCGGTGGCCGGGTTTTCCTGATTGTAATCCGGATCGGTGGAAACGGCCGAGGCAGGGTCTCCGGTGGCAAGGTTGGAGGCGCGGATCGCCTCGATGCCCGCGATATTCTCCTGCCAGACGGCCCAGTTTCCTGAAGCGCGCGTGCGGCGCGGGCCGTTGGCCGTTGAGGCGAGTTCCACTTCGCGCGCACTCAGACCCTCGATAGTTAGTATGGCCGCGGCATACGACTTGTTGCCGAGCGGGTCGGTTAGAGTGAGCACCGCGGTGTAGGCGCCTGGAATCTGCGGGATGCCCGCGTCATCCCGGCCGTCCCAGTCGAATGCAACGGTGGTGCCGGCCGCATTGGGGAAGGAAACCGTGCGGACGGCGGTCAGTTCATTTTCGAATTCGAAACCGTAATCCTTGTTATAGGTCCACGAAACATGGGTGGCGGCCGATTCCAACTGCCACGTTCCGCCGCGGCGGGCGATGAACTTCACGGAGTGCGATCCTTGCGCGAGTTGGTCTAGCAGGACCGGCGAGGTGAGCGGGGCCTCGGCGCGATAGTAGCCGTTCGCGATGGTCCACCGATAGAGATCCGCCGAGGAATCCGACGGGGTGAGTGTGGCGGACCCGGAGTTGTTCGATGGCGTGGGTGGCACACCCGCGACTTCGAGCGCCGGTGCTTCGGCGGAAACGGTCCAGAAAACCGAAAGTGCCTCGGTTTCCTCCGGATAGTCTCCTGTGGACGGGCGCGCCAGAACCGAGAGCGTGACCGGGCCGGATAGGCCGGTTAGGGAGATCGGCAGTGCCACCGGCGCTTCGGCGCTCCACGGCGAGCCGTTGACCGAGTACTTGTAGAAGTCCGCGAACTGCCCGCTGACACTGATGGTGGCGTGGTCGCGCGAGGTGGGCGTGGGCGGCATGCCGGATAGCCGCGGCCAGGCGCGGACACCCTGATAGATCTTCAGTTCGCCGTTCAGGGTGAGCGCGGAAGCGGGCACATTGGCTGAGATCGGCACGCTGCGCGGACGGGTTGAAAGCAGGTTGGTGGGGAACATGCTGTCGCGCGGGAGATCTAGGGCCAAAGGAGCTTCCGCTCCGGGAACGATGACGGTGGCCGTCTTCGGTGTTTCGGCGTTGTCGGCGGCGTCGGTGGCGAAGAAGTCGATCACATAGGTGCCCGGGGCACCGAGAGTGAAAGGCAGGCCGGGCCGGTATGCGGCGCCGTTGATCCGATAGACGATCGAGACCGGGCTGGCATCCTCGGAGGTGAAATAGAGCTGGGTGGTGCCCGCGGTGTAGTAGCTTCCGCCGGATTCGGTGACCTCGCCCGAGAACCGGAGACGGGTGTTGGGCGGTGTGGTGTCGGCGACCACGGCCTGATAGGTAACGGCATAGGTGTACGTCTGGCCGCTCTGGACGCGATCGAGGATGTTGAGGAAGGTCAGTTTCTGATTGTCCGATCTCCGGTAACGGAAGTTGGTCCAGGCGTTGCGGGGATGAAGAACCTTGCCATCGGAACGGACGACGCGGTCGATCTTGTAGCGGGACTGCGCGGGATCGTCGAGGCGCATGTAACCCCAGCCTTCGCGGTCGGCGTCCAGATGGACGGTGACCGTTCCTGCCCCCAGCGAACCGTCGATGGTTGTCTGCGTCAGGTGGTTGACGGGAAGTACCGAGCCATCCGTTTCATAGAGCGTGTCAGGGATGCGATCCTCGTCTCGATCGGTATCGGCCAGGAAATCGAGAATCCGGTCGCGGCCGGGTTCGTCGTTCATTACCTCCGCTTCAATGAAGTGGGCGCTGAGGGACTTGATCACGGAGGTGTCTCGCCCGCCGAGCGCGTCGGAGTGGGTGTAGGAGGCCTTGAACTCGACGAATTCGCCAGAGAGCGTCGTGATCATGTCCCACGCGCCTTTCTTGGTTTTGCCGGGCTCGATGTCCTCGAGGTCAACCAGCAATGATGACTCGTTGAGCGGAGAATCCTGCACCCGCGCTCCTAACAATCTGGCGACGAGGAGCAGGCCGTTTTTGTTTTCGACGATCTTCGGTTGTTTGGAGTCGATCTTGAGTTTCTTGGCGGTTCCGTATCCCGCGTTGTGGACGAGAACTCCGAGGGTGAAAGGCACCGGGCTTTCGACTTCCGGAGTGAATGGGTCGTCGGCTGCGACATCGCGCGGTTGGAAATAGGTGATCTCCAACTGCGGTTCGGGTTTTACGGTGATGGTGTCCTCGACGACGAGCAGCGATTCCGCCGGGAGCGCTTCGCCGCGCATGTTGGCGGCGATGCTGCAGCCGATGGCGTATTCGCGTCCCTGCGGATTGGTGCCGCCTGCCGCGATTTTCGGGATGAGAAACCAGCGGACGACCGCCTTTTTGGTGGGTTCGATCACGCCGGTGCCGTCAATCCGGTTGATGTTCTCGAACGTGGGCGGTTGCACGAAGAACTTGTCCGCAGCGTCCTCACCGGTTTCCGGATCCCGGAAGGTGAGTTGGGCGGATAGGTCCGTGACCGGGTCGGCGCCGTCGTTGTTAGTCACTTCGAGGGTCGCCTCAAAGCCGATGCGCTCGATGGTGAGTTCCTGTTCGATGGCGATCTTGACCTGCGAACAGATCCCTTGGAATTGCTGTTGGGCGTTGAGCCGGGAGCCCACGAGCAGAAACATGCCTGCGGCGAGTGCCGGCCAGAAGCGGGAGCGTGATGTCGGGTTCATCGGGCGGAAGTGGTGGGGGTTGCGGTTTCGAGGGCCGAGCGGTCTTTCAGTTTCTGCGCGCCGCACAGATCCTGGACCATCAGTCCGGAGGCGAAGAAGGCGTTGGTGCCTTTCACTTCGATGGTGTAAACGGTGTGGGTTCCTGGCAGTCTGGTGTTGGATACCACCTCCAACAGCGCGCCGCTTTCGTGATGGACCCAGTCGCCGGGCTTGAGCGCGGATGCCGCGATCCAGCCGCTGGCATCGTTCCAGACAAGGTGCGGCGCGGTGATCCGGAGAGTAAGATCCTGCTTGGAAACCGGAACGGATCCTGGCCGGAGTTCGCGGAGCACCAGTTCGTGCAGTTCGGCGGACTGGCGTGTGATCAGGTCGTCCACGGTGCCGCTGTGGCCCCGCCAGGTCGAGGTGCGGAGCGCTTGGTCACGGTGGACCTTTTCGATGGGTATTCGCGAACCGTCGGCCAATGTGACCGGCGTCCCCGCGGGGAAGCACCCTCGGCCCGAGAATAGCCCTCCTCCCCCGCCGGGCCCTCCGTAGCCGCTTGGCGTGCCTGGGTCGGACGCGATGTAGCTGCCGATCACACAACCGATGTATTCCACCAGTTTTCCGACCGGATCCAGCAGGTCCTTGCCCCATTTGATAAACAGAATGCCAACCACAACCTGGCTGAACAACTTTGCATTGAATCCATCAATGCACTGTGCGATCGCGTTGCCGATGGCGGCGAGGCCGTTGAGGAAATCCTTGTCAACAGGCGGACCGAAGACCTGCTCGACACAGCCGTTGAGTTTCTTACCGAGACCGGCTGACTCGACCGGTCCGGATCCTTCCGACCCGAGTCCATTGCGGTTCCATACCATCCGGAACGGGATGAGGACTTCCTCCTGAGCATGGAGTTCGGGAAGATAGTCGATGAGCGGTTGGAGCGATCCGTAGGACGAAACCTCGCCGTTGATCTCAAGATCGAACATGCTGATAAGCCCTTCGTTGCGCGCCTTGACCAGCAGCGTGGTCTCGAATTGGTCGTCCGGATTGGTAAACTGGAACGACGGAGGGTCGAAAACCAGCACCGGGAACGGCACGCGCGTTTCGAAGGTTTGCTCGATCACGATCTCATAGCGGTCGGTGAACGGCTTGGGCACGACCGAGAACTCGACGGTGACCAGTGATTTCGATAGGCGGGTTTCCACCAGCGTGATCTGGCCGGGAATCACCTCGACGGTGCCGGTCTGCGACGAGTGGCCTGCCGCGATGATCTGCCACGACCAGGTGCCTTCCTGAAGATTGGGAATGGTGACCTCGCCGTTTGAGTCAGTTAGGAACGGGCCAAGTTCCTCGCGCAGGTTGGGGTTGCGCAACCGGACCTTGGCGTTCGGGACCGGATCGACGAAAATGTTATCCACCTTGAACTTCACCTCGCCGACCTGCGAACTGGTGACCTGCGGGAACACATTCACGCGGAACGGCGTTTGCAGGTTGGTCGCGCGGACTTCGAAGAAGTCATTGTAGAACCCGAGCGGCACGCTTTCCGGCGGGGCGAAGGATACGGCGAACGAAATCCTGCCGCCTATCGGAATATCGGGAAGGAGGATGCGTCCGTCGGCAGACCGCTGGAGGTTGACGTCAACCCAGGCCAACTGGGACGGCAGGATGACTTCCGGGTTTTCGACGGCGCGCAGGCCGAGGTTTTCGAGGATGACCTCATAACTCTGGATGCTGCCGCGGTTCACCGAGCCTTCGAGGTAGCCCACGCGCGGCTTGACAAACGACAGGGCCGGGACGGCGGGGCGCAAACTCAGGGTTCCGTAGAAGGTGGCGGTGGCGCCATCCGCCGAGACGTAACCGATGTCTATCAGTGCGTTGTCCGGCGCGTCGAGCGCTGCCGTGAGCCGCACGCCCACCGCGCGTTCCTGTTTCGGATCCATGTCGAACCCGTTGCCGATCAATGCGGCGGTGATCGACGGCACGGGAACTTCGTTCTCACCATCCATCACGTAGGCTCGGGCGGTTAGGGTGACGTCGGAAACCGGGATATCGCCCGGATTGAAGAGCCGCATCGAGATGTCGAGCGTGTCGTTCTTGGACATCACGACCTGGCCGCGTCCGGGGGTGACGTAGAGCCGGCGATATTCGATGCTCACCTGATTGAGCTGATCGACGACGTCCGGGTGCGCGGCCCAGATGTTGAGCCGTCCTGCGAAACCAGGGGTAGGCGTGTAGGATAGCGTGTAGTTTCCGGAACCGTCGGTGGTGACATCCTGATAGATAACCGTGCCGCGCGCGCCGAAACCGATGTGCAGGGCGGTGTTGGGCAGCGGTTGGGATGTGGCGCGGTCGATGGCCTGGCCGGTGATGATGATCGGTTCGTTGTCCGCGTAGGCGTTTTTGTTAGTCTCCGAGGTGCCGTAGTAGGGCGTTTGCACGAGTGACGAACTGATCTGGTTGGCGATGTTGCCGGCCGAGACCAGTGCCCCGGTGCCGGTGCGGTAGTGGATGGCGGCAATGTGCAAAACAAACGTGGCGCTGCGGTTTCCTTCGCCGAGGGCTTCCGGCACGAAGACGTCGGGGATGGTGAACGACTTGCTGCCGCGCGGCGGGATGGTGAGGAACATGTTTCCACTGCCGTCGGTGGTGACGGGAGAAACACCCGCGCCATTGAACAGTTTCCGATGGACCTCGACTCCGAGCGGATCGAGAACGGCGACCGACACGTCACCCGGTTGGTTGCCGGTAGCGCGGCCGATGATGATTTCGATCGGAACTGCGGACGGGTTGAAGATCGTAGCCGTGAAATCGGTTAGTCCGCCGGCCAGGGGAGGAACCGCAGGTACCAGGGAAGCGGTTTCCGATTGCGGAACGGCGGGTGATTTGGTGAAGACGGCCTCGTAGGTCACGCGCCCGCCGGATTCGTCGGCAGGGCCTCGTGCCAGAAGCTGGATGGTTTGCGGCGTGGCGGCGGTTCGCGGCGCCGGAACGACGAAGTCCGAGTGCCCGGTCTGCCCCGGCGCGATATTCAGGTTGGTGTCGGCACCGGTTTCCAAGGCGTCGGTAGCGCCGACGGTCCGCATGATGTCAAAGCGCTCGATGGCGAGGTTGGCGCCGGAGGCCAGATTGGTGACGGTGGGACGCAACGTATCGAAGTAGTAACGGATGCTGGGACGTTCGGTGTTGGTGGCGTCCGGGTTGAGCAGCAGGTTCAGTGCCGCCGCCATGGCGGTTAGGGAGCGCCGCGGGCTTTCGTTGCCGGCCGCGTTGAGTGCGGTGACTTCATATACCACGCTGGTGGTTCCCGTGGGCAGCGGATCGATGTGGAACGGATTGGGCAATGAGGCGCCGTTCTGTTTGACACCGTTGCGGTAGATATTGAAGCCGGTAACCGTTGGATCGGTGGACTGCCAGGTGAGCGAAGTCGGTGAACCTTCGCGCAGCAATGCCTGAAGGTTGTTCACCGGGCTTACGAGCAGCTCGATCGTGATCGGATCGGTGGAATTCTCGTTTCCACGTGGGTCGGCGCTGGCCACACGGTATTCGTGGATGCCACGCGGAGGATGATCGGTGATGGTGATCGGCGTGGTTGTGGTGTAGATCACGGTATCGCCGCGATAGACCTTGTAGCGTTGCGGAACCTCGCCAGTGGGAGCGCTCCACGAGATGGCGACGCCCGAGTTACCCAGAGTGGCGGTGAAGTTCTCCGGCTTTTCAGGCGGCGTCCGGTCGGATGGAGCATTCAGAACGCCGGACGGCTGGCTTTCCGCCCCGCGCAAGACCGCGACGACGGCGTAGGTGTAATACCCGTCGGCGGGCGGGGTGTCGGTGTATTCGGAGTCGGTCACATTGTCCGCGAGCAGCAGGGTGGGGACAGCCGCGTTGTTGCCCGGTTCCCGATAGATCCGATAGGATTCCGCGCGTGGGACGTCGTCCCAGTTGATAGAGACACGTCCGCCGGACAGCGCTTGGCCGGAGAGCCCGGTCGGCCGGGCGGGCGGATCGGGAAACTCCGTGTTGTAGATCTCGATGGATCCCGGCGTGAGCACGGTGCCGCTATTGCCATAGCGGTCCGTCACGGCGAGACGGAAGAATCCGGTGCCGCGGCCCATGGCGGGAGTGAGGCCCAGGGATCCGGTCCAGGTGGTACCCGATCCGGTTAGGGAGATGGTCACATCCGAACCAACCGGAGGTTCGAAGCGGAGCACCGGGGTGGAGCCCACGGCGGGCGGTTCGGACAACTGGAGGCCGAGGTTCACGGTCACCGGTGCGATCGTTTGGATCGGAGCCGATCGGTCGAGCGTGAGCGCGCCGGTGGGTTTGGTGACATCGAACGCGAGCGCGGGACCCGACGGGCTCCCGGTGAAGCTGTTGTTCGCGAGGTCGGTGGCGGATACTCTAACCGTCGCGGCGCCGGATGCCGCCGATAGGTCGGTGACAAGGAAATTCGCCGTGAAGATGGTGGGAGATTGCTGGGTGAGCGGCACCGAGACCGATTCCGGAGACCCCGCCGGACGGATGGTGAAAATGGGCGTGGACGACAGGGGTTCGTTCGAGGTCAGGGTGATGCCGAGGTTTCCGGGGCCGGCGGGAATCGAGCCATCGTATGCGACGGAGAACGCCGGTTTCTGGAAATCCACGGTCATGCTGCGCTGGTTGGATAGGGCGCTGGGATTGCCCGCGTCATCATAACCGACGACCGAGAAATACCAGGTGCCGTCCGGTAGGCTGGACAGATTGTAGGATGTGAGCGTCAGGAAGGCGCTTTGCCCGGTGGCCTGCCCGGTGGTGGTGAAGGCGGCATTGTGCCAGAAGAGCTTGAACTTGGCGGGGCGCTCTCCGGTTTCCGCATATTGCCATTCGAAATCAAGGCCGCGGTTTGCCTGATAGACGGGCACTCCCAGCACGGGAGCCGCGGGCGGACCGGTGTCGAAAATGACCGTGCGTGGCGTGGAGGAGGCTGATCCGAGGTTATCGAAGGCGGTGACCACAAGGGTGTTGTCGCCTTCGACAAGCGGTATGCCGGACACGCTGAAGGTTCCGTTGGGCGCCGCGTTCAGGGTGCCGGAAACCGTAGCGCCGTTGCGGGTGATCCGGAGCGAAACACCGGGTTCGGCCGTTCCCGAAACCGTGGTGGCTGCGGTGTTCGTCACGCTGCCGTCGGCGGGCGCGGAGACAACCGGCGCCGGTGGCGGGGCGGGGGCGATGGTAATGTTGAGCGCGCGTCCCGATTCGTTGCCCGCTTGGTCGCGGGCTCGGAGTTCGACACGATGGATGCCGCCCGCGAGCGACCGCGGGTCCCACTGCATGTTGAACGAAGTGGACGAGTTGCGCGCCGCGAGGTTTCCATCGATCAGGAAATCGATCCATTTTACCCCAAGCGGGGCCGTGGCGCTGCCGGTGACGGTGATTGGACGCGAGACCGTCTGACCATCGGTTAGGCTGAACGACGCGACGACCGGGCCGCCGGTGATGTAGTTGAACGCGACCGAATGGGTTGGTCCATTGGTGGCGGTGGCGCTGTTGGTTTGCAGATAGACCGTCTTGAGTCCCGCACCGGTGGAGAGTGTGAACGGCAGCGTGAATCCGTAGGGTCGGATGCGGAAGGATTCGTCAGGATCGAACAGATCGGTGAATGACGCGCCGGTGAACGCCGAATTCTCGCTGGCGCGGTATTTGATCGCGTTGACGGCCATGAGGCGGAGATCCACATTGCGCGAACCCGTGTCGGTGTTGCCGGTTGCGGAAACCAGCGCGCTGCCGATGACCGGCTCTCCGGTTAGCGGAGTCGGCGCGGTCGCGGAACCGGTTAGGGTGGCGGCGATCGCGGCGGCGGAGGGGGTTCCCCACCAGTTCGATGCGAGATCGAAGGTGGCTGTGCCGGCCTGAGCCGCATTGGCGGTTGAGTTGTTCTGGATCACCGACTGATGGATGGCGACCGACGCGGAATCCGCGGCAGAGACGCCATTGTCGTTGAACGCGAGATAGCAGTCTGTGGCGTTGATCTGGGCGCTGCCTGTGGCCGCGATGCCGGCACCCGCGTTTTGAACCGCATAGATGCGGGTTACGTTGGGACTTCCGGCGGTGATGTTCAGCCCGCTGCCGTAGCGGATCCAGACCCGGCTGAGTTCGGAGACACCCGACGCTGAGGAGAGCGTTACGCCGTTCCAGGCCCCGCGCGCCGGTGTTCCGGCGCCGTCATCGGCCTGCGAGGTGAAATGGATCGGAAGAAGATCGGTGCCGTTGGCCACGATGCGACCGTTGAGGACCTCCAGCCCAACACCGTCGGCAAAGCGCAGCGTTGTGCCGGGTGATAGGGTAAGCACCGCGCCATCGTCGATTGCCAGATCGGCGTGGATCGGAATGATCGCGGAAGCGCCGCCGATGGTCAGATTGGTCCGCAGGGTGCCGGACAGCGGGTCACTCCAAACCACCGGTGTGACTGCCGGGTTGAGCTGGCCCAGACCGTTGTAACCGACCACGGCAAGGTAGTGGGTTTGCGTGCGGTCGAGTCCGGTTAGATCGTGGGTCTTGGTCGTGGCTGGCAGCGTTGCCACCGGCGTCAGACCTGTGACGTCGGTGAACTCCGTGATGGATGAGTAAACCTTGAAGCCGGCGAGCCCCACCAGCGAGGAAGTGTCGTATGCGTTCCAGTCAAGGCGTGCCGCGTCGAGTCCGGTCGTTGTTAGCAAGGGAACCACCGGCGGCGGAACCTGGCTTTCAAGGAAGATTCTAACCGTTGTTACCGTGTTGGAGGCGTTGCCCGCGACATCCACCGCAGTGACGGCGGCGAAATACTCGTGGTCCGGCAGCAGGTTGTTGAACACGGTCGAGCGCGCGGCGGCATTGCCACCGCCTTTGGCGGATAGACCGGAAACCGCGGTGAAATCGGTATCTTCCAGATAGTAGCGGAACCCGCTCAAATCGACGGGCGCGGTGTAACCGGTCCATGAAACCGTGGCCGAGTTCGGGGACGTCGCGGAGACGACCAGCACTGGTGCCGTTGGTGCCAGGGAGTCCATGGTGAAACCGAATGTTTCGTTGGCATCCATCACATGGCCCAGACTGTCGGAGGCGGCAGTGACACGCAGGGTGTAGGCGCCGCCGTTGGTCGCGCCGAACGCCACATTCGCGCTGCGGTAACGGCGCGCGTCGAGCCATGTTCCTCCCGCCGGAACGGCAGGGATCTCCGTGGCGTTCACGCTGGCAAGGGCGAAGGCCGGTGGGATCGCCTGGTTCATGTCACGGTCGAAGGTGACGGTGAACGTCACATCGGAGGCGATGGGCACAAGCGTGCCCCGGCTGCAGACGATGGCGGATACAACCGGTTTGAGCGAGCGCTCCTGATAGACGGCGGTGTAGTTGAGGGTGGCCGCGTCGAGCGTTGAGAACGTTTTGTTGAACGAGGCGGCCGAACCGAGGAACTGGCCGTTGAGTTCGAAACGTTGGAACAGATACTCCGAGTCGCCTTGTTCGATTCGTGCCGGAGCGGTGATCGTGACCGACTGTCCGTTGTTATAGGTTCCCGCTCCGCTGATGGTTGTCAGGCCGGAGGGTTGGGTGGCGACCGACACCACATGCGATGGGACCGATTCGCGGAAGAACGCGGTCACATTGCGGTTTGCGGTGGCGGTAAAGACCAACGGCGTGACTGTTCCGAGGCTCGAGGAATTTTCCTCCCAGTGATCGAACAGATATCCCGGTGCTGGATTCGCTCCGAGGGAAATCGGGGTATTGAGCGCGAAGTTTCCGGTGCCGGAAACGCTGCCGGTTCCGGGCGGGGATACCGCTGCGGCGATTTGGAACTGCGGCAGCCCGAACACGGCAACCAGACTGCGGTTGCGGGTCGGGACGAAGGTGTAGTTCGCCTGCGAACTCACAAACGATCCGCCTTCGGTCCAGTTGAGGAAGACATACGGCAGAACCGAGGTGTTGGGGGTGGCGGTCACGGTGACCGGAAGTCCCTCGCGGGCGCTGCCGGTGCCGGTAACAGAGCCGCCTTCCGCGGGCGACGCGGCGACGGTGATGTCATAATACCGATAGATCTGGAAGTTGCTCTGGATCGTGTTCTGTTCCGCGACGGCATGTCCGGCCACGCCGTATTCATAAAGCGCGTTGGCCGAATCCGCGGCGGCGGTGACCAGATAGTATCCGGCCGCGGTGGTGGTGATTTCCTGGGATTGGGCAACCGACTCGTTCGGCGCCAGCGGGTTGGAAACCGTCAGAGTGAGATCTGTCACCACTTGCGAAGTGGTGGTGTTGAGCGCCTGCAAGCGTGTCGTGTGCCCGGCGGCGGCCGCACCGGTGCCACGGTTCGCCAGATTCCAACTGATCGTGCGCAGTCCGGATTCGTTAGGGGCGGAAATGGTGAAGTCTTCGATCACCAGGTCCGGGTAGTCGCGCAGGGCCACATTGAACGGATTCGCTGTGGAAGTGGCGTTGTCTCCCTCCTGCAGGATTTCATCGACACTGTTGGAGGAATCGGTTTTCACCAACAGATAGTAGCTTCCCGGCAATCCGTCGGTTAGCGTGAGTGTCTGGTTGACCGTATAACTCGCGGACGGGGCCAAGGTTCCGTTGTGGGTGATGAGCGCCAGTTGGATGTCGTCGGCGTCGCCATAGACGGCATTGGGCGAGATTACGACGCGGTCCACCCAGAGTCCGGAGGCGGTTGCCAGGTTGCCGACGTTGGTCACGTCATAGCTCAGGTTGATGGTGTCGCCGGTTTTCAGATTGGATGCGACGATGTCATCAAGACGGGTTACCCGCAGATTCGGGAAATTGACCGCCGTGGTGGGAAGCACGCGGGCGTCCAGGATGTAGTCGCCGTTGAGACCGGTGGTGCCGAGGCTGCCCCAAACCAAAGCGTAGTAGGTGCCCCCGGTTGGGATTTGCACCTCGGCGGAATCGTCACCCGCGGTGCCATTTGTCTCGGCCATGAGGGTGCCGGATTGTGAGTAGAGGGAAACAATGGGCCCCAGGGTGGATCCCGCGGGGCGTCTGACGGTTAGGAAAACCGTGTTGCCTGCGGAGATGGTACCCAGATTGAAATAGTCGAGTTCGCCGGTTGTGCCGACGAGCCCGGCAACCGATGCGGTGTCGATACCGCCGACCTGGGCGAACGTCATCGTGTTGGCGGCCCCCAGGGAATCGTTTTGTTCGGATTCCGGTAGCAGTCCGCGCATCAGCGAGACGCGGAATCGGTATTCGGTGCGGATGCCGTGGTAGTCGTCTATCCGGAGGCGGTAGGCGCCGGTCTTGGCGAGTGTGACAGGCGCGTTGGATTCAATGCTGTTGCTCGCGAGGTTGCGGTTGAACACGACTGCGCCATCGGGATCGGTGAGATACCAGTTCAGCGCGTAGTTGGAGGGTTCGTAGGGGAAGAAGACCTCGAAGGCCAGTTTGTCTCCCGCTTCGGCGTCGAAGGTCCAGTATTCGATATCCGCATCGCTGGTTAGAATGCCGCGGCAATTCGCGGTCAGGTAGCCGGCGATGTCGGTGTTGAACACGATCGGCGTGGAAGTCGTGGTGCCGTTGTTTGGTTCGGTCTCGGTCACGTAGCCCGGGGTCTGGCCGATTGTGAATGTGGTTTCATAGGGCAGGGGCAGGTTATTGCCAAACTTGTCGCGGAGCCCGGTGGAAACGGTGAAACGGTAATTTCCGGGAAGCAGCGGCGCGTTGTTGATCGCATAGGCATTGCTCAGGCCCGAGGAATAGGTGCCTGGAGTTAGAGCGATCACCGCGTCGTCGGCGGTCGAGAAAGTGCCGTCCGGTCCGGACCAGACCAAGGCGTAGTTCGCCGCGTTGTTCACGGTGGTCGCGAGCATGTCCTTGTTGAACGAGAGGCTGAACGAGCTGACCAACCCTCCGGACGTTCCAGTGGGCAGCGTGCAGGCGGTGACCGCGGGCGGAACGGTATCGGCGATGATCAGATCGAGGAAATATTCCGCCATCAGACCGCGGCCGGCTGAATCCGTGACGCGGATGTGATAGGTCGATTCGTCACCCGGTTGGAGGGTGTAAACGAGCTGTGTTGGAGTCAGCGTGGTGGGTGTGACCGCGGTTCCATCCGCCTTGAAGAGCGTCAGGACCGGGGCCAGCGTGGAGGTGGAGGGAATCCGCAGGGTGGCGGCCACTTGGGTACCCGCGGCGAGGTTGCCGAGGTTGAAGTAGTCGCCCGAAGTGTCATATCCCGCCACATAACCGGCAGTGGTGGCGCTCAGCGAACTGCCGGAAAGCGTGAACGACACCGGATCGGATTGCGAGATCGCGTTGTTGTCCTCCGACTCCACTTGGGTTCCCGGAGGGGCCAGGGTCGCGCGGAACCGGTATTCTCCGCTGTAGCCATACCACTCGGAGGCGCGCAGGTAATAGGTGCCGCTGCGGGGAATGGTGTAGGGCGGGGTTTGTCCGCGCCAGCCGCTCTGGCCGTTGTAGAAATAGGCGAGCTGGTTTCCGACCTCATCATAGACATACCAGTTGAGTCCCGGGTTGCCCGGGAAAGCCGAGTTATCGACCGCGATGGTCAGAATCTCGCCGCGGGAGGCGGTGAAACTCCAGAAATCGACATCCGCTCCGGAGGATAGGAATCCCCGGCCGTAGCCGTGGCGGAGGTCTGTGGCGGTGTCGTCCAGCGCCAGCATCGAGCGGGCGTTGCCATCCAGAACACGCAGCAAGCTTTCGTCGTGGTCCGCGACGACCAACTCGGGCCGGCCATCACCATTGAGATCGCCAACGGCGGTCCCGTAGGTTTCATACCAATTGCGGCGAACATGGTTGAAGCCGATGACACCATCGGCACGGTTGGTGGCCACGGTCACATGATCGTTGCCCGCTAACACAAGATCGGGCCAGGAGTCGCCGTTGACGTCGGCGACGCGCATGAAGTCGCCGTAATAGCCGTAGGAAAGATCGAAGTCAGCCCGTGTGCCGAAACTGCCGTCGCCGTTGCCGGGGAAGATCCAATAGTCATAGACCCCATTGCTGTGGCCGGAAACCGCGATATCGGGGTTTCCGTCCTGATTGAAGTCCGCGGTTTCCAGATCGCATGGGTTGGGGCCGTCCGGAGTGTCGAGGAACGACGGCGCGCCGAAGGTGCCGTCACCCACGCCAAGAAAGATCGCGATGCGGTCGCCGTTGTCGATGTCACCCGCCGCGATGTCCGTCTTGCCGTCCTTGTTGTAGTCGCCTGTTGTCAGGCCCCACGGGCGGACGCGCGGAGAGAGCGAGGTGCCGAGCTTGCTCTCGGTGAAGCCGCCGGTCTGGTCGTTGAGCAGAATCGAAACCGAATAGCCGGTGGTGCCGTTGGTGCCGCGGTTGGAGCACGAGAGATCGGGCCAGCCGTCACCGTTGAAATCGCCTGTTGCCATCCGGTGGGGCTCGTCGCCCACACTCACGTCGGGCATCCGCGTGAACGCGAGATTTCCCGGCGTCGAGTCGTTCCGGAACAGTGCGACAACGTCGTTGCCGTAGATGGTTACCGAAATATCCTGATCACCATCCTTGTCCCAGTCGATCAACAACGCGTCGTACGGTTCATTGCCGACGTTGTCGAAATTGAGCGAGGCGCCGAAAGTCCGGTTGCCATTCCCCGGATAGATGCGGAGTCCGTCGATCGATCCGAGGTGGGTCACCGCGGCATCGAGGTCGCCATCGCCGTCAAGGTCGGCGAGTTCGACGTCGTAGGGCCATCCGCCGATGGATGTGGTCCTCCCGAAATCGCTGAACGAGCCGTCGGGAAGGCTTGCGACCGATGTTGATATGGAGTCCGCGGTCGCCAGATTGTCATTGGACCGGTCCTCGTGGACCCATCCCGGGACTGCGGTGATGGTGAAGGTCCGCACATGGGCCTCCGCCAGCGGATTGTCGTTGCGGTCCTTGAGAGCGGTGGAGGCGGTGAACCGATAGGTATCCGGCTGCATGGGGCCGTCGGTCAGCGTGAACGACGCGCCAAGGCCGCCGGTGTAGTTCGAAATGGCGAGCGCGTAGGGGATCTCATTGCCGTCCGAGAAGGTGCCGTCGCCACCCGAACCTATCAACTGATAGTTCGTCGGGGCGTTGACGCTGGACGCGAGCATGTCCTCGCTGAAACCGAGGGAGAAGCCGCTGCCGAAGAACGAGACCGAGGATCCTTCCGCGGGAAGGGTATTAGAGACGACCGTGGGCGGAACGGCGTCCGAGATTGACAGATCGACGAGATACTCCGCCATCAGCCCGCGTCCGGCGGAATCGGTCACCCTCAGATGATAGGTGGTGCCGTCTCCGGCGGGGATGGTGTGGACGAGTTGGGTCGGACTCACGGAATCCGGCGTTACTTGTGACCCGTCGGCTTTGAAGAGCGTGAGGACTGGAGATAGCGTGGAGGTCGAGGGAAGGCGCAGGTTGGCGGTCAGTTGCGCGCCGGGTGCGAGGTTTCCGAGATTGAAATAGTCTCCGGATGTGTCGTAGCCCGCGATGTAACCGCCGGCGGTGGCGGAAAGCGTGTTGCCGGAAAGCGCGAAGGTCAGTGGGTCGGATTGGGAAACGGCGTTGTTGTCCTCGCTTTCGATCTGCGATCCCGGAGGTGCCAGGGACACCCGGAACCGGTATTCGCCAAGGTAGTCATACCAGTTGGAAACACGCAGGTAGTAGGTGCCGTCTCTCGGGATGATCAACGGCGGCGTTTGTCCTCTCCAGCCTGACACGCCGTTGTAAAAATACGTGAGTTGGCTGCCGGTTTCGTTGTAAACGTACCAATTGAGGCCGGGATTGTTTGGAAACTCCGAGTGGTCAACCGCGATGGTCAGAACCTGGCCGCGCGTGGCGGTGAAGCTCCAGTAGTCGATGTCCGATGGCGTGGTGAGCATGCCGCGTCCGTATCCGTGGACGATGCCGGTGCTGGTGTCATCGCCGGTCAGTGGCGAGCGGGATGTGGCATCGAGGATACGAAGCAGGTTTTCGTCGTGGTCGGCGATCACCAGATCCGGACGGCCGTCGTTGTTCAGATCGCCGGTGGTCACGCCATAGGTCTCATACCAGTTGCGCCGGACGGTATCGAATCCGATCGTGGCGCCGCCCCGGTTGGTGGCCACGGTGACGTGGTCGTTGCCCGCCATGAGCAAATCGGGATATCCGTCACCATTGATGTCGGTGGCTTTGAAGAAATGATTGTAATACCCGTAGGAAAGGTCGAAATCGAGTCGTGTTCCGAAGGTTCCGTTGCCGTTGCCGGGGAATACCCAATAATCGTACTGCCCGTTGTCATGCGCGACTCCCGCCAGATCCGGGTTTCCGTCCTGGTTGAAATCGGCCACTTCCAGATCGGATAGGTTGGGGCCGTCGGGAGTGTCGAGGAACGTGGGCGCGCCGAAGGTTCCGTCGCCCGCGCCGAGGAAGATCGCGATGCGGTCGCCGTTGTCCTGGTCGGTCACCGCGATGTCGGCCTTGTTGTCCTTGTTGAAATCGCCCGCGGCGATGCCCCACGGACGGATCTTCGGGGACAGGCTCAGTCCCACCTTGCTTTCGGCAAAGCCACTGGTCTGGTTGTTCAGCATGACCGAGACGCAATAGCCGGAGGTCCCGTCTGTGCCGCGGTTGGAGCAGATGAGGTCCGGCCAGGTGTCGCCGTTGAAGTCCGCGACCGCGAGGCGGTGGGGTTGGTCGCCCACCGCGATGTCCGCCAGCCGCGTGAAGGCGATGGAACCCGGCGAGGAATCATTGCGGAAGACCGCCACGATGTCGGATCCATAGACGGTGACGGCGATGTCCTGATCGCCATCCTTGTCCAAGTCGATCAACTGGGCGTCGTAGGGTTCGTCGCCAAGGCTTTCCATCGCGGAGGACGCGTAAAGCCGGGCCGTCGCGCCACCGCCATTCTCGTAATACTCCATCTTCACCGGGTAGGAAAGACCGGAGGTCAGGGCGAGGGGCGTGGTTTGGTAATGCACGCCACCTTGGTCGAACCAGCGGTCGATCAGCAACTCCTCCGCCGCGAAATTTCCGTCTCGGTCGAGGTCAACCCACAGCCGCACTCCGTCGTCGGATACGGTATGGAGCAGGAACGAACCGGTGGTTGGAGGGATGAACGCTCCGGTCCAGCGGACGGAGAAGGTGTCCGCTCCCATGGACGGATCCGGACTGCCGCCGCCCCAACTGAAATCGACGGTGGCATCGGTCCGGGTCAGCAGGGTGCCGGTGAAATCGCTGTTATCATAATAGTCGCCGGTCATCGGCTGCAAACCGGTTCCCGCGGGGAAGGGGTTTGAGAAGGTTAGATTGCCGGACCCATCCCCCCTGTAGATGCGCAGGCTGTCAAGCGAACCGAGGTGGGTTACGGCGGCATCCTGGTTTCCGTCGCCGTCGAGGTCGGCGATTTCCACGTCGAACGGCCACCCGCCGGTTGCCGCGGTGCGTCCGCCGTCGCTGAACGATCCGTCGGGCTGGTTTGCGACCACGGCCAGCGAGAGTGTGTCCGCCGTGGCTTGCGAGTTGTTGTCGCGGTCCTCGAGCACCCATCCGGGCACTCCGGCGACCGTGAACGTGCGGACGTGGCTTTCAGTTAGATTGTTATTCAGCTTGTCCTTGAGGGAAGTGGTGGCCGTGAACCGATAGAGATCGGCCTGGAGCGGTCCCACGGGCAGCGAGTAAGTCGCGGAGAGTCCGGACGTGTAGGCGGGCGGAACGATCGTGTAGGCCACGTCATTCCCATTGCCGAAGATGCCATCGCCGCCGGAGGCCAGCAGTTCGTAATTGGCCGCATTGGTGACCGCGGACGCGAGCATGTCCTCGCTGAAACCCAGGCTGAACGACGAGGCCACGTAGGTGACCGTGGAACCTTCGGCGGGAAGCGAGTTGGAAACGATGGATGGGGGAACCACATCGGCCAGCTCCAGATCGAGGAAATACTCGGCCATGATCCCGCGGCCGGCCGAGTCGGTGACCCGGATGTGATAGGTGGACTCGTCGCCGGGCTGCAGCGTGTAAACGAGCTGGGTTGGTGTTAGGGTGGTGGGGGTGACGGTGCTTCCGTCCGCTTTGAAAAGAGTCAGAACGGGGGTTAGGGTGGAGGTGGTCGGCAGGCGCAGGTTGGCGGTGATCTGCGTTCCGGAGGCGAGATTGCCAAGATTGAAGAAGTCGCCGTTGGTATCGTAGCCCGCCACATAGCCGGCGATGGTGCCGCTCAGGGTGTTGCCCGAAAGGGTAAACGCCACCGGGTCGCTCTGGTTGATGGCGTTGTTGTCCTCCGTTTCGGTTTGGGTGGAGGGTGGAGATAGGGTGATTCTGAACCGGTATTCGCCTTGATAGCCATACCAATCGGACACACGCAGATAGTAGGTGCCGTCGCGCGGAATGGTGTAAGGCGGGGTTTGGCCACGCCAGCCGGAAGCGCCATTGAGAAACGAGGTGAGGTTGTTGCCGACTTCATCGTAAACATTCCAACTGAGTCCGGGGTTGCCGGGTTGGGCGGCATGGTCCACAGCGACGGTCAGCACCTGCCCTCTGGACGCCGTGAAGCTCCAGTAATCGACGTCGGATGTGGTTGATAGGAAACCGCGGCCGAAGCCATGGCGCAGGTTGGTGGTCGGATCGTCCGCGGCCAGTGGCGCGCGGAAATTCCCATCAAGGATGCGCAGGCAGCTTTCATCGTGGTCGGCGATCACGATTTCCGGCGGACCGTCGCCGTTTAGATCACCGATTGCGGTCCGGTAGGTTTCATACCAGTTTCGCCGGATGGTATTGAACCCGATGGTTCCGTCCGCCCGGTTGGTGGCAATGGTCACGTGGTCGTTTCCGGAAAGCAGCAGGTCCGGATAGCCGTCGGCGTTGAAATCCGCAACTTTTGCGTAAGTATGATATCCGTATGAGAGATCGAAATCGAGGCGAGTGCCAAAGGTCCCCGCCGCGGCTCCCGGAAAGACCCAATAGTCGTAGGTTCCGTTGCTGTGACCCACAGCGGCAATGTCCGGAAAGCCGTCGCCGTTGAAATCGGCGACCGGCAGGTTCGATAGATTGGCGCCGTCCGGAGTGTCGAGAAACGCCGGCGCGCCGAAGGTGCCGTCACCGACTCCGCTGAAGATAGCGATGCGGTCGCCGTTGTCGATGTCACCTACCGCCAAGTCGGCCTTGCCATCGCCGTTCAGGTCCGCCGCGTTGATCGCGAACGGCCGGATTCGCGGACTCAGGGTCAGGCCGATTTTGCTTTCGGTGAACGATCCCGAATGATCGTTGATGAGAATGGAGACGGAGTAGCCGGTGGTGCCGTTGGTGCCGTGGTTGGAAACCGCGAGATCCGGCCAGGTGTCGCCGTTGAAATCCCCCGTGGTGATCCCCAGCGGATAGTCGCCAACCGCCACGTCCGTCAGGCGGGTGAATGCGATGTTTCCGGAGGTGGAGTCATTGCGGAACAGCGCGATCAGGTCGGGACCGGTCAGCACGACCGCGATGTCTTTGTCGCCGTCCTTGTCCCAGTCGATGAATTGGAGATAATGGGGCTCGTCCCCGATCCCGTTGAATTGGACGGGTGTGCCGAAGGTGCGGTCGCCGTTTCCCGGAAAGACCCGCAGCCCGTCAACCGATCCCATCTGCGTGACCGCGGCGTCGAGCTTGCCGTCACCGTCGAGATCGGCCAAGTCGATGTCATGCGGCCACCCGGCGGTGGACACAACCCGGCCGGCATCCGAAAACGATCCGTCCGGTTGGGAGGTGGACGGAGAACTCGAGACCATGTCCGCCAGCGTCTGCGATCCGTTGTCGCCCTGCTCGTTGGCATATCCCGCCACCCCGAGGACCGTGAAGTTCTCCACATGGGGCGAAGCCAGCGGGTTGCCGGCGCGATCCGTAACGGTGGTGGGCACGGTTAGCCGGTGCGCGCCCGGTGCGAGGATGGCGCCGTTGGCGGTGTTGATGATGGCACGGTTGTCCCAGGTGAATTCTGAGAATGCGAGCGGATAGGATATGTCATCGGCGGTTCCGAACGAGCCGTCCGTCCCGGCCGCGACGAGGGTGACGCCGGAAGCGAGAGTTGCCGTGTCGAGCGGTTCGCTGAAAGCCACGCTGAACGAGGCGTAAAGACCGTTGAGCGCGAACGGCGAGACGGGCGTGTGGCGTTCGATGATGTAACTGCCGTAGTAGCCCCCGTAGCCGGCGGATCCGACACCGAATCGCGTGGTTCCGAGGTACCCCGATGCCCCAGGCTTGATCGTGACTTTGACCGCGCCGGTCTCACCCGGACGCAGGACGCCGGCATGTACCGCGGCTTTTGCCAGATAGGAGTCGTCCGTGTAGGTGTCGGTGCCCCAGATGCTCCCTCCGGTTTCTCCGGTTAGTGTATATAGATAGGATTGGTCGTTGTTGCCGCGGAGGTGGTTGACGTTGGTCGGGGCGTAGGTGGTGCCTTCGAGCAGATGCCCGCGCGGCGGGATGGGCGTCATGGACGAAACGGTCGGCGCCGAGGTGTCGCCGACGGTGGCAGTGAGCAGGTAGGTCGCGTTGTGGTTCTGGCTGGCGTAAGCGGCGACCGTGGCGGACGGGGTTCCGTCCCACGATGGACTTCCATTGATTGTCGCGGTGATGGCGCTTGCCGTGGCGTCCGCCGTGGTGGTGCCGCTGCCCTCGGAAAGGCGGTAGTAAGCGACCAGGCCGGACTCGGAGCCGGTCAGGGAGTTGTCCAGATTGTCCGCGATTTCCGTTCCGGTGCGGGCCACGTTCCAGATTCGCAGTTCATCCATGGAGCCACGGTATGACCCAGTCCATCCGTCGGCGACGGTGGCCGGCAGCGAACTTGCGACTGCGGGAAAGTAGCTGGCTTCCGCCTGTGCCACGAGCTTCCCATCCAGATACCAGCGGAGTTGTTTGGGCGAGGAGTCGAAGTCCCGCACCAGCGCCAGATGCTGCCAGCGGTCGGTGCGCAGTCTCGCTCCGGTATTGAACGCCTGATAGGGCGAACTGTTCGCGCCGGTGGTGCCGTAATAGTAGTCGATGGTGCCGCTGGAGAGTAGCGCCATGCTTCCTTCCCCGCCATAGGCCTTGGCGTACACCGATTGATTCGAGTTGAAATCCTTCGGTTTGATCCAGAACTCGATGGTTTGGCTGCCGGTGATCTGGAGGGCCGCCGGGTTGCCAAGGCTGAGGGATTGTCCACCGTTGAAGGTCAGATAGCGCCCGTCGAGATCGGGCATTTGCAGGCGGACCCGGTAACGCCCCGCCGACGCCACCGTGTGGATCAGCGAGGTGCCGGTGGCGGTCGCGGTCGGAGTGGTCTCGGCATCCTTGAAGAGCGCGAGTTCGACCCCCGACGCCGCAAGCGGCGACCCGGCCGGTGTCTGGAGTGACAGATTGATGGAATCTCCTGCGGTGAGCGTTCCGAGATCGGACCAATCCGGATTGCGGTCGAGCACACCGGCGGTGACCGCGCGGAAACCGCCGGCTTGCGGATATGCCGCAGGCGCGTTTGCCTGTGTGGACTGGTCGTTGTACTCGTACTCAAGCGAGATCGCCCTGCCCAGAATGGCGTTCATCGAAAACGCGGAAGCGCTGTTGTTCGAGTACACCAAAACCTGATAGGCGCCCGGCGTGCTGATCAGGACGTTCTCCAGCGACACGAATCCGTCGCTGGCACCGGTGACTTCGGCAAGGGTGGTTCCGCCGGCGCTGGCAACCCGGACGATCGGATAGCTGTTCGATACCGCGGTGGTGCGGACGTGGAAGCTGACTCGGTCGTTCGCCGCGGCGTTGAATCCCCATTGTTTGCCGCTGGCCGCGCCCGTTGACGTGTAGGAGTCGGTCACTTGGGCGGTGAACAATCCGCTGGACGGAGGGGACTCCTGCAGATTGAGCATCTGCTGGGAAAAAACCTCGCTGGCCATGAGCGCCGGAATGCAGGCGATGAGACGGAGCAAACGTTTCATGATGGGGAAAGATGTCGCCTCCGGCCTCGGGGCCTGTCAAGAAGGCGATCCAAACCCCTAGAGGGGTATTGAAATTTGCCTGGAAATTTCGTTTGGAAACCTTTAGCAAAAAACGCCTAATTGAGATGGCCCTAGGTTTGAGCGGGTGCTAGACCGATTGGAATTCCGCTAGATCTGGCGGATAGATTCCGCTGGATTGCCGGTTTGACAACGGGGACCGAACCCGCTTGACTCACGCCCATGCGAAGACTCATCAAACATGTGTTGCAATCCGAATCGGCGTGCGAGGACCTGTTGGTGGCCGGTTGGATCCGGACCCGCCGCGATTCCAAGGCGTTTTCCTTCATCGAACTGAACGACGGCACCTGCCTCGGAAACCTCCAGATCGTGGCGGATGTGGGCATCCCCGGATCGGAGGATCTCCAGCGGATGGCCACCGGCGCGTCGGTGGAGGTTAGGGGGCGGCTCATTCCGTCGCCGGCCGCGGGCCAGAAGTGGGAAATGCAGGCGACCTCGGTCAAACTGTTGGGTGAGGCGCCGGAGGATTACCCCTTGCAGAAAAAGGGCCACAGCCAGGAATTCCTGCGCTCGATCGCCCATTTGCGGCCGCGGACCAATCTCTACGGCGCCGTCTTCCGCATGCGGAGCCGCATGGCCTACGCGGTCCACCGGTTCTTCCAGGAGCGCGATTTCATCTACGTCCACACGCCCATCATCACCGCCAGCGACTGCGAAGGGGCGGGGGAGATGTTCCGCGTGACCACCCTGCCGGACGACAAGATCTCCAAGGACACCGAGGACTTTTTCGGCAAACGCGCCTTCCTCACCGTGAGCGGCCAGCTTGAGGGCGAGACCTTCGCCTGCGCGCTTTCCAACATTTACACCTTCGGTCCCACCTTCCGGGCGGAAAACTCCAACACCTCGCGCCACGCGGCCGAGTTCTGGATGATCGAGCCGGAAGTCGCGTTCTGCGATCTCGCGGGCGACATGGACCTGGCCGAGGCGCTGGTGAAATTCCTCGTCACCGAGGCGCTCGAACGCAGCGAGGGCGACCTCGCGATCTTCGAGAAATTCGTGGACAAGGGCCTGCGCGAACGCCTCGAATTCGTTGCCAGCCGCCCCTTCGAGCGGATTCCCTACACCGAGGCCGTCGAACTCCTCAAGGCCAGCGGCAGGAAGTTCGATTACCCGGTGGAATACGGACTCAACCTGCAGTCCGAACACGAACGCTGGCTCACCGAGGAACACTTCAAAAAGCCCGTCACCGTATATGATTATCCAAAGGAAATCAAACCGTTCTATATGCGATTGAACGACGACGGGAAGACGGTCACCGCGATGGACGTGCTGGTGCCCGGCATCGGCGAGATCGTGGGCGGCAGCCAGCGCGAGGAACGCCTGGACGTGCTTTTGTCCAACTTTGCCCACCACGGACTCAATCCGGAAGCCTACGGATGGTACGCCGACCTCCGAAAATACGGCAGCGTTCCCCACGCCGGATTCGGCATGGGCTTCGAGCGCATGCTGATGTTCGCCACCGGTGTTTCCAACATCCGGGACGTGATCCCCTTTGCCCGGACACCCGGCAACTGCGAATTCTGAGCGCCCGCTGGCCGGCCCGCCACTCCCCGTAGCCGCGCTCGTGAGAGCGTGGCTCCCCCGTGGCTGGGCGCGTCTCGCCCCATTTCAAGGAGCGTGGGCGTCCCCGCCCACATCACCGCGGATCAACCTCCCCCCAGCCGGAAAACTTCACCGCCAAGCCGCCAAGATCTCGAAGGGGGATGGAAGATCGGAGATCGTGGATCGAAGATGGAAGGCGCAGTCCCCGTAGCCGCGCTCGTGAGAGCGTGGCTCCCCAGGCTCCCCCCAGCCGGAAAAGATTCACCGCCAAGCCGCCAAGATCGCCAAGGGGATAGAGATGCTTGTAGCGGCGCTCTATGAGCGTCGATGCCAGAGTATCGCGGATGGGATGGAAGATGGTGGATCGAAGACGAAAAAGTGCCCCGCTCCCCCTAATAACCAATAACAAATATCCAATAACCCAATTCCCCCTTGACACCCGCTCCGGGTTTGCTAGGAAACCGCCATCCATGAGCAACCCACCGATGGTTTTCCGTCCGTCCGACCGGAATCGACCAAGGGCGGCAGCTTGCCCGCCACCGTAGCCGCCCCGCCGCTCCCCGTAGCCGCGCTCGTGAGAGCGTGGCCTCCCAGGCTCCCGTTTGCCGAAAAGATTCACCGCCAAGCCGGCAAGATCGCCAAGGGGATGGAAGATCGTGGATCGTGGATCGAAGATGGAAGGCGCACTCCCCGTAGCCGCGCTCGTGAGAGCGTGGCTCCCCAGGCTCCCGCTTGCCGAAGATAGTCACCGCCAAGCCGCCAAGATCGCGAAGGGGATGGAGAATCGAAGATGGTGGATGAGAAAGCCCCGTAGCCGCGCTCGTGAGAGCGTGGCCTCCCAGGCTCCCCCCAGCCGGAAAACACCACCGCCAAGCCGCCAAGATCGCGAAGGGGATGGAAGATCGGAGATCGTGGATCGAAGATGGAAGGCGCACTCCCTGTAGCCGCGCTCGTGAGAGCGTGGACTCCCAGGCTCCCCCCAACCGAAAAGATTCACCGCCAAGCCGCAAAGGACGCGAAGGAGGTTTCTTCTCTTGTCTCTTGATTCTTGATTCTGGTCTCTCTTCCCGTATGAGCGTCGATGCCAGAGTATCGCGAAGGAGATCGAAGATGGTGGATTGTGGATGGTGGATAGAAGATCGCGGACGCCAACCCATGGAGCGCTGACTTCAGTCGGCGTCTAACGGAGCGCGGACTTCAGTCCGCCAGCCAGCCAGATCAACCTCCCCCCAGCCGAAAAGATTCACCGCCAAGACGCCAAGTCCGCCAAGGAGATCGAAGATCGTGGATTGTGGATGAAAAAGCGCCCCCCAATAACAAATAACCAATAACCAATACCCCCCCCCTCATCTCCCAATTCAAAAATCAACAATCGTCAATCAAGCCCCGGCTTCCGCCCAGCGCTCCCGCTGCCAGTCCTTGCGCGGCTTGACCATAACCTGCTCCTTCCAAAACGCCACCGCCGTGGGCCGCTCCGCCCGCAGCCCCTTGCGCAGCCTCCAACTCTCGAACCAGCCCAGCACGAACCCATAGCTCTGCTTGTCGAGATCGCTCAGATCCCGCGACGCATCCAAATCCGCCCTCCAGTCGGCATAGCGCGAAGTGCTCATGCGCCCACTGTTCTTAAAAACACTTTCGACGCAAGAACAAAATCGTTGGAACGAAAAAAAATCCCATGTTCCCAAGCAGTCCGGAAATTAAACCATCAGTGACTATCACCGATGGTTCAAGGTACGAACCCAACAAATCCAGGCCGGGGAAATCGCCCGGAATCCTCAACCGACCCGTAAATTTCATAATCTGTAACACGGGTGTCCGGCTAACTGAGGGTTCTGCATTCCCAAAGCGAAGAAAATGAATAGCTTGCATGAAATTCTCGATGTCACGCATTTGAACTTTCGAGTGAGATTTTCCATACTCCGCGGCGATGAACTCCGGCTGCTATTGATTGCGGTCTGCACCTACCTGATGATTGCGATCCTCCACAAGCAGATCAAGCTGCCCGGCACACTCCACAGAACTTTGCAGATTTTGAGCGTCCATCCGTTCGAAAAAGTCACTCTAAATGAACTACTTATGGAAACCGAGCACAGAACCATGCATAACGCGAATCCTAATCAATTGATGTTCAATAACTTATAACCGGACACTTGTGAATCTGTAATCATCCGCTCAAACCGCTGATTATGAGACATTTGTGAAACTTTCCAACATTTTCATTGCCGAAACCACCCGCTTTTGGCACCCTAACGTCCGGAACTAATTCCACTGTTCGCTAGAAAATTGAAGACCACCTATGAGCGATGACAGACCAACTCGGGAGCTGATGATCTCGCTCAATTACCTTTTCCCCGATGCGCTAGAGTCGGGACGTATGGAGGATTACACCGGACTGATTGCGGACAGCCTACAGCGTGTAATCACTGGCGAGTTAGAGCGACTGGGAGTGGCTCACAAGTGGGATTCGACGTGCTTTTTGCATCTGGGCACCGAGATCATTCCAGATTCCACGCGGTGCACGGAATGTGGCACATGGGTGATTCCGGAGGAGAAGTCTCGTCCTGCATGTGTGGTCGCCTCTGGTTGGAGAGTCGAGGACGGGCGGATCCTTTGTGATCAGTGTTGGTCGCTTTTTGACGGAGAGAAGATTCCAATGACGACATGACCCCGCAGAACAAAAAGACCAAGCGAACAAGACGCTCCATCCAACGGCGGGTAACGCTCCTGTTTGAATCCGGGCTTCCATCCCCGCCGTGGATGAGCTAAACGTTATCCAGAAAAATGAACGCAGACCTCGCGCAATCAATCCTCGCAAAAGTATCCCCATTTGCGTGGAATTTCCTTGATATTCGACACATGGCAGGGGGGAAGCAGCTCAAGGTCTTCCTCAAGAATCTGGACAATCGCGATCTTTGTGAGCAGTATCTTAAGGAGTATCACGATCAGTTCGCGCGTATTGACTTTGTCTGCAACGACGAGACAGTCATTGCGAACTATCTGAATAGAATCGATTTCTTGGCATTTCGAGCTTCATTGAGTCAGTATATTCAGGCGGCAATCGAGACGCTTCAATCATGGGACCCAAGCGATCCAATTTATGCATTTGTTCTAGCGGTGTTTCCATCAGAATGTCTGATTAGTTACACTATCAATACAGAATCAGCATGGTTGTCTAAACTTGAGCGATCAAGGAGATCGGTGAATGGAGAGACAACACTTTATACCGATCCTTTCAAATATTGCTGTGCGGAGTTCACCGCAACCAGTCCAGATCCCGACCAGGATACGCACGAGAATCTCTGGAAGCATTGTGATTCAATGAAGGAGGTTTGTTCCGAATTCTACGAGATATCTGGTAATGATCATGCCGGTATTACCTTTTATCAGAACTTCTTGCGCAGATTTATGCAGATGACTGTGCACGCGTTGCGTGAGAACATGCCGGCATTCGGACGAATCCCGGTAACTGATGATTTTGTTGCATATGTGGAGGATTACACCGGCAGTGGGGACCCGTTCTTTACGATGATGGAGACCATTCCCCTGCCGATCCTTCGAGAAATCTGGGGTAAGTCGTATCCAAATATCGGATAACAAGTCATGGATGTCAACCGCCCAACAGCCATTCAGTCTCAAACAAATCTCTCCGCAATGACGCGGTGACATCACATCAAACGTTCGCTCAAGCAAGAATTGAATATTTTCCAAACCATTTCCTTCCCATCACCGATATGAATAAATCACCGTTTGCGCTGCCATTAGCCGTCGTCCTCCTGTCCGCGTCCGGTTTGCTTGCTCTTGGGCAGCAACCAGCACAACCAGGACAGCCAACACCTGGTCGGAGGCCTCCCGCTGCCCCCTTTGCCGAGACCCAACAGAAACCCGAGACACTCAGCACGAACTACAGAATCATATTCTCCGGCAGGTCCGGTGAGGACGCCATCGGAGAACTATCCGCTCTTACATGCTCGAAGAGCATTCTCATTTCCGGTCCCCTCAATTCCTCAGATACGCCGACAACTTTTAATATTTCAGGAACGCTGGAGGAGATGGACGGACTGCTCATCCTCAATTACTCGGTGAGCTACACGGTCGCCGTGGTGACCAGCACCGGACCAACTCCGCCCGGTCAACCGACACCACCTGCCGGATATCGTGCCGTCCAGTATAGGGAGCATTCATCGAAGGGAACCTTGAAGATGAAACCCGGGCAGACCTACGATTTCCTCGTGACCGGTGGCAATACATATTCAATTGTCGTGAGACCAGAGGTAGACAAGGCGCAAGCAAAATGACCAAGCACGTCCTCGTCCAGTCCGCCAGAAGTCCACGCTAGAACCCGAAAGCGAACAAGTCGTCTCTCCTAACGGGCCATTAGCCATTCATTCTCACTCTATCGCCATCCAGTCACGCCCGTAGGAGGACTCAATCGTTGTGCTAAAAATGACCCCGCGAATGAATCACATTAGGCGACTGGAGGTTGGAATCGGTTGTTTGGTGGGCGCTGTCGGCATCTTGTTCTGCGCGCGGGGGCATTGGTGCATGTGCGGCCATATGGCCCATGGCCAATATCTCGAAGCTTCGGCATGGGTTGGTGAGGTCGCTCTTTACGCTGGCCTGTTGGTTGCAGCGGTGGTCGGCCTACGTGGCGGATTCCGCGGCGGACGCACCACCGGCATCATGGCGTTGGTTGGCACCGTGGCGGCGTTTATGGGATTCAGCCGGCTCGGGATGGTCTTCGCCAGTCCCTTCCTAGTCGTAGGAGTTATCCATATAGTCATCGCGACCTTTGGTTTTGTGCGACGGGGCTCCATGACACTCAGCGCGCCGACAGAAATGGACCAAGAGGCACAACAAGCCGGCGCTGGGCAACCCGCTACCCGCCCCGTGGTTGAGCCGGAGGGCGGCGACAAACCTCAACCTGAAGCGGAGGGGCGCTCCCGGTAGCGGGTTGCCAGGCCTCGACGTTGGGCTAGAAATTTGACGCTACCTTATTCTCTATGAAGCGCACGATTCTGACAATACTCGCCGTTCTTGTGGTAGGCATTACCTCCTTCCTTGGCGGTGGAATGTTTTTCAGTAAGCGACTACTGGATGACCACAACGGAATGGCATCGGGTAATTTTTCGATCGCGCTAGCATCGTTTCGCGACGATTATGGGTCGAAGAGGATTCGTATTTTCGGAGAGGTAGAAGAAGAGTCAACCTTCCGCATCCACGACTACGACTTCATAGTTCTCCCAACTGTAAGAGACCGGACACCGGATTCCTTTAACCCAGAGCACACCAACATGGCCTCTCATCTGAACGGCATGGTCGTCATGTTAGCATGCACATGGATCATGAATGAAGACCCCCGCGGAGAAGCGCTGCTCTTGAAGCTCAAGCAATTTATTCCAAGCTTTAAGCTCTCTGCACCGGAGATCGAAGCCGTCTCGATTGCCGATTTGAAGCATGGCAGCGCGATGATGAAATCTGAGGCAGAGCAGTGGAGCTGGCGTATCGGCGATCTTCCTCAAAAAACAGAAGCCCAACAAGCCGGCACTGGGCAACCCGCTACCCGATCCCAGTCGAAGTCGGAGGGTAGCGACAAACCTCAACCTGAATCGGAGGGGCGCACCCGGTAGCGGGTGCCAGGCCTCGACGTTGGTCCAAAAGAATCCCAGTGAGATTGATCGCGAAATACCTGTTCAAGACCGCGCTCGTTGTGGCGGTGCTTGCGATACCAATATCGATAGCCTGGGATTCAATCTTTCCCGGTATGATTTACCACTGCACGGATGATGTCTGGCTCGAATACCTCACTCCGGGCGATTGGGTTCATGGTGAGGTCGAATACGTCGATGATGTCCCTTCTGCGATGGATCGGACAATGAGTGATCCTGACGTTTTGCTGCGAGGGTGGACGGTCGGACGTTTGTGGATAGTCTGGACGGCGATGTTCGGATCGTCGTTGGCGGTAGGGCTTTTCGTCGCGAGGTTTCGGTGGTTCTCGGTCGCATCCGATCAAGATAATCAATCGGCCAACAAGCCGCTGGTGGCAAGGGGCGACAACGCGCCTGTTTGAATTCGAGCTTCCTTCCCGCCGCTGCCACATCTAACGTTCGCCAAGAATATGAAGACCTATTCCCTTATCATCGCCCTTGCCACATTGCTGGCGAGTTCAGCGGCAGCGGACCCGAGAATCGAAAAAGATCTGAGATATGCAGACAGATCTGAGCGGAATGTTCTCGACATCTACCTTCCCGAGGGAGTTAAGAATCCGCCACTGGTTGTATGGATACATGGCGGCGCATTCAGAATGGGCGACAAAAGGAATCCTGAGGGATTAGGGGCCTTACTGGATGCGGGGTTTGCTGTCGCGTCTATAAACTACCGTCTCAGCAATGAAGCCATTTGGCCTGCCCCGTTGGAAGACCTCCGCGACGCGTTCACTTTCCTGCGGGCGCATGCCGCAAAGTATGGTTATGACGCCAGCCGTATCGCCTCCTTCGGATCATCCGCTGGCGGGCATTTATCTGCCATGGCTGGCATTGCACTCGCAGACGATCCCAAGACGCGGCTGGCAGCGAGCGTTGTTTGGTTCCCCCCGATTGATTTCCCCACGATGGATGAAGACATTGAAAGGACCGGTATCCAAAGACGCACCGGCCGGAATGATGCCTCTGATTCGCCGGAGTCCGCACTGATTGGCGCTACCGTGAAAGCGAATCCGGACCTCGCCAGGGCGGCCAGTCCCGTCACCTATTTAGAAAAGCTGCCTGCAGGCACCAAGCTTCCTGCATTCTTGATCATGCATGGTGCCAAGGATCCATTTATTGCCCGGGGACAATCTGGACGGTTGTTCTCGGCATTGCTTGCCCGTCAGGATATTCGCACCTTGGAGTATGTGCTGCTGCCTGAAGGTGGGCACGGATCAGGCGACTTCCAAAAGCCTGAGACTATCGCGAGAGTCGTGTCGTTTCTAAAGGCGAACTTCACGACCGGCCATGAAGGCGGTGGCGAACCAGACGGTGCAGCGAACGGGAGCCAGCCGATTCGCTCAGAGACAAATCGAACGTCATCGGCGGCTGGCTCCCGTCGCTGACCTTTGCGTTCGGCAAGAAAGAAGATGAGGCCTGCATACACACTGATGATTACAGCAATCCTCGTCGCGCTAATCTGGCGGGTCGAGGTGGAGTTGCGCGGATGGGACGGATTGGACTGGATTGGCTACAGGCATTTGGCCATTCCTTTGGGCGGCTTGTTGTTTCTGGGATGGGTGTGGCTTGTATCGAGATCACATGATCACTCTCCAAAGATCATCGGATTGGTCGCTATCTGGGGCGTAATCGCATCGTTCATACTCCACTATGCAGCAAGCGCCTATTTCGTTGGTGGGATGACCGCAATCAGTTACATGATGACATTAGGTGCGCTATTTTATCACGTGCATTGGTTATCGCCCGTAATCTGGGGAACATCAATATTGGCTCTCTACGCGGGCTACAGACTTTTATTCAGATTTCCGCCTTCCATGTGGCTTGGCGGGTTTGTTTTATGGATGGGGAGTTGGCACTTTGGATTGATCGTAATTATCATCTTACCTGAACGCGGGTATGAAGATTTGATCCATTCATTGAAGACGGGATGGATGATTCCGTTCTGCGTTGCCGCAGTTGGAATGCCGCTTCTCGCACTGGAAAAGGAACCAAGCGAACAAGCCGTGGCGCGCCAACCGGCATAGGCCCTCCAATCTCACTCCAACATCCTTTCAACCGCTTCGGTGGGCGCCCATCTAACGTTAGCTCGGAATCATGGCACACGCAGAAGGATGGATCGAGGCATACGAGGCGCTGGAGGCGGGTCGCACCCTTCCGGCAGATTTGCTTTCTGCGGTTCTCGCCAATCGGAACGGGCTAGGCGAGTCTATGCTTCACTGGTATGCCATCGAGGGTGAGCCTGCGGTTCTTGAGAAGATCATCGGGCTCGGATTCGACGTGAACGCCACCAATGATTTCGGACGCACGGCGCTGTTCGAGTGCGTGGTGATCGACAGGTGGGAAGCGGCCGAACTGCTTTTGACCCATCGAGCAAGGACCGATATTCGAGATCAGAACGACGAGGATGTCTTGGCGTATCTGGACGAAGACGGCAGGCAGGAGAAGGCGCGGAAACTTCAGGAGCTAACAAGGCGGATCTTCCAACGGCGGGCAACGCCTTGGTTTGAATTCGGGCTACCCACCCCGCCGTGGATGGTCTATTCGTTGGCCAAGGAAATAGGAGGGTCTGATGGATCCGGAGGGTCCGGATGCGAACGAGCCATCTTCAAACGAACCTGACCGCGTGTTTTTTCGAGAGTTTGAGGACATCTCCCGGTTGGGGGGCGGCGGGGGCGGTTGGATCGGTTAGTTTCTCGCCGTTGAGTTGGACGGATCCGGTGGTGATGAACTGCTTGCGGAGTTCGCCGTTGGATTTTTCCAGTCCGAAGGCGGCCATGAAGGCGTGGGCGGTTAGGGCGAGCACGGTGGCCTCGGCGGGGATTCCGGAGAGCGGGAGTTCCGGCAGATCGGCGGCGGCGAGGTCCTTTTTGGAGAACCGGGTGTCCCAATCCGCGCGGGCGGCGGCCCCGGCGTCGGTGCCGTGGTAGCGGGCGGTCAGTTTCTCGGCGAGGGACTTTTTGGCCTCCATCGGATGGCCGGAAGGGTCGCGCGTTTCGCCCAGGAGGAGCAGGTAATAGCGGTCCATCAGGGTGTCCGAGACGCTCATCAGTTTGCCGAACATTTCCTGCGGCGCCTCGTTCACACCCACGTAATTGCCGTAGGATTTGGACATTTTCTTCACGCCGTCGAGGCCTTCGAGCAGGGGCATGGTGATGACCGTCTGCTGGGGCATGCCCTCCTCGCGCTGGAGGTCGCGGCCGACGAGCAGGTTGAAGAGTTGGTCGGTGCCGCCGAGTTCGACGTCGGCGCGGACTTCCACGGAGTCCCATCCTTGGACGATGGGGTATTGGATTTCGTGGAGCCGGACTTCCTGGCCGTTTTCGATGCGGTTTTTGAAATCCTCGCGCTGGAGCATCTGCTGCATGGTGACGCGGGCGTTGAGGCGGAGGACGTCTTCGAATGTCATCTTGCGGAACCAGTCGCCGTTGTAAACGACCTCGGTGATGGCGGGGTCGAGGAGTTTGAAGATCTGGTCGGTGTAGGTTTTGGCGTTGGCCAGAACCTGCTCGCGGGAGAGGGGCGGGCGGGTGGCGGAGCGTCCCGAGGGGTCGCCGATGGTGGCGGTGAAGTCGCCGATGATGATGACGACCTGGTGGCCGAGTTGCTGGAACTGGCGCATTTTCTCGAAGACGACGGTGTGGCCGAGGTGGATATCGGGCGTGGTGGGGTCGAGCCCCAGTTTGACGCGCAACGGGCGGCCAAGGCGGAGTTTTTCGAGCAATTCCTTTTCGGAGAGCACCTTGGCGGTGCCGGCGGTCAGGTGGGCGAGTTGTTGTTCGGGAGACACGCGCGGAGTATGGACGAACCGTCCCGGTTGGAAAGCGGAAATGAGGGGATGGTGGGAGGTGACTAAAGGGTGCCGGCTGCGGGTTGGTGCCGAGCGGCGGAGAATTCCGGCCAGTAGGCGAGGGCGCCAAGTGCCAGACCGGTCAGAAACCCGCAGATGTGGCCGGTGACGTCGATCCGCGGATCGGTGCCGGCGCCCCACAGGGAAAACATGGCCATGCCGGCGGCCAGGGGCAGCAGGTAGCGGAACCGCCCGCGGCGGCTGCGGTCGAGGATGGATTGGAGCACCGCGACGCCGGTGAGGATGCCCAAGGCTCCGAAAATGGCGGTGGATGCGCCGAGGGACGAAAAGGTGTCGCTTTGGCGGAGGAGCGCGTTGAGCAGGTTTCCAAGGGTGCCCGAAAGCAGAATGAGCGACCATCCGCGGAGCGTGCCGACCGAGCGGCAGACCCAGGTGCCGAAGAAAATCCCGAACACGGCGTTTCCGAGCAGGTGTCCGAAATCGGCGTGGAGGAACAACGAGGTGAAAGGACGCCACCATTCGCCGTCGGTGAAGATGGCGCGTGGCGAGGACACGCCGTTTCCCGTCCAGGCAGGGTCCCGGTATTGCATCCAAAACGACAGGCCGAGCGCGAGCAGCCACAGCAGGGTGAGCGTCCGGCCCGGGCCATGGTCGCGGATGGGTGGCGGCGGCGGGGGTGGGGGAGCCGCTTGTTCGGTGCGGTAGCAGTCGAGTTCGCGGAGCACCGCAGCGGCGCGGTCCGGGGCAACCAGCAGCAGGAAGCCACCGTCCGGAGCCTCATCCACCTGGCATTCCAGGCCCATTGCCAGCACAACGAGCGCTTCCTCGAAAGCCGCCGCCGAGTCCGGATAGCGGACGATCGGCGCGAGATCCGGCGCGGTTTCGGGCGGTGGCGGTGCGGTGGTGGGCAAGGCAAGGAGTAGGGGTGATCGGCTTCGGACGCGCCGCGTGGCCGAAGTCCAATAAATCCAAGACCGGCCGAAATGCAAATCCGGAAAAGCGGGGACTCCGGTTTTCAGGCGGACGCCTTTTCGGTCGTCACCGCGCCGCGATCACCTCCACGGTGATGCCCTTGAGGTAGCTGGTTTCCGGGATGGTGATGAGGACCGGATGATCCGGGCGCTGGGTGTGCTCGGTGATGAGTCGCAGCGATTTTTTGGCATCGACGGCGGCTTCTATCAGATTATCGAGGAACAGCTCCCGGGACGCGTGGTGGGAACAGCAGAAGGTGGACAGGATGCCGCCTTTTTCCAACAATTTCAGGGCGCGGAGGTGGATCTCCTTGTAGCCGCGCATGGCGTCGGCGAGGGTCTTTTTGTTGCGGGTGAAACTGGGCGGGTCCAGCACGATCAGATCGTAGTCCGGCGTGGCGTGTTTGAGGAAATCGAACACATTGTGCTCGGTCACCTCGATTTCCACGCCGTTGAGTTCCGCGTTGCGGCGTGCGGCGGCGCAGGCGGTGGCGGAGACGTCCACCGCGGTGACTTTGGCGGCTCCGGCCTTGGCGCAGGCGAGGGCGAATCCGCCCTGGTTGGAGAAACAATCGAGCACCCGGCGGCCCTTGGATAGAGCGGCGACTTCCGCGTGCGACCGGAGTTGATCCAGATAGAGACCGGTTTTCTGGCCGTCCATCAGATCGATTTCGAAATCGAGGCCGTTGGCGCGGACGATGTAGGGCGCGGGCGGATCGCCGTGGAGCATCTCGATGTTAGGCTCCAGTCCTTCCGCGCGGCGGACCGGCGAATCATTGCGCAGCACGATGGAGTCGGGAGCCAGCAGGTCCACCAGCGCCTGCCGGATGAGGTCGCGGCGCAGGTCCATCGCCAGGGTGAGCGTCTGCACCGCGAGGTGGGAGCCGTAGCGGTCCACGATCAGGCCGGGGATGCCGTCGGACTCGCTCCACACCATCCGGCAAAGGTTGATGTCCACGTCCAACCGCTCGCGGTATTCCATCGCCTGCCGGATCCGGCGGGCGAAGAAATCGAGGTCCAGATCCTGTTTGCGCCGGGAAAACCGCCGGGCGACGATCTGCGAGTGCGGGTTGTAGATCGCCGAGCCGAGCGGCCGGTCGCGGAAATCCTTCAGTGTGACCACATCGCCCGGTTGGGGATTGCCAAACGGTTTTTTGACCTCGGTGGAGTAAATCCACTCGTGGCCGTGGAAAATGCGGGCGCGCGGGGCGATGATGAGACCTGCCATGGCGGGACTGTGCCTGGGGATGACGCGCTTGTCGATGCCGAAGTGCACCGGTCAGACGTGGGGAATGAACGCGTTGTAAACTTCCGGCGGGATGTCCAGCAGGGCGTAGTCCTTGGCGGAAACGAAGAGCAGGCTTTGTTTGCCTTTTCCGAGCACCTCGTTGTCGGAGCCGAAGATCTGGTGTTCCAGGGTGCAGAATTTCCGGTTGAAGTCCGCCACGCGGATTTTCACGGTGATCACATCGAACTCGCGGGCCTCGCGGATGTATTTGTGCTCGAATGACCGGGTTAGAATATAGAACTTGGTGGTTTTCAGGTCGAAGTCCGGCATCGCGGCGTTGAAGAACAGCTCGCGGGTTTTGCCGACGAAGAGCCCATACATGCCGAAATAGACGTTGCCGACCGAGTTGGTGTCCTGATAGGTCGCGATGAACGAATAGACGAACCATTTCCCCTCGAAATGCCCGCCCAGCGAGTGCGCGTCCTGGGGGGCGGGCGGGGTCACATGGGTGGCGGTGATGGCGGTGGCGGTTTTGGTGATGGTCTTGATCGCGGGGATTTCCGCGGCGGCGGCCTCGAACACCTCGGTGGCTTTGGCGCTCACCACGCGCAGCAGGTCGGTGCGGACCACCAGCCAGACCACGTAGGCCAGCGGCAGCAGCGAGCCGATGATGAACAGCGCTCCGGACGATTTGATATATCCTAGCGAAAAAACCGCCAGCGAGATGGCCGCCAGCGAGAACATCCGGATTTGCGGCAGCGGGTGCTGGGAGTTCGGAACGAAACAACGGGCGATGGCCAGCGCGGCGTAGCCGACGAAAAACGATGCGTAGAACACCATGAAATACTCCAGTTGGATTTTCCACAGGCTCACCGTCGCGACGCAGGCCACCACGAAGAACGTGGGGATCGGGGATTCCAACAGGCGCTTCGGGATCATTCCGATGAGCACGTTCTGGGTCTTGGCGACGTTGACCTCCAGAAACCACTTGAGCGCCACATAACCGCTGTCGAGGGTGGTTAGCACGCAGATCCCGAGAAACACGAAATACGCGGTGGGCAGCAGGCCGCCGACACCCGCGTCGAGTTGGGTGAAATAGCAGACGATCAACTGGTGGGCGTAGTGGAACTTGTCCAGGCCAACAGTCGTGTAATCGTTCAGCGCAGCGGCATCGAAGGCGCCCAGTTTCGCCATTACCCACGCGGCCAGGCAGCCGTGGAACATCAGCAGCAGGAAAAAAATCAGGCCGCCGATCATATAACTCGCGCGGATCGACGAGCGTTCGCGGTGGATCTGGATCGCGCGCTGCCAGTGCTGGAGGTCGAGCCACGGTCCCACCAGCAAGCCGGTTAGCAAAGGGATCACGTAGCCCCAGAGTTCCGGACCTTTCCTGATCGCGGTGTTGACCGGTCCCCATTGGAAGTTGTCCGGGACCAGCGGTTTCAGGCAGAGCAGGATGGTGGCGATGCAGGCCAGCAGCAGCAATCCCATCGCCGCGTGGCCGTGTTTGATCTTCTGGATGCCGAACTCCTCGCCGAAAAGGCAGCCCGCGGCCAGCACCACGAGGACGCTCATCGGGAGAAACAACCAGGTCAACGGATCGCCCTGCGGAATCAGCGGGCGCACCAGATAGTTCACCAGCGCGAACACGGTGAGCGTGAGCGCGATCACCTGATAGAGAAACAGCACCAGGCGGAACGGCTTGGCGAATTTGTCGAAGAACATCGCCAGCGACTCCTGCCCGCCGCCGTGGCGGTTGGCGACGATCTGGGTGAGCACCCCGAACAGGGCCAGTCCCACCGCGTTTGGGATGGCGAAGAGCAGCAGTCCCTGGAGACCGAACATGAACGTCATCTGGACGCTGAAAAACAACCCGAGGCCCCACATCCAGGCCAAGGCCACGGAGTTGCCCCAAAACAATGCGTTCAAACTGCGGAAATTCATGCGGGCGGAAGCACACCAGCTTGCGGCCCGTTGGGCAAGGCGATTCGGCAGGCAGTTGCGGCGGCCGGTGGATTCAAAATTGATGGCTTGACCCCGGCCGCGGGATTTGCAGGATGGCTGGCGTTATTGTCCAAACCCGAATGAACCCCATCCAATCCATCCTCATCCTCGGCGGCGGCAGCGCGGGCTTTTTGACCGCGCTTGCCCTGCGTGCCCGCTTTCCCGATATCCCGCTCACCCTGCTCCGCTCGCCGGAACTTGGCATCATCGGCGTGGGGGAGGGCACTTTCGCTTATGTTCCCAAGCATCTGCACGGCTATCTGGGGATCGACCCCGGCGAGTTCCACGCCGAGGCCCGGCCGACCTGGAAACTGGGGACCCGGTTCGAGTGGGGCAAACGCGAGCGGTTTTTCTACACCTTTGACAACCAGGTTGATTTCCGCGTGGACGGCCTGCCGCGGGCCAACGGCTATTATTGCTTTGACGACTTCGACGATGCCAGCGTGCATGCCTCGCTGATGCGGGAGGGCAAGGCGTTCCGGCGTCAGGCCGACGGTTCGCCGCATCTGGACCACAGTTTCGGCTATCACATCGAGAACGAGCTGTTCGTGGCCTATCTGGAAAAGGTGGCGCGGCGGAGAAACGTGGAGATTCTGGACGGCACGGTGGCGGAGGTCGCGAAATCCGCGGCGGGCGTGGAATCGCTGCTGCTGGAGGACGGGCGCAGGCTCGCGGCGGATTTCTTCGTGGACTGCTCGGGTTTCCGTTCGGTGCTGCTGGGCGAGACGCTGGGGGTGCCGTTCACCCCGTTCACCTCCACGCTTTATTGCGACCGCGCGGTGGTGGGCGGTTGGAACCGCGGGCCGGACGAGCCGATCCTTCCCTACACCACCAGCGAGACGATGGATTCCGGGTGGTGCTGGCGGATCGAGCATCCGGAGAAGGTCATACGCGGGTATGTGTATGGGTCCGCGTTCATTTCCGACGATGCCGCCGACGGGGAATTCCGGCGGAAAAACCCGAAGGTCGCGAGCACCCGGATCGTAAAATTCAAGGCCGGCGCCTATCAGAAACTGTGGGTCGGCAACGTGATGGCGATCGGCAATTCCAGCGGGTTCGTGGAACCGCTGGAGGCCACCGCGATCGCGTTCGTGTGCTCGCAGAGCAAGGCGCTGGCGGATTCGCTCTATCATAACGATCTGGTGGTGTCCGAAGTGCTGCGCGACGCGGTGAACCGCATTTTCGACGACGGATGGAATAACATCCGCGAGTTTCTGGGGGTTCACTACCGGTTCAACGACCGGCTGGACACGCCGTTCTGGAAGGCGTGCCGGAGTGATGTGGATCTGGGCGAGGCCGAGGCCATTGTGGAGTACTACCGGGCTCACGGGCCGAGTCCGCTGATGCGGCATGTGTTGGAGCGGCGGATGGACATGTTCAGTCTGGAGGGGTTCTACACGATGTTGGTGGGGCTCAAGGTGCCGTTTGAAAACCGGCATCGTCCCAGCGAGTCGGAGCTGGCGCGATGGGAGCGTTTCCGCGCGGCGAACCAGCGTGAGGCGAAGGTGGGCCTGACGGTGGCCGAAGCGATGAGCGTCATCCGGTTGCCCGAGTGGAGTTGGAACCCGGAATTCTATTCGATGTTCAGGCCGGAATGAGCGGGGGAGTGGCGAATGTGGATCTCGCGGTCCGGTTTTTCCTCCAGATCGCGGTGATTCTGGCGGCTTGTCGGGCGGTTGGCGCGGTGGCGGTGCGGTTTGGCCAGCCGCAGGTGGTGGCGGAGATGGTGACGGGTGTTTTGCTGGGCCCGTCGCTGTTCGGGTTGTTGGCTCCGGAGTGGCAGCAGGCGCTGTTTCCATGGGACCGGACCCAAATGGCGCGGGACACGCAGAGTTATCTGTTTCCGGCTTCCCAATTGGGACTCGCGTTATATATGTTCATCGTGGGCATGGAGTTCCGGACGGATGTGGTGAAGCGGCATTTCCGCTGTGCCATGGCGGTATCGGTGGCGGGAATGGTCGCCCCGTTCGCGTTGGGTGCCGGGCTGGGATGGGTGCTTTGGCGGCACACCACGCTGTTTCCTGCGGCGACGGGGCTTGGCAACGCGATGACGTTTCTCGGCGCTTCGATGTGCATCACCGCGTTTCCGATGCTGGCGCGGATCATCCATTTCAAGGGTCTATCCGGCACGGTGATGGGAACCGTGGCGATCGGCGCGGGGGCGCTCGACGACGCCACCGCGTGGTGCCTCCTCGCCGTGGTTCTGGCCGGGGTGAAAGGGGATGCGGGACACGCGGTTCACAGCCTCGCCGGAGCGGTGGGGTTTGTCGTGGTTGCGCTTGGAGCCGTTCGTCCGGTGTTGGGCCGGATTTCGGGTTGGCTAACAAACGACGGGGGGCTCAGCGAGACCGGTCTGGTGGTGGGCTTGGCGGCGATGGCGTTGGGCGCTTGGTGGACGGACGGGATCGGGCTGCACGCGGTGTTTGGCGCGTTCGTGATGGGAGCCGCGATGCCCCGCGGGGTGATGGCGCGGGATCTGATCGCGCGGATTCAGCCGCTGACGGTGGCGCTGCTTCTGCCCCTGTTTTTCACCTATTCCGGGCTGAATACCCGGATCGGATTGTTGGATTCCGGGATGCTCTGGCTGGTGAGCGCGGCGATATTGGCGGTGGCGGTTCTCGGCAAGGGCGGGGGATGCTGGCTTGCCGCCCGAATGAGCGGTCTCGGAAACCGCGAGGCATTGGGAATCGCCACGCTGATGAATTCCCGCGGTCTGATGGAGCTGATCATCATCAACATCGGGCTGCAACAGGGGGTCATCTCGCCGGAATTGTTCGCCATGCTGGTGATCATGGCCGTGGTCACCACCCTGATGGCCAGCCCCGTATTCGACCGTGTGTTTCCCGGGCGTGCGGGATGAGATTTCCGGGGGAATCAGCCGTCGCTGCGGCGGATCTGATTGGCGAGCACCTTCTGGGTCCAACCGCCTAACGTTCCATGGTCGTCGCTGGCACAGACCCAGTCGCTGATGGTGGCGGACGGCACGCGCACCATTTGGCCCTGATGAAAATCGTCCAGGCGATGGGGATGATTGGCGAGGATGCCGTGAACGGTGCTTTCCTCAATGTCGGTGACCTCGATCCACATGTGTTCGGTTTCCCCGTTGGAGGTGAACGGGGCTTTCACCAGATAGGGAGGACCGTCGGATGCGTCCCGCTTTTGAAACTCGGCGACGAATTCCGGCCATCGGGATCGCGCCTCGGCGATCGCGGCTTCCATTTGTTCGTCATCGTCGGACGCGCCCAGAACCGGGGAAAACGTGGGATCCTCGAAGAGCGCCAGCGGTGTGCCACCGGATAGAACGGGCAGGATGGTGGGATCAAACACGTTCAGGCGGTTGATTTCCGGTGCGAAAACCGCCAGGACATCCGGACCGGCCAGCGCCGCCATCGCCTTGCCGATCACGGCGTAGGGAGCGTCCGGTTCGGTGGTTTTGTCGTTCCATGTGATCAGATCGACCGACAGCCAGGCCTTGTGCCCGAGCACCGCATCCTGCAGTCTGCGGTCCCGCAGGCGTTTGGCGCACCCGGCCGGATCGTCCATGTAGGGCGTTCGGGCATTCAGGATCCAGAAGAATCCTCCCGGCACCGACATCATGAAGCACTCGCCGCCATGCGCGTTGATCGGGTGCGGCATCGGCATCAGAATGCCGGTGGCTTCCTCACCTTCGCCAAACCTGATCCCGAGCGCCTCACCGAGGTGGTCCATCCAGGCCTTCCCGTTGGTGTCCCGCGGCGCTTCCAGGAGAAAGACAATCGAGCGCAGGGGTGCGTCGTCCGCCGAGGGTGGGACCGGTGGTGCCGCAGGGGGCGCGGAAGCGTGTTCGGTGCTGCGGAACCTCCACCAGCGGACCATTTCCAGGACAATCCAGTAGATTCCCAAGCCGAGGCACAGCCACGACCAGAAGGTCGCGCTCCCGGCGATGATGCGGGAGGACCCGCGGTAAACCAGGAATCCCGCGAGGAGCAGGGTGATCCACGAGACGGCTTGTTTGGGGGAGGAGTCGGGAGTCATCGGTTGAATGCGGAACCCTTAGCAGGCGGTGCGGGGGGGAGGCAAGCCAGATCGTTCGACAGGGGAAGGATTCGGGCGAACACCGTCGCCAGCCAAAGTTCGCTGGACTTTCCCGGCAAGGCGGCTAGACTGTTCTCCGCATGAAAAACCAATGTGCTTTGCCAGTTGTTGCCGTGTCTCTGCTTGCGGCTTCCTGTGTGATCGAAACGCCACCTCCCGGCCAAGGACCCGGGTATGGCGGTGGCTATCCCAGCAACAATTGGAACAACCATCATCGCCCGGATTACAACGGAGGCTACAATCGTCCGAATTACAACCCGAACCCGAATTTTGGCGCGGGCAACGCCTCAACCTACCGCGCCGCCGGTCTGAAGCAGGGGCAGTCCGACCGGGCACGCGGCCAGTCGTACGATCCATCCCGCTATTTCGGCACCGTGCCGCCGCAGTTCCAAAACGCGTTCGCCGGCGGTTATTCCAGCGGCTACGGCCAGATGTCACAGGCGCTCAATGAGAAATACTATCAGGGCGGATCGGTCACCGGCGCGGGCGATTTCCAGAAGGGGCTCAGCTACGATCCGTCCCGCTATGCGGCGACGGTTCCCAACGAGCACCGGAACGACTTCAGCCGCGGCTATGCCAACGGTTGGCGCTCGGCCGGCGGACGATGAACGGATCCGGGATGGGTTTCAGACGGAGCGGATTGGCGAGGCTGCACCTCGCACCCCCCGGAAGCCAGGGACCAGAGACCAGAGACCAGAGACCAGAGACCAGAATCCAGAGACCAGGATCCAGAGGCCAGACGGGAATTCGACTCAAACGGCACCCCATTTTCGTTTCAAGGACGCTGGGCTTGGCAATCCGCTACCGGGAGCGCCCTCCGATTTGGCTGTTGGTTGCAGGATTCAGGGATGGTGCATTCATGCCTGTCTGGTGGTGTGTAGTTGCCGAACGTCAGGTGTGCGCCCACTGGTGCGGTTGAATGGAAGATGTGGTGCGTCTGAAATGTTGATGGCCGGTTGGTGTGCTGCGACTTCGGATTGCTGTTAATGCTGTGCCGGGATCAGAGGAGGCATAGTTTCGACACGATCTCCTTCTCGGATCAACCCTCTGTCCAACGTGTCAATGGAGAGAATGGCCCGATTTCCATCCACAGACTCTACCTTCATCAATCCATGGTCAGGACCCAAACGTGCGAGATAAGCAACATCACCCGGCCGTGGCGAGCCAACTATGTCTTCTGCAATCAGTAATCCCCAAGCACCGTAGTCCTTTGGGGCTGGAACCTTCCCATTCGCAGCCCTTGAAACGAGGACTCCGCGACCCTTTCGGGTGGTAGGCGGCGAGGAATCAACCTTCCGTGCCGAAGCCGAATCCGTAAACAGTCCGAAATCTGAATTGCCGGTGGGACCTGAATCTTGATTGTAAATCTTCAGGCCAGTTGCCACCGAAGCGATCAGTAGCAGCGCGACTGCAACGCATGCGCCAAGTCTTGGTCGCTTTGCTTGATTCGTGTCCTCTTTATTCATATTTTCCTCCGAACGTCAAAGGTGACTCACGCGCGATAGCGCGTTGAGTCCACCGCCTTGTTCGCTCCGTTCCATTCTTCTCTCAGGATTCCATACAACTCAAGGTCTTCGGCCTTGTCCCATTTCCGAACATGTTGCCGCCGACAACCTTCGTGTGACATGCCGATCTTCTGCATGACGCGCCCCGATGCCGGATTCCGATGGAGGTGGCAGCAATGCACGCGAATCAAGCCAAGATCCGAGAACGCATACGCGACGACAGCGCGCCCCGCCTCCGTGCAGTATCCCTTGTTCCAGTATGGCCTGCCGATCCAGTATCCCAGTTCTGCTTGGTGCCCTGCAACCATGCCCATCAGGCTGATCGCTCCAACCAGTGTCCCTTCTGTCTTGAGCGTGATCGCGAAGTGTGCGCCCTTGCCCTCGACGAATGTTCCTTGGTGTCTTCCAATCCAATCTTCGGCTACTCCGTCTTCATAGGGATGCGGTATGTTGAGCGTTGTGTCTGCGACAGCCCGGTCTCCTGCAAGGCGTTGGACGTCGGAAGCGTCTGCAGCCGCGAACGGTCTGAGGCACAGTCGGTCTGTCTCAAGTGTCGGTCGTGTCTTCATTATTCCAGAGCGAACGATGAGTGGTGGCACCGGCGGTGGCGAGTCCGAATTCAACAAGGGACGTTATCGCCGGTTGCCACCCACGTCTTGTTGTGCTTCTTTTTCGATTGTGGGTGGAATTGTCGAGACCTCCGCGATGAGCCTCACTGAATCACCGTCAGCCTCAGCCAAGAATCGCACATCCTTCACCACTCCACTCTTGTAGAGTGACTTCACATCAGCATCAATCGCATCACGTGTGAACCGATCACCCGGCTTGGTGGATATATAGTTATCGAGCCGAACTTCGTCAATTACTCTCGCCCCCCGGTATCGTATCTGAACTTCAGAAACGGGGCGTCCTTCCAGAGCGCCAACTGGATCCCCTCTATAGCATGCCGAAAGACCACAAGCCAGCATGCCAGCTATAACGAAGGCGATGTGTAATTGGGTCATATTTTGCACAACGCTGAAGTGGTGGCAGCCGGGTGGTTGGAGTGTGATTGGAAAATCTACTGTGGAGTGTTACCGGCTTGCCACCCACGCCTTGTTAGGCTATTTCATCTCTGAGTATGTCGCCGATCATCGCGATTGCCTTGTCGGCACGATCAGGCAAGGCGATTATGGAAAGCACTAGCGAAATAACCTTGATGCCTCGGAATCCCCACTTCAAGATGGTTCGCTTGTTCTTCAATATGTATCGGAAACACTCCACTGCGTGAGTCACGGACCCTTCTCGAAATGAGGCAACCCCCTGCACCATATACAATCTTGGATCCACATGCTGTGCCGCAGACTTGGCACCATCAATGGCGGACTGTGCCATCCCAGCGGCTTGAGTCCAATTAAATTTGGTGAGTGCTGTGATCGCCTCTCTAACGCTGTCTGAAGGATGTTTCATGGTGGTGTGTCGCAGTGCGGGTGGATCGTTTCTTCTATTCTGCCTAACGCCGAAGTCCTCCTACGCCTGACCGGGGGCGCGGCTTCGACTGCGGGCTGAGGTTGTAACGGTCATGGCGGCGGGAACTGGCGGCGGGTCAGGCGTTAGGAGGGACGCCTTGTTAGCGTTTCTTGATATCGGTGATCTTGCGCGAGACCTGTGCTCCAGTCGCCAAGTCGCGAACTTCGTAGATCTGATCCGCTCCAAAGCTTGTAACATGAATGTTCGCATTTTTGATCCTTACATCAACTTGCTGTCTGTAGATAGAGTGCGAAACTCCTAAAGGCATCACGTGCTTGCGCCACAAAATCTTCCCCTCTGACGATACTCGCTCCAGTTCCACCCCGCTGTCGGCTATTGGACAGTAGCGTATATATAAGCGGCCCATGTAAGCTGCGGGGAGATCAATGAATTGGCCCCGCGTCGACTCCCCGTCCACATTCGGAAACCAAGATTTCTCGATTGGAACTTCAACATTCTTCACTCCGCCTGGGTCCGGGGTCTTTTCTTCACCCCGAAGCATCAAGACAGAGAGGGCAAGGGCTACCGTGAATGTTTTCATATTCTTAGCGCTAACGATGAGCGCATGCACCACTACCAGCGGCGGCGCACGTGGATCTCGGGGTTAGTGTTGTAGTTACGGGAAATCATCGAAACAGGGCGGCTGGTAGTGGTTGTCATGACGCGGCTTGTTAGGCTTCTTGGTTCTTTTCCATGATACCAAGGAGTTCGCGGAAATGATCTTCCAAGAGTTCAAGTAACTTAGGCACTTCTTCTCTCATAAACTTGTCTACTTCAAACCATGTATCTCGATCAGGATCTTTCTGGCGTCGACGCTCGTCTCCGCCTTTCTCGACATTGAACATAAAGTCCATTGCCACGGAGTGTAATTTATTGTGGAGATCATTGATTCGTTGAGATGTCTCCTTCGGAAGATAAAGGCGACGTGGACGAAAATAGTCCAGTAACTCCTGGTATCGCTCTCCCACAACCTTTCGTCGTTCTTCCTTTGGTGGGGTGTCCGCCCACTCGAATGCGCTTGTGTAGCGTCCTACTGCATCATGGAAGGCGAGAAGCTTCTGGTAGGTCGTCGCGGCAGTTTCTGCAGTGTTCTCAAAGACGCGAGAATATCGAACTTGGCGTTCAGCGGCAGCTACTTGAAGTTGGCTCTTAAGGCGCTCAAGCGTAATATCGGATTCCGCCTTCAGTTGAGCCTTATGTGACTCCAGCTTATGCTGATACTCTGTTTGGATGGCACCCTTGATTCGCTCGGAAACCCATGTCTTGGACAGCCATATGAGTCCTGCTGCAAGAGCAGTACTCACAGCCGCCGACGATAGAATTGTGATGATGATCTCGGTCATATGTGATTTTTGTGCCTAACAGTGTTTATTCGTAGCATGTCGGGAAGTGATATCCGGACGGGTGCTCGGGTTGGAGGGTGGGCGGAATCCGTTGATATTGCAAGGTTTTTCCGTCCCGGCGTGCGTATATCAGGCGGGGAAGCCGGACGGTTTCCGGGTGGGCTGCCCTGGCGGATATACGCACTCGCGCGGGTGTTTCCGGAAAAATTGTTGGGGCGGATCGCATGGGGTGGCGGGTGGGCGGGGCGGCTGCGCCGCGGTTATGGGTTATCAGTTATTGGTTATTGGGGAGCGATGCGCTTCTTCATCTGCAATTTTGGATCTCCATGGCCGACTTGGCGGTGAATGCTTCAGGATGGGGCGGGCGGGGCTGTATCGATTGTCGATTGAGGATTGACGATTTTTGATTTGGCGGGCGCTTGGCGGGGTCGCGCCTTCAAGGTCAGATCAGAAATCAACAATCCTCAATCGACAATCGTCAATCCATGGCGGCGTTGATGGTGGTTTGGGTGTTCTGGACGAGACCGATGGACGCGCCTTGGGCGGCGGCTCCTCCGGCCATGTCTCCGGCAAGGGCGAAGACGTCTTCAATGGGCGATTGGGGTATCTTGTTGCTGGCCATGGGGTGGGACTAGCAGAAATCTAGCCGGGGGCGCAAGCGGAAAATGCGGAGTGGCGGTGGAAATTTTTGTCAGAAAGGGCGGATTTCGCGGTTTTCAGGCCGGAAAACGGGGGTTTTGGCACTTCTTACGTGGTAGGGCGTGCTTTCCGGGAGCCGGAAAGGTCACCCTACGGCGTAAGGCGAGGTATTTTGAAGCCGGGGAGGGCATCCTACGGCGTAAGGCGGGGATTTTTGGAGCCGGAAAGGTCATCCTACGGCGTAAGGCGGGGATTTTTGGAGCCGCGAAAGGCATCCTACGGCGTAAGGCGAGGTTTCTTGGAGTCGGGGAGGGCATCCTACGGCGTAAGGCGAGGTTTTCGGGAGTCGGAAAGGGCATCCTACCACGTAGGACGCGGTTTTTTGGAGTCGGGGAGGACATCCTACCACGTAGGGCGCGGCATTTTGGCGTCGGGGAGGGCACCGCAGCAGGTGCGGTGGATCTTTTCCGGGGAGCGCACGCGCCCTCGCGTGCTGTTTCCGGCGCCCTCGCCGGAAACCGGGTCACCATGGCCGGGAGGGTTTGTTTGCGGAGAGGATCGTCGCCCGGCCTGCGGAGCGACCGGACCGCGAGGGCGCGCTCCGGAACACGCGGGGGCGCGTGTGCTCCCCTGTGATTCTTCATCTTCGATCTCCTTGGCGAGCTTGGCGGCTTGGCGGTGAAAAGTCTCGGCTGGGGTGAGCTTGATCTGGCTGGCTGGCGGACTGAAGTCCGCGCTCCGTTAGACGCCGACTGAAGTCAGTGCTCCGTGAGGAGCTTCCACTTCGTTCCGGTTCCACTGCGCTCCGGTTGCGGGGAGGTGCCGGATTCCAGGCTAAGCGACTCCCGCCAGCCAGAGGGCGGCGTGGATTTTGAAGTCGATCACGCAGCCGTCGTCCTGTCTGGCGGCGAGCCAGGCGCGGAGTTGGCTGATAGGGACATGATGGATGGTGATGCTTTCGCCGGAAACGCCGCCGCCTTCGTTCTCGCGGGTGAGGCCGGTGGCGAGGAAAAAATGGGTGAACTCCGAGGTCATGCCCGCGGAGGTGGGAGAGGCCAGCAGGGGACGGATTTCGGCCGCGCGGTAGCCGGTTTCCTCCAGCAGTTCGCGTGCGGCGGTTTCCGCGAGCGACTCTCCGCGGAATTCGGGTTCGTCGCCGACAAGCCCCGCGGGAATCTCGATGACCCGCCGCTGGATCGGGATGCGGAATTGCTCGATTAGAACGACCTCGCCGTCCGGGGTCAGCGGGAGGATGCCGACGCAGCGGTCCGACGCCGGGCGGCGCACGAAGTCCCAGTGGCCGATGCGGTAAAGGCCGAGCCAGCGGGTTTCAAACAGGGTTTCGATAGGTTCCATGGGATGCGAAATCACAAATAAACATTGGCGCGGCGCGCCAAACCGGGATACCACTGCGCCGCGCCGATGTCCCGACATGATTTTGAGATTCCCGTAGTTTTTTCGCACCGGATCGTTTTCACCCGGCATGCGTTTGCCGCGGAGAACCGCGAGGTCGCGGAGTTGCTGGCGGCCGGAGGCGGACGCAAGGCGCTGGTGTGGATCGAGGACGCGGTGGCCGCCGCATGGCCGGGGTTGGCTGCGGAAATCGAAGCGTATTTCGGCAATCTCGACCTGACATTCCGCGGTATCCACCTCCATCCGGGCGGGGAGGCGGTGAAGGCGGATGATTCGCTGGTCGGCCAGCTTTGGCAAATGATCGACCGCTGCCACCTCGACCGCCATTCCTACATTCTGGCGATCGGCGGCGGGGCGTTTCTGGATGTGGCGGGGTTCGCCGCGGCGACGGCCCACCGTGGAGTCAGGCTGGTCCGGTTTCCGACCACCACGCTGGCCCAGGCCGACAGCGGGGTGGGGGTGAAGTGCGCGATCAACGCCTTCGGCAAGAAAAACTGGGTGGGATCCTTCGCCGTGCCATTCGCGGTGGTGAACGATTTGGATTTGCTAGGCACCCAGCCACCGGAAACGGCGCGCGGCGGTCTGATAGAGGCGGTGAAAGTGGCCCTGGTGAAGGACCGGGCGTTTTTCGAGTGGATCGAGGACAATCTGGCCTGTCTGGCCGCGCTGGCTCCGGAATGCCTGGCGGAATGTGTCGAGCGGTCCGGTCTGCTGCACGCGCGGCACATCGCGACCGGGGGCGATCCGTTTGAGACCGGTTCGAGCCGGCCGCTCGATTTCGGCCATTGGGCGGCGCACAAGCTGGAGGCGATGACCCACTATCAGCTCGCGCATGCCCCCGCGGTGGCGGTGGGTGTGGCGCTGGACACCCTGTATTCGGTGTGTTCAGGCCGGTTGGCCGCGGATGCGGGCGAGCGGGTGATCCGGGTGTTGGAAGGGCTCGGGCTGCCGCTCTATCATCCGGGGCTCGATTGGACCGGATCGGACGGACGGAGGCAGGTTTTGGCGGGATTGGAGGAGTTCCGGGAGCATTTGGGGGGCGAACTCACCGTGTTGCTTCTGTGCGACCTCGGCCGCGGGGAAAACGCGCATGAGCTGGACCCCGTTCTGTTGGGCCGCTGTATCGACGCGCTCCGGGACCGCGCGGCGGTTAGGGCTTGAAATGGGGCGGATAATCCGGGAGGTTTTCCGGGTGATCGCCGCGCATGACGAGTTAGCCGAAACGCCGATGCTGCCACCCAAGGATGTGGCGGCTCTGGCGGCTGCCGGTTTCCGCACCGCGGCGGACGTGTTGTCCCACCTGCCGAAACGATACGAAGACCGGCGGCGGTTCGATGCGTTTCCCACCCAGGCATCGCCGGTCCCGGTATGCCTCCGGGGAGCGGTGTTGGATGCGGCTCCCCGCGGTTTCGGGCATGGCCGGCGGTTTTTCGAAGCGGTGGTGATCAACGGCGCCGACGGAGTCTTCGGTGGCGGCAAGGTGACCTGCCGCTGGTTCAATATGCCATTCATCCACAAGCTGCTGCTGGCAGGCCAGGAAGTGGTGCTTTACGGCAAGGTCAAGGACTCCAACGGACGCCTGGTGATCGACCATCCGGAGTTTGAAATCCTGCGCGGCGACGACGACCGCGAGTCGATCCATCTGGAACGCATCGTGCCGATCTATCGGAACGTGTCCGGCATCGCCCAGCGGCGGCTGCGGGAAATCATGCACCTGCTGCTGCTCCAGACCGCGCCGGAATCGTTGGAGATCGCCACGGCGGTGGTCGCCGGTCCGAGGTCGGAGGCGTTGCGCGAGGCGCATTTTCCCACGAGTTTGGAAACCGCATCGGAGGCGCGGCGGCGGTTCGCACTGGAGGAATTCTTCGCGCTGCAGCTCAATGTGGCCTGGCGCCGGGCGCGCTATCACGAGCGGCCGGGACGGGTGTTGGGAACGAAAACCACCCTGCTGAAACGGTTTTACGAAAGTCTGCCGTTCGATCTAACCGAAGCGCAGAAGCGCTCCATCCGCGAGATCGTGGCGGACATGCGGGAGCCGAGGCCGATGAGCCGCCTGCTGCAGGGCGATGTCGGCTCCGGCAAGACCTTCGTGGCGATGGCGGCGATGCTGCTGGCGGTGGATTCCGGGTGCCAGGCCGCGCTGATGGCGCCCACCCAGATTCTGGCGGAGCAGCATTTCCTAACATTCCGGCGCTGGCTTGAGCCGCTCGGCGTCCGGATCTCGCTACGGACCTCGGCACGCGACGACTCCAGTCACCTGCTGCTGGAGGGCGAACCGCAGGTGATCATCGGCACCCACGCGCTGCTTTTCGACTCGGTGGCGTTCAGGGACCTCGGGCTGGTGGTGATCGACGAACAGCACAAGTTCGGTGTGGCCCAGCGCGCCGCGCTGATCCGGCAGGGCGTGGTGCCGGATGTGCTGGTGATGACCGCCACGCCGATTCCGCGGACTCTAACGATGACGATTTACGGCGACCTCGACGTTTCGCTGCTGGATGAGAAGCCCGAGGGGCGCGGGCGGGTGGTCACCGCGGTGCGGGTGGCGCCGAAACAGAACGACGTGACGAAATTCGTGCGGGACCAGTTGGAGGCGGGACGCCAGGCCTATCTGGTCTATCCGTTGGTCGAGGACAGCGAGACGCTCAAGGTGGAATCCGCGATCGAGGCCCATGGAAAATGGGTCAAGCGTCTATCCGGGCATGAGGTCGGCCTGTTGCACGGCAAGCTCCGGCCGGAGGAAAAGGAACGGGTGATGCGGCGGTTCCGCGATGGGGAGATCCACGCGCTGGTGGCCACCACGGTGATCGAGGTGGGCGTCGATGTGCCCAACGCCACGCTGATGCTCCTGCACCACGCCGAGCGATTCGGCCTGGCGCAACTCCACCAACTGCGGGGCCGGATCGGCCGCGGCGGACACAAGGGGTGGTGCGTTCTCCTCACCGACGGAAAGAACCCTGAAGCGCTGGAGAAACTCCGGATCCTGGAGCAAAGCGCCGATGGATTCGAGATCGCGGAAGCCGACCTCCGCCTGCGCGGGCCGGGCGACGTGCTCGGAACGGCCCAGAGCGGCCTGAGCGATCTGAAATTCACCGAGTTTCTGGCGGACACCGCGCTGCTGCGGGAGGCCCGGGCGCTGGCTGACTCGGTTCTGGCGGGGGATCCCGATCTAACCGGGCAATGGAGTCCGCTGCGGCCGCTGATCGTTTCGCGGGACGAGGCGTCACCGGAGTCGGTGACCGTCTGATGGCCGCATTTCCCGCTTTGCAACAGGTCCGGGCCGCGATATAGGTCCCGCCAGCGATGAACTGCCCCTATTGTCAAACCCCGTTGCGCGCCGATGCCGCAGAGTGTCCGGCGTGCAGGGTGACGTTTCCACGCGCCAGTTCTTTGTTAGGTGCTCTTCCGTTGCTGCATCCGGTCGTTTCCGACACCTCGCGGCTGATGCGGAGCAAGGAAACCACGCGGATCCGGAAACGGATCGAGCGGCTGCAGGTGCGGTTTCCGCAGGTGGTGGTCCAGGTGGTGCTGCACGCGTTCCCGCACACCCATCCGATAGGGCTATACGCGTTCTGGATATTCAATGGCGGGATTATCGCCGGGCACGCCAGCCGGGGGCGGAACAACCATGCGATCCTGCTGCTGGTGGATCCGGACCGCGGCGAATCCTCGCTGATGCCGGGCTACGGGCTGGAGCCGTTTTTGCGGCCGGGCACTTTGGAGCATTTGTTGGAACTCGCGTCGCCCGCGTGGGTGCAAAGCCGCTGGTCGGAAGGCATCCTCCGGGTGCTCGAAGGCTTGGACCAGTTGTTGGAATCCGTGGCCACACCCATGTCCGATTTGGCGGAAGGGGATGGAAACTACTGATAGGTCCGGATTTTCTAACCGAATGCCTTGAGGAATCCCACCTCCAGCGCCAGCGGCTCGAAGGCGTTGGTTTCCAGCGTCCGGCGCAGGGATTCGAGGGCCTCCATCCGGCGCAGCAGACGCTCCTCGTTCTCGCGTCCGGCGATTTTCGCCAGATCGCCGGCGGATTCGGGGAAATCGAGCCCTCCGGCTTTGGTCCGCAGGCGCAGAAGATCGGCCATCCAGGCGAGCAGGACGTCAAACATCCGGTTGCGGGCGTCGAGGTATTCGGCTTGGGCGGAGGCCTCGTGAAAGGCCTTGCGCTCCTTGAGCCAGGCACCGTCCGTGGTGTCGCGGTAGGCGGCGATTTCCTCCTTCTCGGCGGCGGCGGCGGCGGAATCGGCGGACTCGCGGTGGCGGGCGAGGATGCCGGTGAACGCGGCTTTCAAATGAAGCGCCGCGACCGGCGTGCCGAATCCCCGCAGCGCGGCGTTGTTGAGCGCCGCGACCAATTCGTCGCCGCCCTCGGCCAGCAGACTGCGCCCGCCTAACAGCGGGATGTTCAGACAGCGGGAGAGAATCGTGGGGAGCAGCCGCTGCGGGTTGGCGGTTAGGAGCAGCAGCAGGGTGCGGCCGGGAGGCTCCTCAAGGGTCTTGAGAAACGCGTTGGCCGCCTGGTCGTTCATGCGGTCGGCTTCGAGAATGACGCCGATTTTGTAGGTGCCTTCCGGCGCGGCGAGGTGGAGCGTGTGCTCCAGATCGCGGATGATATCCACGCCGATCTGGCGGGACTTCATCCGGGGACGGATGACCCGGACCCAAGCGTCCTCCAGTTCCTCCAACGGCGGCACCGTTTCCACCACCGGTTCGCCGAACAGATCGAATCCGCCGCCGCCGCCGCCGCCGTTGACCAATCGGATGAGTCTGGCGGCGAGGTGTTGTTTGCCGCAGCCGTTGGCACCGCTGACCAACAGCGCGTGCGCGAGCCTGCCGCGACCGTGGGCCGCGGCGACCAGTTCGTAGGCGCGTTCGGGAGTGTAAGCCATGCCGGACGAATGCTGCCGCCACACCTCCCCCGCGTGCAATCCGAAACCACCAAAGGACGGGAAATTTCCGACAAAACGCCAGGTGGCGCGGCACCGCCGGGGCCGCATGAGAATGAGGGGAGGATGGTTGGCGCCTCCGCAATCGGTGATTCGCTACTTCATTCCCGTGCGCTCTGCATCAAGTGCGCGCCGGGCGTGGATTGCGCTTCCCAGTCGGGCCGGTTTGGCCTATCGCTCGCCGCGCATGGCTCATTGTTTCGACACTCCAATCGCCCGCCGCGGCACCGGATGCATCAAATACGACCGCCGACCCGAACTGGATCCGTTCTGGGTGGCGGATATGGATTTCGCGTCGCCGCCGGAAATCCTCGCTGCCTTGCATGACCGTGTGGACCACGGGGTCTTCGGCTATGCCCAGGCTCACGACGGGCTGAACGAGGCGGTCTTGGAATATCTCCGGGTGCGCCGTGGCGCGGAGGTGCCGCAGGAACACATCGTCCACCTCGGCGGGCTGGTGCCGGCGCTCTCGTTGGCCGTCCGCGCGTTCTGCGGCCCTGGCGACGCGGTGATGACCTGCACGCCGGTCTATCCGCCGTTTCTGAACGTCCATCACGATGCCCGCGTGGATCTGGTCACCGTGGATCACGCGTTCCAACAGGGGCGCTGGGTGTTCGACTGGGCGGCGATGGAGCGCGCTGTAACCAACCGGACGCGGGTGTTTCTGCTCTGCAACCCGCAGAATCCGTTAGGGAGAGCGTTTTCAAAGGCGGAAATCCTCCAGGTGGCGTCGTTTTGCGAGGCGCACGATCTGGTTCTGGTCGCCGATGAGATCCACTGCGATCTGATCCTTGATGAAGCCGCTACCCCGCATTTTTCCGCGCTCAGTTTACCGCCCGCGCTGGCCCGGCGGACGATCACCCTGCTCGCTCCTAGCAAAACGTGGAACATCGCCGGGCTCGGTTATGCCTTCGCGGTGATTCCGGACGACTCGCTGCGCCGCCGGTTCTGCGCCACCCGCGGCCACACGCTCTCGGAGATCAACGCGCTTGCCTATTACGCCGCGGAGGCGGCCTACCGGCACGGCGAACCGTGGCGTCAGGAATTGTTAGCCTATCTCGCCGGAAACCGCGACGCGCTGGTCGCGTTCATCCGCGAACAGTGTCCCGGCCTCACGATTACCGCGCCGGAGGCGACCTATCTGGCGTGGATCGACGCCCGGCAGGTCGGCGTGGAGAACCCGGCCAACCACTTCGAACAAAAGGCCGGACTGTTTCTATCCGACGGGGCGTTTTTCGGCTGGCCGGGCTGGATCCGCTTCAACTACGGCTGCCCGCGGGAGAAAATGCTCGCCGGACTGGAAAAAATCCGCACCGCTTTGTGAATCCACGACGCTTTACCACCATGATCCGCTCCATTTGCATACTCCTCGCTCTAACCGGCCTCGCCGCCGCCGATCCCCGTACCGACCTCAAGACCGCCACCCTCGATGGCGCGCCCGAGGCGCAGCGTGGGGCGATTTCGTTTCTCATCGACCACATGCCCGCCCGCGACGTGGCGAAACTGAAACCCGAGTGGCTGCGCTCCAACGTGGCCATGGCCTATCAGGCACGGGAGAAATTCCCGTGGGCGAAGTCGGTGCCCGAGGAGATCTTTTTCAACGACGTGGTGCCCTACGCGGTGTTGGATGAAACGCGCGACGACTGGCGCGGGGATTTCCTCAGCCGCTTCGGCCCGCACACCGAGGGTGCCAAGACGGTCCGCGAAGCGGTGGTCAAGGTAAACGCGGCGATCGCCAAGGAAACCGGCGTTTCCTATAACACAAAGCGCCGCGCGCCTAACCAGGGGCCGGTGGAGTCGATGAAACTCAAGATGGCCTCATGCACGGGCCTTTCCATCCTGTTGGTTGATGCGCTGCGTGCCGTCGGCGTGCCCGCCCGGATCTCCGGCACCGCGATGTGGACCACCAAACAGGGGAACCACAACTGGGTGGAAGTCTGGCTGCCGGAAACGAAGGGCTGGCAGTTTGTCGAATACGGCGGCGGCCCGGATGACTTCGACCGCGGATGGCTGGTGGCGGATGCCGCGCGGGGGATTCCCGGCAGCGTGGCGCACGGGATTTTCTCAACCTCCTGGAAGCCCACCGGCAAGCATTTTCCGATGGTTTGGGCGATGGAGGACGACTCCGTTCCGGGCGTGGACGTGACCGAACGCTACATCGCTTTGGGCAAGGACACGCTGGCGGCCGTGGGCGAATGCGAACTCCGGATCGAGGCGATGGCCCGCGGCGGCAGCGGCAGCGAGGCCCGCCGCGAACTGGAGGTGAAAGTCCTCCAGGCCGATGTGGAAGTGGCCACCGGAAAAACCCCGGGAACCACCGCCGACATGAACAATTTCTATACCGTCAAGGTGAAACAGGGCCAGCTCTATCAGGTCGTCGCGCTCAAGGACGGCAAACCCGCCGCCATCGAACGGTTGGAAATCGGCGCCAAGGAAGCGACCCACAAGGTGACCCTGCGGGTCGCGCCCTAGGGTTTCCTCTATCCCCGAGCGAGCAATCCGAAATGTGGCAGCCACCGCAAAGGCCGTGCCAATCGGGAGGAAAGATTTGGTCGGATCGGAGCTTCTTTGGAAAACGGTCCGCAGCGATGGCGGCTTGGCCCTCCCAATATTCATCAGAACGCTCCAAAACAAACTCCACCCACCGTATGTTCTGTTTGATTCGGGCTGGCCTATTCAGCCCTCACCCCTTCGGGGCGGGCGCTGTCGCACCCGTCCAAACCGCCTCCTAGCCTTCGGCGGTTTTCCCGCCAACCGATCCACATACCCGGCATTTTTTAGCCATGTGGACCTTCAAAGAAGATCAGAGGCGTGACTCGTCGCGATGATGTCGCCGTGAAGGTGACAGTTTCCGCTTCCCCCACATGCCCTTATTTGGCATAATCTCCCATGGACGCCAAATGACGCGAATTTTCAATGAGCTGGAGAGATCGGATGTTCAATCCATCAGGTGTACGGCCTGGCCGTCAGAACGCATTCATTTTCAATTTCACATTCGTGTCCATTCGCGTTCATTCGCGGTTTCAGGATCACAGATCGGTTAGCGCGGCGCGGAGATCGTTGGCGGCGGATTGGGCGCTCGGCGCGGGATCGGGCACGAACGTAAAATCGGCGTCGCTGGGGGGGAGGGGATCCGGTTGGGTTAGAGCGAGCGGAGCCTGCTGGCGGGAGGCGATTTCGCTGGCGGACGCGAGTGCCGCGAGGGCGGCGGGCGGCGGCTGCAGGCCGCGCGGGACTTTGTCGATCGGTTCGAGATCGGGCAGCGCGGCGGATTCCGGGGCGGCCTTGAGGTCCTCGAACTTGCGTGCCGCGCTGAGCACGCGGGTTTCGAACGAACCGACCGCATTGTTATACGAATCCACGGCGGATCCGAGCGAGCGGCCGAGTTTTGCGAAGTGTTCCGCAAGTTTTCCGAGCCGCTCGTGGAGGGTGCGGCCGAGCGAGGAGATCTCGCGGGCGTTTTCCGCGATGGATTCCTGGCGCCAGCCGTAGGCGACCGCCCGCAGCAGGGCGATCAGCGTGGTGGGCGTGGCGAGGATCACGCCTTGGTCCACCCCGCGTTCGATCAGGCCGGGGTCGGAGTGCAGCGCGGCGGAGAAGAACGATTCGCTGGGAAGGAAGAGCACGGTGAACTCCGGCGCACTGGCGAATTGCGAGGTGTAGTTCTTGGAGGATAACTGTTGGATATGGGTGCGGACCTGGCGCGCGTGGCGTTGCAGCGCTTCCTCGCGCACCGCGTCGTCGGTGGCCTCGATGGCATCCAGATAGGCGTCCATCGGGGTTTTGGAGTCCACCACGATGGTTTTTCCGGCGGGCAGTCGGACGACCAGATCGGGCCGGAGATTGCGGCCTTCGTCGGTGGTGGTGGAATGTTGGGTTTCGAAATCGCAATACTCCTGCATGCCGGCGAGTTCCACCACGCGGCGGAGCTGGAGTTCGCCCCACTGGCCGCGGCCGCTGGGCTGGCGCAATGCCTTCACCAATGCGGCGGTCTCGCGTTGCAATCCCAACTGCCCTTCGCCCAGCGCCTTGATCTGGGTGCGGAGTTCGGCGTAGGCGTCGGTGCGGTGCTGCTCGATCTCGCCAAGCCGTTGCTGGAATTGACCGAGCGATTCGGCCATCGGTTTCACCAGCGATTCGATCGCGGTGCGGCGCTGGTCGAGATCGCCGCGGGCTTCCTCGGTGTGGGCGGATAGGGTGGATTTGGCGAGGTGGAGGAACTGTTCCGAGGTGGCCTTGAGGGCATCGGCGGATAGGGCCTTGAAGGTGTCGGAGAGCTTTTGCTCGGACTTTTCCAACAACTCCTGCTTTTCCTTGGCGGCGCGGGCTTCGGCTTCGAGCCGGGAGCGGGTTTCGGTTAGCTGGTTGCGGAACGTCTGGGCCTCCTGCTCGTGCTGTTCGGCGGCGGCGGTGACCTGCGCCAGCCGGGCCTCGTTTTCCGTGGCGCGGCGCTCCTCGGATTTGAGGCGTTCGCTGATCGCCGCGATGCGGGCGGAGGCGATCAGTTTCGTGACGAGCCATCCGAGAAACAGCGCGACCACGCCGGTGATGATTTCGGGGAGATATTGATTGATGGACATGGGTGTGTTTTGGATATTGAAATGCTAGCGGATTCCCAGGGTTTTGACGGGGCTGGCGTTGCCGTAGCGGTCGAGGGCGGTGATGGCGATGGCGTCGGCGCGCGGGATGGTTAGGGACTTGCGCGAGGCCGGGACGATGGCGGCGGTGCGCCAGGTGCCGCCGGTTTTTGCCTGGACGGCGATCTTGGCGGCGGAGGCGTCCGGGATCCAACTGACAGCGGTGCCGTTTTCGGTTAGAACCGCGGAGACGCCCGGCGGGTTGGGCGCGCGGTTGTTGATCCACGGCATCGGCGGAACGGCGGCGGGCTGGGTGTAGGTGGATGCCAGGCGGGTGGCGATTCCGCCGCGGTTGGTGACCAGGCTGCGGGCGCTCCAGTGGATATGGCCGTTCCAGTTCTTGCCGATCTGGCGGGTCAGGTCGATCTGGTTGGTGATCTCCGATGCCGGACGCCCGGGGTCCTCGGACGAGTTGATGCGCGCGGTGGCGATGCCCGGCCAGACCGGCCGCGATCCCTGCGAGCGCCACCATTGCAGAAGGTTGGGAAAACTTTGCTTCTGCGGTGAAATCCGCCAGTAGAGCTGCGGGGCGAGGTAGTCCACCCAACCGTTTTTCAACCACTTGCGGGAGTCGCAGGCGAGTTGCTCGTAGCTGTTGAGGCTGGCCTCGATTCCGGACGGAACCCCCGGTTGCCAGATGCCGAACGGGCTGATGCCCACCCGAACCCAGGGCTTTTGTTTTTTCACCGACCCATACAGGTTGCTAACAAACGAGTCGATGTTCGCGCGCCGCTGGGTCGGGGATTTTCCATCGGGAAACGCCTGCCCGCCGGACGGATAGGGATAGAAATAGTCGTCGAGGTGGACCCCATCCACATCGTAGCGGCGGACGACGTCGAGGATGGTGGAAAGCGCGCGGCTGCGGTTCTCCGGGATTCCCGGATCGCACCAGACGACCGTGCCGTAACGCTTGGTTAGTCCGGGGGCCGAGCGCGTCACATGGTTGGAGGACGCCTGGTGGGAGGTGTTGGCGAGGGCGCGGAACGGGTTGAACCAAGCGTGGACCTCGATGCCGCGGGCGTGGGCTTCGCGGATGCAGAACGCGAGCGGGTCATATCCCGGCGAACGGCCCATGGTGCCGCTGAGCCAGGGGCTCCACGGTTCATTGTTAGAGGCGTAAACCGCGTCGCAGTGGGGACGCACCTGGAAAACCACCGCGTTCATGCGGAGGGAGGCCACTTTGTCGAGCAGCGTGCGGAGTTCCGCCTGCTGGGCGGCTGCGGACTGCCCCTTGGAGGTCGGCCAGTCGAGATTGTAGATGCAGGCGACCCACGCGCCGCGGAATTCCCTCGCGAGGGCCGGCGGGCGCTCGTTCACGGGCGCGTAGGACTGTCCGCTGGCAAGGGCGGAAAGCAGCAGAAAGGTGGCGAACCGGAGCAAATGGCGAAACATGCCCGCAGTATGTCGCGGAATTTCCCCCGCGCAAGACCAGGGTGGGGGATGGCGGAGGAAAACGACCCGTTGGCGGAGGAGGAAGCATGAAATCCGAAATCCGAAATGCGAAACGGGTTCGGAGAGGGTCAGGGCATGATCACCACCGGCGTGCCCACCGGTGCGGCCGCGTAGAGGTCGAGCAGGTCCTTTTCGTTCAGGCTGACGCATCCCCATGTTAGGGCGCGTGGTCCGGCCGGGTCCCAGCCGCCTTCCGCCCAGCCGTGGATGCCGATGCCGCCGCCGAGCTTGGTGTTGGCGGGCGGGATTTTGCCCTTGGAATTGGCGGTGAGAATCGAATCCCGTTCTTTCGCCGTCACGGTTTTGGCGGCGAAGGCCGCGCGGGCGTCGCGATCGTTAGGGTAGTTCAGGCGCAGCCATGCCGCGCCGAGGAAACGCATCATGCCCTCTTCCGCGAATGGTCCGCGCGAGGCCTGGATGATCCGGTATTCGCCCTCGGGAGTCCTGAGGTCGCCCTCGGCGGTCTTGTGACCGGTTTCGATCTGGCTAACAGCCGCCTCGACCGTGGAGACTTTTTTCCCCTTTTCGAACCGATGCAATTGGTGGCGGTGTTTCACGACCAGCAGCACCCGCGCGGCGGTTGCCGGGTGCAGCAGCTTGCGCCGGGACTGGATGAATGTCCTCGGCTCTTCGTAGTGTTCGCGGATCTTCTTCTCGTCCCAACCGTTGGAAGAGGGCCAGAAAAACGGCGAGAACCCGCGCGTGTTGGCCTTGCGGATCTCCAAATGCAGATGGGCGGGAAACTGGTCGGAATCGCCCTTGCCGATGGTGCCGATCTTCTGGCGGCGCTTGAGGGTGTCGCCTTCCTTCACAATGACTTCCCGGAGGTGGTCGTATTGGGAAAACACGGTGGTTAGGATGCCGTTTTCGAGGTAGCGGTGCTCGATCACCACGATGTTTCCGAATGGCGGACCGGCGGTTACGGTTAGAACGCGGCCGCTGGCGATGGAATGGACCGGTTGGCCCAGATCGGTGTCACCGCCACCGGAACCGTTCCAATCCTCCCCGTTGTGAATGCCCAGATGATAGGCCTCGCAAAACCGGGTCGCGACATACCATCCGCGATAGCGTTTGCCGTTTCCGGCCACATAATTGCCCGCGCCATCGGCATTGCCGACCGGATAGTCGAACCCATCCGCCAACAACGGATCGGCGAACGCCTTGGCCAGTTCCGCATCCTCGGCCGCGAGCCGCGCCGCCGTTTCCTCGGGCGTCGGCGCGGCTGGAGTTGGTGCGGTTGGTGCTGGCCCGGCGGGCGCATCGTCCCCACGGCATCCGGAGACCGTTCCGATCACAAGAAGGGAGAACAGAAGGACGGTGCGGGAGTCGGGCAACACGGGGCAATGCTACCATGGTCGCGGGCGGACGGGAAGGGAAATTCAGAGATCCTGATCCGGGGCCTTGATTTCCGCTCCACTGGGTTTGCCGGTCGGAAAATGGTTTCGAACCATCGGGCCAGGAAACCAGAATCCAGAAACCAGAAACCAGAAAGAAAGCGCCATTCATCGATGTGGCTGTCGCCGCAAATTGAGCCAAATCATTTTCCGGCCGGATCAGGATGTCTGAAATTGATGATGACGGTGTGCCAGGCATCGGCCCCGCCAAGAAGATCGTGGATCGTGGATGAAAAGCACCTCTCCCCCAATAACCAATAACGAATAACCAATAACACCATTCCCCATCCCCCCGGCACGCACTGCCACGGCCGGTTTTCCTTATGTCGCCCCCGTTTTACATCATGTCAGTCCTCCTCGACATGATGTAAGCCCCCCCATGACATGATGTAAGCCCCCC